>CAVYJL010000013.1:0-58620 GCA_963768865.1 uncultured Coriobacteriia bacterium | reverse complement strand
TACAAATCCTCCAATCGATCCTATCAGGGAGGAACTGGTAATGACTCTTTCAGGTTATCTGGGTTCTTTGCAGCAAAACCTTCTTGAGACATCACCCGATCATGTAAAAATGGTGCGGTTCAGAAATCCCGTCATATCAAATACTTACTTCCAGGTAGTTAAAAACCTGAGATATAAAGGATTCTCAGCTGCCAACCTGCAATATGCATTTTGATGCACAAAAGGTGCCGAAGGATTGCAGAATGCTGTGGAACAATTATGTAATGATGCAGAAAAAGCTGTTGATGAAGGAAAAAATTATATCATTCTTTCCGACCGTGGCATTAGTGAAAATATTGCTCCAATTCCTTCATTGATGGCTGTATCGGCAGTACATCATCATCTTATTAAAAAGCGAAAGAGGATGCAGATTGATATTGTTGTGGAATCGGCCGAACCTCGTGAGGTAATGCATTTTGCCCTTCTTTTCGGTTATGGAGCAAGCATTATAAATCCATATATGAGCTTTGCAGTCATCGACAAACTTGTTAAGGAAAAAGCTATTCAGCTCGATTATCAGAAAGCAGAAGAAAACTATATCAATTCTATCAATAAAGGAATCCTGAAGATAATGTCAAAAATGGGTATCAGTACACTCAGAAGTTACCGTTCATCACAGATATTTGAAGCAGTTGGTATTCACCCTGATGTAATTAATAAATACTTTGCAGGAACAATTTCAAGGATTGGCGGAATTGGCATGGAAGAAATTGCCGAAGAGGTTCTTATTCCTCACAGAAAAGCATTTCATTGATGAACAGCAGCCTGAAATTCTTACTGAAGGAGTTTATTCATACAGAAAACATGGTGAACATCATGCATGGAATCCTGAAACAATTTCTCTTCTTCAATGGAGTACAAGAACAGCTGATTACAATAAATTCAAAGAATACAGCACGCTGGTAAATGCAGAATACTGCAAGTCCCGGATTTATAAGAGGATTGCTTAAGAATAAAAAAGAATCCTATTCCAATTGAGAAGTTGAACCTGTTGAAAAGATAATGAAGCGGTTTGTTACCGGTGCAATGTCGTATGGTTCAATAAGCCGTGAGGCACATGAAACACTTGCTATTGCAATGAACCGGATCGGTGGACGAAGCAATACAGGTGAAGGAGGTGAAGATCCGGAACGATTCAAACCTCTTGAAAACGGAGATAGTGTCAGAAGTGCAATCAAACAGGTTGCCAGCGGACGATTTGGTGTAACTACTGATTACCTTGTTAATGCCGATGAAATTCAGATAAAAATTGCTCAGGGTGCAAAACCCGGAGAAGGAGGTCAGCTTCCCGGACATAAAGTTGATAAGATCATTGCAAAAACACGGTATTCAATACCAGGTATTACACTTGATCTCCCCTCCGCCTCATCATGATATTTATTCAATTGAAGATCTGTCACAGCTGATTTTCGACCTGAAAAATGTCAATCCGAGAGCAAAAATAAGTGTGAAACTTGTTTCCGAAAGCAAAATGGCGACGATGCCCGCTGTTCGTTCCAGGCGGCCCGCGCGGGCTCGCGAACGTCGAGCCCGCCCGCCGCGCCCACTGGCGTCACCAGGCCCGCGTTGCCGCAGGCCCGCCCCTCGGCCTACAATGGCCGACGCGCGGCCCTAGGGCCGCAGCGACGCGGGCGTAGCTCAGTTGGTAGAGCGACAGCTTCCCAAGCTGTAGGTCGCGGGTTCGAGACCCGTTGCCCGCTCCATCCGAATCTCTCCGGGCCGCCTCTGTGGGCGGCCCGACCCATGCAACGGGGTCGCGCCGGCGCGGCTCCCGAGCGGCACGTGCCAGCGACCGGTGCCGCTCGTATGGGCATGGATGAAGGAGCCGCCATCGCGCCGTGCCAAGGAGAGCCACAGTGAAGCGTCTCATCGCGATCGTCGTCACCGTCCTCATCGCCCTCGCGATGCCGGCGGGACAGGCCCTGGCGGCGCGCCCCGCCGTGACGGCCCGCACCGCTGCCTCGGCGACACACATGCACCCGCTCATCCCGGCACCGCGCCCCGGCGGCCGCGGCCCGGCGCCCCTCTCGGTACCGCCGTCGGTCGAGTCCACGACGATGAGCTCCAACTGGTCGGGCTACGCGGTCCAGACGTCGTTCCCCAGCGGCTCCAGCCAAGTGGTGAGCGATGTGAAGGGCAGTTGGGTGGTGCCGCAGGTCACGGGCGGACCGGATCCTCGTTCTCCTCCAACTGGGTGGGGATCGACGGTTTCAGCAGCACGACGGTGGAGCAGATCGGAACGCTCCAGCAGTGGTCGGGGGGCACCGCTCAGTACTCGGCCTGGTACGAGATCTATCCGGCGATGCCCGTCACCATAGGCACGATCGACGTGCATCCGGGTGACGTGATGGTGGCCGAGGTCCGCTGGGTCACGGGGAACATGTTCGCGCTCAGCCTCACCAACAGCACGACCGCGCAATCGTTCACGACCACGCAGACGGTGCCGGGGGGCAACGTGGCGCAACGCAGCTCGGGCGAGTGCGATCATGGAAGCGCCCTCGTCGGGCAGCAGCGTGCTGCCGCTGCCCCTTGTGGGGCCGTCCTCCTTCACGACGTGCTCGGTCACGGTGAACGGGACCACGGGGCCCATCAACGGCTCCGGCTGGGCCAACGAGGCCATCACCATGGCCGATGCCAACGGCACGCCCATCCAGATCACCTCGGCACTGAACGGGGCGGGCGACGCGTTCACGGTGTCCGCGGCGCGGGTGCCGGTGCTGCGTGTGGCCGGCGCGGATTCGCTACGAGACGGCCGCACTGGGCTCCCAGTCGGTGTTCGGATCGGGCAGCGCGTCGGAGGCGGTGGTCGTGAGCGGCGCCGACTTCCCCGACGCGCTGTCCGGGTCGGGGCTCGCGGGCGTGCTGCACGGCCCGCTGCTGCTCACCCGTCCCGATTCGCTGCCGTCGGCGACGTCGGCCGAGCTGGCGCGCGTGATGGAAGGCCAGCCCACCAAGACCGTGCACATCGTCGGGGGCACGGGGGCGGTGTCCACGGCTGTGGGCACAGCGCTTCACGACCTCGGCTATACGATCGTTCGTCACGAGGGCATCGACCGGTACGCCACGGCGGCAAAGGTCGCGGACGACATCAAGGGCATCACGGGCGCCTCGTTCATCGGTGAGGCGTTCCTGGCGCGCGGTGACGACTTCGCCGACGCCCTGGCCGCCGGCCCCTCGCGTACTCGGCCGGCGTCCCGGTCCTGCTCACGCGCACGGCCGCGCTGTCTCCCTCCGCGCAGGGGGCGATCACCGCCGACGGATCTCCAACGTGATCATCTGCGGAGGCACGGGCGCCGTCTCGGCCGCGGTGGAGACCTCCGTGGACGCGCTGCCAGGTGTCACGTCGGTGCGCGAGGGCGGCGTGAACCGCTACGACACCGCGGCCCTGATCGCCGGCTACGGCATGAGCCGGACGTGGTCGCTGGCGTCGTATGTCGCGGTAGCGACCGGCGTGACGTTCCCCGACGCTCTCTCCGGGAGTTCGGTCGCGGGTTCCCAGCGAGGGGTGCTCCTGCTGACTACCACGTTCTCGTTGCCGCTGCCCTCGTACCAGTTCCTCGTGGCCAACAAGTCCCAGGTCACGAGCGCGACGGTGCTCGGGGGGACCGGCCCGGTGGACGACGCGGTGCTCAGCGACATCGCGGGGGCACTCCAGTAGCAGGAGTGCCGAGGGCCCGATCGGGGCCGTCTCCGGGCGCGGGCCTAGTCACATCCCGGTGCGCCCGGGGTCGGAGACGGTAAAGGTCCGGATGCGACGATCGGCCGGCTCGGTCAGCCGTCTCGTACCCGGAAGGTCGCTGGTCCCCATGCGCGGTCCTGGATCCTTGTCCCTGCCCGTCGGTGTATTCGTGACGCTCGTCGCGTTCGCGTTCGCGTTCGCCGGTCACGGCGGTGCTTGCCGCGCCGCGGACGCCGCGGCGGCCTGGCCGCTGCGCAGCGCGAGCGGCGTGCTGCTGGGATTCGGCGCGTCGTATTCGCAAGGAGGCGCGTCGCGAACGCACAGCGGGGCCGACCTCGCGGCGGACGCCGGCGCGGCGGTGGTCGCTCCAGCCGCGGGCACGGTCGCATTCGTGGGCCGGGTCCCGTCCGAAGACGGGGGCACCGCGCTCGCCGTAACGATGCGAGCGGACACCGGCGACAAGGTCACCCTGATGCCGCTCGCGAACGCGTCGGTGACGCAGGGCGCTAGCGTGAGCCGCGGCGAGGAGCTCGGCTCCGTGGCCGAGGCGGGGGACGGGTCGGTCGCCGCCTCCCACCTGCACGTGAGCGTGCGCAGCGGGAGCCTGTATGAGGACCCGCTCAGCCTCTTCGCACCTCCGGTCGCCGAGGCACCGGATGCGCCCGCTCCCGCGCCCGGCACCGCTCCGGCGCCCGAGCCGGCCTCGGAGCCTGCGCCTCCCGCCCCGCAGAGTGCGCGTGGGCCCGCTCCCGACGCCGGCCAGGTCGCGGGCGCGCAGTCCGCGGGCGGCCCGGCCGGCGCGGCCGCGCCGCGCGCTACGACGGCTCACGCCGGGAGGGGATCCGTAGGCGCCGCGCGCTCGGGCGCGCTCGGGGCGCCGCTCTCCCGCGCGACCTCCGCGCCCGCTGCGCGAGCGGCGCGCGTGGGAGCGGGCGTCCGAGCGGGCAGCACCCCGGCACGGCCTGCGATCACCTGGGGCGGGCTCGTGAGAGCCGTCCAGGCTCGCGACCGTGCGCTCGTCTCGGTCGTGTCATACCTGCTCGCTAGTATCGCGGCATCGGGACTGATCGCGGCCGCGGTGCGCAAGAAGCGGGAACCCCATGCTCAGCTCGCGACGAGCCCGGTCCGGACAAGGACCTGACCCGTCGGATGCGAGGGAACGGTCGCCATCGAGGCGGGTGCGCTTGTGAGGACGTGCGCCGCGATGGTAGACTTCCGTGTCCTTCCTGCTCCGGGCGGCGCCTTCACGGGTCCCGGGGCCGATCAGTCCAGAGGAGGTGAACACGTGAAGGCTTACGAAGTCATGCTCATCTTGAATCCCGGGCTCGACGAAGAGGCCCAGGCCTCCACGATGACCAAAGTCAAGACGGTCATCACGGATGGCAAGGGAGTCGTCGATTCCGAGGATCCGTGGGGAAAGCGCAAGCTCGCCTACGAGATCGATGGGCTCACCGACGGGGACTACCAGGTCCTCCAGTTCCACGCACCTGTCGATTCCATAGCGGAACTCGATCGCGTCCTCCACATCACGGACCCGATCGTCCGCTACATGATCGTCCGTCGCGACGACCTGGATTAGCGGACATGATGTCGCGGGCCGCTGGAGCGGTTCGCGAGGAGGTGCATGGAATGAACAAGGTCATCCTCATCGGCAACTTGGTCGCTGATGCCGAGGTTCGCACGCTGCCCAGCGGGTTCCCCGTCACGTCCATGCGGATCGCGGTGAACGATCGCCGCAAGAATCCGCAGACAGGCGACTGGGAAGACAAGCCCAACTACTTCGACATGAACATGTACGGGGAGCGCGGCGAGAAGATCGCTCAGTACCTCGTCAAGGGCAAGAAGGTCGCCGTGGTGGGCAAGCTCGAGCACCGCACGTGGGAGACCCCCGCCGGCGAGAAGCGCTCGAAGGTAGACATCACCATCGACGACATCGAGTTCCTGTCCTCGGCCGCTGGTGGCGACAACAGCGGTTCGTACCGTCAGGATCGTCCCGCCGCCGCCACTGCCGCCGCCCCGGCTTCGGCAGGCCGCTCGTTCGGCGGCGCCGCTGCCGACTTGGGCGGCGTCGAGGTGGACGACGAGGAGATCCCGTTCTAGAGACGACTACACGCGCTGCGGTGACTACCGTCATCGGCCCGCGCAAGGGGCGGCCGGACATAACCGGAGCCCAGAAGGAGGTTCGACATGGCGAGCGACTACGCCCGCAAGCCTAAGAAGAAGATCTGCTTCTTCTGCAAGGACAAGGTGACCTACATCGATTGGAAGGACACCCAGACCTTGCGTAAGTACATGACCGACCGCGGCAAGATCAAGCCGCGCCGTGTGTCGGGCAACTGCGCCCAGCATCAGCACGAGCTCGCCGGCGCCATCAAGCGCGCTCGCGAGATGGCGCTGGTGCCGTACACGGTCCCCGTGGTCAACACGAGGGTCGACCGCAAGCGCTGATGCGTTCACGCGCAGCTGACATCCGCGATCTGGCGCTGCTGGCGGTGGGAACCGTCATGGCGGCGTACGTCATACCGGTACTGCCCTTCGTGGGAGTGCCGTTGGCGGCGTTCGCCCTGGCGCTGATCACGTACCGTTTCGGCGATCTGTGGGGGTGGCTCGTGGCAGGTGCTACGTGCGCGCTCATGGTCCCGCTGAACGGCTTGTTCGGCTTCGCCCTGTGGGCGCCGGTGCTCTTGATAGCCGGGCCGCTGGGCGCGAGGGTACTGCAGAAGCGCGATGCCGTAGCGGTCACCGTGGTCATCTCGGCCGTGGTGCTGTGCGTGATGATCGCGTACTTCGCTCTGGCTGCGGCCGTCGCGCACCAATCGCTCGTGGCCTTCTTCGAGACCATGGTGAACCAGAGTCTCGAGGCTGCCCGCTCGCTGGGCGCGGCAAGCACCACGACCGCCAGCGCGAAGGTCGATGCCGCGCAGCTGTACCTGCTGATGCTCGCCACCATGCCGGGCGCGCTCGTGGTCACATCCGGGGCCACCGGCGTCCTGTCCACGGTGGCGATGACGGCGGCCGCGCGCAGGGCCGGGGTCAGCGCCAACGCGCTGCCCAAGCTCACGACGCTGGAGATCTCGAGCTACGCGCTCGTGCCCCTCATCGCGGGCATCGCGCTTCTCGCCGGCGGCATAGTGACCAAGGGAGTCTGGAGCAACGGCCTAACGGTCTTGGGGGGCAACCTCATCACCGTGGCGGTACCGCTGCTCACGCTCCAGGGGGTGGGCATCGCGCTCTTCCTCATGCAGCGTTTCGAAGTGCCCCGGTGGGGCCGCGTCCTCGCGATCGCGGTGGCGCTCCTCATCGAGTGGCTGATCCCGCTGCTCACGCTCGCGGGCCTCGTGGACACTTGGCTGAACCTGCGCAGACTGCCCAGGGACGGCGAGAGCAGCCCGGAAACGCGCTAGCGGATGGAACCGGCGCGCACTTCCAGAGTGCGGCCGGAGAGAACGAACGAAGACGACGCGTCCTACCGGGACGCGCGAGCAAGGAGTAAGACCGATGAAAGTGATCCTCCTCGACGAGATCAAAGGGAAGGGGCATGAGGGCGACGTCGTCGACGTCGCGCGCGGCTACGCCGTGAACTACCTCCTTCCGCGCAAGCTCGCCGTCGAGGCCACGCAGGGCAACGTCAAGCAGCTCGAGGCGCGCCGCGCCAACATCGAGAAGCGTGAGACCGCCCGCAGGTCCGACGCCGAGGGCATCGCCGCCCGGCTCAACGGGCAGCGCGTGACCATCGAGGCCAACGCCGGTGAGGGTGGCCGCCTGTTCGGCTCCGTCACTGGCACGATGATCGAGGACGCCATCCTCCAGCAGCTGGAGGTGGACATCGATCGCAAGAAGCTCGACGTGCACGGCCACATCAAGACGCTCGGCGAGCATCCCGTAGAGGTACGCCTCCACACGGATGTCCGTGCCGAGGTCATCGTCGTGGTCGCCCCCGCGGGTGGCGAGGCTGCCCAGGCCGCTCCGGCCGCCGTGGCCGCTCCCGCCCAGACCGCCGAGGCACCGGCCGAGCCCACCGACGAAGCCGCGATCGAGGCCATGGACGAGGGCGCTGCCGAGGAGGCCGCTGATGCGGCCGCCATGGAGGCGGGCCTCGAAGAGGCTATCGAGGAAGAGGCCACCGAGGCCTAGTCCCGAGGGGCCCGCACCGCGGGGCTCCAGCCCAGGACCGAGAGCCACGGAGCCCGGCACACTCAGTGCCGGGCTCCGTCGCGCCCCGAGGCCGGCGCTGCCAGCGGTACGCCCCCGCGTCGAACCGCTATGCCCCCCGCGCCATATCCCCGAACTTGGTGTACGTGTCGATGAAGCTCAACCGGCAGCTGTCGGTGGGCCCGTTTCGGTGTTTGGCGACGATGATCTCCGCCTCGCCCTTCCACTCGGGGTCCTGATTGTCCCGGTGGATGAACATGACCACGTCGGCATCCTGCTCGATCGCGCCCGACTCGCGCAGGTCGGAGAGCATGGGGCGCTTGTCCGCACGCTGCTCGACCGCTCGCGACAGCTGCGACAGCGCGAGCACCGGCACGTTGAGCTCCTTGGCCAGGACCTTCAGGCCTCGGCTCATCTCCGCGATCTCTACCTGACGGTTCTCGGAGCGGCGGCCCTGCGACGCCATGAGCTGCAGGTAGTCCACGATGATCAGGCCGGTGGGCTTGTCCCGGAGGAGGCGGCGGGCCTTGGCCCGGATCTCGATGAGCGATGCGGACGGCGTGTCGTCCACGTACACAGGGAACTCGGTGAGCGCGGAGACCGACTTGAGCAGGCCCATCCAGTCCTCGCCGCCCAGGTGGCCCGAGCGCATCTTGTGCGCGTTGACCCGAGCCTCGGAGCACAGCATGCGCATGGTGAGCTGTAGCGCCGACATCTCGAGGCTGAACAGCGCGACCGGGTGTCCATAGCGCGCCGCGTTCACGGCGATGTTGAGCGCGAGCGCCGTCTTGCCCACCGAGGGCCGCGCCGCCAGGATCACCAGGTCGCTGGGCTGCAGGCCCCACGGATCTTGTCCAGATCCTTGAACCCGGTGGGCACGCCGCTGATGTGCTCCTTGCGCTCCGACAGAGCCTTGAGATCAACCAGGTTGGTGGTGATGAGGTCCTTGAGCTCCGCGAAGTTGTTCTCGATGCGCGCCTGCGTGACGTCGAAGACGGCCTTTTCCGCCTGCTCCACCACGGCGTCGACGTCGTCGGGCGGCTCGTAGCCCAGCTGGGCGACGTGTGTCCCCGCCTTGATGAGGCGGCGGAGCAGCGAAGTGCGCTTCACGATCTCCGCGTAGTAGCGGACGTTGGCGGCGGTGGGGACCGTGTTGGTGATGTCCAGCAGGTACGGCTTGCCGCCCACGCGCTCCAGATCGCCCGAGGCTTCCAGGCGGTCGGCGACCGTGATGGCGTCCACAGGTTCGCCGCGGTTCGCGAGATGGCCCACGGCGTCGAAGATCGTCGCGTGCCCCGCGCGCGAGAAGTCCTCGGCACGGAGGTCCTTGAGGCCGACCTCCACCGCCTCCGCGGACAGGAGCATCGCGCCGAGCACGGACATCTCCGCCTCGAGGTTATGGGGTGGTATGCGCTGGGCGAAGCCGCCGAACGCGGACTCGTCGGTACGTCGCCGTACCACGTCCATACGCGAGTCTCCTGACAGGCTGAGGTCCGGATCTGTCCGTGTAGCGAGCGTACACGT
The DNA here is from genome assembly GCA_963768865.1 of uncultured Coriobacteriia bacterium. Classification (GTDB taxonomy): domain Bacteria; phylum Actinomycetota; class Coriobacteriia; order Anaerosomatales; family CAVYJL01; genus CAVYJL01. The sequence goes on along the minus strand of CAVYJL010000013.1, from coordinate 49,226 downwards.
GCGGTCTGACACGAAGCATCGAACCATCGGGGGACGCGCGTAGCAACGGGCCGCCCGGCGCTGTCCACAGGGTCCGCACGCTCAGCGAGCAGGGCCGTCACGGACTATCCACAGTGTCCACAGATTCCGTGGTTTCTGGGCAGCGGCCCGCGCAAGCGCCCCCGCTTGGCGCCCCCGCTCCTCACAGCTGCCCGCAACACCCGGCCGACACCAAATCCGACCTCACGCCCATTGTTGAGAGACGTCCATCAGCCTCGCTGCCGGGGGCCCGATGGGGGGTCCGGAGCGAGTTCCGCAGCAGGGGGAGCCGCGAAGCGGCGAGGGCCCCCTGCAAGGACTGCCCGAGCGCCGGACCCCCCATCGGGCCCCCGGCGAGCCCCCGCCGCCAAGCGCACCCCCTACACCGCCCGCGAGACCAGCTTCCGGAACTCCGCCGGGTGCCAACCAACCATCGCCTTCTCGCCCACGCGGATCACCGGCACGGCGCGCTGGCCGGTCATGAGCACCATCTCGCGCAGGCCCGCGCGGTCGGCCGCGACGTCGACCTCGGCGAACTCGAAGCCGTGCTCCTTCATGTACGCCTTGGCCTGTTCGCAGTACAGACAGGTGGGCGTGCAGTAGATGGTGATGCTGCTCGACGCGGCCATGACGCTCCTTTCCAACGACACCATGGTGCACGTCACGGCTCGCGAGCGAAACACCCCGCCGCGCATGGGTACGTTCAAGTGCGCATGCCCGGCGCCACCGAGCCCAGGTGCCACGCGACCCGGAAGGACGCACATGCCTCGACCGCTACTGCCCGTCGCCGATCGCTACGACGTCGTGATCGTCGGCGCCGGCCCCGCCGGCATCTTCGCCGCGCTCGAGCTCGTGCGCCTGGGGATCACCGACATCCTCATGGTCGAGAAAGGCCACGCGATCGAGCGCCGCGACTGCCCCGCCAAGCAGCACGGCTGCGTCCACTGCTCCACGTGCGCCATCATGACCGGCTGGGGAGGGGCGGGTGCGTTCTCGGACGGCAAGCTCACGCTCACCACGCAGGTGGGCGGCTGGCTGTCCGACTACGTGGACGACGCCGAGCTCGAGGAGCTGCTCGCGTACGCCGACGGCCTCTGGGTCGAGTTCGGAGCCACCCGCGAGGTCCACGGCCCCGACGAAGCCACGACCGCGCGTCTCGTGGACCAGGCCGCCGAGGCGGGGATGACGCTCGTGCCCATGCGGGTCCGGCACCTGGGCACCGACCGCTCGCCGGCCGTCCTCCAGGCCATGCGCACGGCGCTGGAAGCCAGCGGGGTCACCGTGCGCACCGACGTCGCGGTAGCCCGCATCCTTGCCGAGGACACCCGTGCCACCGGCGTGCTGCTGGCCGACGGCAGGCAGGTGGCGGCGCGGGCCGTCGTCGCCGCACCGGGCCGCGAAGGGTCCGAGTGGCTCGCCGCTCAGGCGCAGCTCTTGGGCCTGGGGCTCGTGAGCAACGCCGTGGACATCGGCGTGCGCGTGGAGTGCGACGCTCGGATCATGGAGCCGCTCACGGAACCGCTCTACGAGGCGAAGCTGCTGTACCGCACGCCGTCGTTCGGCGATGACGTGCGCACGTTCTGCATGAATCCGTACGGCGAGGTGACGTGCGAGAGCTACGGCGACGTGGTGACCGTCAACGGCCACTCGTTCGCCCACAAGCGCACCGCTCTCACCAACTTCGCCGTGCTCGTGAGCCAGCGGTTCACCCAACCGTTCCACGAGCCCATCATCTACGGCGAGTCGGTGTCGCGCCTGGCCAACCTGCTGGGAGACGGCATCCTCGTGCAGCGCCTGGGCGACCTCGAGGCGGGACATCGCTCCACACCCGAGAGCATCGCCGAGGGCGGCATCGTGCCCAGCATGCCGTCGGCGGCGCCGGGAGACCTCGCGTTCGTCCTGCCGTATCGCCACCTCGTGGACATCCTGGAGTTCCTGCGACGCGATGGCTGGCGATCGTGCCCGGCCTCGAGGGGCCGGACACGCTCCTGTACGGCGTCGAGGTCAAGTTCTACTCGTCGCGCCTGGAGCTCGACCGCGATCTCATGACGCGGGCTCAGGGCCTGTACGCGATCGGCGACGGCGCCGGGGTCACGCGCGGCCTCGTCCAGTCCTCGGCCAGCGGTGTGCATGCGGCCCGCGCGGCGGCTTCGAGGCTCGCGCGCGGGACCGCGGAAAAAGGATGGTAGTTCGGTCTCAATTCGGGTAGAAACGGACTAGGGTATGTGTGCGCGGGGCTTCTATCGAGCCCCCCTCCTCGGGAGCCCTGCCCGTACCCTATGGATCGGGCCGGACCCGTGCCCCCCTCGGGTCCGGCTAGATCGTTACAGGGCCCCGTTTCCGGGGCCGCCTCTCCCTTCCAGCGGCCGTTTCCTGCCGTCCGTCCGGCACTCCGACGCCGCGGCGTCACCTCGGCGGTAGGTACAGCGTGCGGAGCGGCGCTCATCACGAGCATGCCGAGGGCCGCGGAATGCAGGAATGGACCGGGGGGTGCCATCGTGGACACGAACACACGCCGTGAGCTCGAGTGGGCGGCCGTGAGCTTCATCGGCTCGCTAGCCGTCGTTTGGGGTGCCGTGGCCGTCGCGGGCATCCGGTGGCCCGCCTATGTGACGTTCACCTTCGCCGCCGTCATGGCCATCGTCATAGACGGCTGGCGTTTCTACGCCGAGAACGCGATCCCCGATGAGTCGCAACCGTCCTTCAGGCGCGCCAGGCCGGTTCGCCGCAGGATGGCGACGCATCGGCCGCCGGTGCTGCACCGGACCGGCGATGCGCTCGGCTCCGAGGCCCGCGTCGCAACGGTCCTGGTGCGCAACTCCGCGAGGTCCGTGCGCGGGCGCGGAGCTCACTGAGAGCCGGGATCGCCCCAGCCCATGATCCGCATGGCGACGGTAGCCGTGGCCGTGTCCGGCTCGTCGCCCAGGACCACCGAGGTCACCATCGCGCCCACTGCGAGGCTCACGAGCGTGCGCACGAGGGCGTCGCGCTCTTGGGCCGGACGCTCGATGCCGTAGCGCCGGTCCACACGCATGACCAGGTCCGTGATCTTCTCTCGCATGGGCAGCGCCACCGCGTCGCGGTAGGCCTCGAGGAGCGTGGGGTTGTGCGCCACGGCCAGCACGATGGTGCGCAAAGCGGGACCGTAGTCGCCTATCGCGGCGCGCCGGTCGGCGAATATCGCCTGGACCGAGCCGGGCACGTCGTCCACGTCGAACTGCTCGAAGAGCGCGCCCATCTCGGCGCGGATGCGCTCGGCCACGGCCTCGAGCAGGCTCAGGAAGAGGTCTTCCTTGCTGGCGAAGTGGCGGTAGATCGCCGGCTCCGTGACACCCACCCTCGCGGCGATGTCCCGCATGGTGCCCGCATCGAAGCCCTTCTCGCTGAACACCGCGAGCGCGGCATCCAGTAGCTCCCCCCGGCGGCCGGGCTCGGTGGGGAAAGCAGGCCGTCGGAGACGGCGGCCGCGGTGTTCGCGCTCATATCTTGCCGCCCGACTCGCGCCGCTGCTCGGTGACGAGGTGGACGAACACGTCCTCGAGCGTGGCCTCCACGGGGTTCACCGAGCGGGGAGGGTCGCCCACGCGCTCGAGCGCCTCGCGCACGAGCTTGTCGGCGTCGCACTCCGTGCCCACGTTGGCGTGGACGAAAGCGCCGTTGAGGTAGGACTCGCGCACGCAGGGGACCTCGGCGAGGGTGGACAGCGCGCGGTCGGCGTCGGGCGCGTCGATCTCCAGGATCGTGTCCTGGACCAGGGACTCCTTGATCTTGGTGGGCGTGCCCTCGGCGATGATGGCGCCGCGGAAGATGAACGCGAGCCTATGGCAGTGGCTCGGCTTCGTCCATGTAGTGCGTGGTCACGAACAGCGTGACGCCGCGCCCCGACAGGTCGTAGAGGAGTTCCCAGAACTGGCGGCGCGCCGCCGGGTCCACGCCGCTCGTGGGCTCGTCCAGGAACAGCAGCTCGGGGTTCGTGGATCGTGGCCGTGCCCAGGGCCAGGCGCTGCTTCCAGCCCACCGAGAGGTTGCCGGTGAGCTCGCCCTCGCGGCCGCGCAGGTCGGCCATGTCCAGCACGTAGCCGCGGCGCTCGGCGAACTCGTCGGCGGAAAGCCCGTAGATCCCGGCGTAGAACTTGAGGTTCTCGTCCACCGTCAGGTCCTCGAAGAGCGAGAACTTCTGGCTCATGTAGCCGATGCGCCGGCGCACGGCCTCCGACTCGCGCACGACGTCGTATCCCAGGACCGTCGCGCTCCCGCTCGTGGGCGCGATCACGCCGCAGAGCATCCGGATCGACCGTGGTCTTGCCCGACCCGTTCGGTCCCAGGAAGCCGAAGATCTGCCCGCGCGCCACGGTGAGGTCTATGGCGTCCACGGCCACGAAGTCGTCGAACTTCTTGGTCAACCCGCTGGTCACGATGGCGGGCGCCGCGCCGCCCGGACTTGCCGAGGGGGCGCCGCCGGCGCCGGGTGTGACCTCGGCAGGGATGGGGGGTTTGCTGGGATCGGGCACGGCGGGCTCCTAGTCGGACAGTCGCTTGTGGAAGCGCAGGACCGCGAACACGAAGATCACGGCCGCGAACACGGCTAGCGCGGCGAACTGGGGCCACAGGTCGGCGAAGCCGGAGCCCTTGAGGAAGTTGCTGCGCAGCACCACGAGGATGTAGCGCAGCGGGATGACGTACGTGATGGGCTGGATGACCGCCGGCATGGACTCGATGGGGAAGACGAAGCCCGACAGCACCATGGAGGGCAGCAGGACGAACATGACCGCCTGCTGCGCCTGCTGGCGCGTGCGCGAGATCGTCGATATGAGCAGGCCGATCCCCAGCGATGTGAGCATGAACAGCAGGGCCGCGGTGCCCACGACGAGCAGGCTGCCGTTGAACGGCACACGGAACCAGAGCACGCCCACGAGGAAGACGACCGTGATCTGCACGGTCGAGACCACGACGTAGGGGGCCATCTTGCCCAGCAGGTACTCCCATCGGCTGATGGGCGTCACGAAGAGCTGCTCCAGCGTGCCGCGCTCGCGTTCCCGCACCACGGACTGGCTCATGATCGAGGTCGCCGAGAGCAGGAGCACGAACGCGATCAGCCCGGGCACCATGACGTTGACCGAGCTCACCGACGGGTTGAAGAGCACGCGGACCTGCGCGTCGATCCCGCCCACGGGAAGGGCCGCCGCCTGCGAGACAGGCACGAGCTTGCTGCCCAGCTGGCCCAGGATCGCCGACGAGTAGCCTTGCGCGACCTGTGACGTGCGCGAGTCCGAGGCGTCCACCACGACCTCCACCGGCATGCGCCGGCCGTGCTTGACGCCGTCCTCGAAGCCGGCCGGGATGATGATCGCCACGCCCACCTGGTTGCTGTCCATGAGCGGCTTGATGGCGGACTCGGTGCTCGGGCGGGCCACCACCGTGAAGTAGTCGGAGGCCGTGAAGGCCTGGGACACCATGCGCGAGTACGGCGTGCCGTCCTGATCCACGACTGCCGTGGGCAGGTTGCGCACATCGGCACCCACCACGTAGCCGAACATGATGAGCTGCAGCACGGGCGCCACGAACAGCAGTGGGATCAGCGCTCGATCCCGGAACAGCTGCAGCGACTCCTTCCACATGACGAGCCGGGTCCTATGCAGGAAGCCCATCATCGCAGCTTGTTCCTGTACGAGACCGTGGCCAGCGTGAGCCCGACCACAGCGTAGATCGCGAGGCCCGCCAACTGCGGCCACAGGTCCGCGAACCCCGAGCCCTTGAGGAACGAGGAGCGCGAGATCACGACCATGTACCGGGCGGGGAAGAGGTAGCTCAGCCACTGGAGCACCGGCGGGATGCTGCCCAGCGGGAAGACGAACCCCGACAACATGAACGCCGGCAGGAAGCTGAGCAGCAGCGCCGTCTGGTTGGCCACCTCCACCGAGCTCGAGCGCGAGCTCACGAAGATGCCCAGCGCCAGGCAGGACAGCAAGAACAGCGCGATCCCGAGCGAGTAGAGCAGCAGGCTTCCCCGGAACGGGATCTGGAAGAAGTAGATCGCGATGAGGGTGATCGCCACGACCTCGATCGCCGCGAACCCGATCCACGGGAGCACCTTGCCGATGACGAGCTCGTAGCGCCTCAGGGGCGACACCAGCAGCTGCTCGAGCGTCCCGCTGTCCTCCTCGCGCACGAGGCTCGTGGCGGTCTGCTGCACCATCACGATCATGATGATGACCACGATGAGCCCGGGGACGAGGTACGCCGCGGATCGCGCCTCGGGGTTGTACCAGAGCCTGATGAACGGATCGAGCCCGCCGAACCTGCCGGCGACCACGCCCTGCCGCTCGAGCCCCGTCACCGTGATCTGAGCGCCGAACGTGGATGCGAGCGCCGTCGCGTAGGACTGGCCGAGCTGCGCCGAGTTGGGCTCGGAGCCGTCGAGCAGCACCGCGACCCGGCCCTTCGAGCCGCCCACGATGTCGTCGCCGAAGCCCTTCGCCACCACCACGGCGGCGCGCGCCTGGCCGCGGTCGAACGCTCTGTCCACCGCCGCGGCGTCGGGCATCACGCCCACGATCTGGAAGAAGCTCGAATGAGAGATCGTGTCGATCCACTGACGGCTTTGCGGCGTGTGGTCCTGGTCCAGCACCACCGTGGGCACGTTGCGCACGTCGAAGGACAGCGCGTAGGAGAACAGCGCCAGCATGAACATCGGCATGAGAAGGACGAACGCGAGGTTGCGGCGGTCGCGCACTATGTGTTTGAGCTCTTTGCCGGCGATGGCGAGGATGCGCCCGATCATGGCTGCACGTCCTCCCGGTGCTGGCGAGCACGGCCGCCGCTGCTTCGTCGGATCGTTTGACGAGCATGGCGAACGCCGTCTCCATGCTCACCGGCGCCTCGCGCACCCAGCGGGTCGCCACTCCTGCATCCGCGAGCGCGCCCTCGATGCGCCCGACGTCCGGTCCGCCGTCGTTGGAAGAGACCACGCGCACGAGCTCGCCGTACTGGTCGGCGGCGAGCACGCCGGGCAGCGGCGCGAGCGCCCGGACCGCCGCCTGGTAGTCGTCCACGGCCACCTCGTAGAGCCGTGCCCGGCACCCTCTCCTTGAGCGCCCGCGGCGTGTCGCGCACGAGGATGCGGCCCTGCTCGAGGAAGGCGATCTCACCGCATCGCTCCGCCTCGTCCATATACGGAGTGGCGACCATGACCGTGATGCCTCGGCTGTGGAGGTCCGAGATGATGCGCCAGAACTCGCGGCGCGACACCGGGTCCACGCCGGTGGTGGGCTCGTCCAGGAAGATGAGGTCCGGCTCGTGGATGAGCGTCGCGGCGAGCGCGAGCTTCTGCTTCATGCCGCCGGAGAGGAACTGCGCCGGGCGGTCCACGAACTCCGTGAGCCCGGCGAACTCGAGCAGCCGCGTGGCCCGCGTCGCGCGCTCGGCCTTGGGAACGCCGCGCAGCTTGGCGAAGAAGTCCAGGTTCTCCCGCACGGTGAGGTCCCCGTAGAGCGAGAACTTCTGCGACATGTAGCCGATGCGGCCCTTGATGTCGTGAGGCCGCTTCACGATGGATGTGCCGAACACGAGCGCGTCGCCGCTCGTGGGCGGCAGCACCGTCGCGAGCATCTTGATGAGCGTGGACTTGCCGGCCCCGTCGGGGCCCACGAGCCCGAACAGCTGCCCGTGCGGCACCTGGAGGGTCAGGTCGTCCACCGCGGTGACCGACCGGAAGCGCCGCGTCAGGCCCCGCGCGTCTATGACGAGCTGGTCGCCGGGCGCCGAGCCGGCCGGGCCCGGCCGAGGTGCTCGGCGCGCCGCCGGGCGATGCCGACCCCAGCACCGCGTCGATGTTCGCGGGCTCGGCCACTAGAACGTCACGTCCGCGGGCATGCCCGGCTTCAGCGCGCCGTCGGTGTTCTCCACGGAGAGCTTGACCTGATAGACGAGCTTCACGCGCTGGTCCTTGGTCTCCACCGAAGCCGGGGTGAACTCGGCTTGGGACGAGATGAAGGTGACCTTGGCCGGATACGAGCGCGTCGTGGAGTCGGTGGTCACCGTGCCCTTCTGGCCCAGCTTCACCTGCGCGATCTGGGTCTCGGGCACGTAGATGGTCACCGTGAGGTGCTTGGTGTCGGCGATGATGGCGAGGTTGGCGCCGGGCGCCGCGTTCTCGCCCACGTCGACGACCTTGTTGGTGGCGGTGCCCGCCACCGGTGCCGTGACCAGGGCGTACGCGGCCTGCGTCTTGGCCATCTCCACCGAGATCTGGGCCTGGTTCACCTGCGCCTGCGCGGCGGCGATGTCGGCGTCCGACGAGTTGTCGTCGTCCTTGACCTGCTGCAGTTGCGCGTTGGCCGCGTCCAGCGACGCTTGCGCTTGGCGCACGGCATCGCGCGCAAGCTTGGCGTCGATCTCGTAGAGCAGCTGGCCCTTCTTGATCGCGTCGCCCTCGGCAAAGGGGGCGCGCAGGATCTTGCCCGAGGTCAGCGCCGAGATGATGGTCTGCTGCGCCTCGATGGTGCCGCTGCCGCCCAGGGCGTTGGCCGCCTGCTGCGACGCGCCGCTCCATATGAAGAAGACCGCGACGCCCAGTGCGACGAGCACCGCGATAGCGAGGATGATGATCAGGGGCCGTTTCATGACTTGGTCTCCTTGTCATGCGGACGGGGCGGTCGTCGTCCGGCGCGGGGCCGGGCGGTGGCAGGAATCATGGTGTCGCCGCCTTCGTGGTCTCGAAGCTCACGTCCACGGGCGTGCCGGCGGGCAGACGCTCGTCGTCGCCCAGCGCCAGCGTCACCGGGACCGTGCGCAGCAGGTGGACCTCGGTCGTGGGCAGGGCCGTGGGCGGGAAGGTGTACACGGGCTGGACGTGCGTCACCGTGGCCGCGAAGCGCTGGTCCGGCTTGGAGTCCACGGTCACCCACACCCGAGTGCCCACCTTGGCCAGCGGCAGTTGGGCGATCGTGAGGTACGTGTCTATGCGGCTCGGGCCGTCGGCCCGGATCTTGACCACCGGCGCGTTCACCATGAGCACTTCGCCCGTCTGCATCGCAGCCACGACCTGGCCGGACACCGGCGCGGTGATCGTGGCGGCGGCGAGCCGGTCCTCGGCGGTGATCACGGCGGCGTCACGCACCGGCAGCGCGGCCTGTGCGATGGTGCGTGCCCGCTTGAGCTGGTCTATCCCGTCGTCGATCTTCGCGATGCCGTCGTCGATCTTCGCGAGCGCCGCGAGCGCCTGTGCTTTGCCCGCGGCGAGCTGAGCGCGGCCCGCGTCTATCTGCGCCTGCCCGGCCGCCGCGGTCGCCCTCGCCGAGGTCAGCTGCCCGTGCGCCCCGCGAAGCGACGCGAGCTGAGCCTCGAGCGGCGGCAGCTTGGCGAGCAGCGCGGCGCGCTGGGACTGCAGCTCCGCCAGCTGTGCCTTGAGCTTGGCGAGCAGGCCGGGCGGCTGCTTGTCCGGCGGCAGCTTCTCCACCTCGGCGATCTGGGCCTCGACGGCGGCGATGGAGGAGTCCAGCGAGGCGACACCGGACGAGATCTGAGCTATGCCGGCCTGCACTCCCTCGAGCCCCGCGTCTACCTGCGACTGCTTGGCATCGAGCTGCGCCAGGCCGGCGTCGAGTTTGGCTTGCGCCGCGTCCAGTTGCGCCTGGCCTTGCTTGATCTTGGCCAGGCCTGCGAGCACCTGGTCGCGCGCGTCCAGGAGCTTGTCGCGCTGGTCGTAGAGGTCGTCGATCTTGGCGCTGATCACGTCGATGTCCGCGCGCGCCTTGGCGGCGTCGGCCTGGGCCTGCTGCACCCCCAGCACCAGCAGCCGGTCATCGAGCTTGGCCACCAGCGCGCCCTTCTTCACGTGCGCGCCCTGCGACACGTACATCGCGACGATCCGCCCCGCCACGCGCGGCTTGGCGATCGCCGCGTTGGCCTGGGCCTGCTGCGCGGCGGCCTGCTGTTGCTGCTGCTTGGCACGCTGAGCGCGCGCGTTGGCCGTGGTCGTGCTCGCGAGGGCCGTGGACGTCAGGCCCGCGGGCGGGGGCAGCCGCGACGGCGTGATGCCCGCCGTGAAGTCCGGCGTGGGCGTTGTCACCGACGGAGCGGCCACGTACACGACGTCGGTGCGAACGAAGCCGGCGAGCACCAGGGACGCCGCGTGCAGGCCGAGGTCGCTCGCGGACGAGCACGCCGCCAGCGCGAGCGACGCCGCCAGCGCGGCGGTCACCGCGAGGCTCAGGCGCACTGCTCCGTTCGTGAGCAAGGGTTTGGGCACCGGCCGCCTTGGACGTGGTCGGGAGGCGAAGACCCCCGGTTAGTTATCACTCACTAACTTACCTCAGAACCCGCTCGGCTCAAACATCCGATCCTTCACGACACGTTCACAAGAGGAGGATATGGTTTCGAGGTGCACGATGCTCGGACCGCTGGCCGAATGGATCGTGTAAGGATCGGGACCTCGGCACGACTGGTGAGTATGGATTCGACCACTCTCACACTGACTCCGTCCCGCGCCCGGCGCTTGGAGGAGCCGAGCCTGCTCGTGCGCGCGCTGGGCGGGGACCCCGTGGCGTTCTCGGAGGTCTACCGGCGATACCGCGTGCCGGTGTTCGGCTTCTGCCTGGCGCGCTTGCTGGATCGCGCGGCTGCCGAGGACGCCACCCAAGAGGTCTTCGTGCGCCTGCTGGCGACCGGCGACGGGAGCATCCGCAACCTGAAGGGGTGGCTGTTCACGGTCGCGCGCAACGTGTGCGTGGACGTCGTTCGCAAGGGCAGGGAGCGGCCGGACGGCGACGTCGCCCACGGCCTGGCGGGCGAGGCCCCAGCGCCGGACGCCGCGCTGCTGGACTCGGAGGCCGCGGGATTCATGCTCCTGGCCCTGCGAAAGCTCGCGCCCAAGTACCGTACCGCCCTCGTGATGCGCGAGGTGCACGGCGAGACCTCGGCGGACATGGCCGAGGCTCTGGGCATGCCGTCTTGCGGAGCGGTGGACACCCTCGTGTCGCGGGCGCGCGACGCGTTCGGTGTCGCCTACGCCCAGGTGGCCAAGCTGCCGCCGGCGTGCCGGACGGCCACGGAGCTCGTGTACCGGGACAGCGGCAGCGGCATCGCCGAGGGCGAGCGCCGCGCATTGAAGGCCCATCTGGCTACCTGCGAACGCTGCAGAGAGGAGGAGCGCCGCGCGAGCACACCGCGCTCGCTCGCGGCGCTCGTGCCGTTCCTGCTGCGCGACCGGATGCCGGGAGCATCGGCTGCGCACGCGCCGTTCGACCTGCTCACCAGGGGACTTCCGGCCGGCTGGGATGGGCTTCTCGGTCCCGCCGGCGAGCGCGCCACCGCGGCGTTCGCAGCGATCGTGATGCTGGCGGCTCTGGGCCCGGTCGCGATGGGAGTCGCGCCTCTCGACGGCACCGCGCAGCCGGCCGACGACAGATCCGGCCCCGCGGACACGGCGCACGGCAGCCCTGCCGAGGACGGCGACCCGGTCGCAGGCCGAGGCGACGACCCATGGACCGAGCGTCGGATGATCCGTGCCTCGGGCACGGTGGCTCCCGCCCCGGGTCCCGGCGCGCCTGGAGGGCGGTCCGTCGCCGATCCCGGCGCTGGAGCCGGCTCTGCCACGGGGCTGCGGACCGGTGCTCCCGACGCGGCGGGCCCGGGCGGCACCCAAGGAGGCGGCTCGACAGGCGCCGGGGCGCGGGAGGGCGGCCATGGGGCTCAAGGGCCCTCGGCGCCTCAGGCCGGCGCAGGGTCCGGAACGTCGGGGCCGTCCTCAGGCGGCGGAGGCTCGGAGCAGGCTCCAGGGCCGGCGGCGCCACAGCCCCCGGCACCGCAGCCCCCGGCGCCAGGGCCCGGCGGGACTCAGGGCGAGCAGCCGGCGCCGGGCGGGCCGTCCTCCCCGGGACGCCAATGATAGGCGACCGCCCGTCCATCTGAGCGGCCCGTTGGTCGCCGAGCGCGCCGGATCTTGAAAGGTCGCGCGTGCCGAGCCGACTTGTCTGCGCAACCCCCACCACGGTCGCCCACGGGCGAGCCCACAGGCGACCCGAACCACAGGAGGAACCATGCGCAAGTTGACCAAGGCACTCGGGATCTCGGCGATCGTCCTGGCTATGGCGCTGCCGGCGGCCTCGCCGGCGTTCGCCGCCCCCGCCCGGGACCGCCTTCACATCCGGCTGCACGACGGGTCCTGCCAGACCGCGCAGGACCGCCTTCGCATCCGGCTGAAGGACGGCTCGTGCCAGACCGCGCAGGACCGCCTTCGCATCCGGCTGCATGACGGGTCGTGCCAGACGGCGCAGGACCAGCTTCGGATCCGGCTCCACGACGGCTCCTGCCAGACCGCTATCGCCTAGGCTCACGCGCCGGGCCGGTCGGGCGGCCCGGTGTCCGTCGGCCGCGCGGGCCGGGCACCACACGGCGGTGCCCGGCCCGTCAGGCATCACTCGCGGGCGCCGCGCTCGGATCCGGATCGCGTCATCCGCGCCCAGCGCCCCCTCTCCGGCGTCCGGCGTCCGGCGTCACGCCCGCTCGAGCACGGCCACCCCGAATCCTCGTTCGAAGCGGCGGCGGCGCCCCTCGGGAGCGAGGCGCATCGCCAGCCGGATCGGTGCACTCAGGATGGAGTCCCGGCCCAGCCGGTGTGCCGCGGTGAACAGGTCGTGATACTCACGCTCTCGCCAGCCATGCTCGGCGAAGAACGCGGTGTCCTCCTCGGGAGCGAAGCGGCTTTGAGCCCGACCGTCGCTGAGCCTGTCAGCCGCGGTACGGACGCCGCGCGCGGCGCTAGTGGTGTTCAGATCCGTCGCCCATGCGGCGAAGGACGGTTGCGCGTGCAGGTCGTCCGCGAGCTCGGCCACGTGCGCGGGGTCCAGGTAGGACAGCAGGCCCTCGGTCACCACCAGCACGCGGTCCGCCCGGGACCCGACACGTGCGAACACCTCACGGCGCGCATCGGGGTCCGCCAAGTCCACTCGCTCGCGCTCGAGGCGGCAGCAGGGTCGCGCGCCGTCGATCACGCTCTCCTTGTAGTCCATGAGCTCGGGCATGTCGGCTTCCACCCACAGCAACGACTCGGGGAGGTCCAGGCGGTAGGGGCGCGCGTCCAGTCCCGCCGCCAGATTCAACACCGCACCCGGCCCATCGTCGTGCAGGGTGCGCATGATGACCTCGTCCAGCACCGCGGTGCGCAGCACCACGCCGTAGCGCACGGGGAACGGCGCCTTCTTGGCGATCTCGAACCCGCGCTCTCCCGCGAGCCGGCGCGCCAGAGGGTCGTGGAACAGGGCGTCGGCGCGGTCGGACTCGTCGGCACGGTAGGCGGCGGTCCACATGGCGGTGTCGGAGACGTTGCGGATGACGGGCTCTGTGGGTGTCACGGGCTCTCCTTCGCGATCGCAGGGCGGCTCCCGGTTCCGGAGCGGATCCGGATGTGCGCGGCGCTGTCGCAAGCACATAACCTCTAAATATAGCACAAATCGCCGCAAAAAGCCAGGTCACGGGGGTCGCGGCTAGGCTCGGAGCTGCGAGAACGCCTGCGGTTCGGTCGCTCCCGAACGAGCAGAAACCGCTTTACCCTGGCAAAGCGCCCGGCCCCTGGGGCATACTGTCGAGGCGCTTCTCCGCCCGGGAGGCGCCGCGACCCGGCTGGCCCCGGGGCGCACGGTCCGGGAGCGGCGGAGAGAGTCCGCGGGACCGATCACCGTCGAGGAGCCAATCACATGGCCGGCATCGTGCTCGTCGGCGCCCAGTGGGGCGACGAAGGCAAGGGCAAGATCACCGACCTCATCGCGGACGACTTCGACTACGTCGTGCGCTTCCAGGGCGGCAACAACGCGGGGCACACCGTCATCCACGGCGGGCGCACGCTCAAGCTGCACCTCATCCCGAGCGGCATCATGTATCCGCACATCACGCCGGTCATCGGCAACGGGTGCGTCATCGACCCGAAGGTGCTGCTCGAGGAGATGGACCGCCTCGAGGCCGACGGCCTCTCCACGCACCGCCTGCTCATCAGCTGCAACGCGCACCTGATCATGCCGTACCACCGCGACCTCGACGGCGCGAGCGAGCGCCGCCTCGGCGCGACTCGAGATCGGCACCACGCGCCGCGGCATCGGCCCGGCGTACATGGACAAGGCCTCGCGCATGGGCCTCCGCGTCCAGGACCTCGCCGACGAGCACATCTTCCGCAAGAAGCTCGAGGCCGCGCTCGCCGAGAAGAACGACATCCTCTCGAAGGTCTACGGCCTGCCCACCTACACGGTCGACGAGATCGCCGAGGAGTACCTGGCCTACGCCGAGCGCATCAAGCCGCACATCGCCGAGACGTCGTCGCTGATCAACAAGGCGCTCGACGCCGACCAGTGGGTGCTCTTCGAGGGCGCCCAGGGCACGCTGCTCGACCTCGACCACGGCACCTACCCGTTCGTGACGTCGAGCTACCCCGACCGCGGGCGGCGCGTGCACCGGCGCGGGTGTCGGCCCGAAGCGCGATCGACCGCGTGCTCGGCATCGCCAAGGCGTACATCACGCGCGTCGGCTCCGGCCCGTTCCCGACCGAGCTTGCACGACGAGATCGGCGACCTGCTCATCGAGGTCGGCGGCGAGTACGGCACCACGACCGGTCGCCAGCGCCGCTGCGGCTGGTACGACGCGGTCATCGTCCGCTACGCGGTGCAGGTCAACGGGCTCACCGACCTCGTCATCACCAAGCTCGACGTGCTCTCGCGAGCTCGACACCATCAAGGTGTGCGTGGCCTACGAGTACGAGGGCCATCGCTACAACGACCTGCCCGTGTCACCAGACGGTCTTCCACCACGCCAAGCCGATCTACGAGGAGCTGCCCGGCTGGAAGAGCGGACATCACCGGCTGCCGCACGTTCGAGGAGCTGCCCAAGAACGCGCGCGACTACATCCAGTTCATCGAGGACCTTGCCGAGGTGCCGGTCTCGATGATCGCCGTCGGACCGAGCCGCGAGCAGACGATCATGCGCCGCTGGGAGCCTCGGCCGTAGGAGACGCCGGCCGGGCCAACCGTCAGTTTCGGGCGCGTACACGCCGGCCGGTTCGTTCTTCCTGGGCACGGCGGGTGAGCGCTGGTTTCCAGCGTTACCCAGGACCGTGGCACGGGTACCCCGTCACTAGGCCTTTCTCGCGTGGGCGGCTGTGCCGCGCTCGCGTCTGTGCCGCCAGACCACTCAGGTGAAGGGGTGACGTGATGGACCAGCCACTCGTCTTCGGCGGGAAGTACACCACCGTGCGCCGGCTCGATTCCGGCGGAGTCGCGGAGACGTGGGAGGCCACCGGGCCTACCGGTCAGACCGTCGTGGTCAAGTCGTTCTCCGGTCTCACCCCCGAGCAGACCGCGTGGCTCCAGCAGTCCGCGCAGTCGGCGGCGGGCGTCACGAGCCCGTACGTCGCGCGCGTGCTGGACTGGGGCGCTCAGGACAGCGGCTTCTTCCTCGTGCGCGAGTTCGTGGCCGGCACCGACGTGGGCTCCATCGTGGCGGCCAACGGTCCGTTGCAGCCGCACCAGGTGGCGGCCTACGGCGCCGAGATCGCTGGCGCGCTCGCGGCGCTGCACGGGCACGGGGTGGTGCACGGCAACGTGAAGCCGGCCAACGTGCTGGTCACCCCCGACAACCAGGTCAAACTCGTGGGGGTGGGCGCACCTCCGATGCCGGCGCACATCACGGCCGACGCGCCGCCCACCGCGTCGATGTTCCTCAGCCCCGAGCAGATCCAGGGCCGTGCTCCAACGTACGAGTCCGATGTGTACGGCGCCGGCGCCACGCTCTACGCGCTGGCCACCGGCAAGTACCCGTTCCAGGGCGCGGACGCCGCGCAGGTGGCCCAGAACGTGGTCACCGTCATGCCCCCGGCTCCGGCCCGCGTCGTGCCCGGGATCCCCACAGGCTTGGACGTGATCATCATCCGGGCGATGCAGAAGGACCCGGCCGATCGCCAGGGCTCCGCCGCCGAGCTCCAGCAGGAGCTGCAGTCCGAGGCGGGACAGACGGCCGTGATGCCGGCCGTGGCGGCGACGGCAGCGGTCGTCCCTGAGAAGAAGAAGCGGCCCGTGTGGCCGTGGATCGTCATCGGCGTGGTGGTGCTGGCGGCGCTGCTCGGCCTCGGCTATTGGTGGTGGTCGTCGCAGCAGAATCTCGTGGCGGTGCCCAACCTGCAGGGGATGACCCAGACGCAGGCCACAGCGGCGCTCAATTCCGCACAGCTTCAGCTCGGCACCGTGAGCAACACGCAGCAGGTGTCCAGCGGCACAGCCGCGGGCGCGGTCGTGAGCCAGGACCCGACGGCCGGTGCCAAGGTCGCCAAGGGCTCGAAGGTGAACGTCACGCTCAATGGGCCGTCGCTCGTGACCATCCCGGACGTCACCGGGCAAACGGAGGCGCAGGCCCTGCAGGCGTTGCAGAGCGCCGGCTTCGCGACCGGGCCCTCGAAACAGGCGTTCGACGCCAAGATCCCGGTAGGAAACGTGATCTCTCAGGACCCGCCGGCTGGAACGCAGGCGGCCAAGGGGTCCACGGTGACGCTCACCGTGAGCAAGGGCCAGGCGCAGGGCACCGTGCCCGATACCACGGGCATGAGCCAGGCCGACGCGACCTCGGCCATCCAGAAGGCAGGGTTCAAGGTGGCGGTGAACAGCCAGTCGAGTGACACGGTGGCCAAGGGTGACGTCATAAGTCAGCAGCCGGCAGGCGGCGTGACGGCGGTCCCAGGCTCCACGGTGACCATCGCGGTGAGCACCGGTCCGGCCGCGCCGTCGCAGGTCACAGTGCCAAACGTGGTGAGCATGAACCTGACTAACGCCACGAGCACCATCGAGGGCAAAGGCCTGGTCGTCTCGAGTTCCGGCCCGTCCACCGGCACGGTGGACACGCAGAACCCGACCGCCGGCACGCAGGTCGCCCCCGGCTCGACCGTGTCCATCGTCTTGAAGTAGCGGGTTCGGCGCGGGGGCGAGGGTCCCCACGTCGGGCGGTAGGAGAACCGCGGGCGCGCAAGCGTTAGAATCGGTTCACTCGGAGGGTCCGGCCCCGTGCCGGGCCCTCTTCCTCGGTGGCGCTTTCCCGCGAGGCTCGTCCCTCGCGCGGCGATGATGATCAGGGGTCTCATGATGAAGGTTCTCGTCCTCGGTTCCGGTGGGCGCGAGCACGCCATCGTGGCGTCGCTTGCGCGAGTCGCACGCGCGTCGCGGCACATCTTCGTGCGCCCCGGGTAACGGCGGCACGGCGCTCATCGCCGAGAACGTGGCGGGCTTGAACATCGAGGACGGCGCGGCGGTCGCCGACTGGGCCGCCGCGCACGACGTCGACCTCGTCGTCATCGGCCCTGAGGCTCCGCTCGTCGCCGGCGTCGCCGACGTCGTGCGAGGCCCGCGGGATCCGCGTGTTCGGTCCCGGGAAGCTGCGGCGCGCAGCTCGAGGGCTCGCAAGGCGTTCGCGAAGGACCTGCATGGAGCGTCGCGGACATCCCCACGGGCCGAGGCGGTCGTTCACCGACGAGGCCGCGGCGCTCGCGTACATCGCACGAGCATCGGCGCGCCGATCGTCGTGAAGGCCGACGGCCTCGCCGCGGGCAAGGGCGTCACGGTCGCGATGGACGTCGACGCGGCGCGTGGCCGCGATCGAGGAGTGCTTCGACGGGCGCTTCGGCGAGGCGGGCGCGCACGGTGCGTCATCGAGGAGTACCTCGAGGGCCCGGAGTGTCTCGCTGCTCGCGTTCACCGACGGCGCGACGGTCGCTGCCGATGGTGCCCGCGCAGGACCACAAGCGCGCCTTCGACGACGACGCCGGTCCCAACACCGGCGGCATGGGCGTCTACTCGCCGGTGCCCGTGGTCGACGCCGCAGACGAGCTCGCGAGATGGTCGACATCCTCGAGCGCACGGTCGACGGCACTGCGCGACGAGGGCATCGACTACCGCGGCGTGCTCTACGGCGGCTTCATCCTCACCGCCGACGGCCCGAAGGTGCTCGAGTACAACGCGCGCTTCGGCGATCCCGAGACGCAGGTCCTCCTGCCGCGTGCTCGAGACCGACCTGGCTCGAGGTGCTGCTCGCCACGGCCGAGGGCGCAGGCTGCGACGACGGTCGAGCTCGCGTGGAGCGACGACGTCGGCGGTCTCGGTGGTGCTCGCGTGCGGCGGCTACCCGGGCGACTACGAGACCGGCAAGGCCATCACCGGCATCGACGAGGCCGAGGCGATCCCGGGCGTGACCGTCTACCACGCCGGCACCAAGCTCGCCGACGACGGCACGCTCGTGACCGCCGGCGGCCGCGTGCTCAACGTCACCGCGGTCGGCGCCGACGTTCGCCGAGGCGCGCGAGCGGGCCTACGAGGCGGTCGACCGCATCTCGTTCGAAGGCATGTACTACCGCACGACATCGGCGCCGCGCGCTCGCTGGCCGCAGGCGGCGCGTAGGACGCCGCAGGAGCGACAGCATGCTCGCCGAGACGGCTGCTCTCGCGCGTCGTGCGTCGCGACGAACGACGCGCTACCTGACGCTCGAGCCCGTACCGGGGCCGACAGCCTGCCCGGCGCCGGTCGCCCGGCCGGCCGTACCTGCTCTACGTGCACGTGCCGTTCTGCGAGCGGCTGTGCCCGTACTGCTCGTTCAACCGCTTCCCGTTCGACGAGGAGCGCGCGCGCGCCGTACTTCAAGAAGCCTGCGCGAGGAGATGCGGATGGTCGCCGACCTGGGCTACGACTTCGAGTCGCATGTACGTGGGCGGCGGCACGCCCACGATCCTGCTCGACGAGCTGTGCGAGACGCATCGACCTCGCGCGCGAGCTGTTCTCCATCAAGGAGGTCTCCTCCGAGACCAACCCGAACCACCTCGTGCCCGAGTTCGTCGAGCCGCTCGAGCGATCGCGTGCAGCGCTTCTCGCGTGGGCGTGCAGTCGCTTCGACGACGAGCTGCTCAAGCAGATGGACCGCTACGACAAGTACGGCTCGGCGTGCGAGATCCTCGAGCGCCTGCAGTCGATCGACGGGCGCGTTCCACTCGCTCAACGTGGACATGATCTTCAACTTCCCGAGCCAGACCGCGGAGATGCTGCGCCGCGACATCGAGATGCTGAAGGAGTCGGGCTGCAACCAGACGACGTTCTACCCGCTCATGGCGTCGCCGGCGGTCGCGCGAGTCGCTCAAGCGCACCGTGGGCAAGGTCGACTACGCGCGCGAGGCCGCGCTACTACGAGCATCTTCGCGCGGGCTCGCGGACACCTTCGAGCCCGCGAGCGCGTGGACGTTCTCGCGCACGGGCGGCGGCATGATCGACGAGTACATCGTCGACTACGAGGAGTACGTGGGCATCGGCTCGCGGCGCGTTCTCCTTCCTGGACGGCGCGCTCTACGTGAACACGTTCTCGCTGCGCGAGTACGGCGAGCCGTCGATCGACCAGGCGCATGGCGCGTCACCGCGTGGCGGCGCGTTCGCCACAGCGCGAGCAGCATGCGCTACCGGTTCCTGATGGACGCTCTTCGGCCTGCGGCTCGACAAGCGCGCAGTTCGCGCGCGACTTCGGCGTGACGCATCGAGCGCGGCCTGCCGATCGAGATGGCCTTCATGCGCGCGGTCGGCGCGTTCGCCACCGACAACGCCGACGAGCTCACGCTCACCCGCGAAGGGCCGCTACCTGATGGTCGCGATGATGCGCGAGTTCTTCGTGGGCGTGAACACGCTGCGCGACCAGGCGCGCGCGGCGCTGCCGCCCGACGAGCGAGCCCTGCTCTTCGGCGACGGCGCCACGGAGACGGGCTACCTTCCCGACAACGCCCGCTCGCTGGAGCCCGCCGCAATGGCGGTGCGGGAGACCGAGGCCGCCCACGACGGGCTGCCCCCGGTCGCGCCTAGGGCGTAGGGGGACGGAGGTGGCCGAGGCCCAGGTCGCGGCCGAGACGACACCGGCTCAGCCCATGACGCTTCGCGAGCGGCTGCTTCCTCGCGACCAGACGCGGGCGGCGCTGTGGATGGCCGGCCTGCTGGCTGTGGTGTCCCTCGTGCGCCAGTCCGTGCCCAGACTCATGATGCGCATTCCGACCGAGCAAGGCCCGAACGCGCTGCCGCCTGGGTGGCTGCAGGGCGGGCTCACGATCGCGTTGATGGCCGGCGCGGGGGCGCTGGCGGCGTGGCTGGTCCTGCGCTTCAACGCTCCGCGCGCATCGCTCGGCTTTCTCTTCCTTGCCGAACTCTGGCTCTTCCTCTCCGACCTCGGGCTGTTCGTCTACAGCACCCTGAGCTCGGGCTTGCTAGGACCCCCGCTTGGGGCGTCTTCGCCCACGCCTCCGCAGTTGTTCGCTCAGCTCGCGTTCTACAACCTGAGCGGGCTGGGGCCGCTCTTCATCGCCGCGGGCGCCGCGGCCGTTGTGGCGGCGGCGACCGATGATGGGCTACTGGTGGGGCTCGGCCTCCGCGACCGAGCGGCGATGGAGACTCGCCTTGCGCTTTGGGCTCTCGCGCTGATCGTCGTGCCCGGCGTTGTTACCGCCGCGGTCTCGCTCCTGTACCTGCCGTTCCGGGCGTTCCTGGAGGGCCCCGTCGGGCCCGGCGCCGACTATTCGCGAGCCATGGCGATCGGCGCCGCCGTCGCCTATGGGGCGCAGGCGGTCCGCTGGGTCGTGATCTTCCTGGTCGCGTACCTGGGCGTGCGCAGGTGGGCCGCACCGCGCGCCCTTTGGACGCCCGTGGCAGTGGGCGGACTTGTGGCGGGCATCGCGTCGGTGGTCGTACTGCCGCTGAGCGGGTTCGTCGGCTTCCTCCCGGTGATCGGGTTTGCGGGAGCCGCGATCTTGAGCGCGTCCATCGGCGCTCTCGCCCCCGTCCTCGCGGTCTCCCTCGCCGCAGACCGCACGCCGCCTCCCGGCGCGGCGCCGCCCTCGGCAGGTGAGGGTTCCGGTACCATCGAGGGCGGCACCGAACCGACCGAGGAGGCGTCATGAGCGAGCATCCGCTCGTCGGCATCATCATGGGTTCCGAGTCCGACCTGCCGGTCATGGAGGCGGCGGCCGGGCAGCTAAGGGACTTCGGCGTGCCCTACGAGATCCTCGTGGCCTCGGCACACCGCAGTCCAGAGAAGGTCCACGAGTGGGCGAGCACGGCTGCCGACCGCGGCTTGCGCGTGATCATCGCCGCCGCCGGCAAAGCCGCGCACCTGGGCGGCGTGGTGGCGGCCGTCACGCCGCTGCCGGTCATCACCGTGCCTATGAAGACGAGCGATCTGGGCGGGCTCGACTCGCTGCTCTCGATGGTGCAGATGCCCACGGGCGTGCCGGTCGCGTGTGTGGCCATCGACGGCGCCAAGAACGCGGCGATCCTCGCCACTCAGATCCTGGGCACGGGCGATCCCGAGTATCGCGACAAGATCGTTCAGTTCAAGGCGACGATGGCCGAGGGTTAGCCCTCGGCCGCCATCGTGGCTGCCCCTCGCACTCCTCGCATCCGCGTCCCTCGCCGAGCCCTGCCGTGGCTCATGCGCTGGGGCTATCCCGTGGCCGTGGCCTGGGTAGCCGGCGCGACCCTCCTGATGCTGCCGTTCCGGTCGCTCGTGGGCAGCGGCCAGTGGGGATGGCCGTACCTGCTCGTCGTGGGCGTCGTAGCGAGCACGTCCGGAGTTGGCCCCGCGCTCCTAGCGGCCAGGCCTGGCTTTCCTAGCGGAGAACTTCTTCTTCGTCCCGCCGTACGGCACGCTCGCGGTCCACAGCCCCACCGACGTTCTGCAGCTTCTCGCGTTCCTGGTGGTAGCCGGGCTGTGGGGCTGGCAGGCCGGCAGCCTGCGCGAACGTCAACTCCAGGCCCGCCGCGACGAGGCCGAGGCCGAGGCGCTGCTCGCGATCTCCGCGCGCGTCGCGTCGGAGACCTCGGTCTCGTCCATGACCTCGTTCATCCGCGGCGAGCTTGCGCGCCTTCTCGGGGCCACGCGCACAGTGGTGTGGCTGCGCGAAGCCGGCGACCCCGTTCCCGTTGGCGCGACCGGCGCCGATCCCGGCGAGCTCGCGTCGGCGCGCCCGTACGTGCGCTACGTGCTCGAGCAGGCCAAAGCGGTGGGCCTGGCGCCCAAGCCGGTGGGCCCCGACCCCGAGCAGATGGCCGTGCAGCCGTCGTGGCCGGCCTCCGTCTCCCACGCCACCGCGGTGCCGGACGGGACTCTCGACGACCTGTTCCTCCCGCTCCAGACCTCGGCGGGCTTCGAGGGCGTCCTGCAGGTGGGCTGGAGGCCGGGCGACCGCGAACGTCTGGGCCCACGGGCGCTGTTGCTCATCGTCTCCGGCGCCCAGATGGTCGCCGCGTTCCTCACCAACCGCCGCCTCATCACCACCGAAGCGCAGGCCGAGGCCGTCCGCGAAGCCGACCGCCTCAAGACGGCGCTCGTCTCGTCGGTGTCTCACGAGCTCAAGACGCCGCTGGCCTCGATCACCGCCGCCGTGACCGATCTTTCCTCGGAGGACGTGACGCACGACGAGGCCCAGATCCGCGAGCGGCTCGCATCCGTGACCGAGGACCTCGGCAGGTTGGAGTCGTCGATCGGGGACCTCCTGGACACGTCTCGGTTGGAGGCCGGTCAGTGGCGTCCGAACGCGGACACCTGGGAAGCCGGCGAGATCGTGGCCGATGTCGTCTCGCGCCTTCCCGACACGCAGCGGGCGCGGATCGCGTTCGACGTGCCCGAGCCCGGGCCCACCGTGTACGTGGACTTCGCGCAGCTGTCCCGTGCTCTCACGAACGTGGTGGACAACGCGCTGCTCTACGGGCCCACGCGCGAGCCGGTGATCGTGGGCTCGCGGCGCGAAGGCCCCAACACCCTGCTGTGGGTGGAGGATCACGGGCCCGGCGTCTCGGCGGCCGACCGGCTGCACGTGTTCGAGAAGTTCTACCGGGGCGCGCAGGGCCTCGCTCGCACGGGGAGCACCGGCCTGGGTCTGTCCATCGCCCGCGAGATAGTCCAGGCCAACGGCGGTACGCTCACCGTGGAGGACGCCGAGCCGGCCGGCGCGCGCTTCGTGATCTCGCTGCCTGCCGAGGGCCCCGGGGTCGCCGAGCCCGACGCCGCGGCCGACCCGCTCGAGCCCGACGCCCCCGCCGACCCGCTCGAGCCCGAAGGAGCCTGATGCCCGCACAACCCACGAAACGCACTGTGCTCGTCGTGGACGACGAGCCGCAGATCCTCAAGGCGCTCACCGCGATCCTGGAGACGCGCGACTTTCGCGTGATCACGGCCGTGGACGGCGCGGGGGCGCTCGACGCCACGCTCAACACGACGCCCGGGCTCATCGTGCTGGACCTGACCCTGCCCGACGTCGACGGCCTCGACCTGCTGCCCAAGCTGCGCTCGTACCTCGATGTCCCGGTACTCGTGCTCTCGGCCCGCGCCGACGAGGGCGACAAGATCGAGGCCCTCAACCGCGGCGCCGACGACTACCTCACCAAGCCGTTCAGCGCGGGCGAGCTGGTGGCGCGCGTGAACGCGCTGCTCAGGCGCTCGGCGGGCGGCGAGGGCGCCGGCATGGCGGTAGTGGAAGTGGGCGACCTGGTGATCGACCTGCCGCACCGCCGGGTCACGCGCGCGGGCGATGTGGTCGTCCTCACACCCACCGAGTACGGCATCCTGGCCTACCTCGCGCAGAACCCGGACCGCGTGGTCACGTGGGACCAGCTCATCGAGCACGTCTGGGGCGCCGACTACGTGGGCGACACCGCCAGCCTGCGCGTCCACGTGAGCCACCTGCGCCGCAAGGTGGAGCCGCACCCGTCCGTGCCCCGCTACATCCTCACCGAGCCGAGGGTGGGGTTCCGGTTCTCCACGCGGTAGGCGGGGGCGGAGCCGCAGGTCAGAGGCGATGCATACTCTCAGTATGCACGGATGGTATGATCGCACCATGACCGCCCGCATCACCATCACCATGCCCGACACGCTCCTGGCCCAGCTCGACCAACTCGCCCAGGCCGAGGGCCTGTCACGCTCCGGGATCATCCGCGAGGCCTCGGCACACTACGTCGTCAGGGCGCTCGACGAAGAGCGCCTCGCGCGGCGCCGGGACACGGGCGAGCGCTTGAACGCCCTGCTCGATGAGATGCGGGCCGCACCGACGCTGGACACGCGGCCGTCGCTCGAGATCCTTCGCGAGATCCGCGGGCCTTTGGACGAGCAAGCTCCCCCCGGCTCGCCGAGAGGGTCCAAGCCGTGACGGGCGTCGTGGTCGTGCTGGACGCCTCCGTGGGCGTGAAGTGGTTCAAGGACGAAGCGGGGTCCGCGGATGCGCGCGCCCTCCTGGACGCCCACGAGCGCGGGGAGCTGACCGTGGCGGTGCCCATCGGGTTCGTATACGAGATCCTCGATGTGGCGCGCCGCACCAAAGGCATCGTCTATGCCGAGGAACTCTGGTCGTATCTCAGCTCAGCCGATATCGAGGTGGTCTCCACCGGTCTGGTGGAGCCGTCCCTGCGGTGGGCCCGTGACCTGGGCTGCACGATCTACGACGGCGCCGCGCCTGCGCTCGCGGACGCGCTCGATTCCCCGCTGGTGAGCGCGGATCGTGCCGCCCATGGCCGCGTGCCGGGGGTGCGCATCCTCGAGTAGGCCGGCTGCCAGGCCCACCCTCGGCACGCCCCTTCTTCACAGAACCTTTGCGGTGGCACCTCGGCAGTTCACTTCCGCGCAACAGCGCGGTGGAGCAGAATCGCCAACGTCGTGCCGTGAAGGCGCCCCGCGTGGGGCCGCCGCCGCCGGTCTCGGCGGTCGTGAGAAGGGGACCGAAGATGCCTCTGTTGTGGGACGCGCTCGCTCTGGTGGCCGTGGTCGTCGCGGGCTTCGCGGCGACGGGGCTCATCCTCGGCGTGGAGAGGCTCTAGGAGATGGCCGGAGCTGAACTCATCGGAAACATCGTCGTCGGCGTCATCGCGGCCGGATTGCTCGTGTACCTCGTATACGTGCTCATCCGGCCCGAGCGGTTCTAGGGGGCGACGATGTCCATAGCGCTGGCTCTCATCCAGATCGCCGTCTTCGCGGCGATCGTCATCGCGCTCACCAAACCGATGGGCCTGTACTTGAACGCCGTGTTCAGCGGCGGCAAGACGTGGCTCGACCCGGTGTGCAAGCCCATCGAGCGGCTCGTGTACCGGCTCACCGGCGTGGACCCGGAAGTCGAGATGCGCTGGACCTACTACACGGTCGCGCTGATCGTCTTCAACGTCTCCGGCATCGTGCTTCTCTTCTTGATTCT
Organism: uncultured Coriobacteriia bacterium; assembly: GCA_963768865.1. GTDB lineage: Bacteria > Actinomycetota > Coriobacteriia > Anaerosomatales > CAVYJL01 > CAVYJL01. The sequence goes on along the minus strand of CAVYJL010000013.1, from coordinate 23,988 downwards.
GCGCCTGCAGAACTTCCTGCCGCTGAACCCGCAGCACGCGGTAGGGATGTCCACCGACCTCGCTCTGAACACCGCGGTCAGCTTCGTGACCAACACGAACTGGCAGGCGTACGCGGGTGAGACGGCGGCCAGCACCCTGTCGCAGGCCATGGGCCTCGCGGTCCAGCAGTTCCTGTCCGCGGCCACGGGCATCGCCGTTGGTCTCGCGTTCATCCGCGGGCTCGCGCGCAAGTCGGAGACCAAGGTCGGCAACTTCTGGGTGGACCTCACGAGGGCGTGGCTCTACGTGCTGCTGCCCATCGCGCTGGTGCTCGCCGTCGCGCTGGCGGCGCAGGGCGTCGTCCAGACATGGGGCGTGCCCATCGTCGCGCACACGATCGAGGGCGCGAAGCAGATGATCCCCACCGGCCCCGTCGCCTCCATGGAGGCCATCAAGGAGCTGGGCGTCAACGGCGGCGGCTTCTTCAACGTCAACTCGGCCCATCCGTTCGAGAACCCGACGCCGCTCACGAACATGCTCGAGATGATCGCGATCTTCCTGATCCCGGCCGGGCTCACATATATGTTCGGGAAGCAGGTAGGCGACACGCGTCAGGGCTGGGCGGTCTTCACCGCGATGTTCCTGCTGTTCGCGCTGGGCGTGGGCATCGTCTACGGCGTCGAGCAGGCCGGCAACCCCGTGCAGGCTCGCGCCGGGGTGGACACCGCCGCCTCGGCAACGCAGGCCGGCGGCAACATGGAGGGCAAGGAGACCCGGTTCGGCATCGCGCAGTCCACGCTGTTCGGGGTCGTCACCACCGACGCGTCGTGCGGCGCGATCAACGGGCAGCACGACAGCTACACGCCCATCGGCGGCGGCACGCTGCTGCTCAACATCATGCTGGGCGAACTCATCTTCGGCGGCACCGGCGTGGGGCTCGTGGCGATGCTCGTCTATGCGCTCATCGCGGTGTTCATCGCCGGCCTGATGGTCGGTCGAACACCCGAGTACGTGGGCAAGAAGCTCGAATCCAAAGAGGTCAGGATGGCCACGCTCGTCATCCTGATCATGGCGTTCTCGATCCTCACGCTGGGCGCGATCGCCGTCGTGACGCCGGCGGGCCTCGCGGGCCGTCTCAACATGGGGCCGCACGGCTTCACCGAGATCATGTACGCGTACACGTCGGGGACGGGCAACAACGGCAGCGCGTTCGCGGGCATCAGTGCCAACTCGCCGTTCTACAACCTGACGCTGGCGCTCGCCATGTTCGTGGGCCGCTTCCTGTTCATCGTGCCGGTCATGGCCATCGCGGGCTCGCTGGCGGCCAAGAAGCGCGTTCCGCCCAGCGCCGGCACGTTCCCCACTAACGGCGGTTTGTTCGTAGGCCTGCTCATCGGCGTCGTGCTCATCGTGGGCGCGCTCACGTTCTTCCCGGCGCTCGCGCTCGGGCCGATCGTCGAGCAGCTGCTCATGAACGCCGGCAAGCTCTTCTAGGCGGGGTCAAGAGATGACTACTGAAGAACCCAAGGACAACGTGAACCCCGAGGGCGACGGGCAGGGCGAGGCGCCCGAGCCGGAGCCCTATCGCATGGTGGATCCTCACGACGCGAAAGCGATCGTCGAGGGCCCGGTCTTCGGCGCAGAGACCCACACCGACGTGCACGTCAAACAACGCCCGCGTGCCGAGGCCGATCGCGGGGCCATGTACCGCGAAGCGCTCATCGAGTCGTTCAAGAAGCTCGATCCTCGGCTGATGGTGAAGAACCCGGTCATGTTCGTGGTGGAAGTGGGCAGCGTCGTGTCCACGGTGCTCACGTTCGTGGAGCTCGCTCAGGGCAAGGCCGACTGGACCTTCAGCCTCGCGGTCGCGATCTGGCTGTGGTTCACGGTGCTGTTCGCCAACTTCGCCGAGGCCCTTGCCGAGGGCCGCGGCAAGGCGCAGGCGGACACCCTGCGCAAGATGAAGACCGACACGATGGCCAACGTGCGCCACGACGACGGGCACATCGAGCAGGTCCCGGCCGCGAAGCTGCGCAAGGGCGACATCGTGGTAGTGACGGCCGGCGAGGTCATCCCCGGCGACGGCGACGTCATCGAGGGCATCGCCAGCGTGGACGAGTCGGCGATCACGGGTGAGTCCGCTCCGGTCATCCGCGAGAGCGGCGGCGATCGCTCGGCGGTCACCGGCGGCACGCGCGTGCTGTCCGACGAGATCGCCGTGCAGATCACGTCCGACCCGGGCGAGACGTTCCTGGACAAGATGATCGGCCTCGTAGAAGGCGCCGCCCGGCAGAAGACCCCCAACGAGATCGCCCTCACGATCCTGCTGTCCGGACTCACGATCATCTTCCTGATGGTGACCGTGACCCTCCAGCCGTTCGCGATCTACGCGGGCAAGGTGGCCGGCGTTCACGGTGAGCTGCAGGTGGTCGTGCTCATCGCGCTGCTCGTGTGTCTCATCCCCACGACCATCGGCGGGCTGCTCTCGGCCATAGGCATCGCGGGCATGGACCGGCTAGTGCGGCACAACGTGCTGGCCATGTCGGGGCGCGCCGTGGAGGCGGCCGGCGACGTGGACACGCTGCTGCTGGACAAGACGGGCACCATCACGTTCGGCAACAGGCAGGCGGCCTCGTTCCAGCCGGTGAAGGGCGTGGAGGAGAAGGAGCTCGCGGACTACGCGCAGCTCGCGTCGCTGTCAGACGAGACTCCCGAGGGCCGCTCGATCGTCGTGCTCGCCAAAGGCTACGGCTTCCGCGAGCGCGATCTCGAGAACGAGGGCGCCGAGTTCGTCCCGTTCACGGCGCAGACGCGCATGAGCGGCGTGGACGTGAAGGGCGAGCACATCCGCAAGGGCGCGGCCGACGCGGTCATCGACTGGGTCAAGGGCCAGGACGGGCGCATCCCCGACGATCTCGAGGAGCTCGTGGGCGGCGTCTCCGGACTGGGCGGCACGCCGCTCGTTGTCGCGCGCGACGCCAAGATCCTGGGCGTCATCGAGCTCAAGGACATCGTGAAGGGCGGCATCCGCGAGCGCTTCGAGGAGCTGCGCGCGATGGGGATCCGCACGGTCATGATCACCGGCGACAACCCGGTCACCGCCGCGGTCATCGCTCGCGAGGCCGGCGTGGACGATTTCCTGGCGCAGGCAACGCCGGAGGCCAAGCTCGACCTCATCCGCAAAGAGCAGGCGCAGGGCAAGCTCGTGGCCATGATCGGCGACGGCACAAACGACGCTCCGGCGCTCGCCCAGGCCGACGTGGGCGTGGCCATGAACTCGGGCACCACCGCCGCCAAAGAGGCGGGCAACATGGTGGACCTGGACTCGAACCCCACCAAGCTCATCGAGGTCGTGGAGATAGGCAAGCAGCTGCTCATGACGCGCGGCGCGCTCACCACGTTCTCGATAGCCAACGACGTCGCCAAGTACTTCGCGATCATCCCGGCGCTGTTCATCGCCAGCTATCCGCAGTTGCAGCGCGCTCAACATCATGGGTCTGCACTCGGCACAGAGCGCGATCATGAGCGCGGTCATCTTCAACGCGCTCATCATCGTCGCGCTCATCCCGCTCGCGTTGCGGGGCGTCGCGTACAAGCCGGTGGGCGCGGCGCAGCTGCTGCGCCGCAACCTGCTCGTCTACGGCCTGGGCGGCCTCATCGCGCCGTTCGTCGGCATCAAGATCATCGACGTCATCCTGACGCTGCTCCACCTGGGAGGCTGACGCAGTGCTTCGTCATATCTCGATCTCGATCCGCATGCTGCTGGTCACCACCGTGGTGCTGGGCATCGCATATCCGCTCGTGGTGGGCGGCGCGTCGCTCGTGCTAGGCAACGTGGCTCAGGGCTCCGTGATCACGAACGCTCGCGGTGCTGTCGTGGGCTCCGCGCTCATAGGCCAGAAGTTCGAGTCGCCCAGGTACTTCCACGGCCGGCCCGTCGGCCGCGGGCGAGGGCTACGACGCGATGGCGTCGAGCGGCACGAACCTGGGCCCCACGAGCAAGCAGCTGGCGCAGGACGTCGACGCTCGCGTGAAGCTGGCCGAGGCCCAGGACCCCGCCATCAGCGGGCACGTGCCGGTGGACATGGTCACGTCCTCGGGCAGCGGGCTGGATCCCGACATCACGCCGGCCAACGCCTACGCCCAGGTGGCGCGCGTGGCCAAGGCCCGCAACATGTCCGAGACGGCGGTCCACGGGCTGGTTGATCGCTCCGTCGCCGGACGGCAGCTGGGCCTCTTCGGCGAGCCGCGGGTGAACGTTCTGCAGCTCAACCTCGCGCTCGACGCTCTCAAGTGACGGCGGTACGCTGACCGCGTGGACGACCAGCGCGAACAAGACATCCCTGCCGAGGAACCTCGGCGCAGCGACGCCGGCGGAGACACCGCCGGCGCCGGCGCGTCTGAGGGTGCCGAGCCCGCTGCGGAGCAGGGCCATGCTGAGCCGGAGTCCGAGGGCGAGGCCCAGGGCGCGCCCGAGGGCACCGAGCCGGCCTGCCGGTGGAGTTCGCCGGCGGCCTCGAGGCTCCCGGCGGCCGGGGGACCACTCCCGACGTGCTCCCCGAGCCCGACGCCGACGCCGCCGAGCCGTGGACGAGTGGGAAGAGGACTGGGAGCCCGGTATCGAGGCGGTCCGGCGCGGGGTCGCGCTCCCGCTCAAGCGGCCCTCGGCCGTCGGGCGGTCGCGCCATGTCGCGGCGGGCGCCGAGGCGGCGCGACACCGGCGCCATCGAGCCCGCCGACTATCGCGACAAGGTCGCCCAAAGCGCGGGCGGCTCGAAGATCTTCCTGGGCATGGCGCCCGGCGTGGGCAAGACGTTCACCATGCTGTCCGAGGCCCATCGCCGCAAGTCCCGCGGCGAGGACATCGTCATCGGCTATGTGGAGGGCCACGCGCGCGCGGAGACCCAGGAGCTCGTGTACGGGCTCGAGGTCATCCCGCGCAAGCGGATCGAGTACCGCGGGCGCGAGTTCGAGGAGATGGACACCGAGGCGGTGATCGCGCGCCGCCCCGAGTGGGCCCTCGTTGACGAGCTCGCCCACACCAACGTGCCGGGCGCCGGCCACCCCAAGCGCTGGCAGTCCATAAACGACATCCTGGACGCCGGGATCAACGTGATCTCCACGGTGAACGTCCAGCACCTCGAGTCGCTCAACGACACGATCGCGGACCTCACGGGCACGCGCGTGCGCGAGACGTTCCCCGACCACTTCTTGGACGAGGCCGACGAGGTCGTGGTCGTGGACGTCACACCCGAGGCGCTCATCAACCGCCTCAAGCGCGGCGCCGTCTACGACCTGCCCAAGGTGGACAAGGCGCTCACGAACTTCTTCACGCCCGAGAAGCTCTCGGCACTGCGCGAGCTCGCGCTGCGACGCACCGCCGAGGAAGTGGACGAGGAGCTCCACGCGCTCGAGGGCGAGGACGCGGTCCCCGGGGCCAGCGACGCGGTCCTCGTCACCATCACCCCGCGCGAGGTGTCGCAGCGGCTCATCAGGCGCGGCTACCGGATCGCCGAGCGCATGCAGGGCTCGCTCTACGTCGTCCACGTGGCCACGCCGGAGCGCGCTGTGTCGCCCAAGGAGCGGGCCGAGCTGGACCGCCTCCTGGGTCTGGCCCGCAACCTGGGCGGGGAGACCGCCGAGCTCAAAGGCGAGTCCGTCGCCGCCGAGGTCGTGGACTTCGCCAAGGAGCACAAGGTCACCTGGGTGGTGATGGGCCAGTCGGTGCGGTCGCGGATGCAGGAGATCGTCCGGGGTTCCATCGTGACGCGCATCATGCGTGAGCTTCACGGCGTGGACGTGGTCATCATCGCCGACCCGGAGAACGTGAGCGAGGTCGCGGACACCGTCTGACGCGCCGCCGGACGGCCGGCTCGATTGTCCGACCGTGCTCGCACGTCTAGACTTCTTCCAGCACTCTCACCGAAAGGCACCTACTAGATGCGCCGTTTTGCCGTCATCCTTCTCGTCGGGGCCCTGCTCGCCGCGGTCGTCGTGGGCACGACCGGCTGCGCCAGCGGCAACGACGCCAATGCCGCGATCTCCGCCGGCAGCGGGTTCCTGTCCGAGTACAACAAGCTCGATCAGCCCACCGCCGACCTCATCAACCAGATCGACGCGGTCCAGCCCAGCGCCGACCAGGTCAAGCAGGGGCTCAGCTACGTGGACCAGCTGGACAAGATGATCCAGCAGCGCCAGGACCTGGCCAAGCGCGCCCGCGACGAGTTCGCCAAGGTGCGCAAGATGCCGGTGGACAAGAAGGTCGTCACGTACGCCGATCACGCTGTGAACCTCGCCGGCGGGCTCATCGGCTTGGACGCAGCGCTGTCCAAGTACTCGGCCCAGAACCGGAAGCTCTTCGAGCAGTTCTCGGCCAAGGGCAACGACTCGGCCATGATCCTGCAGATCACGGGGGCGATAGACGCCGCCAAGGTCACGATTGCCAAGCAGCGGGTCAAGGTCGAGAAGCTGGTCAAGACCGCGGACGACTACTACCAGCAGAATCTGGCCAACACCGGAAAGTAGTGCCCGGGTCGCGGCTGCGCGTCTGTCTCGGGCAGGCGGGCGCCGCCGGGCCCCGCGCGGAATGCCGCCGTCGCGCGACGGGGGGATCGCAGGAGGCACCGACATGGCTCGCAGCCGCGTGTACGAGGACGTCCGCGTCGAGGGTCACCTGATCGACTCAGGCATCATGTCGCGGATCATGGACGACGTCATGGACCTCGAGGGCGAGTTCGAGACGCTCGAGTTCGAGATCGGGCGCACCAACACCGACCCGTCCGTGCTGATCATGCGCATCTTCGGACGCGACGACGAGCACCTTGCCGCCCTCATGGCGGCAGTCCAGGAGTCCGGCGCGGTGCCGCTCGAGCCCGAAGACGCCGCGCTGGCGCCCGCGCCGGCCAACGGCGTGTTCCCCGACCGCTTCTACTCCACCACCAACATGGAGACCTTCGTGCGCGTGGGCTCGGCTTGGATCGCGGTCCAGGGCACCGAGATGGACCTCGGCGTGCGTGTGGACGGCTCCACCGCCGCCGCCGTACCCATGGCCGAGGTCCGCGCCGGCGACACGTACGTCGTAGGCCGAGGCGGCGTGCGCGTGATGCCCATCGAGCGGCCGCGCGAGAAGCAGCCGTTCGAGTTCATGGCCTCGGCGGTGTCTTCGGAGAAGCCCAAGAAGCAGATCGTGGGGGAGGTCTCCCAGCTGCTGCGCCGCACGAAGGCCGACGGCAAGCGCATCATCGCGGTCGTGGGACCCGCCGTCGTGCACACGGGCGCGGCCGCGCAGCTGTCGCGGCTCGTGGACATGGGCTACGTGGACGTGCTCTTCGGCGGCAACGCGGTGGCCACGCACGACATCGAGGCGGCGCTCTTCGGGACGTCGCTGGGGGTGCGGCTCGAGGACGGGCACCTCGTTCCCGGCGGGCACGAGCACCACCTGCGGGCGATCAACACCATCCGCCGCGAGGGAGGCATCCGCCAGGCCGTCGCGTCGAGCGTGCTCACCAGCGGTCTCATGCACACGCTCGTCACGCGCGACGTCCCATACGTGCTCGCGGGCTCGATCCGCGACGACGGTCCGCTGCCGGACGTGATCACCGACGTGATCGAAGCCCAGGCCGTCATGCGCGAGTGGTGCCGCGACGCCGGCGCGTGCCTGATGCTCTCGACCATGCTGCACGCCATCGCCACCGGCAACATGCTGCCGGCGAGCACTTACACGGTCTGTGTAGACATCAACCCCGCGGTCGTCACCAAGCTCGCCGACCGCGGCTCCTGGCAGACCATAGGCATCGTCACCGACGTGGGCCTCTTCCTCGAGCAGCTTGCCGAGGCGCTGGGGGACTAGCCTTCGCGGCTGGGCGGTGGCGGACGGCGGCGCAGCGGACAGCGGCCGACGCCGCAACGCGCGGCGGACCGCAAACGCACGCGCAGGGTGCGGATTCCCGCCCGCGAGGCGCGCTATACTCCCCGGACCGAATCCGCACCAAGGAGCTGCGCCATGAGGTTCGAGACGCTCGCCATCCATGCCGGACAAGGCCCCGACAAGCTTCACGGCGCGGTCATGCCGCCCATCTACCAGACCAGCACGTTCGCGTTCGAGGCGTTCGACGAGCCCGGCGAGTTCGACTACACGCGGTCCGGCAACCCCACGCGCAAGGCGCTCGAGGAGTGCCTCGCCGCGCTCGAGGGCGGCACCGCCGGCTTCGTGTTCGCCACCGGCATGGCGGCCACCGCCACGCTGCTGTCCGGCTTCAGCGCCGGCGACCATCTGATCGTCCACGACGACCTCTACGGCGGGACGTACCGCGTGCTCACGTCCGTCGTCGCCGAACACGGCGTGGCCGTCGACTTCGTGAACCTCCGGGACATGGCCGCGGTCGAGGCCGCCGTCACCGCCAAGACGCGCGGGATCTGGATCGAGACGCCCACCAACCCGCTCATGAACCTAGTGGACCTCGAGGCGATCTCCGCGTTCGCCCGGCAGCGCGGCATCATGACCATCTGCGACAACACGTTCCTGTCGCCGTACTTCCAGCGCCCGCTCGCACTGGGCGTGGACGTCGTGATGCACTCGACGACCAAGTACATCAACGGGCATTCGGACGTGGTCGGCGGCGCGCTCGTCACCAAGGACACGGCCATAGCCGAGCGGATCGGCTTCCTCCAAAACGCCATGGGCACCGCCGAGGCCCCGTTCGACTGCTTCTTGGTCCTGCGCGGCGTCAAGACGCTCGCGGTGCGGATGGAGGCTCACAACGCCAACGCGCTGGCCATCGCGCGCCGTCTCGAGGCGCACCCTAGGATCGCGGCCGTGCTCCACCCGGGCCTCGAGAGCCACCCGCAGCACGAGCTCGCGCTGCGACAGGCCACCGGCTTCGGGGGCACGTTCTCGTTCCGCATCAAAGGCGGTCAGGCCGAGGCCCGCACGTTCCTGGAGTCGCTCGAGATCTTCACCCTCGCCGAGTCGCTGGGCGGAGTGGAGTCCCTCATCGAGCAGCCGTTCGGCATGACGCACGTGTCCATGCCCGAGGACGTGCGCCGTTCGATCGGCATCACCGAGGACCTCATCCGGGTGAGCGTGGGCATCGAGCACGTGGACGATCTGATCGCTGATCTCGAGCAGGGGCTGGCGCGGGTGTAGGGACAGCCTGCAGCGGGGCGCTCGACTGTCTCGGGTGGCCCGCCGAGGCGGAGCCTTGTCCGGCGTCGCCTCGCATGATGTTACACAACCTACGCGTTGTGGTACTCTACCCCGTATGACTCTTCCGGCATTCCAGTCGAATAGTGGACCAGTCGCCCTGCTCCCGCCGGGCGAGCACGAGGCGACGTTCGACGAAATCCGGGAGTGCTTCGGATTCACTTTCCGGCGACGAGAGCTCCTCGACCAACTCGAGAGGGTTGTCGAGAGGTTGTTTCGTGAAGGCGCGGTCAAGATCTGGCTCGACGGTAGCTTCGTCACTGGCATTAGGAATCCTCAAGATACCGACGTCGTCTTTCTCCCGGGGGATGACATGGATGTCGAGGCCCTGCTGCTCGCGCACACAGACCTCAAGAGGACCTTTCGCGTCGACCTGTGGGACTACCCCTCGTATCAGACCAAGGCGGGCGTTTGGCCCGTAGGGCAGAAGAGGCCAATCACTGAGTACTTCAAGTCAACTGATGATGGGACGGAGAAGGGGATTGTCGTCGTGAGGAGACCGACATGATCAAGAACGACCGCCAACTGAAAGTCGCACAGAAGCGGGCGGAGAGCCTTGAGGCTGACCTTGCCGCGCTACGAGGACTTCCTGCGCGCTCGCACAAGCGGATGTTGGACCGCACGAGGGCCGAGGTGGCCGAGTATCTCGAAATCAAGAATGGATCAATCAAGAAGTTCCCATTTGATGACTTCGCAGAGGTTCCCGATCTGCTCGTAAAGGCCCGGCTTGCAGCCCGAATAACACAGAAGGAACTAGCCAAGCGACTGCGAGTCAGCGAGCAGATGGTGCAGAGGGACGAGGCTGGCGCCTACGAGACAGCTGGCTTTGACCGAATCGTTGAGGTCATTGATGCGCTCGGCTATTCGCTCGTGGGGTGTCTGAAGCCAGCAACTGATGTCGAGGTTGAGACTACGGTCACGGGCGACGGCTTCCAGGCACAGATTCCGAGTGGCGGCGAGCAATCGCGCGGATCGCGAACGGCTGTCCAGTTTGCCGAGAGTAGGTAGTCGCATGCGAGGGATGATTACAGTCGCTGACGCCGCCCAGATGCATGTCCAGGGCAAGGTAAATGCCCTCGGTGCCTTCTGGACGAGCACTAGAGCGGGGACTCTCCAAAGCAACTTGATTATTGTTCTGCGCTTGGACCGGCAAGGTGAGCTGGGCGAACACCAGTGGCTCGCCAGGCTAGTCCGAAAGGATGTGGATGGAGAGATCGTCACTGAGTCGGCCGGTAGCTTCAGTGTCGAGGCCGAGGAGTCCGCGGAGTTGCCGAAAGATGCGGTACCCCCGGCTGGGGCATTCACTTTTCGTCACAAACCAGTCGAACTCAACCCCGGACTCTACGCGTGGGAACTCCATTGTGATGATCAGCTCCTAGATGAATGGGAGTTCTCGGTACTGTCCGCTAGCGACGAAGGGAAGCAATCGGCAACAGAGCCGAGGCAGAAGCCGAAGAAGAAGCCGGCAGCGAAGCCCTGACCTGCCGACGCACCCGGTATTGCCACAACGAACCCGGACCCGCACAGAGCGCGGTTGTCTACTCAAGCGACGGGCCGGCGCATTCCTGCGCCGGCCCGTCGTCGTAGGCGCGTGAGACCGCGCCTACGCTAGGCCTTCTTGCCGGTGTTGAGCCGGAACAGCGTGTAGAGCGGGCAAAAGCCCACGATCCCGGTGACGAGCAAGATCGCTCCCACCGCGTCCAGGACGAGCGCCAGCCAAAGCGGCATCACCACGACGCCCACGACGTTCAACAGACCCACGGCCAGCAGCAGGAATCCCGCAACGACCCGGATCACCCGGTCCACCGTGCCTTCGTTGATCTTCATCGCTTCTCTCCTTACCGAGCCCGATCGGATATGACAGCTCTCACAACGTTGGATCCGGTCACCGCTTGGTGCCGGTGACCAGCGAGTGCCGCGCAAGACCCTCGTGAGACGTGACGGAGGCGAACCCCGCGTCGCGCAGGTAGCGCTCTATCGTCTCGGCCGCCGCCCGCACGCGGTCAGGCGGGCGCTCCCCGCCGGTGCCGGGCAGCCAGTCGGCGACCATGACGACCCCGTCCGCCGCGAGCAGCCTCAGAGCCTCGGCGTATGTCCCGGAGGGCTCGGCCAGCTCGTGGTGCAGGTTGATCATGATCACGACGTCGGCCACGCCGTCGTCGAGGGGCACACGCGTCTCCTCGGCGAGCACGGGCACGATATGTCCCGCGCCGGACACGCGATGCCCGTTCATCCACTCGATCATCTCCGGCTCGATGTCCGCGGCGTAGATCGTGGCCGAGGGGGCCATGGCCGCGAACCGTTCGGCGAACATGCCGGTGCCGGCGCCGATCTCCACGATGGCGCCGGGGTCGGGGCGTCCGAGCGCGTCCCACATCACGGCGGGGTCCAGGTACTCGAACCGCGCGGGGTCGTTCAGGCGCTCGAGCCGGGCGATGTCGAACTTCTCATAGGGCACGGGGACCTCCAGGGCCTTTGGGCACACTCGCTATTATACCCCCCTGGGTATCGACCGTCACGCCGGGTGCGCGGTGGAGGCCTTTGGCAGACTCTCGGAAGGCACCCGCAAGGCCCTCGGATACTTCACTCACGCCGCGCATCCCCTTCACGGGTTCTTCAAACGCCGCCGCGATAGTCATAAGTGCGCAGCAACAGAGCGCAGGACCCGATAGCCCCCGTATCTGAAAGGTAGGGACCCGAGATGAAGAGAAGCAGGATGGCACTCCTCCTGACGGCCGGCCTGGTCGCAGTGATGGTGCTCGGCGTCGCAGGCGTCGCGATCGCCGCCCCGGCGACGGCCGCGCAGGCCGGCGCAGGATTCGGCGGCATCTGCCGCCAGGCCGGCGGGACGATGGCCGATGTAGTGGCCAAGCTCACCGGCGAGTCAGTCACGGACGTGCGTGCCCAGCGTGCCGACGGCAAGACGTTCGCGGACATCGCCAAGGCCAAGGGCGTCGCCTCGCAGGCGGTCGTCGACGAGACGCTGAAGGCCCGCAAGGCCGCGCTCGACGCCGCCGTGAAGGCGGGCACGATCACCCAGGCGCAGGCCGACACCATGTACACGAACATGCAGTCGCGCCTTCCCGCCAAGGTGACGGCGGCCCCGCCGGCCGGCTGTGACGGCACCGGCTCCGGCGCTGGCGCCGGCGGCGGTTGTGGCGGCGGCGGCTGCGGCATGGGCGGCGGCCAGGGCCGCGGCGCCGGCTTCGGCCGGGGCGCTGCGACTGCCCCCGCGCAGTAGACGCACCGGACCCGAGGGGCGGGCCGCCACCGGCGGTCCGCCCTTTGCGTCCCTCGGAGAACGGGTAGACGATGAAGCGACGCGCCGTGCCGCACGCAAGAAGCGCCCGGGAAGGGCGCGCAGTCCGGGGCGAGCACCCCGAACGGAAGGACCCGCTATGACCCGCCGGATCCTCGTGGCGGACGACAACCCCAAGATCGTGGAAGTGCTCTCAGCATATCTGACGGCCGAGGGCTTCGACGTGGACGTCGCCAACGACGGCACGGAGGCGCTGGCGGCGGCGCAGGAACACGTTCCCGATCTCGCGCTGCTGGACGTCATGATGCCGGGACTCGACGGCATCGAGCTCACCAAGCGCCTGCAGCGCGAGCACGACGTGCCGGTGATCCTGGTCACGGCGCGCAGCGACGAGGTGGACCGGCTCATCGGGCTCGAGGTGGGCGCCGACGACTACGTGGTCAAGCCGTTCTCGCCTCGCGAGGTCGTGGCCCGCGTCAAGGCCGTCCTGCGCCGGGCCGGCTGTGCCGGGCCGGGCGCGGGCAGCGGCGTCATCCGGCTCGACGAGCTGGAGATCGAGCCCGACGCACGAAGCGTGACCCTGGACGGGCGCGCGATCGAGCTCACGCGCACCGAGTTCGACATGCTCGCCACGATGGCGGCGCACCCCGGTCGCGTGTACAGCCGCATGCAGCTCATGGAGGCCGCGCAGGGCGACGCGTACGAGGGCTACGAGCGCACCGTGGACGCGCACGTGAAGAACCTGCGCCGCAAGCTGGGCGACGACCCGCGCGACCCGCGGTGGGTGCGCACCGTGTTCGGCGTGGGGTACAAGATCGATCCGCACACCCATGAGGGTGACGCGCGATGAAGCGGACCCTCCTGGTCGAGATGTTCCTGGCCATAGCGGCGACCTGCCTCGCCTCGGTGGGGCTAGCGGGATTCATCACGCGCACCGAGCTCGAGAACGCGTTCGAGCAGTACCTGACCACGCTTCCGGCCCCGATGGGCGCGGGCGGCATGGGCATGGGGCGCCACTTGGTACTGGGCGGAGCCGAGCAGACGTTCCTCGCCACCCTGGACCGGGGCATTCTGTTCGCGTCCATCGCGGCCTTCATCCTCGCGGCGCTGGCCGCGGCGGCGCTGGCGTGGTACCTGACCCGGCCGCTGAACCGGCTCACCGCCGGCGCCCAGGACCTCGCCGGAGGCGATCTGTCGCACCGCGTGGACACCGGCGGCCCCTACGAGATCCAGCGTCTGGGCGCCGCGTTCAACTCGATGGCCGATTCACTCAGCGAGCAGGAGGAGCTGCGCCGGCGCATGGTCGCCGACGTGGCGCACGAGCTTCGCAACCCCGTCGCCGCCCTGCGCGCCCAAGCCGAGGGCCTGGCCGAGGGCGTGCTTCCCGCCGATCCCGCGCGCTTCGCCTCCATCGCCGACGACACCCGCCACCTGTCGCGCCTAGTGGCCGATCTCCAGGAACTCTCCCTCGCCGAGGCGGGAGCGCTCTCATATGAGATGGGCCCGGTGGATCTGTCCGCGCTCGCGTGCCGGCAGGCGGCCGCCGCCGAGCCCGGCGCGCCGCCAGGCGTGGCGATCGAGTGCGACGCCGCCGAGGGGCACATGGTCAGCGGCGACGACGTCCGGCTCGCGCAGGTGCTGCGCAACTTGCTGGACAACGCCCTTCGGCACACGAAGAGCGGCACAGTGGCGGTCACGGTGAGCCGCGACCAGGATCTCGTGCGCGTGGAGGTATCCGACACGGGCTCCGGGATCCCCGACCCCGACCTGCCCCACGTGTTCGAGCGCTTCTACCGTGCCGATGAGGCGCGCGCCCGCGACACGGGTGGCAGCGGGATCGGGCTCGCGGTGTCCAAGCGCATCGTGGAGGACCACGGCGGCCGGGTATTCGCGCGCAACCGAGAGCAGGGCGGGGCGATCGTGGGGTTCGAGCTTCCGGCGGCGTAGCGGTGCCGCGCGGCGGGCGCCGTGCGCCGACGTCGCGCACGAGCCGGCTAGTCCAGCCGGGCCCGGTAGCTTTTCTGCAGCGAGTTGGCCATGATCTCCAGGCGTCTGAGGTCGGCGAACCCGATGCTGTCCGTCTGGATCACGCAGTGGTCCGGGCTCGGGTCGTACTTGAGGCCCATCTCCTCGGCATGGATGCATAGGTCGGTGCCGGGAAGCACGTGCAGGGTGGACGACTGGATGACGCCGGGGTCCAGCGCCAGCAGCCAGCGCAGCCCGCCGATGACGTCGAACACGTCATCGCCCGGCAGGCCGATGATCAGGTCGCAGCCCACCGAGATCCCCGCGCGCTTGAGCGCGGTCACGCCGTTCACGAACTTGTCCGGGTGGAACGTGCGGTGGCTCGCCTTCAGCGCGTCCGATCCCACGGACTGCGGACCGGTCTCGACCGAGACCACGCCCGCCCGGTGCAGCAGCGCGGCCTCGGTGTCGTCGATCCGCTCCATGTCCACCTCGATGGTGTGCAGGCGGATGCCGCGGGCGGCGTGAGGCGCGAGTGCCTCGGCAAGCCATGCAAGGCGCTCGCCTGTGAGGTTGAACACCGAGTCGATGAAGGACATCTGGCGCACACCGGGCGCTCCGGCCACAGCGTCTATCTCGGACTGGATGCGCTCGCGCGAGAAGCTGCGGACGCGCGTGGTGCCTTTGGACTCGAAGCAGTATGCGCACCGGTGCGGACAGCCCCTGAAGGTCTCCAGGTACGACAGACTCTCGAGCGGGGAGAGTGTGCCCGCGAGCCAAGGGGAGGGGATGGTGTCCAGGTCCTCGATCAGCGGCCTGTCAGGTGCAGACACGATCGTGTCGCCGTCGCGAGCCGTGACGCCCTCGCACATCCACGCCCGCTTGCCCGCGGCCATCACCCGCAGGAGCTCCGCGAACGTCTCCTCGCCCTCGCCGCGAACGACCATGTCCACGTCCGCGTGCTCCTCGAGCACCTTCTCGGCGTCGGGGCCCACCTCGCTGCCTCCCAGGATGATCCTGGTCTGGGGCCGCGCTTTCTTGATGATCGTGCATATCTCGTAGACGGCGCCCGCGTTCCAGCAGCTCACGGAGAAGCCGACCACGTCGGGCTGTATCTGCAGGACCCTATAGGCCACCCACCACGGATCCGTCTCGGTGGTCAGGTCCAGCGTCTGGAAGGCGACCTTCCCGCGCAGCTTGTCGTGCGCTTCAGCGTAAGCGCGCAGGTAGCCCAGTGCGAGCGACTGGTAGCCCGGCCAGTTCAGCGCCACGAGCGCGACCTTGAGGATGGAAGAGCTCATCACTGGACCGCCAGACAGGGGGGCGAGAACCCGCGGGCCACACCCTCGGCGAGGCGCGCGGCGTTGTCGGGCGGCCGGAAGGTGGCCAGCACCTCGGGAGACAGGCCCATGATGCCGCCGGGGCACACGGGAGCGAGCGCACACGAGTCGCACTTCGCGGACTTCTCGCCCTCGTACACGCGATACGTGCGCGCGAGGTGCAGTTCCCATCCGCGGGCCACGCCGTACGGGACGCCCTCGACCTCGACCCAGATGGCGTTCACGGTGCCGGTGTCGCACGCGGCCTCGAACCACGGCGCCGCGGTGCGAAGGTCCAGGTGCACGTCGTTGGCGATGAGCAGCACCGAGGCGGCTCCGGCCTTCGCGGCGGCGGTCACGGCGTTGGGAAGGCCCTCGAGGTTGTGGCGGCACACGGGGATCCGTGCGGTCACGTGGACGGACTTCCCCAGCGACTCAGCCGCTTCGGAGAACGCCTGGACACCGCGGACCGTGCCGTCGAACGAGCCGTGCGATCCCGCAAGCCTGTCGTGCGCCGCCGCGGAAGGGCCCAGCACGGTGAATGAGAGGTGGCGGGCTCCCGCCTGGATGAGCCATGTGGCCTCCTGCGGGCCCATGAGCGCCGAGGCGTCGGTCTCGAGGCGGATCCGCTCGACCCCCGCCGCGACGGCGCTGGCGAGGATCGCCGGCAGGTCCGGATGGCGCAGGGGCTCCGCGCCTGTGAGGGTGAGGTTGGGTCCCGGGCCCAAGTCCCAGGAGCGTGCGACCGCTTCGATCTGCGCGGTCACGACGGAGGTATCGAGAAAGGACTCCTCGGCAGCACCGTGACATAGGTTGCACCGAGGAGGAGCGCCGGTACCGAGTGAGATGTCTGCGAAACGAAGCAACGGCCACCTGTCCTTACCCCAAGCCATCGTACGCTCGGGCGCAGCCTAAAGCCACCAGCGTGCGACCGGCGCTAGACCTCGGACCGCGTTGACAGCCGATACCCGTGCCCGTATATTCACCGAGGGGCTGATTTCGATAGTCGTCGAAATCCCCGAAGACGCCTGAAAGGACCGAGATGCCACACGTGATAGATGCTCCCGCGAGCCGGGTGGACGCTCGGTTGGAGACGGCCTTCAAGGCCCTCGGCTCGGCTCAGCGTCTCGAGATCTTGCGGATGCTCGCTCAAGCGGACCGGCGCTGCGAGGCCAAGGAGCGCTGCGCACCCGAGGAAGTCTGCGCCTGCAAGATCATGGAGCGTCTGGGCCTCGCGGCGTCCACCATCTCGCACCACATGAGCATCCTGCGAGAGGCCGGTCTCGTGGACGCACGCAGGGACGGCTCTTGGGTCTACTACCGGCTGCGGAGGGACGTGCTCACCGGCCTGGCGGACACGCTGTCCGTTCTGTGAAGAACCCCGGCCCGCGGCCCGGAATGGAGGGGTGCTGATGTCGGTCGATCCACGCGTTCGCGTCATCATCGAACCGGACTGCGCTTGAGCGTCGTCCGGCGACGGAGTGGACGAGCTCGCGATCCTCATGGGGCAGGTCACCCATGGCGCGCGATGCGATCTTCCGCTCGAGTGGCGCCTCCAGGTCTTGGAGGAAGCGATATCGCAGGTGGTCCCGGGCATCTCGGTGCAGGCTGTCGAGTACACGGTGCTGCCGCCCGACGAACTCAAGCCCGTCATGGACGCGCTGGTGGACCCGGCTTCGGACTTCCCGCTGGTCTTCGTCGATGACCGCGTGGTGTGCTCCGGCGGCATAGACGTGCCGTCGGTCTCGGCCGCGCTGGCAAGTACCGTGAACCGCTGATCGGACAGAAAGGCACGACGTGAACGATACGCTACGCATCGCCATTCCCACCGAGGGCCCCGGAGGGATCGACGCCACCCGCTCGGCTCACTTCGGCCACGCGGCCTCATTCACCGTCGTGGACGTCGCCGACGGCGCCATCTCGGGCGCCCACGTGGTCACCAACCCTCCGCACACGCACGGAGGCTGCGGGATGACCGTCGCCATGCTCGCCCAGGACGGCGTGAAAGCCGCCATCGTCGTGGGCATGGGCGGCGGGCCGCTCGCGGCGATGTCCGCCAACGGCATGACCGCGTACTACGACGCCTCGTCGCCCACGCCCCGCGCGGCCGTGGAAGCGTATCTCGGCGCCGGCCTGCCGTCGTTCGGTCAGGACCATACCTGCGCGGGGCACTGAGCCCACCGTGGGCTCGCCGGCCGAGGGGCCGCCCTTCTTCTGCGACATCGAGCTAGCTCGCCGCATCGAGTGCGAGGCGATCCCGCGGGATCGCATGGGCTACCAGCTGGCCGCCGCGGGCCGGTTTCCAGACACGCCGCCGGCAGCGCTCGAGGTCGCCGGCGGCGTCGCGTTCTTCAACGCCCCCGGCTCCGTGCTGAACTCGTCTCTAGGGCTCGGGCTGCACGGGCCGGTGAGGCCCGCCGACCTCGACGAGCTCGAGGTGTTCTACCTGAGCCGAGGTGAGCCTGCGCGCCTCGAGCTATGCCCGCTGGCCAGCTCGTCGCTGCTGGCGGGGCTCATAGCGCGGGGCTGGACGATCGAGGGCTACGAGAACCAGCTCGTCGTGTCGGTGGGCGACGGCGCCGGCGGCTGCGCACCGTACGGGCGCCGCGTGCCGCAACGCGCGCCCGATCCGCGCGTCACGGTGCGCGTCGTCGAACCCCACGAACGTGCCGAGTGGGGCCGCGTCATGGCCGCCGCTTTCCACGCGCCGGACGAGGCCACGCCCGCGGATCTCGAGATAGCCGACGTCATCTCACATTGCGACGATGCGACCTACGTCCTGGCCGAGGTGGACGGGGTGCCTGCCGGCACCGGCATGGTCACGTTCGCCGGCGACGTCGCGCTCCTCAACGCGGACGCGACGCTGCCCGAGTTCCGAGGGCTCGGCGCGCAGACGGCGATCCAGGCGCTGCGGCTCGACCTCGCCGAGCGCGAGGGCTGCGAGATCGTGGCGAGCGAGGCGACGCCCGGGAGTATCTCGCAACGCAACCAGGAGCGGCACGGGTTGCGCGTCGCCTATACGCGCACCACGTGGGTGCGGGCGCCCAAGCGGGCGATCAGGCCTGCCGGCTTGCGGCCCTAGCCCAGTTCCCGCTCGGCGAGGAACCCGTTCACGACCTGCGTCCATCGTCGGGACGCCGCGGTCCTCGACGCCGTAGCTCACGCGCACGGTCGGCTGCGAGACCTCGATCAGGTGCGACAGGTCGATCGGCGTGCCGACGAGCACGACGTCGCACGGCGCCGCCTCGATGGTGGCCGCGAGGTCGGCGAGCTGCTGCGCCGAGTAGCCCATCGCCGGCAGCACCTCGGTCAGGTGCGGGTAGGCCGCGAACGTGTCGCGCAGCGAGCCGACCGCGTACGGCCGCGGGTCGACGAGCTCGGCCGCGCCCATGCTGCGCGTGCGGCGATCGCGCCGGCGCCGTAGCGCCATGCCGCCGTGCGTGACGGTCGGGCCGTCCTCGATCACGAGCACGCGCTTGCCGCGCAGAGCGCCTCGGCGTCGCTCGGGCAGTGATGCTCGCTGGCGGTCAGCACCACGCGCGCGCCGGGGTTGTACTTGGCCGCGGCCGCGACCAGGGCGTCGACGGCGCCTTCGGGTCGGCGGTGTTGACCTTGTTGATGACGAGCACGTCGGCGCGCAGGAAGTTGGCCTCGCCGGGGTAGTAAGCGCGCTCGTGGCCGGCGCGGTGCGGGTCGAGCGCCACGATCTCGAGGTCGCGGCGGATAGAACGGGCATGTCGTTGTTGCCGCCGTCCCAGATGATGACGTCGGCCTCCTTCTCGGCCTCGCGCAGGATCGCCTCGTAGTCGACGCCGGCGAACACGACGATGCCCGCCTGCGACGAGGTGCTCGTACTCCTCGCGCTCCTCGATCGTCACGCCGCGGCGTCGAGGTCCGCGACGGTCGCGTAGCGCTCGACGCGCATCTTGAGCAGGTCGCGGTAGGGCATGGGGTGGCGGATGTCGACGGCGTTCAGGCCGCGGTCGCGATGAGCGCTCGCGACACGCGCGCGAGATGCCGCTCTTGCCCACGCCGGTGCGCACGGCGCACACGGGATGACCGGACCTTGGCGAAGGATCATGGTGGCGTCGGGGCCGAGGAGGATGAAGTCGGCGCCCGCGGCCAGCACGAGCGACGCCTTGTGCATGAGGTCGACGTGCGCGACGTCGCTGTAGGCGAAGACGACGTGGTCGACGTCGTGCTCGCGGATGAGCGCGGCGAGCTCGGACTCGGGGAGGATCGGGATGCCCGGCCGGGTAGAGCGGGCCGGCGAGCTCCGGCGGGAAGGTGCGCTCGTCGATGCCGGGGATCTGCGTCGCGGTGAACGCGACGACCTCGACCGACGGGTCGTCGCGGTAGCGACCATGGAAGTCGTGGAAGTCGCGTCCGGCGGCGCCCATGATGACGACCCTTGTCCTCGCGCGCTCGCTCATGGTGTGCGCTTTCTCCTAGAGCCGCGTATCCATCGCGGCGTCCGCCCTATTCACCATGGAGTTCCTTCCCTTTGGGATGAGGGGTGCGGTGCGGGAAGGGGTGGCCGCGAACGCGGCGCAGCGGGGGCCGCGCCCCCGGTCTCGCGGCGATGTCGGGAGCTGCACCGTCCGGGGCCGGTGCTATACTGCGCGAACCGACCGGGGGTGCAAATATAAGCCCCCAGGGGTATACTAGGCACGGAGCTTGCAGCCCTATGCCCGCTGCGACCAGCTCGTTTTGGAGGCCGTTTGACCCGACTGCTCGACAGGACCCTGCGCTCGTTCGTGGCGCTGCTCGTGGTGATGGCGGTATTCACGCCGGTCACCGCGCAGGCGGCGTGCGTCACGTCGTGCGGCGGGTGCAGCATGTCGGGTGCGATGGGTGCCGCGATGCCGGTCTCCAGCATGCCGATGCAGGGCGGCTCCACGTGTCTGTGCTGCAGCAACCCTGACGCGGCTCGCATGAGCTCATGCGATCACGGCAACGACTCCTCCCGCTCTCTCGTCTCGGTCCAGCCTGCCGAGACCATGCCGTTCACCGTCGCGGTGAGCACCGCTCCCGCGCCGCCACTGGCCACCAGCGTCGTCGCCTCGGTCGCCGGCGCGCACCGACGCCCGCCCACCGGGCGTCCAAGACGGCACTCGATTGCGCATCTGACAAGCGCTGCTCGGCCGCGGTGATCTCCGCCGTGGCCATCCCCGCCTGCGCGGCCTGACGGCCCGCGGGCAGGAGACGTCTCCCGTTCCACTCGCCAAGGGCGCATAGTCGCATCAAGGCGCCGCGGCTCGGGAGCCGGCCTCCACCAAGGCAGCGACGTCAGAAGCGAAAGCGAGCACACATCTTATGAACCTGTTCCTGCCGATGCTCGGAGTTGGCCTGCTCACCGGCTTCCACTGCGTCACCATGTGCGGAAGCATGGTGTTCAGCTACTCCGTGCAGAACCAGCGCAAAGGCCCGTGGCTCGAGCGCATCAGTCCCCAGTTCGCCTATCACGCGGCCAAGATCCTCAGCTACGTCACCGTCGGCCTCGCCTTGGGCGCGATCGGCGCGGCGTTCAACCTCGCCGGCATCCGCCCCTGGGCCACGATCGTCGCGGGCGCGTTCATGATCCTCGTGGGCCTGCAGCTCACCGGGTTCTTCCCGAGCCTGCGCAAGTTCTCGCCCCGCCCGCCCAAGTTCCTCGTGCGCGCCATCATGAAGCTGCGCAAGCGCGCCACCGCCGAGGACGAGGCCGCCACCGAAGCCTTCGTCACGCCCATCCTGTTCGGCCTGCTCACCGGCCTCATGCCGTGCGGTCCGCTCATCGCCGCCGAGCTGGCGGCGGCGGGCTCGGGCTCGCCCGCCAACGGCGCCATTGCGATGCTCGGGTTCGGCCTGGGCACCGTGCCGGTCATGCTCGTCTTCGGCTCGGCCACGAGCCTGATCTCGGGCAAGGTAGTGCAGAAGTACATGGCCATGGCCGCCGCGGCGATCGTCATCATCCTGGGCGTCGTGTTCCTCAACCGCGGCGCGGTGCTGCTGGGCTCCCCGGTGAGCTTCAACACCGTGGCCGCCGCGTTCCAGGGCACGCCGGCCGGAGCCACGCAGGCCACGACCTCGGCCGACGGAGTAGCCGAGGTCAAGCTCGCCATCAAGAACACCCAGTACGTCCCGTCCACCGTGACGATCCCGGCGGGCGTGCCCGTGCGGCTCGTGGTGGATCGGCAGGAGAACAACGCCTGCTCCGACCAGATAGCCATCCCGCAGCTGGGCGTGCTGCAGAACCTGGCCCCCAACGCCACCACCGTGGTGCAGATCCCGGCCACCAAGGCGGGCACCTACAACCTCACGTGCGGCATGGGCATGATGTCCGGCACGCTCGTGGCCACGGCCAACGGCGCGGGCGCAGCGGCTTCAACGGCGGCTCCCAACACGGTCGCGACGGCGCAGCAGGACTCGATCGTCCCGCCGCCCCCCGCCCAGAGCGCGTCCGGCCCCAGCTGCTGCGGCGGCGGCTCGAGCGGTTCCGGCGCGAGCACCGGCAAGACCGCCTCGGCAACCGTGTCGGGCGGGGTGCAGCGCATCAAGGTGGACGTGTCGCAGGGCTACTACGACCCCGGTAACATCGTGCTCAAGGCGGGCGTTCCCACCGAGATCACGTTCGGGCAGTCGAGCGGGTGCACGGGCATCGTCCAGTCGCAGGACCTCAACTTCCAAGCCGATCTCACCGGCGGTCCGGCGACGGTGAAGCTGCAGCCGCTCAAGGCGGGTACGTACGGCTTCGCCTGCGGCATGAACATGGTCCACGGCACCATCACCGTGCGGTAGCGCGGAGGAGATACACATGACTAGCACCAACGAGACCTGCCCGGTCGACCTGGAGTCACGCGAAGACGCCCAGTTCGTCATCTCGGGCATGAGCTGCGCCGCCTGCGCGGCGGTCATAGAAAAGACCCTGAACAAGCAGCCCGGCGTGTGCAGCGCCAACGTGAACCTCGCGGCCGAGAAGCTGGCCGTCGAGTTCGCGCCGGACTCGGTGGACGTCGCCACGATAATCAAGGCCGTGGAGGACGCCGGCTATGGCGCCACGGAGGTTGCCGAGGAGCCCGCCGCCACGCAGTCCGGCCACATAGACCTGCTCATCAGCGGTATGACCTGTGCCGCGTGCCAGGCCGTGACCGAGAAGGTGCTCAACCGGGTGCCCGGCGTGACGAGCGCGGCGGTGAACCTGGCCACCGAGAGCGCGAGCGTGGACTACGACCCGTCGGCCGTAGGTCCCAACGAGCTCATCAAGGCGGTCGTGGACGCCGGCTACGGCGCCAGCATCAAGGTGGAGGCCTCGGCCTTCGCGACCCCCGAGGAGGACCCGCAGCGGGTCGCCCAGGCCAAGTACTACGCGCAGCTCAAGAGGATGTTCATCCTCGCGACCGCGCTGGCGGTCCCGCTGCTGCTCACGATGATCCCGGGCGTGGAGCAGGCGCTCGTGAAGGCGTTCGGCGGCGACGTGCCCTTCGGCCCGTACCCGTCGCAGGGCATGTTCTTCATGAAGGTGCTCATGTTCGCGCTCGCCACGCCCGTGCAGTTCGTGGCCGGCGCGCGGTTCTACCGCGGCGCTTGGCATGCGATCAAGAACCGGGCGGGCAACATGGACCTGCTCGTGTCGCTGGGCACGAGCGCCGCCTACTTCTTCAGCGTCGCGACCACGTTCATCGTCGCGCTCTTCATGGAGCCGGTCTTCTTCGAGACCAGCGCGCTGCTGATCGCGTTCGTCCTCCTGGGCAAGCTCATGGAGGCCAGCGCCAAGGGCCGCACGTCCGACGCCATCCGGGCGCTCATGGGCCTTGCCGCCAAGACCGCTCGCGTGATCCGCGGCGGTGCCGAGGTGGACATCCCCGTTGAGCAGGTCGTGACCGGCG
Organism: uncultured Coriobacteriia bacterium; assembly: GCA_963768865.1. Taxonomy (GTDB): domain Bacteria; phylum Actinomycetota; class Coriobacteriia; order Anaerosomatales; family CAVYJL01; genus CAVYJL01. The sequence continues at coordinate 395 of CAVYJL010000013.1, read as the reverse complement.
ACATCGTCGTGGTCCGCCCCGGCGAGAAGGTGCCGGTGGACGGCATCGTGCTGGACGGCATGAGCGCCGTGGACGAGTCCATGCTCACCGGCGAGCCCATCCCCGTGGAGAAGACGTCCGGCGACGAGGTCATCGGCGCCACCATCAACAAGTTGGGCACGTTCACGTTCCGCGCCACGAAGGTCGGCCGGGACACGGCGCTCGCTCAGATCGTCCGGCTGGTCGAAGCGGCCCAGGGCTCCAAGGCCCCGGTCCAGCGCTTCGCTGACCGCATAAGCGCGGTCTTCGTCCCGTTCGTCATAGGCGCGGCGGTGCTCACGTTCCTGTTCTGGGCGTTCGCCGGGCCCGCGATCTTCGGCGCCAAGCCCATGCCCGACGGCGCGTTCGTGCTCTTC
>CAVYJL010000012.1:0-13757 GCA_963768865.1 uncultured Coriobacteriia bacterium | reverse complement strand
TACCTCCCGGGCCGAGGTATCCTCACGTCGGCCGGATAGCGGCCTGTGCGCCGCGTCATCGGGAACGGAGACACCATGGGCGACAAGTACGTCGTGAGCCCCGCAGCCACCGGGAGCATCGTGGGCCCGCTGTGGTTCGCCGGATGGCTGTTCACCATCGGCTTCGCGAAACTGATCTGGTGGCAAGCCGTGATCGGGCTCGTCGTGTGGCCGTACTTCCTGGGCTCGGCGGTGCGGTGACCGAACCTCGGCCCAGACCGCGCCCTCGTTCCGCGGACCGCCCCGACTCCGACTCCATGAGTGGCACGCGAGTCGCATCCGCGGGGTCCATGGGGATGGAGGGCCGGCATATCGACAGGCGCACGGCGATCATCGCCGGATCGGTCGCGGCCGTCCTGGTGGTGGTCGTGAGCGCCATCCTGTACTTCACGGTGTTCACGATCTCCGTGACGGTGCAAGGCAGGCCCATGCGGGTCGCGACGGGCACCACCGCCGGCGACCTGGTCAAGGACGGCGCGGTGAACGCCCGCCGAGGCGCCGTCATCGCCGTCAAGACCCGGGCCGTGCTCAAGGCCGGCGCCGGCGGGCCGGTGATCGTGGTCGTTGACGGCAAGCCCGTCTCGCCGGCCACGGTCCTGCGCAACGGCGACGTCGTGTCCGCGCGCAACGGGGCCAACTCCGTGGAGCCGCTCAAGGTGCGCAAGGCTGCGCTCGCGCCCTCGGCCAGGTTCATCGGGTCGGGGCCGGTCCAGACAACCGTCGCGAGCGGGACGCCGGGCTTGGAGAGCGTCCAGTACGGTTCTATCTCGGGGCAGATCGCGTCGCGCAAGGTGATCAAAGCGCCCGTGATGCGGCTGGTCGTGCGCACACACCCGTCCACCGGCAAGAAGCTGATCGCGCTCACGTTCGACGACGGTCCCTGGCCCGGACAGACCGAGGCGATCCTCAAGATCCTCCAGGCCAACAAGGTGCCCGCCACGTTCTTCGAGATCGGGCGCCAGGCCCGCGGACGGCCAGCGCTGTCGCGCATGCTCGTGCAAGCCGGGATGCTCGTGGGCAACCACAGCGAGTCGCACCCCGAGCACATGAACCGCCTGTCCGCCGCGCAGGTGGCAGCGCAGATCACCCAGGCCGAGAACGACATCACCGCGGCCAGCGGCCAGCGGCCCGTGTACTTCCGGCCCCCCGGCGGCAACGTCTCACCCGCCATGTACGGAGTGCTCAACAGCCTGGGCATGCAGTGGGTCCAGTGGGACGTGGACACCGACGACTGGAAGCGTCCCTCGGCAGAGACGATCGTGAACCGCGTGCTCGCCGGCGCTCGCGACGGCGCGGTCGTGCTCATGCACGACGGCGGCGGCGACCGCAGCCACACGATCGAGGCGCTGCCCATCATCATCCGGGCGCTCAAGGCCGAGGGCTACACGCTCGTGCGGCTCGACGGCCTGCGCTCGCTGCCTCACCGGATGGGGTAGGGTCCTGCGCCGGTGCCCGCAGGGGCCGCGCGACGCAGGTATCATCGTTGAGCGCGGCGCCGCGCCGCCGTCCCACTCGGAAGTCAGGAGCCCCCACATGGAAAGCAAGCTCGCAGACGCCCTGGGCATGCGGACTTCGCCCGTCGCCGTGATCCTCACCGACGAGAAGCCCGAGAAGGCCCTCCAGTTCAAGGAAGGGCGCTGGGGCTGCGTCGCCGCCACGATGGTGGCGGTGGCCAAAGGCAAGACGGCGGTGTTCGACCGCGCCAGCTTCGGCTGCCCGGGCGGGGGGACGGGTCTGGGGTTCGGCGACCAGTACGAGGCGTGCTCGTTCGACGTAGAGCACCTGCTCGCGAACGGCACGCCCGAGATCGACCGAGGGAGTGCGCCGGTCGCGCCGCATGGACGGCGGAGAGCGCTTCTTCGAATCCCCCGAGCTGGTGCGCAAGTGGCTGGACCAGCTGCCCATGACGGACGTTCCCACGGAGTTCGTGGTCCTCAAGCCGCTGCCCGAGGTGGCCGAGCACGAGCACCCCGAGCTCGTGGTGTTCCTCGTGAACGCCGACCAGCTCTCCGCGCTCGTGATAGCCACGGATTATCGGAAGGCCAGCGGCGAGCCGGTCGTAGCGCGGTTCGGCGGCGCTTGCCAGGCCATCCTGTGGGGCTACGAGGAGGCCAAGCGCGACCGTCCGCGCGGGGTGATCGGCTTCTTCGACATCGCCATGCGCCACGTCGTGGACCGCGAGACCCTCGCCTTCACGGCGCCCTGGGCCCTGTACCGGGAGTTGGAGGGCAACGTCGCCGGCAGCTTCCTGGAGCTCGAGGACTGGCTCGCGTTGCGCGACCGTTCGCGCGACCCGCAAGCGGGCTAGGCCGGTTCCTCGCTCCTAGGCGCGGCGGCCGGCGTCATGCTCGAGCCCGCTACTGCGCCTTGTCGTAGACGACGATGGGGGCTCCCGCCGAGGAGTACAGCGTGAGCGTCGTCCCCGTCGAGTAGTACGAGGTCGCCTTCTGCAGGGCGTCGAGATAGCCCTTCTCGAGCTGCTGCGCCTCGGGCGGCCCAGCCATCTGGGTGGCGCCGATCGGGCCCGCCTTGAACGCGCCGGCCGTGTCCGCGGTGTACGGCCCGCTGTAGTTGTTGACCCCGCCGAAGCCCGACACCGTGCCCGCCTTGAAGTCTGCGGTCACCTGGTTCTTGCCTCCGGGCACCTGCGCACCGTTGACGGTGCTGACGTTCCACGTGCCCTCGATCGCGCCGCCCTTGGGTTGGCCGGGGACCGGGGTCGAAGTGGTGGTGGGCGAGGTGCCGCCCGAGACGCACGCCGCAAGCGCGAGCGTCAGGGTGAGCAGGATCGCCGCCGAGGCGATGCGTGGTGCGCGCGTTGTCATGGTTCCTCCAGCGTCTCCTCGGAGGGTGGCAGGGTAGGCGGCCGCAGGTCGCCACCCGGGTCTGGGCCTTACCTACCCGTCACCCGCCCGCCCGCCACGGGGCGCGGCCGGTGAGCCCGATCAGTACGCCCAGATGGAGGTGGGTGTCCCGGCCTGAAGCGTCCCGATGGCGAAAGACGGCCGCCGCGCCGGGTCGAGCGTCTGGAAGACGCGGATGATGTCGTCGCGCGACACCGCCACGCAACCGGCGGAAAGGCCGTTGTTGTAGTCAGGCGGGTCGAAGATGTGGAGGAAGATAGCCGTGCCTCGGCCTTGGACCGTGGTGTTGGGCGGCGCGTTGTACCCGGTGGACAGCGCGTACTCGTACTGCTGCTGAACACCGATGAGGTGCTCACCGCTGACGTGGCTCGAGGACTCCACCCACGTGTTGTACGTGGCGTCACGCTCGGAGCTCCAGTAGGTGTTCTCGTCGATGTGCCGGTACGGCATCTTGGTGCCCGCCGGCGGGCTCTCGTGCTGGCCGAAGAGGAACGAGCCCATCTCCCAGATGCCGGTGGGCGTCTGCCGGCTTCCCTCCGTGCGGGCGAGCCCGTCGTGCAGCCCGTACGTGCCGAACCGGCACGGCGCGGTCAGCACGGCCACCCATCTGCCGCCGGTCTTGTTGAAGACGTAGAGCGTCCCGTGCGTGGACCCGACCTGGTCCCCCACGGCGACGACCATCTGCGTGGACCCCCACAGCGTGCGCGCCATCTTCTCGGGGATGGTCGGTGGCCCCGGCCGGCGCCTTGGGAGCGGCGGGCTTCGCCGGCATAGGCTTGGGCTTCACGGCCGAGGAGGGGGCCGCCAGCGACACGGAGGGCACGGTGGCTGGAGCGGGCGCGGCGGTCGCGTCGGGTGTGAGCGATACGACCTTGGCCGCGGGCGGGGACTTGGGCGAGGAGGCCTCGGAGGGGGGCGCGGAGAGGCGCGCGGCGAGCGCTCCGGCGCCGAACAGAGCGGCCGTCACGACGACGACGATCGCGAGCAGCGTGAGCGCCATGACGGCGGGCGATGGTCCGGTCGGTCGGGGCACGGCATCCTTCCGGTCGGTGGGACTAGCCTCCCGCGCAGCGATAGACGCGCCAGTTGGCGTTCAGGTCGCGTGTCGGACCCATGTGCGAGGATGGACCGGGTCAAGGAGAGGGGGAGCCCATGGGTGCGACGATGGACCTTGAACGCAAGTGGACCGATATCCGTGAGACGCGTGACAACGTGGAGGCGTACGACCGGTCCCAGGCCACGCCGGACAGCTTCATCCTCGTGTTCGACCACCGCAGCGGTGACGGTCCCGACGCCGTGGACGTGACGGGGGTCGGGGCGTTCGAGGACGCCGGTGACTGCGTCGCCTACCTGCGCTACTACGAACTGCCGGAGTTGCTCATGTGGCGCACCACGTTCGAGCAGCCGGGTCAGGGCCGGTGGGACTTGGAGGACACTGCGCTCGGCGAGGAGGAAGCGGGCGTGGACGAGCTCGTGGCGTCGCTCGAGACGGTCCTGGGCTCCGACCCCACCACCCAGGACCTCGAGGAGACCTCCGAGAGCTCTGGAACCGGGTCTTCGCGGCCGCGAACCCCGGAGCCGCCATCAAGGCGTGGGGCTTCCTGGCGGCGGTGCTCACCTCGGCCTACGTGGTCGCGATACTCGCCGACGAGGAGCAGGAGGGGCGCTACGATACGCTCCTGACCGCGGCGCGTGAGGGCGCGCTGGATGCCGACGACCCGGAGGTCTTCGCGGCCGTGCTGGACGCTCTGGACGCCGTGGAGCGCTGGTAGCGTCGCGCCGGCGACCGGGGCGCCACGTTCGCGCTGCACGGCCCCGGGAACAAACGTTGGTATCGGAGCGTCCGCGGCTGCCCGCTGCGCCGCCATGGACACGATCGAGGAGAGATCCGTGAGCGAGCCCACAGTCACATCTGAGACCGCCGCATCCCCGGCTCAAGACGTCGCGGCCCAGGAGGCAGGCGCGCCCACGCCGTCCTCGGCGGTCGTGACCGAGACGGACCTGAACGCCCCCGAGCTGTATCTCAACCGCGAGCTTCAGCTGCTCGCCTTCCAAGAGCGCGTGCTCGAGGAGGCGGAAGACCCGGGCAATCCGTTGCTGGAGCGCGCGAAGTTCCTCGCCATCTTCTCGAGCCAACATGGCCGAGTTCTACATGGTGCGGATCGCCGGCCTCAAGCAGCAGGTCGCGGCGGGCGTCCGCGAGGTGTCCGCCGACGGGCTCACGCCCAACGAGCAACTGGACCTCGTGTCCGCGACTACGCGTTGCGTCTGCTCGCCAGCGGGCGCGCATCTTCTACCGCGCCCTCAAAGACGAGCTGTCCGCGGCCGGCGTGCACGTGCATCGACTACGACGAGCTCGGACGAGGCCCAGCGTCGCCGTGGCGGACGATTACTTCGCCAAGACCGTCTTCCCGGTGCTCACGCCGCTCGCGTTCGACCCCGCCCGGCCGTTCCCGCATATCTCGAACCTGTCGCTCAACCTGGCGGTGCTCGTGCGGTCCAAGGACGGCGAGGACCGGTTCGCGCGCGTGAAGATCCCTCGACGCTGCCTCGGCTCGTCGAGCTGTGCCCGCCTGCGGGGGCGCGGCCCGTGTGCAGCAGAGGCGACGCGCAAGGGCAAGGGCCGCACTATCACTTCGTGTGGCTGGAGCAGCTGGTGGCGGCGCACCTCGACACGCTGTTCCCCGGGCTGGACGGTCGAGGCGTCATACCCGTTCCGCATCACGCGCGACGCGGAGGTCGTCGATCCAGGAGCTGGAGGCGGACGACCTGCTCGAGACCATCGAGGAGGGCGTGCGCCGGCGCCGGTTCGGCTCCGTCGTGCGCAGTGACGGTCACGAGCCGAACATGCCCGAGTTCATCCGGCGACATCCTGGTGGAGAACCTCGAGGTGGATCCGCCGACATCGTACACGCTCGAGCCGCCGCTCGGCATGAGCGAGATCTGACAGCTGCACGCGGATCGACCGGCCCGAGCTCAAGTACAAGCCGTTCGTGCCCGCCGTCGCCGTCGGCGTCGACGACGCGGAGCCAGCAGGACATCTTCGCGGCGATCCGCGAGCGCGACATCCTGCTGCACCATCCCTACGAGTCCTTCGAGCCGGTCGTGTCGTTCCTCCAGCAGGCCGCGAGCGACCCCGACGTGCTCGCCATCAAGATGACGCTGTACCGCGTGGGGCGGAACTCCCCCGTCGTCAGAGGCGCTGCTGGAGGCCGCGCGCGAACGGCAAGGAGGTCGCGGTGCTCGTCGAGCTCAAGGCCCGCTTCGACGAGGAGAGCAACATCGAGTGGGCCCGCGCGCTGGAGCGAGAGGGCGTGCACGTCGTCTACGGCCTGCTCGGCCTGAAGACGCATTCCAAGATCGCCCTCGTGGTGCGGCGCGAGGGCGAACGGATCCGGCGCTACGTGCACGTGGGCACCGGCAACTACAACGTCTGGACCGCCACGCAGTACACCGACCTCGACCTGCTCACCTGCGACCCGCAGATGGGCGCAGGACGCCACGCGAGCTGTTCAACCTCCTCACCGGCTACGCGCGAGACGCAGGACTACGAGCGGTTCCTCGTCGCGCCCATCACCTCCGCGCAGGGCTTGGAGGCTCGATCCGCCGCGAGATGGAGCACGCGGCTGCCGGCCGAGCGCGGCCGCATCATCCTCAAGATGAACGCGCTCGTGGACAAGCCGATCACCAAGCTGCTCTACGAGGCGTCGCAGGCGGGCGTGGAGATCGACCTGATCGTGCGTGGTATCTGCGTGCTTGCGGCCCGGGCTCCCCGGCGTCTCGGAGAACATCCGCGTGCGCAGCATCGTGGGCCGCTTCCTGGAGCACAGCCGCATCTACTACTTCGAGAACGGCGGCGTCCCCGAGGTCCTCATCGGCTCGGCCGACCTGATGGGCCGCAACCTCGACAGGCGCGTGGAGGTGCTGACCCCGGTGAGCGACCCCGCGCTCGTGCGGCGCTTGCGCGACCAGATCCTCGCCACCTATCTCGAAGACACCGTGAAGGCCCGCCGCATGCTCTCGGACGGCCGCTACGCCCCCATCGGACCCGGTCCGGGGGAGGAGCCGCTCGAGGCCCAAGAGGAACTCATCAAGATCGCCCAGCGCAGGAGCTGAGCGCCACCGGCCCGACAGCGAGGAGCCCATGCCCGACAAGCCGCGTTCGGACGCCGCAGAGTACGAGACGATGAAGCGCGCCGCCGCCCGCAGGGCGTGCGAGCTCGTCGAGGACGGCAGCGTGCTGGCGGTGGGCAGCGGGTCCACGGTGGACGCGTTCATCGAAGAGCTCGAGGCCTCGGGCACGAAGCTCGCCGCCGCGGTCGCCGCCTCGGGCGCGACGGCCGTGAACCTCTCCAACCGGGGCTTCCTCGTGGTCACGCTCGAAGAGGCCGAGCTTCCGATATCCCTTTTCGTGGACGGAGCGGACGCGGTGGACCATCTGGGCAGGGCCATCAAGGGCGGCGGCGGAGCGCACGGCGGCGAGAAGGTCCTCGCGTACGCCTCCACCACATGGGCGTGCATCGTCGATCAGTCCAAGCTCAGCTCCTCGCTGGCAGCGACGGGTCTTCCGGTGCCGCTGGAGGTCCTGGACGACACGCTGCCCCTCGTGGAGCGCATGGTCCACAAGCTGGGCGCCGAGGCCGAGGTCCGCGGCGATTTCCGGACCGACCACGGCAATCCGATCCTGGACGTGCGCGGCCTCGACCTCTCGGAGCCCGAGCGACTGGAGCTCGAGCTCGACGCGATCCCCGGGGTGGTCGAGTGTGGCATCTTCGCCCGCCGGTGCGCCGACCTGATCGTGGTGGGAGCGGCCGACGGTTCGGCGCGCATCTACGATCCCGGCCGGGGCGACGACTGGGAGAACGGCTCGTGACCGGCCGGTCGCGTTGCGCGTGAGCGCGTAGGGGGCGTATACCGGGGGCAGCCGGGCGGATGCGGGATCGACCAACGCGGACTCCCACGAAGCCCAGCCCCGTCCGGCGGGCAGGTCGCCGTGAACGCAGGTGCCATCAGGACCGTGCGCGAACACCCCGCCTCGGCAGTGGTGGTGGTGCTCCTTGCCCTGATCGTGGCGTGGATCTCCGTTGCCCAGATCACCGGCTGGACCGGCTACCACGAGTTCGCGGCCGGCTTGCGGCGGATCCATGGGCTCGCGCCCTCGGGCCGAGCCTCCACGCTCACTATGGCGTTCCCGTTCCGGGGCCACCGCTACGCCGTGACGGCCGTCGTGGACGATGCCCAGCTGGCGGCGGAGCGCGGGCTCGCCACCGAGGGCGTCTTCAACTCCCAGGGCGCCATCCGGGACGCCTACGTGCGCACGCTCGTGGACGACCAGTCGCGCGGGGCCGTCGTCGCCCAGCTCACCGCAGGGCTCAGGCGCATCAGGCGCGAGCTGCGGCTGGACGACGACCAGTACGTGGAGCTCATGGCGGCCGCCGTCCAGGCCCAGACATACGGCGTGCCCCGGTGGCGCATCGAACTGCCCGCCGCCGAGGTCGCCCAGGGCCGGGGCGTGTGCAGCGACCGCAGCGTCCTGCTCGCCTCCATGCTCATGCACGAGGGCTACGACACCGTGCTGTGGGTGTTCTACAACGAGCACCACGTGGCGGTGGGGGTCCGCGGGTCCGGATCGGCTATCACGGATCCGGCTACGCGTTCGTGGAGACGACGCGCCCGGCGCTGATCGGCGACGCGGACACGGCCTACGCCACGGCCGGGATCCGCGAGTGGCAGCCGCAGATGATCAAGGTGGGAGGCACGCGCCGCTACGGCGCCGACATAGAGGCCGCCTTCATCCTCGACGTGTTCCAGCGTGCCGAGGCCCGCAGCACCAACCTGTCCATCTACACGGACGCGGCGCGAGCGGCGAGCGGCGCGAGTCGCGGCTACTACGCCGACATGGCGACCGAACACGCCGCTACCACGGCGCTGGCGCGATTCATCGCGGCGGGCGTGGACGATCGGCCGAGGGTGTACGCGGCGCTGACGATGTCGGGGGCGGGCCGCTAGGCGCCCTAGCAGCAGGTGTCGCCCTCTTCACCGCACCCGCAGCTGGGCTCGCCGCCCACGATCCACGAGCGCACGATGGCGCTCGCGCACCCGACGCCCGCGTGCACGGTCAGTGCCTCGGCGGAGCAGTTCATCACGCACGCGCCGCACTCCATGCACGCGTCCAGGTCCACGATCCGGGCCTTGCCCTGCTCGATCTCGAAGACGCCGTGAGGGCACACGGCCAGGCACATCCGGCATCCCGTGCACGCCTCGCGGTCGAGCAGGAGCGTTGCGACGCCGGGCAGATAGCGCGTCTGGGTGGCTGTTGCGGTGCTCATCGGACTTCCCTCATCCCAACCATGCGGACGCGATCCAGACAGCGAGCCCGATGCCGAGAAGCGCCGCTTGGATCGGTATGCCTCGGCGCATCTCGGCTTCCACTCCGGTGGGGTTCGTGTACGTGGACGATCCGGTGAAGTTCATCGTCGCCCAGGCCGCGACCGCGGACGAGATCAGCGCTAGACCTATCGCCCCGGTCGCCGGTATCCAGCCCGCTGCAGTCGCGGCCCATCCAGCCAGTAGCCCTACGGCGCCGCCGGCCACCGCTCCCTTGAGCCAGAACTGGCGGCCCGGCAGCCATGGGAGCAGGGCATCGACTATGAAGGTGCCCGCGACCGTGCCCGCGACGTAGGCCAGAGCTCCGGGCAAGGCGCGGGTGACGAGCTGAGCGCTGAGGGCCGATCCGAGGCCTTCCTGGAAGCCGAGGCCCAGCCACGGCCCAAGCAGCGAGAGCGCGGCGAGGACCGGGACTGCCCACAGTCCGTGCCGCATCATCGCCACGAACTCGACAGGGGAAAGGACCAGGCGGTCCCACATGCCGAATCGGACCTCGCGCATCTCGGGGGTGGCCTTCATGCCGGCGTCGAGGAAGGCGGGGATGTCGGCGGCTCGCACCGGCCCGAACACGGCCCCGAACCCCGTGCGCGGCCGGATCAGGTGCGCGGCGACGCCGGTCGCGCCCAGCTGGGGCACCACGACCCGGCGATGGGAGACGACGGCTGCGAGATCAGAGGTGCGGATCCGGTACGCGAGCTCGTCGGTGGAGAACCGCTTCTTGCCCGCCGCGCACCACACGTTGATGCCTCGCGTGTCCAGCACGAGCAGCCACGCCGGGACCTTACCGAGTTCGCGGCGCAGGACGTCGAACGTGTACTTGTAGTTTGCCGTCACGAGCACCGGGGAGGTCTCGTCGGCCTCACCCGCGGCGTACAGGCCGGGGTCCACCCGGTAGCGGTCACGGCGGATGTCCCACCGCACGGCCCACGCTCCGAGCGTGTCAGCGAGCGACCACCGCGTCTTCACGACCGGGACGGGCCCCGCCGCGGTCTGGAGGCACGACGAGACGAAGGGCCTGTCCGCGCTAGGACGATCTACCTCGCTACCCGGCGAGGGCTCCGGCGCTCAACAGGCGTCCTGCGTGGGCGCGCCTGGGCGCAGGCCTGCGAGGCTTGTGGGGGTGAGGGTGTCGCCGTCGTTCGTCATGGTCTGAAGTCTACGGGTTCCCGGGCCTTCGTAGCGACCCCGGCTCCTCAGTGCGCCACGGCCAGCAGCCGTGCCGTCACACCTCTGATGGTCGCGATGCCGTAGTCCATGTCGGGATCGCCGTCGGTCATGACCGCGATCCCGACCTTGCGGCCGCCGGGCTGCTCGAGCCTGGCGATCTGATGCACGAGCTGTCCTCGCGACGTCGTCCGCCATCCGCCCTTGAAGAAGACGGTCCAGCCCCGCGGTCGCGCGACCGCGGGGATGCCCCAGCTCTCGTATCCGACGACGTTGGACAACAGCGTTCGCGCCAACGCGAGGTGCTTGGCGGGGATGAGCGAGTCCATCTCGAAGAAGAAACGTGCCTGGTCGGCCGGCGTCAGCTGCGCGTCGCCCCACGTCGAATGCACGGAGAAAGCCTTCATGCCCGCGGCGCGAGCGACGCGGTCGAGGCCGTCGTCGCCCACGTCACGGTAGATTTTCGTGGCCGCATCGTTGTCCGAGAGCTCGATCATGCTCGTGAGCGTCGCTCTCGCTGGTGCCGCGATCGTCGCGTGCGCCCGCAGAGTAGGCCACGAGCAGCATCGCCTTGACGACGCTCGCCGTGACGAACGTCTCGCCGGCGTGGTAGCCGTAGAGGCGGCCCGTCTCGTCCACGTAGGCGAAAGCGGTGATGCCGGACCGGGTGCGGATCCACGCCGTGGCCGAGGCCACGCGGGCGAGCTCATCGGCGGCCGAGGGAGCGGCGCCCGTGGTCGCGGCAGCCGAAGCAGTGGCCGCGGCTCTCGCGGGCAGCTCCGCGCGCACGACGTCGGCGACGGTGAGCCCCGAGGCGACGGGCGGTGCGACCGCGCGATGGGCGGGTGCGTACGCGGATGCGACGCCCAGCGCCAGCAAGGCGCTCCCGGCCACGGCCGCGGCGGCGCCCAGCGCGGCCCACCGGCCCACGAGGCCCCTAGGCGCTCCAGCGTCGGTGGCCCGGTGCTGCCCGGTCACGCGCCTACCGTCCGGCGGCGTACGCCGCGATCCCCGCCGCCATGCCGTTCGCGAGCCGCTGCTGATACGAGTCGGTGGCCAGGAGCCGGTCCTCGGCAGGGTTGGACATGACGCCCATCTCCACGATGACGCTGGGGACCTGGCTCCAGTTGAAACCGGCCATGTCGGAGCGCGGGGTGATGCCCCGGTCGTAGGCGCCGGTCGCCGACAGCGTGGCCGCTTGGATGTCGCGCCCGGCGCGTGCCGAGGGCGCCGCGATCGGGCCCGTCCACTGGTTGCGAGTCCGGTACGAGCGTGAGCAGCCCATGGACCGACTGGTCGTCGACGCCGTCGCAGTGCAGCCGTATGAGCAGGCCGGCATGGGCACGGTTGGCGATCTTGGCGCGCTCGGAGTTGGCGATGTCCACGTTCTCGGTGGTCCTGACCATGATGACGCGGATCCCTTGGCCTGGAGCACGTCGCGCAGCTTGAGGGAGACCTCGAGGTTGTCAGGATCACGGCGGTGCGTGACGATGCCCTCGGCGCCGTCCGCGACCGCGGGCTTCGTCGTGCTCGAACCGGGACCGATAGGTTCGGGCCGGTTGTCGCCCTGGCCCTGATGGCCGGGGTCGAGTCACGACCACGAAACCGCTACCGGCCGAGGCCGCCCTGACCGCGGAGGGCTTGGCCGGCCGGCTTCTTGGGAGTGGCCGCGGCGCGCGGCCTCGCGAGGGCGACTATGGGCGCTACCGCCTTGGCCGCCGCCCCGGTCTTCCTAGGCGCCTTGGGTGCGGGCGCCCGGAGGTCGCGACCCTGCTGCGCTGCGCGGCGCCCGTCGGGTGGGACGAGGGGCTCGGGGCGCTCGCGAGGCTGGCTGCCCAGCCCACGGCCCAACCGGCGAGGAGGACTACCGCGAGCGCGCCCGCGAGCGTCAGGCCTATGCGCGCCCACGAGGGCCCGCGCCGTGCGGTGAATATGTTGTGCTCCCCGGGAGAGCCCACGATGGGCGGATGGTCGATGCGCGATACCTGGCCGAGTCGTCTCGGGCGCTCTGGTCGCCCTCTGGCTGCCATGTCGCCGGCCAGCCTGGGCTTGGCGCCGCCGGCCGCCCGCTCGATGCGGGCGACAGCCGCCCTGGTGGGCCCGTCGCTCGAGCGCGTCGTCCAGGGGACTGAGTTCCGCCTCCGTCCCGTACCGGTGACGCAGGGCCGCCGCGATCAGGCGGTCGGCGAGCCTCAGGGTTCTCGGGGAGCAGCGGTCCGTGGAGGTAGGTGCCTATCGCGTTGCCGTACACCGCGCCCTCGGCCCGGCCGTCGCCCAGGTTGCCGCCGCCGTGGACGATGTGGGCGAGCGGTGGCGCACCCGGGTCCAGGTAGGTCTTCCCGCCGTGGTTCTCGAAGCCCACGAGTGTGAGGGGCGACTCGCCCGCGTGGGGGATGGTCGTGGCTATAGCGTTGCCGATGATGCGGTCGGGGCCGCCGATCGAGTGGGCGTCGAACACGCCTATGCCGGGCAGCTCGCGGCCCGAGGCGGTGACATCACCGGCGCCGAACAGCTTGGAACCCGGCGCACACGGCTAGCGCCGCGCCGCCGCGCTCGACGAGGTCGCGGACGGCGCCGCCCCTGCGCGCGAGGTCGCGGGCGACATGAGTCTGGCCGGTGTCCTGACCGCCTCCGATGAAGACCATGTCGATGCGGTCGAAGTCCACGCGATCGCCCACGTGGACGTCCACCACCTCCAGCCCGACGTGGCGCCACTCGCAGCGGCGAGCCAGCGCGACGACGTTGCCGCGGTCGCCGTACAGGTCCATGACGTCGGGATACAGGTGCGCAAGGCGGATGCGCTGGGGGGAGCTTCTTTCAGGCAACGGTGAGACTCCTTCCGAGTCGGGAGAGATGGTCGCCTGGATCGACGAGATCGCGGCGGATGTCGAGCATGGCGGTGTATGTGGCGATGACGTGGGCGGTGCCGCCGGCGGGCGTCAGCGCCATGAGGGTTCGGATGGCATCGCGCGGGTCCGGCGACACAGCCACACGCTCGGGGGCGGCGCCGGCGTACTTGAGGCGAAGCGCCGCGTCCTCGGCACGGGTACCGGAGGTCACGAACGTGGTGCCGCCCACATCGAGGCCCTCGAGGCCCACGTCCCAGAATCCAGGAGATGTCGGCCCCGTCGGCCGCGTTGTCGTTGAGGACGAAACCCACCGTGGACGGCCGGTGCGCGCCCAAGACGGAGCGAACGCCTGATGCGCGCTCGCCGGGTCTGGCGAGGATGAGGACGACGCTTCGGCCCTCCAGCGAGAACGTCTCGGTCCTGCCGAACGAGTGGTCGAAATCCTTCGCTGCCG
>CAVYJL010000011.1:0-44601 GCA_963768865.1 uncultured Coriobacteriia bacterium | reverse complement strand
CATGGACGAGCGCAGCTTCATCACGACGTCGCGGCCCATCTGGGACCGGCTGTCGAGCACCCTCGACGACGCCCGCCGCCGCGGCGTCACTTCGCTGCCGGCCGCCGAGCTCAAGCGCCTCCACGACGACTACCGCCGCGCCGCCGCGGACCTCGCGTACGCGCAGACCCACTTCGCCGGCACGGACACCGTCGCCTACCTCAACGCGCTCGTGAGCCGCGCGCACACCGAGCTGTACGGCGGCGCACCTAGGCCGCGGGGACGGATCTGGGGGTTCTTCGCCCGCGACTACCCGCGTCTGCTCCGTGCCGAGTGGCGGATGGTGGCGCTGTCGGCCGGGCTGCTGCTGGGAGCGGTGGCCCTCGCCTACCTGCTCGGGCACATCGACTACCCGCTCGCCAGGCTGTTCCTGCCTCCGAACCTGCGCGACAACGTGGCCGACAGCTTCGAGTCGGGGCAGCGCAGCCGGGACGCCGCCGTGGCGATCGCGCCGCTGATGTCCGCCGGGATCACCGTGAACAACATCCAGGTCTCGCTGGCGGCCTTCGCGGGAGGCATGACCTTTGGCCTGCTCACGGCGTACGCGCTCGTCCAGAACGGCCTCCTGCTGGGAGCGCTGGCGGCGGTCTACACCAAAGCGGGCCTCGCCGTGCCGTTCTGGGGGCTCATCATCCCGCACGGCGGCCTGGAGCTCACGGCCATCATCATCGCGGGCGCCGCGGGGCTCATCCTGGCTCGGGCGCTCATCTCGCCCGGCGACCTGCCGAGGCTCGAGGCGCTCAAGCGCGCCGCGCGCCCGGCGGTGCAGCTGGTGCTCGGAGCCATCCCGCTCTTCATCGTGGCCGGCTTCGTGGAAGGCTTCGTGACTCCCCGGGCCATCGACCCGTGGCTGAAGATCTGGTTCGGCCTGGCGCTGTTCGCGCTGTTCGCCGCCTACGCGCTGTTCGCGGGCCGAGGTGCTCAGAAGGCTTAGGCGCACGGAAGGCCTAGGCCCCGGCTACAGCAGCCCCCGCGTCTTGATGTCCAGGTAGCGGTCCACCGCCGAGACCGAGAGCCGGTCGGGGTCCACGTCGAGCGCGAGCGCGCCGCGCGCGTTGAGCAGCGCGCAGCGCCGCCGCCTTGTCGTGGAGCACGTCCTCGGCAAGGGAGGTCTCGAAGGCCTCGTGCTCGTCGGCGATGGTTCCCACGGCGCGCGTCTCGAGCTCGCGGTCGCGCTGCGTGAGCACGAGCGGCAGGTGCGTGGGCATGAGCGAGGCGAGCGGCCCGAGGAGCCGTGCCGAGGCCTCGGCACCGGCGAGCTCCGTGAACACGACCACGAGCGCGCGCTTGCGGAGATGCGCGGCGAGGAACCTGAGCGCGCCCTCGTAGTCGGGCTCCTCGAGCGAGCCCTTCGACCGGGTAGAGCGCGTCGAGCACCGCCCGGAACTGCCGCGAGCCCTTGCGCGGCGGCAGCTACCGCTGAACGTCGCGGCCGAACACGAGCAGCCCCACGAGGTCGTCGCCGCGTGTGGCGAGCCACGCGAGCAGGAGCGCGGCGTTCACCGCGCGGTCGAGCCGGCTCTGCTCGCCCACCATGGGCGTCATGAGGCGCCCGCGTCCACCGCGAGGACGATCGTCTGGCTGCGCTCGACCTCGAAGGAACGCACGATCGGCTCGCCTCGGCGGGCGGTGGCCTTCCAGTCGATCTCGCGATACTCGTCGCCCGGCCTGGTACTCGCGCAGCGACTCGAACTCCGTGCCCACGCCCGGGTAGCGCGCCGTTCGCACGCCGACTTCGCGCAGCGCCCCGCGCCGCTGGAGCAGCGCGTACGAGCGCACCGCCTTGATGTCCGGGTACACCCGCGCCTCTTGCCGAGTGGGCAGCGTCCCTTGCCAGCCGCCGAGCCCCAGCGGGCCCACGCTGCGCACGCCCACCTCGCCGAACTCGTAGCAGCCGCGCTCGGAGGGCGTGAACTCGAACTCGAGGCGCTGATGGCCGTACGCGGGTATCGAGACCGGCCTGGGCGTCCGCCGCTCCCCCGCGAATCCGGAGGGCGGCGTCTCGCGCACCGTCACGCGAGCGGGGATCTCCTCGTCGTTGGAGATCGTGACCCCCACACGGTTGGGCTGGCCGACCGACCAGCGCGGCGGCGTGTCGCGTACCCACTCGAGGTAGTCCACCTCCACGGCGTGCGAGCGGTCCAGATGCACGATGCCCACGAAGCCCACGGCCGCGAGAAGGCCGCCGGCCCACGCCCAGCCGTCCGGCAGGAAGAGCACGACCAGCGCCGCGCCAAGCAGTAGCCAGGCCGCGCGGGGCGTGTAGTAGCGGGTGGGGGCGTTCACCGCGGGACCGGCACCGAACCGAGGACGTCGGCGATGACGGCATCGGCGTCGAGGCCCTCGATCTCGAACTCGGCACGGACCAGGATGCGGTGGCGCAGGCCGGGCACCGCCGAGGCCTTGACGTCGTCGGGGGTCACGAAGTCGCGGCCCGCCAGCACGGCGCGTGCCTTGGACGCCACGAGCAGCGACACCGCCGCGCGCGGGCTCGCGCCCAGGAGCGCCGCGGGATGCTCGCGGGTGGCGCGGGCGATCTGCGTCACGTAGTCGAGCACCGACGCATCCACGGTCACGTGCTCGAGCGCCTCGCGCGCCGCGAGCACGTCGTCGACGTGCGCGACCCGCTCCACGCCCATCTGCTCGGGGTCGAGCCGCTCGAGCCCGCCCATGTGCCGGCGCAGTATCTCCGTCTCCTCCTCTGCCGAGGGGTAGTCGATCACGACCTTCTGCTGGAAGCGGTCCAGCTGCGCCTCGGGCAGCGGATACGTGCCCTCGTACTCGATCGGGTTCTGCGTTGCCACCACCAGGAAGATGGGCGACAGGGGCCGGGCTTCACCGTCGATGGTGACCTGGCGCTCCTGCATCGCCTCGAGCAGCGCCGCCTGCGTCTTGGGCGGCGTGCGGTTGATCTCGTCCGCCAGGAGCAGGTTGGTGAAGACGGGGCCCCGGCGCAGCTCGAACGTGTGCGCGCCGCTGTCGTAGACCTTGGTGCCCATCACGTCCGCCGGCATGAGGTCCGGCGTGAACTGGATGCGCTTGAAGGACGCGTCGAAGGCGCGCGCCAGCGACGCCGCGAGCAGCGTCTTCGCGGTGCCGGGCACGCCTTCCAAGAGCACGTGGCCGCCGGTGAGCAGGCCCACGAGCAGGCCGTCCACGACCTCGGCCTGGCCCACGACCGCCTTGCCCACGGCATCGCGAACCGAGTCGGCCAGGTTGCTGACCTTGGCGAAGTCCGTCTGAGTCACCGTCGTTCGACCTCCTGTCGGGCCCGGACGAGACTCCGGGCGATGTCGATGAACCGGTCTCGGGGCAGCTTCTCCGCCCCGGTGCACGCTGAATCGGCCTGCGCGAGCGCGCTCGCGGCTTGCGGATGCGCGGCGATGCCCGCCGCGAGCGAGCCGTGCCGGCGCGCGAGGGCGCGCCGCAGGCCCTCGGCAAGGGTCTGGAGCGCGTCGGCGCGGGCGCCGGCCTTGCGGAAGAGCTCGGCGAGCGGCGCCAGCCACTCCGTGGTGTGCGCCAAGGGCGCGGCCGGCTCCGGTACCGGCGGGCCCAGGCGGCGCGAGGCCGCGAGCAGCGCCACGACGAGCGCCGCGGCCGCGAGCAGGACCGCCGCGCGACCGCCGTCGCCCAGGCGGTCCCACAACCCGCCGCCCGAGACGTAACCGTGGTGGTACTCGTCGAAGAAGACGGGGCCGTTGCGCGCAGCGAGCACCGTGGCGAACGTCGCGTTGTCCGCCTCGCCGATGCCGCCGTTCGTGATGGGGTGGGGGTCGGCGAGCCACACGACTCTCACCGCGACCCGCGGCGCGGGAGATCACCACTTGTCCCCGCATGTCCTTGAAGTGCGTGACCCAGTCGGGGCCGTCGGCCAGGATGCGGCCGGGGCCCACCGTGAGGGTCGCGATCCCCTCGGCGAAGGGGCCGGCATGATGGGTTTGACGAGGTCGGTCCCGCCGGGACCGGTGCCCGGACCGCCCACACCACCGTCGCTCGAGCCCGCCGCCGTGGCGAGCCCCGCCAGCGAGGGCTGCTGGGCGCCTACGAGGACGAGCCGCCCGCCGCGATGGACCCATTCGTAGAGGGTCTTGGACTCGTGCGGCGTCGGGGCCCGCGGGAACGGCGCGACCATCACGATGGTCGAAGACGTGGGCGGCAGCTGGTCGAACTGCTGCAGGATCTGCGGCTTGAGACCGAGTTCGCCCATGTAGTCGTACCAGACTCGGGCGCCGTCGCTTGCCCCCGAGAACACCGAGCCCGGCGGCGCGGTCACCATGTAGTAGCCGCGAGCCGCGTACACGAGCCCGGCGTACACGGCCAGGCCCACGACGATGGCGCCGGCGATGAGGAGTATCCGTGTGCGCCGCGTCATCGGGCGTCGTTCTCTCGCGCGTGGCCGGTCTCGCTGGCCTCGGACGCCGCGCGCGAGTCCTGAGCGTCCGCTCTCTCGACGGCTCCCACCAGCGCGACGTAGCCCTCGCGGGCGCCGGCGAAGCCCGCCGAGCCCGGGTCGCGCCTGCCGTACCACGCGCGGTCGAACTCGGAGGACAGCGAGCGCATGGGAGCGACGACATCGTCGGGGGCGCCGGCGAGCTGGCGCAGCAGCTCGCCGGTGGTGCGGGCGCGGGTGCGCTTGAGGAGCCCGGCGTGACGCAGCGAGCGGACGGAGCCACGCATCAGCGCGCGCACGGCATCGCGAAAGCGTCCGCTGCCGGCGAGGCCGTCGGCATAGGCGAGGGCGTCGTGCGGGAGCGGCTCGTCCGAGAGCGCGGCGTCGTCGGGGCCCGCACCCGGCGCCGCGGCGTCGGCCGAGGCCAGGGTCGCGGTCACGCGGCGGAAGATCCACCAGCCCGCTAGGCCGAGCACCGCCAGGAGGGCGATGATCACGAGCCAGCGCAGGGCCTCGGCTATGAGCTGGCCGCCGGGGTTCGCGGTCACGGTGGCCCACATCTTCCCGATGGCGGTGAGGATCGCGTCGAAGAACTCGGCGACCCTACGCGACAAGGCCGGGTCCTCGTTGGCGGTCTGGCCGGCGACGAGCTTGTCGAGCGCGGCGCGGTCCTGGGGCAGCGTCTTGGCCGGGCCCGTGCCCACGGCCAGCTCGAGCGACGCGAGATGGTCGGTGAGCTGCTGCAGCGCGGCCGTGCGGCCGTCGGGCGTGGTGGAGTTGCGGAGGTGATCGAGCAGGCTGCGCAGGACCGAGTTGTCCAAGGTCACGTCCTGCGTCCCTGCTCTTACCACCTCCAGCGGAGGCAGCAACTCGTCGATGCGGTACGCGAGGTCCTGACCGGCGGTCTGCGAGCGCACCGCGCCCGCGTAAGAGGTTCGCACGAGCGCGGCGGCCTCGTGGACCCGGGCTCGGAAGTCCGCGACGGTCGAGGGAGGGTCGGGAGCGTACGCGTCCGCCGCCCGCGCGGGGGGCGCAGTGGCGCATAGGGCGGCCGTCACGAGCGTCATCAGGAGCAGCGCCGCCACGGGCGCCCCGAAGATCCGTGCCCGGCTCGGCCGCCGGCTCACGCGCCCGCCTCCGCGACGCTCGGCGCCGGTGTCGTTGCGGGCGGCGCCTCGCGCGGGGGCCCGGGCGGCGCCTCGCGCGGGGCCTCGGGCGGCGGGCCGTCCGTTTCGCCCTCGGGCACGGCGGCCCCGGCCGGCGCCGGCGCCAGCGCGCGCGCCTGCTGAAGGAGGTCCATGCCCTCGGCACGAGCTCTTGCGTCGGCGTAGTAGAGGTACGTCGCCAGCATCGAGAAGGGAGCGGCGAGCGCGAGGCCCAGCCCGGCGAGGATGCCCGAGAAGACGGTCCACTCGATTGAGAGCGGCCGGAACAAGGCGCCCGGATCGCGCAGCCCGTCGAAGATCTGCCTGATGACGTTGGGCGCGAGCGCCACCTGCTCGAGCGCGAACACGATGAGGCCCAGGGCGATCCAGAACAGGACGGTGCGCCAGAAGCCCACGCTGGAGACGAGCTTCCACGAGCGGCCCAGCGCCCGGTCGAACGGGGCGGCTTCTACCACCGCCACAGGGATCGCGACGGCCCAGAAGACCACGACGACCATGCCCGCGATGGGCACGAGCAGCACCGCGCCGCTCGCGACCGTGATCGCGACGACGTTCCAGAAGCGCGGGGCGCCCGCGGTGAGCAGCCGGCGGGCGGTGACGGGGCGGCCCTGGGCCATCTCGGGAGCGCAAGTGAGCACGCCGGTGTAGAACCACGCGTTGGCCGCCGCCCACAGGATCGAGCCGATCCAGCCCACGGTTTGGATCAGGGTAAGCCAGACGTTGTTCTGCGTTACGGCCAGCGCGCTAGGGTCGCGAGAGGCGACCGCCTGGATGATCGTGAACAGCTCACGCTGGGAGAACACCTGGCTCACCGTGCCGAGGAGGGCGACCGGGAAGAGGAACATGAGCGCCGCGCCCATGATCGCGCGCCAGTGAAGGCGATACACGCCAAGCGCCCGATCCAAGAGAAGGCCTATGCCCGCGGGGCGA
Organism: uncultured Coriobacteriia bacterium; assembly: GCA_963768865.1. Lineage (GTDB taxonomy): Bacteria > Actinomycetota > Coriobacteriia > Anaerosomatales > CAVYJL01 > CAVYJL01. Next base: position 38,076 of record CAVYJL010000011.1, on the reverse strand, counting down.
TAGAGCGTCGTCACGCGAGCCACCTCCTGATGACGCGGGTCAGCCGCGCAGCGTGACCTCACCGGCCGCGACGGCGCGCTCGCGGCCCTCGGAAAGCATGAGCAGGCACCCCGACGGATCGATACCGGTCACGATGCCGGAAGCCAGCGCGTGTCCCCACGCGTCGCGTACCGTGACCTCCGTTCCGATGATATCCGAACGGGCGGCGTAAGCTGCGGCGAACGGACCGAACCCGTGCGCTTCGAACCGCTCGAGCGCCCCAGCCAGCCCGGTGATCGCGGCGGCCGCCACCGCGGTGACCGACGGCACCGGTGTGACGAGCTCCGCCAGATACACCGGTGCCGAGGACGCCGCGGCCTCGAGGGTCCCGCCCGCCGAGCTCGCCGGCGCGCGTCGCGAGGGCGCGGCCGCGTCCGCCTGCGGGCGCAGCACGTTGATCCCCACGCCTATGGTGACCCAGGCCAGCCGGTCCCCCGACACCGCCGTCTCCATGAGGATGCCCGCGACCTTGCCAGGCTCCGTGCCCGGCGCGGAGCCTGGCGCGGCGGCGCGGATGTCGTTGGGCCACTTGAGCGTCAAGGCCACGCCCAAGTCGGAGTCGAGGCACTGGGCTATCCCCAGACCGGCGACCAGCGGCAGCGCGGCGACCGACTCTGGAGTCAGGCCGGGCCGAACGAGCGCCGTGAAGTAGACGCCCCCCTCCGGGGAGCCCCAAGCGCGCTCGAAGCGGCCTCGGCCACCCGTCTGGGAGCTCGCGAGCGCCACTACCGGGCCGGGGTCTCCGGCGTCGGCGAGATCGCGGGCGTCGAGCATCGTGGACATCGTGGGACCGCCGCCCGTCAGGTGCCAGCGAGCGGCGGCGGCGCCCAGCAGCGGCGCGACCGCCTCGGGATCGAGCGGGCCTCGGGTCACCTCAGACGCCGGGGGCGGGCGGCGAGGCAGGCGGCGTCCTGGGAGGCTCCGGGGCGGGCGGCACCACGGGCGCGGCGGGCGCGGCGGGCGCGGGAGCGGCGGGCGCCGCGGGCGCGGGCGCCGCGGGCGGGATCGTGTGCGGCCCTATCTTCGCCGCCCCGGACGTCATGGTCATGCCCAGCTTCTGCGCCACGGCCTCGGCCATGGTCACGAACTCGCTCGGCATCATGATGATGGTGGTCGTGTTCTGCTCGGCGCCGACCTCGGTGATCATCTGCATGCGGCGCAGCTCGAGCGCGAGCGGGTTCTCGGCGATCACCGCGGACGCCTCGAGCGAGCTTGATCGAGGCTTCCTGCTCGGCCTCGGCCTTGATGATGCGGGCGCGCTTCTCGCGCATGGCCTGGGCTTCCTGCGCCATGGCGCGCTGCATGCCCGGCGGGATCTCGACGTCCTTCATCTCGACCATCTCGACCTTGACGCCCCACGGCTCGGTGGCCTCGTCGACGACCGTCTGCAGGGCCGCGTTGATCTTGTCGCGCTCCTTGAGCACCTCGTCGAGCACGTGCTGGCCGATGATGTTGCGCAAGCTGGTGAGCGCCACCTGGTACGATCGCCGCGTAGTAGTCGGCGACGTCCACGACGGCCTTGACCGGATCGACGATCTTGCAGCCACAGCACCGCGTTCACCTTCACCGTGACCGAGTCCTTGGTGATGGACTCCTGGCTCTCCATGTCGACGGTCTTCGTTCGCAGGTCCGACCTTCTTGCTGCTGCTCGATGCCGAACGGGATCAGCCAGTACAGAGCCCAGGCCCGCGAATGCCTTTGAGCGCGGCCGAGCCGGAACACGACAGCGCGCTCGTACTCGTTGGCGACGCGCAGTCCGGTGAAGAACGCCACCAGCAGGACCAGCGCGATGATGATGAAGAGAAAGCCGCAACCACCGAAGACGACGTCCATGGTTACTCCCATGCCGAGAAGGGACGGGGCCCTATCGTGAGTTGACGGTTGCGGCGGCCCGGCTCCCACGATACCCAGCAGCAGAGCCGTTCGCTAGGCCCGTGCCCGGTCTTGGCTCGCGAGCCCCGATGGGGCGGTCTGCGCTGTCATGCCGGCCACGTCCACGACCACCGTCACCGTGTCTCCCCAGACCTCGGCATAGCCCTGGCCGACGGACAGCGAGAACACGCCCGCGCGGTCGCGGTAGCGCAGCGCGCAGGGGGCCACGCGCACGAGCATAGGAGCGTGGCCGGGCAGGATCCCGACCTCGCTGCCGGGGTCGTGCTCGTCCTCGGTGCGGCGCAGGACGACGCTCGTGAGCGCGGCGCGAGTCAGCGCCGTACCGTTGGGTGTCACGACCTGAAGGCTGAGCCCGGTCACGACGCTCACTCCCGTCCGCTCGAAAGGACTGTCTGGCCCGTGCGTTCGTCTATAGCGCCGCGCATCGTCTCCGCCTTCGCGAGCGCCTCGTCGATTCCGCCAACCATGTAGAACGCCTGCTCAGGGATGTCATCGTGCTTGCCGTCGCAGATCTCCTTGAAGCCGCGCAGCGTCTCCGGCAGCGACACGTACGCGCCAGGGATGCCCGTGAACTGCTCGGCCACGAAGAACGGCTGGGACAGGAACTTCTGGATGCGGCGCGCTCGGGCGACGACGATCTTGTCTTCCTCGGACAGTTCCTCGACGCCCAGGATGGCGATGAGGTCTTGCAGCGCGCCGTAGCGCTGCAGGTACGCGCGAACGCGGCCGGCGATGCCGGCGTGCTCCTCGCCCACCGCCCAGCGCTCGAGGATCTGCGACGACGACTCGAGCACGTCCACTGCCGGATACAGCCCCTGCTCGGCGATGCGCCGCGAGAGCACGACCACCGCGTCCAAGTGCGAGAAGATCGCCGCAGGGCCGGGATCGGCGAGGTCGTCGGCGGGCACGTACACCGCCTGCACGCTGGTGATGGCTCCGTCCTCCGTGGAGCAGATGCGCTCCTCGAGCAGGCCCATCTCGGTGGCCAGCGTGGGCTGGTAGCCCACCTCGGCAGGGATGCGTTCGCGCAGGAGCGAGACCTCCAGACCGGCCTGCACGTAGCGGTAGACGTTGTCGAAGAACAGCAGCACGTCGGTATGCTCCACGTCCCGGAAGTACTCGGCCGCGGTGAGCGCCGTGTATCCGATGCGGAAACGCGCGCCCGGCGGTTCGTTCATCTGGCCGAAGAACAGGACCGCCCGGTCCAGGACGCCGGCCTGCTTCATGTCCAACCACAGGTCGTTCGCCTCGCGCGTGCGCTCGCCGATGCCGCCGAACACCGTCATCCCCTCGCGCTTGCGGGCGAGGTTGCGGATGAGCTCCATGATCACGACCGTCTTGCCCACGCCGGCGCCGCCGAACAGCGCCACGCGACCGCCGCGCGGGAACGGGGTGAGCAGGTCCAGCGCTTTGAGCCCCGTTTCGAAGACCTCGGGAAGCGCCCGCTGGCGCGCGAACGGGACCGGCGGCCGCAGGATGGGCATGTGCGTGGCGGCGTCGATCGGACCAAGCCCGTCCACGGGCTCGCCCAGCACGTCCATGATGCGTCCCCGGATGCCGGGACCCACCGGGCAGGTCATCGGGCCGTCGGTGTCGAACACCTGCGTCCCCCGGGCCAGCATGTCGGTGGTGTCCAGCGCCACCGTGCGCATCACACCGTCGCCCAGGACCTCCACGGCTTCAAGACCGAGTCCCGTGTCCTTGCGCCCGGCCCGCAGGAGCCGGCCGATGGGCGGGATGCGCGACCCGAACGCCACGTCCACGACCGGGCCCATGACTTGGATCACGCGGCCGGCGCACTCCTCGGACTCGAGGTCTTCGGCGAGGGTGTCCAACGCCTCCGCGGCGAGCGCGGAGACCGCATCGGGATCGAGCCCGGCACGAGCCCGGGCATCGGCGTCACGGTCTTCACTCACGACGACATCACCTCCGGGGCATGGGCCTCGGCCTGGGCCTGCTTGCGCATGAGCTTGCGAACGCGCTTGGCGGTGAGCACGCCTATGAGGTCGGCCGTGATCGTCTCGCGGCGCACGCGGTTGTAGCTGACGACCAGGTCTTGGAGCATGCGCGAGGCGCGCACGTTGGCTTCTTCCATCGTGATCATGCGCGCCGCCTGCTCGCTGGCGAACGCTTCGAGCAAGACGTCCTCGATCTCCGCCCGCACGGCCAGCTCAACGAGGCCCGGCACGGTGCTCTCGAGCGAGGTCTCGTAGTACCAGCGATCGGCGTCGCCCGACTCGGCGGCGACCTCGGCGCGCGCGGGCCTGCCCATGGCCGCGAACGGCAGGAGCCGCAGCGCCAGCGGCTCACGGCGGACCGCCGAGTAGAAGCGCGTGTACGTGCACCACACCTCGTCGGCGCGGCCCTCGAGGAACGCGTCCACGAGCATCCCGGTCATCTGGGCGACCTCGTCGGGGACGACGCCTTCCCTGGGCCAGGGTTTGGCCTCCAGGACGTTCGCCTTCACGCGACGGCGCATGAAGCGCTCACCGTAGGTGCCCTTGGTGATCACCGACACCTCGACCTCGGCCGCACGCCAGTCGGCCATCATCCCCGCCGCGAGGTGGTCCACCGCCAGGTTGTAGCCGCCGCACATGCCCCGGTCCCCCGCAAGGTGCAGCAGCAGGATGCGCTTCACCTCCGGCTTCACGGCCAGCAGGGTCGAGACGGCGGCCGGGTCGGTGCCGGCGCTGATCAGGTGGCGCTGCTGGCGGTCGGTCATCTCGCGCAGCTTGTCGGCGTAGACCCTGGCGCCCTGCGCGCGCGCCGATATCTTCGAGAGCTTGGCCGAGGCGACCGTGGACAGGGCCTTGGTGAGGCTCTGCACGCCCCGCACGGTCTCGATGCGATCCCGCATCTCCCGCATGCGCTGCATGACGCCACCTCCCCTACGCCCGCGCGTCCGGCCGGCCGGCGTCCGTGTCGGCCGCCGCCGGGACTGCCGCGGCGTCCTCGGGCTCGCCGGCCTCGGGCTCGCCGGCCTCGCGTCCCTCGGCCTCGGGCACCTGCGCCGCGGCGGCCTCGGCTAGGGCCGAGGGCTCCGCCGCGGTCACTCCCAGCGCCGCAACGAACGCCGCCACGGCTTGCGTGAGCCGAGGCTCCGAATCCGCCGGGAGTTCTCCCTGGTCGCGGAGCGAATCCATGATGTCCGGGCAGTCGCGCGCCACGGAGGCGAGCAGCAACTGCTCGGTGTCGGCGATCCTCTCCAGCGGCACGTCGTCGAGCAGGCCGTGCACCGCGGCGAACAGCACCACGATCTCCTGCGCGGGCGTGCGCAAGTCGTGCAGGTCCTGGCGCAGCAGCTCGCGTGCGCGCTCTCCGCGCACGAGCTGGCGCCTGGTGGCCTCGTCGACCTCGGCACCGAACTTCACGAACTGCGCCATCTCCTGGTACTGCGCCAGGTCCACGCGCAGGCGCCCGGCGACCTTCTTCATCGCCGGCAGCTGGGCCGCGCCGCCCACGCGCGAGACCGACAGCCCCACTTGCATGGCCGGCCGATGCCCTTCGTTGAACGTGCCGGCGTCGAGGAAGATCTGGCCGTCGCAGATGGAGACGACGTTGGTGGGGATGAACGCCGAGATATCCCCGGCCTGCGTCTCGATGATCGGGATCGCCGTGAGCGAACCGCCGCCGTTCTCCTCGGAGAGCCGCGCCGCACGCTCCAGCAGCCGCGAGTGCTCGTAGAAGATGTCGCCGGGGTACGCCTCACGGCCGATGGGGTGCTCGAGCAGCACCGATATCTCGCGGTATGTCACCGCGTGCTTGGTGAGGTCGTCGTACACGATGAGCGCGTCTTGGCCCTTGTCCATGAAGTACTCGGCCATCGCGCAGCCGGTGTACGGCGCCATGTGGCGGAACGCCGGCGGCTCGCCCGGGGTGGCGAGCACCACGGTCGTGTAGGCCATGGCGCCGTAGTCCTCCAGCGTCTTGACCACCCTCACGACCGACGAGGTCTTCTGCCCTATCGCCACGTAGACGCAGCGCACGCCCGTGTCCAGCTGGCTCAGGATCGCGTCCACGGCGAGCGTGGTCTTGCCGGTGCGCCGGTCGCCGATGACGAGCTCGCGCTGGCCTCGGCCCAGAGGGGCCAGCGCGTCCACGACCTTGGTCCCCGTGTGCAGCGGCGTGTCCACGGGCCGGCGCTGCACGACTCCGGGAGCTTTGCGCTCGACCGGCCGGAGTTCGAGCGAAGGAGGGGCCGTTCGCCCGTCTACCGGCTGGCCGAGCGCGTTGACGACCCGGCCGAGCAGCTGTTCTCCGACCGGGACCGACAGCGTTCTACCTGTTCTGCGTGCGTGGGCACCCTCTCCCAACCCCTCCTCCGATCCCAGCAACACGCACCCCACCTGGGTCCTGGCCAGGCTGAACGCCACACCGTAGATGCCGTTCTCGAATTCGACGACCTCTTGGGACCCGACGCCGCGCAATCCCTCGACGCGCGCGATGTCGTCGCCCACCTCCACGACCACGCCGGTAGTGCTCACGTCCTCGAGGTGAGCGTTCACCGGCACTGTGTCCATGAGCTTGCGCACGAGCCGATACGTGTCGCCCGGGCTGCGTAGGCGGCCTCCCGTCTCGGCGTCCGTGACCGTGCGCTCCAGGTCGTCCACCCACGAGGTCCCCGGATCCAGGACGACGTCGTGGTCGGCACCGAACGACAGGATCGCGCCCTCCGGCATCCGGGGATCCACGCGCCTGACGATGGTGACCTCGTGGCCCGCAAGCGCGGACAGCCGCGTGCGCAACGCGGACACCACGTTGTCCTCGAGCAGCATGCGCGTGCGGAGCACGACCTCGGTGCCCCGGAAGCCCGACAGCGCGCGGCTCAGGATGTCGTCCCCGACCCGCGGGGCGGCGGGCTTGTCGGTGCCCGTGCTCATGCGACCACCGCGTGGCCGGCCGCATCCCCGCCGTCGCCTGCGGCACGGAGCACCGCCTGCTGCACTGCGGACCGCTGCTCCACGGGACTCATGCTCTCGCCGAGCACGCGCCTAGTGGCGCCGGCCACGACCTCGAGGAGCCGGTGCCGCGTCTCCGCGAGCATCTCCTCGTTCTCGTGCTCGAGCATCTGCTCGGCGCGCGTCACGATCGCTGCGGCCTCCTGGTCGGCGGACTCGCGCTCCGCGGCCAGCATCTCCTTAGCGTCGCGCTTGGCCACGACGCCCGCGCGCCGGCCCTCCTTCTGAGCGACGGCCTCCACGCGCCGCGCCTCTTCTCGAAGCTCGGTGACGCGCGCCTTGGCCTGGTCGACCTCGGACAGGTCCGACTCGACCGTCTCGCGGCGCTGGCGCAGCATCTTGGTGACCAGGCCCTCACGCTTGCCCAAGCCGAAGGCCACCAGCCATCCCACACCCACGAGGATCGCGAACTGCACGACCTCGGCGAGGAAGGTCAGCGGGTCTTCGACGACCGTGGCTCCGATCGCGTGGAGGAGTTCACCAACGACCATGACACGTCACCCCCTCTCGCTCTTGAGCGCGGCGTCGAGCGCCCGGTCCACAGACCCGCCCACGACGCGCGGATCGGCCTTGCCCAGCGTGCGCTCGCACGCGGCGGTGACGCAGGCCATCGCCTGCACGCGCAGCCCTTCGCGCAGGTCCGCGCGCTGCGTCTCGATCCGGGCGCGGCCCTCGCGAAGGATGTCGGCGGATCGCTCCACGGCGGATTCCACGACCCTGCGGTGATACTCGTCCGCTTCCTTGCGGGCGTCTTCCGCGATCCCGTCGCAGTGCTCCTTCGCGGCGGCGGTGATCTTGTCGGCGCGCTCGCGCGCGGCGGCAAGCGTCGCCTCCGCCGCGGCCACGTCCTGGTCCGCGGCGCTTGCGTCGCGCTCCCGCGCGCGCAACACGGCCACGTACGGCGCCACGAACCACTTGCGCAGCGCGAAGAACACGAACAGGAACACCACGGGCACGATCGCGATCACCCACCAGGTGATCTGATCAAGCGGGTTCAGACTCATCTCGGTCACCCCTCACGACGTACGAACCCGGACGCTGCCGGCGCTCGCGCGCGATCAGCTGCCGATCTTCCCTGCCAGGATCAGCGTCACGACCAGCGTGTAGATCGCGAGGGCTTCCACCAGCGCCATACCGATCAGCATCGCCGTGAACAGCTGGCCCGCGAGCTCGGGCTGGCGGGTCATTCCGTCAATGGCTGATGTCGAGATCCGCCGCATGGCGAATGCGGCCGCCACCGCGCCTGCCACGATGGGCAGCGCCGCCACCAGTGCCATCAGGACGACGTTCATCTCACACCCCTCCTTGCGGCCGGTACTCGCCGGCCCCTCGTTCACGTCAAAGGACTCTGCATGCTCCGGGTCGCACCCCGGTCGCGTTCGGCCACCATCGCGTCGTCGCCCGACGGCCCGCGATCGCGGGTCATCGCGCTCTCACCCGCCGGCGTCACGTCCGTCATCGCGCCGCCCCCTGCCGAGGTCACGGCCGGCGCCGTCGCGCCGTCTGTGGCCGCCTCGGCCTCTTCCTCCTCGTGCTTCTCCTCCTCGGCAACGGCCTCGGCGAGGAAGCTGGCCGTGAGCAGCGTGAACACGAGCGCCTGCACGAAGACCGGGATCAGCCCGAGGACGTGCAGGACCAGGGGGATGCCCCAGGCGACGATGCTCGTCACGAGCAGGACCGTGAGGTACTCGCCGGCGATGTTGCCGAAGAGTCGCAGCGACAGCGAGAGCACGTCGGTGAACACCGACACGAGCTGCAACGGGTTGGGCCAGACCAGGTGCTTGAGCGCCTTGATCGGGCCGCGCAGCAGCGCGGCGAGCACCAGCGTGCCTATCACAGAGGTCAGCGCGAGACCCAGGGTTATCGAGAAGTACGAGGTCGGCGGCCGGTTGAGCAGCGGCACCGGCAGGAACGCGACCAGGTTGGCCGCGATGATGATCAGGAAGAACGACACGAGGAACGTCGCGACGATGGTCACGCCCCGATCGTCCTTGCGAGCCCGCCCCGCCTGCTCGTAGAAGTAGCGCAACACGAACTCGCCCAGTGTCTGGCGCGTCCCAGGCGTGCCGGTGGTCAGCTCACCACGTCCGAGCCACCAGCCCGCCACGACGAGCGCGGCCGCCACCAACACGAGGTTCACGACCACGATCACCGGCGCCCACTCGGTCGCTACCGCCGCTTCAGCCCCTTCCATGCCGGTTCGCCTCCTCCTCATCTCGCGGCTTGGGCGACTCTTGCCAGAAGAGCTTGTCGCGCAGGCGGCACATGTCCCACACGCCCACCACGAGCGCGACAAGGAGACCGACTGCCGTGAAGAGCGGCAGCGTGTTGAATCGGGTGTCGAGGAGGTAGCCCAGGAACCCGCCCAACAACGTGTAGGCGGGGATGAGGGACCACAAGGCGATGATGCGCATGTAGTCCTGCGGAATCAGGTCGAAGACCACGAGTCGCCCGTGATGCTTCGCGTCCATCGCTGGACACCCCTCACGTGCGCCGCACACCCCTCCGGCGCGCCTCTTGCGGAGCCTCTCCTCCCGGCTGCCCTTTCGCAGCCTGCCCCGCGCGTGTGTCTTTCTCTTCACGCGAGAAGTTACCCGGGGGGCCGCCGGTCGAGCCAGGGAATCGCCGAGTGGCGGCGGAGCGGCAGCTACGGCGAGACAGCACCGTCCACGCCGCCGTCCAGCCCCACGTCCAGGGGCCGGGCCATCGTCAGTGCCGAGGTGCTCACGCGGTCCACACCCGCCGCGGCCAGCGCCGGCAGACGCTCGAAAGTGATGCCGCCGGACGCCTCGATCACGCACGTGCGCCGCGCATCGGCGGCGGCGTGGCGCACGACGTCCACCGCTATCGCGAGCATCGTGTCGTCCATGTTGTCGAGGAGCACGACGTCGGCACCCGCGGCCGCGGCCTCGGCGGCCTGGTCGAGCGTGTCGGCCTCGACCTCCACCTCGAGGTCCGGTCTCGCCGCGCGCGCCGCCGCCACCGCGGCCGTCACCGAGCCGGCGCAGCGCAGATGGTTGTCCTTGACGAGCACCATGTCCCAAAGACCCATGCGGTGGTTGGTGGCGCCGCCCAGGGCCACCGCGTACTTGGACAGCGCGCGCAGGCCGGGGACCGTCTTTCGGGTGTCGGTCACGCGCATGCGTCCATGCGACGCCGCGTTGGCCGAGTGCTGCCACCTGGCCGACTCCGTCGCGATACCGGAGAGCACCATCACGAAGTCGAGTGCGGTGCGCTCGCCCGCGAGCACGACCTCGGCAGGTCCGGTCACCGTGGCCAGGGTGGAGCCCGCGCTCACGTGAGCGCCGTCGGGCACCTCCGCGAGGAAGGTGACGCGGCCGGGATGGTCGGCGAGCTCGCCCAACAGCTCCCACGTCCGCGCCGCGTAGGGCAGCCCCGCCACCACGCCCGCGTGGCGCGCGACGATGCGCCCGGCGAACGGCGTGCGCGGCGGGATGGTGGACGCGGTCGTGGGATCGTTGCGCAACAAGATGCCGCCCAGGATCTCTCCCGGACGGCATAGGCCGGGGTCGCTGCCCAGATCCTCGGCCAGTGCCAGGGCGATCAGGTCGTCCGCCGGGGGCGGTTCGATGGGGCCGGCGCCGGTTTGCCGGTTTCCGTTGAAAGCGCTCATGGTTAGGAGGATACCCTTGCCGCGCAGGTCACGAGTTCGCGGGCAGGAGGTGCACCGGCTCCTCGGCCACGGGGCGGCCGCGCGTCCACAGGGCGTGCACCCGCCACCGCTCGTCGTCGCGCGCGGGGAAGTCCTCGCGGTAGTGAGCGCCTCGGCTCTCCTCGCGGCGGCGCGCGGCAGCCGTGAGCAGGTTGGCGACGGTGACCAGGTTCTGGAGCTCTAGCTCGGTGCGGTCCGTGGCCGGCATGTACAGGACCGCCGCCATGTCCCCAAGGGCCGAGGCCGCCTGCGCCAGGCCCTGCGCGTCGCGCCGCACCCCCACGTGACGGCTCATGAGCCACTGCAGCTCCTCGAGGCGAGCTATCGCCTTGAGCGCCGTCGGGCGCGGTTGGGGCTCGGAGACCACGCGCGCCTCGGCGACCCCCGCGGCGCGGTCGGTGGCGAGCGCGCGCACTACCCTGCGCGACCCGACGAGGCCCTCCAGCAGTGAGTTGCTCGCGAGCCGGTTGGCGCCGTGCAGACCCGTCGCGGCCACCTCGCCGGAGGCGTACAGGCCGCGGATCGAGGTACGGCCGTGAGCGTCGCAGCGCACGCCGCCCGACATGTAGTGCGCTGCCGGGGCCACCGGGATGAGGTCCGTGGACAGGTCGTATCCGGCTTTGGAGCACTGCTCGAAGATCGTGGGGAAGCGCGCTTCGAGCACCTCACGGCCTATGTGCCGGGCATCGAGCCAGACGTTGGGCCTATGGCAGCGCTCCATCACGGTCTCGATCGCGCGCGACACGATGTCGCGGGGCGCGAGCTCGGCCATGGGGTGCAAGTCCAGCATGAAGCGGCGTTCGTCGCAGTCGAGCAGCCAGGCGCCTTGACCTCGCAACGCCTCGGTGATGAGGAACTTGGGACTGCTGGCCGAGTCCAGCGCCGTAGGATGGAACTGCATGAACTCGAGGTCGGCGATGGTCGCGCCGGCCCGCCAGGCCGCGGCGACGCCGTCGCCCGTGGCCACTACCGGGTTCGTGGTGACGCGGAAGACCTGCCCCACTCCTCCGGTGGCGAGGACGACCGCATCGGCGCGGTGCGCGACGATCTCGCCCTGCCCAGTGAGGAACAGCGCGCCCGCGGCCGCGGCGCTCGAGGTCAGGATCTCGGCCAGGCAGCGCTCCTCGTGGATGACGATGCTGGGCGTGACGCGCACGATGCGCGACAGCGCGTTCTGGATGGAGGCGCCCGTGGCGTCTCCGGTGTGCATCACGCGCGGGAGCGAATGGCCGCCTTCGCGGGCCAGGTCGATCTCGCCGGTCGCGGTGAGGTCGAACCGCACTCCCGAGGCGGCGAGGCGCTCGAGCGCCTCGGGGGCCTCGGCGAGGAAGGCGTGCACTACGTCCTCGTCGCACAGGCCGGCGCCCGCCACGAGCGTGTCTTTGAAGTGGAGGTCCACCGAGTCGGTGGCTCCGATGGCGCCGGCGATCCCGCCTTGCGCGAGCCACGTGGCCGACTCGCCCACGTGGCCCTTGGTCACGAGGTCCACCGCCAGCCCCTCGCGCGCCGCGAACAGCGCCGCCACGAGGCCGGCGATCCCCGCGCCGATCACGAGCACGTCGGCACGCCGCGAGGGCAGCTTGCCCGTGTCGAACTCGAGCAGGTGCCGGCGCGAGAGCGGGGGCGGCAGCGTCTCGCCCGGCAGCGGGTCCGGCCTTGCCGCTCTCACGCGATCTCCACCATCCGCTGGACCGCGGCCAGCGCGGCGACGCGCGTCTCCTCCGGCACCGAGATCACCGGCTCCATGGTGGCGAGCGCGCGCTCGACGCTGTCCAGCGTGGTGCGCTTCATGTTGGGGCAGACGAGCGGCGGATCCAGCTCGTAGAAACGTTTGCCGGGCGCCGCCTTGGACAGCCCGTGCAGCAGGCCCTGCTCGGTGACGATCACGAACTCCGTGGCCGAGGACTCGGCGACCCAGCGGATCATCTGGCTCGTCGAGAGCACGGCTGTCGCGAGAGCGGTGACCTCCGGACGGCACTCGGGGTGCACGAGGACCTCGGCACCAGGGTGCTCCGACGCCGCGTGCCGGACCGTCGCGGGCTCCACACGCTCGTGCGTGGGGCAGAACCCCGGCCAGGCGATGATCTCCACCTCGGGCAGCTGCGCGCCCACCCAGGCGGCCAGGTTGCGGTCCGGCGCGAAGATGATGCGGTCCGCGCCCAGCGCGCGAACGACGGCGACCGCGTTGGCGCTCGTGCAGCACACGTCCGACAGCGCTTTGACGTCGGCCGAGGAGTTCACATAGGTGACGACGGGGACGCCGGGGTAGCGGTCGCGCCATTCGGAGAGCATGTCGGGCGTGATCATGTCGGCCATGGGGCAGCCCGCGCGATACTCCGGGAGCACCACCGTCTTGTCGGGCGCCAGGATCGAGGCGGTCTCGGCCATGAAGTGGACCCCGGCGAAGATGATGACCTTCGCGCCGGTGGCCGCCGCCTGCCTGGACAGGCCCAGGGAATCGCCCACGAAGTCGGCCACGTCCTGGACTTCGGGACGCTGGTAGTTGTGCGCGAGGATCACGGCGTCGCGCTCGCGCGCGAGCTCGCGGATCGCCGCCTGCTGGGCGGCCGGGCCGGGTACCTGCGCGTCGGGGGCGTTCATACTTCCCTTTCGATCGACTCACGTCAGCCGGCCGTCGAACGTCAGTATCTCGGCGCCTTCGACCGACGAACGAGCTGCCAAGATCCCGTCTACCGGGTCCAGTCTCGGCTCTCTCTCCATGAGGTCGAGCGATGCTGCGGCGAGGTCGGGATCCCAGGCCGTCGATCTCCGCGGCTTCGAGAGTGTTGCGGACCATGTCCACGGCCAGCTGTCGCGGTGCCCCGTACATGCCCTCCAAGACCCAGAAGAGCTCTGCGACCACGGATTCCGCGACGATGCACTGCTCGCCGCAGTGCGCGGCCTGCTGGAGCGCTTCAGTGACCTGCAGGATCTGAAAGGGCGAGTCGTCCCGATACAGCGCGAGGACCGCATTCGTGTCGAAGTACTTGGCCATCAGTGGCCCTCGCCCGTCTTCGCCCGGCCGTCCGGCGCGGCACAGCCACAGGGTGTCCCCCGGCGGGTTCTCCTCCCAGCGCTTCCTGATGTACGCGGCGATGGCTTCCTTCTCGTCAACGCCTTCCGGCTTGCGCAGCGGCGTCTTGGCGCGGAACTCCGCGGCGATCTCCACGATCGAACGCGCGCGCTGGATGCGTGCTGAGCCCTCCTCCAGCTCGAACGCGACGCTGGCGCCGGGCTCCAGCTCCAGGGCGCGCCGGACCTCGGCAGGTATCGTTATCTGGCCTTTGCTCGTGACCTTGGCGGTGTATCGCATGACAGGCTCCATTCCTTACCTGCGATGATACTCCTTACCTCTGACACGCGGTAAGGACTCGCCGGTCAAACCCCTAGGCGCCGGGTATCACCGCCCGTTGCCACTCGGGGGCTAGGTCACCCAGAGCCACCGCGGCGTTGTCGATGAGACGCGCAGGGCCCACGCGCGCCGCGATGAGCGCCCGAGCGGGCCGCCCTTCCTCGAGGCGCTCCACCGGTGCCAGCCTGGCCGCGTCGCGCACCACGGCGTAATCGACCTCGGCCTCCGGGCGAGACGCAAGGACCTCCGCCATCGCGGCCTCGAGACGTGCCGGGTCCGCTTGGCCGCGCTCGGCAAGTCGCTGGGCCTCGTGAAGCGCGTGGTAGAGCACCGGGGCCACGCCTCGCTGCTCGGGGCTCAAGTACGCGTTGCGCGATGAGAGCGCCAGGCCGTCGACCTCGCGCACGGTGGGCACGCCCACCACGGAGACCGCGAGGTCCAAGTCGGTGACCATGCGCTTCACGACGAGCAACTGCTGGTAGTCCTTCTCGCCCATGAAGGCGAGGTCGGGCCCCACGATGGCGAAGAGCTTGGCCACGACGGTGGCGACCCCTCGAAAGTGCCCGGGCCGGATGGACCCCTCGAGGACGTCCGCGAGCGGGCCGGGATCCACCGTCACCTGTGCGTCCGGGGCGTACATCGAGTCGGGATTGGGCGTGAACACGACGTCCACACCCTCGGCATCCAGGAGCTCGAGGTCGCGCGGGAGGTCGCGCGGGTAGGCGTCCAGGTCCTCGTCGGGCCCGAACTGCGTGGGGTTCACGAAGATCGAGACCACCACGATGTCGGCGCGAGAGCGCGCGGCCCGCACGAGGGTCAGGTGGCCCTCGTGCAGGGCGCCCATCGTGGGCACCAGCGCGATCGTCTTGCCGTCACGACGCGACGGCCCGATCGTCTGCCGCGTCTCTTCCTTGGAAGTGATGCGCTCCACGCGAGGCTCAGGCCTCCCCGGCGCGGCGCGGCGCCTTGGCGCTTCCGCGAGCCGAGTCGAGCTCGGTGACCACGCGCGGCTCCATGTGCGAGCAGTTGGACTCCTCGACCATGGTCCCGTCACGGACGTCGGACACGTACGAGGTGATGGCCTCGCGCATCACGGCGCCGGCCTCGGCATATCGGCGCGCGTGCTTGGGCGTGAAGTCGCCGCCGAGGCCCAGTACGTCGTGGAACACCTGCACCTGGCCGTCGCAGTGCGGCCCCGCACCGATGCCGATGGTGGGGATGCCCACCTCGGCGGTGACGATCTGCGCGAGCTCGGCGGGGATGCACTCGAGCACGACCGCGAACGCGCCCGCTTCCTCGAGCGCGCGCGCGTCGTCGATGAGCTTGAGCGCGGCGGCGGTCTCGCGGGCCTGCACTTTGAAGCCGCCGAACTCGTGCACCGACTGCGGGGTCAGGCCGATGTGCCCCATCACCGGGATGCCGGCGTTCACCATGCGGGCCACGGTGGGAGCGATCTCCACGCCGCCCTCGACCTTCACGGACTGGGCGCCGGCTTCGGCCATGAGGCGGCCGGCGTTGCGCATGGCTTCCTCGGCGGTGACCTGGAAGGTCATGAACGGCATGTCACCCACGACCATCGGGCGTTTGGTCACGCGCGTGACCGCGCCCGTCGCGCGCAGGATGTCGTCGAGCGTCACGGGGAGGGTGGAATCGAAGCCCAGCACGACGTTGCCCATGGAGTCGCCCACGAGGATCACGTCCACGCCGGCGGCCTCGGCGATGCGCGCGCCGCTCGCGTCGTACGCGGTGATCATGGCGATGGGCCTGCCCGCGGCCTTCATCGCTCGCAGCGTCGCGGTCGTGACCGGACGGTCTGGGTCGAAGGGGATAGCGGTGCTCACGGTCGGTCTCCTTCCCGTCGTGCCGTACCGGCCGAGCTTCGTGCGGCGGCGTGCTCCGGGGCGGATAGCCCCGGCGCCGGGCCCCGCGCCCGGTCCGGTCGGCGCCTTTGGGCGCCTGACTAGAGGGGGCGATTATAGCAGGCAGGCCACCCGAGGGCGGCCTGCCTGAACGATGCTGAGATGGCGGATCTAAGGCCGCATGATCAGACGCAGGTTCGCCTCGGTGAAGGCGTTGATCGCAGCCGTGCCACCGATGATGTCGCAGTTGCGCACATACTCGCGGCGCGCCGACAGGATCTTGTAGGTGACCATCGGGATGCTGTTCTTCTCCACAAGCAGCTCGATGGCCGAGAGCTTGCCCAGATACGCGCCGGCCGACAGTGCGTCCGCGTAGCCTACGCCGTTCACGACGCCCACGTAGTTGAACGTGGAGCCCTGACGCGCGGCATAGCCCGCCACGGCGACGTTGGTCTCCCAGCGATTCGACCCTGCCAGGCGGAGCGGCGAGGGCACGGTGTCCTGCACGCGCTGGCTAACGGCGCCCGTGCCGCCGACGATCAGCGTGCCGGCGGGCTTGATCGTGCGCACGGCCTGGGCCACTCGCGCGGGCATGCCTCCTGGTGTGACCAGGATGATCGGCCACTTGCGGGTCGCCGCGAGGGGTCCGACAGAGAGAGCGTCGGGGTAGTTCTCACCAGTGGCGACGACCATCTTGTCCACGGCACCGGTCGTGGCCTCGATCGCCTCGGCGATCTTTGCGCACGTCTCGTAGCGGTTCACCCCGTCCAGCCGCGTGACCGTGGGCTTGCTCGGCAGGCCTGCCATGGAATTGGCGACCGAGGTGGCCACCACGGACGACGAGCCCAGGATGTAGACCTTCTTCAGGCCGGTCCATGTCTTGAACCTGTTGTACAGGTCCATCGTGATGCCGAGCTTGGGATCGATGAGCAGCAGCGGCCCCTTGTACGCGCTGGCCAGCGGCGCGCCGCAGAGGGCATCCGGGTAGTTGGCGCCGGTGGCCAGCACGATAGCGGGCGCTCCCTTCGGGAACTGCTTGTCCATGAGGAGCTCTGACGTGCCGTAGCGATCCACGCCGGCGATCCGGTTCGTGTTCACGGGCGGGATGGACGACCCGGGCTCCCATAGCCACCACACATCCACCCAATCCTTGAAGCCCTGGTCCGGATCCCCGCCCAGTCCCTTGACCGCGAGCGGGAGCAGGTCGATACCAGCGCCGTTGGTCTTGCGTGGCCCGCTCGGATAGAAGTCGTAGCCCCCGTTGTAACCGTCGAAGTAGGCCGCCGTCGCCTCCGGCATGCCCTGGGGTAGGTCTCGGGCCAGGCGACGAGGCCGGACAGGATCGTTTGCGGCGTTCCAATAGTTGTCATCCAGATTCCATGGTCCGCAATCCCAGACTTTGGCGTTCGCGACCTCGTGCCCCTGGTACTGCAGCGCCACGGCCCAGCCCCCGGAGATGCTGGCCGGGTACGCCTTCTGGTACTGGGTGGGGATGCTGGTGCGCCAGCCTAGCGACGCGAACTTCACGTACTTGTCGGGTAGCGCGACGCCCACGTAGCCGTTGAGTTCGGTGGCCTCGCCGAAAGCTCGTGGCCAAGATCCGGTACGACTTCACACCCAGAGCGGAGTTGACCTGGTTGTACTGGGCGGCTTCCTGCGCACGCACGACCTGCTCGGCCCACGCGGTCTGCATCGCGGCACGCACCTCGGCCTCGGGCTTGCCGAACGCCGCCGCAACCTTCGGCAGCGCGTCGTTCTCGCTCTTGTCCAGGGCGGCGTTGTAGTTCGTGACCTCGGCACGAGCCGCGGCGGAGCCGGTGGCCATCGTGGACATGCGCACATTGCTGTCGCGCAGCATCCGGACCTGCGACAGGTCTAGGGCCACCGCTATCGCGTTGGCGGCCTTGAGCTGCGCGGCGGTGACGCCCAGCTCCTTGACCAGTTTGGCCCGAGCCGAGGGGCACTCGAGCAGGAACGCGACCTTGGGCCCGTCGCCGATGGCCGAGGCGGCGGCCATCGCGGGCGCCGCGGACGACAGCCACAGGGTGGCCGCCGCGGCCAGGGCCACGAGCGTTGCGAGCGTGCGGGTGCGGGGGAACATATGAACCTTCCTGTCAGGGCGCCGGGAACAACCCGAGCACCAGGATGACCCCGACGGCGATCAGGACGTCGCCTGCGACCATGAAGGCGGCGCCGTAGCCACGGGGCTCCCCTTCTTGTGTCGGCTGTTCGCCGCGCGTCTTTAGCGCCCAGGCGCCCAGCCTTCTATGAGCGGCGATGAGGCTGACACCTGCGAGGATGAGCACCGCTCCGATGACTCGGATGACCAAGGGGGACACGATCACTCCTCCTCGCCCAGGTCGTCGGGCCACTGGATGGGCGCGCGGGTCACCGCGGCGACGACGCGCGTCGCATGCTCCGCCTCGGAGGCGGGCACGAGCAGGCGCAGCGTGGGCCGGACGCCCCACGGATTGAAGCCCTCGGTGGGGCCGTGCGGGTCCCACATGTACGGGATCCAGCCTCGCCGAGGACGGTCTCGACGAACAGCATGTCCATGTCCGGGTTGCGCTCCGGGGCGAAGCGCGGAAGCATCGCGAGCTCCACCCAATCGCCGGCCGGTTCGCCGGGAAGGACCACGGAATCCGGCATGACGGTCTCGTCTTCGAACCCGGGGATGGGACCCAGCGCGCTCGTGATGGGACCGGCGACGGCGGCCAGGACCTGGGACCTCGTGAGCGGGGAGCCGTCGGGCCACGTCATGTCGGGTCCAACCTCGGCCAGCGGGCGCATGACGAACGCGCGGCCCTTCATGCGCGGGTGCGGGAGCACGAGGTGCTCGGAGTCCCACTCCTCCTCGTCGTAGAGGAGCAGGTCGAGGTCTATTGTCCGCGGCTCGGTCGCCGCGCGGGCGGGGTCCGAGACGGGGCGGCGGCCCATCTGCTCCTCGATATCCTGCAGCCAGCCCAGGAGGTTCATGGCCTGCATGCCGGTGCGCAGCTTGGCCACCGCGTTCGCGTACGGGGGGTGGCCCGCCTGGACCCCCGCGGGCTCGGACTCGTACGCCTGAGACACCGCGAGCACATGCGTGCCGGGCAGGGTGGAGATGGTCCTGAGCGCCTCGCCGAAGGCGGCAAGGCGGTCGCCCAGGTTGGACCCGAGTGCTATGTAGGCTACGACGTCCATCCGTGAGAGTTTACCGTGCCCTGCCGTTCGGGCGAGGTCGCAGGCGGGCAACGGGCGCTGAGCGCCCTTCAGTCGGTATCCGGTGCCTCGTCGTCGTCGGGCCCGACGATCTCGCCTTCCGGGACCTCGCTCATCACCCTGGCGACGACCGACCGGGCGCGCTCGGCGTCCTTCTCGGGGACGGAGACGCTGAACGACCGCGGGAAGATCGATCGAGTAGATGGAGCGGATCGCCGCGCGCGGGTCGTACGGCTCGAGCACGTAATCGATGCCCTCGGCGCGCAGCGCGTCGGCGACGGGGTCGATCGAGAGCGTGGCTTCTTCATACGCGCTGAACATCCCGGTGGCGGGCGTGGAGAACACGGGGACGACCCGGCCTTCGATGGGGCGCTCCGGCGCCGTGGCCGAGGGCCGGATGCCGGCGGCCTCCATTTCGGCACGCTCCAAAGCGTCGGGATCGTCCACGACCCCTTCGCCGTACTCCTCGTCGTATTGGGCCTGGGTCTCTCGGCTCACCGGAGGAAGACCCACCAGAAGTAGACGAGCTGGAACAGCCCGCACGCGCCCAGGACTATCACCGCCGCGCCGAGCGCGAACAAGCGCGAACGCCGCTTCTCCGCCGCTTCGACGTCGGTGACGATGGGCTTGGACAGCGCTTTGCGCGCGGCCTTCTCGTAGTCCTCCGGCACGAGCACCTTGAACACGGTCCCCGGCGCGGCCTGCTCGTCGGGCGCCTCGGCGGTCCGGGGATCGAACGGCTGGATCGTGACGGGGATCTCCGCCTTCTCGAGCTGGCCCAGCTTGGGCCCCATGAACTCGGCGATCTCGCCGAAGGTCGCGTTGGGCTGCCCGTCGGGGCGGTCGCCGGTGAGCGAGAACAGGGACCTGAGGGTCACGGTGGGCGACGGCTTGGGCGCGGGGGCGTGGGCGGCCGGGGCGCGGGAGGCAGCAGCGGCAGCGGCAGCGGCGATCGCGGCGGCCTGAGCCGAGACCCTGCCCACCGGCGCGGGCGCGGCGGGCGCCGGGACGGGTGCCGAGGGCTGCATGGCAGCCGGCTGTTGGTAGCCGGGAGGTGCCGAGGGCGTGGCGGGACCAGGCATGACGACCGGCGCGCTGCCCACCATCGGCAGATCGGTGCGACCTGGCTGAGCCGCGGGCTCGACGACGGGCATGGGCATGGTCCAGCTCGCGCCGGGGGCAGGCTGCACCGGAGCGGCAGGCGCCTGCGGGATCGGCGCCGACGGCGCCTGCGGGGCCGGCATCTCCACGGCCGGCGGCGGGGAGTAGGCCGCGACCGACTGGGGCGGGCGCGGGCTGCGCGGCCGCGGGCGCGGGGGCGGGCTGCGCAGGCGCGGCGGGCACCGCGGAGGGTTTCGCGGGCGACGGCTGACGGACCCAGGCGGCTCCCTCGGGAAGCGCCGGCGCCGGAGCGGCCGGGGTCTCGACCGGCGGGGCCTCGAGGACCGCGGCGGCTTCTGCAGCGGCCGCGGCAGCGGCCGCAGCAGCGGCGTCCGGCGCAGGGGCCTGGGCCTCGGCCCATTCCGTTGACGGGGTAGGCGGCACGTAGGCGGCCTTGCCCTTGGGCTTGCGCTTGAACGGGTTCGCGAGGCCGCGCTTGGGCTTGGCCGCGGGCGCGGCAACGGGTGCCGGGAGCGCCTCGCCGAGGTCCATCTCCGCGGCGGGCGCGTACGCGGCGATCGCGGGCTCCTCGTCCAGCGCGGGGATCGCGGCCTTCTTGGGCTTGCGCTTGAACGGGTTGCTGATCGGCGCGCTTGCGCTTGGCCACCGGGGCGGCAACGGGTACCGGGAGCGCCTCCTCGAACTCGGTGTCCTGGGCCGCGGCCGGTGCCGCGATGGCGGCGGGCGCGTACGCGGCGGTCACGGGCTCCTCGTCCAGCGAGGGAATCGCGGTCCTCTTGGGCTTGCGCTTGAACGGGTTCGCGAGGCCGCGCTTGGGCTTGGCCACCGGGGCGGCAACGGGTGCCGGGAGTGCCTCCTCGAACTCGGTGTCCTGGGCCGCGGCCGGGGCCTCGACGGCGGCGGGAGCGTACGCGGCGATCGCGGGCTCCTCGTCCAGCGACGGGGCAGCCTGAGCCGGTACGACCGGCTCCTCCTCCACCACGGGCAGCGCGGGCACCTTCTTGGGCTTGCGCTGGAGGAATGCCGGCATCGCGCGCTTGGGCTTGGCCTTGCGTCCTCGCTTCGACGCGACGCGCGACTCCTCGGCAGCCTGCGCCGCCATCGCCGCCGCCACGGCCTCCGTGGCGGACAAGGCGGGAGCGGGCTCGGGCTCGGGCTCGGCTGCTACCTGCGCAGGAGGCTCGGAGATCGGCTCGGGCGCGGTGACCGCGGGGGTCACGGGCTCGGGCGCAGCTGCGACCTCGACGGCCGCCACCAGGGGCTCGGGCCGAATCGGAGCTTCGACCTCGGCGACGGGTTCGGGGGCTGCGATCACGGGTTCCGCCTGCGCCGGCGCGCCCCTGCTTCTCGACGACCGGCGCGCCCGGCTTGGGCTTGCGGGCGAACAGGCCGCCCGCCCCCTTCCTGCGAGCACGGCGGGTCGCCGCCGGAGCCGGGGCTTCGACCGCAAGCTGCTCCTCGCGCACCGCGACGATCTGCCCTTCTTCGATCTGCGGCGGCGTGACCGGGACCTCGGGCTCCGCCGCGGCCTCCACAGGCGCTTCGCCCTTCTTGGGCTTGCGCGCGAACAGCGCGGCGATCCCCTTCTTTGGCTTGGCAGCCCTGGCCGGTGCCGAGGCGGCGGCCGTTTCGCGCTCTTCGGCGTCAGGGGCAGCGGCGAACGCTGCCACGGCAGGCGCCTCGGGTTCAGGCTCGGGCGCCGCCGCTGGTTCCGTCTCGGTCGTGACCATGGGAAGGACCGTCGCGGGCGCGGGCTCCCACGCGGGCGCGGCGGGGGCGGGCGCCTCGGCCACGGGTTCCGGCGCGGGTGCGGCGGCCTCCGGTTCGGGCTCCACGACGACCGCGGCGACCGGCTCGGGGACGGGTGCGATCGGGGGCTCGGCGAGCTTCTCCGTCACCGGCTCCGGCTCCGCCGGCACGGCCGGCACCGGAGCGGGCGCGGGTGCTTCCGCGACAGGTTCAGGGAGTGTCGGAGCCGCGGGCTCGGACGCGCGCTGCGGCGGCAGCGCCTCAGCCACGGGCTCGGGTTCCGGTGCGGCCGGCGCTGGCCGGGTACCACGACGGGCTCCGGCTCGGCCGCGGGCGCCTGCGCGACTGGTTCCGGAATCGGCGGGGCGACCGGCCGGACCGCGGGTTCGGGCTCCGGCGCCGCGGCTGCGACCGGCTCCGGCACCGGGGGCGCCACCGGCTCGGGTGCGGCCGCTACCGGCGCGGGTGACGCAGCGAGCGGTGCCGGCGTGACCTCCGCAGCCGCCGCCGCCTCGACCGTAGCCTCGGCGGGGGCCCCCGTCTCGGCAACGGTGCCAGTGCCGGCCGCTGTGGCGGTCTCATACAGAGTGGGCTCGGGCTCCGCCGGCTGCTGCTCGGCAGGTTCCGCCTTGGGCTTGCGCGAGAACAGGGGGAACCGCTTCTTGGCCAGCTTGGCCTCGGCCGCGGCGGCGGACCCGGTTGGCGGGATGTCGTCCCAGCCGTCCACGACCTCGGGCGCGGGCGGTGCCGGCGGCCCGGCGATGACCGCGCCGGGACCGGCGGGCTCGTGGTTCGCTTCGGGAGCCGTGCCCCGTGACTGCTGATAGGAAGTCGTGCTCCTCAGTCCCGTCTGCGACGAGACCGCGGGCAGTAGCGGCGGTGACGCAGGGATGGGGGGGGCGGCGGGGGTGGGCGGGACCGGCGGCGGCGCGAGGGGCGACACCTCGGCAGGAGAAGGCGGGGGTGCGGGTGCGGCGGCGGCGACCGGTGCGGGCTCGGCTGGCAGCGGCGCGGGCGTCTCGGGCGCCGCAGGCGCGGCGGCCTCCGCCGAGGGCGCGGGCGCGGCCTCCGGCGCAGCGGCCGGCTGGTACGCCAGGGTCTCCGGCGGCGCCGGCGCCGGCGCCCACGCGATCTGGGGCGTGTCCGACTGCGCGCGTGCGGCCGGCGGCGTGGGCGCGGCGACGATCCGGCTCGAGACGGGAGGCGCGGCCTCATCGGGCCTGGTCGCCGGCGCCCAAGGGGCCGGCGTCGAAGACACCGGCGCGGGCGCGGAAGGTTCGGGCATCGGAGGCGGCGGCTGCAGGGTGGGCCCCGGGACGACCTCGGCAGAAGGGACGGCGGCTTGCTGAGGCTGCGCGGCCTTTTCGGCGGGCGTCTTGGGCGCGGCGAGCTTGAGCTCCAGCGCGGCCTCGACCGGGGTCTTCTTCTTGCGTCCGAATAGGTTCATCTAGCGCCCTGTATGAACAACATGATCACGGCAACTATCCAAAACACCGCGAAGAGCGCCAACGCCGCGCGGGCGAAGATGGACTTGGGCAGACCGAGCGGGTCGGGGGCATCATCGGGGTCGGGCGTCTCGTCCGGGTCCCGCTGCCGCTCCGCATCCTCGGCCGGTGCCGGTCCGGCGTGTTCGTGATGCTCGCTCATGCAAGGAGTATGGAGGTCACGGCTCACGGTGCCAACATATCTTGGCCGCGCCTCGTGCCCCATTCCTCTGCCGCACTAAAGCAAATCCATCGCCATTCCAGGCCGGATTCCTCTGCTATCATGTGCGCGACTTCGGGGAGCGGGGGTTTCTGGCAGGGGAACGGCGCTGTGGCCGTCTGCCCCCCGCGCATTCGCAACGGGAGGGACCATGGCCACGAGCCAGATCGCTTTGTTCATGGCGTTGGGAGCCGGCGTCGTCGCGCTCGCGTACGCCGCGTTCCTGATCGTGCGCATCAACGGTTACCCGCCGGTAACGACAAGCATGAAGGAGATCTGCGACCGCCATCGAAGAGGGCGCCGATCGCGTATCTCAAGCGGCAGGACACGACCATCCGCATCGTCGCCGTCGTCATCGCGATCCTTCTCGCGGTGTTCCTGACTGTGGCAGACCGCGGTCGGGTTCCTCGTCGGCGGCGCTCGCCTCCGCGGCTCGCCGGCTACATCGGCATGACATCTCCGTCCACGCCAACGTGCAAGCACTGCCGAGGCGGCGCGCGGCGGTCTCGGCCCGGCGCTCAACGTCGCGTTCGAGTCCGGCACCGTGACCGGCCTGTTCGTCGTCGGCCTCGGCATCCTGTCCATCGCGGGCTTCTACGCGCTGTTCCCGACCCGGCCGCGCTCATCGGCCTCGGCTTCGGCGGTTCGCTCATCTCGGTGTTCGCGCGTCTCGGCGGCGGCATCTACACGAAGGCCGCCGACGTGGGCGCCGACCTCGTCGGCAAGGTCGAGGCGGGCATCCCCGAGGACGATCCGCGCAACCCCGCCGTCATCGCCGACAACGTGGGCGACAACGTGGGCGACTGCGCCGGCATGGCCGCCGACCTCTTCGAGACCTACGTCGTCACCGTCGTGGCCACGATGGTGCTGGGCGTCGTGACCTTCAGGCGTTCGCGGCCACGGTCACGGACCCCACGCTCGGATCCAACGCGTGGGCGAGCTCGTCTACCTGCCCGCCATCGGCGTGCCCGCTCGACCTCGCGTCGATTCCATCGTGGCCTCGATCATCGGCACCTTCTTCGTGCGTAAGAGCAAAGGCTCGATCATGGGCGCGCTCTACAAGGGCCTGTGGTCCTCGGCGATGCTCGCGCTGATCCGTTCTATCCGATCACGATGCGCATGATGGACTCCTGCGCGCGCAGAACGTCACTCCCGCGGCCTGAACATCTACCTGTGCGCGATCATCGGCATCGCTCGTGACCGTGGCCATGGTGTTCATCACCGACTACTACACGTCCACCGCTTCAAGCCGGTCAAGTCCATCGCCGAGTCTTCCGTCACCGGCGCCGGCACCAACGTCATCCAGGGCCTCGCGGTGGGCATGCAGTCCACCACGTTGCCGATCATCGTGATCGTCGATCGCGATCGTCGTCGCCTACCTGCTCGCCGGCGGCGGCCTCGTGGGCATCTTCGGCATCGGCGTCGCGGCGCTGTCCATGCTCTCGATGGCCGGCATCGTCGTCGCGATCGACGCCTTCGGCCCGGTCACGGACAACGCGGGCGGCATCGCCGAGATGGCCGAGCTGCCCGAAGACGTGCGCACCGTCACCGACGCGCTCGACGCCGTGGGCAACACCACCAAGGCCGTCACCAAGGGCTACGCGATCGGCTCGGCCGCTCTCGCCGCGATCGTCCTGTTCGCCGAGTTCACCCGCAAGCTGGCCGAGGGCGGCATGCACGTGACCTTCGACCTTTCGAACCCGTTCGTGATCGTGGGCCTGTTCATCGGCGCCGCGCTGCCGTTCCTGTTCGCGTCCTTCGCGATGCAGGCGGTGGGCAGGGCCGCCGGCGCGGTCGTCGAGGACGTGCGCAACCAGTTCAAGAACGACCCCGGCATCATGGCGGGCACGAGCAAGCCCAACTACGCCTCCACGGTGGACCTCGTGACCAAGTCGGCGCTTCGCCAGATGGTCATCCCGGCCCTCATCCCGGTGCTCACGCCGGTCATCATCGTGGCCCTAGCCTTCGTGATCGGAGGCGAGAAGTCCGCGACCATCCTGGGCGGAGTGCTCGTGGGCGCTATCGTGTCCGGCCTGTTCGTCGCCATCTCCATGACCAGCGGCGGCGGCGCTTGGGACAACGCGAAGAAGCTCATCGAGGACGGCTTCACCGATCACAACGGGGCCCTGCACAAGAAGGGCGGCGACGCTCACAAGGCCGCCGTCACGGGCGACACCGTGGGTGACCCCTACAAGGACACCGCCGGCCCGGCCCTCAACTCTATGATCAAGGTCGTCAACATCTTGGCGCTTCTGCTGGTGCCCGTGCTCCTGCTGCTCGCGGCCAAGTAGGCTTCGCCGCAATCGGCCAGTACGTGCCGAGGGGCCCGGCCGGACTCACGTCCGGCCGGGCCCCTCTTATCTCCTTGACGCCTGCGCTCGCGCGGGCCCCCGCAGGCCGCGAGCGGCGTCAGCCCCCTAGTGCAAGTACTGCGATATAGCCACAGCGACGTCCGGCGAGATCGCGCCGGAGCCGCCCACGAGCGTCGCTCCGTGCAGTTCCGAAGCGTGCGTGCCCAGGTAGTCTGCGGTCGCGGAGGGAAGCTCGCCGCTTCTCGTGAGCACGACGGGCGCAGCCGCCTGAGCGGACACCGCGCCGGCCACGAGAGCGTCAGGGAAGTTCTCGCCGGTGGTGACGATCACGTTGGCAGGCACGAAGCCGTGCGTGAGCGCGTACCCGCCCAGCGCCGTGGCGGTGCCGTAGCGGTCACCGCCCGCGAGCCTGCCGCAGGCTCCGCGAGTGCGCAGCGCGAGGACCACGGAGTCGTTGACGGCGCCCGCGCCGCCCGCGACGTACGTGTTGTGGATGTTGTAGGCGTTCAGCGTCTGAAGCGTGGAGTCGGGCAGCGCCCACGGCAGCGTGAGCAGTACCGGGACGCCGGCGCGCGCGGCCACGCCCGAGGCAGCCAGAGCATCCGGGAAGTTCTCGCCCGAGGCGACGAACGCCGTCGGGAAGGACGAGACGCCCTTGAGCTCGGCGAGCTTGTTGGCGATGGCCTCGGAGGTCTCGTACCGGTTGTCCCCGGACAAGCGCGTCACCGTGAGACCCATGTCCACGTGCAGCGTGTCCTCCACGCCCTGGCTCACTGCCCCCGTGCCGCCCAGGATGTACGCGTGCGTGGCGCCCAACCGCACGATCTCATCGTGCACTGCGCCCGGAAGCGCGTCGGGCATCGTGAGCAGGACCGGGCAGTTCAGCTGGCGGGCCAGCGGGGCGGCGCACACCGCGTCCGCGAAACCTCGGCCGGTCGTGATGATCACGTTGGCCGAGGTAGCGAACGTCTTCTGGCTGAGCTCGACGGAGGTGCCGTAGCGGTCCACGCCCGCCTCGCGCTGTGCCATCGTCCCCACGGCCACGACGCCGGTCGCGCCGCCCGCGGAGACCGCGGTAGTGCCGTCCATCTTCACCGTGAGCGGGTCGAACCCGTCGCCGCCGCCGTAGTTGCCGGCGGCGTACATGTTGTTGATGTCCGTGACGTCCACCGCGTACAAGCCCTCTTGCGTAGCGGCCCACACGAGGTTGTTCTCAGCGTCCAGCCCCACGCCACGCAGCGGGTACCCGAAGTACAGGTAGTTGCCCACGATGTGCGCCGCGGCCGGGTCGGTGATGTCGGCGACCTGCAGCTTCTGGTTCGTGCCTATGAACAGCCGCTCGCCGTCACCGGTCACGGACACCGCGGCACCGATCGTCCCTATGCGGGTGACCTCGCTCACGCTGGCCGGATCGTGCACGTCCAGGACCACCACGGCGTCGCTGGGGGCCCCGTAGTTGGCGACACCCAGGATCGACATCGGCGGTGTGTAATCGCCGGCGGTCACGTAGGCGTGGCCGTCGTGCACGTAGATGCCGTTCAAGCCCGGCACCGCGGGATCCGCCGAAGCGCCCACCCACTCGCCGGTCTTGGACGGCGCACCGGAGACGTCGAAGATCTCGAGATCGCCGTTGCGCTCGGTCACGTAGGCGGTGTCGCCGTCCAGGGCGACGCCTGAGATCGTGGCCGTCGCGGTGGCCTCACCCGCGAGCGACGGCGCCGCCGGGTCGGTGAGGTCGAAGACGCGAACTTTGCGGCCCGCGCCCAGCACGAGCCGCGTTCCGCTGGCATCGATGCTTGCCGAGGTCGCCTCGTGCGAATCCTCGGCCCAGGTCATGTTGGGGGTGCCGGACTCGATGTGCGCCGCGAAAAGGCCGGTTGGCGCGTCGAAGCCGTACACGTAGTCGCCCACGACCTTGGCGTCCAGCGCGTTCTGAGGCAGCGCGTCGTGGCGCCCCAAGGCGCCGATCGCGTTGGGGTTCGTGACGTCCAGCACCTGGAAGCCGCCCGAATCACCGGCCACGCTGCGGGTGCCGTCCACCGAGATCCACCGGTACGGCGGAGCGCCGGCACCCCACGTGCCCTCGGCGTTGTAGAGATAGCTCGGGAAGGAGTCGGTCGAGAACGCGGAGATTCCCGCGGTGCCGTCCACCAGGTATGCGTTGCCGATGCCGTCGATCTTCACGTCGCGCACGTCGGTGCCGCCGTCGGTGAAGACGCTGGAGGCCTCTTCAGGGTTGTCGGGGTCGGCGAAGGACAGCTGATGGACGCCCTGACCGGGGTCGGCGGCGAGCACCGTCGTGCCCTCGGCGGCCAGTGCCGGGATCGCAGCACCCGAAGGCGCGACCCACGTCCCGTGAACAGCCATGCTGGTGGGGTCGGTGACGTCTATCGCGGTCACTCCGTCGGCCTGCGCGTCACCGCCCGTGTTGGCGACCTTGGGACCGTGCGAGATGGCCGGGCTCAGCGCGACCACATAGGCCGTGTCGCCCGACAGGACCACCGGACCGTATTCGTAGTAGCCCGACGGCGCCCCCACATATGAGCGGTACTCGGGGTTCTTGGGATCGGAAAGGTCAACGGACTTGAAGCCGTGACCCTCGTAGCTCACGAACGCCCAGTCGCCGCGCACGGCGACGCCCTCGATGCGGCTGGTGTCGTCCAGCTTGAAGACGCCCACCTGGGTGGGCTCGGTGGAGCTCGTGACATCCACGATCTTGAGACCGGCGAACGCCCCGCCCACGGCTGCGCGCGTGCCGTCCACCGAGACCACGGTCCCGGGACCGTCAAGATTCACGGAACTGAGGAGCGTGGGCGTCGTGTCTCCGCTCACGTCGTAGATGGACAGGCCGATGTTGCTGGGCGCGTACAGCGTCGTGCCCTTGAGAACGCCTCGCTGCAGGTTGCCGCCCATGCGCCACAGCGCCGCGGTCCCGTGCCCGAAGACGTCACTCGGCTCACATGCCGAGGCCGGCGTGACGCCGAAGATGAGTGTTTGCGCGGCGAGGACCGCGCTGATGATGACGAGAACGAACGCTCGTGATCGGTGAAGGATGCCCATGTCGCGCCTCCTTTCCCTCGTAGAGCGGCCGTGACGCCTGCCGTTTCCCCCAAGCGCCACAATGGCCTCCGGCGCACGCCGGGGGCCGACCGCGAATGGTCCTCCAAGGGGCTCATCGGCACGAAGACGCCCGGGACTTGAGCCTAGCGGACCGATGGCATGGGCGCCGCCCTGCGGCAGCCGGGCGGTCGCGGGCCTGCGATCTGGGGCGCGACGGCCGCGGATCCGGGATCGCGCGCCCGATGGCCGCGCGCCGCAGCGCGCCGCCCGAGCCCTACGCGCCCGCGCCTCCCGGCACCTTGCCGGTGTGGATGGCGTGCCCGACGGCGAGCGCCGCGCGCGTGGGCGCGACGTCGTGCACGCGCACGACCGAGGCGCCGTGGTCGGCCGCCCACAGGGCGGCCGCGATGGAGCCCTCTACGCGCCCGGCAGGCTTGTCGTCGGTGATCAGGCCTATGAAGCGCTTGCGCGAGGCGCCCACGAGCACGGGATAGCCCAGCTCGGCCAGCTCCGGCAGGCGGCGGAGCAGCTCGAGGTTGTGCTCCGCGGTCTTGCCGAACCCGATGCCGGGGTCCACGACGATCCGGTCGCGGCGCACGCCCTCGGCTTCGAGGGCGTCGCACCTGGCGGCGAGCCAGTCGCGGACCTCGGCCAGGACGTCGGAGTAGACGGGCGCTTCCTGCATGGTGCGAGGCTCGCCCCGCATGTGCATGACCACGAGGCCCGCGTCGGAGTCGGCGGCGAGCGCCGTCATCTCGGGATCGCGAAAGCCGGACACGTCGTTGATGATGCTCGCGCCCGCAAGCAACGCGGCGCCCGCCACCGGGGCGTGCCGGGTGTCCACGGAAAGCGGCGTGCTCGGGAAGCGGCCGGCGAGCTCGGTGATAACAGGCACCACCCGGCGGGCCTCCTCCTCCACTCCGACATCATCGGCGCCGGGCCGAGTGGACTCGCCGCCCACGTCGATGATGTCGGCTCCCTGATCGGCCAGCAGCCCGCCCCACGCCGTCGCGGACTCGGCGTCGGCGTGCTCGCCACCGTCCGAGAACGAGTCCGGCGTGACGTTGAGGATTCCCATGACGTACGGGCGCCCCGGCTCGAGGTTGAGCGAGTAGGTCCCGCAGCGCCACACCGCCATCGCTTGCGTGTTCGAGCGCTCCACTCGCGTACTCCCGTCTATCGCGACGCAGCCGCAACGACCGAGGCCGATACCGAGCCCGAGCCCCCGAACACCGCTACCTTCGCTATTGTCGATCTCTGGATCTTGAGCGCGCTCGCGGTCGGAGCCGAAAGAGCTCGAGGGTTCGTCAGCAGAAGCATTCCACGTCTTGAACCACACCATGTGCTCCCCGAGAGGGCGTCTTGGTATCCCAGCCCCTGCGAGATCCCCACCGCCGACCAGCTGAGGGCACCATCACTCGCCGCGCGATTCGCAAGCTGGACCGCGGTGGCGTAGCGATCGAGGCCCGCGGCGATTCGTTCAACGATCGCCCCCGACGCACCGAAGTCCGCGACGGCGCCCGCGCCGACGGCGGCGGTCCCGCCGACTATCTGGACGTGTTGCACGCCGAGAGAGGCCACCACCGAGCTCACTGCCCCTGGAACGGAATCCGGCAGAGTGAGCAGTACGGGGCGCCGCGTCGCGAAGGCGAGCGGCGAGACGGACAGCCCGTCGGCGAACTGATAGCCAGAAACCGCGTAGACCGTGCCGACTTCCCCTCCGAGTCGCGCGACTTCCTCGGCCACTCGGGCCGACGTGTCAAAGCGGTTGGCGCCCGCAAGCCGAACCGTGCTCAGTCCGCCCAACTCGAACGGATAGAGCGCTCGGTCGGAGATCGATCCCGTGCCACCCACGACGAATACCGTGGTAACACCCAGCCGATGGAACTCGTCGAGAGTCCCGGCCGGCGCGACACTCTGTGAGCACAGGATGATGGGCCCGTGCACCGCACCAGCGAGACCCGAAGCGGACAGGGCGTCAGCGAACCCCGCTCCGGACACGAGAACCGCCGCCGTGCACTCCCCAGCCGAGAATGTCTTGCGCGAGATCTCGAGCGAGGTGGCGTAGCGGTCGATTCCCGCGATGCGGCTCACCCGCATGTCGGAGGAAGGCATCGACTGGTCGCTCAGTGGCAAAAGGCCTGACCATGGCGTGTTCACAATGGTCGCCGTGTCCAGAGATCCTTGTTCTGGTACCAGACGCTGCTCGCCGAGCTGCCGGAAAGATCGGTGAACAAGACACGGACCTGAGCCCGTCCGGCGGAGCCCATCGACCATTCGCCTCGCGAGTCCGTGAACGCTTCGCCCTGCCACGCCCAGCTTCCGTGGGCCGGGTCGAACATGAACGACGTGACCTGGACATCTGAGGCCGGCGTACCCTGCCTCAGTACGCGCCCGCGCAGCACCGGCCTGGGTCCCATCGGGACGTCGATGCCGGTGACCGTGGATCCCTGCGCGACGACGATGTCCCGGGCGCCTGCCAACGTGGTCGAGCCTCCGTAGAAGACTTGACCGTAGCCGAGATGCCGATCGAAGACCGCGATGCGATACGTCCCAGCGGCAACGCCCGCATAGCCAGGCAGGACATAGGTCCCATCCGGCCTTGTGTCCGCGGCCGTTGGCTGCGACCAAGTGCGCGCGGCCGGATCGTAGTGCCAAAGGGTCACCGCCGCGTCGGCGATAGCTCGGCCGGTCGTCGACTCGTAGACGCGACCTGTGATGCGGTTTGGAGCATTCAGAGACGTGTCTTGGCGGACTGTCTCGCCGGGGGTTACCCAGAATGGAACGAGCCCGGCGGGGTCCGTGGTTGCGCCAGAGTAGACGGGCGGATACGCATAAGCCCACGACCTCAACGCGAACAGTGTCGGGCCGTACAGGGGAGGTGACTCCTTTGCCCAGTTGCACCCGCCACTCGGACTCACATATGGGGCTGTGATATCCGTGACGACTGCCCAACCCGACCCAGTCCAATAGAGAAGGTCGACACCGCAGTTGTTCAGGTAGGCTCCCGTCAAGGCATCGGAGACTCTGCCCATGATCTTCGCGCGCCGCGGTGCCTTGTAGTCTGGGCCCGTGGCCAGCCGCCACTCAGGGGGGCCGAACAAGCCGAGCCAGTCGGCCTGCCATATCTGAGATGCCAACTCGGCACCGCCTGTGACCTCCAGGGACGGGGCGGCCCCCCGCGCGAGGGTGTCCGGTGTGCCGATCCAGAGATTGCGATGGCCCAGGGGGCTGGCCGGATCGAGAACGGCGAATTGCTGAGGAAGGCCCGCCAGAGGGCTCGCGTGCACCGCGTAGGGGACGTTGCCGGCGAGTTGTGAGCCACCGGCACCGTCCAGCGCGAATGATCCGTTCACTCCGGTCCACCCTTGGGATTCGAGCACGAGTCTGCCGTCCTGCGGCCGGTAGAGCTGGATCGGGATTCCAAAGGCGCCCTTCCCGGTCGCCGAGTCGAGCACGCGCCCGATAAGCGTTCCGTAGGTCGCGTACGCCGGTGGGACCGGGGACGGGAAGAGCACCGTCGCAGCGACCAGCGCCGCGAGCAACGTCAGAGCGTGGCGGATCCAGATGCGCGTCATCCTATCGCCCTTTCGCGGTCGTCCCCGTGCTGACTCCAGGGATGGCCACGCCCAACGCCGGACTTGGCGCCCCTCGCCTGTTCGCTCGTCGCGTCAGATTGTCGCCCAGGAAGAGCGACCGCGCCACATGGCCTGGGGGGGGGCATATCCCGCCGCCAGTGACCACCGCTCGCGCAGCCGCATGCGCTCTTGCGCGGGAGCGATGCCGCTTACCTCCCCAGAATCAGCGACATCGCCTCGGAGCGCGTCTTGGACGAGGTCATGAAGTTCCCTCGCACCGCAGAGGTCGTGGTCACGGCGCCGGCCTTGCGGACCCCGCGCATGGACATGCACAGGTGCTCCGCCTCGATCACGACCATGACGCCGGAGGGCTCCAGATGATCGACGATAGCGTCGGCGATCTGCGAGGTCATGCGCTCCTGCACCTGCGGGCGCCGCGCGTACACGTCCACGACTCGCGCGAGCTTCGACAGCCCGCAGACCCGCCCCGACTTGCCCGGGATGTACGCCACGTGCGCCCGCCCGATGAAGGGCACCAGGTGGTGCTCGCACACCGAGTACAACGGGATGTCACGCACGAGCACCATCTCCTGGTGCCCTTCGTTGAACGTGACGCAGAAGTGCTCAGCCGGGTCCTGAGACAGCCCGGCGAAGATCTCCTCGTACATCTCGGCCACCCGCCGAGGCGTCTCGATGAGGCCCTCGCGCTGGGGGTCCTCGCCGATGCCCTCGAGTATCAGGCGCACACCCTTCTGGATCTTGTCGCGGTCCATGACTTCTCCTGGTAGACAGCCGGTCACAAGAGTATGCCCAGCTCGCGGCGGCGATGCCAGTAGCGTTGCCACGGGCAGCGAGACCTCGGCGCCCGTGGCCTCCTCCGGCGGGCCCAAGAAGAACAAGAACAGCTGCGCGGCCGGCGAGGTGTCGCCCCCGCGTGGCACGAGCCGACACCCAGCTTGCTGCGCACGGCGGGGTGCGGAGCGGGGCGCAGCGGACGCCCCGCAGGGAGCTTGAAAAAGGCCGCCGGCTGAAAGCCGGCGGCCTTTCTTCGAGCGACCGAGGACAGGAAGCGAAGCCCCGCTCCGCATCCCGCCGTGCGCCGCGCTAGCCGACGCCCAGCCCAGGCTGACCGGCGGGCGGCGCCTCGGGGCGCTTTGCCTTCTCCTTGGCCTTGGACTCCTCTTCGGGAACCTTGACGCCGCCGTCCCCGCCGCCGGGGCCGGCCTGCTCGCGCTCCTGGGCCAGGAACTCGTCCCACTTGTTCTCGAGCAACGCCTGGAGCTCTTCCTTGTCCACGGTCTCGCGCTCGATGAGCACGTCGGCCATGAGGTCGAGCTGGGCGCGGCGCTCGGCGAGGATCGTATGCGCCTTGTCGTACGCATCGTCGATGAGACGGCGGATCTCCTTGTCGATCTCCAGCGCGGTGTCCTGCGAGTAGTCCGCGTTCGCGTTCCAATCCCTGCCCAGGAACACCTCGTGGTTGGGCTCGCCCAACGTCATCGGGCCGAGCTTCTCGCTCATGCCGAAGCGCATGACCATCTGTTTGGCCATCTTGGTGGCCTTCTCGATGTCGTTGCTGGCGCCGGTGGTGATGTCGCCCACGGCGATCTCCTCGGCGACGCGGCCGCCCAGGAACATGGACAGGTCGTCCACCATCGCCGACTTGGACACGAGGAACTTGTCCTCGGTCGGCAGCGCCAGCGTGTAGCCCAGCGCCTGGCCGCGAGCGACGATCGAGATCTTATGGATCGGGTCCGTGTTGGGCAGGATGTGGCCCACGAGCGCGTGGCCCGCCTCGTGATAGGCGATGACCCGCTTCTCCTTGTCGGAGATGAGCTTGCGTCTTGCGCTCCGGCCCGGCGAGGACACGATCGATGCTCTCCTCGAGCTCGATCATGTCGATCTCCTTCTTGCCGTGCCGCGCGCTGAGCAGCGCCGCCTCGTTGATGAGGTTGGCAAGGTCCGCTCCGGTGAAGCCCGGCGTACGGCGCGCGAGCACTTCGAGCTCGATACCCTCGGCGAGCGGCTTGCCGCGCGCGTGCACTTTGAGGATGCCCACGCGGCCCTTGAGGTCAGGTCGGTCGACCATGATCTGGCGGTCGAAGCGGCCGGGGCGCAGCAGCGCCGGGTCCAGGATGTCGGGCCGGTTGGTGGCCGCGATGAGGATGACGTTGTCCTGCAGGGTGAAGCCGTCCATCTCGACGAGCAACTGGTTGAGGGTCTGCTCGCGCTCGTCGTGACCGCCGCCCAGGCCGGCGCCGCGCTGGCGCCCGACGGCGTCGATCTCGTCGATGAACACGATGGCCGGGCTGGCCTGCTTGGCCTGCTCGAACAGGTCGCGCACGCGGCTGGCGCCCACGCCCACGAACATCTCCACGAAGTCCGAACCGGAGATCGAGAAGAAGGGCACGGCGGCCTCGCCGGCGACGGCGCGCGCTAGCAGGGTCTTGCCGGTACCTGGGGGGCCTACGAGCAAGACACCCTTGGGGATCTTGGCTCCCAGCGCCTGGAACTTGCCCGGGTTGGCCAGGAACTCCTTGATCTCCTGGAGCTCCTCCACGGCCTCGTCCGCGCCGGCGACGTCGCCGAACGTGATGCGAGGCTGGTCCCGTGTCACCCGCTTAGCCTTGGCCTTGCCGAAGCTCATGATCTTGCTGTTGCCGCCCTGCATCTGGTTGAGCATGAAGAACAGGAACAGGATGAGCAGCGCTATGGGGACGACCTGGAACAGCACAGGCACCCACCACTGGGTCTGCTGTGTGTCCACCTGGTAGAACCCGGCCGCAGCCTTGCCGGTGACGCTCGCGCTTGCCGAGGCCATCATGCTGGCGAACTGCTCCGGTCCCACGTAGCCGGACGTGAAGTCCGTGGTCTTGCCGGACGACTGATCCGCGGCGCTCGCGTAGTACTTCCCTTCGAGCACTTGGTCACGGATCTTGGCCGTCACGCTGGCGATGCGGCCTTCTTTGAGGTCCTGCTGGAACTGCGCCTGCGACAGGGTCACCGGCGCGCTCTTCCCGGGCTGCAGCGCCATGGCGATGAAGTACGCCAAGCCCGCCAACAGCAGCAGGTAGAGCAGGATGGTTCTGATGTTCTTGCTATTCAAGTCTCTCGCTCCTCCCGTGCGGGGGCTGGTCTACTGGCCGTAGACCGACGGCTTGAGCACTCCGATGTAGGGCAGGTTCCGGTAGCGCTCCGCATAATCGAGGCCATAACCCACGACGAACTCGTCGGGGATGTCAAAGCCGATGTACCTGCAATCTATAGGCACACGCTGCTTGCCTTCCTTAGCGAGCAAGGTGCATACCTCCAGGCTCTTGGGCTTGCGGGAAGCCAGGTTCTTCAGGAGGTATTTCAGCGTCAGGCCGGTGTCCAGGATGTCCTCGACTACCAGGACGTTGCGCCCTTCGATGGTCTCATCGAGGTCTTTCAAGATCCTGACCACGCCCGAACTCTTAGTGGACGATCCGTAGCTGGACACCGCCATGAAGTCGATCTCCACAGGGATGGTCACCTCGCGGATGAGGTCGCCCACGAACAGGAACGCGCCGCGCAGGACGGCGATCATGAGGACGCTCTCGCCCGCGTAGTCCCGGCTGATCATCTTGCCGAGCTCACTGACCTTGGCGCGTACCTGGTCCTCCGAGAGGATGATGTGGCTCACATCGGGGTGCATTACCGGGCTGTCTCCTCCGTTGCGGGCCTTCGATGCTCCGCGATGTCCTCTTGTTCCCGGTGCCAAGTGAGCCTGAACGCCCGCGTGGTCTCTCCGGTCACCTTCACGTCTTCCGAGAGCCGGACTCCCGCCACCCACACGATCCGCTCGCCGTCACGAACCACCGGAGTCCCCGCTCGCGCGGATCTGGGCAGCTTCGCGTCGACGAAAAGGTCGGAGAGCTTCCGGGTCCCTTCCATTCCCAGCGGCCGGATCCGGTCTCCCTCCCTGGGCGCGTCAACCACGAGGGTATCGGCTACGGAATCGGCATCCACGAGAGCCGTCCCGGGGTCACTGGGAAGGATGCCTGGGTCGGCAGCCTCGGCGGTCATCGTCCCCGCTTGGCCGAGGTCCACCTTACCCGGCAAAGGGAGCAAGGCGGGTGCCACAGTCGGGGCCTCGTGACCAGACCTGACAATGAGATTGTCATACTCGGTGCGGGCTTCCAAGCCGCCGGGCAGGTCACGGGCGAAGCGGTCGTCGCGAAGCCCGTCCACGATCGCCTCCACGTGGCTGGCCTCCAGCCGGCCGGCCTCGGGGAACGCCTCGAGCAGCGCGGTGCGCACGACGCGTCGCGCCATGGTGCGCGTGAGGGTGTTCATGAAGGCGCGATTCATAGCGATGCCCCCCGGCACCGAGATAGTGACCTCGCGCACGAACCCGTCGCCCATGCTGCTCAGGAGCTCGTCGTCGTCGGCGAGCAGCGCCAGACTGCGGGCGACGTTGTCCGCCGCCCCCGGCGCGATCTCGCGCAGCACCGGCACGAGCTCATGGCGCACTCTTGCGCGCAGCCTGGTCGTGTCCAGGTTGCTCGCGTCCTCGCGCCAGTCCTGGTCCAGGCTGCCGAGATACTCCACGATCTGGACGCGGGTCGCGTCCACGAGCGGGCGCACGATGCGCCCGCGGGTGGCCGGCAGCGTCGCCAGCCCGCCCGGCCCCGAGCCCGACGCCAGGCGCATCAGGAACGTCTCGAGGCGGTCGTCTCTGGTATGAGCGGTCGCGATCCTCCCCCTTGCCGGCATGACTGCCGCCGCCTCGCAGCGCGCGTCCAGCTCCTCCTCGGCAAAGCGGTAGCGGACGCGGCGCCCGGCATCCTCGAGGTTCAGGCCCTGTGCGGCGGCCCATGCGGCGACGTCGAAGCGCACGGAGCGCAACGGCACGCCGAGTGTCGCGCACAGGTCCGACACGAAATGCTCGTCGGCGTCGGCATCGGCGCCCCTGAGCTGATGGTTCACGTGGAGCACGGAGAGCTGGAGTCCCGGGGCCACTTCACCGCTCGCGAGCACGCGCAGCAGCGCCGTGGAGTCGGCGCCGCCCGACACGAGCACCACCACCGGGATGCCGGTTGGGAACATGCCGTGCTCGGCCGCGGTACGGGCGGCGATGCGAGCCAGTTCTTGGACCATGGGTCCAGCGTAGCGGAGCCGTGTTTCGCGCGCGTCAACCGGTCGGTGTACGGCGGTCTACGCCCCGGCGGGCGGCCGAGGCACGAAACGCTCCCCGGCGATCGCGAACACGAGCTCTGCGGCGCGGCCGGTGACGTCGACGCAGTGCTCGTGACGGCCGGGCGCCGCCATCCTGCCGAACGACCCGATGACCGCCGGGCACTCCAGCGCGCCGAACTCGTCCACGAACCTCGTCTCGAGCTCCTCCTCGGCATCGAGAGGGACGGCCCAGTCCTCGTTAGGGGTGTCTCGGCCCACCAGCAGCCCGAGCCCCATGACCGCGCCCGCGAACGCGCCGCAGACGTGGCCCTTGCGCCAGACACCGCAGAACCCGGTCGCCAGCCGCATGATGCTCGGATCGTAGGGCTCGCCGGCCAGCTCGTTGACGGTGGTCACGACCGCCTCGGAACAGAACC
>CAVYJL010000010.1:0-140100 GCA_963768865.1 uncultured Coriobacteriia bacterium | reverse complement strand
CGGATCCGGTACGCGAGCTCGTCGGTGGAGAACCGCTTCTTGCCCGCCGCGCACCACACGTTGATGCCTCGCGTGTCCAGCACGAGCAGCCACGCCGGGACCTTACCGAGTTCGCGGCGCAGGACGTCGAACGTGTACTTGTAGTTTGCCGTCACGAGCACCGGGGAGGTCTCGTCGGCCTCACCCGCGGCGTACAGGCCGGGGTCCACCCGGTAGCGGTCACGGCGGATGTCCCACCGCACGGCCCACGCTCCGAGCGTGTCAGCGAGCGACCACCGCGTCTTCACGACCGGGACGGGCCCCGCCGCGGTCTGGAGGCACGACGAGACGAAGGGCCTGTCCGCGCTAGGACGATCTACCTCGCTACCCGGCGAGGGCTCCGGCGCTCAACAGGCGTCCTGCGTGGGCGCGCCTGGGCGCAGGCCTGCGAGGCTTGTGGGGGTGAGGGTGTCGCCGTCGTTCGTCATGGTCTGAAGTCTACGGGTTCCCGGGCCTTCGTAGCGACCCGGCTCCTCAGTGCGCCACGGCCAGCAGCCGTGCCGTCACACCTCTGATGGTCGCGATGCCGTAGTCCATGTCGGGATCGCCGTCGGTCATGACCGCGATCCCGACCTTGCGGCCGCCGGGCTGCTCGAGCCTGGCGATCTGATGCACGAGCTGTCCTCGCGACGTCGTCCGCCATCCGCCCTTGAAGAAGACGGTCCAGCCCCGCGGTCGCGCGACCGCGGGAATGCCCCAGCTCTCGTATCCGACGACGTTGGACAACAGCGTTCGCGCCAACGCGAGGTGCTTGGCGGGGATGAGCGAGTCCATCTCGAAGAAGAAACGTGCCTGGTCGGCCGGCGTCAGCTGCGCGTCGCCCCACGTCGAATGCACGGAGAAAGCCTTCATGCCCGCGGCGCGAGCGACGCGGTCGGCCGTAGTCGCCACGTCACGGTAGATTTTCGTGGCCGCATCGTTGTCCGAGAGCTCGATCATGCCGTGAGCGTCGCTCTCGCTGGTGCCGCGATCGTCGCGTGCGCCCGCAAGTAGGCCGACGAGCAGCATCGCCTTGACGACGCTCGCCGTGACGAACGTCTCGCCGGCGTGGTAGCCGTAGAGGCGGCCCGTCTCGTCCACGTAGGCGAAAGCGGTGATGCCGGACCGGGTGCGGATCCACGCCGTGGCCGAGGCCACGCGGGCGAGCTCATCGGCGGCCGAGGGAGCGGCGCCCGTGGTCGCGGCAGCCGAAGCAGTGGCCGCGGCTCTCGCGGGCAGCTCCGCGCGCACGACGTCGGCGACGGTGAGCCCCGAGGCGACGGGCGGTGCGACCGCGCGATGGGCGGGTGCGTACGCGGATGCGACGCCCAGCGCCAGCAAGGCGCTCCCGGCCACGGCCGCGGCGGCGCCCAGCGCGGCCCACCGGCCCACGAGGCCCCTAGGCGCTCCAGCGTCGGTGGCCCGGTGCTGCCCGGTCACGCGCCTACCGTCCGGCGGCGTACGCCGCGATCCCCGCCGCCATGCCGTTCGCGAGCCGCTGCTGATACGAGTCGGTGGCCAGGAGCCGGTCCTCGGCAGGGTTGGACATGACGCCCATCTCCACGATGACGCTGGGGACCTGGCTCCAGTTGAAACCGGCCATGTCGGAGCGCGGGGTGATGCCCCGGTCGTAGGCGCCGGTCGCCGACAGCGTGGCCGCTTGGATGTCGCGCCCGGCGCGTGCCGAGGGCGCCGCGGATCACGGCCCGTCCACTGGTTGGAGTCCGGTACGAGCGTGAGCAGCCCATGGACCGACTGGTCGTCGACGCCGTCGCAGTGCAGCCGTATGAGCAGGCCGGCATGGGCACGGTTGGCGATCTTGGCGCGCTCGGAGTTGGCGATGTCCACGTTCTCGGTGGTCCTGACCATGATGACGCGGATCCCTGGCCTGGAGCACGTC
Source organism: uncultured Coriobacteriia bacterium (assembly GCA_963768865.1). Classification (GTDB taxonomy): domain Bacteria; phylum Actinomycetota; class Coriobacteriia; order Anaerosomatales; family CAVYJL01; genus CAVYJL01. The sequence goes on along the minus strand of CAVYJL010000010.1, from coordinate 138,182 downwards.
GCGCAGCTTGAGGGAGACCTCGAGGTTGTCGAGGGATTCACGGCGGTGCGTGACGATGCCCTCGGCGCCGTCCGCGACCGCGGGCTTCGTCGTGCTCGAACCGGGACCGATAGGTTCGGGCCGGTTGTCGCCCTGGCCCTGATGGCCGGGGTCGATCACGACCACGAAACCGCTACCGGCCGAGGCCGCCCTGACCGCGGAGGGCTTCGGGGCCGCGCTTGGCCGGCTTCTTGGGAGTGGCCGCGGCGCGCGGCCTCGCGAGGGCGACTATGGGCGCTACCGCCTTGGCCGCCGCCCCGGTCTTCCTAGGCGCCTTGGGTGCGGGCGCCCGGAGGTCGCGACCCTGCTGCGCTGCGCGGCGCCCGTCGGGTGGGACGAGGGGCTCGGGGCGCTCGCGAGGCTGGCTGCCCAGCCCACGGCCCAACCGGCGAGGAGGACTACCGCGAGCGCGCCCGCGAGCGTCAGGCCTATGCGCGCCCACGAGGGCCCGCGCCGTGCGGTGAATATGTTGTGCTCCCCGGGAGAGCCCACGATGGGCGGATGGTCGATGCGCGATACCTGGCCGAGTCGTCTCGGGCGCTCTGGTCGCCCCCGGGCTGCCATGTCAGCCCAGCCTGGGCTTGGCGCCGCCGCTGCCCGCTCGATGCGGGCGACAGCCGCCTGGTGGGCCCGTCGCTCGAGCGCGTCGTCCAGGGGACTGAGTTCCGCCTCCGTCCCGTACCGGTGACGCAGGGCCGCCGCGATCAGGCGGTCGGCGAGCCTAGGGTTCTTGGGGAGCAGCGGTCCGTGGAGGTAGGTGCCTATCGCGTTGCCGTACACCGCGCCCTCGGCCCGGCCGTCGCCCAGGTTGCCGCCGCCGTGGACGATGTGGGCGAGCGGTGGCGCACCCGGGTCCAGGTAGGTCTTCCCGCCGTGGTTCTCGAAGCCCACGAGTGTGAGGGGCGACTCGCCCGCGTGGGGGATGGTCGTGGCTATGACGTTGCCGATGATGCGGTCGGGGCCGCCGATCGAGTGGGCGTCGAACACGCCTATGCCGGGCAGCTCGCGGCCCGAGGCGGTGACGTAGCCGGCGCCGAACAGCTGGAACCCGGCGCACACGGCTAGCGCCGCGCCGCCGCGCTCGACGAGGTCGCGGACGGCGCCGCCCCTGCGCGCGAGGTCGCGGGCGACATGAGTCTGGCCGGTGTCCTGACCGCCTCCGATGAAGACCATGTCGATGCGGTCGAAGTCCACGCCGATCGCCCACGTGGACGTCCACCACCTCCAGCCCGACGTGGCGCCACTCGCAGCGGCGAGCCAGCGCGACGACGTTGCCGCGGTCGCCGTACAGGTCCATGACGTCGGGATACAGGTGCGCAAGGCGGATGCGCTGGGGGGAGCTTCTTTCAGGCAACGGTGAGACTCCTTCCGAGTCGGGAGAGATGGTCGCCTGGATCGACGAGATCGCGGCGGATGTCGAGCATGGCGGTGTATGTGGCGATGACGTGGGCGGTGCCGCCGGCGGCGTCAGCGCCATGAGGGTTCGGATGGCATCGCGCGGGTCCGGCGACACAGCCACACGCTCGGGGGCGGCGCCGGCGTACTTGAGGCGAAGCGCCGCGTCCTCGGCACGGGTACCGGAGGTCACGAACGTGGTGCCGCCCACATCGAGGCCCTCGAGGCCCACGTCCCAGATCCAGGAGATGTCGGCCCCGTCGGCCGCGTTGTCGTTGAGGACGAAACCCACCGTGGACGGCCGGTGCGCGCCCAAGATCGGAGCGAACGCCTGATGCGCGCTCGCCGGGTTCTTGGCGAGGATGAGGACGACGCTTCGGCCCTCCAGCGAGAACGTCTCGGTCCTGCCGAACGGTGGGTCGAAATCCTTCGCTGCCGAGGGCAGGTCCGCTAAGGTCGCGCCCGCGAGCAGCGCGGCCGCGCTCGCAGCGAGCGCGTTGTAGACGTTGTGGATACCGGCCACGCCGAGGTCGAGGCCTTGGGCTCCCTGCCGCGACCCGACCGTGAAAGTCGAACCGTCAGGCTCGAGGATCACGTCGCGAGCCGCGAAATCGAGGTCGGGTCTGCGCGTACCGCATGACGGGCAGCGCCATGCGCCCAGGTGCGAGTACGAGCGCGGCTCGTACACCAGCGGCGCACCGCACCCCGGGCACCGTGCCGCGCCGGGCGTGCCCGAGCCGTCGTGCGCCGTGGCGAGCGCCTCGGCACCGAAGTAGAGCGTCTCGCACCGCAGGTCCGCGCCGATGCCGGCTACGAGCGGGTCGTCGGCGTTGAGCAGGGCAGTGACGCCCGGGACCCCCGCGATCGCGCCGGCTATGCTACGCGCCAGCGAGTCGAGGTCTCCGTGGCGGTCGAGCTGGTCTCGCATGAGGTTGCCCACGAGCACCACGCGCGGCCGGACGGCGGCCGCGACCGCGGGCATGGCGGCCTCGTCGACTTCGAGCACGGCGATGTCGGCGTCCGATCCTCGGCCCATGACGCGAGACGAGGCCACGAACGCCGAGGCGATCCCGCGGCGCAGGTTGGACCCCGATCCGTTCGTGAGCACACGATGCCCGTGCCGGCCGAGCATCTCCGCGAGCAGTTTGGTGGTCGTGGTCTTCCCGTTGGTGCCGGTGACCAGGATGGCGCCGTTGGGGAGCATGGCCGCGAGGTCCGTGAGCAAGGACGGGTGCAAGCGTTCCGCCACGAGCCCCGGCATCGTGTGCCCGGCGCCGAGTCTGAGTGCTCGGGAGAGTGCGGAAGCGCACTTGCCCGCTATGACGGCGGGGAACAGCAAGGAGGACGGCCTTTCAGATACGTGTCGCCGGTGATGCGGCCGGTTCCGATTAGGCCACCCCAGCTATGAGAGTTCGGTGAGAGGGTGACCGCGAGGTAACGCATCGCCGCAGCTAGAGGTCGCGTATGACCTCCAGCGCCGGCCGCCGCGCGGCCCGGACCGTGACCGCTACCGCGCCCAGGACGGACACCCCTATGACCACCGCGACGATGCCGAGGTACAGCCACGGCACGAAGAGCCCCTCGGGCGGCGGGTCGAACACCCCGGTGAGGATCTTGACGATGATCCACGCCTCGAGCACGCCGGTGGCGGCGCCCAAGACGAGTCCGCCGAGCGTCACGTAGAGGGCCTCGCTCCACACGAACGAGGCGAGCTGCGAACCGTTGGCGCCCAAGGCGTGAGCTATCGCGAAAGTGCGGCGCCGCTCGGCGAAGCCGAGAGCGAGCATGAGCCCGGAGGCGGCGGCCGCCATGAGCGCCGCGAACGCCAGTTCCAGCCGAGTGAGCCCGGTGAGGTCCACGGCGGTGAGCGATGAGAGCGTGGTCTTGAGCTCGCTCGTCACGTCCGCGACCGTCGAGCCCGAGGCGGGCCCGAGCGAGGCCCGCACCGCGGCCGCGACAGCGGAGGGCTCGCGGTCGGTCCTGACCAACAGGATCTGATCACCGGGCACGGCTGTGGCCTTGGCGACGTACGCGGCATTGGCCACCAGGAAGGAATCGTGGGGCGCGGTGGGGAACTCGCGCGCCACGCCCACGTATCGGAACGGTACGACGTGGTAGGCGCGATCCGGTCCCTGCAGCCTGATCCTGATGGTGTCGCCGGGCTGGAGCTGGAAGTCGTTGACGGTCTCTTGCGACACGAGGATGCCGTCGGCGGTCGATCGCAGCCTTCCGAGCGTGGCCGCCGCGCTGCCACCTTGGAAGTAAGCGTCCGACATCGTCGTGGCGCGGCCGATCCTAGCGGGGTCGATCCCGTAGAGGTCCTGGAGGTCGTTGCCTACGTAAGCGAGCCGGTGCTGCATCGGGACGGCCGCGACGACCCCGGGCAGGCGCCCGACCTCGGCGGCGAGGGCGGGCCTCAATGCGCCGGTGCCCGCGCTGACCGAGACGTCGGCGCCGGCCGTGAGTTCGGCATCCACGCGCGCTTGGTTGCTGTACGTGGTGTTGAACACCGCGACCGAGACCGCGAAGGACACGGCCAGCGCCACGAGCACGACCGATCGGGACAGCAGCCGGCTTTGGCGCGCCATCGATGCGGACGCCACGCCGGCGAGCTGGCCGGCGATCGGGCGCAAGCTTGCGGTGAGAGCGGGTGTCGCCCTTCCCAGCACGAGGTCCGATAGACGCCACGCCAGCAGGGCGGCGCCGGCCCATAGGGTGATGGGAGCGAGCAGGGTCAGGTAGTCGACGGAGATGCTGGGCACGCCTTCGGGAACGAGGACCACTTGATAGGCGTTGCGCGTCGCTTGCCAGAAGACCAGGCCCGACACCGCGAGAAGTGCGATGTCCAGGTACAGCCGCTTCCAAAGGGGCGCTTTCGGCCGCGACACCGAGGCCTGAGCCGAACGCACCGTGAGGGTGCGCGCGTCGGACAACGCCGGCACCAAGATGGCCGCGGCCGCTATGGCCACGCCCGCGGCGGCCGCGATGGCCGCCCATGACGCGCCCACCTGCCAGGTCCCGGTCCCGGCGCCGGGACCGAAGAACGACCGGCCCCGCAAGGATCGAGACGCCGAGCCCTAGGGCACAGCCGGTGACGGCGACCAGCGCCGCCTCGGCCATGGCGTACCCGGCTATGCGGCCGGGTCCCGCTCCACGTATGCGCAAGAGCGCTTGCTCGTGCCTGCGGCGCTCGCGCCCGTCCGCGCCCGCGACCGCCGCGAGCATCCAAGCGAGGACGAGACCGGGCAGTCCGAGCAGCGTGAACAGGAGCTCGGCGTACACCGCGTCCGCGCGTGCGGCATCGAGCATGGCGGCCAGGTTGTCGCCCACGGCGAGCGTGCCGGCGCCTCTAGCCTCCACGTTGTGCGCGCGGGACACGACGTCGACGTATGCGTCGGCGGGCGACGGAGGCAGGTTCCGTGAGAGATCGGCGTGCAGCTGCGTGTGCACGGAAGTGGGGTTGGCGCGAGCAACGCCGGCGAACATGGAGCGCCATGTGTCAAGCGGCACGAGGATCACGTTGTCCGGGGGAGCGGTGGCACCCGCGCCGGGAGGCGCGCCCACCGTCTGGAAGAGCGAGTCGGCGGCGGGCAGGTCCACGACGCCGTCCACGCTCACGACGCGCACCGCGCCGCCCGGCAGCGCGATGCTCACCCGATCTCCGGGCGCCACGTGGAGGTTCGCGGCGGTCTGCTGCGCTATGAGGACGCCGGTCCGCGCTCCGGACAGGTAGCGCAGCTCGCCTGGGAAGGTGGCGGCATAGTCCGCGGGTATCCCGAGGATCTTGGCGGCCGCCGTGGTCTGCACGGTGGCTCCGGTGGTCGCCGCGAGCGAGCGGGCGTCGCCATAGCCGACTTCGCGCACGGTGGTGACGCCCCGAGCGGCGAGCAACGTGGCCTTCGCCGTCGCGGGGCTTGCTCCCGCGGCCAGCTGCACCTGCCAGTCCACCGGGACACCTGCCGCGGCGAGAGCCGTCATGCGGGCGTTGCTAACCGTGATGAACGTGCCGAGCGAGAACACCAGCGCGACGGCTAGGGCGACACACGCGGAGAGCACAGTGATGCGCGCGCTGCGGCGACGCAGGAGACCGGATATCCACCTGAGCAGGCTCATGCCGGCACCAGGTCCGTCTCGAGTCGTCCGTCGGTGAGCGCCCAGGCTCGCGAGAGCCGTCCGGCGACGTCGGGGTCGTGCGTGGCGACGACGACCGCGGTCTCGTGCCCTCGCGCTTCTTCGAGCACGATCCCGAGCAGCTGGGCAGCGTGCGCGCTGTCCTGCTGGCCTGTGGGCTCGTCGGCGAGCAGCAGCCTGGGCCGCACGACGAGAGCGCGGGCCAACCCCACGCGCTGCGACTGCCCGCCCGACAGCTCTTCGGGCAAGTGCGAGGCTAGGTCGGAGAGGTCCAGGCGGTCGAGGATGCCGGCTGCGGCCTGCGCGGCTTGCGCCTGCGCGGTGCCACCGATGAGCAGTGGCAGGGCCACGTTCTCCACGACCGTTAGAGCCGGCAAGAGGCTGGGGCCCTGGAAGGCCAGCGCGACCTTGAACGGGCGCAGCGTCTCTCGCGCCCAAGGGCCGGCCACTCGACCGCACCGGCCGTGGGCGCGTCCAGTCCGGCTATGAGATGAAGGAGCGTGGTCTTGCCGCTTCCGGACGGTCCCACGAGGGCGATCAGATCGCCTGGTCCCACCTCGAACGCTTCCGCGATCAACGCGGTGGTGGTCGTGCCGTCGACCCGGTAGTCACGGCGCACGCCGGTGCCCGTCACGAGCTGCAGATCCGAGGTCATACCTGTTCTCCGTCGTGCAGGCGGACGACCCGGTCGGCCGCGGCCGCCAGCCGCTCGCTGTGGGTGACCACCATGATCGCGCTCCCGCCGTCGGCCTCGGCGCGGAGCAGCTCGACGATGGCCCGTTCGCTGTCCGCGTCCACCTCACCGGTGGGCTCGTCGGCGAGAACGATCCGCGGGCCGGAAGCGAGCGCTACGGCAAGCCCCGCGCGCGCCGCCTCGCCGCCCGAAAGATGCGAAGGAATCGCATGCGCTCGCTTGCCGAGGCCGACGCTCTCCAGGAGCGCACCGGCCTCCCGCGGTCTGTTGGGCGACATCGACTGGGCGAGCCTCACGTTCTCGAGCACACTCAGATGCTCGAGAAGGTTGCCTGATTGCATGAGGACGCCCACGAACGCGCTCCGAAGCTTTGCCCGCTCGGCTTCCGGGCGCCGGCTGATGCGCTGGCCGCACACGGAGACCGTCCCGCCGTCGGGGTCGTCGAGCCCCGCCATGCAGGCGAGCAACGTGGACTTGCCGCTGCCCGAGGGACCCACGACCGCGACGATCTCGCCGCCGGCGAGGCCCACGGACACGCCGCGAAGCGCCAAGGTCTCCTCGTCTCCCGCATGATAGAAGCGGTAGAGGTCCGTGCCCTCGGCCAGGTAGATCGGGTGGTCCCGGGTGCCCCGGGTGCGGGATCCGGGCGAGCAGCCAACGAGCGGCATCGGTCCTACGGGTGCCATGTGATGCTCTGGCTGACTATGCGCCACGGGTCCACGTTGTCGGCGCCCACCGGCGACGACAACGTCACGTCCACTCGCTGGCCCTGGTGCACGACGGTGTATCTCTGGACGTCCAAGCGGTACTTCTTGCCGGTCACCGGGTTGGCCGGGCTGTTGGCGCGATATGTGGTGAGCACCGCGGGGCCGGCGGGGAGAGCCGCTGCGCTCACGCCCTCCAGCTGGAAGGCCGGAGTCTGCGCCGCCAGCGCGGGGACGTCGCCGGCCTTCACGGTGGCCGCGGTGAGCGCGCCCGTCCACGGCGCCCATGCGACGCGGATGGTGTTTAGCTTGTCGCTGAACTCGACAGCGTTGGCGGTCTGCGTCCGCGACCAGCCTTCAGGATCTTGATGGTCAGCCAGGGAGCGGGAGCGAACGCCACGAACGCCTGGTTGTCCGGAATGTCTCCCGGCGGGTTGGTCTCGGGCGCCACGGCCTTCTCGGCGGGCACCGGTACGGCGGAAGGGGCGCTCGACGGCGTCGCCGCGGCGCTGCTCGTGGCCTCGGCCGTCGCCGAGGCCGTCGCGGCCTTGGGGGGCGTCGCGGTGCCCGTCGCCGCCCTCGGGGCGCATCCTGCCAAGGAGGCGACCAGGAGGACCGCGCAGGCTGCCAGTGGGAGTGTGAGATCGGCCGAGCGCATACGCATATCGGACCTCTTTCGTCGAACTGCCTACGAAACCCAGTCTCGCCGTGCGGCCATGAGAGCATGATGAGAGCGGTGCTAGGCGGACACTCATCGTTCTCTCATCAAGTGCGGTGCACGCTTTGGCGCGGAGGTGCGTATGCGAGTGCTCGTGGTCGAGGACGAAACGAAGATGGCGCGCGCCATAACGCGTGGCCTCGAGAAAGAGGGCTACGTCGTCAGGACCGTCGCCACCGGTGACGATGGTGTCTTCTGGGCGCAGGAAGAGACGTTCGACGCGATCGTGCTCGACGTCATGCTCCCGGGGCGCGACGGCTACACGGTCTCAAGCGAGCTGCGCTCCGGCGGAGTCTGGACGCCGATCCTCATGCTCACGGCACGCAGCTCGGTCGAAGACCGGATAGCCGGGCTCGACGCCGGCGCCGATGACTATCTCACCAAGCCGTTCGCCTTCGGCGAGCTGCTCGCTCGCCTGCGGGCGCTGCTCAGGCGCGGGCCCAGCGAGCGTCCGACGCTTCTGGAGACCGGCGACATCGTCATCGATCCGGCAGCCCACACGGTCAAGCGGGCCGGCGTGGAGATCGAGCTGTCGCCTCGCGAGTACGCGCTGCTCGAGTTCCTGGCGCGTCACCCGGGCGAGGTGATGAGCCGCAGCCAGATACTCGACCACGTCTGGGCGTACGACTACGACGGGATGTCCAACGTCGTGGACGTCTACATAGGCTACCTGCGCCGCAAGCTCGAGAAGCCGTTCCGTTCCAAGGTGATCCGCGCCGTGCGCGGGGTGGGCTACGTCCTGGAGCCGGGCAAGTGAACCTGCCGCTCAAGCTGCGCCTAACCCTGGGCTATGTGCTCCTGTTCGCGATCGTCGTGGGCTCCTGGAGCTTCCTGATCGTCGCGATCGTGAGCCATGACCTGTACGCGGGCATAGATTCGGCGCTGGTCGCCAGGGCGGCGCAGATATCGCAAGGCTTCTCGGACGAGAATCACGGCAAGCTCGGCGAGGTGGCCGAGGCTACACTCGCCGGCGCCGCTCGGATCGAGGCCAACACGCAGCTGCTCGGGCCATCCGGCAAGGTCCTCGAGTCCTCCGGCGACCCGACTTCTACCGTGTCGTTGGCGGCATCGGCCGTCCTGCGGCGTGCGATGGACACGGGTCGCGCGCAGTTCCAGACGGTGGTCTCCGGGGACGACCGTCTGCGGTTGCTCGTGGTGAGGCTCCCCAAGTCCGATCGGCTCTTGCTGGTGGGGGCCCAGACCGAGGCGACCGACGATGCCTTGAGGCGGCTTACGGAGATCATGCTCGTCACCGGTCCCCTCGCGCTGCTGGCGGCGGGTGTCCTGGGCTGGCTGCTCGCGGGCCGAGCTCTGCGTCCGATCTCTGTCATGACCGACACGGCCGCCGGCATCGGGATCGACCGGCTCGACGAGCGGGTCCCCATCCCACGGGCCAAAGACGAGCTCAACGGGCTGGCGGTCACGCTGAACTCGATGCTCGACCGGCTACAGGACGGCGTAGAGGACAAGCGGCGTCTGGTCGCCGACGCCTCCCACGAGCTTCGCACCCCCCTTGCGGTGATGCGCGCCGAGCTCGACGTGAGCCTTGCCTCCGGGGACTTGGGCCCCGCGGCCACCGAGGTGCTGGAGTCGGTGCGCGAAGAGGTAGACCGCATGGGGCGCATCGTGCGCAACCTGCTCGCCCTGGCCCGCTTCGACGAGGGAAGCCTCGAGATCCTCACGCAGCCGCTCGACCTTTACGGCGTAGCCTCGGACGCGTGCGACGCCATGCGGACCCTGGCACGCGAGCGCGCGGTGGACGTGGACATCAGCGGCTCCGAGGTGACCGTACAGGGCGATGCGGAGTACCTGCGGCAAGTCGTGGTGAACCTGCTCGAGAACGCCATCAAGTACGCGGGAGACGGTGGCCGAGTGGAGATGGTCGTCCACCAGGTGGGCCCAGACGCGGTACTGAGCGTCTCCGACACCGGCCCGGGAGTGCCTGCCGACGCGCAGGAGCACATCTTCGACCGGTTCTACCGGGTCGACGGCTCACGGAACAAGGCCAGCGGCGGCAGCGGCCTCGGCCTCGCGATCACACGCGAGATCGTCGAAGCCCACGGCGGGCGCGTCGCGGTCGCGAGCGAGCCCGGTCGCGGCGCGACCTTCACGGTCTCGCTGCCCGCGATCGCCGACGGGTAGGCTGCGCTCACCGCTGCAGACCGCGAAGGTGAGCGCGTGCCCGACCTCGGGAAACGTACAATCGCAGCATCATGTCCGCCGCCGAGGGGAGACACGTGCCCGGCGTCCGCATCGTCACCGACTCGACCGCCTACGTCCCCGACGCGTGGCGGGAGCGCTACGGCATCGAAGTGGTATCCCTCGGGATCACCGAGGGTGACCTGCATGCGCAGCGTGAGGTGGACATGGACTGGGCCGCGTTCTACGAGCGGATGCGCGCATCCAGCGAGCTGCCCAAGTCGTCCCAGCCGCCGCCCGCCGACTTCCTGGAGGTCTTCGAGCGCGCGGCCGCCTCGGGTGAGGCCGTGTGCGGGGTGTTCATCTCGTCGGGCATGAGCGGCACCTTCTCGGGAGCCGAGTCTGCGCGCGAGACCGTGCTCGCCGCCCACCCCGACGCGGTGATCGAGCTCGTCGACTCCAAGACCACCTCGGCAGCGCTGGCGTATCTGGTCAGGCGCGCGGCCGACAAGGCGCTCGAGGGCGCGGACGCCGCGGCTTGCGCGCAAGCGGCGCGTGAGGGCGTCCGCTGCGCCCGCTGGCTCGTGATGCCCGACAGCCTCGACAACCTGTACAAGGGCGGGCGCCTCAGCGGCGCGGCGGCACTCGTGGGCTCGGCGCTCCAGATCCTGCCCATCATCACCGTGGACGAGGGGATCGTCGTGGCCCTGAAACGGATCCGCACCAGGCGAAGGCAGATCGACGAGGCCGTCGCGTTCTTCGCGGGCGAGATCGCCCGCCACGGTCTTGCCGAGCTAGCGGTGCTCCAGATCGAGGAGGCGAGCGAGCGCGATGCCCTGGCGGCGAGGGTCGCCGAGATCGCGGGCAAGGAGCCCGACCTTTTCGACGTGGGACCGGTCGTCGGGCTCCACGTGGGCCCGGGGATCGGGATCGCCTACCTCACGCGCGAGCCCATCGAAGGGGCCGCCTCGTGACCGCCGGACGGTCCAGCGTGCACGGCGGCCTGTACGAGGGCTCGCTCGCGCTCCTCACGGACCTTTACCAGCTCACCATGGCCTCGGCCTACATGGCGGCGGGCAAGGCGGACACCGAGGCCGTGTTCCACCTCTACTTCCGCGACAACCCGTTCGCGGGCGGCTACACGGTGGCAGCGGGGCTCGAGACGGCGCTCGAGTACCTCGCCGCGTGGCGGCTGGACGAGGGCGACCTCGCGTACCTGGCCACGCTCACCGGCAACGACGGAACGCCCCTGTTCACGCCCGACGCCCTGGCGGCGCTGGGCGAGTTGCGGCTCACGGTGGACGTGGACGCGGTGCCCGAGGGCACGGTCGTGTTCCCGCGAGAGCCTCTCCTGCGCATCCGAGGCCCCATCGTGCAGTGTCAGCTGCTCGAGACGCCGCTGCTGGACATCATCAACTTCCAGACGCTCATCGCCACGAAGGCCGCGCGCGTCGTGAGCGCCGCGCAGGGCGACGAGGTGCTCGAGTTCGGGCTCCGGCGCGCCCAGGGTGTCGACGGCGGGGTGGCCGCGTCGCGGGCCGCGTACGTCGGAGGGGCCTCGGCAACGAGCAACGTGCTGGCGGGGAAGCTGTTCGGCATCCCCGTGCGCGGCACGCATGCGCACTCGTGGGTGATGGCGTTCCCCGACGAGCTCTCCGCATTCCGCGCCTATGCCGAGGCCATGCCCAACAACGTCGTGCTGCTCGTGGACACGTACGACACGATCGAGGGCGTGCACCACGCCGTGAAGGTGGGCCTGGAGCTGCGCGAGCGCGGCAAGCGGCTCGCCGGCATCCGGCTGGACTCCGGCGACCTCGCGCAGCTCTCGCGGGCCGCGCGCAAGATCCTCGACGCCGCCGGCCTCACCGACACGGTGATCGTGGGCAGCAACGAGCTCGACGAGTACGTGATCGAATCCCTCAAGGACCAGGGCGCCGAGATCACCGTGTGGGGCGTGGGCACCAAGCTGGTCACGGCGCACGGCCAGCCGGCGCTGGGCGGGGTGTACAAGCTGTCCGCGATGCGGCGGCCCGGCGAGGACTGGAACTGGCGCCTCAAGGTCTCGGAGTCCTCGGCCAAGGTGACGGACCCCGGGATCTTGCAGGTGCGCCGGTTCCTGGACGGGGCGGGCAGGCCGCAAGGCGACATGATCCTCAACGACGCGGCGCCCCCGGAGGGCTCGCTGACCATCGTGGACGACACGGACCCGACCGCGCGAAAGACCTTCGAGCCGGGCCTGGCCTGCGAGGACCTCCTCGTGCCGGTGGTGCGGGGTGGCGCGGTCACCTACGATCCTCCGCCCCTTGCCGAGGTCCGCGCGCGCTCGCTGGCGCAGGTGGCGCTCTTCGGCGGGTCCGTGACCCGGTTCCTCAATCCGGCCAAGTACCCCGTGGGCCTCGAGAGGGGCCTGTACGACATGCGGACGCGGCTGATCCTCGCGGCGCGGGGGTTCGAGGAATAGAACGCCGGCCGCAGCCGCGACACGGGCGGCCGGCCGCCCGGCCCACATGGGAGGGACCGATGCGAGCGCTCATCGCAGTGGACCTGCAGTACGACTTCTGCCCCGGCGGCGCGCTGGCCGTGCCCGACGGGGACGCCGTCATCCCGGTCGTCGACGCGATCATGCCGAGGTTCGACCTCGTCGTTGCCACGCAGGACTGGCACCCGGCGGCCCACGGCTCGTTCGCGAGCAACCGTCCCGGCCACGCCGTGGGTGACATGGTGGAGCTCGGAGGGGTGCCGCAGGTGCTGTGGCCCGATCACTGCGTGCAGGGCACTCGGGGCGCCGAGCTGCACGCCGGATTCGACCAGCGCCGTGTGGAGGCGATCATCCGCAAGGGCACGCACCCTGAGATCGACTCGTACTCCACCTTCTACGACAACGCGCGCAAGCGGGCCACGGGGCTCGACGGGTACCTGCGCGCCCGCGGCGTCACCGAGGTGTGGCTGGCCGGCGTGGCCACCGACTACTGCGTGAAGTACAGCGTCCTGGACGCCGCCGAGCTGGGATTCGCCACCCGCGTGGTCTCCGACGCCTGCCGAGGCATCGAGCTGGCGCCGGGCGACGTCGAGCGTGCGTTCGCCGAGATGGTCGCGGCCGGCGCGACGGTCGTGAGCAGCGCCGACGTGTAGCGGGACGGCCGCTAGCCCAACGTGAGGTAGGGCGACAGCGCGTCGCGCGTGGCCAGGATCGTGCGCTCCGTGTGCTCGAGGGTGACGCGGGCCTGGTCGGGGTCCGGCTCCCACCGGTCCTCGTGCAGCGTGAACGGCGGCTCCGCGCCCAGCGCCCTCACCCGTTTGCGCCAGGCCTGCGGCAGCGGCTCGGGAAGCTCGACCTCGGCGATGCGGGCCGTGGCAGAGGCCCAGGCCCTCGGCACGACCGAGTAGGCGCCGTAGCCGCCTCCGCCGGTGGCGGCGAGGCGGCCTCCCGTGAGGTCCTGGGCCAGACCGACTATGGCATCCACGAGCCCTGCATGGCCGGGCAGGGTGAGGCCCAGGCTCGTGAGCGGGTCGTCATGATGAGCGTCCGCGCCCAACTGGGCCACGATCACGTCCGGGCGCCAAGCGCGAAGGACCGGCGCCACGAGGTCCGTCATCGCGACGCGATAGCACTCGTCGGTGGCCCACGGGGGCAGCGGGAGGTTCACGGCGCTGCCTTTGCCGGGTCCGGAGCCGATCTCGTCGGGGAACCCGGTGCCGGGGAACAGGAACGTCCCGGCTTCATGAACCGACACGGTGAGCACGCGCGGCTCCGACTCGAAGATGTGCTCCACTCCGTCGCCGTGATGCGCGTCGATGTCCACGTACGCGACCCGCAGCGACGGGTCGCGCTGGATGGCCGCCGCGATGGCTACCGCGGGGTCGTTGAACACGCAGAAGCCGGAGGCGTGATCGGCGTGAGCGTGGTGCAGGCCGCCGGCGATGCTCATAGCGCGCTGCCAGCGCCCGTCCAGAACGCCCTCCAGCGCCATGAGCGTCGCGCCGGCGACCAGTGCCGAGGCTTCGTACATGCCGGCGAACACGGGGTCGTCGCCGGTGCCCAGCCCCGCCTGGGGGACGACCCAGTGCTCGGGGTCGCCGGAGGCCTCGCGCACGAGATCCAGGTACTCGGGCGTGTGCACGAGCTCCAGCTGCTCGCGCGTCGCCGGCTCGGGGGCCACGACGGTGACGCCTGACCCCAACACGCCGTAGTCGCCGAGCAGGTCCACCGCCAGCGAGAACCGCTCGGGCCTGAGCGGGTGTTGCGGGCCCAGGTCGTAGGCGGCGAGCGCGGGAGTGTAGACCAGCACGGCATCCATGGTTGGCATGTACCCGAGCGCGGACGGCGCCCGGCCGCGACTGCCCCTGCGGGTCGCGACCGGACGCCGGCTGGTGCCCCGACCGCCGAGCGGCGAGTGCGGGCTCCCTCTCGGTTCCCACGGCAGCGACTCCGTGGAAGCTGCAGGACCCTCGCGCCAGAGCCCACACGCAATGATGTGGGGCCGGCCTTACCCAATTCTTACCACCGCAGGTCAGAGCGGGTTTCCGTCCCGTTGTTGCGGGTAAGACCGCGCCATCGGGGCTAGACTGGGACGATCCGGTCGGCGTGCGTGAGGGAGGCCCTCGTGAAGGTGGTCGCGTTCAATGGGAGTGCTCGTCCGGGCGGCAACACGTCGCAGCTCGTCGATGCCGTGTTCGAGCCGCTGACGGCGGCCGGCCACGACTGCGAGCAGATCAGGCTCGCGGGGTTGGACCTGCACGGCTGCACCGCGTGCAACAAGTGCATCGCCGCGAAAGACGGGCGCTGCCACGGGCCCGATGACGACATGAACGGGCTCATCGCTGCCGCCGACGCGGCCGACGCCGTCATCGTGGCGTCGCCCACCTACTTCGCCGATGTGAGCGCCGAGACCAAGGCCCTCATCGATCGCCTCGGCTACGTGAGCCGTTCGAGCCCCGAGATCCTCACCCGCAAGGTAGGCGCCGCGGTGGTCGTAGCCCGCCGAGGCGGCGCCATCCACACGTTCGACACCATCAACCACCTCTTCATGATCGCCGAGATGGTGGTGCCCGGCTCCTCGTACTGGAACATCGCGTACGGCCGCGTGCCGGGCGAGGTGGAGGGCGACGAGGAGGGCATGCGCACCATGCGCAGGCTGGGCGAGAACCTGGCCTGGCTGCTCGAGCGTCTCGCGTGAGACCCCGCAACCCTCCCTGGGTGCCGCCGGGCTCGGATCCGGCGGCACAGCCCGGCAGGGCGGCTGTCGGCGGGCCTGAGAAGCTGGTCTGGCCGTCCCTGGGCGAGTACGTGCGCTGGCGCACCTCGGAGTGGGCGGGATTCCCCGCGTTGGCGGTGGCGATAGGCCGCGCGAACCTGCCCGCGGCGGGGGAGGGGCTCGACGAACTCACGCTCACGTACGGGGATGACCCCGCCCAGCGTCTGCTGCTTTGCCGGCCCGCGGCGGAGCCCGGCGGGGATCGGCGAGAGCGGTCCACCGCCGTGCTGTTCGTGCACGGTGGCAGCTGGAAGACACAGGAGCCTGAAGGCTACCGTTTCGTGGTGAGGTGGTTCGCGCGCCGGGGGTTCCCGGCGGCGGCGGGGGGCTATCGGCTCGTGCCCGGCGCCCGGTGGCCGGCGCAGTGCCGCGACGTCGCGGGCGCGGCGGTCGAGCTCATGAGGCGGACCGGAGCGCGGCGAGTGCTGCTGGCGGGGCATTCCGCCGGCGCGCATCTGGCCGCAGCGGCGCTGTACGCTCGCGAGGAGCGGCGTGCCCTGGGCCTCGCGGACTCGGACGTTGCCGGCCTCATTGTGATGTCGGGGCCGCTGGACTGGCGGCTGATCTGCCCTCGGCCCGACGCGTGCCCGCTCATACAGGACCTCATGGGCGGCGACGACGGATGGGACGCTGCGGACCCTGCGCGACTCGTTGCAAACGGCGACCCGTGGCCGGTGCTCGCGGTGCACGGGGCCACGGACCCTCTCGTGAACTCGGCGGCCTCGGTGAGCTTCGCCCGGCGCACCGAACGCGCCGGAAGCCCCACGCGATTGCGTGTGCTCGAGGGCGCCGGCCATTCAACCCTGCTTTGGGGCTTCCTCGACGGCCGCGAACCGGGCACAGTTGTCGAACGGTTCGCCGAGGACGCCGACGCGTCCGCCGCCGGCGAGCCGGTACCGGCACAAGACGCGGGCAGCCCGCGAGAGGAGCATTCGTGAAGAAGATCGGTTTCATCGGCACGGGCGTGATGGGGTCGTCGATGGCGGCCCATCTCATGGACGCGGGCTACGAGCTCACGGTGCACAACCGCACCCAGCAGCGTGCCGAGCCCCTGCTCGCGCGCGGCGCGACCTGGGCGCCGTCGCCCGCGCACGCCGCCCGGGACGCCGACGCGGTGATCACCATCGTGGGCTATCCCGCCGACGTGGAGCGTGTCTACTTCGGCGACGAGGACCAGCAGGGCATCATCGAGGCGGCCCAGCCGGGCGCGTATCTCATAGACATGACGACGTCCGAGCCGTCGCTGGCCGTGCGGATCGCGGCCGCGGCCGCCGAGCGCGGCGTTCACGCGCTCGACGCGCCCGTGTCGGGCGGCGACATCGGGGCGCGCAACGCCATGCTCACCGTGATGGTGGGCGGAGACGCCCAGGACTACGCCGCGGTGGAGCAGCTGCTCCACGTCGTTGGCCGCGGCGTCGTGCTCCAGGGCGGGCCCGGCGCGGGGCAGCACACCAAGATGGCCAACCAGATAGCCATCGCCAGCGAGATGGTCGCCGCGAGCGAGGCGCTGGCGTACGCGGTGGCGGCGGGCCTCGATCCGTACCGCGTGCTGGAGAGCATCGGGTCCGGCTCGGCTGCGTCGTGGACGCTGGCCAACCTCGCGCCCCGTATGCTCGCCGGCGACTTCGCGCCCGGTTTCTACGTGAAGCACTTCATCAAGGACATGCGCATCGCCCTTGCCGAGGCGGCCCAGACCGGAGTCCGCCTGCCCGGTCTGGAGCTTGCCGAACGCCTCTACGAGCAGCTCGCCGACCAGGGCGGATCGGACCTCGGCACGCAGGCGCTGTACCGTCTCTACGCCGAGGGCACCGATCCGGGGCGCACCTGAGGAGGAACGGGCCGAGGGCGGCCGCGGGCTCGATCGCGGCCGGACAAGCCGGATGCGAGCCCGGCAGGCTGGTATCGGGGCGTTAAGGCAGGCGGTTTGCAGTCGTGAAGACGGCCTGCCCCGCCGCCCACGACCGACCAGATGGAGCCGCACGTGACCGAGACCCGCGAGAACGAGACGACGAAGGACTCCCGCAGAGCTCAGATGTTCATCGGGGCCGTCGTGTGGACGGCCGCGGGCATCATGCTCTTCTCGATGGGTCTGTTCTGGATGACGACGGGTGTCTACGGCTGGCTCGTGGGTCTGCTGGCCGCCATCCCGGCCGTGCTCGTGGGGATGGCCAAGGGCCATTTCCTGCTCGACCGCGTGTCGCGGCGCTCGATCCTGCGAATCGTGGACCGCGGTCCCGAGGCGCCGGTCTGGAGCTTCTACGGCGTGAAGACGTGGCTGCTCGTGGGCGTGATGATGGGCAGCGGCATCGGCCTGAGGCTCCTGTTCAACACCGAGCACTGGTCCTTCTTCTACCTGGGCCTCCTGTACGTGGCCGTGGGCGTGGCCCTGGTCCTGGCGAGCCGCCGCATGTGGGCCGCAGTCGCCGGGGGCGCGGCGGCTGTGAACACCGCCGCGTAGCCGCGCCACGCATCGACGATTGTGACGAGGCCGCCCACGGGCGGCCTTTCTTCATGGCTGACCTCGGCATGGTTATGCACGGAAGGTGCGGTCCTATGCGTCGGGGCCCCACGCGCTAAAGGATGGGTCTGGGCGGTCCGATACGTCCTTTGCGACACCGGCCGTGAGCCGGTGCCTGCGCGGCGCGGGAGACCGCGGTGCGGGCCGGCAGGACATAGCAGTGACGTAGCATACGCCGACCGAAAGGCCACAGATGATCAACCTATCCGACGCCCTGATCGTCTCCGACTCGGAGGCAGTCAAGGGTCTCGTGCGTTTCGCCCTGGGCAGGTATTGGGGCGTGCAGATCCGCGAGGCGGACTCCATCGAAGACGCCGAGGCGAAGCTCTCCGAGCGGCTCCCGCAGATCGTGATCGTGGACGTGGATTCGGCCGCGTTCGACGGCTACTCGCTCGTGAGCCAGGTGCGCCGCAAGGGCGTGCGCGTGCTGGCGATCAACGACCGCTTCGCGGGCGCCACGTCGCCCGCCGCCGTGGCCGGGCGCCAACGCGGTGACCGACGCCCCGTTCCAGCCGGCGAAGTTCCACGAGGCGATCGCGAGCGCGTGGGCGGTCACCGCCTGATCGGGAAGTCTTGTACGGCCGCGGCGTGCCCGGCTCATTGCCCGCGGCTTTGAGGGGGAAGGCCCGCAAGGGCGACACATCATCCAGGGAGGAATCACGAGATCATGGCCAAGACGAGTATCGAACCGGGCAACTACATCTATCCCATGCCGCTGGCGCTCATCGGCGCTCAGATGCCCGACGGCAAGCCCAACTTCATGGTGGTCGCGTACGTGGGCGCCGTGAACCACCAGCCGCCGGTGATCATGGTGTCCATGGCCAAGGACCACGCCACCAACGAGGCCATCGAAGCGTCGGGGGCGTTCACGGTGAACATCCCGTCCTCGTCCATGATCGACGTCGTGGACTACACCGGCACCGTCTCCGGCAAGGAGATGGACAAGTCCTCGCTCTACAAGGTCTTCTACGGCGAGCTGGGCAACGCGCCGATGATCCAGAGCGCGCCCATCAACCTGGAGTGCAAGCTCGCCGACCGCATCGAGTACCCCTACAACGTGGCCTACATAGGCGACGTCGTGGGCAGCTACGTGGAGGAATCCCTCCTTGCCGAGGGCCTGCCCGACATGGGCAAGGTGGATCCGCTGTGCTTCTCGATGCACGACTTCAACTACTACCGGCTCGGGGACCACATGGCCAAAGTATGGTCGCTCGGGCCCAGCTACACGCCGGACCCTGCCGGGTTCTAGGGGGGCTGAGGTTCCCCCATCTGGACGCGGGGCTGGGTGCAGGGAGCCCTTCGCTCGCGGTCCTCGGTTCGCTCGAAGATTCCCCGTCGGCCGTTCGGCCGGCGGGGAATCTCAAGCTTCCTGCGGAGTGCTCGCTGCGGGCTCCCTGCACCCAGCCCCGCTGCGCTTGTGGGGGACGCGTCGGCTTCGCCTCGCGTCCCGGGGGGTCTGCGGGCGCTGGGTGCTTGCTGGTTCTGTGGGGGGACGCGTCGGCTTCGCCTCGCGTCCCGGGGGGTCTGCGGGCGCTGGGTGCTTGCTGGTTCTGTGGGGGGACGCGTCGGCTTCGCCTCGCGTCTGGGCGCGGCACCTCGCGTCCGGGGGCGGGACCTTGCTTGTGGGCGGTCGCGCTTCGCGTTCGGCGGCGCCGCGGCCTGGCTCGGCGCCTTCAGCACCTCGTTTCCTTTGTCGCGCCTCGCGTCCGAGGGCGCTGCGCTTCGGGTGGGCGGTTGTGGAACAATCGAACGGTCTTTGTGTGCGGCACCTAAGGAGCTCTCATGGCCATCACCAGCCAGACTCGGGAAGTACATCAGTTCGACGGGGTCGAGCTGCGGGGGACCGGCACCATCCACATCACGCAGGGCCCTGAGCCGGCGCTCGTGATCGAGGCCGAGCCGGACACGCTCGACAAGATCGTCACCGATGTAGAGGGCAACACGCTCGTCATCCGCTTCAAGTGGTTCGACGCGCTGCTCGCGTTCAAGGGGCTGGGCCCGATCGATATCCGGGTGACCACGCCCAACCTGCGTGCGCTGCGCATCAACGGGTCGGGCACGGTGATCGGTGAGACGCCGCTCGCGACCGACCGTCTCTTCATCGGCGTGTCGGGCTCCGGCAAGATCGCGATGGAACTCGTTGCCGAGGAGCTGCGCGCCAACATCTCGGGCTCCGGCGACTTGAAGCTGCGCGGCGCGGTCAAGCGCCAGGAGATCCAGATCTCGGGCGGCGGCGACATCGAGGCCGCCGACCTCCACACCGAGGACACCGACATCCAGATCGCGGGTTCCGGTCGCGCCAGGCTGTTCGCTACCGAGCGCCTGGACGTCACCATCTCCGGGTCCGGCAAGGTCGAGTACGCCGGCGGGGCCGCCGTCAGCCAGCGCATCTCCGGCTCCGGCTCCATCACCCAGCTCGTGCCGGGCGATGCGCCCGCGGCGCCGGCAGCGGACCAGCAGGCGGCAGCAGAGGAGCCGGCCGCGACTGAGGCCGCGGAAGACGCCTCGGCCACTGACAGCGGGACCGGCACGCCCGACGAGTGAGCGTAGCGCGATAGCGGCGGAGACAAGGTCGTGACCAGGCGCATCTTCCCAGACGGCTTCCTGTGGGGCTCGGCCACGTCGTCGCACCAGATCGAGGGCGGCAACGACCGCAACGACTGGTGGCGCTTCGAGCAGGACGGCTACGTCCTGAACGGCGAGGTGTCGGGCGACGCGGTGGACTCGTACCACCGCTACCCCGAGGACTTCGACTTTGCGGCATCCATGGGCAACAACGCCACGCGCATGTCCATCGAATGGTCGCGCATCGAGCCCGCCCAGGGCGAGTTCGACCACCAGGCCATCGAGCACTACAAGAAGGTGCTCGAAGCCGCCCGCGAGCGCGGGATGACCACCTTCGTCACGCTCAACCATTTCACCGTCCCGCTGTGGTTCGCGGATCGCGGCAATTGGCCGGCCAAGGGCTCGCCCGAGATATTCGAGCGCTACGCGCGCTACGTGGCGCCCAAGCTCGGCCCGCTGGTGGACGCGTGGATCACGCTCAACGAGCCGATGCACCACGCGAACTTCGCCTTCTACCAGGGCAAATGGCCACCCCGCGAATCCTCCTACCGGACCGCGCACCGGGCGGCGACGAACATGGCACGCGCGCATCGGAGGGCCTATCGGGCGCTCAAGGAGATGACGCCCGAGATCCCCGTCGGAGTCGCCGTGAACGCCGTGAACTTCAAGGAGTGCGAGCCCAGCCGCAGGCACCGCTACACGAGCTGGTGGTACTCGTGGGTCTTCAACTACTGGTTCCTGGACAAGGTTCGGCGGTCCATGGACTTCATAGGTACGCAGTACTACATGGCGCTGTCCGTGGACGCGCTCACGCACGGGCGCTTCGGCTGCGAGCACGAGGGACCGCACAGCGACATGGGCTGGCGGATCTGCCCCGAGGGCTTGCGCGCCAAGGTCACCGAGACCTGGCGGCGCTACCACCTGCCCATCTACATCACGGAGAACGGCATCGCCGACGCCGCCGACGCCCAGCGCGCGCACTACATCCGCGACCACCTCGCCGAGCTGCACCGCTCCATCGACGAGGACGGCGCCGACGTCCGCGGCTACTTCTACTGGTCTCTTCTGGACAACTTCGAGTGGGCCGACGGCTGGGAGCCCAAGTTCGGCCTAGCCGAGGTCGACCGAACCACCATGGAGCGCGAACCCCGCCCGAGCTCCCGCTACTACGCGCAAGTCTGCCGCGAGAACGGCCTAGAAGACGACGACGAACTCCGCGAGTTCACCTGCGCCTGCTAGCGGGCCCGAAACACAGCTGCCGGCGCGGGCGGGCGGGGGGCCGCAGCGAGCACTCCGCAGGAAGCTTGAAATTCGGGGCCGGCCGTATGGCCGGCCCCGAATTTCAAGCGAACCGAGGACCGCGAGCGAAGGCCCCCGCCCGCCCGCGCCCCTACCCCCACATAGCGCGCACGGAGTCGCGCACGGCGCCCGTGCCGCCGGGCTTGGTCGCGGGAACGCCGTCGGCGTCCGACCCTTCGGGCGCGGCGACCGCCCGGTCGAAGCACTCGAGCATCTCGGCGGTCAGGAATCGCGAGGGCTGGGCGTAGCCGTGCCGGTCGGTGGGGCCCTTCCCCGTCACGTAGTACCGCTGCGGGAAGGCGACCACGAGCCGGTCGCGCGCCCGCGTGCACGCCACGTAGAAGAGCCGCCGTTCCTCGTCGATCTCCTCGCGGCTGCCGGTGGCCATGTCGGCGGGCACGTTGCCGTCTGAAGCGTGGATCACGTACACGTGATCGAATTCGAGTCCCTTGGCCGAGTGCATGGTGGAAAGCACCATCCACTCCTCGTCGAGCCAGGGGTCCTTCGCGGGGTCCTCGCACCACGACGGGGGATCGAGCGCCAGCTCGGAGAGGAAGTGCGCGCGATCGCCGGAGCGGCCCGCGATGCCCTCGAGCTGCTCGAGGTCCCGGCTCCGGATCTCGGCATCGTCGTGGCGCTCCTCGAGGATGGGCGCGTAGAACGATCGCACCGCGTGCACCTGCGACCCGAGCGTGCCTGCGCGGCTGCCGGCCGAAGCCAACCCGCGCATGAGCTCCACGAACTTCGCCCACTGCGCGCGGGCGGGGGCGGGCACGCCCGCGTCCGCCCATGCGAGGAAGTCTCCGTGCGCCTCCATGAGCTCCGCATGGAGCCGCTCCGCGGCGGCAGGCCCGATGCCGGGCATGAGGGTGAGCACCCGCGACGCGGCGAGCTCGTCGAGGGGGTTCTCGGCAAGGCGAAGGAAGGCTGCCAGGTCCTTGACGTGCGCGGTCTCCGCGAAGCGCAGGCCGCCGTACTTGCGGTAGGGGATGTTGCGCCGCGACAGCTCCAGCTCTAGGTCGGCGCTGTGGTGGGCCGCTCGGAACAGGACCGCCTGGCGGGAGAGAGACACCCCTTCCTCGCGCGCCGCGAGCACCGCCTCGGCGATCCAGCGCGATTGCTCGGACTCGTCCGAGCAGGTGAGCAGCAGCGGCCTGGCCGAGGTGGCGCCGCGCGCGGCCGCCAGCTCCTTGTCGTGACGCTGGGCCATCTGCGCGGACAGCCGGTTGGCGGCGTCCAGGATGGGCTGCGTGGAGCGGTAGTTGCGCTCGAGCGCGACGATCGTGGTGCCGGGGAACGTCTCGGGGAACTCGAGGATGTTGTGCACCGTCGCAGCCCGAAAGCCGTAGATCGCCTGCGCGTCGTCTCCTACCGCCGTGACGCCGGTCCCGTCCGGGCGCAGCATGCGCACGATGTCCGCCTGAAGCGCGTTGGTGTCCTGGTACTCGTCCACGAGCACGTGGTCGAAACGGGAGCGCACCTGCGGCCCCGCCGTGGGGTCGGCGAGCAGAGCGTGCCAGAAGACGAGCAGGTCGTCGTAGTCCAGGATCGCGTGCGACTCCTTGCGGTCCAGATAGGCTCCGAACAAGGTGCCGAGCCCCTCCTCGTGCTCGCGGCACCAGGGGAAGCGGGACTTGAGGACCTCGGCAAGGGGCTCGCGGGCGTTCACGACCCTGGAGTAGATGTCCAGGCACGTGGACTTCTGCGGGAAGCGCCGCACGTTGCGAGCCACGCCCGTGGACTGGCGCACGACGTTCATCAGGTCCTCGGCGTCGCCGCGATCCATGACCGTGAAGTTGGGGTGGAGGCCGAGGGTCCCGCCGTGCGCACGCAGGAGGCGGACCGCCACGGCGTGGAAGGTCCCGCCCCATATCGTCGCCGAGGCCGGCAGCGTCCGGGGGCCGGCCGCTGGGACCTCGCCCTGGGCCCTGGCCGCCTCCGTCTCGCGCCGCCGCACCGCTGCGATGCCGTCCACTCGGCGCAGCATCTCCCGGGCGGCCCTGCGGGTGAAGGTGAGGAGCAGGATCCGCCGAGGGTCGGCACCGTTCTCGACGAGCCATGCCACGCGCGAAGCGATGGTCGCGGTCTTGCCCGTGCCGGCACCCGCGACGATGAGCAGGGGGCCGTCACCGTGCTCCACCGCGCGACGCTGGGCCTCGTTGAGGCGCACCCGAACTGAGCCGCTCGTCGCACCGGTCCTGCGCGACCCAGTCTCCATGACACCTCCGCTTGCGGGAATGAAGCAGCAGCACGGGCGGTTGCGCCCGAACGTCTGTTCGGCAGAGCGTAGGCGAACAGACGTTCGTGGTCAATGGAACTCGGCCGGTGGCCGATGGTATAGTCGTTCACCGGACCGATCTGTTCGAAGCACGCCCGCCGGGGAGCGGGTCACACACCTGGACGGTTCATTGCGCACAAGGCTACTCATCGCGGCACTCGTCGCCGGCACCATATGGGCTGCTTCGGCGTCTCCCGCCTTCGCCATCCACCGTTCCGAGGTCACCTCGCGCGGCAAGATGTGGCTGTGGGACCACGTCCCGTACAGCCAGAGCGAATACCACGAGGGCTACCGCACCGACTGCTCCGGTTTCGTCTCCATGGTGTGGCGCCTCAAGGAATCCGACGGCTCTCCCGACTCGCTCACGACGCGCACGCTCTACACCGTGTGCTCGGCCGTGGCGACGAGCGCACTGCAGCCCGGCGACGCCGAGTGCATGCCTGGCCACCACATCTTCCTGTTCCTGCGCTGGTACGACGCCTCGCACACCCGCATGGTCACCCTCGAGGAGTCCGGTGTGCGCACCGGCACCACCAGCAAGATCCGCTGGGTCAACGACCTCGACGGCTACTACCCGTACCGTTACGACAAGATCGAGGTAGACCCGAACTGGAGCAGCCGTCCCGGTGTCGAGTTCATCGAGGGTGCCAACCGGTTCGAGACGGCCGCCTCGGCATCGCGCAAGGCGTACCCCACGGGAGCCCCGGTGGTCGTGATCGCGTCGAGCGAGTCTTGGTCC
Source organism: uncultured Coriobacteriia bacterium (assembly GCA_963768865.1). Lineage (GTDB taxonomy): Bacteria > Actinomycetota > Coriobacteriia > Anaerosomatales > CAVYJL01 > CAVYJL01. The sequence goes on along the minus strand of CAVYJL010000010.1, from coordinate 113,708 downwards.
GACGCGATGGGTGCCAGCGCGCTCGCGGGCTCGCTGGGCGGCCCGATCCTGCTCGTGGAGCACAACAGCATGCCCAAGGTCACCATGGATGAGATCAGAAGGCTCAAAGCGGGCAGAGCCGTGGTGGTGGGCGGCACGGGCGCCATCTACGACAGCACGCTGCAAGCGCTCAAGGACGCCGGCGTGAAGTACGAGCGCGTCTGCGGAGCCAAACGAGCGAACACCGCGGTGGATATCGCCTCTCACACGGTCAGCGCGCTGCAGGCCGCTAACCGCACGTGGGACAAGACCATCTTCCTCTCCAACTCCTATGACTGGCCCGACGCCCTCGCGGCGGGGCCGGTGGCCGCCCGCAAGGGCTGGCCCATCCTGCTCACCGAGGGTCCGAAGCTGTCCACCGTGACTTCGAGCGCGATAGCGTCCATGAACGTCAAGAAGGTCTACATCCTGGGCGGGACCGCGCAGATCCCCAAGGCCGTGGAGGACGCCCTCAAGGCCCGCGGGATCACGGTCGACCGCCGCGCGGGCTCCGACCGCTACGAGACCGCGCTCGCCGTCGCTCGGACGGCCGAGCTCAACGGCATGTCGTGGTCGGGCATCGCCATCGTGTCGGGCAACTCCAACGCCGACGCCCTGGCGATGGGCCCGGTCCAGGCGCGGTCCAACACCTTCCTATTGCTGTCTCCCGGCAGGGGCGGCCTGTGGGCGCCGGCCGCCACGGCCATCCACGCCAACAGGACATGGATCCGCTGGGGCCGGACGGTGGGCGGCGAAGCCGTGATGAACTTCGAGGTCCGCCAGGGGCTGTTCGATGCCCTGGGACCCCGCTAGGTGACCGCGCTCCTCGCCCTGGCGGGCGCCGCGCTGGGCCTGCTCGCCGGGATAGGCCTGGGCCTCGTCCTGGGCCGGCTCGTCCGCGACGCCGGCCCCGTCATCTACTGGATGCTCAACGTCGTCTTCTTGGTGCTCGGGCTCGCGCTCGACGTGGTCGGGCTCTCGATGTCCATGCCGTTCTTGGCGCTGTTGGGCCTGGGGCTCATCCCCGGCGGTGCCACGGGGCTCAAGTACGGCTACGGACGCGTCCTGGGACCGTGGGCGGTCGCTGAGAAGATGGACCGGGCGCTGCCCACGATGGGCCGCCGGGTGACCGTCACCGACCGCAAGGGCAACGACCTCACCGATCCACTCGACCGCAAGAATCGCAACGAGGACCGCGCCGACCCCACCCAGGGTCTGGGCAGGCCGGAGAAGCGCCCATGACGCCCACGTTCGTCCTGTTCGCCACGTGCCCCAAAGGTGCCGAGGACCTGCTGGCCGCGGAGCTGGGCGAGCTCGGCGCCGGCGGCGTGCGGCGCTCGAGGGCCGGGGCCGCGTTCACCGGCGACCTGGCCACCGCGTATCGCGCGTGCCTGTGGTCGCGCGTCGCGAGCCGCATCCTGCTGGAGCTGGCCCGCGTGGACGCGAGCGGCCCCGACGCCCTGTACGCCGGAGTGAACGCTCTTCCCTGGGAGGAGCACGTTCCGGTGGACGGCACGCTCGCCGTGGACTTCGTCTCGCTGTCACCCGGCATCCGGGACACGCGCTACGGCGGCCAGCTCGTCAAGGACGCCGTGGTGGACCGCCTGCGCGAGCGGTTCGGCCGCCGGCCCAACGTCGACGCCAAGAGCCCCGACGTCCGCATCAACGTGAGCGTGCGCCGCGAGCGCGCGACCATCGCTCTGGACCTCGCGGGGGATTCGCTCCATCGCCGGGGCTGGCGCGAGCCCGGGGTCCAGCATGTGGCTCCGCTGAAGGAGAACCTCGCCGACGCGGTCCTTCTGGCCGCCGGCTGGCCGCAGCTCGCACGCGACGGATGGGGATTCCACGATCCAATGTGCGGCTCGGGCACGCTGGCGATCGAGGCGGCGCTCATCGCCGCGGACCGGGCGCCGGGCCTGCCGCGCGAGCGCTGGGGCTTCAGCGGGTGGCTGGGCCACGACGCCGCGGTCTGGCACGACGTCTTGGCGGCCGCGCAGGCCCGAGCTGCCGAGGGCGCGAGGGACCTGCCCGACATAGCCGCCTCGGACGACGATCCCCGCGCGGTGGAGCTCGCCCGCTCCGGCGCGCGGCGCGCCGGCGTGGCGGACATGATCCGCTTCGACGTGCTCGACCTGGCCGAGGCGCGCGCGCAGGGAGCGACCGGGCTCGTCGCGGCCAATCCGCCGTACGGCGCACGCATGGGCGGCGACGATCTTCCGGCGCTGTACCGCACGCTCGGCGCCACGCTCGCCGGTTCGTTCGCCGGCTGGCGCGTCGCGGTGCTCACGAGCGATCCGGCGCTCGCGCGCGAGCTTCGGCTGCCCGCACCGCAGGCCCGCACGCTGTACAACGGCACGCTCGAATGCGAGCTGCTCGTCGCCGACATCCCCTCGCCCGACGCCGGCAAGCCTCGGCTGCCCGGCGCCCTGGGGCTCGAGGCGGAGGGCCCGGCGGCCACGCAAGGCGACGTGACCTCGGGGGCCTCGGCATTCGCCAACAGGCTGCGCAAGAACGCGAAGCGGCTGGGCAAGTGGGCGCGCCGCAACGGCATCGAATGCTACCGGCTCTACGACGCCGATCTCCCCGACTACGCCGTGGCCATCGACCGGTACCGCGACGCCGTGGTGGTGGCCGAGTACGCCGCGCCGCCCGAAGTGGACTCCACCGTGGCGGAACGCCGCCTTGCCGAGGCGGTCGCGCTCGTTCCCGAGGTCCTGGGCGTGGACCCGGCCGACGTGCACGTACGCGTACGCAAGCGCCAGCGGGGCAGCGCCCAATACGAGCCGCTCGCGCGACGCGGGGGCTCGCTCGAGGTGGCCGAGGGCGGCCTCAAGTTCCTCGTGAACCTGACGGACTACCTGGACACGGGCCTATTCCTCGACCATCGCATCACCCGGTCCATGATCCGCGACCTTGCCGAGGGAAGGCGCTTCGCCAACCTCTTCTGCTACACGGGCACCGCCACTGTGTACGCGGCGGCCGGCGGTGCGGCGTCCACGGTGTCGGTGGACCTGTCCACGACCTATCTGGAATGGGCGCGCCGCAACCTGGAGCTCAACGGCTTCGCCGGGCCGGATCACACGCTCGTGCGCGCCGACGCGGGCGAATGGCTCGCGGGCCAAGAGCCTGGATCGCTGGACCTCGTGTTCTGCGACCCTCCCACGTTCTCAAACTCGGCACGCATGGAGGGCACCTTCGACGTGCGCAGGGACCAGGGCCGCCTGCTCAGGGCCGTCCGCCGCGTGCTCGCGGACGACGGGGCGGCGCTGTTCTCGACGAACTCGCGGTCCTTCAAGCTGGACGAGGCCGCGCTCGAAGGCCTGTTCGAGGTCGAGGACGTCACGGAAGCGACGACGCCGGAGGACTTCCTGCGGCGCCGGCCTCACCGCTGCTGGCTGCTGCGGGCCGTCTAGGCCTCGGCGTCGCGGCGCAAGGCGTTCCGGAGACGCTCCAGGCCCATGCGATAGCTCTCCGAGTCGCCGTACTCGAGGAATCCCGGATAGCGGTCGTGCGCGGCTACGATGCGACGGGCGTGCTTGATGGGGCACCAGTACTGCTCCGTGCGCGCCGCCACCTCGCGGAAGTAGGCGGCGACCCCGTTCGCGTAGCCGCAGTAGAAGCAGTTGAACTTCTCGAGGCCGTTCAGGTAGGGAAGGTCGCCCCGGTCGAGCAGCATGTAGTCCGCACGCTTGGCCCTGGGGATGCCGTAGACCGGGAAGCAGATCCACTGGAAGACCGTGGTGAACAGGTCTAGAAGCAGGACAGGCACCCACCCGGCGTAGATCACCGGTGCCGTGATCCACGTCAACAGGCTCGCGCCCGTGACGTACCGGACCACTCCCACCCTGGACGCACGTTGAAGCGCGGCGACCTGCTCGCCGAACAGGATCCGCTTGCGCTCGGTCGTGAAGGGGAAGCGGTCGCGCCGGTGGTCGAACTCGGCCTGGACCTCTTCTTCAAGGACGCGGATCTGGCCGATGAGGTCGTCGATTCGAGACATGGTGACCCCTGACGGATCGGCGCTCGTCTCGGCGGACGCCCTCTGGGCGGGCAGGCTGCTGATCGGCTGAGGGGGAACGCAGCTTCGCTGCTGTTGCACTCCCACGGTACCCCCGGCGCCGTCGGGCGGCCACGACGTGGCGCTCGGCGCCGCCCCGCGTGGTACCCTCTGTGACGGTAGTTTCACCGCCCGGCGGCCAAGGGGCCCGGGCCCGGAGACCGCGGAGGACCTCCGTGCGATGCTCCCGCCGGCTGCGAGCGCTCATCGCGGCGACCCTCACGTTCGTCCTCGTATGCCCGGCGCTTCCCGCGCACGCGGCGAGCAGCTCCGCGGCCGTAGCCGCGCAGATGAAGGCGCTCAGCAACCAGCTCAGGACAGCGGGGGAGTCCTACCTGGCCGCGCAGAACGCCCTGGAGGACAACGAGTACGAGATCCGGCGCACCGACCGCCAGCTCGCCGCCACGCAGGCCAAGCTCGCCAAGGCCAAGAAGAAGCTGCGCAACCGGGCATCCGACATCTACCGGGCGGGTCAGGTCGATTTCGTCTCCACGCTGTTCGAGGCCAAGAGCCTCGATGCGTTCATGACCCGCATGGCGTACTTCGAGAACATCGCCAACGCCGACGCGGACGTGGTCGCCGAGGTCAAGGGGCTCACGGCGGACCTCGGCAGGCAGAAGGCGGCGCTCGCGAAGAAGAACGCCGCGATGAAGGACATCCTCGCGTCGCGGGCCGCGCGCAAGCGCAAGCTGGCCAGCCAGCTCGCCTCCAAACAGGCCGAGTACGCTCGGCTCAAGGCACAGCTCGCCGCGGCGCTGGCCAAGGAGCGCAAGGGCCGCTCCAGCGCGCCGGCGGTGTTCCGGGGATCGAACGGGATGGTGTTCCCTGTCGCGGGCGCCAACTACTACAGCGACACATGGGGCGCGGCGAGGTCGGGCGGGCGCAGCCACAAGGGCACCGACATCATGGCCAGTGAGGGCACCCCGGTGGTGGCGGTGACCGACGGCGACGTGAGCTCCAAAGAGGGCGGGCTCGGCGGCAAGGTCATCTGGCTGTCGGGCTCCGGATGGAGCTTCTACTACGCGCACCTCTCGGGGTGGAAGGTCCGCAGCGGGTCCGTGCGCGCCGGTCAGGTGATCGGCTACGTGGGTGCCACCGGCAACGCGGCGGGCGGCGCCCCGCACCTCCACTTCGAGATGCACCCCGGCGGCGGCGGCGCGGTGGATCCGTACCCGTACCTGCGGGCGATGCAGTAGCCACGCGCGGCGCGGCGCCACGGTGGCGCCGCTAGTCCGGGCCCGCTTCCCCAGCCGAGCCGTCTTCGCCCGAGCCGTGACCGTTCGCGAGCGCGGCGGGCCCCACCGTGAACAGCCAGGCCGCGGCGGCCGCCGTGAGCGCCGCCGTCTCCCACTCAAGCCCTCGCAGGATGTTCGTGACCGTGAGCAGGCCCAGCACGACGATGGCCCGTTGAAGGGCTATGGAGCTGCGGCGCCAGATCCCCACCGCCGAGAACACGAGCGCGACGCCCAGCAGCCCGGTGGCGATGTTCGCCAGCGTAGGCAGCCACGTGGGCACGACGCTCGTGAGCATGGCCATGCGTGAGGCGCTGGGCGGGACGTTGTACGCCGCGATCTCGATGAACCCCAGCACGCCCGTGAAGAACGCGGCGGTCCGCAGCGTCCGGGTGCGGCGCTGTGCGACGGTCTCCTGGGCGGGGGAGAAGGTGGAGGTCCGGCGCAGCAGGACGAACCCGAGAGCGAGCGGAATCCAGAACGTCAGCCCCCGGAACGTGAGCGCGATGACCGTGGCTGTGCCGCCCGGGATGCCGAAGCCGGTGAGCACGAGGCTCATCGTGGCCTCTACGACGCCGATGCCCTGGAACGGCAGCACGCTCCACAGCGCCATGGCGATGGAGAACGTCGCGATGATGGGGCCGGCCTGCAGGGGCTGGCCGAAGGTCAGGAAGAGGCAGGTCAGCGTGGCGATGTCCACGGCCTGCGAGAGCAGCGAGATGCCCACGAGCGCGACGAGGCTCCACGGCTTGCTGGAGACGTAGCCCGAGGCGCGCGCGAACTCCTCGGACGTGCGCGAGGCCCAGCCCTCGTCGGCAAGCGGTCTGCCTATGATGCGGCCGGCGATGGCGTCAGCCATCCTCTGAAGGCGGCTCAGCAGGGCCAGCAGCAGGGTGGGCCGGCTCGCCCCGAGCAACAGCACGAGGACGATGCCTCCCGACAGCACCAGGACCGCGATGCCGCCGAACGCGGCGAGCGGCGTGACGCCTCCTATCGCTATCAGGAACGAGAAGCCGAACACGAGGGTCACAGACAGGCCCAGGAAGTAGCCGAGCTGCCCCAGCAGCGCACCGGCCGCCGCCGCCGCCGACGGGTTCCCGCGCCTGCGCGCGTCGTCCACGAACAGGGCGAACCCTCCCGCTTCGCCGGCCGGCGTCACGCCGGAGACGAAGATGGAGCCCAGCACCACCGATATCATGTCCACGAGCCGGTAGCGGATGCCCACGATGCGCATGCCCGTCCGGTACATGGCGCCCACGCACACGAAGTACGCGATCTGGAAGACGACCGCGGCGATCACCCACTGGAAGGCGCCGCGAGACAGGGTGTGCGCGAGGTCGTTGAGGTCACTCAGGCGCGTCGCCACGAAGACGGCGAACAGCCCGATGATCACCCAGAACAGAACCCGTCGCTTCATGGTCCTCCGATTCGCGGCCCCCGTGCCCCCGACGCCCGATGCGGCGCCCGGCTCATGACATCTTCGCCGACTCGCCCGCCGAGGTGCCAGTGCGCCGGCACGCGGACCCTGCCCGCGCCGGATCGCGACTCTTGGGCGGGGGCACGGGCGGGCGTGCGAGCCGGCCCGCTCCTGCCCAGGTAGTTACCCCCGCGGGGAGCCGCGGGCCGCCTGGGTTACGGTTAGGGCCCGGGAGGGCGGGATGGCCGGCCTCTTGCTTCAAGATAGCCTCACACGCTGCCACGATGCTCAAAGAAGGCTCGCCGATGCCAAGGGACCACGGCCCCTCCATCACCAAGATCGTCCTCACGCTCGCCGGCGTCGTCGCCGTGGTCGCGCTGGGGATCTACCTGGTCGTCCTCGCCGCCGGCGCGCTGTCGGGCCCGCCGGCGACCTCCGCGGTCACTCCCAAAGCTGCCGAGGCCACGGCGTCGGTGGCGGCGACCGAGGAGCCCACGGCCTCGCCGGCGGTGGAAGCCACCTGGTCGGCGCCCACGGGCGCCGTCAAGCCGGCCCCCCTGCCAAAGCCGGCGGCCAAGCCCGCGGCCTCGGCAGGGAGCGGCTTCGTGGTGTGCATCGACCCCGGTCATCAGGAACAGGGCGACAACACCCTCGAGCCGGTCGGCCCCGGCGCCTCAGACAAGAAGCCGGCCGTCGCGAGCGGCGCCACCGGAGCCACCACGGGCGTCCCGGAACACACCGTGAACCTCCAGGTCTCGCTCAAGCTTCGCGACCTGCTGGCCGCGCGCGGCGTCAAGGTGGTCATGGTGCGCACCACCGAGAACGTGGACATCCCCAACTCCAAGCGCGCCCAGATCGGCAACGACGCCCACGCCAACCTCGTCGTGCGCGTGCACTGCGACGACGTGGACTCCAGCAGCGTCCACGGCCTGATGACCGTGATCCCCGAGGACAACAAGTGGACCCACTCGTGGCTGGCGGCCGCGACCAAGGCGGGCGAGGACATCCAGAAGGCCACGCTCGCGACCACCGGCGCCGGCGATCGCGGCGTCAAGCCGCCGCCCGTGACCATGAGCGGCTTCAACTGGAGCACCGTGCCCAGCGTCATCGTGGAGATGGGCCTCATGTCCAACCCTGCCGAGGACCGGCGCCTCTCCGACCCGTCCTACCAGGACGAACTCGCGACCGGCATGGCCAACGGCGTCATGACCTACCTGCAGAGCACCCGCTAGCGGCCGGCCGCCGGCGCCACTCGGAGCCCGGCCGCGGCCTGCACGGAACGCCGCGCTCGGGTATACCTTTCGAGGATCGATCTTCGCGGCGCCCTCGCGCGCCGCGCACCGCTCGCCCGAGAGGAGCCATCATGGCGTACGAGAGCATCCCGTCATCGCCCGGTCCGTCTCTGCCGGCAGGGGAGCCCGAGCCGCGAGAGACGACGAACGTCGTGGCCGATCAGCCCACGCTCATGAGCGACGACGCGGCCTCCGAGGCGTACGCCAAGGACCTCCAGATGAACCGGTCCGCCGTGGTGGCGGCGAGCGTCCTGGGCGACATCGACATGGTGAACAGCGCAGTGGCCGTGGCCGACGTATCCGGCCGGGCCACGCTGCGCGACTCGGCCGTGGGGATGATGGTCGCCGACAGTCCCGTTGAGCTGCTGGGCGGTACGACCGGCGTGGTGGTGGCCAAGGAATTCACCGTGCGCGACGGCGGGACGGTCCTCATGACCGGCGCGGACGCCGTCAAGGCCGGCGCCGTGTTCGCCGGCGTCTTCCTGGTGGGCTGGATGGTGCTCAAGCTCCTTTTCGGCCGCCGCTAGCTGGGCGAACGCGACATCGCCCAGGCCCGGCGTTGTTCCGTGACGCTCGGGTAACGTAGAATGCTCGGACGCGCCCGACGCCGACCGGCGTTGCGGCTGTCCCGTGACGCGCGCCGGCCATGTGCCCTCATCGCCAATCGGCGCCCCACGATCCGAGGAGGTCCCTTGGTGGATACCAAGATGGCTTACGACATGCCCATAGACAGTATGCTAGGCCGGTTCCCGGTGCGGCTCGACGACACGACGCTGCGCGACGGCGAGCAGACCGCCGGCGTGGTCTTCACCAACGACGAGAAGGTCCGCATCGCCAAGCTGCTCGACGAGATCGGCGTCGCACCAGATCGAGGCCGGCATCCCGGTCATGGGCGGCGACGAGCGCGAGGTCATCGAGGAGATCGCGCACCTGGGCCTGAACGCGTCGATCCTCGGCTGGAACCGCGCCAACGTCGCCGACATCAAGACGTCGATCGACTGCGGCGTGGACGCCGTGGCGATCTCGCTCGCCACGAGCGACATCCACATCGAGACCAAGCTCATGAAGGACCGCGCGTGGGTCCTCGAACTCGATCCGCGAGTCCGTCGCGTACGCCAAGAGCGAGGGCGTCTACGTCTCGGTCAACGCCGAGGACGCCTCGCCGCACCGAGTTCGGCTTCCTGCTCGAGTACGCCGCAGGCCGCCAAGGCCGAGGGCGCCGACCGCCTCCGCTTCTGCGACACCATCGGCATCATGGAGCCGCTGCCGCACCTACAAGGTCGTCAAGGAGCTCGTGCGAGCAGACCGGCCTCGAGATCGAGATGCACACGCACAACGACTTCGGCATGGCCGTCGCCAACGCGATCGCCGGCATCCACGGCGGCGCGACCTGGGTCAACGTCACCGTCGGCGGCCTGGGCGAGCGCGCGGGCAACGCGGCGCTCGAAGAGGTCGTCATGGCGCTCAAGTACATCGAGGGCCTCGACCTCGGCATCGACACCGAGCGCTTCCGCGAGATCGCCGACTACGTCATGACGCGCCGCCGGGCCGCACGATCCCGGCGTGGAAGTCGGTCGTCGGCACGCAACATGTTCGCGCACGAGAGCGGCATCCACGCCGACGGCGTCATCAAGAACCCGAAGACCTACGAGATCTTCTCGCCCGACGAGGTCGGCCTCGTGCGCCAGATCGTCGTCGGCAAGCACTCGGGCTCGCAAGCACGATCGAGCTGAAGTTCGCCGAGTACGGCATCGAGATCACGCCGCGAGGAGGCCAACGCGATCCTGCCGACCGTGCGCCACGCAGACGGTCGAGCTCAAGCGCTCGCTGTTCGACAAGGAGCTCGTCGAGATCTACAACGACTACAAGGCGACAGCGCGCGACGACCGAGCGCGCCGAGTAGCGCCGCGCACCGTTCCGCACGACCGTAGCACAAGGAGGCTGATTCACGCTGTCCGGCAAGACCATCGCCGAGAAGATCTTCTCGGCACACTCAGGAACCGACGCGCACGCCGGCGACATCGTCGTCGCCGACGTCGACTTCGTGATGGGCCAGGACGGCACCTCGCCGCTCGCCATCAGGGCGCTCGAGCGCATGGGCGTCGACGAGGTCTTCGACCCGAGCAAGGTCGCGCTGGTCATGGACCACAGCTCGCCGTCGCCCGATCGAGGGCGTCAGCGCGCTGCACACGATGATGCGCGAGTTCGGCAAGAAGACCGGCGCGCACGGTCTACGACGTGGGCGAGGGCGTGTGCCACCAGCTCATCCCCGAGAAGGGCCACGTCGTCGCCGGGCGACCTCATGGTCGGCTGCGACAGCCACACCTGCACGTACGGCGCGCTCAACGTGTTCTCGACCGGCGTCGGCTCCACCGACGGCGCCGCGGCGATGGCCGTCGGGCAAGCTGTGGTTCAAGGTGCCCGAGACGATGAAGGTCACCTACAACGGCGAGCTGCAGCCCGGCGTGTTCAGCAAGGACCTCATCCTCGTACCTCGCCGGCCAGATCGGCGCCGACGGCGCGACCTACGAGGCGATCGAGTTCGCCGGCCCGGTCATCGACGCGCTCTCGGTCGAGGCGCGCATGACGATCTCGCAACATGGCGATCGAGGTCGGCGCGAAGGCCGGCCTCATGAACGCCGACGACAAGACGCTCGCGTGGTACGAGGGCCGAGGCGAGAAGACGCCCGCGCCGGCAGACCGCCGATGCCGACGCCGTCTACGCGACGACGCTCGACGTTCGACGCCATCGGCGATCGGCCCGCAGATCGCCAAGCCGCACGCGGTCGACAACGTCTCGCCGATCGAAGAGGTCGAGGGCACGCCGATCGCGCAGGGCGTTCTCGGCACGTGCACGAACGGGCGGCTCGAGGACCTCGCGATCGCCGCGGGCATCCTGCAAGGGCCGCAAGGTCCACCCCGACGTGCGCTTCATCGTCGCGCCGGCGTCGCGGCAGATCCTGCTCGACGCCATCGAGGCCGGCTACATCCAGACGCTCGTCGAGGCCGGCGCCGCGCTCGTCACGCCGGGCTGCGGCCCGTGCGTCGGCACGCACAACGGCGTGCCGACGCGACGGCGAGAACGTCATCTCGACGGCCAACCGCAACTTCAAGGGCCGCATGGGCAACAGCAACGCGTTCATCTACCTCGGCAGCCCGGCCACCGTGGCCGCCTCGGTCATCGAGGGCAAGATCACCGACCCGCGCAAGTACTTCGCGGTAGGGGAGGCACCGACGATGGAGATCACGGCCAAAGCCTTCAAGTACGGCGACGACATCAACACCGACTACATCATCAGCGGCAAGTACAAGTTCAAGTCGCAACGACATGGAGGCCATGGCCGTCCACGCCATGGAGGAGCTCGACCCCGACTACTACGACAAGGTGAAGCCCGACGGCGGCTTCCTCGTGGCCGGCAAGAACTTCGGCATGGGCTCGAGCCGCGAGCAGGCGCCGCTCGTGCTCATCCACTCCAACACGAAGGCCGTGCTCGCCAAGAGCTTCGCGCGCATCTTCTACCGCAACGCGATCAACACCGGCCTGCCGGTCGTCGAGTGCGACACCGACCTCATCGACGACGGCGACGAGCTCGTCGCTCGACCTCGACGGCCGGCGTGCTGCGGAACCTGACCAAGGGCATCGAGATCCCGTTCCCGCCGCTGCCGCCGGTCATGGCGCAGCTGCTGGCCGACGGCGGGCTCGTCGAGCACTTCAAGAAGCACGGCGGCTGGGCTGTGGAGTAGGCTCCGGAAGAGGAACGCGCCTACCCAGGGGGACGGACTCATGCGCACCGATATAGTGCTCACGCTCGCCGGACCGGACCGGGTGGGGATCGTGGAGGACGTCACGAGCGTGCTGCTGGGCCTCGACGGCAACGTGAGCACGAGCCGCACGGTGCGGCTGGGCGGCGAGTTCGCGATCCTCATGCTGGTGTCCATCCCCGCCGAGTCCTTGGCGCTCGTCGAATCGGCGTTCTCCGGGCTCAAAACTCAGGGCTACACCCTGTGCACGCGGGCGGCGGCGGCGCTCGACATCCACGAGCACGAGGGCTGGGTGCCGTACCACATCGAGGTCACCGGCGCCGACCACGAGGGCATCGTCCACGACATCGCGGCGGGGCTCTCGGCCCGCGGAGTCACCATCGAGTCCATGGACACCGGCACGAGCACGGCGCCCGTGAGCGGGATCACGCTGTTCTCGATGACGGCCCTGGTGCTCGTGCCTCCCGCGCTCGCCTTCGGCGACTGGGAGCCCGAGCTGGCCGCCGCGGCCGATCACGCCAACGTCGATCTCGCCATCGTGGAGGTCGTGGAGTAGCGCCTCAGCGGCATCACGCCGGCCGGGGCCCGAGCCGCGGCGCTCCGTGCGCCGCTCGTGCGCGGCGCTAGCGGCCGCCGCGCAATCCGTTAGACTGATGTACCGCCCGCCCTCGGCACGCAGCAGCAGCGTGCCTTGCCGGCCGTTCGGCCGTGACTCGAAAGGACCCACGTCTTGGCTCAGCACACCGTGACTCTCATCCCCGGCGACGGGATCGGCCCCGAACTGACGACGGCGATGCGCCGCGTCGTGGAGGCCACCGGCGTGGACATCGAATGGGAGATCGCCGAGGCGGGCGCCGACGTCATGGAGAAGTACGGCACGCCGCTGCCCGAGCACGTGCTCGAGTCGGTCCGCAAGAACAAGGTCGCCATCAAGGGCCCGATCACGACGCCGGTCGGCACGGGCTTCCGCTCCGTGAACGTGGCGCTGCGCAAGGCGCTCGACCTGTACGCCTGCCTGCGGCCGTCGTTCTCGATCGCCGGCTCCGGGGCGCGCTACGACGACATCGACCTCGTGATCGTCCGTGAGAACACCGAGGACCTCTACGCCGGCATCGAGTTCGCCGAGGGCGAGCCCGCGACCGCCGAGCTCATCGAGTGGGTCGCGGGAGCAGGGCGCGGGCGACATCCGCCCCGACTCCGGCATCTCGCTCAAGCCCATCTCCGTGACGGCCACGCGCCGCATCGTGAAGCTACGCCTTCGACTACGCCCTCGCCAACGGCCGCAAGAAGGTCACGGCGGTCCACAAGGCCAACATCCTCAAGATGTCCGACGGCCTGTTCCTCAAGGTGGCCCGCGAAGTGGCCGCCGAGTACGCGGATTCCGGCATCGAGTTCGAGGACTACATCGTGGACGCCACGTGCATGCAACTCGTCCTTCACCCCGAGTGGTGGGACGTGCTGGTGCTCCCCAACCTGTACGGCGACATCGTCTCCGACCTGTGCGCCGGCCTCATCGGCGGCCTGGGCATCGCTCCCGGGCGCCAACATCGGCGCGGACTACGCGGTGTTCGAGCCGGTGCACGGCTCGGCGCCCAAGTACGCGGGCAAGGACGTCGCCAACCCCACCGCCGAGATCCTCTCGGCAACGCTTATGCTGCGCCATCTGGGCGAGACGCGAGGCCGCGGACCGTGTGCTCGAAGCCGTGCGCACGGTGATCGGCAAAGGCGAGGCTGTGACGTACGACGTCAAGCGGTCGGTCACCGGCTCCACCGATGGCTCGGTGGGCACCGCGGCCTACGCGGACGCGATCATAGCCGAGCTGTAGCCTCGGGGTTCCTGCCCGGACGCCGCACGCGCCCGGGCCCGGACGTCGGAGGGCGCATTGGATAGTCACGACCGGCGCGTCAACGAGACGCCGCCCCCAGGGTGGGAGGGGCCTGACCGTCGCGCCCACGTGCCGCCAGTGCCGCCCCAGGGCGCGGCGCCTCCTCCGGGCTCACCTGTGCCTTCGCCGTCCGGGCCCACCGCTGCCCCGAACTCGGCCGCCTCGGCGCCGCCTGCACCTCCGCCGGCGGCCCAATCCCAGCGTCCGGCACCGTCCCAGGCGCCCGAGAGCTTGCCGCCCGTCCCCGAAGGGGGGCATCCGGCGCCCTCGGCAAAGGCTCCGCCGCCGATACCGCCCGCGGCGCCTCACCCCGTCGCGCCCGCTCCCGAGGCGGGCGATCCCGCGCCTGCGAAGGACTCCCCCTACGCGCATCTGGACGACACGCCCATGCCTCCGCTCGAACTCGGGGGAGGGCCGGTCGCCTACGAGGTGCCTCGGCACCGGTGGGTGCTCATCGCTGCGATCGCCGTCGTGGCCGTGCTGCTGCTCGGGGGCGCGGCGTTCGCGTACTGGCGCTGGGGCACCGGCCCCATCCCGGGGCTCTCGGGCCGCGGCCACGGCGCGCGGTCGACAGCGAGCAGTTCCACCACGTCGCCCGCCGGCGAGGCCACCGAGTCCGCTGAGGCCAGCGGTTCGGGGGAGGCCACTTCGAGCGAAGGGGCCACGAAGGCGCCCGTTCCCGTCCCCGCGGGCGAGATCGCGGCCCCGCCGCGCGAGCCGTTCGTGGCGTACCGCGCGGACGGCGCCGTGTGGGTCGCGGGCGAGGACGGCACCTCGCGACGGCGCGTGGCGGACTCGGCCAGCGGGTCGTACGCGCTGTCACCCGACGGTTCGCGGCTGGCCGTCATCGACGGCGTCGCCAAGAGGCTCACTATCGTGGATGTCGCGTCCGGCCACTCGTACGACGCCGGTCCTGCCGAGGACCTGCAGCCCGACTGGTCGCCCGATTCGACGTTCCTCGTGTTCACCTCGTTCCGTGACGGCCGGCGCTCCGTCGTTCGCGTGGCCAGGGATGGGAGCGTCCCCAAAGTGCTTGCCGCCGGGGCCGCGGGGCAGGTGTCGCCCGACGGCAAGTCCGTGTACCTGATCCAGGCGAGCTCGGCCGGTGAAGGCGGGCCGCTGGTCAAGACCGGCTCCAAGCGCGGAGGCTCGGCGGCCACGATCATGGACCAGACCGTCTACGACTTCACGTTGAGCCCGGGCGGCGTCGCGTACGTGACTGGCGTCTCGCGCAGGTCGCTGTGGCGATGCGAGCTTGACGGGTCGCTGCCGGTCAAGCTGCTCGACGCGCCCCAGGACCAGGGCGCGTACACGTATGCCCGGCCACGCATATCTCCCGACGGCACGCTCCTGGTCGTGGACCGCGCCGGTGACGACGGGTTCGCGCGAATGAGCGTGCTGCCGTTCTCGGGCGGTTCGGCTAGGGACCTGTCGCCCCGGCGGGACGACTACCCGGTCCAGTGGACGGTGGACGGCAAGCGCATCCTCTTCGTCACGGGGAACGCAGACAGCGGGGAGCCCACCGATCTCATGAGTGTGACGCCGGACGGCTCCAAGCGGGACGTCGTCGTGGCCGGCGCGGGGCTCTAGGGCCCGGCGGCCCGGGTCGGAGCACGACTCGCCCCCGGGGTTGCCGCAAATACCCCATGGGGTATATGCTGGCACCCGCGACCAACGAGCCCCAAGGAGGCGCCGATGTCCCCCGAGACCATGAACTTCGACTACACCGTGCCCACGGCCAAGAGCTACGACGAGGCCCTGGCGGCGGTCCAGGATGCCCTGACCGCCCATAACTTCCGCGTCCAGTTCGTGCACGACGTCGCCGCCACCCTGGCCGAGAAGGGCTTCGAGCGCGACCCCATCTCCATCGTGGAGACCTGCAACGCCAAGTACGCGAACCACGTGCTCGAGGCCGACGTCATGATCTCGCTCATGCTTCCGTGCCCGGTCGTCGTCTACGTGAAGGACGGCGCCACGTTCATCTCCACGCTGCGGCCCAGTGTGATCGGCACGTTCTACCCCGAGGCCGGCATCCAGGACGCCGCCGACGAGGTCGACGCCATCCTTCGCGCCGCCGTCGACGAAGCCGCCGCGTAGAGCCCTGCCCGCAAACCCGGGCGCCCTGGCCCGGGCGCGGCCCCTGCCGTCTGTCAGATACTGGCCGTTGGAGCATTATCTTAGCTTTACAAAGGATTGCTCGGCGCTCTGACCTGTGCGCACACTGGCGGTAATCGTTTCCAGTGGGAAGGGGCGCTCGATGGAACGGCGTGGTCGGCTTGTGTGCGTGAGGGGCTCGATCGCCGCAACGGTAAGCCTGCTCGTCCTGTCGACCGCGATGTTCATAGGGGTGCCCGGCGCCCTGGCGGCACCGTCCATCGGTCACATCAAGGGCACGATCCGCGACAGCGAAGGGCACCCGGTCTCCGGGGCCTCCATCGTGGTCCGTCCTCAGACCCCGCTGTGGTGGTACCCGGCGTACCTGGCGACCACCAAGGCCGACGGCTCCTATGAGGTCACCGTGGCTCCGGGTCACTGGGTGCCTGAAGCGACCGGTCGCGATTATCGCGGGACCGTTCACCCCCGTTACGTGTGGGTCGCTCCCGGCACCACCAGCAGGGGCGTGGACCTCGTCGTCCGCGCCAAGCCCATGGCGTTCGCCGGGTCCGTGATGACGTCCGGGCCCACCCAGCCCGTCTCCCGTGAGCTCGGCGGCGAGGCAGTGCGCGTGGTCGGGGACCGCCTGACCTGGATCTCGTCGAGGCCGGGGCCCGACGGCAGGCCGGCCACCTGGCTCATGACGCGGCGCGTGGGCGATTCCAGCGAATCCACGGTGACGACACTCACGCCGGCCGAGACCGACTCCATGAGCATGGACTCCTCGTTCACCTATGACGTGAACTCGACCGCCGCCTTCTTCTCCACATGGGACGGGATCACCCGGATAGACCTGGCGACGGGGAAGCGCACCGTCATGAGCCGAGGGTGGTCCAACGACGAGGCGTTCGCAGTGAACGATCGCTGGCTCTGCTTCTCGCGCAGCGGATCGAGCTGGTACGGCCGTATGTACGTGCGCGACCTGCTCACCAACAAGGAATGGTCGTACAACTGGGGCCCGCGTGAGATCGCCTTCTCGCGCGGGTCGCTGTCCGGCAACAGCCTCGCCGTCTCGCGGCTGGACTACGCGCGCGGTACGACGTCCGTCACGTTCCAGGTGTTCGACCTCGTCAAGCGCGGGACCAAGCGTGGCACGATCGGTCCGGTGGGCCGAGGCGCCAACTGGGACCAGACCGCCAAGCTCGTGGGCGACCGTGTCTGCTTCGTCCACGGCGACCGTGAGGTCGCCGCCGCCACGCTCGCCAAGCCCACGCCGGTCATCCTCGCGTCCACCGTCCGGGGTCGGTTCGTCGGCGATCTCGTGGGCGACGCGGGCGGCCTGATGTGGACGGACGGGACCGACACCGACACGCTCGTCAGGTCCTGGGAGGACAGTGGGGGCGCCGTGGCGACGGTGGCCACGTCCACGGCCGGCTCGTTCGACCTGTCGGGGGACCGGCTGGCCTGGGCGGGCGCGTTCGATCGCAGCGCCCAGTGGTCGAGCGCCGGCCCCGTGGAGACGCGGCTCTTCTCCGAGGCTTCCTCGACACGCGCCGACGGCGGAACGCTCGTTCTCTCCGACCAGAGGTCACCTCGGCTGGGTGGCGGCAAGCTGTTCTGGCTCGACGACCGTGCCATCCCGTATCCGAGCGGCTCGGATTACTACTACTACGGTGCGTCCGGCGTCTACGACCTGTACGAGATGAGCACCATCGGCGGGCCCGAGTCGATCGTCGCCACCGGGATCGTCGGTCCTGAGTACGGCTCGATGTCGGGGTGGTCGCAGGATTCGGTGTCGGGCCGCTACGCCGTCTACGCCAAGAGCGAAGGCGTCCCGCTGTACTACCAGTCGTACCTGCGGGGGAGCGTGTGGGTCTACGACTCCGAGTCACACGAGTCCACGCTCATCGCCCAGGGTCGTGTACCCACCCGATCCACGACCGGCCTGATCGTGGCGCAGCCCGTCATCGGGGGCGACTGGGTCTACTACACCGCGATCGTCTACGGGGGCCGCACCTACCGCCAAGACCTGATGGCCTACCACGTCACCGACGGTGAGCGCCGGACGGTCGTGCGCGGCATGAGCGCCTGGTACAACCAGACCCCGAGGGTCTCCTCCAACGGCATGGTCACCTACTCGCTCTGGAGCGGGTTGCGCACGTACGACCCCGCCACACGCAGCACCACGGTCACTGCCATCCCCAAGGGCATAGGCCCGTTCCCGCCTTACTACCCAGCGGCGCTCTTCGCGTCCGGCGCGTACGACTCGCCCGACGCGCTCACCGCCGGCATGGGCCCGGGCTTCGCCTACTACTACAACGGCTCTTTCGGGTCACAGATCGGGCCTTTCTCGCCGGTGAACCTGTCGTTCATGCCCAACGGGCGCACCGCTGTGCTCGACCCGGCCGTGGGCGGCGACAGTGGATCGCTCGTCATACACGGCACGTGGGCGATGGTGGGGACCATGGCCATGGATCTGCGGACGGGCATCTACTACGACCTCATGCGCACAGGCTCAGGTCCCGTGACGGCGACGGTGTCACCCTCGGTCTCCGGCGACGGCGCCGACATCCGGGGTGCCGAGGTCGCGCTGGCGATGCCGAGCTCGGCCGGCACCAGCCGCGTGCGCGTGGGCGACCTCACGCCGCTCGTGTGGGACCCGACCACGCGGATCGCGGGTATGGACCGCTTCTCCACCGCCGTGGCGCTGTCGCAAGACATGACGTCGGCGCCGGCCGTCGTCATCGCCAACGGCCGCGCCACCGCGGACGCCATGGTGGGCGGCCCGCTGGCGCACGCGCTGCACTCGCCGATCCTGTTCGTGGAGACCCATAGCGTGCCGGCATCGGTCACCGCCGAGATCTCGCGGCTGGGTTCGACGCGTGCCGTGATCCTGGGCGGAACGGCTGCGGTGGGCAGCGACGTCGCCTCGTCACTGGCGGGGCAAGGCCTGAGCGTGGAGCGCCTGGGCGGCATCGACCGCTACGAGACGTCCGCGCTGGTCGCGCTCGCCGTCCGTGACTCTCTTCCGGCCAGCGACGTGCCGGCTGCGTTCGTCGCCTCCGGCCTCGAGCCGGCGGGGGCGCTCGCGGCGGGGCCCGTTGCCAGCGTCCTGGGTGAGCCTATCGTGCTCACGACACCCGGCAAACTGCCCGAGACGGTCTCCAAGGCGCTCGTGAGCATGGGGACCTCTTCCACGGTGGTCGTGGGCGGCAGCGCCTCGGTCTCCGACGTCGTCATGGCGCAGCTGCCGTCCCCGACGCGGCTCGCCGGCCTCGACCGCTACGACACCGCGCGCGTGGTGGCCGAGTACGGCCTGGCGCACGGCATGAACCTCGCCGAGGCCGTCGTCTCCAACGCCGTGGACGAAGCCGGTTCGCTCGCGGCCGGGGGCTATGCGGCGCGCAGGCGCGTCCCGCTGCTCCTCGTCAACGGCGGCGTAGACACCTTGCCCGACACGACCGCGAGTCTGTTGCGCTACCACCGGGCGGAGATCGACCAAGATCTCCATCGTAGGGGGAGAGGGCAGCATCTGGCTGCCCCAACAGGAGCGCGCAGCGTTGACCATCCGACCGTGAGCGTGACGCCCACCGACTGAGGGGGATCGAGATGACGCATACGCCATCCGCGGCGCGCCGGCACCTGGCCGTGCTGGCCGTCCTGGCCGCCTTGACGGCAGCCTTCTTCGTGCCGGTATCCGCCGCGCTTGCGGCCGCGCCTGCCACGCTCACGGGGCACGTCCGCGACACGGCAGGGCACCCGATCCGCGGGGCGTACCTGATGGTGTCGGCGTACGGGGCCTACGGCTCGTCGGGTGCCGATGGCCGCTACACGATGGAGGTGCCCCCGAGCACCACCCGACTCTCCGTTTCGGCCGAGGGCTTCCTGGGCTCGAACGTGAAGCTCCCGCCGCTGGTGTCGGGTGGCACCAAGGTGATCGACGTGACCCTCGCCGCCAGACCGACGATCGACATCTCGTCGCGTCTGACCTCGGGCGTAGCGCAGCCGGTCTCGAGGACTACCGATTGGTCGGCCGTGCGTGTGGCCGGCGATACCGTTACCTGGTGGGATCACTCCTCGATGTACCGTCCGGCGGTCCTATGGAAGCGCACGCTCGGAGAAGCCGGCCGCGTCGATCGTCGCCACGGCGGACGCGTACGACTACGGCCTGTCCTACGACATCAACTCGCGGTATTGCTACCTCGCGTCGTCCGATGGGCTCACCGCCATCGAGACCTCGACCGGTGCCAAGACGGTGCTCACGACCCAGCCCGTCGACGGCGGGGTCTCAGCGGATGAGGACTGGGTCGCGTCAGTGGGCTGGGACGGGACGCGCACCGTCGTGGAGGTCCGGCAAGTAGGGGGCCTAGCGGTCGCCCGGTACCCGTTCGGCCCCGCGCAGGTCCTCGTGGGCCCGGGATCGATCCATGACGGCAAGCTCGCGGTCGAGTTGTGGCCGCAGACCAGCTCTCCCCAGATCCGCGTCATCGATCTGGTGCACAAAGCGCTCGTACCGGGCGCGTACACGCTCTCCGACTGGTCGGACCCTTCGGCTCCGGCGTTCGCGGGGTCGCGCGTGGCCTTCGCGACCTCAGGGCCGTACGGCGGGGCCGTCTCGGTAGTGACGCCGGGGATCTGGAAGGCCACGACCCTCGCCTCCACGCCGGGCGACGGCGCGATGACCGGGGTCGCTGGTGACGGTGACCGGCTCATCTGGCGCGAGATACGGTTCACGACCAGCGCCGAGTGGACGCTGTTGCGGTCGTACGACGCCAGCAGTGGCGCCGTGAGCACCTTGTACTCAGCGTCCCAGCCGTCGAGCGGCAGCTGGGGCTACTCGTCGGGCGGGACCGACCCATGGGACGTCTCGGGCCAGCGTCTTGCCTGGGCCGAGCCGTTGGCCGACGGCGACATGTACACGATGGGCACGCTCACGGGCACCGACGTGGTCACCCGCCTGGCGTCGGAGACCGCTACCACCCGCATGGACGACGCGACCCTGGCTCCGGCCGACCAGGTGTCGCCGCAGATGGGGGACGGCTACGTGTGCTGGCTCGATGACAGGGCCTACTCGACCGGATCGTGGCAGTTCGATCTCTACTCTTCGCCTACCTCGGGCGGCCCCGAATCCCTGGTCGCGACATCCGTGACCGAATGGGGCCCCGGGTTCATGTCCGGCACTCACGCCATCTGGGCCAAAGAGGACCAGTCGGGCGTCGACCCCGGCGCTATCGCGCTCTACATCGTGGACCTCGCCACGAGTCACGTGGACACCGTCACCGCCAACCTGGGCTCGGGGTGGTATCCCTACCCGAGCTTCACCGGTGAGTCGATCGCCGTCATCGCCGGCGACTGGGTCTACTTCAACGACGGATCGCTGCATTCGTACCGGATCTCCACCGGCGCCCGCGCTGTGGTGGCGGCCGGTCTTCCTGTGGGCTGGCCGGTCCTGGGATCGCCCGACGGCAAGGCCGTCTTCGTCCGCAACGGCGCCCGGTACGTGTACGACCCCGTCGCGAAGACCACGACTTTGCTGCCAGCGGCGTTCGCCGGCCTCTTCCAAGGCTTCAGCTCGGTGGACTGGCCGCACGCCGTCGCGTCCACCGGTTTCGACTTGGGCCCCGTCTACGGATACTCGATGGGGGACCCGCGCGCCTTCATCATCGACCCATGCGCGTTCAACACGATGACGGCACCCCGCCAGTCGGGCCTGCTGGCGCTGCTGGGTGACTCCGTCTTCGACATGCGCACCGGCATGTTCTACCGCGCACAGACCGCCCCTTCGGGCAGCCAGAGCGGCCTCGCCGGGACGATGATGGCCGTCTCGGCCCCCGGCACGGGCGGAGCGCCGCACGTGGTCTGGGGCGACATCGCATCGTCGATCTGGAACCCGACGAGAAGGCTCGCCGGAACCGATCGCGCGGGCACCGCCGTCGCGCTCTCGCAGGACGTGACGAGCGCCGCCACCGTGGTCGTCACCACGGGCCGCGCGTTCCCGGACGCTCTGGCAGGCGGCCCGCTGGCCTACGCGCTCAAGGCGCCGCTGCTTCTCGTGGAGCCCCATAGCGTGCCGGCGTCGGTCAGCGCCGAGATCACGCGCCTTGGGGCCACCAACGCGATCATCCTGGGCGGGACCGGCTCCGTGGCGGCCGATGTCGCGTCGGCGCTCGCTGGCTCCGGCATGACAGTGGAGCGCATCGGCGGCACCGACCGCTTCCAGACCGCGGCCCTCATCGCACAGCGACTCAAGACGGAGCTCGGCGGCGGGCCGCTGGGGCAGGCGTTCATCGTGGACGGCTACGGCTTCCCCGACGCTCTGAGCGCCGCGCCGGTGGCCGCCAAGGCGGGCGCCCCCATCCTGCTGAGCAGGACCACCTCCATCCCCGGAGACACGTCCCAGGCGCTCCAGTCCATCGGCGCTACCCACACCGTGGTCGTGGGCGCCGTGTCGTCATCGCTGCCGTACCCGGCTCCCACCCGGCTGGCGGGTCGGGACAGGTACGAGACCTGCCGAGCCGTGGCCGAGCACGGTCTGGCGCACGGGCTCACGATGGGTTCTGCGATCCTGGCCAACGGGCGGGACTTCCCCGACGCGCTGGCGGCGGGCGCTTTCGCCGCCCGCCAGGGCTCTCCGCTGCTGCTGGTGGACAGCCAGAAGGCCGCACTGCCCGGCGCTATCGCCGCGGTGTTGCGCGACCACAAGGCCTCGGTGAGCACGGTGACGGTCGCGGGCGGCGAGGGGAGCGTGTGGCTGCCGCTCCAAGAGGCGGCCGCTCAGGCTGTCCGGCCCTAGACCCGGACAACGGGCGTCGCATCGACCCGGGGCACGGCCGTCGCGAGGCGCCGTGCCCCGGTTGCGCCTGCATACGGGCATAGGTATACTCGCGCCCAATCCCATAACGAATTCGGCTATGACGGGGATAAGTAGAGGCCAATCCTGGCCTTAGAGAGTCGGGGACGGTGGAAACCCGGCGCAGGACGCTTCGAATCTGGCCCCCGAGCCACCCGGAAGAACGCAAGGGACCGAACGACGCGGACGACCTCCGCTGAGGGACCGAGCCAGTAGGACGGGTCGGTGGCATCCGTTACCTGCCGCACGAGCGGGCGCTCGCCCGCAGGCCTCGGCGCATCGTCGTCGCGGCGCGACCAGGGTGAGCGTCAAGCAGGGTGGTACCGCGGGAGCGCGCTGATGCTCTCGTCCCTGGCGAGGGACGAGTCTGCGCTCACCGCGGTCTCGTCGTCTCTTCGGCCGGTTTCCCTGATGGGAGCCCGGGCCGCGGACCCCTCGCCATCCTGCGTGCTGGACCGGCATCGCCATAGTGCGTGCCGTGTTCGGCCGACCCGCTCGCCGCGCGGCGACACGGTGGCTCCTCGGCCCGAAAGGGAAAGGTGTGCGACGTGGCGCTGCGCAGCGACATCATGAAGGCGGGCTTGGCCCGCGCCCCTCACCGCAGCCTCCTGCGGGCCATCGGGCTCACCGACGTGGAGATCGCACGCCCTCTCGTCGCCGTCGTGGGCTCGTACAACGAGATCATCCCGGGCCACGTGAACCTGGACAAGATCGCCGACGCCGTGAAGGCGGGCGTGCGCATCGCTGGGGGCACGCCGCTCGAGTTCGACACCATCGGCGTGTGTGACGGCATCGCCATGGGCCACGAGGGCATGCGCAGCTCGCTGGCGAGCCGCGAGATCATCGCGGACTCGGTGGAGGTCACCATCAACGCCCACGCGTTCGACGCGATGGTGCTCATCCCCAACTGCGACAAGGTCATCCCGGGCATGCTCATGGCCGCCGCGCGCCTGGACATCCCCACCGTCGTCATCTCCGGCGGCCCGATGCTCGCCGGCCGCTTCCGCGGCGAGGACGTGGACCTGGACACGGTGTTCACCGCCGTGGGCAAGGTCGCCGCCGGGACCATGACCGAGGACGAGCTCACACGACCTCGAGGAATGCGCCTGCCCCACGTGCGGCAGTTGCGCGGGCCTGTTCACGGCCAACTCCATGAACTCGCTCGTGGAGGCCATCGGCATGGGACTGCCCGGCAACGGCACCGTCCCGGCCGTGTACTCGGAGCGCATCCGCATGGCCAAGCGTGCCGGCATGGCGGTCATGGACCTGCTGGAGCGCGGCGTCACCGCCCGCCAGATCATGACCCGCGCCGCGATCCGCAACGCGATGACCGTGGACATGGCGTTCGGCGGCAGCTCCAACACCGTGCTGCACCTCACCGCCATCGCGCACGAGGCCGACAACGACATCACCCTGGACGATTGGGCCGAGGTCAGCGTGCGCACGCCCAACCTCGTGCGCATCTCGCCCGCGTCCGGCGCGCACATGGCCGACCTGTACGAGGCCGGCGGCATCCCCGCGATCATGAAGGAGCTCGACGGGCGCAACCTCATCGAGCGCGACGCGATCACCGTGTCCGGCAAGACGACCGGCGAGATCATCGACGCCGCCCGCAACCTCGACCCCACCTTCATCCGCACGGTCCTGGACCCGTACTACCCGGAGGGCGGCCTGCGCGTCCTGCGCGGCAACCTCGCGCCCGACGGCGCCGTGGTCAAGCAGTCGGCCGTCTCTGCCGAGATGCGGCGGCACAGCGGCCCGGCGCGGGTCTTCGACTCCGAGGACGCAGCGTTCGCCGCCATCATGGGCGGCCAGATCGTCGCCGGCGATGTGGTGGTCATCCGCTACGAGGGCCCCAAGGGCGGCCCCGGCATGCGCGAGATGCTCTCGCCCACGAGCGCGATCTCGGGCATGGGCCTGTCCAGCAGCGTCGCGCTCATCACCGACGGCCGTTTCTCCGGCGCCACCAAGGGCCCGGCGATCGGCCACGTCTCGCCCGAGGCCGCGAACGGCGGCCCGATCGGCTTCGTGCACGAGGGCGACACGATCTCCATCGACATCGACGCGGGGACGCTCACGCTCGAGATCCCGCAGCCGGAGTTCGAGGCGCGCAGGGCCGCGTGGACCGAGCCCGAGCCCAGGATCACCAAGGGCTACCTGGCCCGTTACGCCAGGTCGGTATCGAGCGCCGACCGGGGGGCGGTGGTCTCGTGACCGCGAACGATCCCGCGAGGTGCCGAGCGACGGGTCCCTCGGCACGGCAAGCAGGAAACAGGCGCGCGAGCGCCGCGCACGACGAGGAGGTGGCGAGATGACGAAGATGAACGGAGCGGAAGCCCTCGTGAAGTCGCTCGAGGCCGAGGGCGTCGAGGTCGTATTCGGCTACCCCGGAGGCGTCGCGCTGCCGATGTTCGACGCCCTGTACGACTCCGAAGATCCGGACGATCCTCCCGCGGCACGAACAGGGCGCGGTGCACATGGCCGACGGGTACTGCCCGGGTCACGGGCCGCATCGCGCCGGTGATCGTG
Source organism: uncultured Coriobacteriia bacterium (assembly GCA_963768865.1). Lineage (GTDB taxonomy): Bacteria > Actinomycetota > Coriobacteriia > Anaerosomatales > CAVYJL01 > CAVYJL01. Next base: position 88,571 of record CAVYJL010000010.1, on the reverse strand, counting down.
ACCAGCGGGCCGGGGGCGACGAACACGGTCACGGGGATCGCCAACGCCTACATGGACTCGATCCCGCTGGTGGTGTTCACCGCGCAGGTCGCCACGCACGTCATCGGCACCGACGCGTTCCAGGAGTCGGACATCACCGGCATCACGATCCCGATCACCAAGCACAACTACCTGGTCAAAGACTCGGCGGAGCTGCCCGAGGTCATCAAGGAGGCATTCCGTATCGCGACCACCGGGCGACCGGGGCCGGTGCTCATCGACATCCCGACCGACGTGCTCAAGGGCGAGGTGGACTTCGAGTACCCCGAGACCGTGAACCTGCCCGGCTACAAGCCCACGACGCGCGGCCATGCCAGGCAGATCAAGCAGGCCGCGGGCCTGATCGCCAAGGCGCGCAAGCCGCTGCTCTACGTGGGCGGCGGCGTCATCGCCGCCGGGGGCGCCAAGGAGCTCAAGGAGCTCGCCGAGCTCATGCAGCTCCCGGTCACGACCACGATGATGGGCAAGGGCGCGTTCCCCGAGGACCATCACCTGTTCATCGGCATGCCGGGCATGCACGGCGCCAAGTACACCAACTACGCGCTCACCGAGACCGACCTGCTCATCGCGGTCGGCGTGCGCTTCGACGACCGCGTGACCGGCAAGCTCGCGACGTTCGCCACCAAGGCCAAGATCATCCACGTCGACATCGACCCCGCCGAGATCGGCAAGAACCGCGAGGTGGACGTCCCGATCGTCGGCGACGCGCACGAGGTCGTCTCCGGCATCGTCGCCGAGCTGCGCAAGATGGGCGCGGAGCCGCGCACCGAGGCGTGGATGCGCGTGATCGACGACTGGCGCGAGCGCTTCCCGCTCCACTACAAGGCCGAGGAGGGCCACCTGCTCCCGCAGTACGTCGTGGAGCGCGTCAACGCGCTCACGCGCGGACGCAAGACCGTCCTCTGCACCGAGGTGGGCCAGAACCAGATGTGGGCGTGCCAGTACTACGAGGTCGGCGAGCCGCGGACCTGGGTCTCGTCGGGAGGTCTAGGCACGATGGGCTTCGGCCTGCCGGCGGCCATCGGCGCGCAGCTGGGACGGCCGGACTACCTGGTCATCGACATCGCCGGCGACGGCTCCATCCAGATGAACAGCCAGGAGATGGCCACCGCCGCCATCAACAAGCTGCCGGTCAAGGTCGTCCTCCTCAACAACGGCTACCTCGGCATGGTCCGGCAGTGGCAGGACCTCTTCTACGGCAAGCGCTACGCGAGCTCCGTGCTCGCCCAGGACTGCCCCGACTTCGTGAAGCTCGCCGAGGCGTACGGTTGGCTCGGCCTGCGGGTGACGGACCCGGCGATGGTGGACGACGCGCTCAAGGCGGCGTTCGACCACGACGGCCCGGCGATCGTCGACTTCCGCGTGGAGGGCGAAGAGAACGTGTTCCCGATGGTGGCGCCCGGCGGCAGCGATCGACGAGATGCTCGGCGGCATTCCCGGCGGGCCGATCTCCGAGATGCTCGACGACGAGCTCCTCGAGGAGGTGTGGGAGTAGATGCAGCACACGCTGTCAGTGCTCGTGGAGAACAAGCCGGGCGTGCTCACGCGCGTGGCGTCGCTGTTCGCGCGGCGCGGCTTCAACATCGACTCGCTCGCGGTGGGCGCGACCGAGGACCCCACGCTCTCGCGCATGACCATCGTGGTCAATGCCGAGGACACGCCGCTCGAGCAGGTCACCAAGCAGCTCCACAAGCTCATCAACGTGATCAAGATCCAGGACCTCGATCCGGCCGACATGGTCGACCGCGAGCTCGTGCTCTTCAAGGTCAACGCGCCGCCCGACCGGCGCCACGAGATCATCGAGATCGCGAACGTGTTCCGCGCCAAGATCGTCGACGTCGGCAAGCAACACGCTCACGATCGAGGCCACCGGCTCCGGCGACAAGCTCGCAGGCGATGGAGGACCTGCTCCGCGCGTACGGCATCAAGGAACTGGCGCGCACGGGCAGGATCGCGCTGTCGCGTGGCAGCCGCGAGAACGTGCCGCACTCGCAAGGGTAGGCGAACAGGACCGAAGACATCGCCGGCGCGCAAGCGCCGGCGCCGGACGACAAGGAGGGCACCGCGATGGCGAACGTCTACTACGAGAACGACTGCGACCTCAGTCTCATCAAGGACCGCAAGATCGCGATCATCGGCTACGGCAGCCAGGGTCACGCGCACGCGCTGAACCTGCACGACTCCGGGGTGCGACGTGCGCGTGGGCCTGCGTCCGAGCTCCAAGAGCTGGGAGAAGGTCAAGGACGCCGGTCTGAAGGTCATGACCCCGCGCGAGGCGGCGGCCGAGGCCGACATCGTCATGATCCTCACGCCCGACGAGACCCAGGCGCACACCTACTACCGCGAGATCCACGAGTCGATGACCGCCGGGCAAGGTGCTCGCGTTCGCGCACGGCTTCAACATCCACTTCGACCAGATCGAGGCGCCGGAGGGCGTGCGACGTCGATCATGATCGCCCCCAAGGGCCCCGGCCACATGGTGCGCCGCGTCTTCACCGAGGGCTCGGGCGTGCCGTGCCTCATCGCCGTGCACCAGGACGCGATCGGGCAAGGCGACGCGACATCGCGCTCGCCTACGCGATGGGCATCGGCGGCGCGCGCGCCGGCGTCATCGAGACCACGTTCGACGAGGAGACCGAGACCGACCTGTTCGGCGAGCAGGTCGTGCTGTGCGGCGGTGCCTCACGCACCTCGTGCAGGCGGGCTTCGAGACGCTGGTCGAGGCCGGCTACCAGCCCGAGATCGCGTACTTCGAGTGCATGCACGAGCTCAAGCTCATCGTCGACCTCATGTACGAGGGCGGCATGGCCAAGATGCGCGACTCCATCTCCAACACCGCCGAGTACGGCGACTACGTCACCGGCCCGCGGATCATCACCGACGAGACGCGCGAGGACGATGGCCGAGATCCTCTGGGAGATCCAGAACGGCAAGTTCGCCCGCGACTGGATCCTCGAGAACCGCGCCGGCAGCCCGCACTTCAAGGCGATGCGCCGCATCCACGCCGAGCAGCTCATCGAGGACGTCGGCGCCGAGCTGCGCTCGATGTTCAGCTGGATCGACGCACGCCCAGGACTAGGGCGCAGGCCTCCGAGCACCGCAACCGACCATGCCGAGCCCAACGGGGAGCGATCGCCCGATGACACGATGCAGAAGAAGTACCTGATGACGCCGGGGCCGACCCCGGTACCCGCCGAGGTCATGCTCACGCATGGCCGCGCCGATCATCCACCACCGCACGCCGGACTTCTCGGCGGCGTTCAAGGAGGCGATCGAGGGCCTGAAGTACGTGTTCCAGACCGAGGGCGACGTGCTGCTGTTCGCGTGCTCGGGCACCGGCGTGATGGAGGCCGCGATCGCGAACTGCTTCTCGCGCGGGCGACACGGTCATCGTGTGCCGCAACGGCAAGTTCGGCGACCGTCAGAAGAACATCGCCGAGGCCTACGGCCTGAACGTCATCGACCTCGCCTACGAGTGGACCGAGGTCGTGGACCCGGCCGACGTCGCCACAGCGCTCGCCGAGAACCCCGGCGTGCGCGGCGTCATCGTCACGCAGTCCGAGACCTCGCTCGGGCGTGCTCAACGACGTCAAGGCCATCGGCGAGATCGTGCGCGAGCTACGCCGAGACGCGTGCTCATCGTCGACTCCATCACCGGCATCGGCGCGGTCGAGTGCAAGACCGACGAGTGGGGCCTCGACGTGGTCATGACCGGCTCGCAGAAGGGCCTCATGCTCCCGCCGGGCCTGGCCGCCTGCACCGTGTCCGAGAAGGCCTGGAAGGCCTACGAGCGCTCCGACGCTGCCCAAGTTCTACTTCGACTGGATGAAGTACAAGAAGAACATCGAGAAGGACACCACGCCGTTCACCCCGGCGGTCTCGCTCGTGCTCGGCCTCAACGAGTCGCTCAGGATGATCCGCGAGGAGGGCCTCGAGAACACCATCGCCCGCCACTCCATGCTCGCCGAGGCCACCCGCAAGGGCTGCGAGGCGCTCGGCCTGAAGCTCTTCGCCCCGCCGGAGGGTCGCGGCAGCGCGGTCACGCCGGTGTGGGTGCCCGAGGGCGTCGACGGCAAGGCGATCGTCAAGATCATGAAGAACAAGTACGGCGTGACCATCGCCGGCGGCCAGGACGACTACGCGGGCCGGATCTTCCGCATCGGTCACCTCGGCTACTTCGGCGAGTTCGACATCATCACCACGCTCGCGGCGCTCGAGATGACGCTCGCCGAGCTGGGCTACGAGTTCGAGCGCGGCGCCGGCATCAAGGCCGCCGAAGCCGTCTTCATGGAGGGAGTAGGAGCAGCATGAAGGTACTGGTCGCAGAGAAGATCGCCGACAGCGGCATCGAGATGCTCAAGAGCGAGTTCGACGTCGACGTCAAGACCGGATCTGACGCCCGAAGCGAGCTCGTCGCCGAGATCCCGGCGTACGACGCGCTCATCGTGCGCTCGGCCACCAAGGCGACGCGCGAGGTCATCGAGGCCGGCGAGAACCTCAAGATCATCGGCCGCGCGGGCGTGGGCGTCGACAACGTCGACGTCGACGCGGCCACCGAGCGCGGCATCATCGTGTGCAACGCGCCGACGTCCAACATCGTGTCGGCCGCCGAGCAGACGATGGCGCTCATGCTCGCGCAGCGCGCGCAACATCCGCGCAGGCCAACGCGTCGCATGCACGCAGGGCAAGTGGGAGCGCTCCAAGTTCACCGGCACCGAGCTCTACGAGAAGACGCTCGCGATCGTCGGCCTCGGCCGCATCGGCTCGCTCGTGGCCGAGCGCGCGCGCGGCTTCGGCATGAAGCTCATCGGCTACGACCCCTACACCGTCCGAGGAGCGCGCCGCGCACATGGGCGTCGAGCTCGTACGAGACGATCGACGAGCTGCTGCCGCTGGCCGACTTCATCACGGTGCACCTGCCCAAGACCAAGGAGACCATCGGCATGTTCGGCGCCGAGCAGTTCGCGAAGATGAAGGACGGCGTGCGCCTCGTGAACACCGCGCGCGGCGGCATCTACCAGATCGACGCGCTCGCCGACGCGCTCAAGCAGCGGCAAGGTCGCCGGGCCGGCATCGACGTCTTCGAGGTCGAGCCGTGCACCGACTCGCCGCTCATCGAGTTCGACAACGTCATCGCTCACGCCGCACCTCGGCGCCTCGCACCGCGGAGGCGCAGGACCGCGCCGGCGAGCAGATCGCCGAGTTCGTCGTGCCGGGCTGCGACGGCGAGATGGTCCCGACCGCCGTCAACATCGCGCCGGTCGCGCCGGAGGTCATGGAGAAGGTCGGCCCGTACATCGACGCTGGCCGAGGACCTCGGCACGCATGCTCGCGCAGCTCGCGCGCGGCGGCGTCGAGGAGCTCGACATGCTCACGATCGGCGCGCCTGGCCGACGACGACACGCGCATCCTCAAGACCGCCGTGCTCAAGGGCCTGCTCGGCGCGTCGCCAGCGACGAGGCGCGTCAACTTCGTCAACGCCGACTACTACGCCGAGCAGCGCGGCATCAAGGTCACCGAGACCAAGCGCGCCGAGACGCACGACTACGTCTCGATGCTCGTCGTTCGCGCCGACGACGCCCACGGGCCCGGTCGAGATCGGCGCCGCGCTCATCGGCAAGAAGAACGAGCCGCGGATCGTGTCGCTGTTCGGCTACGACCTCGACATGGCGCCCGGCGACAACATGGCGTTCTTCCTCTACCGGGACCGCCCCGGCGTCATCGGCAAGGTCGGCACCGATCCTCGGCGAGGCCAGGGCATCAACATCGCGATCGATGCAGGTCGGCCGCACGGAGGCCGGCGGCCCGCGCTGATGGGCATCGTGGTCGACTCGCCGCTCTCCGAGGACGCGCTCGAGGCGCATCAGCCAGGAGCGCCGACGTGGACGACGCCTGGAGCGTCGAGCTGTGAGATGGCCGGCATCGTGCCTCGGACGCGACTTCGGCGGCGTGCGCTACGCCGACGCCCGGTAGTGCCGCTCCGCGCACGCGGACGCTCCAGCCAGAGGAGTGATGGTCATGAGTCAGCGACAGGGTCTACATCTTCGACACGACGCTGCGCGACGGCGAGCAGTCGCCGGGCGCGTCGCATGAACACCGAGGAGAAGCTCGAGATCGCGCGCCAGCTCGTGCGCCTCGGCGTCGACGTCATCGAGGCCGGCTTCCCGATCTCGAGCCCCGGCGACTTCGAGAGCGTGCGGCGCATCGGCGCCGAGGTGGGCGACGCGGCGGTCGTGTGCGGCGCTGTCGCGCGCGGTCCCCAAGGACATCGAGGTCGGCCGCCGACGCGCTCAAGACGCGCCGCGCGCCCGCGCATCCACACCGGCATCGGCGTGTCGCGAGAGCACCTGCGCGACAAGCTGCGCATCACCGAGCGACGAGGCGCTCGAGCGCGCCGTCGCCGCCGTCAAGCTCGCGCGCACCTTCGTCGAGGACGTCGAGTTCTACGCCGAGGACGCCGGCCGCGCCGAGCCGGACGTTCCTCTACCGCATGATCGAGGCGGTCATCGCGGCCGGCGCGACGGTCGTCAACATCCCCGACACCACCGGCTACACGTATCCCGAGGAGTTCGGCGCGCTCATCGCCGGGCTCGTGCGAGCACGTGCGACGGCATCGAGAACGTCATCGATCTCGGTGCACTGCCACAACGACCTGGGCATGGCGACCGCCAACGCGCTCGCGGGCGTGAAGGCGGGCGCGCGGCAGGTCGAGTGCACCATCAACGGCATCGGCGAGCGCGCGGGCAACACCGCGCTGGAAGAGGTCGTGATGGCGCTCGCGCCAGCGCGGCGACGTCTTCGGCGTGCGACACCGACATCAACACGCGCGAGATCATGCGCACGTCGCGGCTCGTCTCGCAGCATCACCGGCATCCTCGTGCAGCCCAACAAGGCGATCGTGGGCGCCAACGCGTTCGCGCACTCCAGCGGCATCCACCAGGACGGCGTGCTCAAGGAGCGCTCCACCTACGAGATCATCGACCCGGCCGACGTCGGCGCGGGCGGCTCGGCGATCGTGCTGACCGCGCGCAGCGGCCGCCACGCGCTGCGAGCACCGCCTCGAGGAGCTCGGCTACGACGCTGCCCGACGAGGAGTTCGAGCGCGTCCACGCGGCCTTCCTCGAGCTGGCCGACAAGAAGAAGGAAGTCTTCGACGAGGACCTCGAGGCGCTCGTCGGCGAGAGCGAGCGCACGCTCGACGAGGTCTACCACCTCGAGCAGGTGCACTTCACGCAGCGGCGAGCCGGGCATCCCGACGGCCACGGTCGAGCTCATCGACGCGCGACGGCGAGCACCTCATCGACTCGAGCCACGGCACCGGTCCGGTCGACGCCGTCTACAAGGCGATCAACCGCATCGTCGACGTGCCGAACGACCTCACCGAGTTCACGCGTCCAGGCCGTCACGCGCGGCATCGACGCGCTCGGCGAGGTCACGATCCGCGTCACGAGCGAGGACGGCCGGGTCTTCACCGGCCGAGGCGCGCACTCCGACATCATCGTGGCCTCGGCCAAGGCCTACACCAACGCGCTCAACCGGCTGCTCGTGCAGCGCTGAAGCGCGACCGTGACCGACGACGTCGTAGCAGACGGCTCCAGCCGGCCGACGCGAGCAGTCGACGGAGATGCGACCCATGACCCGACCCATGACCATCACCGAGAAGATCCTCGCCGCGCACGCCGGCCTCGACGAGGTCGAGCCCGGGCAGCTCATCAACTGCGAGCTCGACCTCGTGCTCGCCAACGACGTCACCGCGCCGATCGCCATCAAGGAGTTCGCGCAAGATCGGCGTCGGACAGCGTCTGGGACCCCGACCAAGATCGCGCTCGTGCCCGACCACTACACGCCCAACAAGGACATCAAGTCCGCCGAGCAGGCCAAGATGGTGCGCGAGTTCGCGCGCGAGCAGGGCATCACGCACTACTACGAGATCGGCTGCATGGGCGTCGAGCACGCGCTGCTGCCCGAGCAGGGCGTGGTCGGCCCCGGCGACGTCATCATCGGCGCCGACTCGCACACCTGCACGTACGGCGCGCTCGGCGCGTTCGCGACCGGCGTCGGCTCCACCGACGCGGCCGCGGGCATGGCGACCGGCGAGGCGTGGTTCAAGGTGCCCGCGTCGCATCAAGTTCGACGTCGACCGGCGAGCTCGGGCCCGTGGGTGAGCGGCAAGGACATCATCCTGCACATCATCGGCATGATCGGCGTCGACGGTGCGCTCTACCAGGCGATGGAGTTCACCGGCGACACGATCGAGCGCGCTCGGCATGGACGACCGCATGACCATCTGCAACATGGCCATCGAGGCCGGCGGCAAGAGCGGCATCATCGCGGTCGACGACATGACCCGCGCCTACGTGAAGGGCCGCGCCGAGCGCGCCGTGGACCGAGTACTACTCGCGACGCGGACGCCGACGTACGCGCGACGTCTACGAGATCGACGCCGCCGACATCGTGCCCACGGTCGCCTTCCCGCACCTGCCGAGCAACACGCGGCCGGTCGCCGAGGCGCGCGACGTCACGGTCGACCAGGTCGTCATCGGCTCGTGCACCAACGGCCGCATCGAGGACCTGCGCATCGCCGCGAGCATCCTCAAGGGCCGCAAGGTGCACCGCGAACGTGCGGCTCATCATCATCCCGGCCACGCAGGCAGATCTACCGCCAGGCGATGCACGAGGGGCTGTTCGACATCTTCCTCGACGCGAACGCCGCGGTCTCGACGCCCACGTGCGGCCCGTGCCTCGGCGGGCACATGGGCATCCTCGCGGCGGGGGAGCGCGCGCTGGCGACCACCAACCGCAACTTCGTCGGGCCGCATGGGCGATCCCACGAGCGAGGTCTACCTGGCTCGCCGGCGGTCGCCGCGGCCACCGCGGTGGCCGGGCACATCGCGCTGCCCGAGGATCTCTGAGCCTGACCTCACCGCTCGAGCCCTCAACGGCCCCCGGGACCATCGTGGTCCCGGGGGCCGTTCCTTCCTCCGGCGACCGCTCAAGCGCAGGAGTCATCCGGAGTGTGCCGACCTCCGATGGGGCTGGACCGCGCGTCGCGTCTTGTGCCCCAGAGCACTCCGCGGCCGCCCGTCGTGGTGGACCCCGCGCAGCGGCCGGACGGTCGCGACGAGTCGGCCGACCAGCGCAGGTTGCGCGCCGACATACCCGCTGGACCGGTGAAGGATGTTAAGAGCGCTCATCGCATTTGTTGCGGCCGCTTAATGGACCGTGCTAACATGCGGCCGCGGGAGGAAGCGCTTTCACGTCCGACGGCGCGCCCTGGTAAGGCGGGCCGAGCGGGCGATCCGTGAGGTGCAACACCTCCTGGGAACTGGGGGAACGGGAGTCAGGGCCCGTAGTCCCCGCATATAGGAGGCCCCGGAGCGTAGGCTCCGGGGCCTTCTGTGCACATGATTAAGGAATTACTGGTATCCCGTGAGGGGTATTGCGAACGTAGTTAAGACGGTCTAAGGTTTCTCATGCGCCTTAAGGAACGGACAGGCTCTGAACACCCTGCGGCCTCCCGGGACTCGGGCGCCATCCTGCTCAAGGAAGGAGGTGCTGCATACATGAGCAACAGCAAGAATTTCGGTTCCCATGGAGGTAACACCTTGAAGAAGATTCTCTTCACGGCCCTCGTCGTCGTGTTCGTTCTGAGCATGGCTTCGATGGCCTTCGCCCAGCAGGGCGTGCTTCTGGGCGGCCACAACGGCTCCCCCAGCGAGGCTGGCAACGGCACGTACCCGTCCAACATCAGCCCGACGGGTGACGCTGTCTTCACGTACCAGGACCTGCAGGACGCCGGCGCCAAGTACCAGGGCGGCTATGCCGCGTTCGAGGGTGCTGTCGACGCCACCACGACGATCATCGCCGGCGACGGCACGATGACGTCGACCCTTCGCCAGAATGTGGATGGCTACACCACCAACCCGCACGGCGGCTACAGCGCGAGCTCGAACAAGTGCAAGATCTGCCACGCTGTCCACCGTGCCGAGGGTGCGTACTACCTGCTGCGTGGCGACTCGCAGTCCGACGCGTGTGACTACTGCCACATCGGCGGTTCGGCTCACTCGGACAAGATCGTCTACGACAACAACGTGAACGGCACCAACACCACCAACGGCCACACGATGGGCTCGTTCATCGTTCCGGACTCGTCCGTCGCCCAGACCGCCACTCCTGTGACGATCTCCGGCACCGACGGCACCGGCGCGACGATCACCGAGGTCGTCAACGTGCGTTCCTACGACGTGACGCCCATCGAGCTTTACCGCTTCAGCCGTCACCACTCCCAGTCCCCGGTCGGCACCGGCCGCTCGGGCTGGAAGCCTGTCGGTCCCAACGCCCTGTCCTGCTTCTCCTGCCACCAGCCGCACAACGCGCCTGCGCAGGTCTGGCAGCCCAGCCGTTTCGACCCGACTCTCGTGGCTGACGTCCCCGGCGGCAACCCGACGGGCTACAAGCTGCTTCGCCGCTTCCCGTCCGGCAACTGGGCCGGCGCTCTGAACTCGTACGGCATGGTCGACTCGACCGCCGCCGTCAAGGTTCCTGAGACCACGCTGACCGCTGGAGTGAACTACTCCACCGACTTCAGCAACAGCCTGAGCTACACGGAGAACGGCTACACGGGCAAGACCCCGACGTGGATCTCGCAGAACATCTCCGGCGAGGCCGGCGGTTCCGGTCCTGCCGAGGATCCGGCGACGGTCAACCAGTACACCCTGTCCGTTTGGTGTGCTGACTGCCACAACCTCAACATCGGTGGCTCGAACCCGCTCGCCAACGAGGAGCTCGGGTTCAAGGCTCACGCCGAGCGCACCCACCCGGCTCCGTTCACCGGCGCCCACAGTGGTCCCGCGCAGTGCTACTCCTGCCACCGCGACGACCTCTCGGTCCTGTCGGGCACCGCTGACCCGGCCGGCTACGGTCGCGCCCAGGTCGCCGCTGTCGGCGCCAAGGACAGCTGCTCGCAGTGCCACTACGGCACCAAGGCATACGCCGACGACCACAACACGGGTCTTCGCAACTCGGACTTCCCGCACTCCGGTGGTTCGAACGACATGAAGCTGCTGGGTAACTACACCGCTTCGGTGGCTACCGGTGGCTCCTACACGCCTGTCTTCACGGCCACGACCATCACCGAGAACAATCTCGACGCGGTCTGCATCCGCTGCCACCCCGGCATCGGTGTCCACAACTAAGTCTCACTTGGTTGTGCTGACCTGACAGGTCATGGGAGGGCCCCCGCGAAAGCGGGGGCCCTCCTTGTCTTAAGGAAGAGACGAAGATCGGTCACCGCGAGCGGGCGGTGGTCGGTGGCTTCACACTTGCCGCTGAGCAGGACTTCCTCGGTGGTTCGCGAATCTCGGCAAAAGTCGCTGCGGCCCGAGTCTAGCTGCGGCGATGCCCTCGTGGCCCCCCTCGTGTGACCTGCGTCACACATCAGACTCTTGCGCATCCGAGCGGAGGGGCGTAGATTCCGCTTTGGCAAGTTAATCGGAGCTTAAGGCAGCCAATGCAAAGGAGCATCTGCCGTGATCCGAATCGCCAGCTCAAGGTCGTCAAACAAGCGGACGGGCACCATCCCGGCTTCCGCTTTTTGGTGTGCCGTACGTCCCTGACCGGCCCCGAAGGGTCGCTCACGTACGGCGCGTCATCCTGCTCGAGAAAGGAGGTGCTACATAAATGAGCAACAGCAAGAATTTCGGTTCCCATGGAGGTAACACCTTGAAGAAGATCCTCTTCACGGCCCTCGTCGTCGTGTTCGTTCTGAGCATGGCTTCGATGGCTTTCGCCCAGCAGGGCGTGCTTCTGGGCGGCCACAACGGCGCCCCGAGCGAGGCCGGCAACGGCACCTACCCGTCCAACATCAGCGCGACGGGCGACGCTGTCTTCACGTACCAGGATCTCCAGGATTCTGGCGCCAAGTACGAGGGCGGCTACAACGCATTCCAGGGCTCGGTCACGGCCACGACGACCATCATCGCCGGCGACGGCACGATGACCAGCACGTCGGTCACGAACCAGGGCTACACCACCAACCCGCACGGCGGCTACAGCGCGAGCTCGAACAAGTGCAAGATCTGCCACGCTGTCCACCGTGCCGAGGGTGCGTACTACCTGCTTCGCGGCGACTCGCAGTCCGACGCGTGTGACTACTGCCACATCGGCGGTTCGGCTCACTCGGACATGATCGTCTACGACAACAACGTGAACGGCACCAACACCACCAACGGCCACACGATGGGCTCGTTCATCGTTCCGGACTCGTCCGTCGCCCAGACCGCCACTCCTGTGACGATCTCCGGCACCGACGGCACCGGCGCGACGATCACCGAGGTCATCAACGTGCGTTCCTACGACGTGACGCCCATCGAGCTTTACCGCTTCAGCCGTCACCACTCCCAGTCCCCGGTCGGCACCGGCCGCTCGGGCTGGAAGCCTGTGGGCCCGAACGCCCTGTCCTGCTTCTCCTGCCACCAGCCGCACAACGCGCCTGCGCAGGTCTGGCAGCCTTCCGCGTTCGACCCGAACCTGGTCGCCGACACTCCTGGCGGCAACCCGAACGGCTACAAGCTGCTTCGCCGCTTCCCGTCCGGCAACTGGGTCGGCGCTCTGAACTCGTACGGCATGATCGACTCGACCAACGCCGTCAAGGTTCCTGAGACCACGCTGACCGCTGGCGTGAACTTCTCCACCGACTACAGCAACAGCAAGACGTACACGGAGAACGGCTACACCGGCAAGACCCCGACCTGGGTCGTCCAGGGCTGGGAGAACGGTGTCGGCGGCGGTCCTTCCCAGGATCCGCAGACCGTCAACCAGTACACCCTGTCCGTTTGGTGTGCTGACTGCCACAACCTGAACATCGGTGGCGCCACGGCCCTCGCCAACGAGGAGCTGGGCTTCAAGGCTCACACCGAGCGCACCCACCCGGCGCCGTACACCGGTTCGCACGACGGCCCGTCGCAGTGCTATGCCTGCCACCGCGACGACCTGTCCGTGCTTCCCGGCAATGCTGACCCGGCCGGCTACGGCCGCAACCAGCCGGCCAACGGTGTCCTCAGCGACTCTTGTGGTCAGTGCCACTACGGTACGAAGGACTACTACTCCGACCAGACCAGCGCTGTGCGTGACTCCGACTTCCCGCACTCTGGTTCCTCGAACGACATGAAGCTGCTGGGTAACTACACCGCTTCGGTGGCTACCAACGGCTCCTACACGCCTGTCTTCACGGCCACGACCATCACCGAGGACAACCTCGATGCAGTCTGCATCCGTTGCCACCCCGGCATCGGTGTCCACAACTAAGTCTCACTTCGTTGTGCTGACCTGACAGGTCATGGGAGGGCCCCCGCGAGAGCGGGGGCCCTCTTGCTTTGCCGGGAGCTCGTCTGAGCTTGGGCGATGAAGGCATGCGACGGCACGATAGTTGCGTTAACCTGAGCGTAAGAAACCCACATCAGAGCAGCTGCAGGAGTACGGCATTGGCTGGAGATCTTCCCCCGCTCGTTCTGGATGAATCCGCAAGCGGGCGCAGGCCCAAGCCGCAAGGCAGGGCCGTGCCGGAGAAGCGCGTCTTCGCGATCCTCGCGACGACGTGCGCTCTTGCGCTTGCCGCGGCGCTGGTCATGAACTGGATCTTCGCGCCTCAGGTGGTGGGCGCCGGCACCGCGCGCGAGGACGCTATCGCCGCTCGGGCGTACTCCGCGGGCGCGATACCCAACCTCCCCAAGCCCCCCAAGACCATGCTCGCCACGCAGATCATCGGCTATGAGGCGATCACCGTTCAGGCGGTTCCCGGCAAAGCACAGACGGCCGCCCAGGCCGTGTACACAACGTACAACATGAACGTGGACGACATGGTCCAGATCGGCGTGTACGCCCAGGTAGAAGGCTTCTCCACGCCCAGCGGGGCACGGGCGCGCGTGGCCGAGATCATGAAGCAGTACCCGCTCGAGGCCCAGGACGTGATGCTCAACAACGTCACGCCAGGGAAGCTCGGCTACAGCCCCACTCGGGGCGCTGTCGTATGGGCGTGGGTGACAGGTCAGTATGCCGTCATGGTCAAGTCGCAGTACCGCGACGGCGTCGTCCCGGCCAATCCCAAGTCGCGTCCTTTGCTCAGGCAGCAAGGCGAGCCCATCGCGCTGACCACCGACTGGTTCCAGCGCACCGGCCAGCAGGGTAGCGGGGCCAACGCCGCGATCTACAAGGGCAAGCCGGCCGTCATCGGCGGCCCGGACACCACGCCGGCCAAGAAGTGAGCACACCCGACACCAACGACGGCCGCGCAGCCGGCGGGGCCGTGGAGGCCGCCCAGCGCCGCAAGCGCCAAGCCCGTGTGGCGGAGCGGATCTGGTGGGGCACGCTCTCGGTCATGGCCGCTCTTCTTCTGGTGGCCATCCTCATCGTGGGCGCGTCCGCGCGCCCCGAGTCTTGTGTGGTGTGCCATCAGGCCGAGGCCAAGGGCGTGACGGCCTCGGCACATAAGGGCATCACGTGCGACGACTGTCATGCGGCGCCCACGGGCTTCGGCCTGGTGGAGAGCCGGCTCGACGTCGTGAACATGGCTATCGCGCAGGTGGCGCCCACGGGCCCCGCCGTCACCCCGGTGATCGACAACAAGCGCTGTCTTCTCTGCCATCAGAAAGAGATGAGCAAGACCGTCACCGTGGGCACGCTCAAGATGAACCACGCCGCGGTAGTCGCGGACGGCTGGAAGTGCCAGACGTGCCACCCGAACTCGGGACACCCCACGGCGTCGGCTCGCGCCACGGGGTACACCATGGACATGTGCATGACGTGCCACTCGGTGAACCCGAAGGACACGAAGAGCTGCCTTGATTGTCACGTGGCCAACGCGGCCGTGGTGAGCGCCCCTCAGCCGGGGACCTCGAAGTCGCCGTGGCGCGTGACGCACGGCCCGAACTGGCAGAAGACCCACGGGATGGGCGACCTGACCACGTGCAAGTCCTGTCACGGCGGCACGTTCTGCTACCAGTGCCACAGCCTCAATGTCCCGCACCCCGAGGGGTACTTGGGCAAGCACGGCCAGGACGTCATATCGCGTTCCGACGGCAGGGCCCACTGCCTGACCTGTCACAAGAACGGAACCGCGTGCGAGAACTGCCACGGGTTGCCCATGCCGCACCCCGCCGGGTTCCTTCAGCAGCACTCGAAACAGGTGAAGAAGTCCGGCGACGCTGTCTGCCTGCGTTGCCACGACAAGTCGTCGTGTGACACCTGCCACGACCGGCACATCCACCCGGGTCTGCTGGACAGCGTGAAGAAGGCGCTCCTTGGGAACCCCGTGACCGGGGTGGCGACCCCGTGAACATCCAAGATCTGATCACCGCGATGCAGGGTGGAGTGACCGGTTCACTCACCACCGTCATCGTCGTCATAGGAGCGGTCGTCGCGGTGGCCATCCTCGTGGCCGCCGGCTTCTACATCGCTCACCTCATGTCCCCGCGCGGCCGCCTGGAGTCGCTGCTGGACAGCAGGGTGCAGGGTCGCAAGAACCCGTGGCCCATGCGCATCGTCGTCGTGACGATCTTGCTGGTCAGCGTGCTGTCCATAGGGGCGTACCTAGATTCGCCCGCGACCTGCGCGTCCTGTCATTCCGAGGCCAAGTACTACAAGTCCCTGCAGAGCACGGTGCACAAGAACGTGTCGTGCATGTCCTGCCACGGCGCCACCGGCGTCGTGGCGCCGGTGGACAACACGATCACCTACGCTCGCTGGGGCTGGGGTTACTGGATAGAGGCGCAGCCTCCGGAGAAGACCGTCACGGCCCAGGTCGACGCGTCGTCGTGCCTTGGGTGCCACGGGAACGTGTTGTCGGGCACGCAGGTGGCCAACGGGATCAGGGTCAGGCACAAGGACTTCCTGGACAAGGGCGTGAGCTGCGACGAGTGCCACGGTGATGTGGCCCACGACGGGCCCGTGGCCCGCAAGAACGTTTCCTCGCCCAGCATGAGCCAGTGCGTGACGTGCCACGACGGGACCAAGGCTTCGTCCGAATGCACGACGTGCCACGTCAAGGACTTCGCTCTGACGAACGCCGACTCGCTGGCCCAGCAGGGCGGCAAGGTGAAGGTCGCGGGCGGGTGGGACGTGTGCTACCGGTGCCACAGCCAGACCCCGTGTCTGGGCTGCCACGGCGTCACGATGCCGCATCCGCCCAACTGGGGACCGAGCAGGGACGCGTCCGGCAACGCTACCCCGGGCCTGCACGTGCCCTACGGCTTCAAGTACCGCGAGTACTGCTACCGTTGCCACTTCCAGCAGGGCAAGCAGTTCCAGTACGACGTCAAGAACTGCCAGCCTTGCCACAACCCGGCGCCGGGCTCCATGCACGGCGGCCCCGGTTGGGTCAAAGAGCACGGGCTGGAGGCCACCGGCAAGAAGGGCGGAGAGCTGTCGGAGTGCTTCATATGCCACGGCAGCGACCTGTGCAGCTACTGCCATCCCAAGAGCTACCTGAAGCGCTACAACCCGAAACAGGGCGGCTACGACAGCTATCCGCGCGTGAATCCGCGCACGCCTGCCGAGCAGCAGTGGGTGAACGGGCTCTAGCTCCAGCCCTCGCGACCGGCGAGTCTGCACGCTGTCCTACGACCGAGACGCCCGTTTCCCGATGGTAGGAGGGTGTGGGTCAAGGGGTGGTGGCGGAGGTCCCATACGGCTCCGCCGGCGAGCTCATCACACACCGAAGCCCCGGGGCCGCTCGCGGCCCCGGGGCTTCGGTGTCTAGGCCTCGGCTCTAGGCTGAAGGCTATCTGAGCAGCGCGTTGGCCATGATGGCGTTACCCACCGTCCACTGCTTGGTCTTGGGATCGCGGTTGAGCGTGAGCTGGATCTGAACGAGCTTGTTCGGATCGCCGTCGGCGTTCTTGGTCCCCGACGAGTCGACGAGGTAGCCGCGGTCGTAGCCCCAGACGTCGACCAGGACCTGAGATCCGTCCTGGTTCATGTCCACGACGTCGATGCTCTGGACCTTGAAGTCGCGGACGCGCTTCTTGCCCTGGGCGGCGTAGTCCGCGTAGAGCTTCTTGTAGTAGTTGACCCAACGAGGCGTCCACGTCTTGGCCATTGCGGCGGGGTCCATCGCTTCCCAAGAGGCCACCGCGGGCTTCGCGGTCCGCAGCGCACTCGTGCGGACCTCGCCGCGCTGGAGCGGAGTCAACTCGGTCTTGACCGCTGCGGCGTCGCCGCTGACCACGCTGGTCTGACTGGGGTCCTGGGAACAGCCAGCCAGCCCGGTGAGGCTGGCGGTGATGGTGATCGCGGCCACCGCCATGGCGACCGCCCGTGTGGTCTTGTGCAAGGTCACTTCGCCACCTGCACCGAGACCACGCGGATCTTCGACGTGCGCGGGCCGTCGAGCTGACCGGCATTGGCGACGAACGTGCGCCTGGTGCCGGGAGCGATGTCGGAAATCGAGTAGGACACGAGCTCCTTGCGGTCGCCCTTGGAGTCGAAGAGCTGGATCTCGAGGTTCACTTTGGCCACGGTCTTGTTCGAGATGTTGTCCATGTAGCCCGGCAGCCGAGTGTTCGAGTAGTCGTCCAGGTAGGGAGCGCCCACGAAGCCGAACACGGTCTTGTTGATCGCGGCCGTGTCGGTGATCTTCGTCGTGCTGCGGAAGACATCGGCCAACGATGGAACGAACATCCAGGCCAGCGCGGCGATGCCTAGGAGCACCACTGCCGTGCCGATCACGATGTACCACTTGCGCATATTCGCGGTCGCCTCCAGTCGGGGTCGTTTCTGGGCCTCTACTCTGGCACGGGATATGCAAGTGCCGTGCCGGACGTTATCTGTGTTAATGCAAATGACCTCGAAGTGACACAGAAGCGCCTCGCATGCCGATTGAGTGGGCCGCAACGCGTGGGACAAGGTGAGGAGTGATCCGAGTTGACGTCGCGAATCCTGCCGCTACTCAGGCTGCTGATCGTCGTAATGGTGGTCGGCATAGTCGTGGTAGCGGGACTGCTACTCAGGTACGTGTTCGCCGGGGGTCAGATTCTCCCAGACACCTAGGACGGAGCTCGAGCGGGCCGCGGTGGCCGCCGAGGAGGCCGTCAAGGCCAATCCCAACGATCCCACCGCTCGGATCAAGCTGGCCGCCGCGTATCTGGAGATGAACTCCGCGGGCCAGGCTCTCCAGCAGGCCAAGGAGGCCGTGCGGCTCGAGCCCAAGCAGCCGGACCCCTACTACATGCTGGGTCTTGTCGAGTTCAAGACCGGCGACAACAAGAACGCCATCACCCACCTGCAGACCGCGGTGAACACCAAGGGCCAGACCGCCCAGTTCTATCAGGATGCCCTGGTGACCCTGGCGAACGCCCAGGAGGCGAGCGGCGACCGCAAGAACGCCCTCGTGACCCTGGGCAAGGCCATCGACTTCGGCCCGGAGAACACGCCGCTGCTCGTCCAGCGCGCGCAGATGTACGAGCGTGACAGCTCCTGGTTCCTGGCGGCCACCGACTACGCGTGGGCGCTCACCTACGTCCCCAACTACGATCCGGCTCGCAGCGCTCTGGAGCGCATCAAGAAGGAGCATCCGGCCGAGTACAAGAAGGCCGTGGACGCGGTAGCCGCTCAGTCGGCACCCGACGAGACCCCGGGCATGAACAACAACCTCATCCCGCAGCCCACCACCAAGAAGCCGTAGGAGGAGACGAAGTGGCTGACACCACCAGCATCTCGACCCGACGCACCGTCGTCACGACGGTCGTCATTCTCGCGGTCCTCGCGCTGATCCTCGCAGCGCTCGCAGGCGTGTACTTCCTCATGACGCGTCCGGCCAGCCTCGCCGACCAGGGAAGCAAGGACCGCAACTACCTGTTCTCCATCTACGGCTTCGAGGGCGACCTGCTTCGCCGGCCCACCGGCGTGGGCCTGGACGACCAGGGCAACATCTACGTCGCCGACACCGGCAACCGCCGTATCGTCGTGTTCGACGGCCAGGGCAACTTCGTGACCACGTTCGGCGACGCCGGCAAGGGCGCGCTGCAGCTGTGGGAGCCCATCGCCGTGGCGGTGGCGCCCGACGGCCGCTCCTACGTCGTGGACAAGAGCGAGAAGAAGATGGTGATCTTCGACCCGCAGCACAAGCCCATCAAGTCCATCACGTTCCCGGAGAGCCCGCTGGGCGTGACCGTGGCCAACGGCAACCTGTTCGCGACCACCGACAGCGGCATCGTGATCGGCACGCTGGACGGAAAGTTCCTCACCGGCTACGTGAAGCGCGGCAAGGCTGCCGGTTCCTTCGACCGCCCCGCCAACGTGGCCGTGGGCAAGGACGGGACGCTCTACGTCGCGGACTCGCTCAACTACCGCATCCAGGCCATCGGCGCCAACGGCAAGGTCAAGTGGGTCTACGGTGCTCCGCTCCCGCCCAACGAGGCCGTGAACTTCAACGGCTCCACGCGTAAGTTCGGCCTGCCCTCGAGCGTCGCCGTGGACGACAACGGCTACGTCTACGTCGTGGACGGCCTGTCCAGCGAGCTCGTCGTCCTGGACTCCGCCGGCAAGTACGTGCAGACCATCGGCGACATCGGTCACGAGGACGGCACGTTCTACTATCCCGACGGCATCACGTACAAGAACGGCCGCCTCGTCGTGGCCGACAAGTTCAACGACCGCGTGGAGGTCTTCTCCGACCCGACCGCGCGTTCCTTCGGCGACACGCTCTCGGGCGCGGCCCCGTACGGCCTGCTGCTCCTGGCGCTCCCGCTCATCGCCATCCCGTTCCTGCGCCGCGGCAGCCGCTACGTGGTGGCTCCGTCGTTCGCCGCTCGACTCCTCACCGATCCGCACGGTCCCGAGGTCGCCGACGCTCTCAAGCGCGTCATCGGTGCCCCGGCCCTCGTCTCGGAACATGCCGAGGACTACGAGGGGCTCAAGTGGGTCAAGCGCGACACGCAGTCCGCCAGCGTCGACGAGCTCGTGGGCCGCTACGGCCTGGAGCGGTCCGACGCCGAGGCCTTGGACATCGCGTTGCGCAGCAAGGGCAAGAGCGTGCTGCTCTCCGACAACGATCAGCTCAACGCGGCCGCGGCCGAGCTCGAAGTGAGCGCCGTGACCTACAACGAGCTCCTCGAGGCCATGGCCGCCCAGGCCTCCGACACCGGGGAGGGCGAGGCAGCGTGACCCGTCGTCCCTACCTCAGGATCCTCGCGGTGAGCCTTGCGCTGGCCGTGGGGCTCCCCTCGGTCGTTGCCCTCGGCGGATGCGCGGGAGCCGATATCCCGGCGCCCAAGGGCGTGCCGCAGAAGACCGCCGAGACGGCCGTGTACTTCTCGACGGGCCGATCGCTCATCGAGGAGAAGCGTCTCGTCGACGCGACCAACAAGTACGCCGACACACTCACGAAGCTTCTCGCTGCCGATCCGAAGGACCACCCGGGCGTGGCGATCGTGCAGCCGGTGGCCAAGGTGAAGTCCGTCACGTTCAAGGACGGCCTGATCACCGTGGACTGGAGCAAGGACATCCTCAAGTTCGACGCCGATCCCAGCGAGAAGGTGCTGGCGTGGGCTGCGTTCTTGGAGACCTTTGGCCAGTTCCCCGAGGTCAAGACGGTCAAGTTCACCGTCGAGGGCAAAGACTCGGGAACCATCGACGGCAAGAGCGTCCAGAACTTCTGGGGCCGGATCAGCCTGAAGGGTCAGCCCTGGAAGGCGCTTCGCCCGCCGGACTACGCGTCTTTGAATGCCAGCTCTACCGTGCCTACGGCGGGCGTGAACCCCACCGCCACGACGGCCCCGGGACAGTAGGAGGTCGTGATCCCCACGCAGCCGGGGAAAATGCCTGCTCAGAAAGCGCGACGCAGCGCCTGACAATTGGCATCAGTTTGGCTAAATTCAGTATGGATTAATGGACAGTCACTGAGTCCCCTGGGGGTGTGTCGAAGCGTTGACCGCGACAGCTTCGATCCCAGGGGATTCGTGTTTGGAAGAAGGCCTGATGGTTGGAGGGACTCGACCGGGCGACGAACCGGTCAGCCGGAGCGCCAGGCACTCCGGCGGAGGTGGGCCCAAGAAGGCTAAGGCATCCGCCACGAACCGCAAGGCACTCGTGATCGCGGGTGTCGTCGTGGGCGTCCTCATCCTGGCCGGCGCAGGCGTGTTCGCCTTCTTCGAGGCGCGTCTGAGCACCTCTCACGACCTCACTGCAAGCGGTACGGCCCTCTTCGAGAAGGGCGACTTCTCGGGTGCCGGGAAGGACCTCTCGGCCGCTGTGCAGCTCGCCCCGGACAACTCGAGGGCCCAGGCCCTTCTGGGCCGGTCCCTCGAGGCCAAGGGCGACCTAGCGGGCGCTCAGGCTGCCTACCAGGCCAGCCTCAAGGTGGACCCCTCCCAGCCCGAACTCCTCTACAGGCTCGCGGTGATATCGCGGGCGACCGGGGAGAAGCTGCGGGCCGTGGACCAGCTGCACGCCGCGATAGCGCAGGATAAGACGTACGTCGCCGCTCACCTGCTGCTCGCCCGGACCCTCGGCGAGCTGGGCGACAAGGCCGCGGCCCGGGCCGAGTACGACATAGTGATCAAGATGAAGCCGCTGGGCGTGGACATCCGCGCCCTCAAGAAGAAGCGTGACGCCCTGAGGTGACTCGCCGGAGCATGACATACCCCGCGCAACGTCGCGGGGAGCGGGTCCCGCGGCCACACCGTGCAGCCGCGGGCCTTGCCGCGTTCGCCGTGATCGCGATCGTCGCCGTCCTGGCCTCGCCGGGCCTGGCGCTCGCCGTTCCGGTGACGACGCTGGGCGTGACCCCGGTGTCGCCCGACGGAGCCGCAGGCTGGTACGTCACCACGCCCACGGTGACCCTATCGGCCAGCGAGCCGGGCGCGACGTACTGGTCCGCGACTTCGGCGACGGGGCCCTGGACCGCGTACGCCGGGGCGTTCACTGTGACCGACCCCGGCAGCGACTTGTGGTTCTACTCCACGGACACCTCGGGCAACGCCGAGGCCGTGCAGTCGGCGACGTTGCACGTGGACACGGTGGTGCCCAGCACTCCCTCTACCATCTCGGCCACGGCCACGAGTCCCACGGCGGGGACCGTGACTTGGGCGCCGGCGACGGACGCGTCCAGCGGACTGGATCACTACGAGGTGATCGAGAACGGGTCGCTCGTGGCCACCACCACCTCGGAGAGCTGGACGGCGACGGATCTGGCGCCGGCGACCAACTACGACTTCTCGGTGGTGGCAGTGGACGTCGCCGGGAACCGGGGCGCCGCCGCGGTCGCGACGTCCTTCACGACCCCCGGGCTGGACGTGACACCACCCGTGACGACGCCCTCGCTCACGCCTGCATCGCCCGACGGTACCAACGGATGGTACGTGACGAGGCCCGCGGTCACCCTGTCGTCCAACGAGCCCGGGAACACGTCGTACAGCTGGGATTCGTCGTCAGGGCCCTGGACCACCTATAGCGGTGCGTTCGTGGCCTCGGACGGTCCCGGGCCCCTATGGTTCTACTCCACCGACCTCGCCGGCAACAACGAGACCCCCACCGCCCTTGCGGTGAAGGTGGACAGCTCGGCGCCGGGCACCGTCACGGCCGCGGCCTCGGCGGTGGGGTCGAACACCGCGACGCTCACCTGGAACGCCGCCGCGGACGCGGGGAGCGGCGTGGCCGCCTACCGGGTCGTGGACGTGGACTCCGGCACTCAGGTGGGGATGACCACCGACACCACGTTCACCGTCACCAACTTGGCGAGCAACTCGAACTACCGCTATGTCGTGCGCGCCGTGGACGCGGCGGGCAACGTGTCCGCCGACAGCGCACCGGTGGACGTGGCGACGCTCGCGGGCGACACGACGCCGCCGGTCACCACGGCCACCGTGGACCCGCCGCAGCCCGACGGGCTCGGCGGGTGGTACAAGACCGCCCCGCTGGTGGCACTGGTGCCCAGCGAGCCTTCGGTGACCTTCTATCAGTGGAGCAGCTCCGGATCCAACTTCATGTCGTATCCGGGCACGATCACGGCGCCCCAGGGTGCCAACGTGCTGTCCTTCTACTCCCAGGACATGGCGGGCAACACCGAGGCGCCGCCCAAGCAGATCACGCTGGCGGTGGACTCGATCCCGCCGGGGATCCCGGCTTCGCTCGAAGCCACGGCCCCCGGTCCCACGACGGTCGACCTTTCATGGCAGCCCTCCATCGAGGCCACCAACGGATCGGGTGTGGACCGCTACGAGGTCCTGAGCCTTCCCAAGCGCACGGTCGTCGCGCAGACCGGGTTCCAGGACACGACGGTAGAGGTGACCTCGCTGGCACCCTCGCACCAGTACAGCTTCGCCGTTCGCGCGGTGGACAAGGCCGGCAACATCTCGGCTCTGTCGGACCCGGTCACGGTCTCAACAGCCGTGCTGCCCGCCAAGGACACGAGCCCCACGGCGGGCCCCAGCGTCATCAACGAGGAGTGGCCGTCCTACGGCCAGTCGTCCTTCACGTATGCGGACCTGCGCGATTCGGCGCCAAAGTACGAGGGCGGCTACGCGTCGTTCGACGAGACCGCCACCGCCAAGTACAAGAACGATCCGCACGGCGGCTACGCTACGACGTCCAACAAGTGCAAGATCTGCCACGCGGTCCACCGTGCCGAGGGGGCCTATGAGCTCCTGCGAGGCGATACCCAGGCCGACGCCTGCGTCTACTGCCACGTGGGCTCCGGCCACTCGGACACCATCGTCTACGACTCGAACCCGCGCGGCGTGTACACGAACTCCGGGCACACGATAGGCGCGTCGCCGGTGATCCCGGCCTCGGCGAACAGTGAGAGCATCGAGACCACGGTGCTGGCGAGCACGGACGCCTCCGGCGTCGTGACCACCTCCACGGTGGTGCTTCGCGTCGCCGGCGAGCCCAACCGGATGTTCCGCTTGCGGCGCACGCACACCCAGAGCCCCGCCGGGGTGGGGCGGGCGGGCTACCAGCGCATAGGCCCAGTGTCGCTGACGTGCATGTCGTGTCACACGCCCCACGACGCGGCCGATGAGCTGTGGCAGCCCATGGCGTACCCGGACAACGCCACCAAGCTCACGAAGGGCTACATGCTCCTGCGGGCGTCGCCCTCGGGCTCCGTCCAGGGCCCCGACGACATGCCGTACGACACGTCTAAGAGCCCCGGGGGCGGACCGGCCACGGTCTCCTACACGTCCGACGGCATGAAGCGCTACAAGGCGTACACGGACTACGGCACGACGGGCTTGGTGAACAGCGACAACGTGGTCCGGGTCCCGGAGACGACGCTCACCGCCGGCGTGAACTACGGTCCGGGCAAGACGATCTGGGATTCACCCGGATTCGCCACCGTCGCGACCGGCGTGGCCGACACGCCCGCGAACGACCAGTCGCAAGTCAACCAGTACACGCTCTCGGTGTGGTGCGCCGACTGCCACACGCTCACCATCGGCCAGTACGACGTGCCCGGCCGCTACGAGGAGCTCGGCTACTCGTCGCACGAGACGTCTATGACGCACGACAGCCCCATGGAAGGCGCCGGCAACGGACCTGGGCAGTGCTACACGTGCCACCGCAGCGGGTTGTCGGCCGAGCCCACCGCGACCGCGTACGCGGGGGCCGACGCCCAGTGCCAGACGTGCCACTACGGCACCGGATCGTTCGCCACCGACCCCTTCAGGGCCACAGTGGGCGGTTCCGACTGGCCCCACAGTGCCGAGGCCAGCTCGGCATACATGCTGGGCGCATGGACGCGGGATTCCTCGAGCGGCGCCGTCGAGGCCACTCAGGTGACCCCCGCCAACGTGGCCAAGACCGTTTGCACGCGCTGCCACACGCTCGGCGGCGGATCGGGGCACCCGTACATCCCGTCGCTGCACCTGGCCAACGTCGGCTCCGTGACGACCTCCGGGTCGGTGGTCACGTCCGACGGCGCCGCGGTCTACTTCCTGGACACGACCACGCCTCAGACGTACTCCGGGCAGACGTGCGGCCAGTGCCACTACATGGACCTCATGGAGGAGCACACCAAGCCGTCCTCGGCCGTGTCCACCGACAAGTGCGCCACGTGTCACCCGAACCCGCGGCAGACCTTCACGACGTGGAACCAGACCTGCCAGCAGGGCGGATGCCACACGACGTATCACACCCAGTTCGTGGCCATGCACACGCCTCCGGACAACGCCTACTGCACCCAGTCCGGGTGTCACCCGGGCCAGGTCGCGGGCGACAGCAAGTTCGCGACGGGCACGGTGGACGCGATCCACAACGACGTGTGGTATCGCAGCGGCGAGCCCACGGGCACCTCGCAGAACGGGTGCGGGTTCGCGGCGGGCAACATGGCCACCCAGGGATGCCACACCGGGCCGGACAGCGTGCCGGCGGGCACCTCGTGCGCGACCTGCCATCCTCCCACCGGCAACGGCGGCACTACTCCGCCCAACCACCCGTAGGCCCTCGGCCGGGCGGTCGGCGCCAGGCTGCGCCGCCGGCGCATGGTAGAATCCCCGAACCGACCGGCGGTCGCGGGCGTGCTGTCAGCTCGCCGTTGTACCGCCACGTTCTAGAGAAGGGACGGCAGCATCGTGGAGTTCACAGGCAAGGTGCACAAGTACGGCAGGGACATCGACACCGACGTCATCATCCCGGCACGCTACCTGAACACCTCGGACCCGGCGGAGCTCGCGAAGCACTGCATGGAGGACCTCGACGCCGGATTTCGTCGCCAAGGTCGAGCCCGGCGACATCCTCGTCGCCGACGAGAACTTCGGCTGCGGCTCGAGCCGCGAGCACGCGCCCATCGCCATCAAGGCCGCCGGCGTCTCCGTGGTCATCGCCAAGAGCTTCGCGCGCATCTTCTACCGCAACGCGATCAACACCGGCCTGCCCATCATGGAGGCGCCCGAGGCCGTCGACGCCATCCGTGACGGCGACGTGGTGACGCGTGGACGCCGACACCGGCATGATCACCAACGAGACGACGGGCGAGACGCTACCAGGCGCCAGCCGTTCCCGCCGTTCATCAAGGACATCATCGAGAAGGGCGGGCTCGTCGAGCGTCCGCAAGCGATCGAAGGTAAGGGACGGCGATGACCTCGGCCACCTACCGCATCTGCCTGCTGCCCGGGCGACGGCATCGGCCCGGAGATCACCGCCGAGGCGGTCAAGGTGCTCGGCGCGATCGGCGCCAGCGCACGGCGTGCGCTTCGAGTTCGCACGAGGCGCTGCTCGGCGGCGTCGCGATCGACGCGACCGGCACGGCGCTGCCCGACGAGACGCTCGAGGCCGCGCACGCGGCCGACGCGGTGCTGCTCGCCGCCATCGGCGGCCCGAAGTGGGACACGACCGATCCCGGCCAAGCCGCGGCCCGAGCAGGGGCTGCTCGGCATCCGCAAGGCGCTCGGGCTGTACGCCAACCTGCGGCCGGTCAAGATCTTCGACGCGCTGCGCGACGCGTCGCTCGCTCAAGCCCGAGTTCCTCGAGGGCGTGGACATGCTCATCGTGCGCGAGCTCACCGGCGGGCTGTACTTCGGCGACCGGGCGCGCGAGACGCGACGTCGAGGGCGCGGCGACCGGCGGGGCGGCCGGGCATGCGCGCCTACGACACGATGGACTACAGCGAGTACGAGATCGAGCGCATCGCGCGCATCGCGTTCGAGGCCGCGCGCACGCGCGCGCAAGCACGGTGCACTGCGTCGACAAGGCCAACGTGCTCGAGTCGAGCCGCCTGTGGCGCGAGGTCGTGCACCGCCTCCACGCCGCCGAGTACTCCGACGTCGAGCTCGTCGACCAGCTCGTCGACAACTCGGCGATGCAGCTCATCCGCAACCCCGCGCAGTTCGACGTCATGGTCACCGAGAACATGTTCGGCGACATCCTCTCCGACGAGGCCTCGATGCTCACCGGCTCGCTCGGCATGCTCGCGAGCGCGTCGCTCGGCGACGGCACGGCGCTCTACGAGCCGAGCCACGGCTCGCGCGCCCGACATCGCCGGGCAGGGCGTCGCCAACCCGCTCGCGATGCTGCTCTCGGTCGAGCTGATGCTGCGCTACAGCTTCGAGATGCACGACGCCGCCGACGCGCTGGCCGCGGCGATCGAGCGGCGTGCTCGCCGAGGGCTGGCGCACGCGCGACATCGCGTCCGGCGAGGCTCACGAGAAGATCGTCGGCACCGCCGCGATGGGCGACCTCGTCGCCGCGCGCGTTTAGCCCGTCCACGACCCGCAGGAACGAAGAGGGCCCCTCGCTGGAGGGGCCCTCTTTTCGTTCCGACGATCCCGCGCGGGGCCGGCGCACCGCGTCCCTACGGATGCTGCCAACCCGACCCGTGGCAGTCGTCGCAGTTCGTCTTGGTGGGCGGAGGCGCGGTAGGACCGGTATGGCACAACGCGCAGCCGTTCTGAGGCATGGGGGAGAACGGGTAGTTGGCGTATCCCCGCTGCTGCCACAGCCAGTAGTCGTCGTGCGCGGACGCCGCGTCCATGCTGCCCCAGGCGACGAGCGAGCCGCTGGTGCCGTGGCAGCCGAAGTAGCCGCCCGACGAACAGCTCGACGTCTTGGTCTGGGCGTGCATCTGGCTCATCTGCGTGTGGTACGTCGTGTGACATCCGCCCTGCTGGCACGTCGTGTTCCAGTCGGTGAACGTGCCGCGGGGCGTGGGATGGCAGGTGCCGCACGTCTTCCCGTACTTCTGGTGCTCCGAGTACAGGTCCATCAAGTGGCACTGTCCGCACGGCACGTTGTACGTGAGCGGGCCGAGGTCGGGGTCCGAGTAGGGGAGCGTGCCGGTGAACGGTGTCGCCCCCATAGAGGCCTGATGCTTGGCCGTGGGATACCCGTGCGCCACGACGTTGCCGCTGCCGTCCACCTTCTCCGGGTGGCACGACAGGCAGTTCTGCGATACCGGCACGCCAGCCCCATGGCACACGCGGCAACCGGTGTACGTGACGCCGGCGGTGGTCGTGGTGGCCGCCGAGTGGATACCCGCGAGGTCGGAGGTATGGCATCCGGAAAGCGCGCACTGGTCGTTGGTGGGGCTCAGCCTCGTGTGGAACGTGTCCACGCTGGCGTGCATCGGCTTGGTGGATGTGGCCGTGTGGCAACCGCCCTGCGCGCACGTCGTGTGGTCCCAGCTGGGCGTGAGCGTGTCGCGCGGGCTCGGGTGGCAAGCGCCGCAGCCGGACGCGGCAGACGACGACGTGGGCTTCGTGTGCTCCGTGTAGAGCTGCACCGAGTGGCAGTCCGTGCAGGCGTAGGGGCCCCAGGCCGTCCCGTCGATCGTGATCGTCGCCGGCGAGGGGGTCGCCGTGTGCCTCACCGGGTCGAATCCATGCGACGTGACGTTGCCGTTGGCGTCCACCTTCTCCGGATGGCAGTCCCAGCAGATCTTCGTCGACGGCATACCGGTCGTGGAGTGGCAGACGTTGCACGATGTGACGGTCACGCCGGCTGTCGTGGTGGTTGCGTTCGTGTGCACCGCGCCGAGGTCGCCCTTGTCATGGCAGCCCGCCGCGGTGCACTTCGCGTCGTCGGCGGGAAGGGTGTGCCGCGTGGCCATGCGCTCGTGCTGGCCCACGCCGCTCCCGGGCGCGTGACAGCCGGCCTGGGCGCACGTCTTGCCCCAGGGGCTGAGCGTGTCGCGAGGACTCGGGTGGCAAGCCCCGCAGCCTGCCGCCGCCGCCGAGGAGCTCGTGCGCGCGTGCTCCGGATAGAGCTCCGTGACGTGGCAGGCCTGACACTGGATGGGCCCGTACCCGACGCCGCTGGGGTAGGTCCCGGAGATCGTCGAAGTGGCGACGGAGGACACGTGGGCCGACGGGATGTACGGGTGACCGGTGGTCCCGTCGAACACGTGGCAACTCTCGCAACGCGTGTCGCCGGCGGCGATCGCTATCTGCACCCGCGTGTCCGTGCTCTCGTGGCACGTCAGGCAGGTGAGCCCGTGGCCGCGCCGGTCGTGCTCCAGCGACAGCGATGAGAGATGACACGGTGCGCCCTTGGCGCAGGACGTGAGTCCTGACGCGTGGTAGGAGTCCGGCTGGAACGCATGGAGCGGGGGCACGGTCAGGTAGCCGGAGCCGTGGCAGGTCGTGCAGGCCATCCCGGCGATATGGTCGGAGGAGTGCTCCGCGTACGCGGGAGTGTCCCACCCCTCACCCACGGGGCTGCCGATGCCGTGGCAGCCCACGCAGTCCGTCATCGGGTGCGCCGCGGGAAAGCCGGCGTGGCAGGCGGTGCAGTCGGTCACGACCGGCATCGGCGCGTAAAGCTGCACGTTGAACGACCATGCGGCGACGGCGCTCACGTTCTGAGAGTTCGTCACGGTCACCGTCACGTCGTGGCTCGCGTTGTCCCCGATGGCCGAGGGCGGCGTGGCCCGGACGATCTGGGAGCCTGAGTCATAGGTGCTCGGGATCTCGGACCCGTCAAGGATGACGTGCGCCGTCATGGGGCCCGTGGAGCCGGTCACCGTCGCGGAGATGACGGGCTGGGTCGACGCTACCGTTGAGCCCGCCGACGGGGAAGCCACGGACAACACCGGCGTCTGCGCGATGGTGAACGCCCACCGGTACGTCGAGTACTTGTAGGAGCCGTTGAGGATGGTGGCG
Organism: uncultured Coriobacteriia bacterium; assembly: GCA_963768865.1. Classification (GTDB taxonomy): domain Bacteria; phylum Actinomycetota; class Coriobacteriia; order Anaerosomatales; family CAVYJL01; genus CAVYJL01. The sequence goes on along the minus strand of CAVYJL010000010.1, from coordinate 58,946 downwards.
GTCACGGTGTGGGCGCCAAGTGCGAGGTTGTAGGTGGGGGTGAACGTCAGGATGGCGCCGGTGTGATCGGGGCTGGTCCACGTCAGGGTCGTGCGCTGGAGGGATCCGTCCACTTTGAGCGAGTAGTACGGATACCCGACGAAGCCGTTGGCGTCGGCGACCGCGACGGAGATCGTCGGCCGCAACGCGCCGATCACCGAACCGTCGGCCGGCGCGGCCGAGGACCAGGCCGATGGCCCGGACGAAGTCGCGGCCCAGGCGGTCCCGAGCGGCAGCGCGGCGGCGACGAGTGTCGCCACGGCGATCAGTAGGGGAACGCGGAAGCGCAGACCGGCACGATCCACCATGATGTCCTCCCTCGGGCAGCCACGGGAGGCCCTGCCACCGCCCGCGCGCCGCACCATCATAGGACGCACATTACTTCCTTATGCCCCGCTTAACCACTGTTGCGGGGCGATCGGGACCCCGAACGGACCGCGCTCGGCCGGCCTGCGGGCGCACGCGCGGGCCGCTCGCGCTCGGGTTGTCGTATCATGGCCCCTACCTCGGCCGGAACGCAGCGCACGGATGCCGGCGAGGGGCACGGACGCGCCGCATGAAGGAGTGGGACGCATGGCGACTGCCCAAGGTGGACAAGATCTGGATGGACGGCGAGCTCGTCGACTGGGACAAGGCTCAGGTCCACGTACTCACCCACGCGCTCCACTACGGCTCCGGCGTCTTCGAGGGCATCCGCTGCTACGAGACCGCCGACGGCCCCGCCGTCTTCCGCCTCACCGAGCACATGGAGCGCTTCGAGCGCTCCGCCAAGATGCTCTTCATGGACCTCGGCTACTCGGTCGACGAGATGGTCGAGGCCGTCAAGGACGACCATCCGCGTCGAACAAGCTGCCGGCGTGCTACATCCGCCCGCTCGCGTTTCGCGGCTACGGCGTCATGGGCCTCGACCCGATCCCCGCGCCGGTCAACGTGCATCATCGCCGTGCTGGCCGTGGGAGCACGTACCTGGGCGAGGAGGCGCTGCGCGACGGCGTCGACGTGGGCATCTGCTCGTGGCGCCAGCGCGGCATCAACTCGATGCCGCCCGCGATCAAGGCCACCGGCAACTACCTGAACTCGTCGCTCGCGCGCATCGAGGCCAACCAGCACGGCTACGACGAGGCGATCCTGCTCAACGAGGACGGCAAGGTCTGCGAGGGCACCGGCGAGAACCTCTTCATCGTGCGCGACGGCGTGATCTTCACGCCGCCGGTCTCCGACGGCCTCCTCGAGGGCATCACGCGCGACTCGATCATGCGGCATCGCCGACGACCTCGGACTACGACGTCGTCGAGGAGTCGCTCGTGCGCACCGACCTCTACACCGCCGACGAGATGTTCATGACCGGCTCGGCGGCCGAGGTCGTGCCGGTGCGCTCGGTCGACCATCGCGTCGATCGGCGACCGCCGGCCCCATCACGCTCGACGCTGCAGGAGACGTACTTCAAGGTCGTGCACGGCGAGGAGCCCGAGTACGAGGAGTGGCTCGAGCGCGTCTAGTACCGGACCGCCGTGAAGCTCACGGTCACCTCTACGACACCACGCTGCGCGACGGCACCCAGCGCGAGGGCATGTCGCTCTCGGTCGAGGACAAGCTGCGCATCGCGCCAGCGCTCGACGTGCTCGGCGTGCACTACATCGAGGGCGGCTTCCCCGGCTCCAACCCCAAGGACATCGAGTTCTTCGAGCGCGCGCGCGACCTCGAAGCTCGAGCACGGCGGTCATCACCGCGTTCGGCTCGACGTGCCGCAAGGACACGCCCGCCGAGGACGACGCGGGCCTCGCGCGCGCTGCTCGAGACCGGCTGCAAGGCGCTGTGCATCGTCGGCAAGGCGTGGGACCTGCACGTCACCGAGACGCTGCAGCACCACGCTCGAGGAGAACCTGCGCATGGTGCGCGACTCCGTGGCGCTACCTCAAGGCGCAGGGCCGCACGGTCTTCTTCGACGCCGAGCACTTCTTCGACGGCTACAGCGCCAACGCCGACTACGCGCTCGAGGTCGTGCGCGGCCGCGGCCGAGGCGGGCGCCGACGCGGTCGTGCTGTGCGACACCAACGGCGGCACGCTGCCGCACGAGATCGCGCGCATCGTCGCGCGAGCGTGGCGCGCGCTGCCCGGCGTGCCGCTCGGCATCCACGCGCACAACGACGCCGGCTGCGCGGTCGCCAACTCGCTCGTCGCGGTCGACGCCGGCTGCGCGCAGTGCAGGGCACCATCAACGGCTACGGCGAGCGCGCCGGCAACGCCGACCTCATCGCGATCATCCCGGCGCTCGTGCTCAAGATGGGCGACGACTGCATCACCGCCGAGCAGCTGCAGGCTGCTCACCGAGGTCAGCCACTTCGTCGCCGAGACCGCGAACCTCGCGCCCAACCCGCACCAGCCGTACGTGGGCGCGAGCGCGTTCGCGCACAAGGGCGGCGTGCACGCGAGCGCGGCCGCGCGGCTGCCCGAGGCCTACGAGCACGTCGATCCCGCGCGCGTGGGCAACCTCGCGCGCGTGGTGGTCAGCGAGCTCGCCGGCCGCGCGTCGCTCACGATGAAGGCCGCCGAGCTCGGCATCGACCTGACGGGCGACCAGGACGACGGTCGCGACGCGTGCTCGACGCGCATCAAGGAGCTCGAGTACCAGCGGCTACTCCTTCGAGGCCGCCGACGCCTCGCTCGAGGTCATGCTGCAGAAGCGAGCTCGGCACGTACGAGCCGTTCTTCACGCTCGAGTCGCTTCCGCTGTCATCGTCGAGAAGCGCGAGGACGGCCGCGTGATGACCGAGGCGACCATCAAGATCCACGTCGGCGGCCACCGCTACATCGCGACCGCCGAGGGCAACGGCCCGGTCAACGCGCTCGACAAGGCGCTGCGCATCGCGATCGGCCGCTTCTACCCGGAGCTCGCCGCCATCGAGCTCGCCGACTACAAGGTGCGCGTGCTCGACGAGAAGAAGGGCACCGGCGCGGTCACGCGCGTGCTCATCGAGTCCGCCGACGGCGAGAAGAGCTGGGGCACCGTCGGCGTCTCGGAGAACATCATCGAGGCGTCGTGGGAGGCGCTCGTCGACTCGATCGACTACGGCCTCTCGCACCGTGCCTCGGCCAAGAACGCCGGCTGAGCCGCCCGAAACGGGAACACAACCTGTGCGACCGTGCGGCCCGCCTCCCTGCGGGCTCCGCGCGCCCGTGACCGCCCCACCGTCGTCCAAGGAGACAGCCGAATGAGCGCTCGCGTCGAGGCCATGGACCCCATCAGGGTCGCGTACGTACACCACTCGGGTCCGCTCCACCAGATCTACGACACGTTCGCCACGCTCATGGAGTGGGCCGCGCTCGCCGACGTGGACGTGGCCGCCGAGCAGGTGCTCGTGGTCGCCTCAGACGACCCGTCGCTCGAGCTCGGGGAGCGCACCACCTACGACGCGGCCATCACCGTGAAGCCGGACGTCGAGGGCACGGCCGTGGTGGGCGTGGAGGAAGTGGGCGGCGGCCGGTACGCGGTCGTAGAGCACACCGGTTCGTACGACAGCATCCCGGAGGGCTTCCGGCTCGCCGGCGAGCAGGCTTCCGGGGACGATCTCGTCGTGCGCAGCGGCCCGGCGCTCGTCTTCATCGAAAGCCAGGAGGGCACCCCTCCCGACGAGACCGTCACTGCCCTGATCTACGTCCCCATCGAGGCCTGACCGATGCGCCTTTGCCGGGTCATCCACGACGGCGACGCGCGCTACGGCCTGGCCGAGGAGGAGACGCTCACCCTGATCTCCGACGAGCCGTTCGCCGCGTGGGAGCCGGTCGCGGAGATCCCGCTCGCGGGCGCGGAGCTCATCGCGCCGGTGATCCCCACGAAGGTGGTGTGCGTGGGCGTGAACTACAAGGATCACGCGACGGAGATGGGACACGAGCTGCCGGCCAAGCCGCTGCTGTTCCTCAAGCCGCCCACGGCGGTGATCGGGCCGGGCTCGGACATCGTCTGGCCCGACTCCGCGAGCAGGGTGGACCCCGAAGCCGAGCTCGCGGTGGTCGTGGGCCGGCACACGCGCAAGGCCACTCCTGCCGAGGCCGCGGCCTCCATCCTGGGCTACACGTGTGCCAACGACGTGACCGCGCGCGATCTGCAGCGCGTGGACGGCCAATGGACGCGCGCCAAGGGCTTCGACACGTTCTGCCCGCTGGGGCCGTGGATCGAGACCGAGCTGGACCCGACGGACCTGTCGGTCGAATGCTGGGTGGACGGCGAGCGGCGTCAATCCGGCCGCACCTCGGACATGATCTTCGACCCGTTCGAGATCGTGTCGTTCGTGAGCGAGGTGATGACTCTGCTGCCGGGCGACGTGGTCCTGACGGGGACGCCGTCGGGCATCCGCGGGCTGGACCGGGGCGACGTCGTCGAGGTCCGGATCGAGGGCATCGGCGAGTTGCGCAACCGCCTCGTCTGAGTGCTCTCCGCGACCGAACGTCCGTTCGTCGGAAAGGCCCGGCGTAGCCGTCGCGGGCGCGGCGCGCCGTGTCGGACCCGCGTGCTAGCATTAGCCAGTCCGGGTCACAGGCGAGTCTCGCGGGAGGGGTGCGTTCCATGGCTGCCGAGAGGCTGAGAACGCCCGAAGTGGAGGCTCTCCTCGAGGCCCTGCTCGCGCTCGACGACCCCGACGAGATGTACGCGTTCCTGCAGGACGTCGTGCACCATCCGGGAGATCCAGGACATGGCGCAGCGGCTCGCCGTCGCGCGCATGCTCGCGCCGGGGAGCACTACAGCGACATCCAGGAGGCGACCGGCGCCTCGGCGACGACCATCTGCCGCGTGAGCCAGTCGCTCAACTACGGCGCCGACGGCTACCGCGCGCGTGCTCGAGCCGCTCGGCGACGAGCCCCGCGGAAGCGGGCCGAGTAGCGCTCGATGTCCTTCGTCCACCTGCACACGCACTCCGAGTACTCGCTCCTCGACGGTGCCGCGCGCGTCAAGGACCTGGTCGCGCGCGCCGTCGAGCTCGAGATGCCGGCGCTCGCGATCACCGACCACGGCGTACATGTACGGCGCCGTCGAGTTCTACAAGCACGGCGACCGCAGGCCGGCGTCAAGCCCATCATCGGCTGCGAGGTCTACTTCACGCCCGGACGCGCGCGCGAAGCGCGACGGCAAGCCCGAGCTCTACCACCTGCTGCTGCTCGCGAAGAACCACGAGGGCTACCGCAACCTCATGGCGCATGGTCTCCGACGCCTGCGGTCGACGGGCTTCTACTACAAGCCGCAGGTCGACATGGAGCTGCTCGAGCGCTACACGGAGGGCTCATCGGCACGTCGGCGTGCATGAGCGGCATCCTGTCGCAAGTCCATCGAGCACGGGCAGCCCGAGGAGCGCGCGCGCGTGGGCCGAGACGTACGCGCGGCATCTTCGGCGAGGCGACTTCTACCTCGAGCTGCAGGAGCAGGGCATCATCGCCGACAACGGCGTGACGCAGACGCAGCTCAACCGCGAGCTCGTCGTCGATCGCCGGCGAGCTCGGCCTGCCGCTCGTGGCCACCAACGACATCCACTACGTCACGCGCCGAGGACGCCAAGACGCAGGACATGCTGCTGTGCATCGGGACCGGCTCGACGATCGACGACGCCGAGCCGCATGAAGTTCTCCTGCGACGAGTTCTACATGAAGTCCGCCGAGGAGATGGCCGACGGCGCTTCGGCGAGTACCCGCGAGGCGCTCGCGAACACGCTGCGAGATCGCCGAGCGCTGCGACGTCGAGCTCGAGTTCGGCAAGATCATCCTGCCGGTGTTCGAGGTGCCCGAAGGCGAGCACCGAGGACGAGCTTCCTGCGCGAGCAGTGCATGGAGGGCCTCAAGGAGCGCTACGGCGACCCGATGCCCGCACGAGGCGCTGGAGCGCCTCGAGTACGAGCTCGAGGTCATCATCGACAAGGGCTTCCCGGCGTACTTCCTCATCGTGCAGGACTTCGTGCACTGGGCCAAGGACAACGGCATCGGCGTCGGGCCCGGGCCGAGGCTCGGCCGCCGGCTCGATCATCGCCTACGCGCTCGGCATCACGAACCTCGACCCGCTCGAGCACGGGCTGCTCTTCGAGCGCTTCCTCAACCCCGAGCGCACCGAGATGCCCGACATCGACATCGACTTCGACGACGAGCGCCGCGGCGAGGTCATCGAGTACGTGCGCGAGAAGTACGGCGAGGACAAGGTCGCGCAGATCATCACGTTCGGCACGATGAAGGCGCGCGCGCGCGGTGCGCGACGCCGGCCGCGTGCTCGGCTACCCGTTCGGCGTGCCCGACAAGATCGCGAAGCATGATCCAGCGAGGGCCCCGACGCCACCATCGACGGCGTCGCTCGAAGACGAACCCGGAGCTTCGCGGCGACTACGAGGCCGAGCGGCGACACCAAGCGCATCGTCGACGCCGCGCTGCGCGCTCGAGGGCATCGTGCGCGGCGAGGGCGTGCACGCGGCCGGCGTCGTCATCTGCCGCGACCCGCTGCACTACCACATGCCGGTCAAGCGCGACACCAAGGGCGGCGCGGTCATCACGCAGTACGAGGGCACGCTCATCGCCGACCTCGGCCTGCTCAAGATGGACTTCCTCGGCCTGCGCACGCTCACCGTGCATCGCCAAGGCGCTGCGCAGCGATCGAGGAGAACCACGGCGTCGAGATCGACCTCGACACGATCCCGATGGACGACGCCGAGACGTTCGAGCCTGCTGCAGCGCGCGGACACCGACGGCGTGTTCCAGGTCGAGTCGCCCGGGCATGAAGCGCAGCTGCTCAAGGAGCTCAAGCCCACGGTGTTCGCCGACATCGTCGCCGTGGTGGCGCTGTACCGCCCGGGCCCGATGGACTCGCATCGCCGGACTTCGTCGCGCGCAAGCACGGCCGCAGGCCGAGTCACCTACTACGACGACCGCCTCAAGCCCATCCTCGAAGAGACCTACGGCGCCATGGTCTACCAGGAGCAGGTCATGCGCATCGTCCATGGAGATGGCGGGCTTCTCGGCGGCCAAGGCGGACAAGCTGCGCAAGGCCATGGGCAAGAAGCACGCGCGACGATCATCGACAGCGCTGCAAGCCGCGACTTCGTCGAGGGCGCGGTCGAGCGCGGCTACGACCGCAAGCTCGCCGAGCAGGTCTGGACCGACATCGAGAAGTTCGCCGAGTACGCGTTCAACAAGAGCCACGCGGCCGCGTACGGCGCTCATCATCGTACCAGACCGCGTACCTCAAGGCGCACTACCCGCTCGAGTACATGGCGGCGGTGCTCACCAGCTACACGGGCAAGACCGACGAGCATCGTCAAGTACGTCGCGGCGTGCAACCGCGCGCGGCATCACGGTGCTGCCGCCGGACGTGAACTCCTCGGGCAAGGACTTCACCGCCGTGCGGCGAGGGCATCCGCTTCGGGCTCGCCGGCATCCGCAACGTGGGCGAGGGCGTGGTCGACGACATCATCGCCGCGCGCACAGAGGGCGGGCCGTTCACGTCGCTGCAGGACTTCTGCGAGCGCGTGGACCTGCGGCGCCTCAACAAGAGGACGCTCGAGTCGCTCATCAAGGCGGGCGCGTTCGACTCGACCGGCTACACGCGCAAGCACCTCATGGACGATGATGGACGGCTGCGTGGACGCCGCGATCAAGCGCCAGCGCGACGCCGACGGCCGGCCAGATCTCGATGTTCGACATGGACGGACGCCGCAGGACCACGGCTTCGCGGACACCGTGCCCGACGCCCGACGGCGACGAGTGGGACAAGCGCATCAAGCTCGCGTTCGAGAAGGAGATGCTCGGCATCTACGTGTCCGACCACCCGCTGCGCGGCAAGGAGCACATGGTGGAAGCGGCGCGCTCCACGTCCATCCTGGACATCGCGGGCGTGCCGGACGGGGAGGTCACCTGGTTCGCGGGCATGGCCGGCGGCCTGGACCGGCGCCTGACCAAGCGCGGCACGATGATGGCGCGGTTCGTCCTCGAGGACCTCGAGGGACAGGTGGAATGCGTGATGTTCTCGAGCGTCTACGACCGCTTCAGTCCCATGGTCGAGGAGGACAGCGTCGTCCGCGTCCGGGCGAAGGTGGACGCCTCCGGCGACCGCGACCCCCAGCTCGTGATCCAGGAGATCGAGCCGCTCGTGGACGGTGGGCGCTACGACAAGCGCCAGGGCGTGTTCACCGTGGTGATGGAGGAGACCTGCCTCGCCGAGGGAGGCAGCGGCCGGCTGAAGGACATCCTCAAGCGCTATCCCGGTGCCGATACCGTGCACCTGAAGGTGATCAGCAACGACGGGATCCGGATCCTGCGGCTGCCCGAGCTGCTCGCCGTGGACGCGAACGCGGGCGGGCTGTACGGCGAGCTCAAGGAGACCTTCGGCCCGGACTGTATCGCCTCTTAGCACGCCGCGTCCGGGCATTCCTCGGCCACCCGCAACGGTTCACCAGCTACGCTATTGCACAGTAGCACTCTACCGTGATAAAGTGCGGCGCGGAGACGGGGCCCGCCGAGCGGGTGAGCGGCAGATCCCATGACCAGAGAGGCTTTCATGCGACCGACGACCCCCAGGGGTTTCAGAGACGTCCTGTTCCAGGAGGCGGCCGAGCGTCGCAGCCTGGTCGACGGCGTCGAGCGCACGTTCGCGGCGTGGGGCTACCGGCCCGTGGAGACGCCCATCGTGGAACGGCTGCGAACGCTCGAGACCGGCGCGGGCGGCTCCGTGGAGGGCACGGTGCTCACGCTCGTGGACTCCGATGGCTCCGTGCTGGCCCTGCGCCCGGAGATGACGGTGCCCATCGCTCGGCTCGTGGGCACGCGGCTGCGCTCCGAGGACGGCCCGTGGCGCATCAGCTATGTGGCCGAGGTCTTCCGGGAACAAGCCTCGTTGCGGGGGCAGGCCCGTGAGTTCGTGCAGGCCGGCGTGGAGCTCGTGGGAGCGTCCGGCCCCGCCGCCGACGCCGAGATGGTCGCCGTGCTGGCCGAGGCGCTTCGCGGCAGCGGATTGGCGTCGTTCGGCATCTCGATGGGGTCGGTCGCGCTCGTCCGGGCGCTGCTGGACGCGGCCGGCGGGAGCGACGAGTGGGCCGGCGCCGTCATGCGCGCCGCTCACCGCAGGGACCTCGTCGCGATCGACGGGCTCGTCGCGGACGCCCGCGACGCGGGCGCGGTGAGCGATCCCGTGGCCACAGACCTGCTCGCGGTCCTGCGCATGCGCGGAGGCCCCGAGGTGGTCGAGCGATGCCGAGCCCTTCCCAGCGCCGCGGTCATGGCCTCACCGCTCGATCATCTGGAGGCGACCTTGGCCCTTCTGGCCAGCGCGGGCGTGGCTGAGGTCGCGCTGGATCTGGGCCTCACACGCGACCTGAGCTACTACACCGGCATCGTCGTGGAAGCGTACGCCAGCGGCCTGGGCGTGGTCGTGGGCGGTGGCGGGCGATACGACGCGGTCTTGGGGGCGTTCGGTGACCCCACCCCCGCGGCCGGGTTCGCGATCGGTGTGGAGCGCCTCCAGATCGCGCTCACGGAGCAGGGCCGCACGCCGCGCGTCGCCCCTCTGGATGCCGTCGTGGGAGGCGCGACGCCCGCCGCCGCGTTCGCCGCCGCCGCGGCGCTGCGAGCCGCGGGCTGGAAGGTCGCTCTCGCCGCCGACACGGGGCGAAGCGCCCTTGCCTCGGCCGCACTGCGCGAGGGTGCGCAGGCCGCGCTGTGGGCCGAGGGCTCCTCGCTCGGGGGGTTGGACGCGAGCGGCGCGATCGCAGCCGCGTACGACCTCAAGGACCTGCCCGCGCCGCCGCCAACGGAGGTGAGCCGATGATCGCCACGGGAACCGGCCGCGAGTCCGCGAACGGCCGCCTGCGCATGGCGGTCCCCAAGGGGTCGCTCTTCGGCGACTCGCTCGCCGTCCTCGAGGGCGCCGGGGTGGACGTGGGCGCGCTGCGCGACCCCGGCCGTCAGCTGATGGTCGCGGGCGCGGACATGGACTTCATCATCGCCAGGCCCACCGATATCCCGGCCTATGTGGCGTACGGCGCCGCCGACGTCGCCATCGCCGGCAAGGACACGCTGGAGGAGGCCGGGCTGGAGGTCGTGGAGCTCGTGGACCTGGGATTCGGCGCGTGCCGCTTCATCGTCGCCGAGCCCGAGGACGCACTGGGCACGGCCGAGGAGACGTATCGGCACCTGGGCGTCGTGCGCGTGGCCACCAAGTATCCGCGGGTCACGGAGCGTCACTTCGCGGAGCGGGGAGTCCAGGTCGAGGTCGTGAAGCTGCATGGTAACATCGAGCTCGCGCCGCTCATCGGGCTCGCGGACCGCATCGTAGACATCACCGCGACCGGTCGCACCCTTGCCGAGAACCGGCTTCGCGTCGTAGAGACGGTGCTCGAATCCACGGCGCGTTTCATCGCGAATCCCGTGAGCGCAGCGCTGCACGACGCGCGCATCACCGACCTTGCCGAGCGCCTCGCGGCCTCCTCGGCGAGCCTGGGGGAGTGAGATAGATGGCTTTCCTTCAGCGCATCGACGTGGCCGGCGGCGAGACCGTTCGCGCGCCGCGCCGCGGGGGCGGCTTGGACGCCGAGGTCATGAACGCCGCGCAGCGGATCGTGGACGAGGTGCGCTCCCACGGTGACGAGGCGCTCATCGAGTACACGTCGCGCTTCGACCACGTGGACCTGGTGCCGGGCACGATCCGCGTGACCTCCGAGGAGATCGATAGTGCGCTGGCCAAGGTCGGCCCCGGGTTCCTCGAGGCCATAGCCGAGGCGGCCGTCTCCATCGAGGACTTCCACCGCCGGCAGGTCCAGCAGAGCTGGTTCACCACGGTGGAGGGCGGCATATTCCTGGGCCAGAAGGTCACGCCCATCGAGCGCATCGGCATCTACGTGCCTGGCGGGCGGGCGAGCTACCCCTCCACGGTGCTCATGAACGCGATACCCGCGGTCGTGGCCGGCGTCGAGGAGATAGCCATGGCCGTTCCCAGCGGCCCGGACGGCGAGGTGAGCCCGTTCGTGCTCGCCGCGGCCGCGGAGGCCGGCGTCACCGAGATCTACCGCGTGGGCGGCGCCCAGGCCATCGCGGCACTGGCGTACGGCACCGAGACCATCCCTGCCGTGGACAAGATCTGCGGCCCTGGCAACGCGTACGTCACCGCCGCCAAGAAGATCGTGATGGGCGACGTCGGGATAGACATGCTCGCCGGTCCGTCCGAGGTGCTCGTGCTCGCCGACGAGACCGCGGACCCCGAGTTCATCGCCATCGACCTCATGGCTCAGGCCGAGCACGATCCGCGCGCGGCCGTGTACCTGGTCACCACCGAGCCCGAGCTGGTGGGCGAGGTCGACGACGCGCTGGGCGTCCTGCTCGCCGATTCGCCGCGGGGCGACCTCATCGTGCCCGCACTGCGCGACAACGGCCGCGTGTACGTGTGCGAGGACCTGCCCACGGCCCTGGACGTCGCCAACTCCATCGCGCCGGAGCACCTCGAGGTGATGATGAGCTCGCCTTTGGAGCTGCTCGGCTCCATCCGCAACGCGGGCGCCATCTTCCTGGGCCCCTGGACGCCGGAGAGCGTGGGCGACTACGTGGCCGGGCCCAACCACACGCTGCCCACCGGCGGCACGGCCCGCTTCAGCAGCCCGCTGTCGGTGGACGACTTCGTGAAGCGTTCCTCGGTCATCTCGTACTCGGCCGAAGCATTGGAGGCCGACGGCGGCACCATCCTGACCATCGCGCAGGCCGAGGGCCTGGCCGCGCACGCGCGGGCGGTCTCGCTGCGCCTGGACCGCATCGTGGACCTCGAGGCCGAGGCGGAGCTCGTGGCCGAGGTCGCGGCGGAGCTGGATCGCGAGCTTGAGACCCCGGACGCGGGTCCTGCCCAGCCGGGCGACATCGACGACGACGCGGCCGCCGGCGAAGGGGAGTAGCGCGATGGAGACGATCCGCGACGCGCGCCCCGAACTTGAGGGGCTCGTCCCGTACGACGCCCGCGAGGTGGAGTGCGCGGTCAAGCTCGCGAGCAACGAGAACCCGAGCAACCTGCCGCCCGAGATCATGCGAAAGCTCGGCCGCGCGGTGGCCGGCTTCGACTTCAATCGCTATCCCGATCCGATGGCGAGCAAGCTGCGCGCGCTCATAGCCGAGGCCAACGGCCTGGAGCCGGGTAACGTGCTCGTGGGCAACGGCGGCGACGAGCTCATCTTCAACCTGCTCATGGCGTGGGGCGGCCCCGGCCGCACGCTGCTGGACGTGCCGCCCACGTTCTCGATGTACGGCCTGGACGCGCAGGTCACGGGCACCAGCTTGCACGTAGTGCCTCGGCGGGAGGACTTCACGATCGACGAGCCGGCGTTCCTGGCTCGCGTCGAGAGCGGCCTGGACGACATCATCGTGGTGAGCAACCCCAACAACCCCACCGGGACTCTCACGCCCGAGACGGTGCTCATCGACACGCTGCGCGCCACCGACGCGCCGGTGCTCGTGGATGAGGCGTACTTCGAGTTCTCGCGGACGACGATGCGGCCGCACCTGGACCGCCACGCCAATCTGCTCATCCTGCGCACGTTCTCCAAAGCGTTCTCGCTGGCGGGGATGCGCGTGGGCTACATGCTCGGGCGCGAGGACGTCATCAGTGAGATCGCCAAGGTCCGCCAACCGTACTCGGTGGACGCGTTCTCACAGATGGTGGCGCGGCTCGTGTTCCGTGAGCGTGCGGCCTTCGAGTCGGTCATCAGCGAGATCATCCGCAACCGCGACCGGGTCTACGAAGCGCTGACGGCTGTCCCCGACGTCGAGGTCTTCCCGAGCGACGCCAACTTCATCCTGTTCCGGGTGCCCAACGCGGCCGCCGTGTGGCGGGACCTGCTCCACGAGCACTCCGTGCTCATCCGCGACTTCTCGCGCACGCCCGGCCTGGAGGGCTGCCTGCGCGTGACGGTCGGTTCCGAAGAGGAGAACGACCGCTTCCTGGCGGGGCTCGAAGACGTGCTCGACCGGCAGCGCGCCGCGCTGCGGATCCAACGGACCGGAGGTGACCCGGCATGACGCGTGTGGCGACCATCGACCGCGCCACGGGGGAGACGGACATCACGCTCACCCTCGACCTCGACGGCACCGGGACCACCGACGCCGTCACCGGCGTGCCCTTCTTCGACCACATGCTGTCCGCGCTGGGGCGCCACTCGCTCATGGATCTGAAGGTGGACGCCACCGGCGACCTCGCCGTGGACGCGCACCACACGGTGGAGGACGTGGGGATATGCCTGGGTGCCGCGTTCGCCTCTGCACTGGGGGACAAGAGCGGCATCACGCGGTTCGGGTCGGCGGTCATCCCGATGGACGAGGCGCTCGTCCTCGCCGCCGTGGACGTGTCCGGGCGGCCGTTCCTTGCCTGGGACGTCGCCGTTCCCATCGAGATCATCGGGACCTTCGACACCACCCTTGCCGAGGAGTTCATGCGCGCCTTCGCGACCAACGCGGGCGTGACCCTGCACGTGCGCTCGATGGCGGGCACGAACGCCCACCACATCATCGAGGCGGCGTTCAAGGCCACGGCTCGTGCGCTCGCGGCCGCGGTCGCGGTCGATCCTCGGGTCGCCGGCGTCCCGTCCACGAAGGGCACCCTGTGATCGCGATCGTCGACTACCGCATGGGCAACCTGCGCAGCGTTCAGAAGGGATTCGAGGCGGCGGGCGTGTCCGACGTCGTCGTGACGGATGACGCGGAGACCATCTCCTCGGCGAGCGGCGTCGTGCTGCCCGGCGTGGGGGCGTTCCGCGATGCCATCGCCAACCTCCGCGTGGGCGGCCTGGACGCGGTGCTGCGCGAGCGCGCGGCCGCCGGCGTGCCGCTGCTGGGCATCTGCCTCGGGATGCAGCTGCTCGTCACCACGGGCCTGGAAGACGGGCGCTGGGACGGGCTCGGCCTGGTCCCGGGCGTGTGCGACCGGCTGCCGGCGGGGGTCAAGATCCCGCACATCGGCTGGAACACGCTCGCGTTCCCGACGGCGTCGCCGCTGTTCGAGGGCGTGCCGGAGGGGTCGGCGTTCTATTTCGTGCACTCGTACCGCGTGGTGCCCGACGACGGCGGGGCGGCGGCGGCGATCACCGAGTACGGAGTCCCGTTCGTCTCGGCGGTGGCCTCGGCCAACGTCTTCGGGGTGCAGTTCCACCCCGAGAAGTCGTCCACCGTGGGCCTGCACGTGCTCTCCAATTTCGGACGGATCGCGGCCGGCGTCGCCGCGGGAGGTGGGGTCTCGTGATCGTGCTTCCCGCAATCGACCTGCTCGGGGGCAAGGCGGTGCGCCTGCGCCAGGGCAGGTACGACGACGTGACGGTGTACAACGACGATCCGGTCGCGGCCGCCCGCGAGTGGGCGGCCGGCGGCGCCGAGTGGATCCACGTCGTGGACCTCGACGGCGCGCGCGACGGCAAGCCCGCGAACCTGGACGCCATCCGGGCGATCACGCACTCCGTGGACGTCGCCGTGGAGCTCGGCGGCGGGCTGCGCCGGCTGCAGGACGTGCACGACGCGTTCCACGCCGGCGTCGCTCGCGTGGTGCTCGGAACGGCGCTGGTCAAGGACCCCGAGTTCGCGCGCTCCGTCGCTGAGCAGTACCCGGGCGGCGTCGTGGGCGGAGTGGACGCGCGCGACGGGAAGGTAGCCATCGCCGGCTGGCGTGAGGGGACGGCGGTGGACGCCGTGCACCTGGTTCGCGAGCTCGCCTCGATGGGCATCGGCCGCGTCGTGTACACCGACATCAGCCGCGACGGCATGGGGGCGGGCATCGACGCAGCTGCGTACGCGGCGCTCGCGCGGGATACCGGCCTGCCCGTGATCGCGAGCGGAGGAGTCGCCACACTCGACGACGTTCGCGCCCTGGCGGCGGTCTCCGACGCGGGTGTCGAAGGCGTCATCATCGGCCGGGCGCTGTACGATCGCGCGTTCACGCTCGAGGCCGCGCTGGCCACCGCGGCCTCTCGCTTCGCGAAGGGGGCGTGACGCTCCGATGCTCATGAAGCGCGTCATCCCCTGCTTGGACGTCGATCAAGGACGCGTCGTCAAAGGCGTGAACTTCGTGGACCTGCGCGAGGCCGGCGACCCGGTGGAGCTCGCGCGCTTCTACGACGCGGAAGGCGCCGACGAGCTCGTGTTCCTCGACATCACCGCCAGCCACGAAGACCGTCCCACGATGCTCGACGTCGCCACCCGCACTGCCGAGGAGGTCTTCATCCCATACACCGTCGGGGGCGGCATGCGCTCCTCGGCGGATATCCGGGCCATGCTCGCGGCGGGGTGCGACAAGGTGTCCATCAACTCGGCGGCGGTCCGCTCGCCGGAGCTCATCACGGAGACGAGCCGCATCTATGGCGCGCAGTGCATCGTGGTCGCCGTGGACGCCCGTCGCATCGCCGGCGATCGCGACCGCTGGGAGGTCTTCATCAACGGCGGGCGCATCAACACCGGCCTGGACGCCGTGGAGTGGGTGCGCGAGGCGGAGCGGCTGGGAGCGGGCGAGATCCTGCTCACGAGCATGGACCGCGACGGCACCAACGACGGCTACGACATCCCGCTCACCCGCGCGGTGACCCGCGCCGTGAACATCCCGGTCATCGCCAGCGGCGGCGCCGGGACCCTGGACCATTTCGCCGAGGTCGTCGTGGAAGCCGACGCAGACGCGGTCCTGGCGGCGAGCACCTTGCACTACGGCATCTTCCGCGTGCGCGACATCAAGCGGCACATGCACGACGCCGGGATCCCGGTGCGCCTCGTGGACGTCCCAGACGTGCCCGCGCGCCCGGCCCCCCTCACCTGGAAGGAGAACGCCTCATGAGCGATCGCGAACGCGCTGCGCTGAGCATCGACGACCTCAAGTACGACGATTCGGGGCTCATCCCGGCCGTGGTCCAGCACCACGCCACCCGTGAGGTGCTCATGGTCGCCTACATGAACGCCGAGGCCGTGCGCCGCACGTGCGACACCAAGACCACGTGGTTCTGGAGCCGCTCACGCTCGGAGTACTGGAACAAGGGTGCCACCAGCGGGAACACGCAGCAGGTCATGGAGCTGCGCTACGACTGCGACGCCGACTGCCTGCTCGTGCTCGTGGAGCCTGCCGGTCCAGCGTGTCACACCGGCGAGTACAGTTGCTTCTATCGGACCCTCTGCGGGCCTTTCCCGGCCGATGAGGGCCCCCACGTGGTCTTCGACCCGGGCGAGGAGATGGAATGAGCGACGAGCCCAGCAACTCGCAGGAGGCCTCCGCCCCCGCACGCCCGCTCGGCGAGGTGATCGCCGAGCTCTACGAGGTCATCCTCCAGCGGCGTGGGGCGGACCCGGAGACCAGCTACACCGCCAAACTCTGGGCGGCGCACGAGGACAAGACCCTCAAGAAGATAGGTGAGGAGGCTACCGAGGTGGTCATGGCCGCCAAGGACCACGACCCCGCGGCGGTGAGCTACGAGGTCTCCGACCTGCTCTACCACGTGCTCGTGGTCATGGCGCGCGAGGGCGTGTCGCCCGAGGACGTAGCCGCCGAGCTGGCGTCTCGGCGTCGCTGATCCGGCCCGAGCTGGCGTGAGCCGCCGTCGCCCGATACGGTCCATGTGGCGCGCCGCTCGCTCGCGGAGGCGCAGGCAGTCCGACCCGGAGGTCGCATGAGCAGTCACAGAGGGGCCCGCCGTCCCAACCTTTGGGCGCGTTGGCTCGTGGTGATCGGTGCCGTGATCGCCGTGTTCGCGGTGGCCGCCGCCGGCGTCTACGGTGCGCTGCGGCTCGCCGCGCCCCCGGTGGCCCGCATGAAGCCGCCGGCGAAGGGCGCTCTCGTATCGTCCAAGCCCGCGTCTGCGCCGGTGTCGCAGGTCGCGAGCGACCCGGCCGCGTCCGACCCGGGCAGCCAGTCCGCGGGTTCGGTCATCGCCGTTCCGGACAGCGACGTCACGCTCCCGGTGCTCATGTACCACCACGTGCTCCCGCGCCTGACGAATTCACTCACGATCACGGTTTCCGCCTTCGACGCGGAGATGAGCTGGCTCAAGTCATCGGGCTACACGCCCATCAACTGCCAGGACCTCGCCAAGATACGCGCGGGGCAGGCCAAGCTGCCCGCCAAGCCGGTCATGATCACGTTCGACGACGGCCGCGCCAAGCAGGTCACCTACGCGGTCCCCATCCTGCGCAAGTACGGGTTCACCGCGGTGTTCTTCGTCTATCCGAGCGCGATGCGCGACAAGCCGGGCACGTTCATGTCCAAGGGGCAGCTCAAGCAGCTCACGGAGCAGGGCTTCGACATCGAGTCGCACACCCTGCGGCACACGCCCATGTACCGGTCCAAGACCGAGAACGAGCCCTACTACATGAAGCGGATGCAGCCGGAGCTCGCCAAGTCCCTCTCGGACATCAAGGCCATGACCGGGGTCGCGCCGGTGGCACTCGCGTACCCGATGGGCTACTACGACCAGTGGTCCGCCGAGGCGTTGCGCAGATACGGCTACCAGTTCGCGTTCACCGTCGACGGCGGCTCGAACCCGATGGGCGCGATCCCGGCGTACTTCATGCGGCGGATCGCCGTCGACCATGGGCGATCGCTCTCGTCCTTCCAGCGGGACGTCCGCGAGCCGGCCCTCGAGTTCACACCGCTCACTCCCAAGTACGGGCAGCTCATGACGAGCATCCCCACGGTGTCGGTGAGCCTGCCCGCCAGCGAGGTCGTGGGCTCGGTGCAGTTGTACCTCGGCTCCAAGCGGCTCAAGGCCACGAAGGTGCGCAAGGGCGACGTCTGGATCGTCTCGGCGCCAGCCGGCTTCCTCCCCAAGCGTGATTGGGGCAGCGCTTCCATCACAGCCGACACCACCAAAGGCAACCTGAGCTCCGTCTGGAGCTTCCCCGTCAAGCACCAGTAGAGGCTGGTGGCGGCTCAAACGGGGACCCGGCATCGGGCATCGCGACTCCGGGGCTATTGACACGACCCGCGGTCGGGCGAGTAGACTACGCGACAACTTCATAGCAGAGCCTGTGACGGGGAGGAGTACCTCGTCCGCGAAGCCTAGAGAGCCGGTGATGGTGGGAATCCGGCGTGAGCGGACGAAAGGGAATGGGCCCCTGAGGCACCGGGACAACGGCGAAGCGCCTACTAGCCCCGGCGGACCCCCACCGATACAAGGGGCCGGATATGCAGGGTCGCTCGCGACCCCGTGTCGTCAGGACGAGTGGCCGGACCTCTAGGGACCGGCAACGAGGGTGGTACCGCGGAAGGCAAGGCCTTTCGTCCCTTACATCAGGGACGAGAGGCTTTCTTGTTTCCCGGGGCCGCTCGACTCCCCGGGGGGCGGTGCCCGAAAGGGAGGAACGCGAAGAGATGATCAGGCCAAGCAAAGAGGACTTCGTCAGGCTCGCGGCCGACCACGACGTGGTGCCGGTCGCGCGCGAGGTCTACGCGGACCTGGCGACCCCCATCTCGGCATTCATGAGCCTTGCGCAGGGCGCCGAGCATGCATTCCTGCTCGAAAGCGTCGTGGGCGGCGAACGACTGGGCCGCTACAGCTTCCTGGGCGTGGGCGACCGCGAGGTCATCACCGCGCGCGATGGGGAGGTCGTCGTGGAGAACGGCGGCGTCACCGGCGAGCTGCGCGCCCGACCCGCTCACCGTGGTCGCGCGCGCGGCTCAACGCCGGCAGCGTCGCGCGGGTGCCGGGCCTGCCGCTGTTCGTGGGCGGCGCCGTGGGCTTCGTGGGCTACGAGGCCGCGACGGGCTTCGAGAAGGTGCCTCGGCACGAGAACGACGAGCTGGGCGTGCCCGACGTGGTGTTCATGCTCGCGCGACATCGTCGTGGCGTTCGACCACGCGCGCCGCGTGCATGCAGGTCATCGCGCCCGGTGCGGCCGGGCGGCGCTCCGGAGGCCGCGTACGAGCGGGCGCTCGGGCGTATCGACGCAGTACCTGCGCACGCATCGACGCGGGCGTCCCGCGGCGCCGGGCCTCGGCGCGGTGGGCGTCACGGCGCCGAGGTGCCGCTGCGGCCGCACACCTCGCGCGAGGACTTCCTGGCCGCAGTGACCGCGGCCAAGGAGCACATCGCGGCGGGCGACATCTTCCAGGTGGTGCTGTCGCAGCGCTTCTGCGCTCCCTACGACGGCGACGGGCTCGACCTCTACCGCGTGCTGCGCGCCGTCAACCCGAGCCCGTACATGTTCTACGTCCGCACGCGCGACGTGACGCTCGTGGGCTCGAGCCCCGAGCCGCTCGTGCGCGTCGAGGGCGACACCGTGCTCACCCGCCCGCTCGCCGGGCACGCGCCCGCGCGGCGCGGACGCGGCCGAGGACGGGCGCCTGCGCGCCGACCTGCTCGCCGACGAGAAGGAGCGCGCCGAGCACGTCATGCTCGTGGACCTGGGCCGCAACGACCTCGGGCGCGTGTCGCGTGCCGGGCACCGTGACGGTCGACGAGCTCATGGAGGTCGAGAACTACAGCCACGTCATGCACATCGTGAGCAACGTCACCGGCACGCTGCGCCGGGCAAGGACGCGTTCGACGCCCTGCGCGCGACGTTCCCGGCGGGCACCGTGTCGGGCGCGCCGAAGATCCGCGCGATGGAGATCATCCGCGACCTCGAGCCCGCCGCGCGCGGCCCGTACGCCGGCACGGTGGGCTACTTCGGCCTGGATGGCGCGATGGACATGTGCATCACGATCCGCACCTTCGTGCTCGCCGGCGGGCGCGCGTACCTGCAGTCCGGCGCCGGCATCGTCGCCGACTCCGACCCCGAGCGCGAGTACGAAGAGTGCCTCCACAAGGCGAAGCCCTCCACCACGCCTGGAGCTGGCAGCAGGGATGCGCGCAGCGGAGGCGGGCGAGGTGCCCCGTAGCGAAGACTCCGCAGCCGGGGGAGCCGCGCAGCGGCGAGGGCCCCCGGCGAGGACCTGAGCGCAGGGACGCCTCGCCGCCTCGTGTTCACCTCGGAGGACCTCAATGATCCTCGTCATCGACAACTACGACTGCTTCACCTACAACCTCGTGCAGCTGCTGGCCGCGCTGGGTGCCGAGGTGCGCGTCGAGCGCAACGACGAGATCGACGCCGGCCGGCGTGCTCGCCATGGAGCCGCGCGGCGTCGTCATCTCGCCCGGGCCCGGGCACGCCGGCGGACGCGGGCGTCTCCGAGGACGTCATCCGGGCCGCCGCGGCAAGCGGGCATCCCGGTCCTCGGCGTGTGCCTCGGCCATCAGGCGATCGCCGAGGTCTTCGGCGGCCGGATCTGCCGCGCGCCGCGACCGGTGCACGGCAAGACCGACGAGATCGTCCACGACGACGCCGGCGTGTTCGCGGGCATCCCCAACCCGTTCACGGCGACGCGCTACCACTCGCTGTGCGTGGACGCGGACTCCGTGCCCGAGCGAGCTGCGTGTCACCGCGCACACCGCCGACGGCCTGGTCATGGCGCTCCAGCACGCGTACGCTGCCGGTCTTCGGCGTGCAGTTCCATCCCGAGAGCGTGCTCACGCCCGAGGGCGCCAAGGTGCTCGCCAACTTCCTGGAGATCGCCGGCGAGGTGCCGCTCGTGCCCAAGGCGTCGGCGACGCCCGATGCCGTGGCCGCATCCGGCGGCTCGGCCAGGGCATCCGCCGCCACCGCCGAGGTCACCGCTTCCGCGGCGCGATCGCGCGCCTGGCCGGCGGGGCTCGCTGTCCGAGGACGAGGCGCACCTCGGTCATGGGCGCGATCATGGACGGCGAGGCCACGCCGGCGCAGATCGTCGGCGCTCGTCACCGCGATGCGCATGAAGGGCGAGACCGTCGACGAGATCATCGGCTTCGCCCGCGCCATGCGCGAGCACGCCACGCCGGTGCGGCCGGCCGTCGAGCGGCTACATCGACACGTGCGGCACCGGCGGCGACGGCCTGCACACGTTCAACATCTCCACCGACCACGGCGTTCGTCGTGGCGGGCGCGGGCGTGCCGGTCGCCAAGCACGGCAACCGTGCGGTCTCGTCGTCGTCGGGAAGCGCCGACGTGCTCGAGGCGCTCGGCGTGACGTCTCGACCTCGCGCCCGCCGACATGGCGCGCTGCATCGACGAGGTCGGCGTCGGCTTCCTGTTCGCGCAGTCGCTGCATGCGAGCATGCGCCACGCCGGGCCGGCGCGCGGCGAGATCGGCATCCGCACCGTCTTCAACATCCTCGGCCCGCTGACGAACCCGGCGGGCGCGAAGCGGCAGCTCCTCGGCGTGTACGACGCCGCGCTCTGGCGCCGGTCATGGCCGAGGTCGCCGGCCGCCTCGGCGCCGAGCGCGTCCTCGTCGTGCACGGGCACCCCGGCATGGACGAGGTCTCCGCGAGCGGCCCCACCACGGTCGCCGAGTTCGATGCGTCACGGGGCACGGTGCGACGTCTACGAGATCACGCCGGAGTCCGTGGGCATCGCGCGCGGCACGTCGCCGACATCGCGGGCGGGGACGCCGCTGCCAACGCGGCCGATCGTGCGCTCGATGCTGGCGGCGAGACGGGCGCTCGGCGCGACGTGGTGCTCATGAACGCCGCCGCCGCGCTGCTGGCGGCCGGCGCCGTGCCCGACCTCGCTGCGGGCGTCGCCGAGGCCCGCGACGTCCATCGACTCGGGCCGCGCGCTCGCCGCGCTCGAGGCGCTCGTGTCCGTGAGCACTCGCCTGGGCGAGGAAGCCCGCGCGCGCGAGGCCGCGCAAGGGGTCGCCCGGTGAGCGTCCTCGACGACATAGTCGCGCAGCGTCGCGACCGCATCGCCGCGCGAGTTCGGCGAGCTGTCCTCGCGCGGACCGCGAGCGGCTCGCGTGCTGCGCCCGCCCGCCGCGCGACTTCGCCGCGGCCCTCGCCGACCGCCCCGACGTCGCCGTGATCGCCGAGGTCAAGAAGGCGAGCCCCAGCGCGGGCCCCATCGCGCCCGACTGTCGACGCCTCCACGGCTGCGCTCCACTACCAGGACGGCGGCGCCGCGGCGATCAGCGTGCTCACCGAGCCGACCGCTTCGGCGGGACGTTCAGCGACCTGTCCGACGTGGCCGACGCGGTCGACGCTGCCGGTGCTGTGCAAGGACTTCGTCGTCGACCCGGTGCAGCTGTTCGTGGCGCGCGGCCACGGCGCCGACGCGGTCCTGCTCATGGTCTCGCGTCCTCGGCGAGCTCGTGACCGAGTACGCCGACCTGGCCGTCGACACTGGGCCTCGACCCCGTCGTCGAGGTCGCGCGTGCCGAGCGAGCTCGACGTGGCGTGGAGCGCCGGCGCGCCCGTGGTCCTGGTGAACAGCCGGGACCTGCGCACGCTCGAGGTCGACCCGGTGCAGCAGCGCCGGCTCCTCGTAGCCGCGGCGCGCTCCGATCGCTCGTGGTGGCGGCGAGCGGCATCGAGGCACGCGCGGATGTCGAGCGTGCCGCCTCGGCAGGCGCGGATGCGGTGCTGGTGGGGAGACGCTGATGCGGGCGCGAGTTCCCCGAAGACGTGCTGGCGAGTTTGACGGGCGTGCCGAGGGCGCCCGTGAAGGCATGGTGAACGGACCCTACGAAGACGGAACGCGGCAGATTCGACGACCAGAAAAGGAGAGGTGACATGCCCAACGACAAGACGAGGTTCGGGCTCGACGAGACCAGCATCCCGGAGGCTTGGTACAACATCATCCCTGACCTCAAGACTCCGCCGGCGCCGCCGCGCGTCATCACGCCGGACGGCACGGAGCTGGGCCCGGACCAGATCGGCGAGGTCCTGGCGTCGCTCTTCCCGATGGAGTGCCTCAAGCAGGAGATGTCGGCCGACCGCTACATCGACATCCCCGGCGCGGTCATCGACGTGTACAAGACGTACCGCCCCTCGCCGCTGCTGCGCGCCCGCCAGCTCGAGCAGGACCTCGGCCTGCCCGCCGGCGTCAGCATCTACTACAAGTACGAGGGCGTGTCGCCCGGCCGGGTCGCACAAGCCCAACACCGCCATCCCGCAGGCCTACTACAACAAGCAGGAGGGCATCACGAAGATCTCCACCGAGACCGGCGCCGGCCAGTGGGGCAGCGCGCTGGCCATCGCCGGCGCGCTGTACGGCATCGACGTCGAGGTCTATCATGGTCAAGGTGAGCTACGAGCAGAAGCCGTATCGCCGCATCCTCATGGAGACGTACGGCGCCACGGTGCACGCGTCGCCCACGAACCTGACCGACGCCGGTCGCCACGTGCTCGAGATGGACCCGGACTCGACCGGCTCGCTGGGCATCGCGATCTCGGAGGCCGTCGAGGTGGCCATGAAGAACCCCGACACCCACTACTCGCTGGGCTCCGTGCTCAACCACGTGTGCCTGCACCAGACGATCATCGGCCAGGAGGCCATCGAGCAGATGGAGCTTGCCGAGGAGGAGCCCGACGTCGTCATCGGCTGCATCGGCGGCGGCAGCAACTTCGCCGGCATCGCGTTCCCGTACTACCAGCGCAAGCTCGAGGGCAAGAGCAACGCGCGCCTGCTCGCCGTCGAGCCCAAGGCCTGCCCGACGCTCACCGCCGGTGAGTACCGCTACGACCTCGGCGACGAGGCCGGCATGACGCCGCAGATGCTCATGTACACGCTCGGCCACGACTTCGTGCCCGGCGGGCATCCACGCCGGCGGCCTGCGCTACCACGGCGACTCGCCGCTGGTGAGCCAGCTCGTGCACGAGGGCGAGGCCGAGGCCGTCGCGGTCGACCAGACCGCGTGCTTCGAGGCCGCGGTGCAGTTCGCTCGCGCCGAGGGCATCCTGCCGGCGCCGGAGTCGAGCCACGCCATCCTGCGCGGCGATCAACGAGGCGCTCGCCGCGCAGGCAGGCGGGCGAGGACAAGGTCATCCTGTTCAACCTGTCCGGCCACGGGCACTTCGACCTGTCGGCGTACGCGGCGTACAACGCGGGCGAGCTCGAGGACTTCGACTTCGCCGCCGGGGCCACGCTGTGCGGGGACGATCTGTAGGACCCCTACGATGCGGCGGTCGACGGACTTGCGCTCACGGTCCTCGGAGTGTCCATCGCTTTGCGATGAACACGCCTGCGGAGTGTTCGCTCCAGTCCGTCGACCGCCGCGCTGGTGCCCGCTATCCGAGGCGCTCGTCATCCCGGGACCGATCCCTGGCAAGGACAGCTGTGATGGGGAGGACTCGGATAAAGATCTGCGGGGTCTGTAGCCCGGGGGACGCGCGGCTCGCTGTTGCGGCGGGGGCCGACGCGGTGGGGGTGATCTTGGCGGAGAGCCCTCGGCGGGTGACGTTGGCGGACGCGCGGAGATCTTCGCCGCCGTGCCGCCGCCCGTGGCTCGGGTGGGCGTGTTCGTGGACGCCGAGCCTGCGTTCGTGGACAAGGCGGCCGGCACGCTGGGGCTGTCGTACGTGCAGTTCAGCGGGTCGGAGTCGCCGGAGACATGCGCGGCCACGAGCACGCCGGTCATCAAGGCGTTGCGTGTGGGAGAAGGCTTCACCGCGGATGTGATCGAGGCGTACGCGGATTCGGTGGCGGCCGTGCTGCTGGACACGTACGTGGCGGGCGTCGCGGGCGGCACGGGCCGTACGTTCGACTGGGAGGCGGTGGGCGGGCTGCCCGTCCGCGTGACCGTGATCGTGGCGGGCGGGCTCACGCCGGACAACGTAGGCCGAGCCGTGCGCACGCTGCGCCCGTTCGCCGTCGACGCGTCCAGCGGCCTGGAGGCGGCGCCGAGAGTCAAGGACCCCGAGCGCATCGATGCGTTCGTGAACGAGGTCCGCAAGGCGGACGAGGAGGCATCGTGACCGACGAGGAACGCACGCCCACAACACCGCTGGCGCTGGAGCCCGACGAGAACGGCTACTTCGGGGCGTACGGCGGCAGGTTCGTGCCGGAGACCGTGATCCCGGCGCTCGACGAGCTCGCGGCCGCCTTCGACGCCGTCCGCGACGACCCCGAGTTCGGGGCCGAGCTCGGCGCCCTGTTCGCGGACTACGTGGGCAGGCCCACGCCGCTGTACGAGGCTCGACGCCTGGCGGCCGCCACCGGGTTGGCCCGCGTGTGGCTCAAGCGTGAGGACCTCTGCCACACCGGCGCCCACAAGATCAACAACACGCTCGGCCAGTGCCTCCTGGCGGTGCGCATGGGCAAGCGCCGCGTCATCGCGGAGACCGGCGCCGGCCAGCACGGCGTGGCCACCGCGACCACCGCGGCGCTCATGGGGCTCGAGTGCTCGGTCTTCATGGGCGTGGAGGACATCCGCCGCCAATCGCTCAACGTCTACAAGATGCGCCTTCTCGGTGCCGAGGTCGTCCCGGTCGAGGACGGTACCGGCACGCTCGCCGACGCTGTCACCGCCGCCATGCGCCACTGGGTGGAGCGCGTGGAAGACACGTTCTACGTGCTCGGCTCCGCTCTCGGCCCGCATCCGTACCCGGTGATGGTGCGCGAGTTCCAGAGCGTGATCGGCCGCGAGATGCTCGAGCAGTTCGCCGCCAAGGGCGTGCGTCTGCCCGACGCCGTGATCGCCTGTGTGGGCGGCGGCTCCAACGCCATCGGCACGTTCCATCCGTTCTTGACCGCGCTCAACGACGAGGAGCGCCCGCTGCTCGTGGGCGCGGAGGCCGCGGGCCTGGGCCTGGACTCGGACAAGACCGGCGCGTCCATCGCGCGCGGCGAACCGGGCGTCATGCACGGCTTCTACAGCTACCTGCTGCAAGACGAGCGCGGCAACCCGCTCGAGGCGTACTCGATCTCCGCGGGCTTGGACTACCCGGGCATCGGCCCCGAGCACGCGTACCTGCGCGACCAGGGGGTCGTGCGCTACGACGCGGTAACGGATGCCGAGTCCCTCGTCGCGTTCGAACAGCTGTGCCGCACCGAGGGCATCATCCCGGCCATCGAGTCGTCACACGCGCTGGCGCTGCTGCCGCGCCTCGCCAAGGAGCTGGGGCCCGACGCAGAGGTCGCGGTGACGGTCTCCGGCCGAGGCGACAAGGACATCGACATCGTGAGGGAGGCTGGTCTCGGTGCCCGCTGACGCCACTTCGATCCGCGGCGGCCTCGCCGCCGGCTTCCCGGCCGGGCGCGCGGCGCTCGTCGTCTACCTCATGGCCGGCTACCCGAACCGCGCGACCTCGCTCGCGTCCCTGCGCGCGGCCGCCCACGCGGGCGCCGACGTCATCGAGCTGGGCGTCCCGTACGGCGACCCGCTCGCGGACGGCCCTGTCATCGCCGGGGCCGGTCACTCCGCGCGCCTGCAGCCCGGCGGATTCGGCCTGGCCGAGGCGTTGGACCTCTGCGCCGAGTTCACGCGCACGACTCCAGGCGCGCCCCCGATAGCGATCATGACCTACGTGAACCCGATCCTGCGCCTCGGCTTCGAGCCCACGGCGCGCAAAGCCCGAGAGGCCGGAGCCGCGGGCTTCATCGTGCCCGACCTGCCGCCGGACAACCCCATGGCGCGACGTTGGATCCAGGCCGCTCACACGGCTGGGCTCGACACCGTGTTCCTCGTCGCCCCCACGTCCACACCCGATCGCGTCAGTGCCGCCGCCGGCGCGTCCACCGGCTTCATCTACGTGGTCTCGAGCATCGGCATCACCGGCGAGCGCGCCAAGATACGAGACGACCTGGGCGATCTCGTGGCTCGCGTTCGGGCAGCCCGCGACCAGGGCGCCGACGTGCCGGTCGCGATCGGCTTCGGCGTCTCGAGCCCGGAACAGGCCGCTCAGGTGGCGGGCCTGGCCGATGGCGTGGTCGTGGGCAGCGCGGTCGTGCGCCGGCAGACGGCGCCGCAAGCCGTGGCGGAGTTCGTGGGGGAGCTAGCCGAGGCGGTTCGCGGGGCGCGGTAGGCGCTCAGGACGCTTCCGGGGCCGCGAGGCCGTAGGCGGCGCGAGCCCACCGTCCGTATGCGTGGTAGACGACGCCGCTGACCGGGAAGCTGGGCAGGGCGACGAGCGCGTAGAAGAGCACCTCGGCCGGCAGGATCAGTAGCGAGACGAGGAGCACCGCCGTGTCGGCGGCGCCCGGCGACTGGGCCGCCGGCCCCCCGTTGGCCAGCGAGATAGCGCCCAGGGCGAGACTCGCCATGAGGGCCCCCGCGACGATGCCCATGAGCAAGGTGACCCCCATGGACAGCAGCACCACCCGCGCGCTCAGCCAAAAGAGTTCCCAGTAGCGTCCTCGGAGCCGTCGCAGGATCTCACAGAACTCGAAGAACGCCTCCATTCGGTCGCTCACGACGAAGTGCATGAGAGCGGACAACGACAGGGGTGCCCAGAAGATGGAGGCGACCAGGATCACCGCGGCGACGATCACCCACAACGTGACCGCGGCGGTCATGGCACCCACGGGGTCACCGCGGCCTACCGCGAAGATCACGCTGCTCGCCACGAATCCAAGACCCTCCAGCAGCACGACCACGGCGGACAACGGCAGTGCCCACAAGAGCGTGCCGCCGGCGACGATGACCGTCCGCAGCGCGAGCGTGCCGAGGTCGCCTACGGGCGGAAGGCCGTCGTCCACGGCCCATGCGACGCGGCGGGCGTAGTCCACGTAGTAGCCCATGACGAAGAACGGTCCCGCCAGCGGGATCATGAGCGCGAGCCATCCTATGAGCGACTTGCGGATCCAGTGCGGGGTGCGGCGGTAGGCGCGCCACCCCTCGGCGAGAGAGAGTCGAGTGTGAGTGCGCACGGCGTCGGTCAAGCTGACCTCCGATCGGATCGCTTCGGTCGGCCCCGGCCCGCTTCCCGCGGCGGGAGCCTCACTTCGTCGCCGGCTGAGCCGACGGCCGGATTCTACCTGAACGGCGGGGTCGTCCCGGATGTGTCAGTGGCGGCGCCCCGGTCGCCCTGAGCTCGGATCCCGGCTCTGCGAACAGAGACCTTGCACGCTCACCTCTATATGTGCGCACACTGTCACGGCGAGTGCAGACCCGAGAAGGAAGGCGCACCATGGCGACGCATGTGAGCGAGGTCAAGCCGGCCGGCGACGAGGTCGCCGTCATCGAGACCCCCAAGGGCCGGATCGTGTTCGAGTTCTTCCCGCAGGACGCCCCCAACCACGTGGCGAGCTTCATCGAGCTCGCGGAGAAGGGCTTCTACGACGGTACGACGTTCCACCGGGTCGAGCCCAACTTCGTCGTCCAGGGCGGGGATCCGTACAGCCGCGATGGGGGAGGCGCAGCCGGCACCGGCGGTCCCGGCTACAATCTCGCCGCCGAGTTCAACTCGCGCCCGCATGAGGACGGCACGGTGGCCATGGCCAGGGCGGCGAGCCCGGACTCGGCCGGGAGCCAGTTCTATATATGTCTGGGCCGCCAGTCGTTCCTGGATGGGAACTACACGGTCTTCGGCCAGGTCGTGGAGGGTCTCGACGTCGTGCACAGCATCCAGCGCGACGATGCGATGACGAGCGTGAAGATCGAGCACCGACCGAAGGCGTGACGTCACCCGGCGATCGGCCATAGGTGGGGCGCCGCTCGGCGCCACCCGTAGTCAAGACTCGCGTCGAGCCGCGCCCGAGTGACCCGTAGGGCCAACGAGTGCGCAACCGCCGGCGCGTCTTCCGACGGCCTGGTCAGGCCCGCATCCGGTGAGACCGGCCGGATCCGTCCCGCCGCACCCGCCTGACCGGTCGTTCATCCGCACTCACGTGCCGGGAAGCCCGGTTCGAGGCTTCTCCAGGCTGGGGTGAGTGAAGAGAACCTTACGCCTCTTGCGCTGCCCTCGATCGCCCCGCGAACGAGGTGAGCCGGCGCCGCGAGGCTCTGAAGCGTGGCTAACAAGGAGGACCTCGGAGGGTACGGGTCGAAGGGTCCGTAGGTCGGGGCGCCCGTTGCGCTCCACCCCTCTGCGCGTTAGTGTTAGCGTTTGTGAATACTCTGCACGTTTACTTAACACAGGGAGGCGCACAGCATGCCCGCAAGCGAGTCGTTCGCTGCTGGTGACGGCGCGGGACTGAGCCCACAGGTGAGCCCAGGTGAGCCGGTCAGCCCGAAAGAGGAGGCCACCGCCGCGCCTCGGCAGGGCGATCCGGTCGCCCGGTACCTGATACTCGCAGTCATCGGCGTGATCCTGCTGTTCCTGCTCACCGTCATCTTCGCGATGGTGTTCGGCTTCCTGAGCCCGCCACGTGCACCGCGGACCCTTCTGGAGCAGAGTCTGTCCGTCTACGGCAGCCAAGCCCAGAGCAATTCGGCCGATGTCCAGACCACTGCCAAGTACGTGGGCGCGCTCATCGAGGCGCGCCAGCTGAACAAGGCTCAGACGGTCCTCGACTCAGCGCTCAAGGCGGCCAAGACCGATAAGTCGTACCTCTTGGTGCAGCAGGGGGCTCTCTACTTCGCACGGGCGGACTACGGCGCGGCGCTGAAGGCCGGCCGGTCGGCGGAGAAGGAGGCGTCTGCCGAGCTCGCGGCCAGGCTCGCCGTCCTGAAGGAGAAGGGCATCCGCGAGACCGCCCAGGATGTCCGCCCGGCATCGTGGTCGGATGCGGTGAACCTGCAGGCCGAGTCGCTGGTCAAGTCGAACGACCTCAAGGGCGCGCTCAAGGCGTACGACACCTACCTCGGGGTGTCGCCCACCGCTTCCGACATACTCGCGGCTCGCGGGCTCCTCAAGGCGAAGCTGGGCGACAAGAGCGGCGCCAAGGCTGACCTGCAAAAGGCGCTCACCTTCGTGCCCGACTACCAGCCCGCACTCGACGGATTGAAGCAGATCGGAGCTGGTGCCAAGTGAGCGCTGACCAGATGACTGCGGCGCAGGACGACGCCGCTGTCGCAGCGTACGACCGCGAGAAGATGCTCCGCACGAGGCGCATGCTCATAGGCGTGCTCGCGACGCTCATCATTCTGCTGCTGCTCGCGTTCTTCTTCCTGCTCAGGCTCTTCGAACCGGTGGGGAAGGTCGCCTCCGTGGAGGAGGCCAAGGGCATCGAGTGGATCCGGTCGATCTACGGCTGGGGCAACGACAAGGACCAGCAGCTCGGGCCCCCGCAGAGTGTCGCTGTGGCACCGGACGGCACGATATGGGTGACCGACGCCGGGATGGCACGCATCGTAGGGTTCAACCCCGATGCGTCGTACCGGGGCGTTCTGGACCGGGGACGCAAGGGCTCTAGTAGAGACGCCCTGGGCTTTCCGACCTCGATAGCCGTCGACGAGAGCGGCGTGGCCTACATCGGCGACATGACCTCCTCGCGGATCGTGGTCATGACCCCCGACAAGCAGCTGGTGCGGGTCATCCCGGCGCCGAGGCCGCGGTCGGTCGCCGTACGCGGGGACCACCTCGTTGTGGGCTCGAACCCGGGATTCGCGATCCTGTCCAAGACCGGTGAGGTCCAGAAGGTCATCGGCACCTTTGGCAAGGGCGACACGCAGTTCAATGGAGTCAGCGGTGTCGCCATCGCCAAGGACGGGACCATCTTCGCGCTGGACCAGTACAACAACCGCGTGAGCGCGTACACGCCCGACGGCGAGCGGAAGTGGATCCGTTCGCTAGGAGCCGCGGGCAATCAGATGTCGCCCGGGAAGACCATGCGGTCTCAATCGACGACCGCGCAGGCCGCGATGCAGCTCCCGTCGGGGATCACCATCGACGGAGCGGGACGCCTCGTCATCGTGGACGCCTTCGGCTTCAACATCGTGGTCCTCAACGCCGCGAACGGTGACCTGATAGGCAAGTACGGTGACGCGGGGACCGAGGACGGGAAGTTCGTGTACCCCGGAGGCATCTCATACGATGCGCAGAACGACTACTTCGCCGTGGCCGATACCGCGATGAACCGTGTGCAGCTCGTACGGTTGCCCGGTTCCGGAGGCACGGCCCTTGCCTCGCTGAACCGGTCCCTCGCCGGACCGCTCCGCGCGTGCCTCGTGCCGTTGCTGCTGCTGCTGCTGGCGATCGCGGCGACCATCATCTACCGGATGATCCGTCGCAGGCGAGAGGCTGACGACGAGGAGCAAGTGGTCCAGCCCGCATAGGCTCGCTTCGCGGCCTCTTCGCGCCCACCTGTCCCCCAGACTGCACTACGCCCCCGCGTTCCACGCGGGGGCGTAGTGCTTGACGAGAGACCGCCGTGAGCATATGTTAACGCGTGTTGCGATTTGCTAACCCATCTTCGGGGCCGGGGGGCTCACACACTTCCAGGGCGGATAGTGCCGGTCTGCCTGACCTCGCAGCTTGGAGACTCATCTCGGAAGGGAGGCGATTCATGTGAAAGAGATTACGAGAATGCAACTGAACTTCTTGGGGGGGAAAATGAAAAAGACGCTTGCAATAGCGGTTCTGATCGCCGTCTTCATGATGGCGTTCGGTTCCGTTGCATATGCAGCTGGAGCCATGTGGAACTTCGAGAAAGACCATGGCGGCGTGACCGGTAGTGTGTTCATGGACCCGAACGGTCCGACCACGAACAACCCCGGTGGGACCGCGCTGGACTCCAGGGGTCGTCCTGCCAGGCTGAACGCCGGCGTGACCTACGCCAACGCGTACCAGCGGGGGGCTGCCGGCTCCGGCAACATGTACGGAAGCACGACGAACACGCTGGTTGTGGCCGGTACGTTCGCTTCCGACCTCGTTAGCGGCACCGCCGGCCAGACGTACTACAAGGTCACCACCGTGACGAGCCCCGCGCCCGGCACGGTCGGCATCATGGGCCCGGGTCGCTATGTCTACCTCAGCTGGTGGGCTGTCGATCCGCTTGACGCGCGTCACGTCGTCGACACGGCCAACACGGGCATCTCGCCGCACGGCGGCTACACAACGACTTCCATCAAGTGTGCCGTCTGCCACGTGGTGCACGCAGCCGCTCCTGGTAAGGACGCGGCCGGCACGGTCGTCGCCGACACCCTGCTGCGCTTCAAGGCTTCCGATTCGTGCGGCTACTGCCACGTTGCCGCCGGCTCCACGGTCGTAGACCCGGTCTACGGCGGCGTGTGGCCCATCCCGGCCGAGGCCGGCCACGCTTTGGCCAGCCCGACCTGTGGTGAGTGCCACGCTTCCGTCCACGGCGCCAACGCCGAGACGATCCCGCCGGTCGCCGGTCTGCTGCTAAAGACCAAGGTCGCCGAAGAGATCGCCAGCCGCGCCTATGAGGGCCTGGACTACAACACCTCCATCATCGACCGTGTGACCGCCATCGAGGCGTCCGCCGTCGCTGCTGGCTACGGTGCCGATTCCAAGGTCACCGGCTTCAACGTGTCCGAGTACAACTCGCTGTCGACCAACGCCATCCGCCAGCAGGCGGTCGGCGTGTTCTGCGGTGGGTGCCATATCGGTTCGTATGCCGGCACGGTCGCCGGTGCTCGCGCGGGTGCCGAGAGCGGCACGCTGCTGGGTACCAGCCCGTACTCCGGTCACCGGACCATGGCTGCGGCCACGGATAACTGGAACGCCACCGGCGCCATCAGCTCTGGCGGCACCGGGGCCACCCCGGGCACCGGCTTCAAGATCGCCGATGTCGCGGCCCAGGACTGCAAGGGTTGCCACGATTCGTACAACGGCTTCGGCACGGGTACGAAGGCCTTCCCGCACAACTGGGGTACCGCTGGCGACGAGCCGCTCGAGCTAGTGGGCGGCGTGTTCGAGAACCAGTCCATGACTTGGCTGCTCGCTGCTCCCGACTCCTCTGCGGAGCCGACGCGCAACGGTGGAGCCATCGGCAAGGCCGGCCATGCCGGTCCCGCAGGCGGCACGCTGTCCGACGGC
The DNA here is from genome assembly GCA_963768865.1 of uncultured Coriobacteriia bacterium. GTDB lineage: Bacteria > Actinomycetota > Coriobacteriia > Anaerosomatales > CAVYJL01 > CAVYJL01. Next base: position 26,271 of record CAVYJL010000010.1, on the reverse strand, counting down.
GTGTGCCTGAAGTGCCACAAGTGGACCGACGGCGGCGTGGGCGCGTCCTTCTAGGGCATCGTCCGCTCCGGTGTGTCGGAAGAAGACACGCAGCGTGGGGCCCGTTCCTAGAATGGGCCCCACGTTCACGTTCAGGCGGGAAAGCACAGCTCGCTCGACACTCCGTTCGCGGCGCGACAGGCCGTGAACCCCGCCGACCGTGATATGCTTGTTAACACTTCGCAACCCCTGTCACAAGACCGATCCGCAAAGGAGCATCGGCAAAGGGTGGCCCCAGCGAAACGATCTGCGGCGAACGTCGCTCGCATAGCGATATGGGTCCTCGGCGGGGCGGTCTTGCTGACCCTCGTCGCAGTAGCAGCCACGGCCGTCACGCTTCCCGGCTGCGCGTCGTGCCACGCGAGGCGCGCGGAATCGGTGGCCCAGGGCGCTCACGGCAAACTCGAATGCACGCAGTGCCACGTCTCAGGCGGCGTGGCGACGAGGGTCGCCTTCGCTGCCGAAGAGGTGTTCGGCATGGCGCTGCGAGTGGTGCCTTCCGGCCCTGCCGAGGCGGGCTCGGTGAACGAGTCCGCTTGCCTCGGGTGCCACCAGGACGTGATGAGCCGCAAGGTATCCGCGAACGGCGTCACCATCGACCACGCCCGCTGCGCCAAGGACGCCCACTGCGTGGATTGCCATTCGACTGCGGGCCACACCACCGAGAGCGGCTGGGTGCACACGTACACGATGGACGGCTGCCTTGGCTGCCACGGCCGGGGGGCGGGCACGGCGAAATGCGACGCGTGCCACTCCAGCCGCACGCCCCGTGAGCGGATCGCGAACGGCGCCTGGGCGGTCACGCACGGGCCGGACTGGCGCAAGACTCACGGCATGGGCGACCTGAAGACCTGCAGCTCTTGCCATCCAGGCGGCTTCTGCAACAAGTGTCACGGTATCTCGCTGCCGCACGACCCCGATTTCCTCGCCAAGCACCCGGCTTTCGCCCTTGTGGGGAGGCCGCTGTGCCGGACCTGCCACGAAGACCGCTTCTGCAAGGATTGCCATGGCGTGGACATGCCGCACCCGGCCGGGTTCACGCCCCAGCACTCGCGCCTAGCCGAGGAAGTGGGGTCGGCGGCCTGCGCTCGCTGTCATGCGAAGAGCGACTGCGACGGATGCCACGTCAAACACGTGCACCCGGGAGGGGCCAAACTGCCGGCCGGGTGGTCGCGATGATGCCTCTCCTGGCCACAGCAGGCTCCGCCTCCGGGACAACGGTGTTCGAGAGCCTCACCGAGTCCCTCTTTCGGATACCGGACGTGTTGCGGTCGATCCCGGACCTCATACGGGAGCCGTCCGCGAACCCGGTGCAGGCGGTCCTGCTCTTCGGCATCCTCATCGTCCTGGTCCTTATCGTCGTCGTGTCCGCCTTGCTCGTCGTCATGGGACGAGGCCGTCCGGCGCGCGGGGCGGCGGGAGCTTCGAACGCTCGTGGAGTCGCCCGGAAGCGCAAGGCCCCCGACGCCAAAGCCCAGGTCACCCTTGTCGCGTTGGTGGCGATAGCCTGTGCGGCCGTCTGGGTCGTCGCGGGCGTTTCGACCAGCACGGACATGGCTTGCAAGTCGTGTCACACGGGAGCGCCTCACGGCAGCGCCACCGGTGATGCCCATGCGGGCGTGGGATGTGTGGCCTGTCACGAGACGGGCGGTCTGATCGCCGCGGCGACCATCGGCCCCATCGCGCGCTACGAGCATTTCATGTCGGGCGTCGCCACCGGCGGGGCCACCAGCTACGGGAAGCCGGTGGCTTCAGATTCGTGCGCGGCATGTCACCGGTCTCAGATCACGGGTGTCTTCATAGACGAGGTGCTCGCCGTGCGCGTCTCGCACAAGGAGCCGATGGCGGCGGGCGCACGATGCACCGACTGTCACGCCCTGGACAGCGGGAAGATACCCGCGTGGACGACCGGGATGACGCCGTGCCTTCGGTGCCATTCGGGGACGCTCGCGTCCGCCTCATGTCCTACGTGCCACGCGGGCGATCCCTCGAGGGCGGCCCGCTCGACCGAGCCTACCGCCGGGGGTTTCGCGAAGATCCTGGTGTCCAACCCACAGTGCGGGAGCTGCCACACGTCGCAGGCCAAGTGCGACGGTTGCCATGGGATCCGGATGCCCCATACGGAGAAGTTCATGCGATACGGCCATGCCCGCGAGGGCGTGATCGACATCTGGGACAACGGCGGACGCACGTGCTCCAAGTGCCATTACGAGGGGCACCGGCCCTGCACGAAATGCCACCGGAAGTTCCCGTCCCACCCCATGGACTTCAAGAAGTCACACCAGGCTGCAACGTGGACAGCCACCTGCGGCTGCCATGGCTGGAATCCCAGGGTCAACGGCGGCGTCCTGTTCTGCGAGATCTGTCACGAGACGAAGCCGGCGGGCGTGCGGTCGTCGGACGCATCCGGCGCGGCACGCTAGCGGGACCCGCGACGCGATCCCCAGCGTCCGCTGTCGCACGCGCCGCGCCGCGCATCCCTTCTGGCGGCTCCCCGAGGACGCTGTGAGGCGTGTGAAGAATTCATAAGACAAATGGCGGATGTTAAGGTCTCGTAGCACCAGAGCCTGCACCTCTGGGGGGATGGTGTGCCGTGAACATGACGCCGGTTCGCTCGACCGTGAAGTCGTTGTGCCGTCGGGGGGCGGCACTCGGTTCGGTCGCCATCGTCGCGCTGCTCGCGATGATGGCCGTTCCCGGCGTCGCGTTCGCGGCGGAGTGGTACGAGCCCACTCCGGCCCCGGGCGCGGTCGTGGGCAATCAGAACATCGTGATCGCGTACGCGAGCGATCCCGTGAACCCGATCGTCTCCGGCAAGCTCGTGATCAACGGCTTCGAATGCACGCCGCTGCAGGTGTACATCGACCCGCTGTTCACCAGCCTGTCGTTCGACCCGTCCCAGCCGGGAGCTTTCCCGAGCCCGCTGCCCACCGGCGTGAACAACGCCGTGGCCACGGTGACGCTGCTCGACGGGTCCACCTCGGAGTACGCCTGGTCGTACACCGTGGACGCACCGCCCGCCGTGGTATCGGTGAGCCCTGCCGAGGGCCAGCTCGTGACCTACTCACAGGCGCCCACCATCACGGTTACCGTCTCCGACCCAGACGACACGTCGTTCTCGGCGGTCAACGGGTTCATCATGCGGGTGGATGGATCCAACGTGACGCCCATTTGGAACGGCGCCACCCAGACGTACACGTACAAGCGCACGTTCCCGCCGTTGCCGCCGTGGCCCAACAACACCACGCACACCGTCGTGTTCAACGTGGGTGACGCAGCCGGCAACGTCGTCTCCAAGACCTGGTCGTTCACCGTGGACACCTCGCCGGACTCCACGAAGCCGCTGCTGTCCGGTCCGGCCCCGGCGCCGGGGTCCACGACGGCTCCTCGTCCCACACTGTCCATCAACGCGACAGACAACAGGCCGGGCAACCTCACCGTGCGCTTCACCATCGACGGGACCGAGGTGTACTCGGGAGCGAATCCGCAGGGCGTGACCTCGTGGACGCCCACGAGCGACCTGGCCGCCGGTACGCATCAGGTCGTCGCGACCGCGGCCGACGCGGCGGGCAACGTGAGCGACCCAACGACCTGGTCGTTCACGGTCGAGGACACGATGGTGATCAAGCACACGACGACCACGGCGTTCACGTCGTGCTCGGAATGCCACAGCTCGCTGCTCACCACCGAGCACACGAACCACGGATTCGACTGCAACACGTGTCACGGTGCCGGCGCGTCGCAGACCGTCAAGGACGCGATCGCCAACAACGACACGGCATGCGGTGCCTGCCATGCCTCGGCAGATCACGCGAGCCTGCACGACGGCGGTATCCCGTCCACGAATTGCGCCCAGTGCCACCAGGCGAACATCTCGGCGGAGCACGGGAACGACTGCGACAAGTGCCACCAGTCCACGGACAGCAAGGTCGTGGCGGCCATCGCCGGCCACGTCGTCACGTGCACGGCGTGCCATCCCACGTATCACAACGGCGGACAGCCCTATTCGGGAGCCGCCGACCCGTCTCAGGGGGCCCAGACGTACGTCTACATGAAGTGGGGGGACATCAAGGCCCCGGAGGTCCTCGCCAACACGGGCTCGCCGCACGGGGGCTACGTAACCACCTCGGTCAAGTGCGCCGTGTGTCATTCGACCCACCGCGCCGCTCCTGGTAAGGACGCGGCCGGCACGGTCGTCGCCGACACCCTGCTGCGCTTCAAGGCTTCCGATTCGTGCGGCTACTGCCACGTTGCCGCCGGCTCCACGGTCGTAGACCCGGTCTACGGCGGCGTGTGGCCCATCCCGGCCGAGGCCGGCCACGCTTTGGCCAGCCCGACCTGTGGTGAGTGCCACGCTTCCGTCCACGGCGCCAACGCCGAGACGATCCCGCCGGTCGCCGGTCTGCTGCTAAAGACCAAGGTCGCCGAAGAGATCGCCAGCCGCGCCTATGAGGGCCTGGACTACAACACCTCCATCATCGACCGTGTGACCGCCATCGAGGCGTCCGCCGTCGCTGCTGGCTACGGTGCCGATCCCAAGGTCACCGGCTTCAACGTGTCCGAGTACAACTCGCTGTCGACCAACGCCATCCGCCAGCAGGCGGTCGGCGTGTTCTGCGGTGGGTGCCATATCGGTTCGTATGCCGGCACGGTCGCCGGTGCTCGCGCGGGTGCCGAGAGCGGCACGCTGCTGGGCACCAGCCCGTACTCCGGTCACCGGACCATGGCTGCGGCCACGGATAACTGGAACGCCACCGGCGCCATCAGCTCTGGCGGCACCGGGGCCACCCCGGGCACCGGCTTCAAGATCGCCGATGTCGCGGCCCAGGACTGCAAGGGTTGCCACGATTCGTACAACGGCTTCGGCACGGGTACGAAGGCCTTCCCGCACAACTGGGGTACCGCTGGCGACGAGCCGCTCGAGCTAGTGGGCGGCGTGTTCGAGAACCAGTCCATGACTTGGCTGCTCGCTGCTCCCGACTCCTCTGCGGAGCCGACGCGCAACGGTGGAGCCATCGGCAAGGCCGGCCATGCCGGTCCCGCAGGCGGCACGCTGTCCGACGGCGTGTGCCTGAAGTGCCACAAGTGGACCGACGGCGGCGTGGGCGCGTCCTTCTAGGGTCCCAGGCGGCTTCCCGCGGACGCGACGAGCCTGCTTCTCAAGGTGGGCGGGCTCGTCGCGTCCCGGCCGTGCACCCGGCGGAGGCTACGGTTCGACGATCACCTTGACGGACTCACCGGCGCTCTCGACCAGCGCGAACCCCTCGCCGATGTCGCCCAGCGCGCAGCGATGGGTCACGAGATCGTCCACTCGCACCCGCCGCGTGGAGATCAGGTCCAGCGCCATGGCCAGGTCGGCCGGAGCGGCCCCGTATGCGGTGCGCACTGTGACCTCGCGGCGCCACAGCTCGTGCATGGGCAGGCCCAGCGGCTCTCCGGGCGGCGGGGGAGCGAAGAAGACGAACGTGGCGCCCGAGTCCAGGCAATCGAGCCCCTGAGCGATGGCCGAGGGCGCCCCGGTCGCCAGCAGGACGAGGTCCGCGAGGCGGCCGTCGTTCGCGGCGGCGAGGGCGGCAGGCAGACTCGCGCCGGCCGCGGCGGCGTCGAACGCCTCGGTCGCGCCGGAGCGCCGCGCCCAGTCAAGGCGGTAGGGGCTCACGTCCGTGGCGAACACCCGGCCCGCGCCCAGAGCCACCGCGAGGCGGATGTGGAGCAGGCCGGAGATGCCGCTGCCCACGACGAGGACCGTGGACCCCGGCCGGACGCCGGCGCGGACCTGTGCACGCACGACGCAGCCCAGCGGCTCCACGAAGGACCCTTCGTCGTAGGTGACGTCGTCGGGCAGCCTGAGGATCCCGCGGTCGGTCTGAAGGGCCGGCACCCGCACGTACTCGGCGAACCCGCCGGGGTCGAGATTGGTCGTGTGAAGGGTCTCGCATGCCGTCTCGTTGCCTGCGAGGCAGTGCCGGCACGTGTTGCACGGCACGTGGTGGGACACCACCACCCGGTCGCCCACGGCGGCCGTGGTGACTCCATCGCCGACTTCCACGACGTCGCCGGCGATCTCGTGACCCAGCACGATGGGCGCCTTGGGCACGCGGTACCACTCCATCACGTCCGAACCGCATATGCCGGAGGAGCGCACGCGCACGAGCGTCTCTCCCGGCCCGACGCGTGGGATCGGCCGCTCTTCGATGCGAAGGTCGTCGTTGCGGTGGTATACCGCCACGCGCATGAGGTCGGTCACGATGCCTTCTCCCGTCGTGAGAGTGCTGCGGGCTAGATCTTGCGGTCGTCGGCGAGGCCCGAGCCGGAGGCCGTCGTGGCCCCCGACGCGCTCTTCTCGTCCATGTACACGGCGTACGCGTCGTCCACTGTGGCGCCTTCGTGCACGATGGCACGCACGGCCTTGATCATGCCCAGGGGCGAATCGGACTGGAAGATGTTGCGACCCATGTCCACGCCCGCCGCCCCATGCGTGATGCCGTTCCACGTGAGCTCGAGTGCCTCGCGCTCGGGGAGCTTCTTGCCGCCCGCGATCACCACGGGAGCGCCGCAGGTGCCCGTGATGCGCTCGAAATCGTCGCAGTAGTAGGTCTTGACGATGTGCGCGCCCATCTCGGACGCGATGCGGGAAGCGAGCGCGAGGTAGCGGGCGTCGCGGACCATGTCCTTGCCGACCGCGGTGACCGCTATGACCGGGATGCCGTAGCGCTCGCCTTGGTCGACGAGCTTGGCGAGGTTGGCGATCGTCTGGTGCTGGTGCGGGGAGCCCACGAAGATCGAGAGTGCCATGCCGGCCGCGTTGAGCCGGATGCACTCCTCGATGTCCGTGATGATGGTCTCGTTGGACAGGTCGTCGTCCAGCACGCTGTTTGCGCCGGAGACCCGCAGCACTATGGGAGTGCCGAGGGAGCTGTCGATGCTCTGGCGCAGCATCCCGCGCGTGAGCATCAGCGTGTCCGCGTACGGAGCGAGCGGCATGACCGACCGGCACGGGTCCTCGAGGCCCGAGGTCGGGCCCAGGAAGTAGCCGTGATCCACGGCGAGCATGACGGTTCGGCCGTCCTGCGGACGGATGATGCGGGACAGACGGTTCTGAAGACCCCAAGACATGGTCGTGACCCCCTGATCGGCCCGGTTCGATAGGCACAAAAGGCGCGCGGGAGCGACCGCCCGGCGCAGCGGTTTCATGCTAGCAGAGGGTGCCTCGGGTACGATGCTGCGTGGGGGGACCGTCTGCCGGACGACACCGGCCTCGGCTCACCGGAACACTTCTACATTCAGGAGCACACCCATGGCCGAGACCGAGCACATCGCTCGCCGTATTCATAGACTTCGAGAACCTCGCGCTGGGCTTCGAGCCGCGATGGCGGCGGGCGGCGCGCGAAGAAGACCGACGGTGCCTCGACATGACAGCGCGTCCTCGAGCGGCTCGTCGAGAAGGGCAAGGTCATCGTCAAGCGCGCCTACGCCGACTGGGGCCGCTTCGAGCGAGTACCGCGAGCGCCATGCACGACGCTGGGCATCGAGATGACGGAGATCCCCGAGCGCGGCATGACCGGCAAGAACTCACGCGGACATCCAGCTCGTGCGTCGACGCGATGGAGCTGTGCTACGCCAAGGAGCACATCGACACGTTCGTGATCGTGTCGGGCGACTCGCGACTTCACGCCGCTCGTGCTGCAAGCTCAAGGAGAACGGCAAGACCGTCATCGGCGCTCGGCATGAAGGACTCGACGAGCGACCTGCTCGCGGCCAACTGCGACGAGTTCATCTACTACGAGGACATCGGCAGCGGCCGGCGGCGCTCGCCGTCGCTCGGCAGCGACGATCCGCGCAAGGCCAAGCGGCCGGCGTTCCAGCTGCTCTTCGACACGATCGAGGCGCTCCAGCGCGAGAACATAGGACGTCATGTACTCCTCGCTGGTCAAGGACACGATGAAGCGCAAGCAGCCGCAGTTCTCGGAGTCGAGCTACGGGTACCGCTCGTTCTCGGCAGCTGCTCGAGGACGCCCAGAAGCTCGGGCTCATCGGGCTGCGAACGGACCAGCGCTCCGGCACCTACGTGGTCGTGGACGCGTCGCAGAACCAGCGCTAGCCCACGGCTGGAGCTAGCGTCCCGTCGCCTCGTCGTAGGCGGCATCGAGCCTGAGGAGCAGCTCCTGCTGGGCGGCCGTGTCCAGGAACGACCCCCGGATCGCGTTGGCGAGCAACTTCGCCACCTCGGCGGCGGTGAGATCGAGCGCGGCCGCCGTCGCGACGAGATTGTCGTCCAGATACCCGCCGAAGTAGGCGGGGTCGTCGGAGTTCACGCACACCGCGAGCCCTGCGTCGAGCATGCGCTTGATCGGGTGCGCCTCGAGCTCGTAGACCACTCGCAGGCGCATGTTGGAGAAGGGGCAGACCGTGAGCGGCGTGCGATCGCGCGCCAGGCGCGCCGTGAGATCAGGGTCTTGGATGGTCGCGATGCCGTGGTCGATGCGCTCGGCGTGGAGCAGGTCCAATGCGTCGGCGACGAACTGAGGCGGCCCCTCCTCGCCCGCGTGGGCGACCGCGTGCAACCCCAGCTCGCGTGCGCGCTCGAACACCGCGGCGAACTTCCCCGGCGGGTTGCCCACCTCGGCAGAGTCCAGGCCCACGCCGGCGATGAGGTGGAGATACGGCTCCGCCTGCGCCAACGTGGCCAGCGCGTCGTCCTGGGTCATGTCTCGCAGGAACGACATGATCAGCAGCGAGCTCACGCCCAGGTCCTTGCGCGCGTCGTCGAGCGCACGCGATATGCCGGTCACGACCGTCTCGAACGCGACGCCGCGCGAGGTATGGCTCTGCGGGTCGAAGAACGGCTCCACGTGCACGACCCCGCTCGCGGCCATGCGCCTCGCGTAGGCGGCGGTCAGGTCGTAGAAGTCCTGTTCGGTCATGAGCACCGAGGCGCCCTCGTAGTAGATGTCCAAGAAGGACCGCAGATCGCTGAAGCGGTACGCCGCGGCGGCCTCTTCCACCGACGCGAACGGCGCCGTCACGCCGTTGCGCGCGGCGAGGTCGAGCATCATCGCGGGCTCGAGCGTGCCTTCCAGGTGCACGTGGAGCTCGACCTTGGGGGCGTGCGAGATCAGGTGCTCGACACCGGCGGGAAGAGAGACCGGGCCGGCCACGTCACAGCCCCGTCCGGCGGGTGGCGACCGCTATGGCGAGGCTGGCGAGCCCCACCGCCACGCAGGCGAGGCCGATGAGCACGCCGGCCGCCGCCACCCCCAGCGCGGGTGCGACGAGGAACGCGGCGCCCGCCAAGACGAGCACGAGGCCCCGGGCCAGACGCCACCACCGCCCGCTCTGCCGGTTCATGACCGCGCTCGCGACGTCCCAGGCGCCTCCGAGGAGCGCGACCACGGCGAAGGCGACCACGAAGAACTTGCTCACGAAGTCCGCGAACAGCACTGTCGCGATCCCGAGCGCTATGAGCACGATGCCTGGGACGAGCGCCAAGCCCACGAAGCCGGTGGCGCGCCGCACGGCGAGGGCGCTCGTCACGAGCACGATGCCTATGAAGGTGAGGAGCACGCCCAGCAGGGTGACCACGAGCCCCGTAGCCTTGCTCGGCACGAAGAAGATGGCGATCCCGAACGCGATGAACAGCAGGCCGGAGGCCAGGAAGGACCACCACAGGCGCCCACGATGCGGCTCGTGACCGATCACGCGCCGGTCCACGGGGCGCGGCCCGCCCGCGTCCTGTACGACGTGGACCGGGACGTCGATCTTGTCGTCGTGTTGGTCGGTCATCGATGGGTCCTCCGGGGTCGGCACGGGCGCGCGCGGCACGGGGCGCGGCACGACATGCCGGTAGGGTACCCGTACGGTGGTATATGCTCGAATCAGCCCGCTCCACGCGGTCGTGGAGCATCGTGGGCCCCTCACCCGACAAGAGGAGCGTTGGATGCGCGTCGCGCTGGCACAGATAGACACGGTCGTAGGCGATATCCAGGGCAACACCATGCGGGCACTGCGGGCGATAGGTGATGCCGAGGCCGCCGGCGCGGGTGTGACCCTGCTGCCCGAGCTCTGCTTGACCGGCTACCCGCCCGAGGACCTCCTGGCGCGCCCGCATTTCGTCGAGGAGAACCTCGACGCGCTCGAGGCGGTCGCCGCCGCCGCGGGCAACGCGGCGGTCATCGGCTTCGTGGACCGCGACCCCGACGGGACGCTCTACAACGCGGCCGCTCTCATAGGCAACGCGCGCATCCTGCGCGTCTATCGCAAGCGACGGTTGCCCAACTACGGGGTGTTCGACGAGCGCCGCTACTTCGCCCCCGGGGACTCCGACGGCCTGTTCGAGCTGGGCGGGACCATGTTCGACCTCACCGTGTGCGAGGACGTCTGGACGCCCGAGGTCGTTGCCGAGGACGTGGCGCTCGGAGCCTCCGTGGTCTTCAACATCTCGGCATCGCCGTTCCACGCGGGAAAGGGCGCGCAGCGCGAGGCCATGCTGGCCCAGCGAGCCCGGGACAACAACGTGTGGCTCGCGTACTGCAACCTCGTGGGCGGGCAGGACGAGCTCGTCTTCGACGGCCGCTCCGTCGTGATCTCGCCCACGGGCCAGGTAGTGGCCCGGGCCAAGGCGTTCGAAGAGGACCTCATCCTGTGCCGATTTCGCTGCGACGAGCCGGCTGGGCGCGCCGGAACGCGAGGAACCGCTGCTCGACGGGCGAAGAAGAGATGTATCGCGCCCTGGAGATCGGGCTGTCCGACTACGTTGCGCAAGAACGGCTTCACCGACGTCGTGATCGGCCTGTCCGGCGGCATCGACTCGGCGCTCACGGCCACGCTCGCGGTGGACGCCCTGGGCGCGGGCCACGTGCACGGTGTCCTGCATGCCTTCGCGGTACTCGTCGGAGGGCAGCGTCACCGACGCGCGCCGCGCTGGCCGCGAACCTCGGCATCCGACGATGACGCTGCCTATCGAGGAGCCGTTCTCGGCCTTCCTGGACACGCTGCAGCCGGCGTTCGCGGGCCGCGAGCCCGACGTGACCGAGGAGAACCTCCAGGCCCGCGTGCGCGGGACGCTCCTCATGGCGCTGTCCAACAAGTTCGGCTGGCTCGTGCTCGCGACCGGCAACAAGTCGGAGCTCTCGGTCGGCTACTCCACGCTCTACGGAGACATGGTGGGCGGCTTCGCGCCCATCAAAGACCTGCTCAAGACGCGCGTGTACGACCTGGCGCGCTGGCGCAACGAGCATGCGCGTGGCGAGCCCGCCATCCCGGAGGCGACGATCGACGAAGCCGCCCTCGGCCGAGCTGCGAGCCGGGCCAGACGGACAGGACTCGCTGCCCGCCTACGAGGTGCTCGACCGCATCCTGCTGCGCTACGTGGAGCGAGACATGAGCCGCGAGGACATCATCGCCGAGGGCTTCGACGCCGCGCACGGTCTCGCGAGTGTCGCGCATGGTGGACGCAGCGGAGTACAAGCGCCGCCAGGGCCCGGTCGGGCATCAAGATCACGCCGAAGGCGTTCGGGCGGACCGGCGCATGCCCGTCACGAACCGCTACCGGGGATGAGGACATGGCTGTACCGCTGAACGATCAAGAAGACCCCCTGGAGCCAGAGCGTAGGGAGGTCGATCCGGACAGCGTCCGGGTCGCTTCCACGCCCGACGATCCGCGCTACATCGAGACGCGTCACGTCCGCTACCACGCGCTGTACGCGCCGTTCGCGCTCCCGCGCGACCTCGTGGAACGACACCGACGGCCGCGCGTACGAGCACTTCGTGGCGCAGGACGAGACCGGCCGCGTCGTCGGCTACGCCAGGCTCTCACCTGGAAGGCACCGAATCGCAAGGCCTACCAGGTCGCGGTGGCCGACGAGCTGCGCGGGAGGGGAGTGGGCCGCTGCCATCATGCTCGCCGTGATCGAGCGGGCCCGTGCCGAGGGCCGCGACGTCCTGGAGCTCGATGCACGCGTGACGGCGATCGGCGTTCTACGAGCGGCTGGGGTTCGAGGTGACGAGCGAGGAGTTCCTGTCGGGAAGACGGGGACCCCGCATCGCAAGATGCGCCTGGTGCTGTAGCACGCACCCGCCCCTTCGCGTACCCTAGTCATGCTTTCAACCCGCCCGATCCCAGGATTCGGGTATCTAGTGCCCACACCGCCACGTCCACAAGGGGGAGGACCATGCCTACGATCACTCGGGACGACGTGCACGTCCCTGCCGACGTCAGCGAAGAGGCCCGCGAGACCTACATCGACAACTACATCGCTGCCACCCGCGGCACCGGCCGGCTCATGCTGTTCGCCTGCGATCAGAAGATCGAGCACCTGAACGACGACTTCTACGGCGAGAACATCGCCGGCCGACGACGGCGAGCCGGAGCACCTGTTCAAGCATCGGCTCCCAGGGCGTTTGCGGCATCCTGGCCGGTCAGCGCGGTCTGATCGCCGCAGTACGCGCCCGACTACCCGGACATCAACTACCTCGTGAAGATGAACTCCAAGACGCACCTGGTGCCCAAGAGCCAGGACGATCCGTACAGCCCGCTGCTCTACGACCTCTCGACGCCGTGCTTGGACCTGCGCGACAACGGCGTCAACGTCGTGGGCGTCGGCTACACGATCTACCTCGGCTCGCGAGTACGAGTCGCAGATGATGGCCGAGGCCGGCCAGCTCGATCGCCGAGGCCCATGCCGAGGGCCTGATCGTCGTGCTGTGGATGTATCCGCGCGGCAAGGCCGTGGCCGACGAGAAGGACGCCCACCTGATCGCGGGCGCCGCCGGCACCGCGCTGTGCCTGGGCTCCGACTTCGTGAAGTGCAACCCGCCCAAGGGCGACGACGACTGCCTCCAGCGCGACGAAGCTCAAGGAAGCTTCCGCCGCCAGCGGCCGCACCGGGCTCGTGTGCGCCGGCGGTTCCACGGTGGACGCCGAGACGTTCCTCACGCAGCTCTACGACCAGATCCACACCGGCGGAGCGGTGGGCAACGCGACCGGGCGCAACATCCATCAGCGCCCGCTGGACGAGGCGGTCCGCCTGACCAAGGCCATCAGCGCCATCACGCTCGCCGACGCCAAGCCGGCCGACGCGCTCGCGGTCTTCGAGGGCCGCCAGGACTTCTCGCTGTAGGTGACCGGACTGACACGCCCGCCAAGGAGTACCGCTAAACCGTCATGTCGATAGCCGATTGGTTCACGGCGCGCGATGCGCGCCGCTATACCGACCCGCCCGAGGTCGTGGCACAGCGTGCCGATGTGCCCGACGGCGTGTGGGTCCGCTGCGACGAGTGCAAGCACATCGCCTACCGCGGCGAGCTGGTGGAGAGCGCCTGGACGTGCCCCAAGTGCGGGAACCACTTCGATCTGACGGCACACCTGCGCCTTGAGCTGCTCGTGGACGAGGGCAGCCTCGTGGAGGTGGATCCCGAGCTCACGAGCGTGGACCCGCTCGCCTTCTTCGCGGTCAAGTCCTATGAGGAGAGCCTGGACAAGGCCCGGACCACCACCGGCATGACCGAGGCGGTCGTCACGGGCCGCGCGCGCATCGGCGGGCGCCCCGTGGTCGTGGGCGCCATGGACTTCAGGTTCATCGGAGCGTCGATGGGCTCGGCGGTGGGCGAGAAGATCGCGCGCGCGTTCGAGCTCGCGACCGCGCAGCGCGTCCCCATCGTGCTCGTGACCGCCTCGGGCGGCGCGCGCATGCAGGAGGGCGTGCTGTCGCTCATGCAAATGGCCAAGACCGCCGCCGCGGCGCGCCGTCATGCGGACACCGGGGTCGGCTACGTCTCGATCCTCACGAACCCCACGTACGGCGGCGTGACCGCGTCGTTCCCGGCGCTGGCCGACGTCATCCTGGCCGAGCCGGACGCCATGGTGGGCTTCACGGGCCCGCGCGTGATCGAGCAGACCATCCGCACCAAGCTCCCCAAAGGCTTCCAGTCCTCGGAGTTCCTGCTCGAGCACGGCATGATCGACGCGGTCGTCCCGCGCACCGAGCTGCGCGACACCGTTCGCCTCGTGCTGAGCTACCTCGACGGCGCCTCGTGCGCCGGCCGCGTCCCCGCCTCGGCAGGGGAGGGCGGCTAGATGGCGTTCGTCATGCCGTTCGAGCGGCCCATCGCGGAGCTCGAATCCAAGCTCGACCAGCTGCGCAAGCTCGACAAGGGCGACAACCCTGAGCTGCATCAGGAGATCGCCACGCTGTCGGCCGAGATCGACGCGCTGCGTGACGAGCTCTACGCGAACCCCACGCCGTGGATGCGCGTGCAGATGTCGCGGCATCCCGACAGGCCCAAGACCCAGGACTACGTGGAGACGCTCTTCACGGACGTCCTGGAGCTGCACGGCGACAGGGCGTTCCGTGACGACGAGGCCATGCTCACCGCGCTGGCGACCATCGAGGGCCGCAAGTGCGTGGTCATCGGCCATCGCAAAGGCAAGACCACCAAAGAGAACGTGCGGCGCCGGTTCGGCTCGCCGGAGCCCGAGGGCTTTCGCAAGGCCATCCGCGCGATCAAGCTCGCCGACAAGTTCGGGCTGCCGCTCGTGACGTTCCTGGACACGCAAGGCGCGTTCCCCGGCGTGGAGGGCGAGGAGCGCGGTGTGGCCTGGGCCATCGCCGAGTCGCTGGCCGAGCTCTCCAGCGCCCGCATCCCGGTCATCGTCGTCGGGATAGGCGAGGGCGGCAGCGGCGGCGCGCTCGCCATCGGGTTCGGCGACCGGCTCATCATGCTGGAGAACGCTTACTACTCGGTGATCACGCCCGAGGCGTGCGCCGCGATCCTCTACAAGGATTCGGACCATGCCGAGGAGGTCTCGTCCTGCCTGCGCATGAACGCCGACGACCTCGTGGAGTTCGGGATCGCGGACGAGATCGTGCCGGAGCCCCCCGGGGGCGCGCATCGCGAGCCGGCGCTCGTGTACGCGGGCGTGCGCAGCGCTCTCACGCGCGCTTTGGAGGAGCTGTGCTCTCGGCCCGCGGATGAGCTCGTGGCCACGCGCTACGAGCGCCTGAGGGGCGTGGGCGAGTGGACGGAGCCCGGGATACCCGGCACCTAGAGCCGCCGGCCCGGCCGGCCGGCTCGTCAGACCTGCACCGGCCCCGAGGCCGCGCGCCCGGGGGCCACGATCCGAGGGGGATCCACGATGAGCAACGACATCCGCAGGGTGGGCATGCTGTTCTCCGGCGGTCCGGCGCCCGCCGCGAACGCCGTCATCTCGGCGGCCGCGGCGCTCGTTCCTCAAGGCCGGCGTCGAGGTCATCGGCTTCTACGACGGCTACTCCCGCCTCGAGGGCTTCAGCGCCGCGGCGCCGCTCGTGGAGGGTCGCGACTACTTCCGCTTCACGCCAGGCATGCTCGTGGGCCTGAGGTCCCGTCAGGACATCATCCTGCGCACGGCGCGCGCGAACCCCGGCAAGGCGGTCAAGCGCCTCGAGGACCTCGCCGACCCCGAGAAGAACGCCAAGCTGCTCAACGTCTTCGCGGCGTTCGACGCGCTCGAGATCGACGCTCTCATCTCGCTCGGCGGCGACGACACGCTCAAGACCGCCAACTTCATGGCCGAGGTCCAGAACGCCGTACCGGGCCTGCGGCCGGTCAAGGTCGTCCACCTTCCCAAGACCATCGACAACGACTACTACGGCATCGATTGGACGTTCGGGTTCATGACCGCCGCCGACTTCGCGGCGCGCGAGGTGCGCAACCTCATGGCGGACGGCCGTTCCATGAGCACCTGGTGGGTGCTCGAGATCATGGGCCGCAAGGCCGGCTGGCTCACTTACGCCGCGGGCATAGGCGGCGAGGCCACGCGCATCATGGCCCGCGAGGACTTCGAGGGCGACTTCGACGCCGCCGCGGTCGCGGCCGAGATAGTGGACCTCATGGTCGCCCGCGAACGGCCGGCATGGCCTACGGCGTCATCTGCCTCGCCGAGGGCCTGGCGGAGCATCCTGCCCGAGGACCAGCGTCCCAAGGAGCTCGACGACCACGGCAACCCGGTCCTGCGCAACGTGCAGATCGGTGAGTACCTCGGCGACGCGATCGAGGCCGGATACGAAGCCAAGACGGGCAAGAAGCTGCGCGTGCGAGCCAAGCAGATCGGGTACGAGACCCGGTGCGCCGTCCCCGGCACGAGCGACATCCTCCTGGGCAGCCAGCTGGGCGTCGGAGCGTACCGTGCCCTGGCCGAGGAGGGGCTCTCCGGCGTGATGGTGAGCATCGAGGGCCAGCTCAGCCTGCGTTACGTCCCGTTCGGCGAGCTGATCGATCCCGACACCATGCTCACCAAGATCAGGCTCATCGAGCCGGACAGCGACTTCTACGCGCTCGCGCGGGCCGTGGAGTACTAGGAGGGCCACGGCGCACGACGGTTCACGCTCGGCGCTCGACTCCACGTGCGCCTTGTGTCCGGGCGATCCGGTGCCGATAGCGGTGGCATGAAGTCATCGGAGACCAGACCGGCGGTGCCCGCCATGTTCCAGGCGATGTCGTCGGGCGCCGCCGACGACCTGAGCACCGAGCGTCGAGCGCTCTACGATCGTGCGCTGTTCTGGCTCGTTGTGGCGCCGTTCACGTTCCCCATGTGGTACTCGCTGCGCCGCCGCGACGAGGAGCTGGCCGTGCGCCTGCGATGGGCGTTGTGGCTCAACGTGGCCCAGACGGCCCTGCTCGTGGTCTTCCTCGCCGCCGCCCTCTGGGTGGTCGTGGTTCTGCTCCCCGCCTTCGCAAGGTACGCCGCCGCGCTCTAGGCCGCCGCGCTCGCCGCCGTTGCCGCGCGTTGATAAGGCCGGGTGGAGCGGGAATCATAGTCGGAGCGGCCACAGGCGCCGCACGAGCGACCCCTATGCCGGAGGCTTGCATGAGCGTTCCCGAGACCCCCATGTCCGGACGTGTCCTCGTCGTCACCGGCGCCAGTTCGGGGCTGGGCATGGAGACGGCGCGCGCTGCCGCCCGCATGGGGGCCACGGTGGTGATGGTCAACCGCGATCTGGAGCGCAGCGAGGTCGTGATGGAGGAGATCCGGTCCGGCACCGGCTCGGCGGACGTCCATCTCGTGCTCGCGGACTTCGCGGACCTCGGGTCCGTGCGTCTGGCGGCGCGCTCCATCGTGGAGCGTTTCCCGGCCATCGACGTGCTCGTCAACAACGCCGGCATCATCGCCCCCGAGCGGGAGGTCACGGCCGACGGCCATGAGCTCACGCTCCAGGTGAACCATCTGGCGCCCTTCCTCCTCACGACGCTGCTGCGTGACGCGGTTATCGCGGCCGGCCCGGACGCGCGCATCGTGACGGTGGCCTCGCACGCCCACTACGCGGCACTCGCCCTTCCCCTCTACGACCTGGACATGACGGCCGGGTGGTCTCCGTTCAGGGCATACGCCGCGACCAAGCTGGAGAACGTCCTGTTCGCCCGCGAGCTTGCGCGGCGGCTCGCGGGCAGGGGCGTCAGCTCCAACTCGGCGAACCCCGGTGCCGTGGCGACGCGCTGGGGAGCCGACCTCCACTCGCCATCGGCAGCGGCGCGCAACGCGATGCTGCGGCCGTTGCGCAAGACGGCCCGCGAGGGTGCCGAGTCCCAGATCTGGCTGGCCACGGCGCCCGAGGCCGCCACGCTCGACGGCGCCTACGTCTCCGAGTGCAAGGCCGTGGAGCCGTCACGGCTCGGCTCCAACGACGGACTGGCGCGGCGCCTGTGGGAGGTGACCGAGGCGATGGTGGGCGAGAAGTGGCCCGATCCGTTGCCGGCGGTGCACCCGAACGCCGATCTCGCCTCGGCTCGCGCATGAGCGCTGAGGCGGCGTCCGGTTACACGTCACGTCGTGTCGTGACGACCTACGTGTTCACGAACGCGTTGTTCACGCTGTCCACGTCGCTCATCTGGGCCATCAACACACTGTTCCTGCTGCAAGCGGGGCTGTCGCTGTCGATGGTCTTCGTCGTGAACGCCACGTACACGGCGGCCCAGATGATCTGCGAGATCCCCACCGGCGTGATCGCCGACACGCTGGGCAGGAAGGTGTCCTTCCTCCTAGCCTGCGGGGTGCTGCTGGTGTCCACCGTCGTCTACGTGCTCAGTGCGCAGCTGCACTGGGGCATCACGGGCTTCATCGTGGGCAGCGTGCTCATAGGCCTGGGCTACACGTTCCAGACGGGCGCGGTGGATGCCTGGATGGTGGACGCGCTCGAAGTGACAGGCTACGAGGGCACGAAGGACGACGCGCTGTCGCGCGTGTTCGCGCTCAACGGCGGCGTGTCCGGGGCGGTTCTCGTCGTGGGCCCGCTGCTCGGCGGGCTCCTGGGCCAGATAAGCCTGTACCTGCCGTACTACCTGCGGGCGGTCGCGCTGGGTCTCACGTTCGTGGCCGTGATGGTCATGATGCGCGAGATCGGGTTCAAGAAGCGGTCACTCACGCTCAGGCAGTTCGGGAGGGAGACGCGCACCATCGCCGACGCCGGCGTCCGGTACGGGTGGCGCAGCCGGGTGGTCCGGCCTCTCCTTTGGGTGTCGGCGGTCCAAGGGCTGTTCTTCGCCTACGGCTTCTACTCGCTGTCGCCGTACCTCCTGCAGCTGCTCGGCAAGAACTACGTGTGGCTCACGGGGGCGGTGTTCTCGTTCTTCTCCCTGGCGAGCATCCTGGGCAACTTCTCGATCCGCTGGGGCATCATGAAGCGCCGCGACGGCTCGCCGAGGCCCGCGCCAGTGACGTTGGCGGTCATCAGCATCGTGCTCGCGGTGCTCGTGGGGCTGATAGGCCTCGTGGGTGTCGTGGCCATGCGCACGGGTGCCGGCTGGCACCGTTCTTCGCGGTGGCCGCGCTGTGGGTGTGTGTGGGCTTCCTGTTCGGCCTCGCCAACCCGGTCGGGTCGTCTTACCTCAACCGCTTCATCCCGTCGGCCCAGCGAGCAACCGTGCTGTCGCTCAGCGCGCTCTTCGGCGACGCCGGCGCCGTCGTCGGTCAGCCTACGTTCGGATTCGCCGCGCAAGGGTTCGGCATCGCGCCCACGTGGGTCGTGAGCGGGGTGATCATGCTTCTCGCGGCGCCGCTGTACCGGGCCAGCGGTCGCGCGGCGTCACTCGAGGAGCCGCCCGGGCCCACGCCCGAGCCGCAGCCCGAGCCCCATGCCGAGGTCTGTCCCGAGGAACCGCCCGTGGTGCGCCCGGCGGCCAGGTCCTGATGCGCATAGCGGTCCTGGGAGCGACCGGGCGCACGGGCGCACTCGTGGTCGAGCTCGCGCTGGAGCGCGGGCACGAGGTCGTCGCGCTCACGCGCGCTGCGCGCCCGCCTGCGGCCGGCGCTCGCCTGACCTACGTGACCGGCGACGCGCACGACGCCAAGGTGATCGGCACGCTCGTCGGCGGCTGCGACGCCGTGGTGTCCGCGCTCGGATCGGGCGGGGCCAGGCCCGTGGACGTCTATTCGTCGGTCGCGCGCCACCTCGTCGACGTGCTGTCGCAAGGCGGCCCCGCAAGGCTCGTCGCGATCACATCGCGCGGGGCGGGGGACGGCGCGGCGTCGGACCCGGCGTCACGGGCGGTCACCGAGTCGCGCCACGGCCCGGTCGTGGAGGACATGACTCGGATGGAGCGGATCATCCGCGAGGCCGACGCCGATTGGACGATCGTGCGGCCCGGCGGTCTCTCGGACGGACCTCTCGTCCCGTATCGCGTCCACCCCGCGGACGTCCCGTCGGGGGCCGTCACTCAGGGCTCGGGCCGCACACCGCGGGCGTGCGTCGCCCACTTCATCGTGGGGGAGCTCGAAGAGCCCCGCTGGGTGCGGCGCGCGGTCACCATCTCCGTCGCCGAGCCGGACTGACCGCGGGGCTCAGTCCTCGGCAGGAGGGCGTCGTCGCGCACGCTTCTTCGCCGCGACCTGCGATTTGCCGGTGAGGCGCCGTTCCACGGCGGCGCGCGAGGGCCTGGTGCGCTTGCGAGGGGCGGGCGGGGGTGCCGCCAGCGCCTCGAGCCTCTTGCGCAGCCGCTTCAAGCATTCGAGCTTGTTGCGCAGCTGGCTGCGCTCGGCACGGCAGACCAGGGTGATCCCGGTGGGCCGATGGCGGAGGCGCACGGCGCTGTCAGTCGTGTTGACGCCTTGGCCGCCTGGGCCGGTGCCCCTGAAGGTCCACACGTCGCACTCGGTTAGGAGCGCTTCGTCGGTGGGCGGCGGCGTGTACGGGGTGTCCGCCACGTGTCCTCCCCGGTCAGCGTGGGATGTCGAAGTCGCGCTGGTGCCCGGGGCGGGGATCGAACCCGCACGATGTCTCCAGCGCAGGCCAGCGGCGGGCGTCTCTGCCTCTCTCACCGACCCCGGAAGAAGAGTTGGCCCGCTGGGTACCATAAGGCGGCCAGCGGGCATCAACAAGGTCATTATCGGCACGGTCGACAAGGAATGCAACCCTGGCGAAGAAGTCTTAAGGTCACGAAAAGAGGGCCCGCTGGGTACCGATGAGGCGGCCAGCGGGCATCGCTAATTGATACCCCGTGAGGTAGTCGGCCCAAACAGTGATATCGTGCGGGGCATGGAAGGTGATGCCAGGCGCCCGCGCGCCTACGCCTACTTCGACGTGCAGAACCTCTTCGGGTCTCTGCGGGAAGCGTGGGGCGTATCGTTCAACGAATACGACCCGGTCAAACTGGCGGAGGCCGTCGGTGATCGAGTCGGCTTCGCGGTGGACGAAGTCTACTTCTATTCGGGTCGGCCCACCGGAGGCCGGCGCTGCAACCTCGAGAGATTCTGGGGCAACAAGCTCCCAGCGCTGGAGGCGGCAGGGGTTCATGTGTTCAGCCCCAGGACCAAGTACGACACCCGACCGGCCGAATGTCCAAAATGCCACGGCGCGGACGTCTCGTGTGCCAGGTGCGGTCTGCTCTCTCAAATCGAGGTACCGAGAGAAAAGCGGGTCGACGTACGCATAGCCCTTGACCTCGTCCTCCATGCTCAGCAGGAGCTCTACGAGGCGGCCATCATCTTCAGTCAGGACGGCGATCTAGAAGAGGCGGTTGCCGAAGCCAAAGCGGTGATTGCAGCGCAAGGGCGCGAGGTCCCATTCGTCTCCGCGTTTCCGTTCGGGACCAGGTACACCCGAGGAATCACGCGGTGCAAGCCCTACATCTTCATGCGCGACGTATACGACGGCTGCATCGACCCGAACAGTTACGGCTGGCCAGCGCGCTAGTCATGTGGTGATCGCCAGCGCGTCACGGCGGCCGGCGTCCGTCGTTTCGTTACATGCACCGAACTTAAGCGTAACGGCCGATTCGCTGAAAATAGGCGCGATTGAGCGGGTCGGCCAACAAGGTGACGAAGCGGCTGCTTGAAGATGCCGGCTCCCCCCGGGTGGCCCGTGGTCCCGAAATGCCGCGGACGGGCCCAAACCTGCTCACGCCGGAATCCTCTTTCGTCACCGGAAACTCAGAACTCCAAATTGTCGTGTGCGTGCGCTCCACGGGTCGGCATGGTGGGAAGGCTGTGCGCCCAAGACGCCATGCCGCCAGGGGTTTCGTGACGCGGAGAGACGCAAAAGCCTAGCCTGCGCGTGCGTGTGGGGGTGGCACGGCAAGGTTGCGAAGGAGGCGTGCGAAGACTCAGCCCCCCACCGCGCTACATCAGCCGGAGGGAGTTGGTGGTGGGACAGTGGATGCTACGCGGCAAGCGGTGGACCCGCTGCGCGCTCCTTCGTTTGGCCAGGCCACTGCTCTCGAGGGCGCACTAGTCGGAGAACGAAGCGAAGTCAGGATCCCTCTCCAGGCTGCCGAAGCGCTCCCTCTCCTCGGACGTGAAGAAGCCGAAGAACGACGGATCAGCTTCCTGCGCACTCCTCATGGCGGCGAGCGCCTTGTCCCGATGACTGCGGTCGTGGGTCTCGTCGAACAAGAGCGCCCACATCCGGCCGAGTGCGTAAAGTGACGAGGCTGAGTATGGTTCACCGGCAGCCTTCATTGACTCGCTGATAGCTGCGATCTGCTCCTGCAGCGCTTCTTTGGGCCTCTCGGCCAGATCCGCGGCCGTAGCCACGACCTCGTACTCCTGCGGTGCAGCCACGGTGGCGAGCGCTCGTGTGTTCCGCTCGATCTCGACGGAGACGACCAACATGCGAGCACCGAACCGTGCCGCCAGAGCAATGAAGTAGCCGAAGCCGCCCCATATCGCCCCGACGATCAACGCGGACACTACGGCGGCCCCGATGTCCCCGCGGCCGGCAACCCATCCTGTTGAGAACCCCACGAGCAGACCTGCCCCGGCCATGAATACAATCTCAAGGACCGCCAGCTCCTCGAGTGTGTCGGCCAGCTTGTGCAAGGACTCGGGCTCGTACTTGGCCACTTGCGTCCCCCTATTCACGCGCCGCCATGCTGAGCCCAATCTACCGCTCCACCACCAGCGGAGGCGGGCGAACACGCTGAGCGGGCGAGCGGTCCCGCGAGCGACCTCGCGGGGACGCAGCCGCATCCTCACACTCGATAGAGGCCAAGACCTCGCCTAGGCGAAGCCAGGACGATGGGCTTGCCTCGGGAGCAGGAGCGGCTCGTCGGCACTGACCGTCGGGGCTTTCCGTGCGCACCGACTCGACCAATGGTCGGATTTCGCAGGAATCCGCGTGGAGGCCCGAGAACCCACATACTGACGGTAGCGCCTGGTCATTCACGCGCGCCCAAACGGGGAGAGGGGACCAGCATGATCATCGGACGTTTCGCGCAAGACTCGACCTATGCTACATCCGCTGGAATCGACTACGAAGCGGGCTCGTTCACCATTCTCGGCGCGGGGCCGACCACGATCGCTCATGTGATCAGCCTGGACCAGCAGGGCGAGATCATCTGGAGCAGTCAGGAGACCCGCACCTGGTTCTACGATGCGTTCGCAGCACCCCCTACGGCCTCAACGGCGACGAATCGGCCCGCTTCTGGGCCAGTCGACGCAGCACTCGCTGTGGCCACCTACGCGAAGCCTGAGAAGCGGGGGCCGAAGACGTGGCAATGGGTAGTCGGGCTGGTCGGCCTTCTAGTCCTGTGCGGACTAGTCGGAACCCTGAGCAAGCCCCCCTCAAGCACCACGCCGGCAGTGACTCCCGCCCCCGCCTCCTCTGAAGCCCCAGCGCAGCAGCCCACCGCTGAGACTCCGGCGGTCGAGGCTCCCCCTCCAGCACCGGCTCCCGCACCCAAGCCCAAGTCCTGGCAAAACGTGACCACGTTCTCCGGCAGCGGCAAGAAGCGCTCTCCCACGTTCCCGCTGACCGGCGCGGATGCCCGCATGAAATACGAAGCCAGCGGAAGTGGGTCCTTGATTTTCTCCGCGTACATCGTCGCCCAGGGTGACAGCCTAGAGAAGAGCGGTGGATTCCCCGAGGTCATGGTCACCAAGAGCGGATCTGATAGCACGATGCTGGCAAAGGACGCAGGAGACTACTACCTCGACGTCAACTCTGCAAACTGCGACTGGACTATCACGATCGAGGAACTCAAGTAGCAGCCGTCCGGACCGCGTTCCCGGCTCGAGGTGCCCGTCTGCTGACGATCGGGTCGGGCGGCATCTCGGCAGTGCCGCCGCGCGGCCGCTATGCTGACGGCCGCCGTCCAAACCGCGCTGGGCCGCCCGACGCTCGCCATTCCATTGCCTCAGGCAGTTCGTTGAGCTCGAGGAGCTGCTGACCGCCGATGCGCTCTAGAAGCTCACGCACTTCGTGCGGGATCGCGTAGAAGTACTCGCGGCGGGGTTGGCGAGATTGACCCGCGCTTGGGCTAGTTCGTCGTGGAGCCGCGCCTCAAGGCCGACTGCGTCAGAGCTGAAGATGAGTGCGTGCATGTCGAAACGGAACGGGACGCTGGCGTCCCGGAGTTCACGGATCCGGTCCATCGGCTCCAGTCGACGCGTCATGCCGATCTTCACCACATATGGCCACGAGATCGACGACGCCGACCACACCGTGGAGAGGGCCAATCTGGACGCGATGCACGCCGCCGGAAGGCGCAAGGCGGCTGCGGCGATGGTGGCCGAGACCCCCGCTCGAGCGAAGGGCGTGATGATTTCCCAAGATCTCCCTCTCACGCCGACCCGCTGGCCACGCGCCGGCTGGCCTCGCCCGTGAGGCTCGCCATCGCGCGGACCCGCCAGTGGCTGCGCGATCGAGCAGCACGCCGACGGCCACTGGTGTCGCCGAGCTGGAAGGCGACACGATCCTCGAGAGCGAAACATCCTGCTGCTGGCCTTTCTGGGCCGCGAGGACGCCGATCGGCGCGCCGCGCGGCCGCCAGTATCTGGTCGAGAAGCAGCTGCCCGACGGCGGCTGGGCGATGTATCCCGGCGGCGGCGTCGAGATCAGCGGCAGCGTGAAGGCCTATTTCGCCCTGAAGCTGACCGGCCACGACCCGAGCGCCGAGTACATGCAGCGGGCCCGCCGGGCGATCCTGGCCCACGGCGGGGCCGACGCCGTCAACAGCTACACCCGCTTCTACCTGGCCCTGCTGGGGCAGATCTCCTACGAGCAATGCCCGGCCGTTCCGCCGGAAGTCGTGCTGCTGCCCAAGTGGTTCCCGGTCAATCTCTACGCGGTCAGCGCCTGGTCGCGGACGATCATCGTGCCGCTGTCGATCATCTCGGCGCTTCGGCCGGTGCGCGGCAGCTCGAGCCGCGGCTGGGCATCCGCGAGTTGTTCTTCGCGAGCCGGAGGACTGGCCGCCGCTGCGGTGTCCGGGGCTTGCCGGGCGGCACGGGCCTGTTGAGTTGGGACCGCTTCTTCCGCACGGTCGATCGCGGCGCTCAAGTGGTGCCAGCGGCATCGGCGTGTTGCCGCTGCGGCGCAGGGCGCTGGCCGCGGCCGAGCCGTGGATGCTCGCGCCGCTTCGAGCAGAGCGACGGCCTGGGGGCGATCTATCCGCCGATCGTCTGGAGCATCGTGGCCCTGAGATGCCTGGGCTATCCCGACGACAGCCCCGAGGTGCAGTACTGCCACGAGCAATTGGACGACCTGGTGATCGAGGACGAGGAGACGGGCACGGCCCGGCTTGCAGCCCTGCAAGTCGCCCGTCTGGGACACGGCGATCGCGGTCCGGGCGCTGGCGGCCGGCGGCGTGCGGCCCGAGCGATCCGGCGATGCGCGAGGCGGTCGACTGGCTGTTGGACAAGCAGATCGGCCGGCCGGGCGATTGGGCGGAGACGGTCGACGCCGAGCCGGGCGGCTGGTGCTTCGAGTACGCCAACGACTTCTATCCCGACTGCGACGACACGGCGATGGTGCTGATGGCCCTGCAGACGCAGTTCTGCCGACGTCCCGCGGCTCGCCCGGCGACGCCCTGCCGCCGGAGTTGCGGCGTCGCCGATGACGACGCAGGCGGACGCCGACGACCAGCGTCGAGCGAATGCACCGGGCGACCGGCGGCGATCGACCGGGGGCTCGGACTGGATGCTGGCCATGCAGAACGCGACGGCGGCTGGGGCGGCCTTCGACCGCAACAACGACCGCGAGTTCCTCTGCCACGTCCCCTTCGCCGACCACAACGCCATGATCGACCCCAGCACGCCCGACCTGACCGGCCGCGTGCTCGGAGCGCCTGGGCCAGCTTGGGCCGCCGCGTGGGCGATCCGGCCGTCGATCGGGCCGTGGCCTATCGTCCGCCGCGACGCAAAAGCGCCGACGGAAGCTGGTTCGGCCGCTGGGGCGTCAACTACATCTACGGCACCTGGCAGGCGCTGACCGGGCTGGTCGGCGGTCGGCGTGCCGACCGACGATCCGGCGGTCGTGGCCGGCGCCAATTGGCTCCTGGCCCACCAGCAGGCCGTGCGGCGGCTGGGGCGAATCGCCCGACAGCTACGACGATCCCGCACCTGCGCGGCCAAGGCCCGCCCACCGCCTCGCAAACCGCCTGGGCCGTGATGGGCCTGCTGGCCGCCGGGCTGGACGACCATCCGGCCGTCGCCCGCGGCGTCCAGTTCCTCGTCGATCACGCAGAACGACGACGGCACCTGGGACGAGCCCGAGTTCACCGGCACCGGCTTCCCCCGGGTGTTCTATCTGCGCTACCACTACTATCCGATCTACTTCCCGCTGCTGGCCCTGTCGCAATGGGCCGTGACCGCCGCCGCGTCGCTGGCCGAGGTGACCGCCCCGCCGCTGCGCGTCGTCCACGCCGAGGAGGAGCCGAAGTCGCGGATGGTGGTCAGTGGGTGAGGCGGTTGCCAGTTGTCGGATACGAAATCGGTATCTCGGCTCATTGCTCACAGCTCACATCTCATAGTTCATAGCTCTC
>CAVYJL010000009.1:0-586745 GCA_963768865.1 uncultured Coriobacteriia bacterium | reverse complement strand
AACAGGGCCGGCGCCCGCCACCGTGGAGCGGCGGGTCGCGGCGGTCCGCAGCTTCCACCGGTTCCTTCTGCGAGAGGGGCTCGCCGCGCGCTCGCCGGCGGCGGACCTGCCCCTGCCCGCGACGCCGGAGAGGCTGCCCGATGTCGTGTCGGTCGCCGCGGTGGATCGCCTACTGAGCCAGCCGTTCGCCGAGGACGCGCGTGGCATGCGCGACCGCGCGATCCTCGAGGTCCTCTACGGGTGCGGTCTGCGCGTCTCGGAGCTCGTGGGGCTCGACGTCCGGGACTGGGACCGCTCGGCCGGGCTGCTCCGCGTGGTGGGCAAGGGCGACAAGGAGCGGGTGGTGCCCATCGCGGGCGCCGCCGAGCGCGCGCTCGCGCGATACCTGGAGCAGGGGCGGCCGTACCTGTACGCCAAGAGCGCCCGCGTGCGAAAGGATGCCGAGGCCGTGTTTCTCAACCGGCGCGGCGGGAGGCTCACGCGCCAGTCGGTGCACACGCTCGTGCGCCGGTACGGCGCGCTCGCGGGGCTGGACCTGCACCCCCACACGCTGCGCCACTCGTTCGCCACGCATCTGCTCGAGGGCGGCGCCGACCTGCGCGTGCTCCAGGAGATGCTCGGCCACGCGGACATCGCCACGACGCAGGTCTACACACACGTGGACCGCAGTCATCTGGTGGAGGAGTACCTGTCCACGCATCCCCGGGCTCGGATGCGGTAGGGGGCTCGCGCCCGGGACTACGCTTCGCCGCCGCCGCGGCCCTGGGGTGACTCGCCGCCGCCGTCGCGGCGATCCCACCCCTGGCGCTGCATGAACCAGCGCACGACGAGCAGCCCGATCAGGATCGCCGCGAGCACGGCGTCCATGGGGAGGTCGGGGCGGAAGTCCCAGCCGCGTAGCGCCGAACGCGCCACGTAGGCCGCGGCGACGATCGCCGCCGCGACCCACGCGGGGATGTGCCAGGAAGGGTGCAGCAGGCTCACGGGGTGTCTTCGTGCTCCTCGCCGAGGGCGGCGTCGCCGGGGGCCGCGACCGCGGCCTCGTCGGAGACTACCACCGCCGGCTGCACCGCGGCCACACGACGGCGCCGCGACACCACGCGAACGAGCCACCATATGAGCAGGCCCGCCAGGCCGAAGAGGATGACGACCGGAAGCAGCCCGCCGAACAGGACGATCATGACGTTGGTGGTGCCCACGAAGGCCCGCAGCGAGTCACGCAGCGCGGTGAGGAACCCCCAGTCGTCCCCGGCCGGCGAGACCACCTGCTCGGGCCCGGCGAGCTGCACGGTCACGGAGGCCATCGCCACCTGCTCGTCGAGCGAGGCCAGTTGCGCCGTCAGCGACTCGATCTGTCCCTGGACGCTGGTGAGCTGGTTCTGGACCGCCAGCACCTCGGTGATGCTCCCGGCGCGGTCCATGAGGCGGCGCAGGCTCTCTTCGGTCGCCTTGAGGTTGTCCAAGCGCGCCTTCATGTCTATGTGCTGGGCGGTGACGTCCGCGGCGTCCGTGGACTCGAACACCACCGAGCCCATCGCGCTCACGTCCTTGCGGAAGCGGTCGAGCTTGGCCGCGGGCACGCGAACGCTCACGTAGCCGCCCAAGGGCCCCGCGTCCGGCGATGTGGACTGCGCCGTCCCGGACCCCGAGTCGGTGGCTACGGGCTGCGGGAGCGTCACCGTGGCGCCCTTGTCGGTGGCCAGCTGCATGGATTCCACCCAGCCGCCCGCCGCGCCGGCCATGAGCGAGACCTGCTTGGCGGTGGCCGCCACGTCCTTGACCCGGAGTCGCAACGTGACGTCCCTCGTCATCAGCCGAGGCGTCGCCGTCCCGCCTCCGGCCGCCTCCGAGGACAGGGCCCGTTGCGCCGAGCCGCCGGCGATCTCCGGCGCGTAGCCCCCGTGCTGCACCGACGCGCTGTCCTTCGTGGCACCGGGCGCCGGCTGGCTGGGCACGGCCCGCATGGATCCGGAGGACGAGGAGGTGCCCTGTTGCGTGGAGGTGCCGCCGCCCAGCGAGCAGCCTCCCAGTGCCGGCAAGGAAGTCGCGAGGGCGGCGGTCGATCAAGAGGGCGACGAGGCGAGTCGCGCTTCTCGCTGTTCGTGAGCGGGCCATGGTGGTCCTCCTCGAGTCATGCGGTCGTGCCGGACGCCCTTATGACGGTTCAGGCGCGCACACGGTTCGCGCTCGGGGAGCGGGTGGACACGAAGAGGCCCCGCCGGGAGCTTCCCGGCGGGGCCTCTTCGTACTCGGCGCAGCGGCGTCGGCCGCGGCCGATCAGTCCTCGACGGTGGTGTCTCGCACTGCGACGGCGGCGGAGACCGCGGGCATGCCCGCGGCCGCGCGAGCCTCGTCCACGAGCTTCTGCTGCTTGCGAAGCTGGTTGGCGGCGTACGCGCCCAGAGCCATCCCGATGAGGATGACCACGAAGAACGCAAAGAGCAGCGTGTTGAATACGGGGCTTGCGATGTTCGGTGTCATGGGGGTCGGTCACCTCCGTGTGGGGACCCCAAGTTCATTTCGCAATCTGAATTCTACGCGGGGTCCGAAAGTCCGGCAAATCAGCGCAGTCTTTCTTGGACGTGCGGCACGCGCGCCTACCTGCAAGGGACGAGCCAGTCGCTGGGTATCTCGCCCGAACGACACCGGACCGTGAGACGGCCTTCCGGTGGTCCCGATGGCCTCCACGAGGGGGCGAGTGGGGGGCCGTGGGTCGCGAAGTGGCCGTTTGTGGGTGAAAGTGTTGCAAAGTGGGAGGAGGTGGCATAGAGTACCCAACGGAATCGCAGGCGGGGCCGCTTGAGGGAGTGGCAACGCACCAGAGGGGGAGCGCAGGGATGTTCCTGGGGGAGTACCGACACTCCATCGACGCAAAGGGCCGGGTATCGTTGCCCGCCCGCTTTCGCGCCGCGCTCAAGAGCCCCCTCGTTCTCGCCAAGGGCCTCGACAAGGAGCTGCTCGTGTACACGAGCGAGGACTACGAGGCGTTCTTGGAAGAGGTCGTGTCGCGCGACCAGTTCAAGAACAAGGCGCGCGAGGTCAGGCGCTGGTACACCGCCAACGCCATGGAGCTGGACCTGGACAAGGCGGGGCGCCTCAACGTCCCCGCCGGATACGCGGCCTACGCGGGCATCGAGGGCGAGGCGTACGTCATCGGCAGCGGTGACCACGTCGAGATCTGGAGCGTCACCGCGTGGGCCGAGTACCAGGACCGGATGAGCAACATCGCCGACACAGCCGAGGAGATCGCGGACCTCGGCGCCTACTAGACCGTTGACAATGGAATACCGGCACACCCCAGTCTTGCTGGCCGAGGTCTCGCAGTACCTTCTGCAGCACGATCACAGCACGATCGTCGACTGTACCTTGGGCGGGGCAGGACACGCGAAGGCCATCTTGGAGTCAGCACCGGACACGGTGCTCATAGGCATCGATCAAGATGACGCAGCACTTATCGCAGCAACTGACGCACTACGCCTCGGCCAGCAGGTAGCACTTTTCAAGGGGAACTTCGGCGACCTGGACCGCATCCTCACGGAAGCGGGCATCGTGGACGCCGACGGCTTCCTCTTCGACCTCGGGGTGTCCTCGCCCCAGCTGGACCGCGCCGAGCGCGGGTTCAGCTTCCACGACGACGCGCCGCTCGACATGCGCATGGACCCGAGCTCGGGCGGCATCACCGCGGCAGACGTCGTCAACACGTACGACGAAGCCGAACTGGCGAGGATACTCCGCGAATACGGTGAGGAGCGGTGGGCCTCGCGCATCGCAGCATTCATCGTAGCCGCGAGAGGCCGCCGCCCGCTCGAGACGACGAGCGAGCTCGTCGACCTGGTGAAGGACGCCATGCCGGCGGCGGCGCGTCGGAGTGGGGGGCACCCGGCGCGCCGCACCTTCCAGGCCCTCCGCATCGAGGTCAACGACGAGCTCGAGGTGCTCGAACGGGGCCTGAGAGCGGCCATCCGGTGGCTCACCCCGACGGGCGCATCGTCGTCATCAGCTACCACTCCCTCGAGGACCGCATCGTGAAGCGTGTCTTCACGGAAGAGTCCCAGGGGTGTATCTGTCCGCCCGACCTTCCCGTCTGCACGTGCGGACGCGTGCCGGTACTCACCGTCATCACGAAACGCCCGTCGTGCCCGGCGAGGCGGAGATCGAAGCCAATCCGCGCGCCAGGAGCGCGCGTATGAGAGTGGCCGAGCGGACCGGCTAGGGCCGGCCTTCCCGGACCGAGGAAGGAGGAGCGAGAATGGCTGCGTCAGCGGCTCGAAAGATCGACGACTACGCGCCCCAGCGCCGGGATCGCGGGGCCGCGGCCCTGCGTGTCGTGGACGGCTCGAAGCGCTCCTCCGGGGCGTCGAAGCCCACGGCGGCCAAGAAGCCCGCGGGCCGCAAGCCGGCGACCGCCGGCAGGACCAAGGCCGCGCCCGCCAAGAAGACCTCCCGCGCCAAGTCCGGCGCGGGAACCAAGGCACGGACCCCCAAGACGGAAGCCGTTCGCGGCTCCGCCTCGCGTGCGAAGGCGGCTCCCCGGCGGGGGGCCGCCTGCACGCGGCCGAGACCGGCCGCATATGCGGCCGACGGTCTCATCCAGCGCGCGACGGCGGCGGTGCTGCCGTCGCGATGTGTCGAGAGCCCGCTCACGATCACGTGCCGGTCCATGTTCCGCGTGTTCATGGTCGTGCTCCTGGCGGCGAGCGCCTTCGGCATGGTCAGGGTGACGCTCTCGGCGCAGGCGGCCGAGACGCTCGCGGCCTCTCAGAAGGTGGAGAAGGAGTTGCGCGCGGCGCAGCTGGCCTCCGACGACCTGGAGATCTCGCGCGTGGCGCTGGCCGAGCCGTCCCGCATCGAGTCGATCGCCGCCACCACCATGCACATGACGCGCCCAGCGAACGTCCACTACATCGCGCTGCCCGCGAACCTTCCGCCAGCCGCCAAGCCCACCGCCGCGACTCCGGCCGCCGGCCAGGGATCGCTGCTCCCCGAGAGCCTCAAGGGAGTCTTCGGCGCGGCTGCTCAGATCACGGCCAGGGAGGCGCAGGTCCTGCTAGCCTCGGGCTCCGGGCTCGGCGGAGTCCGGTAGCCGCCCGCTCTCATGGCGCCGAGCCGCAAACCGACCAAGCATCCCAAGCCGAAGTCGGCGCGCAAGGCGCGCAGCGGCGGCTCGGTACGCATCCTCACCCTGCTCATAGTCCTGACGGCGCTGTTCCTGGGGATCGGGGCGCGCCTGGTCTGGCTGCAGGTCGTCGAGGCCGCCGCCTACACCAAACTGGCCGAGGCCCAGCGCACCCAGGAGATCGTCCTCGATCCCAGGCGAGGCGCCATCCTCGACCGCGAGGGCAGCCTCTCGCCGATCTCGGAGGACGCCAAGACCATCTTCGCGATGCGCCAGCAGGTGAAGGACCCGGCCGCGGTCGCGGCGCTGTTCACCAAGTACCTCGGCGGCGATCGAGGCCGGCTATCTCAAGAAGCTGTCCGAGCGTAAGCGCGGCTTCGTCTACATCGAGCGCAAGGTGCCCATGTCGCGCGCCACGCCTCTCATGGGCGCTCTCAAGGCCGCGAAGATCGAGGGCATCGGCTTCCTCGACGACTCGCGCCGCATGTATCCGTGCGGCGAGCTCGCGTGTCAGGTCCTCGGCTTCGTGGGCGTGGACGACAGCGGGCTGGCCGGGCTCGAGAAGTACTACAACGACGTGCTGGGCGGGAAGCCCGGCCGCCTGATCGCCGAGCGCGACCCGCTGGGCAACCCGATCCCCGGCGGCGTGTCGGTGTCCGAGGACCCGGTGGACGGCCAGGACATCGTCCTCACCATCGACAAGGACATCCAGTACCAGGCGCAGGTCGAGCTCGCGGCCGCGGTGGCCAAGTACGGCGCCAAGAGCGGCTCCGTCGTCGTCATGAACCCGCGAAACGGCGAGATCTACGCGATGGCGTCGACGCCCACCTTCGATCCGAACGACTACAGCCACGCGAAGGCCGACGCCATCAAGAACAGGCCGATCTCGGACGCGTACGAGCCCGGCTCGACGATCAAGTCGATGACCGCCGCGGCAGTGATCGACAAGCACATCTTCGACCCGAGCTCGATGTTCGAGCTGCCGTCGACGATCACGGTCGGTGGCCGGGTCATCCACGAGGCGCACGACCGCGGGACCGTGGACTGGACGCCTGACCCAGATCGTGACGAACTCCAGCAACGTCGGTGCGGTGAAGCTCGGCCTGGCGCTCGGGACGTCGCGGCTCGACGACTACTTCTCGCGGTTCGGGCTGCTCGAGAGGACCGGCGTGGACTTCCCCGGTGAGGCGAGAGGCTGGATGCCGCCGGTGGATGCCTGGTGCGCGTCCTCGATCGGCAACATCCCGTTCGGCCAGGGTGTCTCGGTGACGCCGCTGCAGCTCGCCCGGGCGCTCGCCGCGATCGCCGACGACGGCGTGCTGCCCACGCCGCACTTCCTGCGGTCGGTGCGCGACGACTCCCTAAGACGAGCTGGCCGACGCGCCGCTCCATCTCGGCCGAGACCGCCCACACCGTGACGAGCGTCCTCGCCGACGTCGTCAAGGACGGCACCGGCAAATCGGCGGCCGTGGCCGGCTACGAGGTCGCCGGCAAGACGGGCACCGCGCAGAAGCCCAGCATCGGCGGCCACGGATATGCCGAGGGCAAGTACGTGGCGTCGTTCGTCGGCTTCCTGCCGGCGGAAGACCCGCAGGTCCTGATCCTCGTGACCATCGACGAGCCGTCGGCGCCGACATCTACGGCGGCATCCGTCGCGGCTCCGCTGTTCAGCTCGCTCGCCGGGTTCACGGTGGAGCACCTGAAGATCCCGCCCCCGGACCGCGGCAGCAACGTGGGCACGCCCACGGCGGGCCCGCTCCGGCGCCCCGAAGCGCGCCCGCGCCGGCCGGCGGGACCGGGAACAAGGCCAAGACCAAGAAGCAGCCGTCGAGCGCTCCCTCGAGCGGAGACGGCGGGTCCGCGAGCCCGGTCACCGACGACGTGCCGGCGGGCGGCGGCGGGTCGCGTAACGAGCCCTCGACGGGCAGCGGCGCGGGTGGGGCGCCGTGATAGACTCACGCCCATCCATGGATGACTCGCCGAAGTACCCGCATACACTCGACGAGCTGCTCGCAGGCTTGGCGGCGCCGCACATGCGGTGCCGCCGATCGGCGTCTCGGGCATCGCCTACGATTCACGACGCGTGCGTCCCGGCGACGTCTTCTTCTGCATCCCCGGGTTCGACCACGACGGTCACGACTTCGCGCCCAGGCGCCGTGGAGCGCGGCGCCGCGGCGCTCGTGGTGAAGCACCCGGTGCCGGTGGCGGGCGTGCCGCAGGTCGTCGGTCGACGATCCGCGCGTGGCGCTTGCGCGGTGGCCTCGGCCGGTTCTACGGTGAGCCGAGCGCGAACATGAGCGTCGTCGGGATCACCGGCACCAACGGCAAGACCACGACGACGTACCTCCTCGACGCGATCCTTGCGCGCCGCCGGGCGCGTGACCGGGCTCATCGGCACGGTCGAGACGCGTGATCGGCGGGCGAGCGCCTGCCCGCCGGCGCGCACGACGCCCGAGTCCAGCGGACCTCCAGGCGCTGCTCGCGCGAATGCGCGACGCGGGCGTCGACTCGGCGTGTCGATGGAGGTCTCGTGCCACGCGATCGACCTGCACCGCGTCGACGCGGTGCGCTTCGCGGTCGCGGCGTTCACGAACCTGACGCAGGACCATCTCGACTACCACCACACGCTCGAGGAGTACTTCGCGGTCAAGCGCCGCCTGTTCACGGACTTCGAGTCCGCGGCCGCGCGGTCGTCAACATCGACGACCCGCTACGGCGGCGCCGCTCGCCGCGCGAGGTCGACGGCCGTGCTGCACGGTGGGCCGCGACCGCCGCGGCGGTGTCCGGGCCGCGGACGAGGAGCTCGCGCCGGCTCGAGCGCGGTTCACGCTGGTGACGCCCGCAGGGCGCGCGCGAGCGTCGACCTGCCGCTGCGCCGGTGCCTACAACGTGAGCAACGCGCTCGTCGCGGCCGGCTGCGCGCTGGCGCTCGGCATCGACGCTCGACGACGATCGTCGCGCGGGCTGGCGAGCCGCGCCGCAGGTCCCGGGCCGTCTCGAGCGCGTCGACGTGCGGGCAGCCGTTCGCGGTGCTCGTCGACTACGCGCACACGCCGGACTGCGCTGGAGAAGGCGATCGCGGCGGTGCGCGACGTCACGCCGGGCCGCGTCATCGTCGTGTTCGGCTGCGGCGGCGACCGCGATCCGGACAAGCGCCCGCTCATGGGCGCGGCGGCCGGGCGCGACGTCCGACCTCGTCGATCGTCACGAGCGACAATCCGCGCTCCGAGGATCCCGGTGGGCATCATCCTCGCAGGTCGAGGACGGCCTGCAGCGGCTCCGGCGCGCGCATACGAGGTCGAGGTCGACCGGCGG
Organism: uncultured Coriobacteriia bacterium; assembly: GCA_963768865.1. Taxonomy (GTDB): domain Bacteria; phylum Actinomycetota; class Coriobacteriia; order Anaerosomatales; family CAVYJL01; genus CAVYJL01. Next base: position 578,314 of record CAVYJL010000009.1, on the reverse strand, counting down.
CGGGCGATCGCGCGGGCGCTCTGCGCTCGCGCGAGCCCGGCGACGCCGTGCTGATCGCCGGCAAGGGCCACGAGGACTACCAGATCTTCGCCGACCGGACGATCCACTTCGACGACCGCGAGGTCGCGCGCGAGGAGTTGAGGGCGCCGATGCTGACGGCCGCTGTCGAGACGATCGCTCGCGGTGACCGGCGGCGAGCTGCTCGTGGGCAGCCGCGTCGACGGTCGCCAACGGCGTCGCGATCGACTCGCGCGAGGTGAGCGCCGGGCTGCGTCTTCGTCGCGCTGCCGGGCGAGCGCGTCGACGGCCACGAGTTCGTGGGCGCGGCGCTCGACGCCGGGGCGCGCGCGTGATCGTCGTGACGCGCGGACGACGAGACCGCTCGGCGCCGATTCGAGGCGTCAGGCCGATCGGCGACGCGGCGCGTCGTGCGGTGGCCGACGCGCTGCGGCGCGTGCAGGACCTGGCGCGCTACCATCGCGCGCGCCTGCACTGCGCCGGTCGTCGGCGTCACCGGCTCGACCGGCAAGACGACCACGAAGGACTTCCTGCGCTCGGCGCTCGTCGACGGCGCTGCGACGTCGTGGCGACGCGAGGGCAACCGCAACAACGAGCTCGGCGTGCCGCTCACGGTCTGCTGCGGGCCGACGCCGACACCGACGTGCTCGTCGTCGAGATGGGCATGCGCGGCGTCGGGCCAGATCGCGAGCTGTGCGCGCATCGCGCAGCCCGACCGTCGGGCCTGCGTGACCAACGTCGGGCAGCCAGCCACATCGAGCTGCTCGGCAGCGCAGGAGGCGCATCGCCGACGCCAAGGGCGAGCTGCGTCGGTGCCTGCCTCCCGACGGCGGCGCGGCGTTCCTCAACGGCGACGACGAGTGGTCCGCGCGACGCTCGCGGACGACCGCGGCGGCGCCGGTGACGTACGTACGGGACTGTCGCGAGACGTGCGCACGTGCGCGGCCGAGGACATCGAGCTCGGACGCGCGAGGGCCGCGCCGACGTTCACGCTGGTGACGCCCGGAGGGGAGCGCCGCAGGTCGCGCTGCCGGTTCCCGGGCCGCCACAACGTCTACAACGCGCTCGCGGCCGCGGCGGTCGGCGCTCTACCTGGGGCTGAGCCTCGACGGCAGGTCGCCGAGGGTCTCGAGGCCGCCGCGGTGTCCGCCGATGCGGATGGAGGTCTTCGACGTCGGCGAGCGGCGTGACGGTCATCAACGACGCGTACAACGCGAACCCGACGTCGATGCGCGCGGCGCTCGAGACGCTCGCCGACGATGCGACCGACGGGCAGCGGGTCGCGGTGCTCGGCGACATGGCCGAGCTCGGGTCGCTCACGGAGCTCGCGCACTTCCGGATCGGGGAGCAGGTGGCGCCGGCTCGGGATCGACGTGCTCGTGACGGTCGGGCGCGCGCGCGCGGCGGATCGCCGAGGGCGCGCGCGCCGAGGGTATGGCCGCCGGAGCCGTGCGGTCCGTGCGACGACTGCCGAGGAGGCCGTGCGAGGTGCTGCGACGACCGTCTGCAGTCGGGCGACGTCGTGCTCGTGAAGGCGTCGCGCGTCATGGGGCTGGAGCGGGTCGTCGAAGGGATCGTGAGCCTCGCAGTGATCGACGGCTCGAGCATTATCCGACCTACCAGGTCTTCCTGGCGGTCGTGCGTCGCGATGGTCGCGGCAGCCGCTGCTGTTCCCGCTCTGGATCCGGCTGCTGCGGGTCCGCAACATCGGCCAGCAGGTGCGCGCCGACGGGCCGCAGGGGCATCTCGTCAAGCAGGGCACGCCGACGATGGGCGGCGTGCTCATCCTGCTCGTCGTCGACCGGCGACGTTCCTGCTCATGGGCAAGCTCGACGCCGCTCGGCCTGCTCGCGCTGGTCGCGATGCTCGCGTGCGGGATGCTCGGCTTCGTCGACGACTACGCGAAGGTCGCTCACGAGCGCTCGCTGGGGCTGACGCCGCGCGCCAAGCTCTTCTGGCAGGCGGCTGATCGCGGTCGTCTTCGGGCTGCTCGCCGTGAACTGGGCGCAGCTGTCCGACGTGGGTGCAGATGCCCGCTGACCGACCGACGGCATCGACCTCGGCGTGCTCACGACGACGGTGCTCGGTCGGCGGCGTGCCAGATCGTCGATCCCGTGGCTGTACCTGGTGCTCGTCGTTCATCATGGTCGTCGGCGATGAGCAACGCGTGAACCTCACCGACGGCCTCGACGGGCTGGCGGCCGGGACCGTCATGATCGTCATGCTCGCGTACGCGGCGATCGCGTTCCGGCAGAACGCGCTGCCGACGCGCGCTGCTCGGCGGCGGCGGTCGCCGGCGCGTGCATCGGCTTCCTCTGGTACAACAGCTATCCCGCCGACATCTTCATGGGCGACACCGGTTCGCTCGGGCTGGGCGCGGTCATCGCCGCGCTCGCGGTCATCACCAAGACCGAGCTGCTGCTCGCTGCTCATCGGCGGCATCTACGTGGCCGAGGCGCTCTCGGTCATCCTGCAGGTGGCGTCCTTCAAGCTCACCGGCAAGCGCATCTTCCGCATGGCGCCGCATCCACCATCACTTCGAGATGAAGGGCTGGTCCGAGACGAAGGTCATGGTCCGCTTCTGGATCGTCACCGGCATCCTCGCCGGGCTCGGGCTTCGCGCTGTACTTCGTCGGCACCTGGCGAGCGAGACGATGAGTGAGCGCGTCACCGGACGACATCCTCGTGCTCGGCCTGGGCCGATCGGGCAGGCCGTCGCCGCGCTACGTCGCCGGACGCGCCGCGGCGGGCGAGGCCGGTGTCCGTCACCGTCGTGGACGCAGGCGACAGACGAGGCGCTGCGCGAGCGCGGCGGCCGAGCTGCGTGCGGCTGGGCGTCGACGGTGCGTCTCGGGCGCGCCGAGCTCGCGCGGGCCGCTACGACCTCGTGCGTCGCGAGCCCCGGCATCCCGCCGCAGCGCCGCTCATGATCGCCGCCGCGTGCGCTGGGCGTGCCCGGTCATCTCCGAGATCGAGCTCGCGTTCGCGCGTCTCCGACGTCGCCGTGGGTCGCGGTCACCGGCACCAACGGCAAGACGACGATGACGGCGCTCATCGCGCACCTGCTCGGCGCAGGCGGGCATGCCCGCCGAGGCGGTCGGGCAACATCGGGCGCGCCGCGATCGTCGCGTGGCGCGCAGCGCGGGACGCGCGACGGTCCTCGTCGCCGAGGTCTCGTCGTTCCAGCTCGCGCTCACCGACGACTTCCACCCGCGGGTCGCCGTGCTGCTCAACATCACGCCCGACCACCTCGACTGGCACGGGTCGCATGGAGGCGTACGCCGCCGACAAGGCGCGCGTGTTCGCGAACCTGGTCGCGGACGACGTCGCGGTCATCGACGTCGACGACGCCGGGTCGGCGCCGTACGCGGACACGGTCGAGGCGCGGGGCGTGCCGGTGGTGCGCGTCAGCCGCCGTGCGCCGTCCCGCGGGCGGCGCGGGCCTCGTGCGACGGCGTGCTCACGCTCGACGACGCCCGAGGGGCCCGTAGCCGGTCGCTCGCCGCGGACGAGCTGCCGCATCCGCGGCGACGCACAACGTGAGCAACGCGCTCGCCGCCGCGGCCGCGGCGCATGCGCTCGGAGCGGGCGCTCGGCGGACATGCGCGCCGGGTCTGCGTCGCTTCGAGCCGATCGAGCACCGGCTCGAGCCGGTCGGGTGCGGTCGGCGGCGTCGAGTACTTCAACGACTCCAAGGCCACCAACCCCGACGCGGTGCTCAAGGCGCTCACCGCGTTCGACGACCGCCCGCTGATCGTGCTGCTCGGCGGGCGCAACAAGGGCAACGACTTCACCGGCCTCGCGCGCGCCGTGGTCGGCGCGCGTGCCGCGGCGCGCGGTGCTCTTCGGCGAGGCGCGGTGACGAGCTTCGGCGGCGTTCGGAGCGGGGACCGGCGACCTTCGCGTCGAGCGGTGCAGCTACGATGGCGGCGGCGGTGCCGAGGCTCGCGCGCTCGCCGATCCGCGGGCGACGTCGTGCTGCTCTCGCCGGCTGCGCGAGCTTCGACGAGTTCACGAGCTACGAGCATCGCGGGCGGGCCTTCAAGGCCGTCGTGCGAGATGTTCGCCGACGAGGCCCGGGGAGTGCCTGATGAGTCGCCAGATGACCGATCGCCGGCGGCCCGTCGCCCGCTACCTGCTGCTCGGGCCGCCGTCCTGTTCCTGACGGTGGTCGGCCTCGTGATGATCTACTCGGCGTCGTCGGTCGCCGACCTACGTGAAGTTCGGCGACAGCGCGTACCACCTCAAGAAGCAGCTCATGTACACGGTCCTGGGTCTGGGGCTGATGGCGATCCTGTCCCGAGTGGACTACCGCATGATGAAGCGTTCATCTGGCCGCTCGCTCATCGGCGCGGACATCCTGCTGCGCCTCGTGCTCGCGACGGCGTCGCGCGACGTGGCGGCGCGCAGCGATGGCTCGACATCGGGTGGTTCTGCGATCCAGCCGTCCGAGTTCGCCAAGCTGCGCGGTCGTGCGGCGGTCGCGCTCGTCCTCGCCGCGACGCCGCCGCATCGCCGCACGATCACGGGGCTCATCAAACGCTGGGCCTGATCGTCGTGCCGGCGGCCGACGCTCATCATGCTGCAGCCCGACATGGGCACCACGATGTCCATGATCGTCGCGGTCGTGTTCGTGCTGTGGCTCGGAGACGTCGATGGCGCTACCTTGGCGTTGTCGGTGGCCGCGGTCGGCCGCCATCGTGCCCATGCCATCGTGTTCGCGCCGTACCGCATCGCGCGGTTCACCGCCTTCCTCGACCCGTGGGAGGACCCGAAGGGCGACGGCTACCAGATCATCCAGGCGCTCTACGCCTTCGGCTCCGGCGGCATCCGCGGCGTGGGCCTCGGGCTGTCGCGGCAGAAGTTCTTCTACCTCCCGCCGCGCACACCGACTTCATCTTCGCGATCATCGGCGAGGAGCTCGGCCTGATCGGCACGCTTGGCGATCGTGGCCGCCTTCGTGGTGCTGGCGTACGCGGGCCTGCGAATCGCGATCGGCGCACGGGTGACCGGTTCGGCCGGCTGCTCGCGGGCGGCCTGACGGCGCTCCTGGTCAGCAGGCCGTCATGAACATGGCGGCGGTCACCGGCCTGATGCCCGTCACCGGCATCCCGCTGCCGCTCGTGAGCTACGGCGGCTCGTCGATGATCGTTCACCTGGCGCTGCTCGGGGTCATCCTGTCCGTGTACCGCTTCGGCATGGAGCGCAGCAGCGGCGCGCCCAGACGCCCCGACGCCGTCACGAAGAAGGAGAACGCGATTGCGGGTCCTGCTGAGTGGCGGGGGGACGGCCGGCCACATCTATCCAGCATCTGACGGTGGCCGAGCGCGCTTCGCGAGACGGGCATGACGAGGTAGCCTTCGTCGGCACGCCGGACGGTCTCGAGGCCCGCCTCGTCCCGGAGGCGGGCGTCGCGTTCTTCCCGCTTCCCGCGCAGGGCTTCGACCGCAGCCGGCCGTGGACCGCGGTCACCGCGCTCTGGGTCATCGGCGACGTCGATCCTGCGAGCCCGCAGCTCATCCGGAGCTTTAGACCGGACGTCGTCGATGGGCTTCGGCGGCTACGTGTCGCTCTGCGGCTGGGGCTGGCCGCGGTCCTGCACGCGGATCCCGCTAGTGCTGCACGAGCAGAACTCCGTGCCGGGCCTGGCCAACAAGACGATGTCGTGCTGGGCCGAGCGCATAGGCGTGACGTACCCGGAGTCGATCGACTACTTGCGCGGACGCGACCGCGTGACGGTGACCGGCAACCCGGTGAGGCCGGAAGTCCTCGGGGCATACGCGCGAGTCCGGCCGGGCCGCTCTGGGCCTTGCGGACGACGCGCTCGTGCTGCTCGTCTTCGGCGGCAGCAGGGGAGCGCGCCACCTGAACTCAGGCTACCATCGACCTCTACCCGAAGCTTAGGGCCGTGCCGTCGCTGCACGTCGTGCACGTCGCGGGCAGGGCGCGAAGCGCGCCGCCGTGCGCGCGCGTCTTGCCGAGGTCGCGGGCGGCGAGCCGCACGGCTACACTGTGCTCGACTACCTCGACGACATGGGAGCGGCCCTCGCCGCGGCCGACCTCGTCGTCGCGCGAGCGGGCGCGACCTCGATCGCCGAGATCACGGCGATCGGGCGGCCGGCGGTGCTCGTGCCGTATCCGTACGCGACGGACGACCATCAGACGCTCAACGCGCGCGGCGTCGTCGAGGCCGGCGCGGCGGTGCTGGTCGCGACGCCGACCTCGACACCGGCCGCTACGAGGATGCTGTGCTGGGCTTGCTCGCGGGACGCGGAGCGCAGGGCGGAGATGGCCGGGGCGTCGAAGGCGCTCGGCAGGCGCGACGCCGCCGCTCGCGTGGCCAGGCTCGCCGTGGAAGCGGTCCACGGCCGGAAGACGCACGGCCGGTCGCCGAGCCGGGTCGAGCGGGGACGTTGGAGGCAACGACGAGAAGGAGTCCTTGTGACGGCTGCACGCAGCGCACATCTCATCGGTATCGGCGGCGCGGGCATGAGCGCCGTCGCTCGTGTCTTCCACGACCAGGGAGGCGACGTCACGGGCTCGCGACCTCAAGCGCTCTCGCTACACGGAGCAGCTCGAAGAGGCGGGCATCCGCGTGACGGTGGGCCACGACGCCGCGAACCTCGGCGATCCCGGACGTGGTCGTCGTTTCCAGCGCGATCACGCCGACCAACCCCGAGTACGCTTCGGCGGTGGAGCGCGGGCTGGAGATCTGGCAGCGCGCGCGGATGCTCGCCGCGCTCGCCGGCGACCGCAAGACCCTCGCCGTGGCCGGGCACCCACGGCAAGACCACGACCTCCTCGATGCTCGCCGTGGCCCTCGACGGCCTGGGCGAGGACCCTACCTTCCTCATCGGCGGCATATCCAAGGACCTGGGAAGCAACGGCGGTTCCGGCGCCGGGCCGTACTACGTGGTGGAGGCCGACGAGATCGACGGCTCCTTCCTGTACCTGTCTCCCTACGTGGCCATGGTCACGAACGTCGAGGCGGACCATCTCGACTTCTACGACGGCATCGAGCAGGTGGAGCGCGACGTTCGAGCAGTTCCTGGCGCGTGTCGTGCCCGGGCGGCATGGCCGTGGTCTGCGCCGACGACGCGCGCCTGGCGCGTCTCGCGCGGCTCGTGCGACTGCCCCGTGATCACGTACGGACGCGCCGCCGCCGCCGACGTGCGGCTCCTTTCCACCGAGCCTCACGGCCTGGGCACCGCGCTACGAGGTGGCCCTGCCCGACGGGTCCACGGTCCGCGCCACGCTGCCCGTGCCGGGCGCGCACATGGTGGACAACGCCGTGGGCGTGCTCGCGGTGGTCACGGCGCTCGGCCTCGACGCGCCGGTGGCTGCACGCCGCCTGGAGTCGTTCGCCGGCGTACGCAGGCGCTTCGACACCCTCGGCGAGGTCGACGGGGTGCGCGTCGTGGACGACTACGCCCACCATCCCACCGAGGTGGCCGCCACGCTCGAGGGGGCGCGCCAGGGCGGATTCGGCCGCGTGTGGGCGCTGTTCCAGCCGCATCGCTACAGCCGCACCGAGGGTCTCGCCACCGAGTTCGGCCGTGCTTTCCGCGACGCCGACCACGTGGTGCTCATGGACGTGTACTCGGCGGGGGAGACGCCGATCCCCGGGGTGTCGGGCATGACGATAGTCGCGCTCGGTGCTCGACACCGATCCGCGGACCGCGATCGCCTACTTCCCGCACCGCGCCGACATCGTGCCGTACCTCGCCGACCGCGTCCGGCCCGGCGACCTCGTGATGTCGATGGGCGCGGGCGACGTGAACCTGGTGGGAGCGGACCTCGTCCGCGAGCTCACGGAGCGCTTGGACGCGTCCGTGAAGAAGGAGGCCGCGACCGCGTGAGCGTGAACGGCGCGTTCGAAGCGCTCATAGGCAACGTCGGCGGCGAGGTCCGCCGCAACGAGCCGATGTCGCGCCACACGTCGTGGCGCATCGGCGGTCCGGCGGCGCTCTTCATCGTCACCGAGACGCTGCCCGACCTGAAGCGGGCCACCGACGTGCTGTTGGACCAGGAGGTCCCGTTCACCGTCGTGGGCAAGGGCACCAACCTGCTCGTCTCCGACGAGGGCTACGAGGGTGCGGTCGTGCTCCTGGGCAACGAGTTCCGCCGCCACGTCATCGATGCCGAGGAAGGCTACATCCGGGCCGGCGCGGCCACGATGCTCGCGGCGCTCGTCCAAGACGCCTTCAAGGCCGGGCTAGAGGGCCTGGCGTTCGCCGTGGGGATACCCGGGACGTTCGGCGGCGCGCTGGCCATGAACGCCGGCGCGAACAAGGGCTGGATAGGCGACGTCACGCAGTCGGTCACGGTGTTCGTGCCGGGCGAGGGCCTGCGGCGCCTCCGTGGCGTCGAGATCCCCTGGGCGTACCGCGCCAGCGGCCTGGACCGCCTCGGCATCATCGTGGAGGCCGAGCTCCGCGTGAGCGCGGGGGACCCCCAGCGCATCCGTGCCGAGATGGAGCGCTACTTCAAAGCGCGCAAGGACAACCAGCCGCTCTCGCAGCCCAACGCCGGGTCCGTCTTCCGCAATCCTGCCGAGGGACCCTCGGCAGGATCGCTGATCGAGGCCAGCGGGATGAAGGGCCGCCGCGTGGGCGGAGCCGTGGTCTCGGAGAAGCACGCCAACTTCATCGTCAACTCCGGCGACGCCAAGGCCGCCGACGTGGTCATGCTCATGCGTGACGTCGCCGAGGCGGTGAGACGGGACCATGGCATCGAGCTCCGACCGGAGATCCGCTTCCTCGGGAGGTTCGAGGAAGCGTAAGGCCGTCTACATCAGCCCGGACCAGACGCGCCGCGTCGCCGAACCCGCCGTGCCCAAGTCGCCCAAGGCGGGCACCCGCGCCAAGGTGTCCAGGCGCGGATCCGGCCAACCCCCGGCGTTGGGCAAGACGAAACCGGGGGCGCTGAAGGCCCCTGCCAAGGAGGCCGCGGCCGTCACCGGAGGCCGAGCCGGCATAGCGGAGCACGCCGAACGGCCCAAGCGTTCGCATGGCGCGGAGCGCTTCGCTGCGGGCAAGCGCGACGAGCGCGAGCGGCGTCTCGCGTCGCGTCAGCTGCGCAATCGCGTGATCATCGGCGTCCTCGCCGGGCTCGTCGTGATCTCGGTCGTGGGATGGGTAGCGCTTTATCGGTCCAGTGCCTTCGCCATCACGAACGTGGAGGTGGCGGGCAACAGCCACCTCACGGCCGCCCGCGTGACCCAACTCGCGGGACTGCCGCCGGACACCACGCTGCTGCGGGTGCCCGAGGCGGCGATGCTCGCGCGTCTGGAGCGCGACCCATGGGTCGCCGACGCGAGCATCCAGCGGGAGTTCCCCGACACCCTGCGCATCGTCGTGAGGGAGCGGGTCCCTCTGGCCGCTGTGGACCTCGGTGGGCGTGGGCGGTGGCTGCTGGACGCGACCGGCACGATGATCGCGACGGCCACGGCGAACCCGAAGGCGCCCCTTCCGCTCATCAAGGACGCCCCGGCGATCCCGTCGCCCAGAGCGGGCCTGCCGCCGTCGAGCCAGCAGCTGGCGAACGCCGTGGCGGTCGTCGACGGCATCTCACCCGCGCTGCGCATGCTCGTCCAGTACGTGAGCGCCCGCACGGTGGACGAGACGGCGTTGTTCGTCACCCCGGGCGTTGAGATACTGGTGGGGACGGCAAAACAACTGGATAAGAAGGATTACCTGGCCCGCCGCATACTGACCGACCAGAAGGGCCAGGTCGTGTTCATCGACGTGCGGTCCGTAGACCGCCCGGTATGGAGGGGACTCGGCAAGTAACCTGAAGGGGGAGGCCAAGATGACCGGTTCGCGGATACATCCGTCGTCGTCAGCCCGGAGGGGCTGGTCGTTCGCGGTGCTCCTCGTGATCGCGCTCGCGCTGGGTGCGCTCGCGCCCTCGGCGGCCTTCGCTCTCACGATCAAGGGACCGCGCACGGCGACGACATCGTCGGTCGCGTTCTCGGTGTCGCTCGCCTCGAGCGATCCTACCGGGACCGTCACGGTGTTCCGGAACGGCGAAGTGGTCGCCAAGGTCCGTGGATACCCGGGCCGGTCCACCGCGCTCAGGAGGATCTACTTCCCTCTGCCGAGGAAGTACCATCTCACGGCCTCGCTCGAGTCGTCGCCGACCCCTATCAGCGCACCCGAGTTCGACGTCGTGTGCTACCTGCAGCCCGGGAAGGGCCAGCTCATGAACGTCGTGCCCGGGCAGTGGGTGGGCCGGTCGATCCCTATCGAAGTGCGAGTGGACAAGGCCACCACGTACGTCGTGGCATACGTGAACGGCCGCTACGAGGCGCAGGGGAACCCCTACAGCGACGGTACGGTGAACCTGGGCAAGGTGTGGAACACGGCGAGCAACGTCTCCATCCAGATCGTCACCGGCAATCCCGGCGGGAAGACGAGCTGCACGTACAGGATGGGCCTGGTCTCGTACCCGCCTGACTGGCACACGGCAATCATCATCTCCACCGAGGAGCTGAAGCTGTACTGGATCAAGGACGACGTCCTCAAGAACCGGTACCCGGTGGCCACGGGCCGGCCTTCGCTGCCCACGCCCCATGCGATCTGGCGCATCGGCGAGAAGTACATCTCGAGCGGTGTCTTCGGCCCGCGCAAGATGCGGCTCTTCAGACTGCGCAACGGCGTGTACGAGTACACCGCCTACAACCTCCACGGCACCGACACCGACTCGAGCATCGGGACCTACGCGAGCCATGGGTGCATCCGCATGCACAACTACGACGTCCTGGTCCTGTATCCGCAGGTAGACATAGGCACGCAGGTCCTTACGCGGTAGCCGGGACCCCGCTCTTGGACCAAAGGCGCGCGGCTTGGCGGCGGCCCGGGGATGTCCCCGGGCCGCGCTGCGTCCGCCACCTTTGTCCGGGCCGCCTATCCGTCACTTCTCCGGCAAGTGAGATACGCTTGCGCTCGGGGTAAGGTTTGTGCAAAGCTTTACCGTTAGCTCTATACCATAAAGTCTTACTTGAGGGTTTGGATACACCGAGGGTGCTGCCCGTCGAGCGCGGGCCATGCAGCCGGATCGTGGAGGGGAATCATGCTCGAGACCGGAGCGAACTACCTCGCCGTCATCAAGGTCGTCGGGATCGGGCGGCGGCGGCACCAACGCCGTCAACCGCATGATCGAGGCGGGCGTCAAGGGCGTCGAGTTCATCGCCGTGAACACCGACGCGCAGGCCTTGCTCATGTCCGACGCCGACTACAAGGTCCACATCGGCGTGAACCTCACCAAGGGTCTGGGCGCGGGCGCCGATCCCGACGTGGGCTTCCAGGCCGCCGAGGAGAACCGCGGCCGAGATCAAGGAGGCGCTGCAGGGCGCCGACATGGTCTTCATCACCGCGGGCGAGGGCGGCGGCACCGGCACCGGCGCCGCGCCCGTCGATCGCGCAGATCGCCAAGGAGGAGATCGGCGCCCTCACCGTAGGCGTCGTCACGCGCCCGTTCGCGTTCGAGGGCCGCAAGCGCGCGCTCGCAGGCCGACGAGGGCATCAAGCGCCTCAGAGAGCGTCGTGGACACGCTCATCGTCATCCCGAACGACCGGCTGCTCCAGGTCGCCGAGAAGAAGACGTCGATCCTCGACGCCTTCCGCATCGCCGACGACGTGCTGCGCCAGGGCACGCAGGGCATCACGGACCTCATCACGGTCCCGGGCCTGATCAACCTGGACTTCGCCGACGTGCGCACGATCATGCAGGAGGCCGGCTCGGCGCTCATGGGCATCGGCGTCGCGTCCGGCGACAACCGCGCCGCAGACGCCGCGCAAGGCCGCCATCGCCAGCCCGCTGCTCGAGTCCAGCATCGAGGGCGCGCAGGGCGTGCTTCTCTCCATCGCGGGCGGCAGCGACCTCGGCCTGTTCGAGGTCAACGAGGCGGCCGAGGTCGTGGCTGCAGCCGCGCACCCGGAAGCGAACATCATCTTCGGCGCCGTCATCGACGACGCCATGACGGATCAGATCCGCGTCACGGTCATCGCGACCGGCTTCGAGGGCGCGCAGGCGCCAGGAGGCCATGGAGTTCACGCAGGACGCGACCGGCCAGGTCGAGGTCCCGAGCTTCGAGCCCATGTCCGACGACGACCTGGACATCCCGGCGTTCCTGAGGCGCCGGCAGTAGACGAGCGACAGGTTTCACGCCGCCGACCCTGGATCGCGGCGCGTGAGGAAGGGCGACGAGGTAAGCCTCGTCGCCCTTCGATCTTCCTGGGTGCGAGCGGGTGCAGACTGGGCATGCGGGATCGGTGCAGTCGACCTCGGCATCGGGCACGGCGGCCAGCAGGCCGTACGACGATCGCGCTAGCGAGGCCCAGGCGAATGCGGCCGGCACGAGCGCCAAGAAGAGGGCCACCGACGCCGCCATGACGCCTACCACCACCGAGCCTGCGAGCCATCGTGCGGCGATGCCCGCGGCGCAGGCGATCGCGACGGCCATCAGGGAACGCGCCCACGCGCTGGTGAACCCCGGTTGCGCCAAGAGACGCTGCCGCAACGCCACGACGTCGAACATGCCGCGCCAGCGCCTGCGCACGGCGAAATCCGCTACCCCCGCCGAGGCGAACACGGACGCCGCCAGCAGGTAGGTCAGCGTGGCGCAGAGAAGGGCGAAGTACAGCGCGTCGAAGGAGCCGCTCGAGCGTCCTGAGGCGGACACGGCGCCCAGCCATGCGGCCCCGAAGACGATGGGACCGGGCAGGAGCCACGCGAAGGCCCCCAGGAGCGCCAAGCACCCGTCGATCCAGCTCCGTCCCGGGCGACGGCCGGCTTCGAGGACGCGACGGTCATCGAAGGTCGCGGCCCCCGACACGGTGTCGAGCAGACCTCCGAGCGCGAGCGGGAGTCCCACCACGGTGGCGCTGGCGAGAGCTCCGAGAGCGACTGACCGGGTCAGCGTGCCTACCGGCGCCTGGGCGGCAGCCGGGGTGGTCTCGGGAGCTTGCTGCTGCTGAGCGGTGGGCATGGATCGATGGTAGCACCGTAGCGCCAAGACGAAGGCCCGCGACCTGGCAGGTCGCGGGCCTTCGTGCAGCGTTGCGTGCGGTTCGCTACGCCGGCGGTGCGGGAGGTGCGGGCGGAGCGGCAGGAGGAGCAGGCGGAGCCGCGGGAGGCGCTTGCGGTGCTGCCTGGGGAGGCGCCTGCGGAGGCGCGGGCGGAGCCGCCGGGCGGCGCCGGGGGTGCGGGCGGAGCCGCGGGAGGAGCGGGAGGAGGCGCGTAGCCGCCGGGCGCCGGAGGCGCGGGCGGAGGCGTGTAGCCACCGGGGGCCGCGGGAGGCGCGTAGCCGGCCGGAGCCGTGGCCATCGCGCCCGGACCGGGCAGGCCGTAGACGCCCGCGGCCCACTGCCCGAGCAGATGGCCGGCGGTCATGATCCCGAGGTACTCGGCGAAGAAGGTGAGCAGCCAGCCCAGGAACGGGATGATGCCTACCAGGCCGTACACGAACGACGCGATGATCGCGAAGATCCACGCCATGAAGTAGTTGCCTTCGCGGACCTTCGCGAAGATCTCGCCGAACTCGAAGAACGCGCCGAAGCTGCCCTTCATGGCGAAGTTGACGACCGCGGCGTAGAGCAGGACAGACACGGCGATCATGTAGATGATCGCGATGAAGTAGAACAGACACAGGGAGCCACCCGCGGCGGCTGCGAAACCCCCGGACTGGTCGTTTCCGCCGGCTGCGGCGGCGCCGATCGCCAGCATGAATCCGATGCCGATGATGATGATCGCGGGAAGCGCGTAGATGAAGCCCGCAACCGCCAAGAGCAGGCCCTTCACCCACATCGAGCCGAAGTCGCTCCACTCGGGGAGGTTCTCGTCGCCCGAAGCGACGTTCTTGATCCGCTCCACGAGCGCCCCACCGACAACGAAGTTGACGATCGGGATGAACGCGAACACCCCGCCGAGCAGCGTCTTCACCACCCAGCTTTGATCCTTGTACGGACTCCCGAAGGCCCGTCCGAAGTCTATGCTAGCCATGTGTCCTCCCCAATCCGAGGCGAGCCGGACGTCTCAGTAACCGTTTCCATTATCAACAAGTGGGAAACGTTGCCACCCCCTTATAGCTCCCTTTTTGAACCTGAATGTCAGCGAGGAAGCATCTGATGCGTCCAGCGAGGCCCTCACCTGTGCTGCAACCGGTCGAGACAGGCGGGCTGCTGCTGTTCGCCGACCAAGCCCTCGCCGACCGCTCGGGCATCGTGGCCGCCTTCTCGACCCGGGCCGGGGGAGTGAGCGACGCCCCGTACGCTTCGCTCGACCTCGCGGCGCACACCGGCGACGATCCGACCCGCGTCGACGAGAACCGCCGCCGGCTGCTCCAGGCGCTGGGGCTGGACCCAGCGCGGCTGGTGACGGCCGAGCAGGTCCACGGTGACACCATCGCCCGGGTCACCGACGCAGACGCAGGCCGAGGTGCCCGCGCCGCCAAGGGCCGTCCGCCGGTACCGGGCACCGACGCTCTGCTCACCTCGGCGACCGGCGCACCTTTGCTACTGATGTACGCCGACTGCGTACCTGTCATCCTCGTCGCGGAGAGCCCCCGGCGAGCGGTGGCGGTCGTGCACGCGGGGTGGAAGGGCGCGCTCACGGGCCTGCCGGGATCGGCCGCGGCCCGGCTCGCCGAGTTCGCGGGCACGGAACCGGCTTCCCTGGCGGCGTACATCGGCCCGCACGTCTGCGGTGCGCACTACGTCGTGTCAGCCGACCTGGCCGGCGCGTTTCACGACCGTTTTGCATCGGTGAATCATTCTGTTAGCATCCGCTCGGCCACCGAGGCGAGGGTCGACCTCGAAGCTGCGGTGCGCGCCTCGCTGCAGGAGTCCGGCATGACCGACGAGAGGGTCCTCGCTTTGCGCAAGTGCACGGTCGAAGAACCCGAGCTCTTCTATTCCTATCGTGCCGAGGGCGTCACGGGACGCCACGGCGCGCTCGCCGCGATCCGGGCGTGACCGAGTGACGCTGCGCCGCACTCTCATATGTGTGGCCGCGGTGGCGGCGCTCGTCGCCATCCCCCTGGGCGGCTGCGCCGATAGGAGCGCCTCCCAGCACGTGACCGTGACCGGCTCCACGACCATCCTGCCCATCGCCGAGGTCGCGGCCGAGATGTTCGATGCGGCCCATCCAGGCGTGAAGGTGCTGGTGTCCGGAGTAGGGTCCTCGGCGGGGATCGAGAGCGTGACGAGCGGCTCGAGCGACATCGGGACGTCGTCGCGCGAGCTCAAGGGTGCCGAGCTCAAGACTGGGCCTCGTCGACACGCCCATCGCCTACGACGCCATCGCCGTGATCGTGAACCCGGCCAACCCCGTCAAGAACCTCACGACCGAGCAGGTGCGGCGCATCTTCGAGGGCAAGACTCAAGAACTGGAGCGAGGTCGGCGGCCCCGACATGCCCATCCTGCTGGTGAACCGCGACGAGGCCTCGGGCACGCGGGACGCGTTCGACAAGATCGTGCTCAAGGGCGTCCCTTTCGACCCGACCGCGGCGGTGCTTCCCGGCACCGGACAGGTGCGCGCGGTCGTGGGCGCAGGCGCAAGGCGCCGTCGGCTACATCTCGCTCGGTTTCGTCAACGGTCAGGTCAAGGCGCTGTCCGTCGACGGCGTGGCGCCCTCGCCGGCGACGGTGCGCAACGGGAAGTACCCGATCCACCGCGTGCTGCACTTCTTCACGAAGGGCGAGCCCACGGGCCTCGCCAAGGCATACGTCGATTTCGTGCTCTCCTCGGCGGTGCAGCGTGACGCTGTGGCCGAGGCGGGCTTCCTCCCGATCAAGGAGAACCAGTGATGCGGGGCCGGCCCGAGCG
This sequence comes from uncultured Coriobacteriia bacterium, assembly GCA_963768865.1. Taxonomy (GTDB): domain Bacteria; phylum Actinomycetota; class Coriobacteriia; order Anaerosomatales; family CAVYJL01; genus CAVYJL01. The sequence continues at coordinate 562,467 of CAVYJL010000009.1, read as the reverse complement.
CGTAGACCGCACGGCGAGACGCGAGAGCGCCGCTGATGGCGGGTCGCGACGTCTCCATGACCGAGCCTCGGGCTGAGGCCGACAGCCGTAGCCTCAAGCTCACCTCGAGGTCCACCTACCTCAAGGAGCGGACGCTCCAGGCACCTCTTCCTGGCCTGCGCGTGCATCGCCGTCGTCGGCGGTCGCGCTCATCTTCCTGTTCGTCGGGCTGGCGGGATGGCCCATCTTCGTGAAGGTCGGCGTCGATGCCGTTCCTGTTCGGGATGACGTGGGCTCCCACCGCCACGCCTCCGCAGTACGGCATCTTGCCGATGCTCGTTCGGACTCCTTCGCTCGTCATGCTCGGTGCGCTCGTCCTCGGCACGCCGCTGGCGATCGGCACCGCCGTCTTCCTGTCCGAGGTCGCCAGCCCGCGGGTGCGCGCCGTCGTGCGTCCCGCCGTCGAGCTGCTGGCCGGCGTCCCGTCGGTCGTCTACGGCTTCTTCGGCCTGCTCGTGCTCCGGCCGGTCATCGCCGCCGTGAGCGGGACAGCTCGGGCTCGGGCTCGCTCGGCGGTATGGATCATCCTCGCGATCATGATCGTGCCCACGATCGCGACGCTGTCCGAGGACGCGCTGCGGCTCCATCCCCGACGGGATCCGCGAGGCCAGCTACGCGATGGGCGCCACCACGTGGCAGACCATCTACCGGGTGCTGCTGCCCGCGGCGCAAGATCGGCATCATCGACGCGATCGATCCTCGGCATGGGCCGCGCGATCGGCGAGACGATGGCGGTCGTCATGGTCGTCGGGCAACGCGCCGGTCATCCCCGCCAGCATCTTCGCGCCGTTCTCGACGATCACGACGCCAGATCGTCATCGACATGTCCTACGCGACCGGCGACCACCGCACGGCGCTGTTCGGCATGGCGATCGTCCTGTTCCTGATCTCGATGGCGCTTCGTCGCGGCGGTGCGGCTCGTGTCGCGCATCGGCGGAGCCGCAGGACGCGGAGGACGTGACGTGAACGCGCCGGTCACGAACGCGATCGCGCTCGGCGTGCCTGTGGCTCGGCGGCCGGCATCACCGTCGCTCGTGCTCGGCGCGCTGATCCTCTACGTGTTCGTGAACGGCATCGGCCAGCTGTCATCCGCGTTCATCTTCACGCTTCCCGCACGGCGTGAACGCCGAGGGCGGCATCTGCCCGACGATCGTGGCGACGATGTACGTCACCGGGCTCGCGATGCTGATCGTCACGCCGGTCGCCATCCTGGCAGCCGTCTACCTGGCCGAGTACGCCGTGCAGGGCCGGCTCGTGCACACGATCCGCTTCGCGGCCGACTCGCTGGCGAGCGTGCCGTCGATCGTCATGGGCCTGTTCGGCCTCGCGCTTCTTCGTCGAGGCGCTGCACCTGGGGTTCTCGATGCTCTCGGGAGCGCTCGCGCTCTCGTTCCTCATGCTGCCGATCGTCATGCGCACCACCGAGGAAGCCATCCGCGCGGTGCCGCGCTACATCCGCTGGGGCTGCTACGGGCTCGGCGCCACCAAGTGGCAGACCGTGCGCCGCGATCGTGCTGCCGGCGGCGACGCCACGCATCCTCACCGGCATCATCCTCGCGACGGGCCGCGCGGTGGGCGAGACCGCCGTCGTCATCTACACGATGGGCACGATGCTCAACCTGCCGCTCTCGCCGCTGGACCCCGGCCGCTCGATGACCGTGCACCTGTACCTGCTCGCCACGGAAGGCATCAACCTGAACGCGGCGTACGGTACGGCGCTGCTGCTCATGATCATGATCCTTGGTTCAACCTCATCGGCCCGACTGGCTCGTGCGCACGGAACAGGAGGCTGCAGGGATGACCGACATCGCCGCTCGCCGCGCGACCCCGTCGTCCGGCGGCCCGGAGGCGTTCTCCGAGACCGACAAGATCGCGGTCCGCAACCTCGACTTCTACTACGGCGACTTCCACGCGCTCACCGGTATCACCGTGGGCATCAAGCGAGCACGCACGTCACGGCGTTCATCGGCCCGTCGCGGCTGCGGCAAGTCCACGTTCCTGCGGTGCCTGAACCGGATGAACGACCTGATCCCGGGCACGCGGTCGACGGGCAAGGTCACGCTCGACGGCGCCGACATCTACGCCCCGGGCGTCGACCCCGTGGACCTGCGCCGGCGCGTCGGCATGATCTTCCAGCAGCCGAACCCGTTCCCGATGTCGATCTACGACAACGTCGCGTTCGGGCCTCGGCTGCACGGGCGTGAAGAAGAAGTCGGAGCTCGACGACATCGTCGAGGAGTCGCTCGAGCGCGCGAACGTCTGGAAAGAGGTCAAGGACATCCTGGGCCGAGGCGGGCTGACGCTCTCCGGCGGCCAGCAGCAGCGGCTGTGCATCGCGCGCGTGCTCGCGGTCGCAGCCCGAGGTCCTGCTCATGGACGAGCCGTGCTCGGCGATCGACCCCACGTCGGTCCAGAAGGATCGAGGACCTGATGGCCGAGCTCAAGGACTCGCATCACGATCATCATCGTCACGCACAACATGCAGCAGGCGGCGCGCGTGAGCGACTTCACCGCGTTCTTCCTGCAGGAGGAGCAGGGCGAGCCGGCCGAGCTCGATCGAGTTCGGGCGCACGGCCGAGCTGTTCACGTCGCCCGAAGGACAAGCGCACAGAGGACTACATCACCGGCCGGTTCGGGTAGGCGCGCCCGCGTGACGCCGTCGCGGTCCGAACGGGCGTCGGGACGGTGGGGAAGGGCGGCGACGGGGGGCGGTATAATCTGCGGCCAGGAACCGACCGAAGGAGACTGCAGAGCATGCGCGAGAGCTTCCGGCAGGAACTCAAGGACCTGAAGATGGAGATCGCTCGCTCGTCGGACGTCGTCATCGAGAACCAGACACGTCGACGCGGTGAAGGCCGCTGGTCGAGGGCGACATCGACCTGGCCGAGACGGTCGTGGACGGCGACGACGAGATCGACCGGCGCACGCGTCGGCGTCGAGGAGCGCGCGCTCGAGATCATCGCCACGCAGTTCCCGGTCGCCCGCGACCTGCGGCTGCTCTACTCGCTGACGTACATGACCATGCACATGGAGCGGCATGGGCGACCTCGGCGGTGAACATCGCGAAGGCGGCTCGGCGCACCGCCGCGTACGAAGGGCCCGCAGACCCTCTACGACCTCATCCGAGGCGCAGGGCAACCTCGTGTACCGCGTGCTGGAGGCGATGCTCGAGGCGCTCGACCGCAACGACCTGCGAGCTCGCGCTCAAGCTCGCCGAGCTGGACGAGCCGATCGACCACCTGTACAAGCAGTTCTTCCGGGAGCTCGCGCGGCTCCAGGACGAGGACGACGATCGAGTGGGCCAGTCAGATGGTCCTGGCCGTCTCGCTACCTCGAGCGTATCGCGGACAACGCCGTGGACATCGGCGAGCGCATCAGCTACATGGTGACGGGCGACTTCGGACGGCACCGTCGATCGGGCCGAGGCCTGAGCGCCGGCGTGAGCGCGATAGCCGAGCGTTACGCGGTCCGTCCGCAAGCGGGTCGCGGACGCGGCCGACTGCGTCGGACGCGACCCGCGCGACGTCACCATCGTCGCGGTGACCAAGACCGTCGGGCCGGCCGAGATCCGCCAGGCGATCGCCGCCGGCGTGCCGCGACTTCGGCGAGAACCGCGCTCAGGAGTTCGTGGCCAAGCAGGGCTGTTCCCCGACGTGCGCTGGCACTTCATCGGCACGCTGCAGACCAACAAGGTGCGGGATGGTCGTCGGGCAAGGCGTTCCTGATCCACTCGCGTGGACTCGCTCAAGCTGCTCCAGGCGATCGACCGCAAGGCCGCCTCGCTCGAGGTGCGTCCAGCCGGTCCTGCTCGAGGTCAACGTGAGCGGCGAGGAGTCCAAGCACGGACTGGCGCCCGAGCGAGGTCGAGGAGTCCTCCAGGCGGCCGCCGGGATGACCGAACGTCGAGGTCAGAGGCCTGATGACGATGGCTCCGCTGACGCGAGCCGAGGCGGTGCGACTGGTCTTCCGGGACCTCGCCCGACCTGTTTGCGCATTACGCAGGTATGCGCTTCAATGACGTAGATCTTGACGGAGCTCTCCATGGGCATGACGAACGACTTCGAGGTCGGCGTCGAAGAGGGCGCGACGATCGTTCGCGTCGGGCGCGCGATCTTTGGGAAGTAGCGCCATCCGCACCATCCACGGACGTACAAGGAGACCAGCGTGGGCGCTTTCCAGAGGATGAAGGTCTGGCTCGGTCTCGCCGACGAGTACGAGGGCGAGGACGAGGAGCAGTACTACGAAGAGGCGAAGGCCGGCCCGAGCTGGCCCGTCCGCAGGAGTACACGACCCCGTACGGAGGCAACTCCACGGTGCGTCGCGTGGACCGCGAGCCGGACGTGGAGCGCGCCCGAGGCGCCAACCGCGGCTCGTTCGACGAGATGGCGCGGCCGTTCTCCGGTGACTCGGCAGGCTCGCGCAGCGGCGGGGCGCCCGCGGAGTACGCGCCTCCCTCGCGGCCGTCGTACGACCGCCCGCCTCTGGCTTCCGTGGGTTCGTCCCCGCAGATGAAGATGCACGTGGTGGAGCCTCGCGCGTTCTCGGAGGCGCAGTCGATCGCGGACAAGTTCAAGACGGGCACCCCGGTGATCGTCAACCTCGCCTCCACGGACGCGGACCTGAGCAAGCGGCTCCTGGACTTCGCGTCGGGCCTCACGTACGGCCTGGACGGCGGGCTGCAGAAGGTCTCGGAGAAGGTCTTCATGCTCACGCCGCGGAACGTGGACGTCACGGCCGAGGACCGGCGGCGTCTCAAGGACAAGGGCCTGTTCACGCTCGAGGCGTGATGCGGGCCGCATCGCGCGGCATCGTGCAGTGATCGTGCGGCCCGCCGTCGAGCGGGCCGCACTTCGATAGGAGGGCATGTGGAGGGCATCGGACGACTCGTCGTGATCGGCGGCGGCCGCATGGGAGAGGCGATCGTGGGCGGCCTCGTCGCGGCCGGTGCGCTGGACGCCGCCTCGATGACCGTCGTTGAGCCCGTGGCCGAGCGACGCGAGGAGCTGGCGGCTACGCACGGGGTAGGCGTCGCGGAGGACGCCGCCCAGGCGCTCGAGGCTGCCGACACGGTGCTGCTGGCGGTGAAGCCGCAGGTCATCGATGATGTCGCCTCGGCCATCGCGCCCGATCTGGCGCCCGGCGCCGTGGTCGTGTCCATCGCGGCCGGCATCTCCGCCGCCCGCCTTGAGAGCCACCTCCCGGCGGGCACCGCCGTCGTGCGCGTCATGCCCAACACGCCCGCGCTCGTGGGGCAGGCCATGACCGTGGTCTCCGGCGGCTCCGAGGCCACCGATGAGCAGGTCGCCGCCGTGACCGCGCTGTTCAGCGCGGTGGGCTCGGCCATCATCCTTGCCGAGGGCTACCAGAACGCGGCCACGGCCATCTCGGGGTCCGGTCCGGCCTACGTGGCGCTCTTCGTGGACGCTCTCGCGCGGGCCGGCGTGCGCCAGGGCCTTCCGCGCGACGTGGCGCAGCTCCTGGCGATGCGCACGATCACCGGCACGGTCGCTCTGCTAGAGGAGACCGGCCAGCATCCGCAGCAGCTCATCGACGGGGTCTCGAGCCCGGGCGGGACCACCATCGCCGCCGTGGAGGCGCTCGACGCCGGCGGATTCACCACCTCGATCGCCTCCGCCGTCGCCGCGGCCGTGAAGCGCGCCAAGGAGCTCGAGGGCTGATGATCTTCACGCCCGGCCTGATAATCAGCCAGATACTCAACTTCTACGCGTGGCTCATCATCATCTACGTCCTGATGTCGTGGTTCCCGGTCTCCGGGTTCTTCGAGGAGATCTACCGGGTGCTCGCGAGCATCGTGGAGCCCTACCTGAGCATCTTCAGGCGTATCGTACCGACCATGGGGATGATCGACTTCTCGCCCTGGGTGGCCATCCTGGTCATCTGGGGACTGCAGTATCTTGTTCGAATGGTGCTTCGCTAGCCAGTGTCTGATCGAAGGAGCCGTACGTCATGAAGCTCACGCCTCTCGATATCCATCACAAGGAGTTCCGCACGTCGCTGCGCGGCTACAACGAGAAGGAAGTGGACCAGTTCCTCGACGAGGTGGCCGACGAGTACGAGCGGCTCTTCAAGGAGAACGTGGACCTCAACGAGCGGCTCCAGGCCATGGCGGATCGCATCAAGTCCTACGAGGACATGAAGGACACGCTCCAGAACACCCTGCTCGTGGCCCAGAAGCACGCCGAGGACGTCGAGACGGACGCAGGCAAGCGCTCCGAGCTCATGATCCGCGAAGCGGACCTACGGGCTCAGCAGATCGTTGGCGACGCCCTGGCCGAGAAGCAGCGCGTGCAGCAGGAGGTCCTGCGCATCCGCAAGGCCGAGGAGCAGTACCGCGAGGCCATGACCGCGCTGCTGCAGGGTCACATGACCGAGCTCGACGCGGTCGCGCTGCCCGAGGACTTCCCGTCGCCCGAGGATGTCGCCGATACCGAGCGTCGCGCCGCCGAGTCGATGAACCGTCCGCCCAGCGCGGTCCCCGCCATCGAGCCCGCTGCCGGCCTGGGCGCGCCCGCGCCCGCGCCCGAAGCCGCGCCCGCTCCTGCGCCCACGCCTGCCACTGACGAGACCCAGCTCATGCCGGCCGCCCCGCCGGCGCCGGTCTACGAGCCTGCCCCTCCCGCGGCCGCGCCCGCCGCGCCCGCGACTGCGCCTGCGCCGCAGGGATGGGCTCCCCAGGCGGCGCCCGCGCCCGAGCCCGCTCCGGCTCCCGGGCCGTCCTTGGGTTCGCCCGGGCCCTCGGCAGGGGCGGGTGCGCAGAGCCTGACGCTGGGCGAGGTCGCCCCGCCGGCCGACTTCGGACGCCGGCGTGCCGCACTTCACGGACCCGGCCGAGTTCACACTGCCGAGCTTTGGCGCGACGATGGGCTCGGCGGAGCGCGACTCCGACATCGAGGAGATCGACTGACGCTGCGGGCTTTACGGGCAGGCTCGCCGCCGTGGGCGCCCAAGGAGTGAAGCTCGCCGTGGTGGTCACGCCGCGCAGCGGCAAGGACGCCGTTGACGGCTGGCGCGGCGACGAGCTGGTCGTGCGCGTCACCGCCCCGCCGGACGAGGGGCGAGCCAACGCCGCCGTGTGCAAGACGGTGGCCTCCGCGCTGCGGGTCCCCAAGAGCTCCGTGACCGTGGAGCGAGGCGGTTCCTCGCGCCACAAGATCCTGCGCGTGAACGGGGTCTCCGCCGCTGAGCTCGACGCCGCGCTGGGCAGGCCGGCGGGCGATCCGTGAACGAGGCGCTCACTCTCTTCGACGGCTTCGGCACGCTCCCCGAGTTCGAGGTGCGCGTGAACCCCCGCGCGCGCCGCGTGCGCCTGAGGGTGCTGTCGGGGCGGCCGGTGCTCGTGACGGTCCCACGCGGCACGCCGCATTCCGTGGCCGAGCAGTTCGTGCGCGAGAGCGCCGACTGGATCGTGCGCGCGCGCCTTCGCGTGGAGTCCGCGGCCCAGGCCATCGAGAGCAAACGGGCCGAGCCGCTCCCCACCGTGATCCCGCTCCCGGGGGTGGCGCTGCGCTATGTCGTGGAGCGTCGTCAGGGGTCGGGGCCGGGCGTCCGCGCCAGGGAGCTCGCCGGCAGGGTGGTGCTCTCGGGCAACGTGGGCGACCCCGCCGAGTGCCGCGCCGCCCTGAGGCGCTGGGCCCGGCGCGCCGCCGCCAGGGAGCTGCCTCGGCTGGCGCGACGGCTGGCGCTCGAGACCGGGCTCGTCCCGGCCGGGGTCACGGTGACGTGGCCGCGCTCACGTTGGGGGAGCTGCTCGGCACGCGGCGACATCCGCCTGTCGGTGGACCTGCTCTTCCTGCCCGAGGAGCTCGCGCGCGCCGTGATCCTCCACGAGCTGGCGCACCTGCGGGTGCTCGATCACTCGCCGCGGTTCTGGGCGGAGCTGGCCAGGTACGACCCGGATTGCCGCGAGCACCGCACGGACCTGCGCCGCTCCCGCGATCTGCTGCCCGGCTGGGTCCTGCCCGACTAGTGTCGCGTCACGGAAGTCCGCCTGCGTTAGGCCTGCGCCGTCCTCGGTGCGACCGCCGACTTCCGCTGCGCAACCCTAGAACGGCACGAAGCCCAGCAGCCAGCGCGCCGCGACGAAGAGCACGATGCCCACGATCGTGGCCCCGATGAGGCTGCGCCACTTCCAGTAGACGAAGCCCGTCCCGAGCGCGGCCCACAGGTAGGGGTCGTGCCAGGGGGCGACCCACGCGCCGCCCGGGTGGAAGACCTCGCCGGCGACGAGCGCCGCCATCACGGAGACGGGGACGAAGTCGAGCCAGCGTTTGGCCCACGCCGGGAGGTCCACGCGCGCCAGCGCCAAGAACGGGGTGGCGCGGAGCACGTAGTTGGTCACGGCCATGCCCAGGATGATGCTCCAGACGTAGACGGGGCTCATTTGAACACCGCCGCGCCTACGGCCGCCGCGACGACCGCCGTGATGACGATCGACCACACCGACCACTGTGCCGGCAGAACGAGCAGCAGGCCGATGGTGAGTGCCACGGCGATCGCGGCCACGACGACGTGGTGGCGGTCCTCGGCAGTGGCCACGAGCAGGGCGCTGAACATCGCGGTCATCGCGAAGTCGAGTCCCCAGCGCGCCGGATCGCCGATGAACCCCGTGGCGATGGCGCCAACTGCCGTCCCGATCTGCCATCCCGACCACGAGATGAACTCCACGCCGGCCACGGACGAGGCCGAGGCCGAGCCGCCGCGCGCGTCGGTCACGTTCACGGCGAAGCTCTCGTCGGTGATGCCTGCCGCGATGAGCGCCTGGCGGGACAGCGGGATGTGGCGCAGGTACGGCTGCAGCGTGGTGGAGAACAGGATGTGGCGCAGATTGATGACGCCGGTGGTGACGAGCACGGACGGGACGTCCGCGCCGGCCTTCATCATCGCGACGGCGATGAACTGCCCGGAGCCCGCGAACACGAGCATGGAGCACGTGATCGTCTGGACGAGGGTGAGACCGGTGGTGCGCGCGATGACCCCGAACGCAGCGCCGATAGGGATGTAGCCCAGCAGCACGGGCGTGCCCAAACGTACGCCGCGCACGAATCTCGATGCGCGTGCCGAGGCCGCCGGCGAGCCTGAGGTGGGGGAAGACATCCGAGCCATGCTAGCACAGGGAGCCGCCACTTCCGGGCACGGCGTTCGCAGGTCCCGGGCATCGGATCGCCCGGTCCTCGCGCACCGCGTTAGTTCGTGTCAGACCCCCGGGGATAATCGAACGTGTGTACGTCAGACCGGGTCGGCGAGGAAGCCGCGTCGGCCTTCAGGAAGGGACGTGATCGGGATGCTGTCACGACGCCAAAGGGTGTGGGATGAGGCGATGCGGGAACTTGCGATCGAGCCCGCTTGGGTGGAGAAGGGCGCTGACCGAGCGCTCGCCGTTTCCAGCTGGTGCCGGATCGCGCGCTACCTGGAGAACCGCGGTCTCATGTCAGAGGCCGCGGAGGCGTGGGATTGGGCCGTGTCCGAAGCCCTCGCGGACGGGTCCTTCGACGACGCCGGTGAGCTCGTCCTCTGGGAGGCCAGCACGTTCTACGAGCGCCATCAGGCTTTCGGGAGCATGCGCGCCACGCTCGAGCAGGCCTGGGCGGCCACGCGCAACGCCCCCGCGGGAGTCTCCGCCGGGTTCGCGGCCAGGTTGCTCAGGCGACTGTCGGGCGTCTACGACCGTCTCAGGATGCCCGACCGTGCAGCTGAGGCCTCGGCACGCGCGGCGGTGATATCGGAGCTTGCCGTGGGTCCCGAGCGCGGGGAAGCCACGCGCCGCTGCGCGTAGCCCCGGCGGAGTCGCACCGGGCGAGGCCTGGGCCTACTGGTCCACCAGGGTGACCAGGAAGTCCGGCTTGAGCTTGCGGGTCCTGCCAAGCTCGATGTTGAGCATGACGATCGGCTCCAGGTAGCGGGCGCTGCGCAGGGGCCCTGAGTCCACGGGGCGGAAGCCGGTCTCCTCGATGAGCGGGACCACGGCGTCTTTGGCAGCGGCGTCGTCGCCGCAGTAGAAGAGCGCCGGATCGTGATGACCGAAGCCGGGGCCCTCGGGCTTGAGGTTGCGGGCGAAGATCGTGCAGTAGGCCTTCACGACGCGAGCGCTGCTGATCCGCTGGATCACCTCGCCGCCGGAGTCGTCGGTGCCTACCTCAAGGCCGGAGTAGTCGTGCTTGAGCGGGTTGGTGACGTCGATGAGCACCTTGCCTTCCAGCGCGTCGCCCGCGGCCGACAGCGCCTGCGGCATGGCCCACCACGGCACGGCGAGGACGACCACGTCGCCGAACCGGGCGGCCTGCTCGGGTGTGCCCCATGAGGCCTTCTCGCCGAGCTCATCGGCCAGCGCCTGCAGCTTGTTCTCGCTGCGTGAGTAGCTGACCATGATCTCGTGGCCGTTGGCGGCCCAAAGCCGCGCCAGAGCCGAACCCATATTGCCCGGTCCGATGATCCCGATCTTCACGTGGTCCCTCCTTGCCCGGTCGGTCGCCGTCCCGATGATACCCCTGCGGCGAGGGCTCACCCACGCGGGTGCGCAGGTTGGAGCCTGCGGCGGCAGGTGCGCGGGGCCGCGGCGGTCCTCGGCGGGGACAGCTCGAGGACGGCTCGGGGACGCCCGAGTGTGCTACCATCCCACCCACGCCGCGGCGTTCCATGGCTCAGCGGCGACACGATGTGACAGAGGCTGTGACGAGGAAGAGTAGGGGCGACCGGCGCCCTCCAGCGAGCGGGAACGGTGCGAGCCCGCGGCGGACGGAGCCCTGAAGATCACCTCCGATGCCTCGGCCCGAGCGGTCCGGGCGAACGGACCGGGTAGGCGCCGACGGGTGCTCCCGTTATCGAGCGACCGAGTGGTGCGGCGCGCTGAGCGAGTCGCGCAAGCGGGGTGGTACCGCGGAGAGCTCTATCGGAGCGCTTCGTCCCGGCATCTTTCGGGACGGGGCGCTTCTTTGCGTCCCGAGACGACGTCAGAGAGGACACGGGCGATGGGCGACAAGCCGGACTTCAAGTCCACCATGAACCTGCCGCAGACCGACTTCCCGATGCGGGCCGACCTGGCCAACAGGGAGCCCGGCTGGATGGAGTTCTGGGACGAGCTGGACATCTACAACGCGGTCCTCGCAGCCAACGAGCAGGGCCCGACCTTCATCCTCCACGACGGTCCGCCCTATGCCAACGGCGACATCCACATGGGCACCGCCTACAACAAGGTGCTCAAGGATCTCGTGGTCAAGTACAAGTCCCAGCGCGGCTATCGCGCGCCGTACGTCCCGGGGTGGGACTGCCACGGCCAGCCCATCGAGCACATGATCGAGAAGAAGCTCGGCCCGGAGAAGATGAAGCAGGTCTCGCAGGCCAAGATCCGCGAGCTGTGCCGAGACTGGGCCATGCGCTTCGTCGAGCGCCAGGGCGACGAGTTCAAGCGCCTGGGCGTGCGCGGCGACTTCAAGGACCCGTACCTGACCCTGAACCACAGCTACGAGGCCGGCGACGTCCGCGTCTTCGCCGAGATGTACCGGCGCGGCATGATCTACAAGGGCCGCAAGCCCATCCACTGGTGCTACCACTGCCACACGGCCCTTGCCGAGGCCGAGATCGAGTACCACGACGAGACCTCGGACAGCATCTACGTGAAGTTCCGCTTCACGGACAAGCCGGCGCAGTGGGCGGACCAGCCGGGCGACGCGTTCGTGATCATCTGGACCACGACGCCGTGGACGCTCCCGGCCAACGTGGCCGTGACGCTCGCCCCCGGCGCCGACTACGTGGCCGTCGCCGCGAACGGGGAGCTGTACGTGATCGCCGAGGCGCTGGTGGAGCAGGTGGCGGCCGTCGCCGGCTGGTCGGACTACGGGATCGTGGGCCCCACCGTGAAGGGTCGCGACCTTGAGGGCCTCGAGTATCACCTGCCCGTCTTCCCGGAGCGCACCGGTGTCATCGTCACCGGCGACCACGTGGAGCTCGCGACCGGGACCGGCGCGGTGCACACCGCCCCCGGGCACGGCGAGGAAGACTACCTCGTGGGTCAGAAGTTCGATCTTCCATCGCCTATGCCCGTGGACGACGACGGCAGGTTCGACGCGGGCGGCGGTCCCTTCGAGGGCATGTGCGTGGACGACGCCAATCCCAAGATCATCGAGTGGCTCCAGGAACGCGGCACGCTGGTCTCCGGGGGCAAGACCACCCACAGCTACCCGCACTGCTGGCGGTGCAAGAACCCCGTCATCTTCCGGGCGACCGAGCAGTGGTTCGTCTCCATGGACGCGACGCATCTGCGCGAGCACGCGCTCGCGGCGATAGGCAAGGTGGAATGGGTCCCGGGGTGGTCCATCAACCGGCTGTCGTCCATGGTCGCGGACCGGCCCGACTGGTGCATCAGCCGTCAGCGCGCGTGGGGCGTGCCCATCCCGGTGTTCACGTGCGTGGCCTGCGGAGAGACCGTCGCCGACGACACGACGTTCGCCGCCGTGGAGCACCTGTTCGCGACCGAGGGCGCTGACGCCTGGTTCACAAAGAAGCCGGCCGAGTACCTCCCGGCGGGTGTGACCTGTCCTCGGTGCGGGGGCTCGGAGCTCAAGCCGGAGTCCGACATCCTGGACGTCTGGTTCGAGTCCGGCGTGTCGCACACGAGCGTGCTCGAGGCGCGTCCAGAGCTGCGCCGTCCCGGCAGAGCTGTACCTGGAGGGCTCCGACCAGCACCGCGGCTGGTTCCAGTCCTCGCTGCTCACGAGCGTGGGCGCCTATGACGAGCCCCCGTTCAAGACCGTGCTCACCCACGGCTTCATCGTGGACGGCGAGGGGCGCAAGATGTCCAAGTCCATCGGCAACGTGGTGGACCCGCTCGAAGTCGTGAAGCGTTACGGCGCCGACGTCATCCGCCTGTGGGTGGCGTCGTCGGACTACGCGGCTGACGTCTCCGTGTCCGACGAGATCCTGGACCGGACCAGCGAGGCGTATCGCCGCCTTCGCAACACCTTCCGCTTCCTGCTGTCCAACCTCTACGACTTCGACCCCGCCACCGACGCCGTGGCGTGGGACGACCTGCTCGAGCTCGATCGCTGGGCGCTCGCGCGGACCGCGGCCGTAGTGGAGGCTGTGACCAAGTACTACGACGAGTGGCAGTACCACCGCGTGTTCCACACCCTGTACCAGTTCGCGGTCACGGACCTGTCGTCCGTGTACCTGGACGTGCTCAAGGACCGCCTCTATGCGGACGCGGCTGCGGGCCGCGAGCGCCGCGCCGCGCAAAGCGCGCTCGCCGCCATCCTGGGCAGCCTCGTGCGCCTCGTCGCGCCCATCCTGACGTTCACCGCCGAGGAGGTCTTCCAGTCGATGCCCGAGGCGCTCCGCCACGGCGCCGCCTCGGTGCAGCTGGCCGGATGGGCCCACGTCCCGCTCGTGAGCGACAATGCCGAGGAGGCCGCGCGGCTCTTGGAGGAGTACGGCACGGTCCTGAGCGTGCGCGACATCGCGTCCAGGGCGCTCGAGGAGGCTCGCAACGCAAAGACGATAGGCAAGAGCCAAGAGGCCTGGATCACGATCGCGGCCCCGGCCGCGGTGGCGGCCACACTGCGCGCCCGCGGCTCGCGCGAGCTGGCCGACCTGTTCATCGTGTCCGAGATCGACGTGGTGGACTCGGACGGCGACGAGGTGTCCGTGACCGTCGCTCAGGCCGAGGGGTCCAAGTGCCCCCGCTGCTGGAACCTTCGCACGGACATCGGCACGGACTCCGCCCAGCCGGAGCTGTGCGCTCGCTGCGCGGCGGTGGTAAGTAGGTTGTAGGACTATCGCGGCCTGACCCGGGCCGCCGCCGCACGCTCGGGGCTCATTGCTCCGCTTCCACAGCGTGGGCCACAATGGGCGAGGGGACGAGACAAGGAATCCACGCGCGCTCGCGGCGATTCCGCGAAGTCGCGCCCGTCGACTAAGGACAGTGCCATGGACGCCAAGACGCTCTCAGCGCTGCGCGCCTCCCTCACCGCCGAGCGCGACCGCCTGGCCTCGGACCTGGACGACCTGGAGAAGGCCGGACGCGAAGCGCTGTCCGACATGAGCGGTGAGAACAACTACCGCGATCACATGGCCGACCAGGGAACCGCTACGTTCAGCAAGGAACTGGACCTGGAGCTCGCCCAGAACGTTCGTGAGCTCCTGGGCCAAGTGGACAACGCCATAGCCCGGATCGACTCGGGCGAATACGGTACCTGCGGCCGCTGCGGCAAGAAGATAGACAAGGGCCGCCTGCAGGCCATGCCCGCCGCCGACCTGTGCATCGAATGCAAGGAGGCCGAGGAGAACCTGTAGGTTCTTCGGGCGCCCTTCCTCATGCGAGTCAAACCACTCCCCGTCCTGCTGCTCACCGCGGCGGCGGCGGTGATCGCCGACCAGGTCACCAAGACCATCGTCCGCGCTCAGCTGCCGCTGCATCGGCTCGTCTGGCTCGTCCCGGGGTGGCTGGCGCTGGATCACGTCCAGAACCAAGGGGCCGCCTTTTCGATGCTCCAAGGCCAGCGGTGGTTCTTCATCGGCGTGGCCGTGTTCGTGCTCGCGGCCATCGCTTGGGTTTGGTGGCGCTATAGGCCCGCGAGCATGTGGGTGGCGGTCGCGTTGGGGCTGGTGGCCGGCGGCTCCATGGGCAACCTCATAGACCGTGCCGGCGCCGGCACGGTCACCGACTTCATCGACCCGCGCGTGTTCCCCGTGTTCAACGTCGCCGATTCCTGCATCACGGTAGGCGTCTGCATCCTGGTCGTCTGGCTGCTCTGGGGCCAGCCGGGTGCCGAGGCGCCCCCGGCCCCGGATGCCCCCGGCGCGGGCATGGCGCCGGCGCCCCCAGCCGGGCCCGACGACGCGGCCGATACCGCGTCGCCCACGCAGGACCGTGCGGCCGATACCGCGTCGCCCGCCGAGGCCGCGTCGCCCCGCGGGTCCACCGGCCAAGCCCCGCCCTCTGGAGGGACCCGACGTGACTGATGAGCCGGAAGTCCGCGAGCACATAGTCACCGCTGCCGAGGAGGGGACCCGGGTGGACCGCCTCGTGGCGGACCTCGGCATGGTTGGCAGCCGCGCGTTCGCGGCCCGGCTGGCGGAGCGCGGCGAGATCACCATCGGCGGCGTGCCCGTGTCCAAGAAGCGGCCCGTGAGGGAGGGAGAGCGGCTCGTCGTGAACCTCCCGCCGCCGGTGGAGACGACGCTGCTGGCCCAGGACATCCCCCTCGACATCCGCTACGAGGACCGTTACCTGCTCGTCCTGTCCAAGCCAGCCGGCCTCGTCGTGCACCCGGCGGCCGGGCACCAGGACGGCACGCTGGTCAACGCCCTGCTCGGATACTGCGGCGATTCACTGGGGAGCGCGGGGGGGACGGCTCGGCCCGGGATCGTGCACAGGCTGGACAAGGACACGAGCGGTCTGATGATGGTGGCCAAGGACGACGCGACCCAAGCCGCCCTGGCCGACGCCCTCAAGAAGCGCGAGGTCGACCGGCGCTATCTGGTGCTCGTGAACGGGGTGGTGGAGCCCGACTCGGGAGTGGTGGACGCTCCGCTGGGCCGCAAGCCTTCGGACCGCCTCAAGATGGCCGTCACCGACACAGCCGGCTCCCGGTCGGCGATCACCAACTTCCGCGTGCTCGAGCGCTTCGCGGCCTCGGCGACGGACGACGGCTACACGCTGGTCGAGTGCCGGTTGCAGACCGGGCGGACCCACCAGGTGCGCGTGCACATGGCGTTCGCGGGCCACCCGGTCGTGGGCGATCCGCTCTACGGGCGCTCGTCGGGCGCCAACCCTTGGGGCCTCCAGCGCCAGTGGCTCCACGCGTGGAGGATCTCGTTCGTGCATCCGCGCTCGGGCGAGCGCATCGATCTGCGGGACATGCCGCCTCAGGACCTGCTCGCGGTGCTCGAGGCGCTTGCCCCCCGGTCTGCCGGCAGGACCCCGGCAGGGGTCGAGCTCCTGGGCGAGCGATAGGGCTGCGCGGGGGCTGCCGCGACCGACGGTCGGGTCGTGCTTGCGCTTGCCGCCTGAAAGGCCGAGAACCCTTGACGAGCGGCGTCGACCGATGCCCTGACCTCGAAAGAGGGCAGGTGAAGGCATCGGCGTGCCCACCACGGGCGCGCCGGGTGGGCGGGGCGTGGCGTGGAACCGTCGGCGGAGGTGGAACCATGAAGGCTACCGTGCTTATCGTCGAGGACAACCCGCAGAACCTGTACCTTGCCAGCTACCTCCTCGAGAGCGCGGGCTACCGCGTCATCTCGGCGGGCGACGGACCGGCCGGCGTTGCTGCGGCGATAGACGACTCCCCCGACATCGTGCTCGTGGACATCCTGCTTCCCGGTATCGACGGCTACGAGGCCACTCGGCGCATCAAGGCGGACCCGAGTTACGCGGGCGAGCCCATAGTGGCGCTGACCGCGTATTCGATGGAGGGTGACGAGCAGTCGGCCATGGCCGCGGGTTGCGACGGATACATCAGCAAGCCGATAGACCCGGCCGATTTCGTCACCCGGGTGGAAGGCTTCTTGGAGTGCGGGGCCGGCGGCGGCGAGACCGCCGCGGCCGAGGACCGCTCATGAAGGTCCTGGTGGTGGACGACGACCTTGCCGGGAGGGCACTGCTGGAGGCTGTGTTCTCCGCACACGGCTTCGAGACCGAGTCCGCCGCCAACGGAGCCGAGGCGCTCGAGAAGGCGCGCGACGAGCACATGGACCTGCTCGTGACCGATGTCCTCATGCCGCAGATGGACGGCTATCAGCTGTGCCGGGAATGGAAGTCCGACCCGGACCTGCGCGACGCCCCGGTCGTGTTCTACACCGGCACGTACACGTCTCCCGAGGATCAGGAATTCGCCGACGACGTGGGCGCCGACCTCTTCATCGTCAAGCCGGCCGACCCGGACCGCCTCTTCGCCGAGGTGGACTCCCTTCTCGAGCACCAGGCCGCCGGCGCGAGCACGCGCGAGCCGGCGGTGACCGAGGAGTCCGAGGTCCTCCGCGAGCACAACGAGCGCCTCGTGGCTAAGCTCGAGCACAAGGTGGGGGAGCTGCAGAACGCCCTGGCCGCGCTGGACGAGGAGGCGCGCGTCAAGACGGCGCTCATCGGGAGCTTGAGCGAGGACATCGAGCAGCGCAAAGAGGCCGAGCAGCGGCTCCAGCGCTCCAACGAGCTGTTGGGCGCCGTGGTGAACGGGTCGCCGATGGGCATCGTGGCCACCGACCGTGAGGGCCGGGTGCGGGTGTGGAACCCCCGGGCCGAGCAGCTCTTCGCCGCGGACGAGGGTGAGATGCTGGGCAGGCCGTATCCCCTCGTGGAGTCCGGTAAGCTTTCCGAACTGCTGGACATCGCGCGAGGCGGCGGCACCTGCACGAAGGTAGAGAGCCTCAGCGTGCGAGAGGGCGTCGTCATCCAGGCCGAGGTGTGCACCGCGCCGCTGCGCGCCGAGGCCGGCGAGTTCGACGGGGTGGTCGCGCTGATCGCCGACATGACCGAGCGGGCGCAGATCGATCGGCTCAAGCAGGAGTTCGTGCAGATGGTGGGCCACGAGCTCCGCACGCCGCTGACCACCATCATCGGGTACGGCGACCTGCTCGCGAGCATGCGGGCGCGCGGGCAGCTGGAGCCCGACCGCGTGGGCGAGCTCGTGGAGAAGATGCGGACGCAGGGCGTGGTCCTCGCACAGCTGGTGGACGACCTCGTCAGTGTCCTGCAGCTGCAGGCCCAGGGCGTGAAGCTCGACCTCGTGCCCGCGGACGCGGGGGAGCTCGTGCGTACCCGTACGGCGTCTCTGCGCCTGACCAAGCGACACAAGCTCGTCGTGCGCGTGCCCGACGAGCCGGTAGACATCATGTGCGACCCGGTGCAGCTGGGGTTCGCGCTCAAGAACATCCTGGCCAACGCGGTGAAGTTCTCGCCTGACGGCGGCACCGTGGAGGTGACCCTCGACCGCAGCGGCGGCGACATCTCGGTGTCTGTGCGCGATCAGGGTGTGGGGATACCGGGCGAAGACATGTCCCGGATCTTCGACCTTTTCACCCAGGTGGACATGTCCACGACGCGCCCCTTCGGGGGGCTGGGGATGGGGCTGTACCTGTCCAAGCGCATCGTCGAGGCGCACAACGGGCGCATCGATGTGGAGAGCGTGCCGGGGAAGGGGAGCACGTTCACGATCACGTTGCCGGTCAACGCGGCGCCCTCGGCAGACGCGACCACCGCTTAGGGCCTCAGCGCCCTTTGCAGGTCGTGCTGCAAGGCCAGCGAGACCGCCGCCGTCCCTCCAAAGACGCCCAGGCTGCCCGTCGATGACGACCGCGCGGTGGCCCAAGCTAGCAATGACGGCAGCTGGGTGGAGGCGTCGCTCACGAGCAGGACCGGGCAGTCGCGTTGCGCGCCCGCGGGGCCGGCGGTCAGGCCGTCGGGGAACGAGGCCCCGGTGGCCACGTCCAGCGCCGATCCGGTGAGGATTCCCGCCGAGGCGCCCCAATCGGCGACCCTGCGCGACGTGTCTTGCCGGTCCACTCCCGCGATGCGGGTGGAATCGCTGCTCGGGGCCATCGACGTCAGGAGCGCGTCCACCGTCGCCTCCGACACGGCCCCGGAGCCTCCCACGACGAGCGCGTGGTGCATCCCCGCCACAGCCCCGGTCGTCGCGGCGGGCGGCGCGCCGGTCGCGTGCACGAGCAGGATCGGCCAGTCCGCCGCGGCGGCCAGGGGGCCCGCGCACAGCGCGTCGGGCCACGTGTCGCCGCTCGCGATGACGGCGGTCGTCTCCGACGAAGCCAGCTCCACGGCGACCTCGGCCGCCGTCTCGTAGCGATCGGCTCCCGCGAGCCGCCGGAGGTTCACGGTGTGTCCGGCCGCCGCGGTGACTATCTGCTCGCCCACGACGTCGCTCACGGCTCCGGTGCCGCCCACGATGTACACGGTGACCGAGCCGGCTCCGCCGAACAGCCGTCTGATCTCGTCGCGCGTGACGTACGGGAGCGCCGTGGCGTGCGTGAGCAGGAGTGGAGCGCCGACCTTGCGCGCGAGCGGCGCCGCGGCCAGCGCGTCCGGCCAATTCTCGCCGCTCGCGACCACCAGGGAGGCCGAGCCCGTGGGGAAGGTGGACCGGCTCACGGCCGCGGCCGTGGCGTAGCGGTCGGCGCCCTCGGCACGGGTGGTGGGGAGGGGAGCGGTGCCGTTGGCGGCGTCCACGCTGAGCGTCGTGGCCTGGGTGCCCCGATGGTCGTCGCTGGCGGGCTCGACGAACACCGTGTACGTGCCGTCCTGCGGCACCACGATCTGTGCCGAGGTCGCCGAGGTGATCCGCTGCTCGCCCCCGGACAAGCCGTAGCGGTAGACGACGTTGGTGCCGGCCACGGCGCTCCACGACAGGTTCACCGTGCGGCCGGCCGCCGTGGTGGCGTGGAACGTCGTGGGCTTGGGCTGCGGCGAGGTCGCGTTGATGACGCCTTCCCAGCCGCTGTAGGCGTCGGCAAGCCCGTAGCCGTAGTAGATGTTGGGCGTGCCCGAGCCCAGGTGCATCGCGGTGTGGACGATCGCGTCGCGCACCCGCTGCGGCCCGGTAGAGACCGGCGCGGGCATGAGCGTGAAGAGCATGGCGGCCTCGGCGCTGACGATGGGTGCGGAGAACGACGTCCCGTCCACGTAGTCCACGGTGCCGTCCAGGCCTCCCGCCGCGATGTACTGCCCCGGTGCGCTCACGCCCACCTGCGGGCCGAAGCACGAGAAGTCGCTGCGCGGGTTGGAGACGGCGGTGGGGTCGAGCGCCGCGACGGCGAGCGCGCCGGTGCACGCGGCCGGGTACCACACGTGAGTGCGCAGGTCCGACGAGGGCAGGCTGGGCGGGTCGTAGTTGCCCGCGGCGCAGACGACCAGGCTGCCCTTGCCCGTGGCGTAGTTCACGGCGTCTTGGAGCTGGGCTATCTCGGCGTCGAGGATCTGGTCTTGCGACACTCCGGCCGAGATGTTGATCACTCGGCAGCCGCGGTCCGCGGCGGTGCGGATCGCGGCGATGATGGCGGACAGCTCGCCCACGCCGGCGTCGCTGAAGACCTTGTACACGACGATCTGCGTGGGCACCGTGCGCAGCGCGCCGGCGGCTTCCCAGCCGTTGTCCGACTGCGCGCGGATGACGTTGGCCACCCAGGTCCCGTGGCTCACTGTGGGCCCGCCGCTGTACTCCGGGGTGCCGTGGTCGGTGGGGTCCGAGCGGCCGTCGGCGAAGTCGTAGCCCGGCACGATGGAGGTCGTGGAATCGAACGTGGGCGCCTGGAACACGTAGCCGGTGTCCACCACCGCCACGCGGGTGCCCATGCGGCCGGGCGGCAGGCGGTCGATGCCCGAGCCCAGCGCCTGCTGCCACGCGCTTGAGAACTGCGTCGCCCACGGCCACGAGGTCGTCCGCAGTCCCAGGTATGCCTCCTGCCCGGCGCCGAGCGGGTCGCCGGTGTCCCACAGCGGGTCGTCGGGGCTCACCGGAACGGCCGCGAGCTGCAGCGTGGTGTCGCGCGATGCGATCGCCACCCGCGGATCGCGAGAGAGCGCGGCCGCCGTGCTCGAGGCGTCGGAGCCCGGCGGCAGCGTGATCGAATACGTGTCGCCGCCGAGAGGCACGACCTCGACCGGCGCCGATGTGGGCTCCAGGGCCGCCGTGGGGGTGACGCCGGGGCGGACCTTCACGATGACGGTGCGCGCCACCTCGGCCTCCTGCTTGGAGCGGGCGGCCAGCATCGCCGCGGTCTGGGCGCTCGTAAGGCGGGCGGCGGGCCGGGCAGCGGCGGGCAGCGGCAGCGCGAGGGCTCCCAGAGCGGGGACGCTTGCGGCGATGACGGTCATGACGAGCGTGGCCCCGACCAGGCGTCGGGGCGCGGGCGTGCGGGCGGACTTCAGCTTGGCCTCCAAAGTGGCTGTGACCGGTCGGCTGAACAGCAAGTATGCCATCGGCAAGACAGATGCCACCAACCGCTACCGAACCGTGCTTGTTCGCGCGGGGCGCGGATGCTACGGTGCCTTAGACCTTTAAATCCGGTCCCGTGAGGCCGGCAAGGCTCAAGCACATCGCAGATACCGACGCTGCTCCAACGCAGCGGTCGCACCACGCAGGCGTGCCTCCTTGCCGCCCACGGCCGGGAGGCGTTTTCGTGAAAGGGGTGCGACGGATGGCGTATCGCGTGAAGGCCGAGGTGATGGACGCCGAGGCGATCGATCGCGCGCTCACGCGCATCGCGCACGAGATCCTCGAGGCGAACAAGGGCGCCGGCGACCTCGCGCTCGTCGGCATCGTGACGCGCGGCGCGGTCGCTCGCCGAGACGCTCGCCGAGCGGATCCACGAGATCGAGGGCGCCGAGGTGCCGGTCGGCACGCTCGACATCAGCTTCTACCGCGACGACCTCGCGACGCGGCTCTCGCCCGAGGTGCACCGCACCGACATCCCGTTCGACGTCGAGGGCCGCGACGTCGTGCTCGTCGACGACGTGCTCTTCACCGGCCGCACGATCCGCGCGGCGATGGACGCGATCATGGACTACGGCCGCCCGTGCTCGATCCAGCTCGCGGTGCTCGTCGACCGCGGCCATCGCGAGCTGCCGATCCGCGCCGACTACGTGGGCAAGAACGTGCCCGACGTCGCGCCAGGAGCGCGTGAAGGTCGTACTTCGACGAGACCGACGGCCGGACGCCGTCGAGATCCTCGAGCGCGACGAGGGGGGCGAGGAGTAGATGCTCTCCACGCCGGCACATCATCGACATGGACGACCTGACCGCCGAGGACATCACGCTCGATCCTCGACACCGCCGAGTCGTTCAACGAGGTCAACGAGCGCCGCATCAAGAAGCTGCCGACGCTTGCGCGGCCGCACGGTCGTCAACCTGTTCCTCGAGCCGTCGCACGCGCACGCGCACGAGCTTCGAGATCGCGGCCAAGCGCCTCTCGGCCGACGGCGTCAACTTCGCGGCGTCGGCTCGAGCGCCACGGTCAAGGGCGAGTCGCTGCGCGACACCGCCGAGACGCTCTCGGCGATGGCGTGCGACCTCGTCGATCGTGCGCCACAAGTACGCGGGCGCGCCGCGGATGCTCGCCGAGCACATGGACGCGCACATCGTCAACGGCGGCGACGGCGATGCACGAGCACCCGACGCAGGCGCTGCTCGACCTGTTCACGATGCGCGAGACGCTCGGGCAGCTCGAGGGGCTGACCGTCGGGCATCGTCGGCGACATCGCGCACTCGCGCGTCGCGGGCTCGCTCGTGCCGGCGCTGCGGATGGTGGGCGCGACGCCGATCGTCATCGGCGCCGCCGACGCTGATGCCGGCGCGGCCCGACGTCCTCGGCGCCGAGGTCAGCTACGACGCTCGACGAGGTGCTGCCCGAGCTCGACGTCGCCTACATGCTGCGCATCCAGATGGAGCGCGCCGAGGGCGATGCCGTTCCCGAGCGTGCGCGAGTACGCGAAGCTCTGCGGCATGAACGAGGCGCGGCTCGCGGCCGATGAAGCCCGACGCGATCGTCATGCACCCGGGTCCGATGAACCGCGGCGTCGAGATCTCCTCGGAGGTGGCCGACTCGCCGCGCGCGGTCGTGCTCGACCAGGTCAACGCCGGTGTCGCCGTGCGCATGGCCGCGATGTACCTGCTGCTGGGAGGTGACGCGAGTGGCGCTGCTGCTTAAGGGCGGCCGCGTCGTCGACCCGGCGGTCGGGCTCGACGAGGTCTGCGACGTCGTCATCGCGCGACGGCGTGATCGTCGAGGTCGGGCACGGACCTCGCGATCGCCGAAGGGCGACGACCGTCGAGTGCGCCGAGAAGATCGTGGTGCCCGGGCCTCGTCGACGTGCACACGCACCTGCGCGAGCCGGGCTGCGAGTACAAGGAAGACGTCGCAGAGCGGCACGCGCGCGGCGGCGCACGGCGGCTTCACGGCGGTCTGCGCGATGCCGAACACCGAGCCGGTCTGCGACGAGGGCGCCGCGGTGCGCTTCCTCGTCGAGCGCGCCGCCGAGCGCGGGCGCGTGCGCGTGCACCCGATCGGCGCGCTCACCGTCGGGCCAGAAGGGCGAGGCGCTCGCCGAGATCGGCGACATGCTCGCCGAGGGCGCCGTCGCGTTCTCCGACGACGGCAACGGCGTGCAGGACGCCGGCATGATGCGGCTGCGTGATGGACTACGCCAAGCGCGTTCGACGCCGCCGTCGTCGCGCACTGCGAGGACGAGGCGCTCGTCGGGCAGCGGCGTCGTCAACGAGGGTGTCGTCTCGACGCGGCTCGGGCTGCCGGGCTGGCCGGCCGCCGCCGAGGAGGTCATCGTCGCGCGCGACATCGCGCTCGCCGAGCTCACGGGCTGCCGGCTGCACCTCGCGCACCTCTCGACCGCCGGCTCGCGTCGAGCTCGTGCGCGAGGCGAAGGCGCGCGGCGTCGCGGTGACCGTGCGAGGTCACGCCGCACCACCTGTTCCTCGACGAGGACGCGCTCACGCCGGCTACGACACGAACCTGAAGATGAACCCGCCGCTGCGGACCGCCGCGGACCGCGAGGCGCTCGTCGACGGGCCTGCTCGACGGCACCGTCGACTGCATCGCGACCGACCACGCGCCGCACGCCGCGCACGAGAAGGCGCTCGAGTTCGAGCTCGCGCCGTTCGGCACGACAGGGCTTGAGACCGCGCTCCCGCTCGTGATCACGAACCTCGTGGCGACCGAGCGGCTCTGAGCTGGGCCGACGTCGTGCGCCTCGATGGCCATCGGTCCGCGTGCGGCGCTCGGCCTGCCGGCGGTGCGCCTCGAGGCCGGCGCGTCGCCGACATCACGGTCGTCGATCCTGAGGCGCGCGTCGAGGTCACGCCGCGAGTTCTTCGAGAGCAAGTCGGCCAACTCGGCGTTCCTCGGGGCTACACTGCTCGGCAAGGCGACCGAGGTGCTTGTGGGCGGGCGACTTCGCGCTGCGCAACGGGAAGGTGGTCGAGCTCAGTGATCACGCGGCGCCGCAGGCGCTGCTCGCGCTCGAGGACGGCACGGTGTTCCGCGGCTTCGCGTGCGGCGCCGCCGGCGAGGCCGCCGGCGAGCTGTGCTTCAACACGTCGATGTCCGGCTACCAGGAGGTCCTCACCGACCCGAGCTACGCCGGTCAGATCGTCACGATGACGATGCCGCACATCGGCAACTACGGCGTCAACGGCGCCGACATGGAGTCGCGCGGCGTCTTCGCCGCAGGGCTTCGTGGTGCGCGAGATGTGCGACGAGCCGTCGAACTGGCGCTGCCGAGGCAGTCGCTGCCGGAGTTCCTCGCGCGCGACGGCGTCGTCGCCATCGAGGGCGTCGACACGCGGCGCCTCACGCGGCACCTGCGCGAGCGCGGCGCGATGCGCGCGGTCATCTCGACGACCGACCTCGACGCCGGCGTCGCTCGTCGCCAAGGCCGCAGGCGTCGCCCGGGCTCGTCGGCCGCGACCTCGTCGCCGAGGTCGCGATCGACCGAGCCGTATCGCGTGGGGCGCCGAGATGCCCGCCCGGCTGCGAGCTGCCGGTCGACACCGGCGTGCTGCCGGTCACGCCGCGCTACCGCGTCGTGGCGTTCGACTCCGGCATCAAGTACAACATCCTGCGCCGGCTCGTCCGAGGCGGGCTGCGACGTCACCGTCGTCCCGCCGACCACGACCGCCGCCGAGGTCCTCGCGCTCGAGCCCGACGGCGTCTTCTTCGCCAACGGCCCGGGCGACCCGGCGGCGGTCGACTACCTGTACGGGACGCTGCGCGAGCTGCTCGGCGTGAAGCCGGTCTTCGGCATCTGCCTCGGGCACCAGATGCTCTCGCTCGCGCGTGGGTGCGCAGACGTACAAGCTCAAGTACGGCCACCGCGGCGGCAACCAGCCGGTCATGAACCTGCTCACCGGCCGCGTGGAGATCACGAGCCAGAACCACGGCTTCTGCGTCGACTTCGGCGCGCATCGGCGAGCTCGACGTCGCGAGCGTCAGCGGCGGGCTCGACGCTCGACGCCGGCGACCTCGGCGCGTGGGTGCGCGGCGGGTGTGGCGCCGGTCGTGCGCTCGCGAGCGCTTCGGCCGCGTGCAGCTCACGCACGTCAACCTCAACGACATGACCGTCGAGGGCATTCGGCTGCTCGACACGCCGGCGTTCTCGGTCCAGTACCACCCGGAGGCCGCGCCCGGTCCGCACGATGCGCGCTACCTGTTCGGCGCGTTCACGCGGCTCATGGACGGCAACGGACCGTATCCGCACGTCTGCGGCCGAGTAAAGGAGGAGGCAGGATGCTGCAGCACGGTGCTCGTTCCCGATCGACTTCTCCGAGGACGCGCGAGCTAGCTGCTGCGATTCGTGCGCGGGCCTGCCGGCGCTCGGTGCGTCGAAGGCGTCGTGCTCGCGCACGTCGTCGACGCGTCCGGCCTGGAGGGCCCGGTCATCGCCGCCGAAGGTGGACCGAGGTCGCGCGAGCGGCTCGCGCGAGATCGGCCGCCGCTCGAGGACGACGGGCCTCGAGGTCGAGGTGCGCGTCGCCACGGGCGACCCGCGCGACGACGATCGTCGCGCTCGCGCACGCAGGCGCGACGTCGACGTCATCGTGCTGCGGCGTCGCACGGCAAGTCGCATCGTCGACGCAGCTGTTCGTCGGGCTCGGTCTCCGAGCGGCTGCTCGCGTCGAGCGCAGGTCCCGGACGCTGACGCGTCCGCTTCGACCTGCTCGCAACCGCCGACGACCCCGCGGAGCTGCTGCACGCGAGTTCGCGCGCAAGCTGCTCGTGCCGACCGACTTCTCGGCCGTCGGCCGACGCGCGCGTTCATCGTCGCCATCGAGCTGCCCGCCGAGGCGTCATCAGGACGCTCGTACCTGCGCTGCACGTGATCGACCCGGCTCGACCGGCGAGAAGCGCGCAACGCCGAGGAGGGCGCGCGAGTTCCAGCTGCGCAACCTGCGTGGACGATGGCGCGGAGCAGGGCGTCGACGGCGACGCCGGTCGTCGGCGCATCGGCGACCCGCAGCGCGCGATCCTCGACGAGCTCGA
The DNA here is from genome assembly GCA_963768865.1 of uncultured Coriobacteriia bacterium. Lineage (GTDB taxonomy): Bacteria > Actinomycetota > Coriobacteriia > Anaerosomatales > CAVYJL01 > CAVYJL01. The sequence continues at coordinate 536,418 of CAVYJL010000009.1, read as the reverse complement.
CGAGCGCCGCGGCGACCGGCGTCATCACCGGCACGCGCGGCCGCAACGCCGCTGCAGGAGGCTGCTCGGTGGGCTGTCGCTGTGCTGCTGACGCTGAGGCGCCGTGCCCAGTCGTCGTCCAACCGTACGTGCCACCGTCGTCCCGTAAGCGCCGCACCGAACGAAGGAGCCAGATGCCCCGCCGCGACGACATCAAGAAGATCCTGGTCATCGGCTCCGGGCCGATCGTCATCGGCCAGGCGTGCGAGTTCGACTACTCGGGCGCGCAGGCGTGCAAGGTGCTGCGCGAGGACGGCTACGAGGTCGTGCTGGTCAACAGCAACCCGGCCACGATCATGACCGACCCGGAGTTCGCCGACCGCACGTACGTCGAGCCGATCACGCCCGAGTTCGTGGAGAAGGTCATCGCCGCCGAGCGGCCCGACGCGCTGCTGCCGACGCTCGGCGGCCAGACCGGCCTGAACTGCGCGGTCGCGCTCGCCGAGGCGGGCGTGCTCGAGCGCTACGGCGTCGAGCTCATCGGCGCGCAAGCTCGACGTCATCAAGAAGGGCGAGGACCGCAAGCTCTTCGCCGAGGCGATGGAGCGCATCGGGCTCGACGTGCCGCGCAGCGGCTACGCCTACTCGGTCGCCGACGCCGAGGAGCTCGCGGCCGAGCTCGGCTTCCCGGTCGTCATCCGGCCCGTCGCTTCACGATGGGCGGCGCCGGTGGCGGCATCGCCTACAACATCGACGAGCTGCGCGACATCGTCGCGCACGGCGTCGCGCTCTCGCCGATCGGCGAGGTGCTCGTCGAGGAGAGCGTGATCGGCTGGAAAGAGTTCGAGATGGAGGTCATGCGCGACGTCAACGACAACGCCGTGATCGTGTGCTCCATCGAGAACGTCGACGCGATGGGCGTGCACACCGGCGACTCCATCACGGTGGCGCCGGCGCAGACGCTCACCGACCGCGAGTACCAGACGATGCGCGACGCCTCGCATCGCGATCCTGCGCGAGATCGGCGTCGAGACCGGCGGCAGCAACGTGCAGTTCGCGGTGAACCCCGACGACGGCCGCATGGTCGTCATCGAGATGAACCCGCGCGTGTCGCGCTCCTGCGCGCTGGCGTCCAAGGCGACCGGCTTCCCGATCGCCAAGATCGCGGCCAAGCTCGCCGTCGGCTACACGCTCGACGAGATCGACAACGACATCACGCGAGGTCACGCCGGCGTGCTTCGAGCCGAGCATCGACTACACCGTCGTCAAGGTGCCGCGCTGGGCGTTCGAGAAGTTCCCGGGCACCGACGACGACGCTCACCACCCGGATGAAGTCGGTGGGCGAGGCGATGGCCATCGGGCGCACGTTCGACGAGGCGCTCGGCAAGGCGTTCCGCTCGCTCGAGAACGGCCGCGGCGGGCCTCGGCGCCGACGGCAAGGACGTCTTCGACGAGCACAAGTTCGACGAGCACCTCGCCGTGCCCAACGAGCACGCGCCTCTTCTACGTCGCCGAGGCGTTCCGGCGCGGCCGCAGCGTCGACGACATCTTCGCGCTCACGCAAGATCGACCCGTGGTTCCTGCGACAGCATCGAGGCGATGGTCGAGGTCGAGAGCGAGCTGCGCGGCCGTGACGCTCGACGTCGCTGACCGCCGAGGAGCTGCGCGAAGCCAAGCGCATCGGGCTCTCCGACGTGCAGATCGCGTACCTGACGGGCGTCGACCGAGGCCGACGTGCGCGCGCGCAGCGCACGGCGCTCGGGGTCAGGCCGACGTTCAAGTCGGTCGACACCTGCGCCGCCGAGTTCGCGGCGTCCACGCCGTACTACTACAAGACGTACGAGGACGAGGACGAGGTCGCGCCGTCGCGACAGGCCCAAGGTCGATGATCCTCGGCGCCGGGCCCAACCGCATCGGGCAGGGCATCGAGTTCGACTACTGCTGCGTGCACGCCGCGTACGCGCTCGCCGACGCGGGCTACGAGACCATCATGGTCAACTGCAACCCCGAGACGGTCTCGACCGACTACGACACGTCGCGACCGCCTCTACTTCGAGCCGCTCACCTTCGAGGACGTCATGGACATCGTCGACGCCGAGAAGCCCGTCGGCGTGCGTCGTGACCTTCGGCGGCCAGACGCCGCTCAAGCTCGCGCACGCGCTCGAGGCACGCCGGCGTGCCCGATCCTGGGCACGAAGCCCGAGGCGATCGACCTGGCCGAGGACCGCAAGCGCTTCGCGGCGGTGCTCGACGAGCTCGGGCATCGCGTACCCGGCGGCCGGCACCGCCAACACGCTTCGACGAGGCCGTCGAGGTCGCGCGGCGCATCGGCTTCCCGCTGCTCGTGCGCCCGAGCTACGTGCTCGGCGGGCGCGGCATGGTCATCGCCTACAACGAGCAGTACCTCGAGCAGCTACATGGCCGAGGCGGTCGCGATCTCGCCCGAGCACCCGGTGCTGCTCGACCGCTTCCTCGAGGGCGCCATCGAGGTCGACGTCGACGCCGTCTGCGACGGCGAGACCGTCTACATCGGCGGCGTCATGGAGCACATCGAGGAGGCCGGCATCCACTCGGGCGACTCGGCGTGCTGCATCCCGCCGTTCACGCTCGGCGAGGACGATCGTCGAGCGGATCCGCGAGCACACGCGCGCGCTCGCGCTGCGCGCTCGGCGTGCGCGGGCTCATGAACGTGCAGTTCGCGGTCAAGGACGAGCGGCGTCTACGTGCTCGAGGTCAACCCGCGCGCGAGCCGCACGGTGCCGTTCGTGAGCAAGGCCACCGGCGTGCCGCTCGCCAAGGTCGCGGCGCGCGTCATGGCCGGCGAGAAGCTCGCCGAGATGGACCTGCCCGCCGAGGACCGCGAGCTCGGGCGCTTCTGCGTGAAGGAAGCGGTCATGCCGTTCGGCCGCTTCCCGGGCGCCGACTCGCGTGCTCGGGCCCGGAGATGAAGTCGACCGGCGAGGTCATGGGCGTCGCCGCGCGACTTCCCGGCCGCCTACGCCAAGTCGCAGCTCGCCATCGACTACTCGCTGCCGCAGCGAGCGGCACCGCGTTCATCTCGGTGTGCGACCGCGACAAGCGCGCGGTCGTCGGCGCTGGCGCAAGCACCTGCGATCGCTCGGCTTCACGATCATGTCGACGCGCGGCACGGCCAAGGTCGCTGCGCGCGGCCGGCATCCCGGTCGACCGAGGTGCTCAAGGTGCACGAGGGTCGGCCGAACATCGTCGACCGCATCGCGAACGGCGAGGTGCAGCTCGTCATCAACACGCCGTTCGGCCAGGAGACGCGCTCCGACGGCTACCACATCCGCGCCGCGGCGATCCGCACGGCGTCACCAACATCACGACCTCGCGGCCGCCGCAGGCGATCGTCGCAGGCGATCGAGGCGATCAAGGAAGGAGCGCCTCGACGTCATGCGCGCTGCAGGACTTCGAGGCAGCGGGAGCCGCGCGCGTCGAGCGACGGGACTGCGCGTGACGGCTCGCCGATCGGACACGCCCGGCGCTCGAGCGCGTCGAGGTCCTCGCCAACGACCGCGTCGCCGCAGGGCGTCGGCCTGATCGTGCTGCACGCGCCGCGGATGCGCCGCGAGCGTGCAGCCCGGGCAGTTCGTGCACCTGCGCGTCGCGACGCGGCGCGGACTTCATCCTGCGCCGCCCGTTCTCGGTCCACCGCGCCGACGGGCGAGCGGCTCGAGATCCTCTACCAGGTCCTCGGCGCGCGGCACGCGCGCGCTGGCCGAGAAGCGCCGCGGCGACGTGATGGACCTCATCGGCCCGCTCGGGCACGGCTGGCAGGTGCCCGAGGGCGTCGCGCACGCGCTGCTCGTGGCCGGCGGGCTCGGCGCCGCCCCGCTCGGCATGCTCGCCGAGCAGCTCGCCGAGCGCGGCGTGGCGGTCACGCGTCGCGCAGGGCGCGCCGACGGCCGAGCGGCTCGTCGCGCGCGAGCTGTTCGAGCGAGTCGCGCGGCGCGTCGATGGTCGCCACCGACGACGGCTCGGCGGGGAGCGCGGGCTTCGTGACCGCGCTCGTCGAGCGGCTGCTCGCCGAGGACCGGTTCGACGTCGTGTACGTCTGCGGCCCCGAGGCGATGGCAGCGCACCGTCGCCGCGCAGGCTGCGCCGCCGCGGGCGTGCCGTGCCAGGTCTCGCTCGAGCGCCTCATGGCGTGCGGCGTCGGCGCGTGCCTGTCGTGCGTGGTCACGACCACGGACGGGCCAGAAGCGCGCGTGCGTGCGACGGCCCGGTCTTCGATGCCGAGGAGGTGGTCTGGGATGCGTCCGAAGTCCCGCCGAGGCACTGACGGCGGGCGCATGACGGCGATGCACGTGGACATGCAGCGTCGAGCTCGGGGCGCTCGACGCTGCGCAACCCGGTCATGACCGCGTCGGGCACGTTCGCGTCCGGGCGCGAGTTCGCGGACTTCGTCGACCTCGCGCGACTCGGCGCGATCGTGACCAAGGGCGTGTCGCTCGAGCCGTGGGCGGGCAACGCGAGCCCGCGCATCGCCGAGACGGCGAGCGGGCATGCTCAACTCGATCGGCCTGCAGAATCCCGGGCGTCGAGGCGTTCTGCGCGCAAGGACCTGCGCTGGCTCGCCGCGCAGCGACGTGCCCGGTCATCGTCAACGTGAGCGGGCACACGCGTCGACGAGTACGTCGCGGTCATCGAGCGGCTCGAGGCGCGAGCCCGGCGTCGCCGCGCTACGAGGTCAACATCTCGTGCCCGAACGTGGACGCGGGCGGGATGGCGTTCGGCACCGACTGCGCGTCGGCCGCGGAGGTCACGCGCGCGTGCCGCGCGGTCACGAGCAAGCCGCTCATCGTGAAGCTGACGCCCGAACGTCACCGACATCGTCGACGATCGCGCGCTGCGGTCGAGGCCGAGGGCGCCGACGCGGTCGCGCTCATCAACACGCTGCTCGGCATGGCGATCGACGCCGAGACGCGGCGGCCGAAGCTCGCGCGCGTCGTGGGCGGCCTGTCCGGGCCCGGCGATCAAGCCGGTGGCGCTGCGCATGGTGTGGCAGGTCGCGCAGCGCCGTCGACGATCCCGGTCATCGGCATGGGCGGCATCATGGACGGCGACGACGCGGTCGAGTTCATGCTCGCGGGCGCGACCGCGGTGGCCGTGGGCACCGCGAACTTCGTCGACCCGACCGCGACGATGCGGGTCGTCGACGGCCTCGCGCGAGTACTGCGCCGAGAACGGGCTGGCGCGGGTCGGCGATCTCGTCGGGGCGCTGGAAGACGCATGACGCTTCGGGCGGGGGCCCGACGGTGGGAAAGGAACACCGAGCATGGACGCGGACCGCATCATCGTCGCCCTGGACACGGCGCGACGCCGGCGAGGCCGTTGTCCGTGCGCCGAGCGCCTCGACGGGCCGCGCGCGCTGGCTCAAGGTCGGGATGACGCTCTTCTACGCGGAGGGGCCCGACATCGTGGAGCGCCTGCGCGACGATGGGCTTCGAGCGTGTTCGTCGACCTGAAGCTCCACGACATCCCGCACCAGGTCGACGGGCGCGGCTCGCGAGCTCGCGCGCCTCGGGCGCCGCCATGATCACCGTGCACGCGTCCGGCGGTCCGGCGATGATCGAGGCTGCCGTCGCGCGGCGCCGACGAGGCGCCGCCGATGCCGCGGGCTTGCGCACGCCCACGGTGCTCGCGGTCACCGTGCTCACGAGCCTCGACGCGCAGCGCTCGACGTCCATGGGCGTGCACGCGAACGCCCGCCGAGCAGGTCGGCGCGCTTCGCGCGCCTCGCCGTGGACGCCGGCGCCGACGGCGTCGTGTGCTCGCCCGCAGGAAGCGGCGACGATGCGCGAGCTGCTCGGCCCCGAGGCCGTCGATCGTCACGCCCGGCGTCCGTCCCGCCGGGCGCCGACGCGGGCGACCAGGCCCGCGTCGCGACGCCCGCCGCCGCGCTCGCCGCCGGGCGCCAGCCTGCTCGTCGTGGGCGGCCCATCACCGGCGCACCCGACCCCGCGCGAGCGTTCGACGAGCTCGTGCGCGACTTCGAGGAGGACCTGTAGATGACGGACCGAGACACCCCCGTGCCGATGACCGACGAGCGAGGTCCTGGCGGCGCTCGAGGAGGCCGGCGCCATCCTGTCCGGGCACTTCGTGCTCACGAGCGGGCGCCACTCCGAGCGCTACGTGCAGTGCGCGCGGGTGCTCGAGGACCCCGCGCTGACGATGAGACTCGCCGCTGAGCTGGTGCGCGGCTCGGCCCGGCGGCGGCGGAGTCGATCTTGTGGTCGTCCCCGGCGGTCGGGCGGCATCATCATCGGGTTCGCCGTCGCGCAGGCCCTGGGCGTCAAGTTCATCTTCAGCGAACGCGAGCAGGGCGAGATGATGCTCCGCCGGGCTTCGCGGTGCCCGCCGGCGCGCGGTGCTGGTGGTAGAAGACGTGGTCACCACGGGTGGAAGCGTTGCCGAGGTCATCGACCTCGTGACGGCGGCCGGCGGGAGTGCCGGTGGGGGTGGCCTCGCTCATCGACCGGGGCGGCGAGCGCGTCTTCGACGCGCCTTACTCGCCTCTCCTTCGACTGAGGTTGAGTCTTGGCACGCCGACGAGTGCGGCCTGTGCGCCGCCGGAGTGCCCGTGACGAGTCCCGGGAGCCGCCGGCTCGGCTCGTGACCGCCGCCGCGGGAGCCCGCCACTCGCCGAATGGGTTGGCATCCTCGCAGGTCAGGAGTAACATCGCTCGGATGGAGGCGGCCCCACGGGCCGTGAGGGAACAGGTCGGAACGGGGTGACTCCCGTCACAGTGACCCCGCCCGGGAACGCAAACGACGAGGAGGAACCATGGCTCTGCCGAACCTTCGCCCGAGCAGCGCGCGAAGGCGCTCGAGAAGGCGGCCGCAGGCGCGCCAGAAGCGTGCCGAGCTCCGCGAGGAGATCAAGAGCGGCAAGACTGTCGTTCGCGGCCGTCATGAAGAAGGGCCGACGACCCGGTCGTCGCCCGCATGAAGGTCTCGACGCTGCTCGAGAGCCTTCCGGGCTTCGGCAAGGCCAAGGCCGCGAAGATCATGGCCGAGCTCGAGATCTCCGAGAGCCGCCGCGTGCAGGGCCTCGGCGCCCGCCAGCGCGAGAGCCTGCTCGAGCGCCTCGGCTAGACGCTCGTCGTCGAGCCGGATCAGCCTGCGCACAAGATGAGTGCTGGTCGGCTCGTCATAATCTCCGGACCCTCCGGAGCCGGAAAAGGGACCCTGGTCGCGGCACTGCGCGACCGGGTCCCTTCCGTTTGGGTGTCCGTGTCCGCGACCACGCGGGCGCCGCGGCCCGGCGAGGAGGAAGGTGTCGACTACTTCTTCCTGACGTCCGACGAGTTCCAGCGTCGACGTGGACGCGGGCGAGTTCCTCGAGCACGCCGAGGTCCACGGCAACCGCTACGGCACGCTGCGCTCCAAGGTCGAAGAGAAGCTCGGCGCAGGGCCGCGTCGTGATCCTGGAGATCGACCCGCAGGGTGCCGCGCAGGTCAAAGCGGTGTGGCCCGATGCCGTTCTCGTCTTCGTCATGGCGCCCTCGAAGAGGAGCTCGAGCGCCGGATCAGGCCCGAGGCGCGGAGTCCGACGAGGACATCGCGACGCGTATGGCGACCGCCGAGCGCGAGCTCGCCCTTGTGGGGACATACGACCATGTGGTACAAAACGACGACGTGCGCCGAGCCACCGACGAGCTTGTGCGCATCATCGAATCACTCGCAGAACGAAGGAGTCTGAAGCATGGTCATCAAGCCCGAGATCGACGAGCTGCTCGCGAAGGTCGACTCCAAGTACACGCTGTGCATCGTGTCCGCCAAGCGCGCGCGCCAGATCAACGACATGATCCACGGCGTGCGCGACCAGGCGCTGCTCACGATGCAGCTCCCGCAAGATCGCCAGCTACACGAGCACCAAGCCGCTCTCCCTGGCGCTGGACGAGATCGCCGAGGGCGACGTCTCCTACGAGCCCGCCGACGACCTCGAGGCTTAGGGCCGCCCGCCCGGACGCCAAGGGCGCCCGGCACATCCGCTCGTAACCTTCCGCGTTCGCAGGGGGGTAGTGCCTCGTGTTCGACCGCGTGGCGCTCGTTCACTATCACGAGATCGGCCTGAAGGGCCGCAACCGCTCTCCTTTCGAGAGGCGGCTCGAGGCCAACCTTCGTTCCGCGGTGGACGGCCTCACCGACAGGCCTCCGTACCGGGTGGCCAGCCGCCTTCTCGTCCCCATCACCTCACGCGAACATGCCGAGGCGCTCATCGCGGCGGTCTCCGCGACGCCAGGTGTGACCACGGTGTCACCAGCGCTGGTGACGGCTCGCGAGCCGGACCAGATCTTCCGCGCGGCCGAGCTCGCGATCGCCGACTTCCAACGCGCGCCGGAACGCCGCACGGGTTCGCGCGAGCCCAAGCCGCCGCGCACGTTCGCGGTCAAGGCCAGGCGCTCGTCCACGGACTTCCCCGTGCCCAGCAACGAGATGAACATCGCCGTGGGCGACCACGTCGCGCACCACCACGGGTATGTCGGTGGACCTGGACAAGCCCGACGTGACCATCTACGTGGAGGTCGTGCAGGGCGCCGCATACGTGTACGCGCGCCGAGATGCCAGGTCCGGGCGGGCTGCCCACCGGGACCGCGGGCACGGTCGTGGCGCTGCTTCAGCGCGGGCATCGACTCGCCCGTAGCCGCGTGGAGGATCATCAAGCGGGGCGCGGTCGTTGTGGCCGTCCACTTCTCCGGGCGCCCGCAGACCGACGAACGCTCCGTGGACCACGTTCTCGAGCTGGGTGAGGTGCTCGAGCGCACGCGGGGCCTCGCGCGCGTAGACGTCGTGACGCTTCGGCGACATCCAGAAGCGAGATCGCGCTGGTCGCGCCGCCGGACCTGCGCGTTCTGCTCTACCGCCGCATGATGGTGCGCGTGGCCGAAGAGATCGCGCGCCGCGAGCGCGCCGGCGCGCTGGTGACCGGCGAGAGCCTCGGCCAGGTCGCCAGCCAGACGCTCGAGAACGTCGCGGCCGTGGACGCCGCCGCGACGATGCCGGTGCTGCGCCCGCTGATCGGCATGGACAAGAACGAGATCATCGGCCGAGGCCCGCCGGATCGGCACGTTCGACATCTCCACGCAGGCCCACGACGACTGCTGCACCCTCTTCATGCCTAGGATGCCCGCCACCCACGCCACAGTGGAGCAGGTCGAGGCGGGGGAGGCGGAGCTGGACATTCCGGCCCTCGTGGCGGCCGCGCTGGGCTCCGTGGAGAGCCGCTGGTTCGAGTGCCCAGCCTACGGCAAGAAGCGGCGCGCCGGTGCGCAGGCAGCGGCGGCGGAGGCCCCGACCGCGGCGGAGGCGCCGCTCGCCCCTGAGGCGCCGACCGCCCCCGAGGCCTCCCAAGGCGCGGTGGAGCCGTGACCGCCTCGGCACGATTCCTGGCGTTGGAACCGTACTACGGCGGCTCGCACCGGGCGGTGCTCGACGGGCTCGCCGGCGCGCTCGCGCCCGAGTGGGAGGCCGACCTCTACACCCTGCCGGCGCGCAAATGGAAGTGGCGCATGCGCGGCTCGGCGCTCGTGCTCGCGCAACGGGCGCGCGAGGCGTGGGAGGCCGGGACGCGCTGGGACCTCGTCTTCGCGAGCACCTTCCTGAACCTCGCCGAGTTCCGGGCCCTCGCGGGGCCCGGCGTCGCCGGAGTGCCCGCGGTCGTGTACTTCCATGAGAACCAGCTCGTGTACCCCAATCGCTACGAGGCCGAATGGGACCTGCAGTTCCCGCTCACGAACGTGGTCTCGGCGCTGACCGCCGAGCGCTGCGTGTTCAACACGCGATGGAACCTGGACACCTTCATCGAGGGCATCCCGGACTTCTTCAAGCAGTTCCCCGACCACAGGCCGCGTGGCGTGGCCCCCCGCATCGCCTCCAAGGCCGAGGTCCTCGCGCCGCCCTTCGACCCGGCCGCGCTCGATGAGGCGCTTGGCGGTCACGGCGCCGCGTCCGCAGAGCCGGGTGCTGCGGCCGCAGAGCCGGGCGCGCCGCCGGCCCCAGCCGCGGCCCGGGGCCGCGGATCGTGTGGCCTCACCGCTGGGAGCACGACAAGGATCCCGATACCTTCTTCCGCGCGGTGTCGCGCCTCGCTCGCGAGGGGCTCGACTTCGAGGTCGCGGTCGCCGGTCAGGCCTTCCAGGACCGGCCGCCGGTCTTCGAGGAGGCCGCCTCGGCACTGGGAGACCGGCTCGCGCACATCGGCGAGCCCACGGGGCGCGAGGCGTACGCGCGCCTGCTCGCGGGAAGCGACGTCGCCGTTTCCACGGCGGCCAACGAGTTCTTTGGCCTGGCCATGCTCGAGGCGTGCTATGCGGGGTGCTATCCGCTCGTTCCGGACCGGCTCGCCTATCCGGAGCTCTACCCGGCCGAGTACCGCTACGACGGCGAGGAGCAGCTGGTCGCGCGCCTGCGCGCGCTCGTCACGGATCGCCCCGAGCCCGGCGCCGCGCGGCATCTTGCGGAGCCGTTCGCGCTCCCGGCGCTCGCGCCCGCGTACGCGGAGCTGTTCGCTAGGGTGGCGGGTGAGGCCCGTGGCTGACGCGATCGCGGTCACGGGGCTGGCGCGCTCGTTCGGCGACGTCGTGGCGCTCGCCGACGTGGATCTGCGCGTTGCCGAGGGCGCGGTCTTCGGCCTTCTGGGGCCCAACGGCGCGGGCAAGACGACGACCGTGCGCCTGCTCAACGGCCTCATCGCGCCGGACGCGGTGGAGACGATGGAGGTGCTGGGCTACGACGTGCGCACGCACGCGCCCCAGATGCGCCGGTACGTGGGGGTCCAGACCGATACCGAGCTCTACCTGCGACTCTCCGCGCGGGAGAACCTGGAGACCTTCGGCCGGATGTACGGGATGGAGGGGCGCGCGGCCCGGGCTCGCGCGATGGAGCTGCTGGAGCGGTTCGGGCTCGCCCATCGCGCCTCCGAGCGGCTCGAGAAGTTCAGCAAGGGCATGCGGCAGAAGGTCGCTATCGCCCGGGCGCTCGTGGGCTCGCCGCGCCTGGTGTTCCTGGACGAGCCCACGGCGGGGCTGGACCCGGAATCCACGCACGATCTGCTGGTCTCGATCGAGCGCATGGCCGACGCCGGTGAGGCGACGTTCTTCATGTGCTCGCACCGGCTCGAGGAGATAGAGCGCGTTTGCGACTCGGTGGCCGTGCTCACGCAGGGGCGGATCGTGGGCTGCGGTCCGCCGCGCCGGCTCGCGCGCGAGGTGATAGACGACAACTGGGTTCGCGTGACGCCGGTGGTCCCGGGCCGTCCGGGTGCCGAGCGGCTCGCCGCGCTCCCCGGCGTGACCGAGGTCGTGGCGTTCGACGGTGCGTGGCGTCTGCGCGTGGGGCGGCGCGAAGACGTGCCGCCGCTCCTGCGCGCGGTGGCGGACCTCGGCGAGGAACTGTACGGCATCGCCGAGGAGGTCCCTACGCTGGAGGCGGCGTACCTGCGGCTCGTGGACGGTGACGCGACGTGAACGTGAGAGGCGTGGTCGCGCTCGTTCGCAAGGACCTCATCGAGGTCGTGTCCAGCGTGCAGGTGATGATCCCGCTCGTGGTGCTGCCGCTCGTGTTCATGACGGTGATGCCCACGATCATCATCCTCGCGCTTCGCGGCGCGCCCCTGGACCAGAGCACGCTGTCCATGCTGCAGTACGCTCCGCGCGGGCTGCTGCCCGCGGTGGGCGCGCGCGGCCAGCTCGTCTACTTGTCCGTCGTGTACCTGTTCGCGCCGTTCTTCATGATCGTCCCGGTCATGGTGGCCTCGATCATCGCGGCCAACAGCTTCGCGGGGGAGAAGGAGCGCCGCACGCTCGAGGGTCTCTTGTACACGCCGCTCACGGACATGGAGCTGATGCTGGGCAAGGTCGTGGCCTCGTTCATCCCCGCGCTGGTGGCGGCTTGGCTCGCGTTCGGGATCTACACGGCCATCGTGAACGCGCTGGCATGGCCGCTGTTCGGGGGCCTGTTCTTCCCCACGCCCAACTGGTGGGCGATGGTGCTCGCGCTCGCGCCGGCCGCGTCGTTCTTCGTGGTCATGCTCGTGGTGCTCGTGTCCTCCAGGGCGCGGGGCTACCAGGAAGCCAACTCCATCTCGGGGTTGCTCGTGCTGCCCATCATCCTCGCGGTCGTGGGCCAGGCGAGCGGGTCCATCTACATGGGTGTGGGCCCCGTGCTCATCGTTGCTTTCCTGTTCGCCGTCGCGGACGTCGTGCTCATCCGCGTGATCGCCCGGGCGTTCTCGCGCGAGCGTGTAGTGGGCTACCTGGGCTGATCCCGGGCGCAGGCACCGCCCCGCGCCACGGCGCCGGGTCGCACCCCCTGCTCGTTCGGCGGATGCGGTGCTATCATCCGGCCTCGTGTGTCCGCTCGCCCGCCCGGCACCCGCAAAGGAGCACCGAGTGAACGAAGAGCCCCAGGCCCGGCCCGCCGCCGAGGCCTCGGCAGGGGATAGCGCCGTCGCCCGGGTGGCGCGGCGTCTCAAGGGTCTGCACGCGCGCGCTGTGGTGCGTGGCGCTTTCACGGCGTTCTTCGTGTACCTGTGCGTGAAGCTCTGGCTCTTCTATCTGTGGGCGATGGGCGCGGGCCCGTACGTGCCCAGGCCCGAGGCGGTGGCCGGGGTCATCCCGGTGGGCGCGTACATGAGCCTGTTCGCGTGGGCCAAGAGCGGCCTGTACGACCCCGTCATCCCGGCCGGGGTCTCCATAGTGCTGGGCGCCATGATCGTGTCGTTCGCGCTCAAGCGCGGGTTCTGCGGCTGGGTGTGCCCGGTGGGCGCCATGTGGGAGCTGTTCGGCTGGGCCGGCAAGCGGGTGCTGCCTCGGCAGCCCCACGCGCCGCGCGTGCTGGACCTCGTATTGCGAGGGTTCCGGTACGTGTTCACGGCGCTCGTCTTGTTCGCGCTGTTCGCCGTCCCGCTCCAGGAGGCGCTCGACTTCCAACATCTGCCTTACTACGCCGTGGCCGACATCAAGATCATCTCGCTGTTCGTTCGTTTGCCCTGGTGGTACCTGGCAACCGGCGTGGTCGTGGGGGCCGCTTCGTTCTTCTTCGGCAACGTGTGGTGCCGGTACGTGTGCCCGCTCGGCGGCGTGTACGGGGCGCTGGGCGTGCTGTCGCCGGCCACAGTGGTGCGCGATCCGGAGGTGTGCACGAACTGCGGCACGTGCTCCAAGACGTGTCACGGTCTCGTGGACGTCCAGCACCTCACCTCGGTGCACGCGCCGGAGTGCGACGGCTGCCAGGACTGCGTGGAGAAATGCCCGGTGCCGGGCGCTCTCGAGGGCCGCCTTCTGGGCCGATGGAGGCTCTCGCCGTGGGTGTGGGCCGCCGTCGCGGTCGCGATCTGGCTGCTGATCTACGGCATCGCCGTCGCGACAGGGCACTGGCACGCGGGCCTCACCCCTGAGCAGTTCCGCGAGGCGGTGCAGCGGGTGCCCATCTAGGTCACGCGGGCAGCGCGGGTCGCCGCGCGTCACGCGGCAGGTGCGAAACAGCAGCGTAGGGGTGGGTCGGCACGTATAATCAGGTGCCGTCGCCTAGTGCGGCGGACGCCCCTGACCCACACCTGGAGCGGCCGATGGCCACCACGACCCCGAGTTTCGGGTTCTCCTCCGCCGACCCGCGTGCGCCGGGGCCGCGAAGCGCGGTGACGCGTCGCGGGCGCTGGCTGCGTATGGCGTCGTGGGCCGCGTTCGCGCTGATCATCCTCGCCTTCGTGTCCGTGTGGGTGTTCAGCGGCTCGGTGGAGTCCTCCTCGGGAACGGCCGATCTGCTCGTGGCGTCGGGGGCCGTCGCGGCCATAGTGAGCATGATCGCGGTCGCCGCAAGGACGACCGGGGTCGAGCGGCACGTGTGGTGGCGCTTCGCCGTCCTGTTCGCCTTCGTGCTCGCGGGCGAGGTCTTCGAGATCTGGTATGCCGCGGTGGTGACGCCGGGGAGGCCTCCGGCGCCTTTCGGGTCCTCGATCGTGGACATCGCCGCGTTCGCCGTGTTCGTGTCGGTCGTGTGGGACCTCACCGAACCCGGTGACGGGACGGCGCTGGGCCGCCTTCCGCACTTCGTGGATGTCCTCACGGCCGCGGTCATCGGGGCCGTGATCCTGTGGGTACTCGTGATGGTGCCGGTCTTTCAGGCGGCGGGCCAAGGCCTGTACCCTGCGCTGCTCGGGGCGCTGTACCCGTGGCTGGGCGCCGTCATCGTCATGTGGACGCTGTTCCAGATCTTCGGGAGCAGGCCCAGCCGATGGTCCGAGTGGGAGCGCCCGGGAGCGCTCGGGTTCTTGCTGTTCGCCGTGGGTGTCGCCGCCTGGCCGCTGTGGTACTTGTCCACTGTGGTGTGGCACGACCCGCTGGGAGCGGCCTTCGCGGATATCGCCTGGATGGGCGGGTCGTTCCTCGTGGCGATCTCGGGGGTCTATCGCCTCACTGCCGGGGAGACCCAGTGGCGCATCCACGCGGCCCCGCCTCGGCCGTTGAGAAGGCCGGTGCTCATGCGCGCGGCGGTCGTGGGCGTCGCACTGTTGGCCGCGGCCGTGTTCGCGTTCATCGTGTGGGTGTACCCGATGGACTCGGCGGTTCGCGTGGCCGCGCTGGGTGGCGGGATCATCATCACGGTGGCCGTGGTCCTGCGCACGGGCCTGGGAGCCGTGCGGTCGGGAAGCGTGGAGGCCCGCACGGGTCGAGACGCGGTCACCGGGCTACCCGGGCATCGGGTCTTCCACACGCGCCTGGAGAGCGCGATCGAGGAGGCGGACGATGCCGAGCCGCTCTCGCTCGTGCTGCTGGACCTGGACGACTTCGAGCACGTGAACGTCGTCTCGGGCTATGCCGAGGGCGATTCCCTGCTGGCCAGAGCCGCTCACGGCGTCGCGCACTCACTGCAGGGCGACGAAGCGGCGTTCCGGCTGGGCGGCGACGAGTTCGGGCTGCTGCTGCCGGGCACGGACACCGCCGCCGCGGGCGCGATCGCTCACCAGGCGTTGGACGCGATCCGGCGGATCGAGGACTCCTCGGGCGCGCCGCTGCGGGCCAGCGCGGGAATCGCGACGTACCCTCGGCACGCGGAACGGCGCGAGGAGCTCGTGGACCGCGCGGGCAACGCGATGTTCGTGGCCAAGTACTCGGGCAAGGATCAGGTCGTCGTCTGGTCCGACGCCGCCGAGGAGGCTCTGGACCCCGACGAGCTGCAGGCCAGGGCCCGGGCGGCGGCATACGTGTCCACCGTGCGGGCGACCGCCGCGGCTGTCGATGCCCGCGTGCCCGAGCTCGCCGGTCACTCGCGCGACGTGGGCTCGATGGCGCTGCGGCTCGCGCGCCGCGCCGGGCTCGACGACGAGACGGCTCGCATGGTGCAGACCGCGGGCCTGCTGCACGACGTGGGCAAGGTGGGCGTGCCCGACGCGGCGCTCGCCGCCCCGCCGGAGGCGCTGCCCGACGATCTGCGACGCCGGCTGGAAGCGCATCCGATCCTGGGCGCCACCATCGTCTCCTCCACGGGGCTCACCAGGATCCCGCCGTGGATCGCCGCGCATCACGAGCGCTGGGACGGGACCGGCTACCCGGAGGGGCGCTCGGGAGAGGACATCCCCCTGCCGGCGCGCATCATCGCGGTGGCCGATGGCTACGACCGCCTGCTGAGGTCGTTGGGGCCCTCGGCACGGGTGCGGCGCTCGGCGGTGACGGAGCGTATGCGTGAGCAGATGGGCGCGGCCTACGATCCGCTCGTGGTGCTGCACCTGCTGTCGCTGCTCGCCGATGAGGAGGCGGGCACCGCGTGAGCGATGGGGCGACCACAGCGCAGGCGCCTGCGCGCTCCGACTTGGTGCTGGTCGCGGGCTGGGCCGTGCTGGGTCTGCTCGTCGCCGGCTACGTGGGCTCGTTCTACGTGCCGGCGTTCGCGGGCGACCCTGTCTGGCGCTTGGTGGGGCAGGCGGTCTATCTCGCCGCCCACTTCGCCGCCGCGGCGCTCGCCGGCGCCGTCGCAGTCCGCGAGGCGCCCGGCTTCGAGCGGCGGTTCTGGCTGTACCTCTCCATCTCCTGCTGGCTCCTGCTCGCTTACGAGACGCTGTTCTCGTACCAGATCCTCGCCGGGCTCCCGGCGGACTGGCCACCCCTGCAGCTGGGCGCGGTCCTCAGCGTCGTGGCGGCCGGGCTCTTCGTGATCGCGCTCTCGATGCTCTCGCGTCTGGGGCAGGCCGGGACGCTCGTGCGGTCGCGCGTGCTCGTGGACATCACCATCGAGTTCCTGCTCGGCGTGCTCGTCATGCTCATCGTTCTCGTGTATCCGGTGCTGTCGGTCTTCGCGGCCTCGCCCGACGTGCTGCTCTTCGCGTCCACCCTGTCCACGGCAGGCGTGCTGATCCTCATCTGGTCGGGATTGCTCGCGTTCGGGTACCGGTCGGACGCCGCGAGCTGGCAGCCCTGGGAGCGCCTCATCGTCGCCGGCGTGGCCGTCTACGGGGCGGGAGCGGCCCTGTGGCCGTTCTACTGGGTAGCGTCCACGGTCTGGAACGACTCGCATGTGTTCCACGTGGTGGTCGCGTTCTGGTTCTTGGGCATGGGGCTGGCCGCGGTGGGCGCCGTGTATCGCCTCGTTCAACCCAGCGGCGGCGACTTGGGCCTTGGCCGAAAGACGCCGTACGTCCCGCGTCGGGGCGTCTGGGCGGTGCCGATCTACACGGCGGCGGTGCTCTCGTTCGTCGCGCTTTGGGCGGCAGGCGGGCCGGACCCCGCGGCGTTCCGCACGCTGCTGTCGATGTCCGTGCCCGTGTTCGTGATCCTCATACTCACGCGCAGCCTGCTCGTCTCGCTGGAGTCCGAGCGACGGATGGCCGCGTCGGACACCGACCCGATCTCGGGGCTGGGCACGCTCTCGGCCTTGGACCGGCGTCTCGCTCGCGCGATAGAGGTCGCGGGGCGCTACGGCGAGCAGGTATCGCTCATCGTCGCCGACCTCGACCGGTTCGGCGAGATCGACGACACGCGAGGCCATCAGGGTGGCGACCTCGCGCTGGCCGCGATGGGCGACGCGTTGCGCGCCGCGGCGAGCGGCGAGCGGCGGTCAGAATGGTTCGCCGCCCGCACCACGGGCGACGAGTTCGCGGTGGTCGTGCCCTCGGCCAACGGCATCGAGGGTTTCAAGGCGTCGGAGCGCATCCGCGTGGAGACCGCCGGCGCTGCGCGCCGCTCGCGTCTGCCGCTGTCGGCGTCCATGGGCGTGGCGGTCTACCCTGGCCACGCCTCCGATGTGCCCGGGCTCTTCGCCGCGGCGCGCGAGGCCCTTCAGGTCGCCAAGCAGGCCGAGTCGGGCCGGGTGGTGGTCTTCGACCCGGAGAAGTCGGCCGTGCGGCACGAACGCGCGGGGGACGACACGGCCTACCTGGAGACGATCAGGCTGCTCGCGCGTTCGGTGGAGCTGCGCACCCCGCATCTCGAAGGGCACGGCGAGCGCACGGCCCGGCTGGCCGTGGCGCTGGGCCGGGAGCTTCACCTGGACGAGGAGCGGCTGCGGCTGCTCGAGATCGCAGGCGAGCTGCACGACATCGGCTACATCGCGGTGCCCGACGCCATATTGGAGAAGCCCGGGCCGCTGGACCCGTCCGAGCGCCGGCTCGTGGAATCGCATCCCGAGATGGGCTCGCGTATCATCGCGTCGCTCGATCTGCCGGAAGTCCTGCCCTGGGTGCGCTCACACCACGAGCGCTGGGACGGCCGAGGCTACCCGCGCGGCATCTCCGGTGGTGAGATCCCGCTGGGCGCGCGGATCCTCGCGGTGTGCGACGCTTATGACGCCATGACGTCCGAGCGCCCCTACAGGCGCGCGCTGCGCCACGACGAGGCGCTCGAGGAGCTGACCACCGGCCGAGGCGGCGCCTACGACCCCGCGACCGTGGATGAGTTCGTGCTGATGCTCGCAACGAGAGGCCTGGAGACTGCCGACGATGCCCGCTGATACAGCCAGGAGCCGGCGCCTCGGAGCGCTCGCGTGGGTGAGCGTCGTGCTGTGGTCCACGGCGGCGCTCGGCTTCGGCCTGATGCCCGCGAGCGAGAGCACTCGCTTGACCGGGCTGGGTGTGATGCTCGCGCTGACCCTGCTGGCGTCCTCGGCCATGGCTTTCTTCGCGCACAGGCGCTCCGCGGGGGAGGACCGTTTCACCTGGGCTGTGGTCGCGGTCGCGTTCGCCGTGCTGGGTATCTCGGTCCTTCCTTGGTTCATCCCGGGTCCCGCCGGCGGCCCGCACCCCACGTGGGCGGCGCCGGGCGCCGCGATCACCACCGCGGAGACGCTCGCCGAGCTCCTGCTCGCGCTGGGATGGGGCGGGTTGTTCGCGTGGCTGCTCAGCCGCGTGACGCCGATCTCACGCACGCTTGCCGCGCAGCGTTGGCAGCTGCTGTTCGACGCTTCACTCGCGGCCGTCTCGCTGTGGGTCATCGCGTGGATCGTTCTCGCGTACGCGGGCCCCATGGTGCACTACGGTCCCGGGGCCCGCTCCGTTGCCGCGCTGCTCGCGTCGATCGGCACGCTGGTCGCCATCGTGGCGGGCTGGGGCGTATGGGCCCTGCGCAACGGACCCGCATCGCGCAGGTGGCTGTGCTTGGGAATAGGCGCGATAGCCGTGGGGATGCTCCTTTGGCCGTGGTGGTTCGACTCGCGGTCGGGCGTGGGCGAGGCGTTCGCGGCCGAGATCGTGGAGGCATGGTGGGTCTTCGCCGGCGGCGTGGTCGCCCTCGCCGGCTTCTACCGCACGTTCGAGCGGCCCGAGTCCCCATGGTCCGCCAACGAGCGCATGCTGGGCCCGGGCCGCGTGCTGTTCGTGGCCGCGGGCCCGATGTTCGCCGCGGTGGCGGTCGCGCTCGCCGGCTGGGCCTCTCTCGCGGGGGACCTCCCACTCTCGGTCCAGCGGTTCTCCATGCTCGCCGGCCTCGCGCTCGCGGCGGGCACGGTCACCCGCGGGGCGGCCTCGGCACTGGACCGTGAGGACGTCGCCGCCCGGCTGCTCGTGGACCCGCTCACCGGCCTGTTCAACGTCCGCTGGTTCCACGAGCGCTCTCGCGAGGAGGTGAGGGCCGCACGCGCCGCCGGGCGCCCGCTCGCCGTGGTCTCGCTGGACCTCGACGACTTCGCCGGCGTGAACGTCACGTGCGGGCATCGTCACGCGGACGAGGCCCTGCGCCGCATAGGCGGCGTGCTGGCGGCCGAGCAGGGTCCGGACATGCTGGCCGCCCGGACCGGCGGGGACGAGTTCTCGCTGCTCATGCCGGGTTGCGGCCAGGGTGAGGCGTTCGTGCGGACCGTGGAGCTTCTCGAGCTCATACGCCTGGCGGGGGAGGCGGCCTGCCGCACGACCGCCTCCGCCGGCGTGGCCGAGCTCATCCCCGGAGACGACGATGCCGAGGCCCTCCTCGAGCGCGCGGACCGCGCGCTGTACTGGGTCAAGTACCGGGGCAAGGACGCCGTGGCTTCGTGGAGTGCCGAGGTCATGGGTGAGCGGTTCGACGTCGAGCGGGCACAGCTCGCCGAGCAACGCTCGCTGATGACGCTCGTGCGCTCGCTCGCGTCCGTGAACGACGCTCGCCAGCCCACTCGACGCGACCACTCGCGCAACGTCGCCGACCTCGCGACCCGCCTCGCGCGCGCTCTGGGCCTGGACGAGGCTACGGTGGGCAGGATCGAGACGGCGGCGCTGCTCCACGACATCGGCATGGTTTGCGTGCCCGACGACGTCTTGGACCGCCCCGGGCCGCTCATCCCGCAGGAGCTCGCCATCGTGGAGCAGCACCCGCTCGTGGGGGCGGGCATCGTGTCGGGGACCGAGCTGTCCTCGTTGGCGCCGTGGATCGTCGCGCACCACGAGCGCTGGGACGGGACCGGCTACCCCAGCGGCCTCGTGGGCGACGCGACGCCGCTCGAGGCGCGGATCCTGGGGGTCTGCGACACCTACGACGGCGTCACGAGCGCGCGCCCGCACCACGCGGCGCGGGATTGGCGCGCGGGCGTGCAGGTCGTGTCCAAGGGCATGGGCACGCAGTTCGACCCGGTGGTGGCGGAGCGGTTCGTCGCCCTCATGGTGGGCGAGGGGTCCGGGTCATGACACCTCCAGCCCAAACCACCGAGTCCCCGTTCGCGGGCGGCCTGAGCGGCGCGCGTGCGCGCGCGTGGGCATGGCTCATCCTGCCTCTGGTCCCTCTCGCTCAGCTCGTGCTCTACTCGCCCTGGGCCGAGGCGCGCCATCTGAACCCGATACTCGCCGAGTCGCCCTCGCTCGTCATGTACGCGCTGGGCACTACGTTCTCCGCCCTCGCCGCGTCACGTACACGTGGCCGCGACCGCCGCTTCTGGATCTTCCTCGCTCTCATCAGTGGGCTGCAGCTCATCGCCGAGGCGATGGTGGACGTGCAGAGCTCCATGGGGACGTCGATGATGTCGTCGGTCACGGCGTCTTCGGTCGCCGGCTTGTTCAGCCTGGCGGGCACGGTGGTCGTCTTCGTGCTGCTGTTCACGATGTCGCCCCTGGCCAACCGTCCGGTGCTGGAGCGCATCCGGGCGGTGGTAGACCTGCTCATAGGCATAGCGCTGGGTCTCGTGGTGGCTCAGCTGTGGGTCGTCGGGCCCGTGATGGCGCAGTTCGGGGTGCCGTTCGACGCGCAGATCCTGGCGGACACGCGGGTGGTCGTGGGCGTCTTCGTGCTGGCCGGCGTCGCGACCAACATCTTCGGGTTCCAGGGGCGCCGGTGGCACTCGTGGGACCGTTTCGTGGCCACCGCGCTCACGCTGTTCGCCGTGGGCGCCATCATGTGGCCCGCCTGGTACCTTGCCGAGGTCGTTTGGCACTCTTGGCTGGGCAACTGGGCGGGCGCGGTCATCTTCGCGCTGGGCGAGTACTTCATCTTCATGGGCGCGCTTTACCGGCTCACCACCACCTCGGAGCCGCTCGAACGCCCGAGGATGCCGGTGGCGAGCGCCGCGACGAGCATGCGAGAGGCGTTCTACCTGCCGGTGATACTGCTCGCCGGCACCTCGGTGGCGTTCCTCTTCGGCTGGACCGACGTGACGTCCCGCGACAGCCAGTACCTGGTGCTGCCCCTCGTGGCGTTCATGCTCACGCTGCTGTGCGTGCGCACCGCGCTCCTGCGCGCTTCGGCGGCCGGCGCCGCTCAAGCCGCGCTCGTAGACCCGGTGACCGGCGTCTATGCCCCGGCCGCGCTGGACGGTTTCCTTCAAAGCCAGTATGAGTTCGCGCGTGCGGCGGGTGAGCACCTGTCGCTCGTGGAGCTGGACCTGGACGACTTCGGGAGGGTCAACGACCGGGCCGGCCATGGCCGGCGACAACGTGCTCGCGCGCGTCGCCCAGGACGTGGTCGCCGCGGCTCCGGCCGGTTCCACCGTGTTCCGCTCGGGCGCCGATTCGTTCGTGGTGACCCTGCCCGGCTGTGACCTCGCCCAGGCCAACGGGCTCGCGCGCATGCTCGTGCGTGCGGTGTCCTCGGCAGAGGGGCCGGTGAACGTGACCGCCTGCGCGGGTGTCGCGGGCGTGGACGACACGATCCGTGACGGCGACGACCTGCGCGACGCGCTCGCATCGGCGCTGGCGTCCGCGCGTGCCCTGGGCCGGGCACAGGTGGCCACAGCGGGCCCGGAACGGCTGGTGGCCCGGGCGCGTCCCGGCGACGAGGGATCGTTCCTCGCGATCGCGCATGGGCTGGTGGCCGCCAACGAGGATCGCGCGGCGTGGCTCGAGGGACACGGAGAGCGCGTGGCGCACACCGCCGGCAGGCTCTCGGTGCTCGCGGGGATGGATGCCGCCGGTATCGCCTCGATGCGGCTGGCCGGCCGGCTGCACGACCTGGGCAAGATCGCCGTGCCGGACCGCATACTCGACAAGCCGGCCGAGCTGGACCCCGAAGAGCAGCGCCAGCTCCAGGAGCACCCCGTGCTCGCCGCGCGCATGCTCGCGCCGGCGGGGGATGCGGACCTGATCGCCTGGGTGGGCGATCACCACGAGCGCTTCGACGGCTCCGGCTACCCCGTGGGGCTCTCCGGCAACGGCATCTCGCTTGGCGGGCGCATCCTGGCCCTTGCCGACGCCTGGGAGAACCTCCTGGTCAGACAGCCCACGCGCCGCGCCTTGTCACGCGCCGAGGCCGTGGAGCGCATCACCGCCGAGTCCGGCGTCCTGTGGGACCCGGTCTTGGCCGAGCTGCTGCTGTGGGACGTCGCGCCCGTGCGCAAGCCGCGCGCGGGCGGGCCGCAGGGGCGGCAGGCCGGGGCCGCCAACGGCCAGGCGGGACCGGCGACCGGCGCGTCCGGTCCGGGGCCGTCAGTCCTCGAGCCCGAGGGCTGAGCGCGCCTTCCTCGTGACCGCCGCGCGGGCCTTCTCGTAGCCGGCCCACGGGTCGCGCTTCTCTATGCGCTCGAGGACGTCCACCACCGTGAACCGCGGGGCCTCCTTGAGCGTGCCGAGCTCGGCCCACGTGAGGGGCACGCACACCGGCGCGCCGTCGCGCGAGCGGGTGGAGTAGGGGACGATCGCCGAGCTGCTCTTCGTGTTGCGCACATAGTCGAGGAAGATGCCGCCGGCGCGCTTGACCTTGCGCATGTTGGTCGTGAACTTGTCGGGCGCCCTATTGGCCACGTCTTGAGCCAGCGCCTTGGCGAAGTCGCGCATCGGCCCCCAGTCCGTGTCCGGTTCCACCGGCGTCACGACGTGCAGCCCCTTGCCGCCCGTGGCGTCCAGGAACGCGGTGAGCCCGAGCTTCTTCAGGCGCCCGCGTACGAGCTGCGCGGCGGCGGCGACATCGGCGAAGTCGAGCCCCTCGTCGGGGTCCAAGTCCCATATGAGTCTGTCGGGTCTGTCCGGTTCGTCCGCGCGGCACCCCCATCCGTGGAACTCGAGCGCGCCCAGCTGCACGAGTTCCAGAAGCCCGGTCAAGTCGTCTATGACGATGTAACCCTCCGGGTCTGACATGCCGGGGATGGGCACCGAGCGCACGTGCTTGGGGAACGGTTCGCCCACGTGACGTTGGTAGAAGCACTCCTCGGCCATGCCGTGGGGGCAGCGCATGAGCGTGAGGGGCCGCCCGGTGACGTGCGGCTCCATCCGGTCCCACACCGCCTCGTAGTACCTGCCGAGGTCCAGCTTCGTGAGGCCCGACCCCGTGAAGAGCTTGCGGCCGGGGTGCGTGATCTTGACGCTGTGCAGCGAGGTGGGGCGGTCGGAGTGCCCGCCCGGTGACGGTGGATCTGCCTTCGCCGGCTCGGAGGGGGCGCCGGAGCCTTCGCCGGCTCCGGGCTGGCCAGCCGAGCCCGCCTCCCCGCCGGCCATGTCCTCCCGCACGACGTCCGCGGCTGCCTTGTCCTCGCGCAGGCCCTTGTACACGGGCTGGCGCAGGATGCCGTCGCGGGTCCACTCGGCGAACGCGACCTCGGCCACGAGGACGGGGGTGACCCAGTGCGTACGCTTGGCCACCGGGCCGATGGGCGGGTCCGCGAACGGCGGCGTCCTACGCTCGATGCTGGTGAGGCCTTTGAGCAGCTCGTCGATGGTGGCGTCGTCGTAGCCGGTGCCCACGCGCCCCGCGTAGCGCAGCTCGCCCTCGGCGTAGTAGCCCACGAGCAGCGCGCCGAACCGCGACCGCGCCCCGGCGCCTTCGGTGTAGCCGCCCACGACGAACTCCTGCCTGTGCGCGCACTTGGACTTGATCCAGGAGCGCGAACGGCCGGCGATGTAGGGCGAATCCGCCAGCTTGGACACCACGCCTTCGAGCGCGAACTCGCATGCGCGCGCGTTGAACGCCTCGCCGTGGCCCTCCACGTGGTCGGAGTAGCGCAGGGGCCCGGGGTGAGGGTCGGCGTGGAGCAGAGCCGCGAGGGCTCGTTTGCGCTCGAGCAGCGGCGTCTTGCGCAGGTCGCGACCGTCCAGGTAGAGCAGGTCGAAGATCTCGTAGGTGAGGGCGCCGGCGTCTCGCGCGGAGAGCGCCTGCTGCAGCGCGCCGAAGCTGCTCACGCCGTCGCGGTCCAGCACCACGACCTCGCCGTCGAGCACCGTGCTGCGGGCGGGAAGCCCGGCTAGGGCCTTCGGGACGGCGCCGAACCTGTCGGTCCAATCCAGGCCGTTGCGCGACGTCATCCGCACGACGCCCTTGTCCAGGAACGTGACGGCGCGGTAGCCGTCGTACTTGACCTCGTGGACCCACCGCTCGCCTTCCGGCGTGGCGTCGGACAGCGTGGCCAGCATCGCCGAGATCTCGCGCGGCATCGCGGCCTTGCGGGAGCCGGGCAGCTCCGCGGCGTCCACGGCCGGGGGAGCGGAGGTGACCGTCCGGGCCGACGCCGCGCCCGGTTCACCGGCCCCGCTACTGCCGGCGCCGGAGCTCTTGGCGCCGGCGCGTGCACCACCCCCGGATTCCTTCCGCTCGGGCATGCACTTGTCGCTCACGCTGCCCGGAAGCTCCGCCAGCGTGTCGAACCCCGGTTTCGCCTTCGCGTCGCGCTCCTTGAACAGCAGCCAGTTCTCGCGCTTCTCACCCGGCCGAGGCTTCATGCGCACGAGCATCCACGCGCCCTCGAGCTTCTGGCCGCGCAGCGTGAACTTGAGTTCGCCCTTGGGCAGCGTGACCGCCGGGTCCTGGATCGGTTCCCAGGTGCCGCAATCCCAGATGATCACGTGGCCCGCCCCGTACTCGCCCGCGGGGATGTCGCCCTCGAACGTCCCGTACTCGAGCGGGTGGTCCTCCACGTGCACCGCGAGGCGCTTGTCCTTGGAATCCAGCGAAGGCCCCTTCGGGACCGCCCAAGACATGAGCACCCCCTCCCATTCGAGCCGAAGGTCGAAGTGCAGCGCCCGAGCGTGATGCTCGTGGATCAGGTAGGCCAGCTCGCCCTTCTTCGCCCAAGGGGGACGGGTCTCGGGCGCGGCCGCCACCTCGGCCCCCACCCCCGGCTCCGGAGTCTTGCCGAAGTCCCGCTTGCGCTCGTACTCGGTGAGCTTGGCGGTCTTCTTCGCCGCCGGCTTCTTCTTCGCGGTCGCCACCGCGTCAGGCCTTCTTGCGCGCGCGCTTGGGCGCAGCCGTCTGGGCCTCGGCCTTGGAGGCGCCGGCTTTCTCGCGCTCCACAGAGCGCTTGAGCAGGTCCATGATGTCCACGACCTTGCCGCCGCCCGCCGCCTCGGGCGCCTCCTCGATGGCGGTGACCTCCCCGGTATCCGCTTTCATCTCGATGATCTTGCGGATCTTGTCGTAGTAGTCGTCCTTGAACGCGGAGGCGTCCCACGGCTCGGCCATGCTCTCCACGAGCTGCTGGGCCATCTTGAGCTCCTTGTCCGAGACGCCGTCGGCCGTGAGGTCCTCGCTGGGCACGTCCAGCTCGTGGATGTCGCGCAGCTCGTGCGCGTAGCGCAGCAGGCTCATGACCAGCACGTTCTCCCGCGGCGCGATGGCCACCAAGTACTGCCTCGTGCGCAGGACGAATCGGCCCACCGCCACGTAGTCGTCGCGTCGCATGACCTCGCGCAGAAGCGCGTACGCTTTGCGGCCCGGCTTCTCGGGCTCCAGGTAGTAGGGTTTGCCGTAGAAGGTGGGGTCTATCGCGTCCTCGGCCACGAACTGGGCGATGTCGATGGTGCCGGTGGACTCGGGCAGCGCCGAGCGGATCTCGTCGTCGGTGAGCATGACCCAGCGGTCCTTCTCCACCTCGTAGCCTTTCACGATCTCTTCGAACGGCACCTCGTCGCCGGTGCGTTCGTTGACGCGCCGGTTGCGCACGGGCTCCATGCTGCGGCCGTCGAGCAGGTGGAAGCTCACCTTGTTCTCCAGCGCCTCGGCCGGATACACCGAGACGGGGATGCTCACGAGCCCGAACCCGAGCGCGCCTTTCCAGATCGGTCGCATTGCGTGCTCCCTTGCCGAACGGATGCTCCTGTAGGTATTCCCCGAGGGGAGGGACACGGGCGCGGGAACCGGGAGCGCGCCCAAGCGACGCGACCTGCCGGTGCCGAGGGCCTCTCGCGAGTGTGTGGCGGGCTTGTGGGCGGCTTACGCTGACCGCATAAGCCAGACAACGGCTTTTCCGCGCGCCGCCGCTGCGCTCGCCCTCTGCTCGATTGCCGAATCGGGCGTTGCGCTTAGACTGAAGGTGATGCGTGGTCGCGGTTCGCTGATGCAGACCGCAGAATCGTTGTTAGGGCGACGCACCTACGCATGGAGTCGGGGCTGAAGAGCAGACTGCTTTCTGCTCCGCGGACTTCGCAGCGCTAGGTCCTCCTCGCCTGGATCCTCTGCGGCGATGCTGGGCGCGGGTTCATGGGCTTTGGGCAAGTAGCAGCGGCCGCCGCTGCCCTAACAAGCGCATCCAGCAGACGCGACGCACAGTAGTCGGGGCATGCGCGACAATGTGGGTGGCGCGCAGCTGATGCGCCTCAACGTTGGACGGAGCCAGGGCCTGGAGGCTCTCATGAGGTTGACTCGCACTGGGCTCGTCTTGTCGATCGTCGTGCTCATGGCAAGTGCGACGCTCGCCGCCTGCGCCCAATCGGCACCCCGCCCGCCCAAGGGCCCAAGTTCGGCTCCAGCTTCTGGTTCGCCCGCGTCGTCGGTCACGTCAACCCTTCCTCTGGGGCCTCCCGGCGCGCCAGGGACCGTGGGTGAGCCCCTCGTTGGGAATTGGGTCCCTGCCTCGAAGGTAGAGTCCTTCGGGGTAGTGCTGACGTCCCTGTCGTTCCAGGCCGGCGGCGGACTGAGCGTGGACTACGTCGGGGGGTTCTCTTCAACGCGAACCTTCGTCAGACAGGGGTTTTGGCGCCCGCTGTCGCCGACGGTCGTGCGCCTCGAGTCGGACGTCAACGGCTTCAAGAATCCTGTCTCCACGTATCGGTTCGCCGTGTCGAGAAACACCCTCCGACTCGACCTGATTGCCGGAACAGATTGGGCCACACCTGGGCGCAAGACAGTCTTCTTCAAACGGGGGGAGTGATCGGTGGCCCGTCCAACAAGCGCATCCAGCAGGCGCGACGACAGGTGCGTGGGCCTTCGGCGACAATGAGCACGGCGCGCAGCTGATGCGCCCAACGTTAGACATAGTCACGCAAGAGGGGAGGCTCGGTGCACCAACGGAGCTCGCTTGTCGTGACGGTTGCGGTTCTGACCGCGGTCCTCGGGCTCGTCGGCTGCTCCGCTGCTCGACCCGCCGACCACGCTCAGCCTGGCGGTCCTACTTCTCCCTCGACGATGTACGCCACCTCGACAGCCCTCTCTGCTGATCCACCCATTGCCACTACGCTAAGGATGCAGCGCCTACCCGGCGATGGGTCCGGGCAGGCGCGATTCTACGCAGAACTGACAATCACCTTTGACCGTGACAAGACGTACTGGGACTCGAACGGATACGTGCTCCAAGCGCTGACCCGAACAGGCCATGAGGATGTGATGCACCTGACCCCGCAGGCGGGCAAGGTCCGACCGCGCATGGCGGAGCCCTCGAGCACCAGGATGTATACGACGATTCCTACCGACACGACCGCGATCCAGCTGGTGGTGTTCGCTGGACCCACGAAGGAGGCGGCTCGACGGGCCAAGATCCTTCGGGTCCCGATCAAGTCGGTTCCGGTCGTGCGCGAGTTCACGTATCCGCAGGTGCGTCTCTGACGGCTGACGGGTCTGGACATGTCTGAGTTCAAGTTTGAAGTGCAACGCCGGCTCTGACCCGGCCGCTCGCGCCTACCCGGCTGGTACATAGCATTCCTCCGGTGTCCGAAAGCCCAGGCGCTTCCTTGGTCGCGAGTTGAGCTTGGCCGCGATCGCGTCGCAGTCGGCTTGGGTGACGTGCGCCATGCTCGCCCTCTTGGGCAGGTACTGGCGGAATCAACCCGTTCGTGTTCTCGCATGTCCCGCGCTCCCAGGAGTGGTGCGGTGTGGCGAAGTAGAACAGCGCATCGGTGGCGGCCTCGATGTCGGCGTAGGAGTGGAACTCACTGCCGTTGTCCGCGGTGATGGTGGCCACCCTGCCCGGGTGTCGCCCGATGAGCTCGATGCAGCGCGCGGTCGTGTCCGCCGCCGTGTGGCGCACGAGCTTGCCGATCGCGAGGTAGCCCGTCGCCCGCTCCACCATCGTCACCACCGTATGGCGCGCCTGGTCGTCACCTTTGACCGTGTCTATCTCCCAGTGACCGACCACCTGGCGGTCCTCGACTTCCGCTGGGCGCTCCCAGATGTGGCGTTTGCCAGGCAGTCTTCCGCGGGAGTCGTGACTTCGGTAGCGCTTGCGCTTCTTCTTGGTCGCCTGGCGCAGATGCCTCCAAAGCTCTCCGCCGGCACACTTGTCGCGCCACAGGTACATATAGATGGTCTCGTGGCTGATCGAGAGGTGGCCGTGCAGTCGCAGCCACCCCGACACCTGCTCGGGACTCCACTGCAGCCCGATCAGGTGCTCGACGAGTGCCCAGTCCTGGGCACGAAACCGCGAGTTGCGCCGACACCGCGAGCGCCTGGCCCGGGTGCGCTGGTCGGCCTTGAACGGCGTGTAGCGCCCCTGACTCGACAGGTTGCGGGAGAGCTCTCGGCAGATCGTGGAGGGGGAGCGCCCCAGGTGGCGCGCGATCGCGCGACGCGACAGGCCCTCCTTCTTGAGCGCTTGGATGACGTATCGTTCACTCGAGGTGATCTGGCGGTACTTCGGCAACGGTTCCCCTGTTCTTGGTGGAGGAGAGGAACTCGGAGTATCCCAGGTCGCCTCACCCTCGCGCCTCGGGGTGGGTGTTGCACTTAGTATCTGAATCCGCGTTGTCTAACAAGCGCATCCAGCAGACGCGACGACACGCGGGTGGGCCTTCGGCGACAATGAGCACGGCGCGCAGCTGATGCGCCACAACGTTAGACACAGGCGGCTGACGGGGGCCCATGGGCCTGCAGAGATACTGGAACTCGATTGCTGGTCCTCTCTCGGTGTTCCGCGCCCTGTGGCAGGGACTGTTCATCGGCTCCATCATCTTCTCCACCTCTGCGATTGCCGCTCTAGCCGTGTCGCGCCTGGCTACCGCGAGCATCGTCGCAGTGCTCTCTCAAGGGGCAGTCTCGGCCCTCTTGGCGTTCCCGTTGTTCCGCTTCATCGCTCTGGCGCAGATGTCGGCGCAGTTCGAGTCGCGGTGGCCGTGGCCGGTCACCTCTGCCGTTGCGCTGGCGGCGGGCCTGGGCTTCTGGGCAGTAGCCCCTGCCCTCATCGGCACCTTCGCCTTTGGCGAATGGGGACTTCCGTACGCGCTAGGGGTGGCATCAGCCGCGGCAGCCGTCTGGCTGCTCCAGCGCCGCCGTTCTGAGGGCGCGGACAACCGGAGAACCCTGAAGCGGTGGGCCTGGATCTCGGTCGGGCTGTATGTCGGCCTCGTAGCGGCCTTCACCATCTACTGGTTCGTCAAGGTTCGCTAGTCCGACGACCCCATGCCGTGTCTAACCAGCGCATCCAGCAGACGCGACGGACAGCGGCTGGGGCATGCGCGACAATGAGCACGGCGCGGAGCTGATGCGCCTCAACGTTGGGCAGTTGGAGACGGCCCTGGAATCTCTAGACAGACTTCTTGACGCGACAACCGCCGCGCGGGACCGATTGCTCCCCGCGGCTGAAGCAGCCAACCCGGAAATCCGCAATCGGGTCTTCATGCGTGACGTCCTTGGGCTCGACAGCGTGCCGGATCCGGCAAGCGGCGGGACACCCGACTGGAAGTTCGTGAGTGCTCTCCATGACGACCTCACGGAGGTTGCGAGATCGGTCCGATGCCTCGCCAATGTACCGGTCTACCTTCGGCGCTTTCCGTTTCGCCACACCGGGGTCGCGCGCTCCGATCATCTGCAATACCACCTCGAGAACTGGCTCCACGAGATCTACATCCTTGAGGAACGTTTCCGGCGCATGTGCTCGAGGGTGGAGCGTGCCCGTTGGAACAGCGTTCAGCAAGAAGTGGTTGTCATGGCCACGACGGCAGCGCGCGATTACCTGTCTGCTGGCCTGACGGAGGCACGGTCCGCCCGTGGCGCGCATGTCCACGAGCGCAGGCTGGTCGAGCCAGGTATTGCCATGCTCCGCGATTTCGAGGCGCTGGTCGAGCGAGACGAGTCCGGGCTGACCCTCCCGTTGCTGGAGCAGCACTATCGTGATGCTCGCAGTCGCACGGTGCGCTACGTGGAGGAGTTGAACACGCTCATCGATGTCGTCTTCGAGAACTGCATGGCAGCAT
Source organism: uncultured Coriobacteriia bacterium (assembly GCA_963768865.1). Taxonomy (GTDB): domain Bacteria; phylum Actinomycetota; class Coriobacteriia; order Anaerosomatales; family CAVYJL01; genus CAVYJL01. The sequence continues at coordinate 506,204 of CAVYJL010000009.1, read as the reverse complement.
TGTGCCTTGCGTTGCTGGGCGATGAGGACGACCTTCTGCTGCCCACCACTGCCCAACCAGCGCATCGAGCAGACGCGACGGATCGTGAGTGGTGAGCGTGTATGGTGGGTGGCGCGCAGCTGATGCGCCCAACGTTAGATGCACCTAGGGGGTTCGTATGTCCGCGCCAAGAAAGCAAGTCCCCAGGGCCATCCGCGATCAAGTGATGGATGAGTTCAACCACCTCTGCGCAATCTGCGGACAGCCCAACCCGCAGCTACACCACATCGACGAGGACCATGACAACAACGACCCGTCGAATCTCCTGCCGCTTTGCCCCAACCACCACCTCTCAGACCAGCACAGCCCGACCAGGCGAATCGACGTTGGCATCGTTCAGCTCTTCCGGCGGTACAAGGACCCTGCGATTCTCTCCGCGCAATTTGAGCCGCTCTACGACCGTGTCCGATACGTGGTCGACCTCGACACAGAAGTGCCAAGTAGGCCAGGTGACGCCTCCCGGGAACTGGTCGCTTTCGTCGCAGCCCTCGAGATGGGTGAGTTCTACTCGAAACGCATCAAGAAGCTCACGTCGGCGGTCTCGACCCCTTGGGCGATTACGGGCGGCACGACGGATGCGACCACCCGCAAGCACTCTGAGGATGATCGGGCGCGGACCCTAGCGAAGCTTCGGAAGAACCAGGCTGAAGTCGTCGATCTGGTTGTGGAGTTGCTTCGGTACCAGTCATGGAAGCCTGCGAGCGGCATCTAACAAGCGCATCCAGCAGACGCGACGACACGTGCGTGGCCCTTCGGCGACAATGAGCACGGCGCGCAGCTGATGCGCCTCAACCGTTGGACAGACGAGAGGAGCGCGCGACCATGCGACCGCGGGACATCGTGTCGGCGTGGATCGAGGCGTTCAACCAGCGTGATGTTGAGCGGCTCGTATCCTTCTACAGCGATGACGCCGTCAACCACCAGGTAGCGGATTCTCCGGTCGAGGGCCGCGACGCGATCCGAGAGATGTTCGAGGCGGAATTCGCTCAAGCGGACATGGTCTGCATCGTGGAGAACCTGTTCGAGGACGGTGAATGGGCGATTCTGGAATGGCGCGATCCACTCGGTCTTCGTGGCTGCGGCTTCTTCCATGTCGTCGACGACCGGATTCGGTTTCAGCGCGGGTACTGGGACAAGCTAACGTTCCTGCGCGAGCACGGCCTGCCGCTTCCCCAGCAGTAGTCCCTCACCGCTCGCCCCGGCTCCCAGACCGTCCCACCCTCCGGGGCGGGTGTTGTGCTTGTCTGAGTCGGCGCTGTCCAACAAGCGCATCCAGCAGGCGCGACGACACGCGGGCGGGCCTTCGGCGACAATGAGCACGGCGCGCAGCTGATGCGCCTCAATGTTTTGCGCAGAGGAGGAGCCGTGAACATCGCGGTCTTCGGCGGGACCGGAGCGACCGGACGGCTGCTCATCGCCCAGGCGTTGGACGAAGGAGACTCTGTGGTCGCCTTCGCCCGGCATCCGGAGAAGCTGGATATCGCGCACGAGAGACTCGCGGTAGTCGAAGGCGAGTTGTCGGACGCCGCGGCCATCGAACGGGCCGTTGACGACGCGGATGGCGTCGTCAGTCTGCTTGGCCAGGATCTCCGGTGAAGGGCACGCCAATCGCCCACGGGACTCGCAGCATCCTGGGTGCCATGAACAAGCACGGTGTGCGACGAATCGTCGCTATCGCCACCGCAAGCGCGTCGGATCCCAAGGACCGATCGCACCTGCGATCCAGGTTCTTCATCGGCATCGCGAAGGTCTTCCTACGACCCGCCTACGACGATGTCGTCGCGACCGCTGAGGCTGTGCGCGAGTCCGATCGCGACTGGACGATCGTGCGTCCTCCGTTCCTGAGCGACGGCCCCAAGACAGGGCGCGTTATCGTGGGATACCTGGGCGACGGGCGTACCGGAACGTACCTCTCGCGCGCCAACGCAGCTGACTTCATGCTCAGGCAGCTGAAGAGCAACGAGTACGTGGGGCAGGCGCCGATCGTCACGGACGGGTAGCCGCCTCCCGCCAAACCAGCGCATCCAGCAGACGCGACGACACGCGGGTGGCCCTTCGGGCGACAATGAGCACGGCGCGCAGCTTATGCGCCACATCGGCGGGCAGACCAAGAGAACAGCAGGGGCCTCTGGATGAGTGCGACGAGGGTGACAGCATCCGTCCTCGCCGTGCTGGCGGCTCTTACATCCGTGGTCCATGGTTATCGCGAGATCCAGTATGGCAACACGCCCACGGGCGGGATGCTGATGACCTCCGTCGGTGCGTTCAGCTTGATTCCCAACTACCTTCTGACCGGCATCGTGACGATTCTTGTGAGCCTCGCCATCATTGTCTGGACGGTTGGCTTTCTCGGCACTCGGCGCGGGCCGCTGGTCTTGCTCCTGCTCGTCATCGCGTTGTTCCTGGTCGGTGGGGGTTTCGCGCACGTCATCGCCTTCGCTCTGGCCTGGGCGATGTCGACCCGGATCGGCAAGCCGCTCATCTGGTGGCGGCGAGTCCTTCCGGGCGGCTTGAGGAGGGCGCTCGGCCGGCTTTGGCCGTCGCTGTTTGCGGTTTCGCTTGTGTCGTCCGGTCTCGGCGTCGGCATATGGCTGTTCGACTACGTGCCCGGCGTCGGCAACGAGACTCAGAAGATCCACCTGACCTGGGCGCTCCTTCTTGTGGGACTCGCCGCGCTCCTGGTCACCGTGGTCTCTGCCTTCGCGCGCGACATCGAGAGCCAGATCGAGTCCGCCCCGGCTGCCCAACCAGCGCATCGAGTAGACGCGACGTCTCGTGAGTGAAGCCGTGTATCGTGGGTTGCGCGTAGCTGATGCGCCTCAACATCGGACGGAACCAGGGACGAGGGGCAGGGTCGTATGTCGGTCAGGCTTGCTCGCATCGCACTACTCGCGCTGACGGGGTTCTCGGCCTTGACTGCAATCGGCGGCGGGACGGCTCTGGTCCTCGGGCTCGATAGGTTCCCGGCGTCTTGGCTTTTGGGCACCCCGTTTCGCAGTTATGTGGTGCCCGGCCTGATATTGGCGTTCGTGGTCGGTGGCAGTGCGCTGGTCGCGTTCGTGCTTTGGTGGCGCTCGGGCAGAGCTGCAGCCTGGGCCTCGGTGCTGGCCGGATCCATCATGATGGGCTGGATCGCCGGCGAGGTGCTCATGCTCAAGCAACCCGTCGCACCGACTCCGATCGAAGTGACGTACTTCGCCATCGGCGCACTGACACTGGCGCTCGGGCTATTCGGCGCGAAGACCGTTGAGCGAGCGCATGCGACTGTCGGTCCCACGTCGTAGCGTCCGTTCAACAAGCGCATCCAGCTGACGCGACGACGGGTGCGTGGGCCTTCGGCCACAATGAGCACGGCGCGCAGCTCAAGCGCAACAACGTTGGACACACAGACGTTCCGCACGGAGTCGTCGGTGGCGGTTCTCGGATGACGTCTGGCCTCAGCTCACGCCTGCTGCCGGATTGGTTGGCGGGGCAGTCCTCACCCCTACTATGAGCAGGTATGCGACCATCGTGAGCTCCGCGATCGCCGACGGAATGACCACGAAGGTGTGGATCGCCTGCCCGACCCCGGGAACCAGGAACTGCGCAAGCAAGTCGATGAGATAGCAGACCCCTCCAACGACAAGCAGGACGCCCAGCCATTTGGGGAACATGCCTGCCGACTTGTAGGCGAGGTACCCCAGAGGCACTAGCCACAGGCCAAAGAAGATCTGGGCGATGAAGATCCCGTAGTGCTGAGTGTCGAGCATCAGCAAGACCATGGCATTCGAGCCTGCGGCCCCAAGGGCGCTCATGTCTACCGCACCCGTTGCGATCCGCAAGCCCTCAAACTCGAAGACTGCATTGAGGGAGCCGATCGCAGCCGCGATCGCGACAAGCACGACCATCGCCCTGGCCGCGTTCTCACTCACGTGCTTCAGTAACATGTAGAGCGTCAGAGCAACGAACACGAAGAACGCCTGATCTAGCAGGTCGGCGAATACGCCCAGCCGGACGAGTCCTGCGTTCGCAACGACGTTCCCGGCCGTAGCCGCTGCGTTGCCCGCAACGTACATCTTGGGTTCAACAAATCCCTCGGCAAAGCCGCCGACGACGGCAACGACAAGGTAGAGGACGCCAGCGATTCTCGCGAGCCGCTTGGGTGAGGCTGTGATCTCCATCGTCTCTCCCTGTTCCTAGGGGCGAAGGACAACGCACGCCTGCGCGACCGGGTCGATGGTCCGCGCCACACGCACATGTACCGTTGTTCCCCTGGGTGCTCCTGTCCCCACCTACCGGGCGGGCTCCGAAGTCGCCTGGTGTCCATGAGACGAGGCTCGAGAACCGGTTGGAGCGGGCGGTCGAAGTGGGGGTCAACGTGCAGGCATTGGACTCGGCTCCAGGGCCAGGCCTGTTCTTCGTGACAGTTGGGTGGGTTGGTCGCGCAGGCCCTTGGCGCGTCGTCGACATAGGCCATGTTCCGGCCGCCGCCGGGCACTAGGCCTCTGGCGAACCAGCGCAGCCAGCAGACGCGACGAAACGCGCCTGGGGCACGCCCGACAGCAGAGCCCCCAGCTCGGGGCGTTGCAAAACGTATCCCGTATCGATAGACTTTGCGTATGACGAAGGAGGTCTGTCGATGGAGACCGTGACCATCTCGCCCAAATTCCAGGTCGTGATCCCCAAGTCGATCCGCGAGCAGTTGAACCTCGTTCCCGGCCAGAAGATCCAGGCGATCGCCTACGGTGGACGGATCGAGTTCCTGCCGGTTCGTCCCGCCAGCGAACTGCGCGGTGTGCTGCGCGGCCTTGACACCCGCGTCATGCGCGACGAGAGCGACCGCGTGTGAACGTCGTCGATTCCTCGGCGTGGCTGGAGTACTTCGGCGACGGTGAGAACGCCCCCGAGTTCGCGGAGGCGATCGAGTCGATCGACGCTTTGCTCGTCCCGACGCTGACGCTCTTCGAGGTCTTCAAGCGCGTCGAGCGTGATCGCGGACGAGGCGACAGCCCTGGAGGCGATGGCCGTCATGCTGCAGGGCGAGGTCGTGGATCTGACTGCCGACCTGGCGCTCGAGGCCGCCCGGCTCTCGCTCGAGAGCGGTCTTGCCATGGCGGACTCGATCATCCTGGCGACCGCGCGATCGGCTGGCGCCACGCTGTGGACCCAGGATGCGCACTTCGACGGCATGGACGGAGTCGAGTATCGAGCGAAGCCGGGGTCTGCGGGCTAACGCGCTCCAGCAGACGCGACGACTGCGGGTGGGCCTTCGGCGACAATGAGCACGGCGCGCAGCTGGTGCGTCTCGGCGTCGCCGCCATCGGAGCGGACGCAGGCGGAGGGAGAACGTGGAGAAGCAGAAGATCCGGCTGACCGAGGAGAAGGAGACCCTGCTCGTCCCTCTCTTCAGCAAAGCAGCCGGAAGTCAGGGAGCGCACCCGATCCTCGTCGACACCAAGGCCGAGGAGATCCTGCAGCGCATCGAGTACGACTTCGAGGACCTGCGGATCCCGCGGCAAACGCTCATCACGCTCGCGATGCGGGCGAAGAAGCTCGATTCCTACGTGCGGGACTACCTGCGACGCAGCGACGACCCGGTGGTGCTGCACTTGGGATGCGGTCTGGACAGCCGCGTGGTCCGTGTGGGGTTCGCCGGCGGCACATGGTATGACGTCGACTATCCGGACGTCATCGATTTGCGCCGGCAGTTCTACGACGAAACGCCTTCCTATCACGTGATAGCGTCGTCGGTGACAGAGCCCGGTTGGCTGGATCGTGTTGCGAACGCGAACGGCCCGGCCTGCATCGTCGCCGAGGGGTTGCTCATGTACCTGCACGAGGAGGAGGTCAAGGAGCTGTTCCTCGATTTGCAGAGTCAGTTGCCCGGCAGCGAGATCGCCTTTGACGCGTACAGTCGCCTGACCGCCAAAGGAGCGAACCGCCATCCGTCCATCAAGAGGACGGGGGCTCACATCCACTGGGGGATCGACGACGCGAGGCAGATCGAGCAGTGGAGCCCGGGGATCCAGATGCTGGACGAGTGGTACTTCACCGACTCTGAGGACATCGCCTCGCTCGGATCGCGAGATCGGTTCCTGTTCAGGACCATGGGGATGTTCAGCATGGCGAAGCGGGCCCATCGCGTACTGCGCTTTCGCTTGTAGAGGCGCCACGTCAGGTACCGCCGAGGTTCCGACGAGGTGCACCGCATCGCAGGATGTGCGGGAATACAGTCACGCGAACGGGACTTCGCTCGACGGCCATCACCCCACGCACCGGGCACGGATCAACGGAGGAAGGATGAAGGCGAAGCAAGTTGCGTACTGGGTGTGATCTTGCCATGGCGATCGCGCAAGCGAGACCAAGCGCAAAGCGGTCCAGGCACCGTGTAAGAGCAAACGGGCAAGCCGCAAGGATAGCCGGACTGCTGGCAGAACCGTTGTCCCGGGGAGAACGATGACCGATCGCGAGTCCAAGTATTTCGACCTGACCCCGGAGTCGCTCAGGGCCATCGGAGGCTGGGCCGCGGAGTGCGCCGAGAGGGCGCTGCCCGTGTTCGAGACGCGCGCCGGCTCGGACCCGCGGCCGCGCGCCGCGATCGAGGGCATCCGGGAGTTCGCCGGTGGGGGCAAGCGCGCGGCCAAGCTGCGCTCCCTTGCCATGGAAGCGCATGCCGCTGCACGCGAGGTCGGCGATCCCGCCGCGGCTGCCGCCGCCCGCGCCGCCGGCCATGCGGCGGCGAGCGCCTACACGCATCCCTTGGCGGACGTCCATCAGACGAAGCACATCGTAGGGCCGGCGGCCTATGCGGCACTGGCCCTTGAGCTCGACCATGCCGGCGATCCAGCTGTCGGTGACGCCGAGGTCTATTGGGCGATCGAGCACGCCCCCGCTGAAGTGGGCGAGGTCTTGCTGCAGATGCCCGCCCGTCAAGCGGGCAAGTCCAGGTTGGAGACGCTCCTTTACCAGCTGGATGCGGGAATCCGTGCTCGGGCTCTGCTCCCCGAGGAACTCACATGAAGACCATCGGTCTCATCGGCGGCATGAGCTGGGAGTCCACCGTGCCGTACTACCGCCTGATCAATGAGGCCGTCCGAGAGCGTTTGGGCGGCCTTCACTCGGCGAGGATAGTCCTGTACAGCGTCGAGTTCGCGCAGGTCGAAGAGCTGCAGAGAGCTGGTGAGTGGGACGAGGCCGGAGAGCTGCTCGCCGGTGTCGCGCGTTCTTTGGAAGCTGCGGGTGCGGACGTGCTCGTCCTGTGCACCAACACCATGCACAAGGTCGCGCCCGCGATCGAAGCGGCCGTGTCGATCCCGTTCCTCCATATCGTGGACCCGACCGCGGCCGCTATCCGGCGGGCCGGGTTCGACAGGGTGGGGCTCCTGGGAACGCGCTTCACGATGGAACAGGACTTCTACCGCGAGCGGCTGCGCACTGTGCACGGCATCGATGTCGTCGTTCCTGATGAGGGAGACCGCGACACGGTGCACCGCGTGATCTACGACGAGCTCTGCCTCGGCGTCATCGACGACAGCTCGATGCGGGAGTATCGCGCGGTCATCGCCCGCCTTGCCGAGGCCGGAGCACAAGCGATCATCCTCGGCTGCACCGAGATAGGGTTGCTAGTGGGGCCCGAGGACTCGCCCGTGCCGCTCTTCGACACCACTGCGCTGCATGCCCGGGCGGCGGCCGACTGGGCACTCGGAGCGTGACGCCTGGCCTTCGACGACGGCGCGGTCAGCCCAGTTCCGCGAGGCGCTCGAGCATCTGGGCTTCGCTCGGGTGGTCCAGGGTCCCCGCACCGGGGACGTTGAAGCGGCGTCAACCCGTCGATCCAGCGGGGACTCGGGAATCCGGCTCGATGTCGTGACCGTCGATCAAGACCGTCGGTGATCCCCTCAGGCCCTTCTCGACTCCTTGGGCCCAGTCCTCGACGAGAACGTCCTCGACCCGGACGTCGGACCTGGCCTGGGCGATGCCGGATGCGATCTGGAGGGCGGCGACGGCTCCGCCACAGCCCTGAACGTGCACTACGCTGATGGTATGGGTCATCGTGTCGCCCCCTGGACTCGGCGCCCTTTCATTCTCGTAGCGATCGCCGCCAGAATACCCCCACGGACGCGGCCCGAGCGATAGGACCGCCGATGCCGGCGACCCGAGGCTGACGAGTCTGCAGGAAGGAACCACGCGGTATGACGGACCATGCTGTCTCGCACATCACGGTGTTCGGCGTCGGTGGTGTCGGGGGCTACTTCGGCGGCCGGATCGCGGCGGCGCTCGCGGCCCAGCCCGATCCCGCCTGGCAGGTGCACTTCGTCGCGCGCGGGGATCACCTCGGCAAGATCCGGGAGCGGGGGCTCGTCCTGGATGCGGCGGGGGAGCGCATGACGTGCCGGCCGGCTTCCGCGGTCGAGGCGCTGGCTGACGCGCCCATCCCGGACGTCGTGCTCGTGTGCGTGAAGGGATACGACCTGGACGACGCCGCGCGACAGATCGCTGCTCACAGCCACGAAGGCACGGTCGTGATCCCGCTTCAGAACGGCGTGGACGCGGCCGACCGCATCCGCGCCCACATGTCCCGGGGCTACGTTCTGCCTGCCTGCGTGTTCGTCGGCACCCGGATCGAAGAACCGGGGGTGGTCGTTCAAACCGGCCCCCAGGGCACGATGCTCCTTGGCGCCGACCCGGCCCACGCCGGCTTCGCGCCCACGGAGTTCTTGGCGCTGCTCGACCGAGCCGGCGTCGCCTACGTGTGGTCGGAGGACTCCCGGCCTGCTCTTTGGGACAAGTTCCTGTTCATCGCGCCGTTCGGGCTCGTGACGGCGGCCTCAGGCAAGACGATAGGCCAGGTCCTGATCGACGCGGACCTGATGGAAGAGGTCACCGGTATCGCCCAAGAGACCCTCCAGGTCGCGCTTGCCGAGGGCGTGGACATGGGCGAAGAGCCGCTGGATCGGGCGCTGAGCAAGGCCCGCGGCTTCCCGTTCGACACCAAGACGTCCCTGCAGCGAGATGTGGAGGCGCGGCGCAGACACGAAGGCGACCTGTTCGGGGGCACTGTGATCCGGTTGGGCGCCCGGCATGGGATCCCCACTCCGGTGACGGGGCGGGTCTACTCGCGCATCGCGCTGGCCGACTAGCTCGCGTCCTCGGCGTCCGCCGCTTCTGCGACCAGGGAGGTGAGGAGGTCGTCGAGCGCCGCCATACTCTCCTGCAGTCCCTCTTCCATCCCGGACTCGAGCATCTCGTCGCGCTCCGCCGCGGTGAAGAACCGCGTGGTGTCCGTGAGCTTGGTGCGGCCGTCGGGGAGTGACTCGAACTCGGCCGTTGCCAGGGAGATGTAGCTGGGCCTACCGTCCCACTCGAACGTCTGCACGAGCCGCTGCTGGGGCACGACCTCGCGGTACCTGCCCTCGAAGCCCTCGGCACCTCCGGGCGCCTGCTCGATGAACCGCCAGCGGCCGCCGTTCTTCACCTCCATGCGCACGATCTCGGTGTTGTGGCCTCGGCCCCACCAGGATGCGAGCAGGTCGGGTTCGGTGAAGGCGCGCCACACCACGTCGATGGGCGCGTCGAACGTCTTCTCGTAGCGGATCTCGAGGTCGCTGGGCGTGGTGACGGTGGGCTGCTTGGAGACGGCGGTCATGGGGTTCCTCCTTGGGGCGGGTGCACCAGACTTGTACCCGCTGGGCCGCGCGACCATGGCGCCCACGGGTCTGCGGCGCTCCTGCTACGCTGAGGCGGTCCTGTTGCCGATGGCCCCGGGCCTCGCCCGACTTGTCCGCGGGCATCCCGACAAAAGGAGCGACGTGAGCGACTTCTCCAAGATCGCGGGGCACTACCGCGAGACCTCCACCATCCAGCGCTCAGCGAGCGGGCGCGTCTTCGACCTGCTCGCGATAGGCCCGCACGACGACGTGCTGGACCTCGGCTGCGGTACGGGACACCTGGCCCAGGCCATCGCCGAGATGACCGACGGCGCGGTGGCGGGGCTGGATCCTTCGCCGGAGATGATCGAGGAGGCCCGGCGCGAGCCCGGCGACGCGCGCGTCACGTTCTCGCTGGGCTCCGCGGAGACCCTGGCCGAGCGGGACCGGTACGACGCGATCTTCTGCAACTCGGCCATGCAGTGGTTCCGGGACCCGCCCGCGGCCGTGAGCAACTGCCTGCGGGCGCTGCGGCCCGGCGGCAGGATGGCGGTCCAGGCGCCGGCGCGTGCCGACTACTGCCCCAACTTCGTGGAGGCGGTAGAAGGGATGCGCGCCGACGACGCGACTCGGGACCGGTTCGCGGGCTTCACGGTGCCGTGGTTCTTCCTGGAATCGGCCCAGGAGTATGCAGCCGTCTTCGAGGACGCCGGATTCGAGGTGACCTCGGCAGACATCGAGACGATCGTGCAGCGGTGCACGCCGGCCAAGGCCATGGAGATCTTCGAGTCGGGGGCCGCCGCGGGCTACTTCGACCCCGCGTACTACGAGTCGGCGCCGGACGGCGGCTTCTTCGAGCACGCGCGACGGGTCGTGGCCCAGGGCCTTCGCGCCCAGGCGGACGACTCGGGTGAGCTCGACCTCACGTTCAACCGCATCTACATGCTCGCTGTCAGACCTTCGAGGTAGACTCGGCCCGGCGGCAAAGACCTCACGCGATCCATGATGATTTCGACGATGGGGGTGCCCGATGGTCTCGGGGGACGCGACCGTGAACGATCCGGAACGCGAGCGGCTTCGCGGTCTGGCACAACGACTCACCGAGGCTGACCTGCGCAAACACCTCCCCAACGGCCTCACGATCGCCGAGGTGTTGATCCACCTCGCCTTCTGGGACCGGTACTGCGCGGCCCTGCTCGCGCAATGGAGGGAGCGGGGCCTGACCCGCACCAAGACCAACTACGACGCGATGAACGTCGCGGTGCACAGCCTCGCTGCCGCGGTGCCCAGCGAGGATGCGCCGGCGATGGCGGTCGCCGCCGCCGATGCCGCGGCCGCCGTGATCGCCGCGCTGCCTTCGCGATTCGCTGAGACCATCCAGGCCGAGGGCTATGGACGCCTCCTGGACCGAGCGCCGCATCGCAAGGCGCATCTGGACCAGATCGACCAGGCTCTGGCCGCCGGGGTGGAGGGGTAGCGGTGGCGCAGCTGCCGGACCATCATCCATTCCGGTCGCCGGAAGCGCGCGAGCGCTATCTCGCCCACTACGAAGCGATGGAGGCTTCGTGGCCGGTCGCCTCGGAGGCGGTCACTATCCCCACGAGCTTCGGCGAGACGTTCGTGCGCGTGAGCGGCCCGGCGTCGGCACGGCCGCTCGTCCTCTTGCCGGGTGGGCGCGGGACCTCGCTGGGCTGGGCCACGATGATCGAAGCGCTGTCGGCAAACCACCGCACGTACGCCGTGGACGCGATCTTCGACGTCGGGCGCAGCGTGAGCTCGCGGCCCATCAAGACGATAGACGACGTCACGGGTTGGGTGGACGAGCTGCTCGACGGTCTCGTGCTGGCCAGCGGCGTGAACCTGATGGGCCTCTCGTTCGGCGGATGGGTCGGTGCCGAGTACACGCTGCGAGCGCCGCAACGTCTGGCCAAGGTCGTGTGGCTGTCGCCCGCGGGGGTCGTCGCGCCGCTGTCCGGCGGCTTCATCGGCCGCAGCATGGCGTGCGTAGTGCCGTCGAGGGCCACGTTCAGCTGGTTCACGGAGTGGATCATGGCGGACTCCGCCGGCTCGGACGGGCCCGCGCTCGAGGCGCTCGGCTCCGCCGTGGACGATCTGGTGATCGGTGCCCAGTGCTACCCCATGCGGGCCTGGCCGGGAGGGGGACCGCGTGCGTTGAAGGACGACGAGCTGCGCGACATCGACGTGCCCGTGCTCTACGTCGTGGGCGAGAACGAGCGCGTGTGCAAGGACCCGCACGCGGCGATCTCCCGGCTCAACACAGTGGCGCCGCAGATACGGACGGCGATCATCCCCGGTGCCGGTCACGACGCGTTCATGATCAAGCCGGCCGAGTGCAGCGCCGCGGTACTCGGATTCCTGGACTCGCCGGTCCAGGTGACCGCACTGTCGTGAACTAGAGGCCGGGGTGGGCAGGTACGCAGCCCTCATCAGGGGCATCAACGTGGGCACAGCGAACCGGGTCGCGATGGTGGACCTTCGCGCCGCCATGAGCGGCCTCGGTTTCACGCACGTGCGCACGCTGCTCAACAGCGGCAACGCCGTCTTCGACGCGCCGGACGCTCCGCCCCGGGACCTCGGGGGCAGGATCACCGAGGCGATGGCGGCGCGGTTCGGGCTGGCGCCCACGGTGATCGTGTTGCCGGCGGCCGGCCTGCTCGGCGTCGTCGAGGGCAATCCCCTCGTCCCGTTGATAGCGAACCCTTCGCGGATGCTCGTCGCGTTCTTCGCCGACCCCGCTGTAGGCGAGAGGCCGAATCCCATGCTCGAGACCGACTGGGCTCCGGAGGCCCTAGCGATAGGTCACGACGCCGCGTACTTGTGGTGCCCCGGCGGCCTCATCGCGAGCCCGCTGGCCCAAGCGGTGACCAAGGAGCTGGGTGACGGCGTCACCATCCGCAGCTGGGGTACCACCACCAAGCTCCACGCCCTCGCACAGCGCGACTGAGATCGTACGGCCGGGTCCCGGCGGCCCCGTTGCTGCTCAGCGGGGGTGCCGATAGCATTGACTCGACGCCATAGCCCAAGGTGTAGGAAGGCAGCGTCCATGCTCACGGAGCGTCAGGCATGACGTATGGCGGCGACGACGTCGCACGAGACCTGCGGACCGTGCGCGACGCGACACCCGCTGCCGCCCAGGGTCCGCTTGACCGCCTGGCCGCCCACATCGAACGCCTGGAAGCACTCAAGCGTGCCGGTGATGACCTCGTGCTGCTGGCCTCGCGGCCCAAGCGGCACGGCACCACTCAGCTGCTCGAGGCCATAGTCGAGTACCGGCGTCAGTCCGAGGGACTCGACCGGTGACTCGGACCTCATGGGCCGGCGTGCCGAGGATCGTGCGTTTCCGCGAGCAGCATCGCGAGTGGGTCACCGCCCTGATGGTCGAGCACTTCGGCTCGCCGGCAGTGGTCTCGCGTGGCCGCGTACACGACACGCTGGCGCTGCCGGGCCTCGTGGCCCTGGACGAAGGCGGCGCGCCCATGGGCTTCCTCTCATGCGCGCTGCACGGCTCCGAGTGCGAGATCGTGGCCCTCGTCTCCAGCCGCCCTCGGCAGGGGATAGGGCGGGCCCTCGTCGAGGAGTTGGCCCGGCAGGCGCGCACCGCCGGCAGCGAGGCGCTCGTGCTCGTCACCACCAACGACAACGTCTCGGCGCAGGAGTTCTACCGGAACTGCGGGTTCTCGCTGGTCGTGACCCGCGTCGGTGCCATTGCCGAGGCCCGTGAGCTCAAACGGGACATCCCCTTGCGGGGCGAGGGCGGGGTGCCGATCGAAGACGAGCTCGAGTACAGGCGTGAGCTGGCCGGGGCCTGAGAGCCCGACGCCCCCGCGGACAGCACCCGCCGCCCCGGCCCGCCGACCGGCTACACTGGACCGCATGGACCGAAAAGAACAGATCCGCGAGTACAAGGAGACAGCCCGGCCCATGGGCGTCTTCCGCGTTCGCAACATCAAGACCGGGCGGTCGCTCGTGGCGTCATCGGTGGACCTGCCCTCGATGCTCAACCGCCAGCGCTTCCAGCTCGAGATGGGCGGGCACGCGAACAAGCAGCTCCAGGCGGACTGGAACGAGCTCGGGCCGGACGCGTTCGAGATCACCGTCCTCGACGAGCTCGAGCCGGCCGAGGACCCGTCGCGCGACCCCAAAGAAGACCTCGCCATGCTCGTGGAGATGTGGCGCGACAAGCTGGTCGCGGCCGGCGAGGGCGAGTTCTACGGCTAGGTGGGCGCGACCGCTCCCGACCGCTACGAGAACGCTTCCAGGCTCTTGCTCAGATCCCTCGGCTGTAGAGCCTGCTTCCACAGCGGCTCCGTGAGCTGCGGCAACCCGTCTTGGTACGTGGGCACTCCGGTCTGCTCGAAGTAGACGCCCAGGGGGACTCGGCACTGGTCCGGGGAGCACGTGATGTCGTGGAACGTCGTGAGTGACAGCTCCATCGCGGCCGCGCGGTCGCTCGTGTCCCAGCCCTCGTCCTCCAGCTTGTACGAACGCTCGCGGAACCACGCGAACGTGTCCACTTTGTTGAACGTCACGCACGGCTGGAACACGTCCACGAGCGCGAAGCCCTTGTGTTCGATGGCGCGCTTGATGAGGCCGGTCAGATGCTCGACGTCCCCGGCGAAGCCCCTTGCCACGAACGTGGCGTTGTTCGCCAGTGCCAGGCCCAGGGCGTTGACCGGTTGCTCGAGCACGCCGGTTGGCGTGGACACGGTGCGCATGCCCTGGTCCGACGTGGGGGAGACCTGCCCGGTGGTGAGCCCGTAGATCTGGTTGTCGTGCGCGACCACGGTGAGGTCGATATTGCGCCGCACGGAGTGAACGAAGTGGCCCAGGCCTATCCCGTAGCCGTCGCCGTCACCCATCTCCACGATCACCTTCAGGGCCGGGTCGGCGAGCGCCAGTCCCGTGGCCACCGGCAGCGCCCGGCCGTGCAGCGCGTGGAAGCCCTGGGCCTTGGTGAAGTCGGCGCCGTTGCCGTGACAGCCGATCCCCCACACCACCGCGAAGTCCTCGAACTCGAGCCCGAGCTCGCTGTACGCGGTCTTGAGCGCCTTCCACAGGTTGAAGTTGCCGCAGCCCGGACACCAGGTGGGCTTGTTGGGGGTCTCGTACGCCGTGATCTCAGGCATGGATGCCCACCTCCTGACCGCACTCGACCGGCTTGCCCACGATGCCCATGACCTTCTCCCAGATCTGCTCCGGCGAGAACGGCCGCCCGTCGTAGCGGTGCAGCCGGTCATGGCACCCGGTCAGGCATTCCTGCCGAGTCAGTCCCTCGAGCTGGCCCGTGTAGTTGCCCTCGATCGCCAGCCGCGTGCACGGCGCCGCCTCGAGGTACTCGGTCACCGCCTCGGCAGGGAAGGGCCAAAGCGCCGTGACCTGCATGCACTCCACGGGGACGCCGTCGGCGGCGAGCCACTCCATCGCCTCGCGCACGGGCTGGACCGTGGAGCCGAACGTGAGGATCGAGACCTTGGGCTCGCCCGGCGCATCGTTGCGCCACGTGACGGGCGCGGGCACGAGGTCGCGCGCGAGCTCGAGCTTGCGCATGCGCTTCTCGTTCTGCGCCACGCGGTTGGCGGCGATCTCGCCGGCCGCGCCGTACCCGTACTCGTCGTGCTCGTAGGAGTTCACGACCTGCGAGGCACCCAGCACGCCGGGCAGCGCACGCACGGAGACCCCGTCGTCGTTGCCGGAGACCTTGTAGCGCAGATAGGTCTCGCCGTCCTCGGCAAGGGCCTCGGGGTGCGACGCGATGTCGCCGTCGGTGACTAGCTTGCCGCGCTCGATGGTCACGGCCGCCGTGTCGAAGGGCTCTATGCTCACGCGGTTATCGGACAGATACGAGTCGCCCAGCAGGATCACCGGCGTCTGGAGCTGGTCGGCGAGGTTGAAGGCCTTCCAGGCGAACTCGAACGCCTGAGTGCGGTCGCCCGGCGCCAGCACCACGCGCGGGAACTCGCCCTGCGCGGCGTGCAGCGCGAACCGAAGGTCCGATTGCTCGGTCCACGTGGGCAGCCCGGTCGCCGGTCCAGGCCGAGTGAAGAGCCCCACCACGACCGCGCTCTCGCTCACGCCGGCGAGCCCGAACGCCTCGACCATGAGGGAGAACCCGCCGCCGCTCGTGGCGCACATCGCGCGTGCGCCGCCGAACGCCGCGCCAACGACCATGTTCATGGCGGCGATCTCGTCCTCGGTGTGCTTCACGACCACGCCGTACTCAGCATCGCGGGCCGCCATGAAGCTCAGCAGTGAACTCGCCGGAGTCATCGGATAGGCGCAGTACATGCCCAGGCCGGCCGCCGCAGCGCCGAAACCGATCGCCTCGTTGCAGTCCACGAGCAGGCGCGGCGGCGTGTCGGGGTGCGGCTGGAGTCTGAACGGGAAGTCGCACTCGACCTGGTGCGCCTGCTCCCAGCCGGCGCGGGCGACCTTGGCGTTGAGCTCGGCGACCTCGGGCTCTTTGTGCGCGAACTGCGCCCGCAGCGACGCCTCCAGGTAGTCCAGCGGGAAGTCCATGTGGCCCAGCACAGCCCCGAGTGCGCACACGTTGCGCATGATCGCGGGCCCGCCCGCGTCGCGCACGAGCTGCGCCAACGGCACCGGGATCAGGCACAGGTCCGCGCGGTCGCCGGCGACTTCCTCGGCAGAGAGGTCCTTGGGGTCGAAGATCACCGCGCCGCCATCGATGAGCTCGTGCCGGTGCTCGCCCGCGGTGAGGGCGTCGAGCGCGACCAGCGTGTCCACGGGCATCACGTGACTGTGGAGCGGCTCGCTGGCGACCCGCAGCGAGTAGACGTTGTGCCCGCCTTTGATGAGCGACGGGTACTCGGTGAGGTCGAACGTCCACAGGCCGGCGTGCATGAACGACCGGGCGAGTGTCTGACCGGCGGCTTTGATGCCCAGGCCTGCGGCGCCGCCTATCTTGATGCGGACCTCGTCGGGGAGTCGGCGGATGTTGCGTGGGTCCATGAGGGGTGCTCCTCGGGGGGTCGTGGCGTCGGGTCGCTCCACGGTACTTACCCCGCGATGCGGCCGGAGGGCTCGGACGCCACAGCGAAAGCGCCGCAGGCGAGCGAGCTTCACCGGCAGCCCCTGCGGGCACAAACCAGGGCGCAACGCTGGTCCTCGGCTGGGTGGGTGATGGACGTGAACATCCTCGTGGGCGTCATCGTCGTGATCGTCCTCGTAGTGTTGGTGTTCGTGGTGCTGTCCGCGTTGAAGGTCGTGCAGCAGTACGAGCTAGGGGTGCTGTTCCGGCTCGGCGTGCTGGTAGGCGAGCGCCAGCCCGGATTGCACGTCGTGTGGCCCATCGTCGAGTACATGCCTCGGGTGAGTCTGCGCATCGTCACCATGCCCATCCAGTCTCAGCGGATCATCACGAGAGACAACGTGTCCATCGACGTCGCCGCGGTGGCGTACTACAAGGTCGTGGACGCGAGCCGCTCCGTGATCGCGATCCAGAACGTCGAGGCCGCGGTGAATCAGATCGCACAGACCACCGTGCGAAACATCGTGGGCCAGTTCCTGCTCGATGAGATCCTCTCGGACACCGTCAAGATCAACGAGCAGATAAAGAGCGTCATCGACATCCACAGCGAGCCGTGGGGTGTCGTGGTCGAGACCGTCGAGATCAAAGACATCACGCTTCCGGACAGCATGCAGCGGGCAATGGCGAGACAGGCCGAGGCGGAGCGCGAGAAGCGCGCGAAGATCATCGCTGCCGAGGGCGAATCGCTGTCTGCCGCCAAGCTTGCCGAGGCCGCCGACGTGATCGCGGCGCATCCGATCGCGCTGCAGCTGCGCAACCTCCAGGTCCTCAACGAGATCGCGGTCGAGAAGAACTCCACGATCGTCTTCCCCGCCCAGCTCATGTCCACGGTGGACCAGATCAAGCGGTTCGTCGCCGACGAGCAAGCTCGAGGCGCAGAGCCGGGCGGGGGAGCGCCGGCGGCGAAGTAGGCCGGCGGGCGCCGGGCCTCGGGGCACAAAAATGGGGCCCCACCCCCGACCGCTACAATGGCCCAATGAACGAACCAACATCCAACCAGCGTCCCACCGTCGTCCTCGGCATCACAGGCGGCATCGCGGCCTACAAGTCCGCGGAACTCGCGCGCGCGCTCGTGAAGCACGGCTGCCGGGTCCTCACCGTCATGACCGAGAGCGCCACCCGCTTCGTGGCCCCGCTCACGTTCCGCACGCTCACCAACGAGCCGGTGGCCACGTCGCTGTGGGAAGACGCGCCCGGCGACCCCGTGCACCACATATCGCTGGCCGACGAAGCCGACGTCATGGTCGTGGCCCCGTGCACCGCCAACGTGCTCGCCAAGCTTGCGCACGGCCGCGCCGACGACCTGCTCACGACCGCCGCGCTGGCCACGGAGGCCCCGCTCGTGATCGCGCCGGCCATGAACGTGCACATGTGGCGCAAGCAGGTCACGCAGGACAACGTCGCCGCGGTGCGCTCGCGCGGCGCGATCATCGTGGAGCCCGCCTACGGCGAGCTCGCTTGCGGCGAAGTGGGCGAGGGCCGTCTCGCGCCCATCGAGGACATCACCTCGGCAGTGCTCGCGCAGGTCAAGCGCTCGCGCTCGCTCAGGGGCGTGCGCATGATCGTCACCGCAGCCGGCACCCAGGAGCCCATAGACCCGGTGCGCTACATCGGCAACCGGGGCAGCGGGCGCACCGGCTTCGCGATCGCGCAGGAAGCGGCTCGCCGAGGTGCGACCGTCACGCTCGTGAGCGGTCCCACACACCTGCCCGACCCGTTCTGCGTCACCACGGTGCGCGTGACCACCGCGCAAGAGATGCTCGACGCCGTCATGCGCGCTTACCCGGACACCGACGTCGTGGTCGCGACCTCGGCAGTGGCGGACTTCGCGCCCGCCGAGCCCAGCGCCGGCAAGGTCAAGAAGGATGACGCTCCACCCGCGATCCCGCTCGTGCGCACGCCCGACATCCTTGCGCGCCTGGGCGACGACAAGGGCGACCGCGTGCTCGTGGGCTTCAAGGCCGAGACCGGCAATCCGGTCCCGGCAGCACGTGCCTGCGCCGCCGCCAAGCACCTGGACCTGATCGTGGCGAACGACGTCTCGACTCCGGGGCTCGGCTTCGGCACGCCCTCGAACCGCGTGTGGCTCGTGAGCGCATCGGGCGCTGCCGAGGAACTTCCGGTGCTGCCCAAGAGCGAGATCGCCCGGCACATCCTGGACCGCGTCGCGGGGCTTCTCGAGAACCGATAGCGGCATCGCTGAATTCCAAGGTACGGGGGTGCGCGGACCTGCCGAGCAGGCCCGGGCGAATCTGCTAGCCTGAGCTTGGTTCGTTTGCCTCGCTTCACAGGCTCCGCTGTGCGGGCGGTCGTGTCGAAAGGATCACCATGCGTAAGGTCCGCTTCACACTCTCGCTGGCACTTATCTGCGCGCTGGTGCTGAGTCAGTCGGTCACGGTGTTCGCCGCGCCGAGGCAGACGCTGAGGCATGTGCCTACGCGAGCGGAGCGGATGCTGAGCTCACGCCGGCCGGGGTCGGTCGTGAAGGGCTCTTGGGTCGTGGGCGTGAAGTCCCGCGCGCAGCGCAACGCCGCGATCGCGGCGTTGAAGGCGGCCGGGATCAAGGTCACCCGCGGGTCGTACAAGGGCGACGCAATCGAGTTCAGCGGGCCGGAGGCCACGGCGCTGCGCGCTGCGGACGCGGTGATGGGGGTCGCCGGGGTCCGCTACGTCGAGCCCGAGCAGATCCTCACAGTCGACCACACTCCGACCGATACCGACTATCCGCAGCAGTGGGGTCTGCCCAAGATAGGAGCGCCCGCCGCATGGGACTCGACCGAGGGCAGCCGTAGCGTCGTGATCGCGATCGTGGACACCGGCGTGTCGCACACGCACCCGGACGTGGCGGGCCATCTGGACACCGCCGACGAGTACGACTTCGTGAACAACGACTCGGTGGCGGATGACGATCAGGGTCACGGGACCCACGTGGCCGGCATCGCTGCCGGGATCGAGAACGGGACCGGCATCGTCGGCGTTGCGCCCGAGTGCACGATCCTGCCGGTGAAGGTCATGGATCAGAGCGGGGCGGGGAGCGACCTCACGGTCGCGAACGGGATCGTCTGGGCCGCCGACCACGGGGCCGACGTCATCAATCTGAGCCTAGGCGGCTACGGCTACTCCCAGACCCTGGCCGACGCGGTGAACTACGCGAACGCCAAGGATTGTGTGGTCGTCGCGGCGGCGGGCAACGATGGGAGCTACGACCAGTTCAGTCCGGCGGCGCTTCCGGGTGTCATCGGTGTGGCATCGAGCGACCCCGCCGATACAGCGTCGCACTTCTCCAACCACGGTCCCGCCGTGGATATCGCGGCCCCCGGGTCCGACATCTTGTCGGCGTATTGGCAGGGAGGGTCCATCTCATGGAGCGGCACGTCGATGGCCACGCCCTTCGTAGCCGGCGCGGCCGCACTTGCCAAGTCCGTGAACCCGGGTCTGCATCAGGCGGCGATAGCACACCTGATCGCGACTACCGCCACGGATGATCGATGGAATCCCGGTCCCGACTGGATCGTCGGAGCCGGCTTCCTCAACGCGAGCTCGCTTGTAGCGGCGGCTAGGTCGGCGGAGGCGACGCCACTGGCGGTCACGATCGTCTCGCCTCGTGGCGGATACACGTCCGATTCGAGCAACCAGTACTATGCGTCCGGCGTCGTGACGATCACGGCCGACGTCTCCGTTCCTGACTCCGGACTCAAGCGCGTCGACTACATCGTAGACGGCGCGGTCGTGGGCTCATCCACCGCCGCCCCCTACACCTTTGGGTGGGACGCCTCGGGGGCGCTGGGCGGGACCGCTCACACGCTGACGGTAACCGCCTACGACAACGATCTACACACGGATAGCGCGAGCGTTCGTGTGACCCGATTCCCGTATCCGGGCGACGACGCCGGCCCGGCGGCATGGAGCCTTCCGTCGCCGGCGCCCGACTCCACGGTGACATCGGCGCGCCCGACCATGTCGGTCGCCGCAACGGATCTTCTAGGCGTGAATGGCTGGGCGGACGGCGCGATGGGGCCAAACGTCGGGTTCACTCTCGATGGGGCCGACTACTCGTCGTACGTCGCCGTGAACTGGACCGACAGGACCTGGCAGACTGCGGGCACCTTCTCCTTCACGCCGACGTGGAACCTTTCGGCGGGCGTGCACTCCGTGAAGATCGCGATCAAGAACCGCTGGGGTGTGCAGTCAACGTACGCGTGGACCTTCACGTACGCGCCGCCCCCGCCGCCGGATTCGACCCCGCCCACCGTGGCTATCACGTCACCTGCTGCCGGGGCGTCTGTTACCGGCGTGGTCAACGCGGTAGCGACCGCCGCCGACAGTGAATCGGGAGTGGCCGCTGTCGGATTCGCGGTGGATGGAACCGCTGTCGGCACGGCGACAGCGGCGCCCTACTCGGCTTCTTTCGACGCGGATCAGCTCTCGGTGGGCCCGCATAGCCTCACCGCGACAGCCGTCGACAAGGCGGGCAACGCCGCGTCGACGAGCGTCCAGTTCACCGTGCCCGATGACAGCCCGCCCGACGTCCTCATAACATCTCCAGCCGACGGTTCGGTCGTCACCGGGGTGGTGCCGCTGACCGCATCAGCGGCGGATACCCGATCGGGCGTGCGGAGCGTGCAGTTCGCCGTCGATGGTGCGCCGCTTCCCGGGGTGACGGCGCCGCCGTATACGTCCCTCTGGGACGCCTCGGCCGCCGTTGTTGGCACGCACACGATCACCGCGACGGCGACGGACAACAGCGGCAACAGCTCAGTGGCGACGATCAGTGTCGTGGTCCCGGATACAAAGCCGCCCGTGGTGAGGATCACGTCGCCGGCCGACGGTTCGTGGGCGGGCATGTCCACTATGATCGCGGCGGACGCCGCGGACGCCGATTCCGGGATCGCACGCGTGGAGATCTACGTGGACGGCGCGCTCATCGCGGCTCCCTCGGCGGCTCCGTACGGCGCTACGTGGGATAGCTCCACGGCAACTCTGGGAGCGCACGCGATAGCGGCCAAGGCCATCGACAACCAGGGCAACTGGGCAACGGTCGTCGTGCAGGTGAACGCGACCGCAGCCGACAAGACGCCGCCGGTGGTCACGCTCACGGCCCCCGCGGAAGGGTCCACGGCCTCGGGCGCGACGCTCGTCTCCGCGAGCGCCACGGATTCCGAGACCGCCGTGCAGCGCGTGGAGTTCAGCGTCGACGGCGTCCTGATCAGCACCGACACGTCCTCGCCTTATAGCCTGACCTGGGACTCCTCGACGGTGCCGGCCGGGCAGCATACCGTCCAGGCCACGGCCTACGACGTAGCGGGCAATGCGGCGTCGTCCTCGGCCCGGGTCACGGTCGTCGCAGCGGGTACCGTCACTGGCCCGGCGGTGTGGACAGGCGCAACGCCTGTGGCGAATTGCACCGTGACCGTCCCGCGACCTGTGCTCGCGGTCACTGCGAGCGACCCGTCTGTGATCTTTGGCTCGCCGTACTACTCACTCAAGGTCGATGGTGTCTCGCAGATCCCATCGGTCACGTGGGACGCGACCGATCACACTCGCGCCACGTTCGCGTTCACACCCAGGGCGGACCTTGCCGTTGGGGCGCATACGGTCAAGTACACGATCAAGAACAACGCAGGCGCCTACTCCACGTTCACGTGGAGCTTCACGTACGCGCCCGAGGTCCCCGTGGACACCTCGCCGCCAACAGTGTCCGTCTCCGCCCCCGCGCCCAACGCGGATCTCACCGGTGACGTGACCGTCACCGCCAGCGCGGCCGACGCGGGTTCGGGGATCGCCGGCGTGGCCTTCCGGGTAGACGGGACCTCGATAGGGACCGACACCACGGCGCCGTACTCGGCCACGTTCAACACCTCCGACTTCGCGCCCGGTCCGCACACGATCACCGCGCTGGCCACGGACAAGGCCGCGAACCAGGCCTCGGCGAGTATCCCGGTGACGTTCCACGTTCCGGACACGACGCCGCCCGTCGTTGCGCTGACTTCTCCCGCCGAGGGCGCCGTCGTGAGCGCTGCCGTGCCGCTGGCCGCTACGGCCTCGGACGACTCGGGCGTGGCGTGGGTGCAGTTCGCGGTGGACGGCCTGCCGGTCTCGGGACAGCTGTTCGTGACACCGTACGCGGCGACCTGGGACGCCTCGGCAGTCTCGGCCGGACCGCATACGATCACCGCTACGGCGAGCGACTTGAGCGGCAACACGTCACTGGCGACGGTCCACGTCACCGTCCCCGACACTAAGGCGCCGATTGTGCGGATCGACGGCGCCGGCTGACGGAGCCACAGTGGGCGCCGCGACGTCGATCGCTGCAGACGCGACCGACGCGGATTCCGGCGTCGCGCGCGTGGAGTTCTACGCGGACGGTGCGCCTATCGGGACCGATAGCGCGGCGCCGTACGCCGTGACTTGGGACAGCTCGACGGCATCGCTCGGCGCGCACACCATCATGGCGAAGGCGTTCGACTCGGCGGGCAACTACGCCGCCACTGCCGTTGTCGTCTACGCGGTCGGAGCCGACAAGACGCCGCCTACGGTGACCCTGACGTCGCCGGCCGACGGCGCGACGGTGTCGGGCGCGGTGCCGGTCGCGGCCACTGCGACCGATGCCGAGACCGGCGTCTCGCGCGTCGAGTTCTCCGTTGACGGGGCAGTGACCAACACCGACTCCAACGCGCCGTACTCCTGGACCTGGGACGCCTCGGCTGTCGTTCCGGGCCCGCACACGGTCACCGCCACCGCGTACGACGCCGCGGGCAACGCTGGTTCGTCGTCCGCGCACGTCACCGTCGTTGCGGCGGGCACGGCGACAGGGCCGGCCTCGTGGAGCGGCGCCTCTCCGGGCGCCAACGGCAGCGTCACCGCGCTTCGCCCACCGATCTCAGTGAAGGTGGCCGATGCCGCAGGTATCCTGGGGTCGCCGTACTACTCGCTCAAGGTCGACGGCCTCGCGCAGACGCCCGCGGTGGCATGGGGCGCGGCGGACCACACGAGCGCCACGCTCTCGTTCACGCCCAGAGCGGATCTCGCTTTCGGCACGCACAACGTGAAGTTCACGGTCCGCAACAACGCGGGCGTCTATTCCACATACTCGTGGTCGTTCGAGGTAATCTCGGCCTCCGACGTGAACCCGCCCACCGTGTCGCTCACATCGCCCGGTTCCGGAGCTACCGTGAGCGGTCTCGTTCCGGTGGCCGCCAACGCCGCCGACGCCGAATCCGGCATCGCGCGCGTGGAGCTGTGCGTGGACGGCGCTGTCATCGCTGCACCGACCTCGGCACCGTACTCGGCCACGTGGGACGCGAGCGCCGTGACTCCGGGGGCACACTCCGTCAGCGCCGTCGCGTACGACAAGGCTGGCAACACCGCCTCCGCGAGCGTGACCGTGATGGTGGTCGCTCCGGATGTGACCGCGCCCGCGGTGGCCATCACCGCGCCGGCCGAGGGCGCCAGCGTCACGGGCAACGTGTCGCTCGCCGCCGACGCCACCGATAACGAGTCCGGCGTCGCACGCGTCGAGTTCCGCGTGGACGGTGCGCTCGTGGGCAACTGCGCCGCGGCGCCCTACACCGCCTCGTGGAACACGTCGCTGGCCACGATCGGCGACCACACCATCACCGCCACGGCTTTCGACCGCGCGGGCAACTCGTCGTCCGCGACGATCCGCGTGACCGTCCCCGACGTCACGCCGCCCGCGGTGACGATCGCTTCGCCGGCATCGGGCGCCGTCGTGTACGGGACAGTGTCGATCTCGGCACTGGCAAGCGACGCCGGCTCAGGCATCGATCGGGTCGACTTCGCCGTGGACGGCACGCCCGTGGGCAGCGCTGCGAGCGCTCCATACACCGTGACCTGGGACACCTCCACCGTTGCCGAGGGCACGCACCTGATCACCGCCACCGCCTACGACAAGGCCGGCAACCAGGGCACCGCCACGATCCCGGTGACGGTGCCGGCTGCCGATGTGACGCCGCCCACGGTCGCGATCACCTCGCCGTCCGAGGGCGCGTCGCTCGCGCCCGGCGCAATCGCCCTAGGGGCGACGGCATCGGATGTGGGGCTCGGGGTCGATCGCGTCGAATTCCAGGTGGACGGCACGCCGGTGGGGACCTCGGCGACGGCTCCGTACGGGGCGGTGTGGAACGCCGGTACGGCGACGCTCGGATCGCACACGATCACGGTCGTCGCGTACGACAAGGCCGGCAACTCGAGTGCTACGAGCGTGTCGGTGACCCTTGTGGCGGCCGGCGCCTCTATCGGCCCCGCGTTGTGGTCGTCGGTCACTCCCGCTCACATGAGCACGGTGGCGGTCCCCAGGCCCACGATCTCGGCGACCGCCTACGACCCGGCAGGATTGCTGGGGTCGCCTTACTACTCGCTCAAGGTGGACGGGGTAGCTCAGACCCCGTCGGTCACGTGGCTCGACCCGGGCCACACGCGTGCCACCCTTTCGTTCGTGCCTCGGGCGGACCTCACGCCGGGCACGCACACCGTGAAGTACACGGTGAAGAACACCGCGGGACCCTATTCCACATTCACTTGGAGCTTCACGTACGCGCCGTAGGGTAGCGGCTCGGTCCAGAGACGAAGAGGGGGTGCGGTCTACTGGGAGACCGCACCCCCTTCACCACCCGGCATACAGGCCGAGGCGCGGCGGGAGGGAACGGATCCACCAGGTGCGGACCCCTGGCGCGCTACAACCCCACAGGGATCGTGACCGTGAACGTCGAGCCTTTGCCCACGACGCTCTCCACGGTCATCTCGCCTCCTAGCGATCGCGGCCAGGTGCTTGCAGATCGACAGGCCCAGCCCCGTGCCGTCCGGCCGCATCCCGTCCTCGGCACGCCGGACCTGGCGGAACTGCTCCATGACGTGTGGGAGCTCTTGCGCGGGATCCGATCCCGGTGTCGGACACCCGGAACGAGGCCCTGTGCTGCTGAGTCTCGCAGGCAACGGACACGGTGCCTTCCTCGGTGAACTTGATCGCGTTGGCGACCAGATTGATGAGGATGCGGCGGAGCTTCTCGCTATCGGACTTCACGGTGATCTCGCACCGCGGGGGCCCCTGCAGCACGAGCCCCTTCTGCGCCGCAAGCGGCTCCATGCCCTCGATGACGTCGGCGACGAGCTCACCCGCGTCGAACTGAGTGACGTTCACCTCTTCCTTGCCCGCCTCGATGCGAGAAAGGTCCAAGACGTCGTTGACCAGTGACAGCTGCTGTTCCCCGGCCGACTTGATCATGGAGAGCTGCTTCATCTGCTCCTCGTTGAGCGGCCCGGCAAGCCCCTGGAGGAGCACGCCGCTGAAGCCGATTATCGAGTTCAGGGGCGTCCGCAGCTCGTGACTCATGCTCGCCATGAACGCGCTCTTGGCTCTCGTGGCCTCCTCGAGCAACATGTTGGCTTGGGTGAGCTCATCGGTGCGCCGCTCCACTCGCTCCTCAAGCTCCTCGTTGAGTGCGCGCACCTCCTCTTCCGCCTTCTTGCGCTCGGTGATGTCGCGGAAGGTCGTGACCACCGCGTGCGGGCCGTTCTCGTCGGTCGGGCCCAGGGGCTGCGAGTTCACCGAGAGCCACACCAGGTTCCCATCCGGCCGCTGCAGTCCGGCAACGACGTCGGCCTGCTGCCGTCCCGTATGGAGGGTGACGACGGACGGGAACGTGTCGGGAGGGAACGCGGTCCCGTCTTCGCGAACGGCCCCCCACCCCAGCTGATCGGATGGGAGCTCGAGCATCTGTTTCGCAGTGCGGCCTACGATGCGTTCGGCCGCAGGATTGACCGCGGTGATCCGGCCGTCGGCTCCCTGGAAGGCGACGCCCTCGGCCATGGCCGTCACCAGCGAACGATACGTCTCTTCGCTCTCGCGCAACGCCTTCTCGGCGGCCTTCTTGCGGTTCATCTGGACCCGCAAGGTCACGGCCCAGGCCATGGCGATCACCAGCAAGACGGCCAGGACGGCGATGGCAGTGTAGAGGGTCCTTGCGTTGATCTGCCCCTGCGTCTCGAAGACGCCTTCGGTGGGCGCCCAGGCAGAGATGATCCTCTGGTGGGTGCCGTCGGCCTTGATGGTGCGCAATGCGTCGTTGATCTGGGCAAGAAGCGCGGTGTTTCCCTTGCGAACGGCGATCGAGGAGTAGGACGACGCGATGGGGTCGCCGGCCACCTTGATGTCCCTGATGCCGTTGGTGGCGAGCACGTAGGAACCCACCCGGTAGTCCACCACGACGGCGTCGATGGTTCCGGCGTTTAGCATCCGGAACCCCTGGGCGAAGTCGGGGATGACCGTGAGGCGGATCTGCGGGTCCTCGCCGAGCAGCTGTTGTGGCAGCCCGCCCGACTCGACTCCCACGCGCAAGCCGTGAAGACTCGATATCCCCGAGATGCCGGCCTCGTTCGTTCCCACGAAGATAGCGAAGTGCGACTCCAAGAACGGGTCCGAGAAGTCGTAGATCTTCTTGCGCTCGGGGGTGGCGTTTATCTGGATCAGGGCGTCGGCGTCGCCCGTTGCGACGAGAGCTTGGGCCTGTTTCCAGTCCATCGCCCTGATCTCGACCGGTTGCGCGATGTGTGCCGCCAGTGCTCGCACCAGGTCCACGGCGAGGCCGGCCGTTGGTCCCGTCCAGGTACATGACCGGCGCGATGTTCTTGTTTCCCAGGAATAGGAGCGTTCCGGGCTTGGCCGGCTGGAAGACGGTCTCGGGCGACGCGGTACCTGGGCCGGCAGGTGAGGCCTGCGCCGCCGATGCGGGCGCGGGTATCGCTCCCGCGAGGCACGTGCACCCGATGGCGACGACGAGGCAGACGGAGAACGCCCGGCGGTTCATCCGGGCTCGCGTCCGATCTCCGCGCCGACCCCTTGCGGCCATCATCACATCACCGGCTCTCGGGCTCGGCTCGATACATGCGAGACTCGGTGGCCCGGCTGCGCTCGAGCTCTGGCGCTGCTGCCCGGGTACCACTCTTGGTACCCCCGCTGAGCTGGAGAGAACCGGTTTGTCGCGGTCGTCGGCCGGTCCCGGCTCCCGGCGCCGAGGACCTTGCGTCGCCCAGTGGCGCAGGGCCGAGGCCGGCCCTGCGCCGGTGCTGGAGGCCACAGTGGGCGAAAGCCGGAAAGAGCTTCGCCTACGCGCCGAAGAGCGAGCGCGTCAGGCGACAGGAAAGGGCGCCGGCAGTGCAGCCGGCGCCCTGTGGATTCGCGGGTCGGGTGGGACTCAGGCCACGATGCCGCCGCGCTGTGGCGCTTCCGCTTTGTGCGGGTGAGGTGTGGAACGCTTGCGCCTGAGCCTGGTGATGCGGTCGCTAGCGGGGACAGAGGACTTGGCCGGCCCGGCGGCGGCGGGTCGGCTCGTCCCGCCCGCGGAAAAGCCGTGGGTGTGCGAAGGGGCCACGAACGCAAGGCAAGCCAGGAGCCCGACACTCACGGCGAGCCAGGCAAGCCGCGAGGCCTTCATCCCGTCCTGTCGCCCACCCATGGCCGGCTCCTTGAGCGTGTTGTTACGTGCATATCGTTTCTTTCACATCGAGGCGGGCAGCGCAATGCCTGGCGCCGTTCGTCGCCTTCATTCCGCCATCCGTCCCGGTGCCGACCGAACCTCCACAAGGGATGAGTGAGCGCCTCAGGTCACCGCATCTGTTCGATCAAGCTCAGCGCGTAGTCGAGCACGACGTCCTTGCCGGCCCCCGCAGCCACAGCGTTCGCCGCCGTCATGGGCACCCTCGGCTGGGGGGAGACGCCGCCCACGCCGCCGGTGCTGTCCAGTTGCACCACCTTGTCCTGGTCCAACGACTGCCCGAACGGCCACTTGACGGTGTATCCGCCGGGCATCTTGGCGCCGTCGCCCACCATGCCGAACGAACCGTTGGTTCCGTAGAAGCCCACGACCCGGCCGATGGGCAGCCGTTTGACGCCCATGGCCACGCCTTCGCCGGAGCTGATGCAGCCTGGGTTCACGAGGGCGACCACGGGACCTTGGTAGACCCGGGCACCGGGCTTGATCCAGGTCCCTTGCCCGGGATCGGAGAACCCGCCCGCCTCGGTCTCCTTCCAGATCTCGAACCGGCCGGTGCTGGGCACGATGAAGCTCGCGTACTCGTAGAAGGAGGGACGGCTGTAGAACGAGGACATCATGTCGGCGACCATGGCGTCTTCTCCGCCTCCGTTGCGGCGGATGTCCACGATCACGCCCCTGACCTTGCGATCGATGAAGCCGTTGATGGCGTTGCGCCACAGCTGCAGCGTGGGTGTGTGGTCGCCCGGCACCTGCTTGGGCAGGTCGATCTCCGCGTACACGCGCACGTAGCCGATGTTGCCGGGGAGGACCGCTGCTCGACCATCTTGGTGGGGAAGGCGGCGTTCGCGAAGATCGACCGGCTCTCGGTGCGCGTGAGGGTGTCACCCTGGTCGTCGACCGCCTTGAGGGTCGCGGCCTTGGGCGCGCTGGAGCCGGGGTTCTGGTACTCGACCTCCTTGGCGGCGCCCACGGGCGCACGCACCATGAAGCGCAGCTGTTCGAGCTCGGTGCGCTCGGTCGTCGCCTGACTGGCCGCCAGGACCGTGGAGGTCTCCCTCAGCGCAGTCGCGGCCGGCTTGCCGTCCCACGCGACGATCCGCGCACCCGGCTCGATACCTGCCGAGGCGGCCGGGCCCTCGGTCGCGACCCATGAGGCCACGATCGTGCCGTCGTCCAGCTGCTCGATGGTCATGCCGAAGCCGCCGCCGGCGTCCTGCGCCAGCACCGTCATGTCCTCGGGGTCGATGCCCACGTGCCCGTCGCGCATCTCGTGCACGTACTCGCGAAGGGCCAGGTAGTAGGCCTTCTTGTCGCCGGCCTTCTCCGCGGCGGCGATGCGCGGGCGGTACTCGGCCTGGAGCGCCTTCCAGTCGATGTGCTTCCAGCCCGTGAACGCGTACTCGCGCGAGAACTTGGCCTGGAGCTTGTCGAACGCGGCCGTCCAGCCGAGCTTGCTGAAGTCGGCGGGCGCGGGGGGAGTGTAGGTGGTGGGAACGGACCCGGGTGGCGGTCCCACGAGAGCTTGGCCGCTCGTGCCCTTGCTGGCGCACGAGGACGTGGTGAAGGCCGCGCAGGCCAGCAGCATGGTCACCGCCGCGAACGCGACCAGCGCGGCCGACTTGCGGTCGTCAGGGTTCGAGAACATCGCCCGCTCCTTGCCGAAGCCTCGGGTTCACGAGTTGCCTGTTCCACAACGCGCCGCGCTGGTGCCGCTGGTCATAGCAGATGGACCGCTCGTCCCATGGCCGGGCGGACCCATGCCTAGGGCAGGCGGCCGCCTCGGCAGGTTGCAGGAGCGAGAGGACGATGTGGGTATGAACTGGATACCTGTCCGGGTATCACTGCAGCCCACGGATTCAAGGGCGCCACACGGACGCCGGGAAGAAGGATGATGGCCAGCTCAACACCTATGGAGGTCTCGGATCGCGCATCGACCGGGGCCAAGCCGAGGGTCGTCGTAGTAGGAGGAAGCTTTGCCGGGCTGACCGCGGCCTACGGGCTCAAGCGTTCTCTCGGTGACGACGTCGACGTCACGGTGGTCGCCAGGCAGAAGCAGTTCGTCTTCATCCCATCGCTCATCTGGGTCGTGCCGGGCAAGCGCACGGGCGAACAGATCGCCTTCGATCTCCAGCCTCGCCTCTCGGCGAAGGGCATCCACTTCGTCGAAGCCAGGGTCGACGCGATCGACCCTGTCGCGAAGACGCTCAGGACGGAGCAGGGCTCACTCGAGTACGACTACCTCGTGCTCGCGACCGGTCCAAAGCTCGAGTGGGACGCGATACCCGGTCTTGGCCCGGAGGGCGGCAACACGTATTCCGTGTGCTCCTTGCCGCACGCCATTGCCGCCGGAGACGCGTTCCGCGAGTTCTTGAAGGACCCCGGCCCGGTCGTCGTGGGAGCCACGCAGGGAGCGAGCTGTTTCGGTGCCGCATACGAAGTGGTGCTGAATCTCGAGCATGCGCTCAGGAAGGCGGGGGTGCGCGACAAGGCGCCGGTCACGTTCATCTCCTCGGAGCCTTTCCTGGGGCACTTCGGGATGGGCGGCCTGGGCAAGGGGGAGCAGATGCTGACGCGTTTCTTCGAGCAGCGCGGCATCGAGTCGGTCGTGAACACCTCGGTGGACCGGGTGGACCCGGACCAGATCGTCCTGTCCGGCGGGCGGAGCGTCCCGTACCGCTACGCGATCCTCATCCCGCCGTTCCTGGGCGTCGACGCGGTGCGGGATACGCCCGGATTGTCCAACCAGAGGGGTTTCGTGCCGGTCAACGATCGCTACCAGCACGTGGACTACCCCGAGATCTACTCGGCAGGCGTGGCGGTGGCGGTGGCTCCACCGGAACCGACGCAGGTCCCGACAGGCGTGCCCAAGACCGGCTACATGTCGGAGGTCATGGGGCACCTCGTGGCTCACAATATCGCCGCCGACATCACGGGCAAGCCTCCCGAGGAGAAGCGGTTCGGCGACATCAACGCCCTGTGCATCCTGGACGCAGGCGATTCCGGCGTGATCATGATCACCGACAAGATCTTCAAGCCCCGAAAGACCGAGTGGCTCATCCCCGGCGCGGTGGCGCACTGGGGCAAGCTCGCGTTCGAGAAGTACTTCCTGTTCAAGATGCGGCACGGAGCCGTCTACCTCCCGTAGGGGCTTTGTGCCGGCGGACCTGGGCACCGGTCATCTCGAGAACCCGGTCTGCGCGCTACGGGATGGTACGATGGCGGCCCTGCCGAGGATGGACAGTCGGGCGGACCCGCCGTTATACTGCCGCTCGCGGTAGGAAGAAGGCTGCTGGACCCGCTTGAACCAGGAACGTTTGGGCAGTTCAGCACACATATCGGGCTGTGGCGCAGTTTGGTAGCGCACTTGACTGGGGGTCACAGCAAGTCCAGACGGAAACGCCCTGGTAGATGAGGCAATTGCCTTTTCTACCAGGGCTTCTTGTCTCTCGGTGGCTCCCACGCTGCACTCGTCTGTCACCGCCAGTGGCGCACGGTACCGGCCCGATAGCGGCCCAGGATGAGGCGTGGCGGGTGCCGTTCCGGCGGCCGGGCAGCCGCTCTCCCGACGCGCCCCACCGGGCCGCTGGTCAAGACTCGAGATCGACCAGAACCATCTTGTTGGTGCCCCGGCGCCGGTACATGGGTCGCCCCTTGTAGTCACACCCGTAAGAGCGGTCGCTCTTGCGGTCGCTGAGCTCGATTGCCACAGCGAGAGCCGGTCCCCCGCAATCACTGACAACGCGGTGGATCAAGGCGGCAACGCGCACGGCAGTCTCGGCATCAATGGGCTCACTCGGTCTAGTGAACCCTCTGCAGTTGATCGCTTCGTACTGACGCCCGGTTAGCAGGCCCGTGCTATACGACACGATCCAGTGCATGCCCGGCGTGATCTCGCGCCCGATGAAGTACTGAAGGTCCTTTGTGTAGCTGTTGCATTCTCCCATGGGTCTCTCCCTGCGTCCTACCGGGTAGCCCCGTATAGGCTGTCTCCACTGAGGCGGAACGTGCCATCCTCCATGGGGTAGCTGTTGCTGATTGTCCACGCTGCCGAGTCCAGCCAAGGCCCTTGCGGCTTCGCGGTGATCTTGACCAGGTACCAACTGCCGTCTTGGGGAGTAAAGGTGGCCTGAACCACCGACTTGCCGAACATCTTCGCCGAGCCATTCACGGTCTCGAGCGTCTTGGTGATCCCAGCCTGCTGCCCCACCGCGGTGCCGATTCCGAAGCCGATGAGACAGGCGACGACCCCGACGGCCGCTGCAATCATCGTGATCACCGCAGCCGAGACACCCGATCGCGCCTTCGCGGCGATGGTGTCCGGTGGCTCACTCTGTGGTTGGCACCCGCCGCACTTGCTGCAGAACGCGGCGCCTGTTGGCAGGCCCTCCCCGCACTGAACGCAGTTCCCCATGATGCCCCCTTGGCTGGCCGCTCGACGGCGGTCGCGGACTAACCCACCGCCACTCTAGCACTGCGTTGCGAATCGTTCGCACGGCCAGCGGTGCCTGTGGCGAGCCCATCCCCGGCTCCAAGTGCCACCTGTAGGCGTGCCAAGAACCACGCGGTAAGTCCGTACAGTTGGCTGTGGGACAGCACGACGCGACTCCAAGTGGCATCTCCGGGGATGCCAAGAAGTCCACGGTGATCCCAGATAATCGAAGTTGCCGGACGGGACAAGCGCCACGCTCCCACGTTCGGACCGGACCAGACCGCGACGGAAGGAACGACGATGACGAAGACCTTCGAAGAAGCGCCCGACGTGTTGAAGGTGGACCAGGCTGCGAGCCTTCTGGGCCTTGGCCGCAACACCCTGTACAGCGCAATCAGGCGAGGGGAGTTTCCGGCCCTGCGAGTGGGGAACCGGGTCATGGTTTCGAAGCGTGTACTGCTCGATATGCTTGGCGCCACGGTGGCGGCATGAGCGTTGCGCTAGTCCCAGCCCCGGGTGCTGCCGGGGAATGCCTCCAGGCTGTCAGTGAGAACTTCTTCTACCTGGAGGCAGACCTCCTGTACGGGCCTGCGGGGCAGACCTTGAGCCGCGACGAGCTCCTGGCCCTCCTTCTCTACTACCGGGGCTACGACAGGAAGAAGCGCTGTTCGACCATGGGCGCTCAGGCCGCCCGCCTGGCGCATGGATCGACCGGCAACGCGTTCGCTCTGGCGACCAAGGACCTGAATCGGCAGGGGGTTGATACTCCCACTCCCAAGGGCCGACCACAGGTTCCCCAAGACGTGTCTTGCGGGCCTCGACAAACCGTACTCGACTGGGACCGCAGCCACGAGCCTGCTCGTCCGCCCATGACGGGCACATGTACCAAGATCTTCGTCTTGGCAGGACGGGAGATCGTGAAGCTGCCATGGTGCCTCGTGGATGGCCTGTCCGATGGCTCAATAGCGAAGCTTGCCGACTTGCCGTCGGTCGAGTCAGTGCGCCTGCTCGTGTCAATGTACGCGGCCGTAGGCGCGGATGGCCTTGTGCCAGCCAAGGAGGCTTGGATTCTCGCGGATCGCCTCGAAGCCAATGACGAGAACCTTAGAGGCCTCGGCCTTGGCGGGTTGCACGGCGAAAAGGCGATGTGGGCGCTCGCCCAGTTGCTCAAGAGCGGGCTACTGCTTCCGGCCGGACGAAGACAGGGGACCGATCGGACGATGGTTCGCCTCGCCCACGTCCACCGCTGAGCTGACCGATCAGGCAGCTCCCTATAAGAACGATGAACGACGAACTCGTGAACAGCGAACCCTCAACTCCTGAACGCTGAACCACGAACGGCGAACAGCAAGAACACTGAACTCCTGAACCCTCTCTCCTAGCCCTATCTAGCTTGACTAGGACAGAGATGGACTAGACCCACGCTGCCCGCTCCCTGCCGAACCCGTATGAGCCGCCCGCAGGGCCTTGCTACTGCCCCTGCCCCTTGTCAATCATTCCCAGCCCCCAAACCTCGAAGGGCTTTGACGACCCACGCCCACCAGACATGGAAGGTCACATCTCATGGAAGATCACCATCTGGCAACCATCGGCTTCGCCACCGCGCCTTGGCAGGCGCGCATGGCTAGGCCAGCTACCCCCTTTCCGTACCGTACACAACGCCTGGAGGCGAGATGAACATCACTTTGGAGTCATTGGGCTACCGGCTTGTTCCGGGGCAGCAGAGATTAGATTTCAGTATCGAGCGGTGGGTTCCTGAACACATCTCGGACGGAAGGGGGCGGGGCAAGCGGGTCGGCGACGTAATACCCGCCCGCTGGGCTGAGATTGGTTTCTATCCCACCTCCCCAGAGCATGGGCTTCGCAAGAGTCCGCGAGCTTGCCATCATCAACGACGACTCCACGCTCGAGCTTGACGCCGCGATCAAGCGCATCGAAGCGATCGAGCGAGTCCGTGAAGGCCGCGCTTCCGCTCGCAGTTGACGCGGAGGCGGCGTGAGCCCCGATGACTTCTTCGCGGCCGACGAAGCCCCGACTGCCCTCAGTGCGGCTCGGTAGTGCCCGGCGACGGTGCCCTATGATTAGGGCGTCGAAAGGGGCGGCATGTACGCCTGGCTGGATAGGCTCAATCGCATTGTCGGATGGCTCGTTAGTGGCGTCATGGGCGGAATAGCGTTCGCGTTTCTTCCCCTCACTCTGCCGGACAAGGCTCCAGATTTTCTAGGCAAGGATCCGTCTTATTGGTCGGCTCTTCTCGATGCGAGACAGGGCATGTGGTGGTTTGGGCTCGGAGTCGCGGCGGTCTGTGCCGTGCTCATGTGCCTTGGTCTCGCTGAACCGCTCTTCAAGCGTCATTCGCGGAAGATGGAAGCCGAGGCGGCTACCGCGCTAGTTCCGTTCGCGGAGAGTGCCGCTCACGGCAAGAAGCTTCGGAATCGGGCGGAGGCGCTTGCTGGGCAACCCATACCGGATGACTTCTGGCGCGAGTGGGTCGCCTGGTACTCCGCGATTATGATGAGCAGCTTGAGTGGGATGTTGGGCAACAGTGCTCTTGAAGGCTTCTACTCATACAGCGGGCCTGAGGAATCGCGCCATCGTGAGAAGCCCTCCGGACTCATGGACGGCTTGCTACCAGAAGTGCGTGACAGGGTGGGCATGGTCCTCATCCGTGCCGAGGAACTCGGGCTTGAACTGATACCTGAACCCGTGCAGTTCAACCAAGTGGCGCCGGTTCGTGGAGTTGGAACGTGCCGATCTTCCGGCGGTGGCACCATCACCGCGGTGCCACCGGATACCCGAGAACCCGCTGCTCCCGCCATGCGTGCAGGTGGCCTAGTGGTCCGCCCGGGGATCGAGGCATCGTCATCGTAGAGAATATCGGCTACTCGGATATCTTCGCTGTTGATTGGGAGATTGTGAATCCAGGCAGCATAGTCCGCGTGTTGCAGAACCCTTTTCCGCGCGACGTGATAGCTTCCGGCCTCAGCCACCAATACGTGAAAGTCATTCTGCCTTGCGGGGTGGCAAGAGTCCCCATCGTTAGGACGTCGTGGAAGGCGTCGCGCGATGCCGACGAAATGCAGACTCAGGAATGGCCGCTGACATGGCCCTAGCTGACAACCCCAACCCCATCCCTTTCGAGGATGCCGTGCGCTGCCTGCTGAACACGCCACCGCAGCCACGGACCAGGGGCACCCGGTAGCCATCTGAGGGGTGTAGAGGCGGCGCAGAAGGCCCGAGATCTCCCTCTCGGGGTGTCCTGGGTTCCCCCGCTTCGCCGCAGCCCTGCGCGGGCTCTACAACTTCGCCAGCCGAGTGCGGCGCCAGGCGCGAGGCCATGATGTGACGGGCACGCAAGGACGGGCTTGGATACATACACGCATGCCGGGGGGCCTGGGGGTGGGGTGGGCGAGCGCCGAGGGCGCTCGACGCTCACGCCGCTAGAGGTAGTAAGACGACCCCGCGCTGGGTTCCTGGCTAGTGTCGCCTGGCGCGAGGTCGTCCGATGGCAGGCAGGTGGGGAGCAGCAGGTCGAGCTGGCTAGAGCTCGTCAGCGCCCTTGCACGTTGCCTGACCCGCAAGGGCCTCGGCTATCAGGTAGGCCCAATCCTCGTCCGTCGCCTTCGCGACCGTCTCTCCGCGCGCCGTGTCGCGGACACGCCACGAACCCTTGGCCTCGACGACCTCGAACCTGGAACACGTTGCCTGCGTTGCCATCCTGCATCCCCCTTGATCGTTGCGTAGCTGTATGACCCTCGCTGGCCCTACCCCCTACTGGTCGCGCCCTCCTTCAGATCGTCGGGCGAACCAGTCTTTGACCTGACGCGGGTTGGCCTTCAAGTACCGGAGCGTTTGGTCCGGCGACTCGTGGCCGAGCGCGGCTTGCACGACGTTGAGCGGTGCGCCGTCGTTGACGGCTTGTGTGGCGAACGCGTGCCGTAGCGCATGTGCGTGGACGCGGTGTCCGGCCCTGCGTGAGTCCTCCGCACGTTCCAGGCGGCGATGGCAGCCCTGCGTATGCCTTGCCGCATGATCGTGGTGTCGCGAATAGGCCCGCCGGTGCGCGTCGTGAAGACGCGAGAGGTGGAGGGGTGCCAGCCATCACGCACGGCCAACCAGGCTGCCACCGCATCGCGTAGGTCGGGGGCAGCGGGGAAGTACGTGGTTCTGGCGCCACGCTTCGTGAGACCAGGAACATCCGGCACGTCCACGCGGCCCTCGTCCATGTCGAGCCCCGAGAGCTCAAGCGCGCACGCCTCACCGACACGAAGCCCGGACCGGTACATCAGAAGGAACAGCGCCTTGTCGCGCAGCTGGACAGGGTTGCTCGGGTCGAAGCCGAAGGAGAAGAACACGCCCCACTCTTCCGGCGTCGGGATCTCCCGCAGCATGGCTGCGAACTCGCGACCTCGCCTCTTCGCAATCATTGGCTTCCCCCCCTCGCATGAGCACTACTTACGCTTTTACCCCCTAAACCGGTAGTAGTCAACAGGTCGTTAGGAGCATGCGCCCCAAGATGCCCCCGTTTATGCAGTCGAGAGGAGCAGCCGAGCCGCTCTATGCACGCGCGGGGGAGGGTCGTGACCGGGACTCCGGAGCGATGTAAACGGCGTCCGCGTCGTCCATGTGTGGGCCGTCGGTGAGCGCCCTCCCAGGTGTGCGTGTGAGCCCCTACAGGCGCCCTGGAGGGGCTTTGACTACGCATGAGCTACCACCCGCCGCAACGATGTCTTCCTTCGCCTGTATGACGAGCTGAGACAAACCCCACGAGCCCAGGGCGTCAGACGCCCCTGCTACCATCGGGGAGCCGTGTCCGCCGTGGCGCGGTCCCTTCCGTCTGGACAAGAACGAAGGGACGAACCTTGGAAATTCGACAGCGAGAGAATGGCAAGTACCGGGTCCGCATCTGGGACAAGGCGCTGGGCCGCAAGATCAATGTTGGTACGTTCCGCACCAAGGCCGAGGCAACCGCAATCGGCCGCAAGTGCGAGTTCGACCTCGCCTCTAGGGGCTACGTGCAGGAGCACAAGGACATCCCGCTTGGGCAGCTCTGCGACCGCTTCCTTGCGACGGGCTCACAACACAGGCCAACGACTAGCGACTGGTACGGTACGGGACTCAAACACGCCCGGACGTTCTTTGGAGAAAACGCCAGCGTCCGCCGGTTGTCGCGCGAGGACGTACAGAGATATGTCGCCCGGCTCGTCGGCTCGGGCAAGGCCGATACCACCGTCTGCGGCTACGTGAAGGCGCTTGGCGCCGTGCTCGAACAAGGCTTGGAGTGGGGCTACTGCGCTAGCAACCCCGCTCATCGAGTCCGCAACCTGCCTACCAACAAGCGCCGGGCCGACGCGATCCAGTGATTTCGCCTGAGGAGCATCATCGGCTCGTTAACGCTGCCCCTCCGGCCTACCGGGTGATGGTCTCGATCTGGCCCTTCGTGGGCCTGCGTCGATCCGAGATGCAAGGTCTTACGTGGGAGTGCGTCGATCTGACTGCTCGGAGCCTTGAGGTTCGCTACCAGCTCCGTGAGGACGGCACTCTCGACCCGCATCTGAAGACACCGAAGTCAGCGCGCATGGTCCACCTCACCGTTCGGGTCGTGAAGGAGCTGGCGGCGTGGAAGCTGGCCAGCAGGCCAAACGACCTGGGTCTGGTCTTTCCGACGCCGCGAGGTCTGCCGCAGTCGTCTAAGTCCCAGTTCTACAAGGTCTGGAATCGTGCGTGCGAGGCGGCGGGCTTGCAGGGCCTCGACAGTCACGATCTTCGGCATTGTTACGCGACGTGGAGCCTCGCGGCTGGGGAGAACGTGAAGCGTGTGGCGGACCAGATGGGCCATGAGAAGCCCTCGATCACGTTGGACACGTACGCACACCTCCTGCCGGACGACTCTCCCGGTCTCGTCCACAAGCTGGAGGTCTGGTACGATACGCAGCCTGCCGCGGTTGGACAGCAAAACGGGACCGGCCCTATACTGGCCCACGCGGTAGGAGACAATGGCTAGACCCGCTCGAATCAGGAACGTTTGGGCAGGTCAGCACACATATCGGGCTGTGGCGCAGTTTGGTAGCGCACTTGACTGGGGGTCAAGGGGTCGCAGGTTCAAGTCCTGTCAGCCCGACCAGAACATCCCTATGCGAACCCTCACGCAGAATGAGGGCACCAAAGAGCTCAGAGTACTGGGCTCTTTGTGCTTTCCGGTCCTCGGCGCAGATCGGCTCGAAGACGCCTGGTCTCGCCGGGGCCTTCTCAGGCGCCGTGGCCGTGCATCCGCTCTCGCATCTCGGCGCTGACCGGCACCACGAGTTCCGCGTTGTAGGACCCCGTGGGCAACCAGCAGATCTCGTTGTCGAAGATCTGTTGGGCGGCGATGCCGTAGGTGCGCGATGTCGCCGCCGGCGATCCGTCCTCGACGATCGGGTCGACGTCCACGGCCAGGATCGAGACGGTGTCGTCGGTGTTGCGCACGATCTCGAACGTGCGCAGCTGCTGCGGGAAGTCCCTCAGCGACGAGGTCTCGACCTCCCAGAAGCCGAGCTCCGGGCGAGCGGGATCGGGCGAGGGGAACGCGGTGACCGCGTTGCGGTGCCGATGCCCGGCGACCCACAGGATGAGGTTCGGGTGTGCGTGCAGCCTCGCGAAGAGCTCCTCTTCAGTGCCGTAGGCGCTGGAACTCCACGACATCGGCGCCGGAGCCTTCTCGACCCCGATGGGGCAGTGGGCCGCGATGATCATCAGCTTGCCGTCGGCCTGACCCCGATCGAGTTCGCTCATCAGCCAGTCGAACCGCTCCTTGTCCAGCGACACGTGCCCGTAGCCGTTGTCCCACGGATCGTCGTCACGTTGCGTGTCGTCCAGGACGATGACCCTGATCGGCGCCTCGGCCTTGGGCTCGAACGTGTAGCAGGCGAACCCGGCTGCGACCTTGGACTCGTCGAACCCATGTCCCTTGGGGTTGGATGAGGTCTTGAAGAACTCCTCCATCCACTCGCTCTTAGTGAGCGAGCGACGGCCCGGGTCGGCTGCCAACACCTTGGGTGGCGACGGGAAGTCTGCGACGGGCCCCAAGCCGAAGATGTCGCCGTTCGGTGTGCGGCCGTCGAGACAACCCATGTAGAAGCCGCGGCTCTCGGGCCCGAGCGAGATCTTTGAAGATGTCGCCGAGGTTGAGCACCTCGTCCCCGACATACGTCTTGCGCAGGTAGTCGTCCACGCGCAGGAATCCCGTCCAGAAGTGGTCGTGATTGCCTCGCGCCTGGTACCAAGGGATGGCCGGGTCGAGGCCGGTCGCCTCGTAGGCGTCGAGCCACTCCGCGTGACCATCGGGTGCCCCGTCCGGCTTCACACCCGAATCCGGGTCGATGCGCTTGCCGTCCAAGACGTCGATGTACCACCGCAGCTCGTTGTGCTGCGTGTTGTTGCACGTGTCACCCAGGGAGATGCCGAAGTCGATGGGCTCTTGCCGGTGCATGGCGTTGACCGTGCGCACCGCGGCGTCCAGCACGTGGTGGGTGTACATCATGACGCCCGAATATGCCGAGGACAGAAAGCCCTTGTAGCCGTACATGATCGCCTGAGCGGGCGACTGCGCGTCCGTGATGTGGATGTCGGTGATGGTGAAGAAGCGAAGAAGCTTGGCGGCGGCGGCAGCGCCGCCGTATCCGGCCGGCATCAGGTCCAACCGCTTCTCGGCGGCCAGGCCCGGCCCGAAGCGCCACTTCCCGTAGCCGTTCACCTCGTACTTGGGGAGCTCGTAAGGCAGGACCTTCTCGGCATCAGGGGCTACCGGTACGGGGACGATCGTCCTGTCGAGGGTCGTCGCGACCCCGGCTACGACCGGAGCGGCGTGCTCGCCGGGGCTGTGTTCCGCTGCTGCTTTCACTTCGGGCCCTTCTTCCTGTTCGGCTGTCTATGTCGTCCCGACGCGCCAGGGTCACACGCCTGGACCGGTGGCCTGCAGGACCCAGAGTCGGTTCCGTCCGTGTGCGACGGATAGGAGGTCGTTCGGTAACGGAACTACCCTGTCATCGTCGGCTTCAAGACACGGGTCGAAGAGTCCGGGACGGATGGCCATCGTGACTGGCGCTGCTATTTGCGCGCCCCCGGCTCCGAGTGAAGCCGGCGGCCGAGGCCGAGGCGCGAGCCGAATATGGGATAGCTATAGAGGCACCGACCTAGTGCGCGCGTGCGCTAGTGGCGCCCGCTCGTCGCGCCCATGCGAACAGAAGGGAGACGCGTGTGACTCCATACGCGCTCGGATTCGAGGAGATCGACAAGACGAAGCTCGCGCTGGTCGGGGGCAAGGGCGCGAACCTGGGCGAGCTTGCCGGGATCGAGGGCATACGAGTGCCCGACGGATTCTGTGTCACAACGCAAGCCTACGAGGATGCCGTCGTGCACAACGAGGAGATCGGCTCACTGGTGGAGCAGCTGTCCCTCTTGGGAGCGGACCACGGGGATGGCCTAGGTGAGATCAGTGTAAGGATCCGGAAGGCCATCGACGCAGTAGCCATACCCGGGGACGTGATCGATCAGATCAGGCAGCATCTCGTCCAGCTCGGCGACCGGAACGCCTGCGCCGTGCGTTCCAGCGCAACGGCCGAGGACCTGCCCACAGCCTCATTCGCGGGCCAGCAGGACACCTACCTCAACGTCGTCGGGATCGAAGCGGTGTTGCGCAGCGTCACCAAGTGCTGGGCGTCGCTGTTCAACGACCGTGCCGTGGCCTACCGGATCCGGAACGGCTTCGATCATCGCAAGGTGCAGCTGTCCGTGGTCATCCAGCGGATGGTCTTCCCGGAGGCTGCGGGGACTCTGTTCACCGCCGATCCGCTCACGTCCAACCGGAAGGTCACCTCCATCGACGCCAGTTTCGGGCTCGGCGAGGCGCTGGTCTCGGGCCTGGTGAACCCCGACAACTACAAGGTGCGAGACGGCGAGATCGTCGGTAGGGACATCCGGGCCAAGACGGTGGCCGTCTTCGCGTCGAGACAAGGCGGGACCGAGCAGAGGGAGATCGAGGCCATACTCCAGACCGCGCAAACGCTCGAAGACGAGCAGATCCTACAGCTCGAGCGCATAGGCAGGACGATCGAGGCGCACTTCGGCTCTCCGCAGGACATCGAATGGGCGCTGGCCCAAGACGGGTTCTTCATCCTTCAGGCCCGTCCGATCACGACCCTGTTTCCCATCCCCGAGGAACGGGACGGCAAGAACCACGTGTACATGTCCTTCGGCCATCAGCAGATGATGACCGACGCCATGAAGCCGCTGGGGTCGTCGTTCTTCCTGCTGGGGCTGGGCGACTTCCCGTTGATCGAGGCAGGCGGGAGGCTCTTCATCGACCTGGCGCACGACCTGGCGTCACCCATCGGCAAGAGGATCGTGCTCCCTGCGATGCGCGCGATCGATCCTCTGATCCTGGACGCGGTCAAGAACCTCATGAAGCGCAAGGACTTCATGAGGTCGCTTTCCCGCGGGCCCCGGGCATTCAGCATGGGCTCCGGCTACTTCACGTGGGAGCTGCCCGTTCAATTCGTGAAGACCTACCGCAGCAATGACGCGTCCCTGGTCGAGGCGCTCCTGTCGCGCAACGACCGGTTCATCCGTGACATGGAAGCCAGGTTCGCCGACCTCTCCGGAGATCAGTTGTTCGAGGCGATCGTCGAAGGCGCGGACGGTCTCAAGCAGGCCTCGAGCAACCCGCAGGCGATGGGGCTGATCTACGTCGGGGTCTACGCGGTCAGCTGGGTCAACAAGCACATGGAGAAGTGGCTGGGCGAGAAGGGCGCGGCCGACACGCTCTCGAAATCCGTTGCCTACAACGTGACGTCCGAGATGGGGCTAGCGCTTCTGGACGTCGCCGATGCGGTCAGGCCGCACCCGGCGGTGGTCGAGCGCCTGGCGCAGCTGAGCGACGAGACGTTCTTCGAGGATCTGGAGCGGGCGGACGGCGGCGAAGCCGTGGCGCGGGCTCTTCAAGCGTACCTCGGCAAGTACGGGGTGCGGTGTCCCGGTGAGATCGACATCACGAGGCCACGCTGGAACGAGAGTCCCTCCGAGCTCGTCCCGATGATCCTGAGCGACGTCAAGAACTTCGAGCCCGGTGCGCGCCAAGTCGTCTTCGATCGGGGCTTGCGGGAGGCCCAGGACAAGGAGCGCGATCTCCTGGACCGGCTGCGGCTACTGCCCGGTGGCGCCGGCAAGGCCAAGAAGGCCCGCAAGATGATCAGCGAGTTGCGCAACTTCGCCGGCTATCGCGAATACCCGAAGTACCTGATGATGCGCTACTACTGGATCGTCAAGAAGGCGCTGCTGCGCCAGGCTGCCGAGCTCGTGCGCAGCGGCGTCATCCGGGACGAGGAGGACGTGTACTTCCTGACTTTGGATGAGTTCAGGCAGGCGGTTCGCACGGGTAGGCTGGACTACGACCTGATCGAGAAGCGCAGAGCGGACTTCGAGATCTTCGAGAGGCTCACGGTTCCGCGCTTGA
Organism: uncultured Coriobacteriia bacterium; assembly: GCA_963768865.1. GTDB lineage: Bacteria > Actinomycetota > Coriobacteriia > Anaerosomatales > CAVYJL01 > CAVYJL01. The sequence continues at coordinate 463,039 of CAVYJL010000009.1, read as the reverse complement.
TGACATCGGAGGGCGAGGTCATCAACGGTGAGTACGAGGGTCGCGACGTGCCGGAAGGGGCCTTGGCGGGCATAGCGGCTTCGTCCGGAGTGGTGGAAGGCCGGGCGCGGGTGGTCCGGCGCATCGAGGATGCGGACATCCAGGAGGGCGACATCCTGGTCACCACGTTCACGGACCCGAGCTGGACGCCGGTCTTCCTGTCGCTGAAGGGCCTGGTGACGGAGGTCGGCGGTATCGCCACCCACGGTGCCGTGGTCGCCAGAGAGTACGGCCTGCCCGCGGTAGTGGGCGTAGACGGCATCATGGACGTGATCGAAGACGGTCAGCGGATACGCGTGAACGGGACGGAGGGGTACGTCCAGGTGTTGCAGCGCTACGAGAGCGAGTGACGTGCGTAGGCCGTTCGCGTGACGCTCCAGGTGCCGCCCGGGGACGAGGAGACCGCGGTTTGGGAGCAGCTCTCTTCGCCAGTTCGTCCGATCTGCTCGACTGATCGGCTGCCCCCGTTGCGACGTATAATCGATCCATGGACCCGAAACCTCGCCCCAATCACGCGCTCTATGTCCGGACGCTCAGACGAATGACGCCGGAACAGAGGCTGGCGAAGGCATTCGAGTTGACCGAGATGACCAGGGAGCTGTTCTGGTCCGGATTGCGGCAGCGTTTTCCTGAGAAGTCGGAGAGCCAGCTCCGGAAGCTGTACCTGGGAAGGCTCGAGAAGTGTCACAACAGGGACTACTAGGTCGGGTCGTCGATGCCCTCAGCGATCTCGGCATCCAGTACATGGTCTCCGGGTCGATCGTCTCCAGCCTCCAAGGCGAGCCTCGGGCAACCCACGACGTTGACCTCGTGATCGACATCGCGCCGAGCGATCTGGCGCCGCTCGTGCGAGCGCTGGATGAGCCATCTCTGTTTCTCGACGAGCGATCCGCCGCCTCGGCGCTGGCGGGGGGCAGGATGTTCAATCTCATCGACTCTACGAGCGGGGACAAGGTCGACTTCTGGCCGCTGACGGATACGCCGTTCGACCGGTCCCGGTTCTCGCGGCGAGTCACCGTCGAAGCGCTGGGAATGCGTCTCGTCATCTCGTCTCCTGAAGACACGATCCTGAAGAAGCTGGACTGGTCACGGCTATGCGGCGGTAGCGAGAAGCAGTTCAACGACGCGGTTCACGTCTACGAGATACAGGCCGGTCAGCTGGACGATGACTACCTTCGTACATGGGCCCAGGAGTTGGGTGTCGCGGATCTCTTCACGCGCATGCTCGACGAGGCCGAGGCAGTCGAGTAGCTGCATGCGACCGCTCGCAGCGATAGGACGTGTGCGGCTTCCAGGCGCCCTGGCTTCCGCCGCCGCGATCGGGCTCATGACCGTCGCCGGGTGCGCGCAGGCTGCTTCCCCTGAACCCGTGCGCGGCGCGCCGGCCGCACCTGCGGCGGCAGCGAGTGCCACGGCGAGCTCGACCGCGCGGCCTGCCGAATCGACGAGCGCCCGGCGTGCCGGTCGCCTCTACGGCCGGGGTCTCCACACCGACGGCCGATCCGGCCCGCAAGATCCGGAACGTGCTCGACAACCGATGGTGCGCAGGTGTGAACCGCCACGATCTGGACCTGAAGCTCAGCGCCTATGCGGACACCGTCTCGCCGTTCTTCGGCAAGGCCAGGGCTACGAAAGCCCAGGTACGCCACGAGTTCGGCACCGCCTTCGATCGCTACAAGCAGATGAGCCAGCGTCTCGAGCGCGTGGACATCAAGGCCAGCGGGGATCGGGCCGTCGTGGTCGTGTACAAGACGCGCGTCTACGACGGCGATCCGGGTTGGGCCGAGGAGCGCCTGGGGTTCGCCAAGACCGCCGAGGGGTGGAGGATCGTCTCCGAACAGGACATCCGGGCGTCCGACTAGGCGCACGACCGGCTCTACCTGATCCATCAGCCCTTCGGCGACTACTGCGGCCCTGGCGCGCGATGGAGGACTTCGTGCTGGGCGCCGAGGACATGGACAAGATCGCGTCGCTCGACACCGGCTGCAGTCTGTTCTTCTCGTATCAGGATCCAGAGTGGGTCCACCGGCTCGGCACGAGGGTGCTGGACATCTGACGCACAGTCCGGGCGGGAGGCGGAGGCGCCGGCGGGCACCTTCGGGTGCTCCGCCGGCGTCTTCTTCACGCAAGCCGCTCCGACAGCTCCATCCACTCGTCCTCGAGGTCGGAGATCTGCTGCTCGATGTCGCCGAGCCGCGCCTGGACGTCCGAGAGCGCCACGTAGTCGGAAGGGTCCGTCTCGCGCATCTCGGCGCGGATCGCGTCGGCCTTCTTGCCGAGCGTGTCCAGCTTGCGCTCGGTGGACGCGAGCTCCTTCTTCAGCGCGTACTCGTCGGCCCGCGAGAGGGTCGGCCCGCCGGCGCCACGCTCTCGGCCGGCCCGCGGCATCGGCCTCGGCTTCGCGGCTCGCCTCGCGCGCCGCGTCGCCGCGCTCGTCCAGCAGCCGCAGGTACTCGTCGACGCCGCCGGGGACGTGGCGGATCTTCCCGTCGACGAGCGCGAACTGGTCGTCGGTGACGCGCTCCATCAGGTGCCGGTCGTGGGTGATGAGCAGAAGCGTGCCGGGCCACGTGTCCAGGAGGCTCTCCACGACCGCGAGCATGTCGATATCCAGGTCGTTGTCCGGCTCGTCCAGGATCAGCACGTTCGGCTTGTCCAGCAGGATGAGCATCAGCTGGAGACGGCGCTTCTGTCCGCCGGACAGGTCGGACACGACCGGCGTGACAGCTGGGCGGCCTCGAATCCGAGACGCTCCAGCAGCTGGGCCGGGGTCATCTCCTTGCCGTCGATCTCGTAGCGCGTCTTGTAGCGCGAGAGGACCTCGCGGACGCGGGAGCTTCCCAGCTCGTTCAGCTCGTCGAGATGCTGCGACAGGACGGCGAACTTGACGCTCTTGCCGATCTTCACGTGACCCGAGGTCGGCTCGAGCGAACCTCGGATGACGTTCAGCAGCGTCGTCTTGCCCGACCCGTTCTCGCCCAGGATGCCGAACCTGTCTCCCGGGCCGATGAGCCACGTGACGTCGTCGATGACCGTCCTGTCGCCGAAGCGCTCGGTCACGTCGACGAGGTCGACGACCTGCTTGCCCAGACGCGAGATCGCCGTCCGCTTCAGCTCGAGGGAGTTGCGCACGGGCGGCTCGTCGGCGATGAGCGCGCGCGCCGCCTCGACGTGGAACTTCGGCTTGGTCGATCGGGCGCGAGCGCCGCGCGAGAGCCACGCGAGTTCCTTGCGCATGACGTTCTTGCGCTTCTGCTCGGCGGTCTGGGCGGCCTCGGCGCGTTCGACGCGCTGGAGCACGTAGGCCGAGTATCCGCCCTCGAACTGCTCCACCTGCCCGTCGTGCACCTCCCACATGCCCGAGGCAGACCTCGTCGAGGAACCAGCGGTCGTGCGTGACGACGAGGAGCGCGCCCGACTTCTTGGGCCAGCGGCTCTTGAGGTGGTCGGCCAGCCACGCGATGGCGTGGACGTCGAGATGGTTGGTGGGCTCGTCGAGCATGAGCACGTCGAAGTCGCCGACGAGCACGCGGGCGAGATCCACGCGACGCCGCTGCCCGCCGGAGAGCTCGCCGATCCGGCCGTCCCAGGGGATGTCCGCGATGAGGCCGCGGAGGATGTTGCGGATCCGGGCGTCCGACGCCCACGTGTGCTCGGGCACGTCCCCGACGACCGCGTGGGCGACGGTCGCCTCCGGATCGAGCGCGTCGGTCTGCTCGAGCGTGCCGATGGTGGTTCCGCCGCGCCGCATGACGCGGCCGTCGTCGGGCTCGACCGAACCCGCGAGCAGCGACAGGAGCGTCGACTTGCCGTCGCCGTTGCCGCCGACGATGCCGATGCGGTCGCCCTCGTCGATGCCGAGCGTGACCGAGTCGAAGACCTTCTTCGTCGGATACTCCAGATGGACGTTCTCGCATCCGAGCAGATATGCCACTCGACGAACCTCGATCCTCACAGCGGGTGGAACGTGCCTGAGCTCACAGGATACCTACCGTGTGGCCGCGGTGGCGGGACCTGCCGAGGTGCCGTTTTGACAACTAGATGACGGGTGCATATAGTGCGGGTGTCTGCTATGTGCAACCAACAGCTACTCTGGAGCGAGCATGGTCCCTGGACGAGGATGCGATCCCGACGCCACCGGTATGCACGCCGTGCGCACCGGTGGCCCGCGACCCTGTTGCCGACGGGGCGGCGGGGGAGGCCTCGGGGCGTTCGCCGAGCCTGCCGCACTCGCCGCGCTGCTGGGCAAGTCCGGTCACGGCTACGACTTGCGCCGCGAGATCGGCGATATGACCGCCGGCGAGATAGAGGTCGACGCCGGCGGTTTGTACCGGGTCCTTCGACGCCTCGAGGAGGAGGGGTTCGTCACCTCCGAGTGGGCGGACGGCGGTCCCGGCCCCCAGCGGCGCGACTACAGACTGACCGCGGAAGGGCGCGAGCTCGCCGAGGACTGGATCGCGCATCTGCGCGAGCGCGAGCGCCTGTCGGGCTTGCTCGCCGATGCGCTCGCCTCGGCATTGAAGCGCAGTGACAACAGCTGACCCAGTGGAGGTGGCGCGCGTGAAGGTAGGAGTCTCAGCGATCGGGCCGACCTTGGATGACCGTGTCGACGAGCGCTTCGGGCGCGCGGCTTACCTGCTCGTGGTCGATGCGGAGACGCTGGCTCTCGAAGCGATCGACAACACCGTGAACCGCAACGCCCTGCAGGGCTCGGGCATCGGGGCCGCGGAGATCGTGGCGTCACGAGGTGTCGAAGCGATGGTCACCGGCCACCTGGGCCCGAAAGCGTACAAGGCGCTGCGGGCAGCGGGGATCGAGGGCTTCGAGGGGACGGGCATGACCGTTCGCGATGCGGTCGACGCCTGGGCCGAAGGTGGGCTCGACTCCCTGGCCCAGGGTGAAGCTCACGCCGGCATGGAATAGACCCGCCGCACCGGCGGCACGAACAAGGAGGCAGTAATGGCCGACAGCATGGTACTCGCGGTCCCTTCGGTGGGCGAAGGCGGGCTGACAGGGGAGCGCTCGGGCCACTTCGGCCACTGTGACTGCTTCACGCTGGTCGAGATCGTCGACGGAGCGGTTGCCGACGTGCGCACCCTCGCGAACCCGCCCCACGAAGAGGGCGGGTGTCTCAGGCCCGTCGAGCTGCTCGCCTCGAACGGGGTGCAGGCTCTGATCGTCGCCGGCATGGGCGCGAGGCCGCTGTCCGGTTTCGATGCCGCTGGCATCACCGTCTTCTTCGAGACTGCGACGCCGGGGATCGGTGACGCGGTGCAGCTCGTTGTCGACGGCAACGTGCACGTGATGGACGCCCGCCACGTCTGCGGCGGGCACTAGGATTGCCCGAGCGCTCTCTCGACGGCGAGCGGGCCGCGTTCACGCTTGCGATCGCTTCCGGCAAGGGCGGCACCGGCAAGACGCTGCTCGCCACGAACTTGAGCTACCTGGCGGCCCGCGACCATGCGCGCGTGGTGCTCGCTGACTGCGACGTCGAGGCTCCTAACGACCACCTCTTCGGCCGCTTCGCGGAGCCGGACACCGTTCCGGCCGAAGCCATGTTCGCGTCCGTCGATGCGGATCTGTGCTCGGCGTGCGGCAGTTGCCGGGACGTTTGCGCGTTCGGCGCGGTGCGCGTGCTGGGCGCGTCCGCGCTGGTGTTCGACGAGCTGTGTCACGGGTGCGGCCTGTGCGGAGAGGTCTGTCCGACCAACGCCATCTCGGAGCGGGCGCAGCGCATCGGTGAGATATCGACCCGGTCTGCGGTCGATCGTCCCCGTCTGACGCTCGTCACCGGGACGCTCGACGTGGGCCAGGTCAAGACACCCGCAGTCATCCGAGCGGCGCGCGATTCCGCCGAGGCGATCGCATCCGACCTGCTCGTCTTGGACGCGCCGCCGGGCGTCGCGTGCGCGGCGGTCGCTGCGGTGCGCGGAGCCGACGCGCTCTTGCTCGTGACCGAGCCCACCGCGTTCGGCCACCACGACCTCGAGCTCGGTCTCGAACTCGGGCGCTCCCTGGGGCTGCCCATGGGGGTCGTCGTGAACCGTGTGGGGACGGGCACCGCCGCCATCGACGAGCTGTGCGCCGCATTCGGCGTGCCCATCGTCGCTCGCATCCCGTTCGACCGCAGGATCGCCGAGGTGTACGCGCGGGGCGGCCTGGTCGCCGTCGAGCTGCCGGAGGTGCGGGAGGCGCTGGACGGCATCGTGGACGAGATGCGCCTGCTTGCCGGTGTCGAGGCGAGCGTCGGATGAGGAGCATCGTCGTCGCATCGGGCAAGGGCGGGACGGGCAAGACCACGCTGACAGCGGCGTTCGCCCATCTCGCCGCCCGAGACCACAGAGTCGTCGTGGCCGATGCCGATGTCGAGGCATCGAATCTCCCTCTCGCCCTGCGGGTCCGCACGGACGGCTGCGTGGCCTACTCGGGAGGCGCCGAGGCGAGGATCGACGCGTCTGCGTGCTCCGCATGTGGTGAATGCGAGACCGTCTGCCGCTTCGCCGCGATCGCGCCGGGGCCGGACGCTTTCGCCGTGGACCATCTCGCTTGCGAGGGGTGCGGCCGATGCGCTCGCGTGTGCCCGTCCGGCGCCATCACCATGAACCCGCGCATCGTGGGAGAAGCGTGCACGGGCGAAAGCGAAGTCGGACCCGCGGCGTTCGGCCAGTTGGGTCCCGGCCAGGACCTCTCGGGCAGGCTCGTGACCGAGGTGCGCCGGTTGGCGGCCGAGGCCGCCGAGCGCCACGCGGCCGACCTGGTCCTGATCGACGGCCCCCCGGGGATCGGCTGCCCGCTGATCGCGGCGGTCGCCAACACGGATGTCCTCGTGGCGGTTGCCGAGCCGTCCATCTCCGGCGTTCACGATCTGGAGCGTCTCGTCGAACTCGCTCGGAGGCTGAACCTCCCGGTGAACGTCGTACTGAACAAGGCCGACCTCGCCCAAGCGGGCGCCGATGGGATACGGGATCTTTGCCGGGCGCGCTCCGTGCCCATCATCGGCGAGGTACCGTTCGACCCGGCGATCGCCGCGATGCTAGAGGCGATGGCTCTTGGCCGAAGCGTCGAGGAGGCCCGCGCCCCGGGGCTGGACGCCATCGCTGATGCCTGGCTCAGGGTGCGCGACGAAACGGCAGACGTGTGATGACGACCGGGCACCTTCGGTGCCCCCCTCGCGCTCGCCGGCGCGGCGACCCGCGCAAGCGCAGTGTGGGACTTCCAACGACATGTGCTCCAAGTCCACGTCCTGCTTGCCCAAGAACCAGGGATCGTGGGTTACGACGAGCAGTGCGCCCGGACCTCCCGGGCCAGCGGGTCTTGAGACATAGCGCGTTGCCTTGGCATCGCCCGGAGACCTCCGCAAGGGCGATGTAGGCGGTCGCCGTCGCGAAGCAGGTCTTCGAGCGATCGGGCGGCGCCGGCGTTGACCGGGCTTGGGCCCGATGCGTCCCCGTGTTCGGCGCCACGGTCCGTGCAACGGCCCTACGGTTCGCGCTACGCTGGGTCACGCTCCATCGAGAGAGGCCGAGACATGGCGACAGACCCGGGTGACGACGGCGACGTCCGCAGTCTGGACGAGCTCGGGCGGGTGAACCGCCTCTACGCGGTCGTCAGCAACATCAGCGAGGCCATCATCCGCTTCCGCGACGAGCAGGAGCTGTTCGACGCTGCCTGCAGGATCGCCGTCGAAGACGGGAAGTTCATCCTGGCGTGGATCGGATTCGTCACGCCCGGCACCCGGACCATCCGCGCCGTTGCCAAATACGGTCGCGACGAGGGCTACCTCGATTCCGTGAGCATCTCTCTGGATGAGGATCGCCCGGAGGGGCGCGGGCCCACGGGGAACGCCCTGCGAGACGGCCGGCCCTTCGTCAACAACGATACCGAGCACAACCCCGCGATGCTCCCGTGGCGCGAGGAGCAGCTCAGGCGCGGGCTCAGGTCCTCCGCATCGTTCCCGCTCACCGCCGAGGGCCAGACGATCGGCGTCATCACCCTGTACGCCGGCGAGCCGGACTACTTCGACGATGAGGAGGTCGGGCTCCTGACCTGCCTCGCGGAGGACGTCTCGTTCGCGCTCGAGTCGGCCAAGATCGCGCGCGAGCGAGCCCAGGCGGTCGAGGCGCTTCGCCGGTCCCACGACGAGCTGGAGATCCGCGTCCAGGAGCGTACGGCCGAGCTGGAGCGCAGGACCGGCGAACTCGAAGAGCTCTTCCGCGAGCGCACGAAGCAGGCGAGCTACGCCGAGGCTCTCAACCGCATCAACGAGAGCGTCCACTCCACGCTGGATTTCGACGAGATCATGAACCGGGTGGTCATCGAGATCACCGAGGCGCTCCGCATCGATGCGACCGTGGTGCAGGTGCACGAAGGCGACCGCTGGTACTTCGCCTACCAGCACGGGATGCCGGAAGAGCTGCGGGACGCAGAGCTCGGAGATGAGGACGTACCGCTGTCGATGACCGTCCTTCGGACGCGGCGACCCGTGATCGTCAACGACGTCGCCAGCGACACCCGGGTCAATCCGCCGGTGATGCAGCGCTTCGGGATCACCGCGATCATGGCGGTGCCCCTGCTCATGCGCGGGCAGGTGTTCGGTGTCCTGCTCGCGGACTGCTTCGAGGGGACCGGGAGATTCGGCAAGGACGAGCTCGACTTCCTGCAAAAGGCGGCCGCGACCCTGGGACTGGCCCTTCACAACGCGCGCCTCTACGAGACGGAATGGACCATAGCCGACCGCCTGCAAGAGGCGCTGCTGACCATGCCCTCCAGCGTCAGCGGACTCGACTTCGCCCATGCCTACAGGGCTGCCTCGGCAGGAACCCGCGTGGGCGGGGACTTCTACGACCTGTTCGAGCTGGATGGCGGCCTGGTGGGCGTCCTGGTGGGCGACGTCGCCGGCAAGGGGCTGGACGCCGCCGTGCTCACGTCCCTCGTGAAGAACACGATCCGAGCGCACGCGCACGAGAAAGGCCCCCGGCCGGCGGACATCCTGCGCGTCACGAACGACATCGTGCACCGGTCCACACCTGATTCCGCCTTCGTGACCGTGTTCTTCGGGGTCCTGCGCAGCTCCGACGGCATGTTCACCTATTCGAACGCCGGGCACACGACCGGAGTCGTGCTGGGCCCGGACGGAGGCCTGAGGGAGCTCAAGACGACCGGCCCACTGCTTGGGGCATTCGACCGGATGGGCTTCGACGAGGCCGAGACGCATCTGCCGCCCGGCGACCTCCTGTTCCTGTACACGGACGGGCTCACGGAAGCCAGGGCCGAAGGAGAGCTCTACGGCGAGCGCAGGCTGTTCGACTTCCTGGCGTCAGCCGGATGCCGTGGCGCGGGCGAGGTCGTGGGTCGCGTGCTGGAGGAGGTCGTTGACTTCAGCGGCAACCACCTCCGGGACGACATGGCGATCTTGGCGCTCACGCGGGTCACTGAGGAGTAGCGCGGCGCGGGCATCGGCCGGAGAGGCTCCTCCGCCCGCGTGGCGGGGGGCGCCGCCCTGCTACCAGACGTGCGCTCGCTTCTCCTTCGACCGCACCATCGGCGACCCTTCGGGAATCCCGAACGCCTCGGCGAACGCGGGCGTGTTCGCGAGCGGGCCGTCCACCCGGAACTTGGCCGGGGAGTGCGGGTCCACGTTCACGAGCAGGCGCAGGTACTCGTCGGTGAGGTTGGTGCGCCACACCGTGGCGTAGGAGATGAAGAAGCGCTGCTCGGGGGTGAAGCCGTCGATAGGGGCGGGGGCGGCGCCGGCTCGGGCCGGCGCGTGGTGCAAGGCGTCGAGCGCCACCTTCACGCCGCCCAGGTCCGCGATGTTCTCGCCCAGGGTCAGCCGCCCGTTGACGTGCAGGTCCTCGGCAACGAGGTAGCCGTCGAACTGCTCCACGAGCACTGCCGCGCGAGCATCGAACTCGGTGCGGTCGGCCTCGGTCCACCAGTCGCGCAGCGCGCCCTTGGCGTCGAAGCGGCTGCCCTGGTCGTCGAACCCGTGCGTGATCTCGTGGCCTATGACCGCACCGATGGCGCCGTAGTTCACGGCGTCGTCGGCGGCGGCGTAGAAGAACGGGGGCTGAAGGATGCCGGCGGGGAAGGCGATCTCGTTGAGCAGCGGATGGTAGTACGCGTTGACGGTGTGAGCAGGCATCTCCCACTCGGTCTTGTCCACCGGCTCGGCCAGGCGGCCCATCTCGCGGTCGTACTCGAAGGCGGCCGCGCGCATGCGGTTGGCGACGTGAGGGCCGCGCTCGATCGTGAGGCCAGAGTAGTCGCGCCACGTGTCGGGGAACCCGATCTTGTAGCCGAAGCCGTCCAGCTTCGTCAGCGCCGCGGCCTTGGTGGCCTCGGTCATCCACTCGGCTCCGCGGATCGGCGCGGCCCATCGCGGCGAGCAGGCCGTCCACGAGCTCCTCGCAGCGCTTCTTGGCCTCGTCGGAGAACGCCGCGGCCACATACAGGCGAGCCACCTGCTCGCCGATGTCGCCGCTGGCCGCGTCGAGCATCCTCTTCCATCGCGGGCGCAGCTTCTGCTGGCCGCCCAGCTTGCGGCCGTAGAACTCGAACGCCTCGTTCTCGAACCGCGGCGACAGCGAGCCGGCGTACGTGCGCACCAGGTGCCAGCGCAGGTAGTCGCGCAGCGTCTCCATGGGCGTGTCCGCGAGCGTGGCGTCCAGCGCCGTGAAGAACCCGGGGTTGTCCACGCTCACACTCGCCGAGGTCGCGCCGAGGTCGCGCAGGTACGAGGCCAGGTCGAACTCGGGCATGAGGTCGTCGAGCGCCGAGACCTCGTAGCGGTTCAGCGTGAGCTGGACGTCGCGCATCTTCTCCGCCGGGTAGCTGGCGGCGGCGAGCCGCGTCTCGAACCCCAGGATGCGGCCGGCCGCCTCATCGGCCGCGCCGGCGTCCGTACCCAGGTTGGCGAGCTGCTTTGCCACGTGCGCGACGTACTCGTCACGCAGGGCCCGCGAACGATCGTCGTCACGCGTGTAATAGTCACGCTCCGGGAGCCCCAGGCCGCCCTGGCCCACGTACACGAGGTAGCGGTCGGAGTCCTCGAAGTCCGAGGAGATGCCCAGCGAGTGCAAGACGCCCACGCCGGCGCGCTGGAGCTCGCGCGCGAGGGCGCGCACGTCCGCCACCGACTCGGCGGCAGCGATACGGTCGAGCAGGGGAGCGAGCGGCTCGGCCCCCGCCTTCGCGATCGCGGGCTCGTCCATGGCCGCGGCGAAGTAGTCGCCCACCATCCGGCGCACGGGGTCGGCCGAGTCGGGCTCGGCGGCCGCAGCCGCCAACAGCTCGTGGAGGAGCTCCTGGTTGCGCTCGGTGACCTCGTGGAAAGCGCCCCAGGAGCCGTACTCGGGTGGAACGGGGTTCGCGTCCAGCCAGCCGCCGTTCACGTGCCGGTAGAAGTCCTCGCCCGGGGCGACGGACTCATCGAACAGCGTCGGGTCTATAGGGCGCGCGGGATCGGTCATGTGAGCCGTCTCCTGGGTCGGGTTCGGGTGGGCGGGTCATTCGCACGATACCCGAGATGTGCCGCCTCGTCCGTCCTCGGCAGGTCTTGCGTTGAATACCCCACGGGGTATACACTCTCGCGCACAGTGCCGCATGCCAGTGAAACGGGGTGGATCACATGGACTACGAATTCGATCAGATGAGCAGGCAGGAACTCGAGACGACGCGCCGCCGCATCGCGGACGATCTCGAGGACTTCGACGAGATGGCCTTGTTCCACTCGGTGAACTCGCCGGCGCACGCGACGTCCACCGAGCGCAAGCGCGACAGCCTCAAGCGCAGCAGGATGGAAGAGGCGATCGCTCAGATAGACGCCCTTCTGGCCGCTCCCGTCGCCGAGTGACGGCTGTGCGGTAGGGCCGCTCCCGACGTTCGCAGGCCGAGGACCGCGCCCACCCGTGCGCGGTCCTCGTCGTCACGGGCCCATGAGCTGGTCCGGATAAGGCGCGGCGCGGAGCGACGGGTTTCCGCATCTTCCGGGCACCGAAGCCTCTGCTAGTGCTATCTTCGTGCCGTTCATCCTGCGGGGAGGAGACACGAATGGCACGCGCTGCAACCGGCAAGAGCCGCGAGTATTCGGATGACCGACTCGGGGACGAGCTCGTCGCGCACTTTCGCAAGGTTCGCGAGCAGCTCCGGCTTCGCTGGGTGGAGCTCATGACCGACAAGGGCTTCCTGCCCGGCCTCACCGCCGAGGAGATCGAGTCCGAGTCGCAGACCATCTACGACACCTGCGTGAACTGTCTCGCCAGCGGCAGCTACGCCGACGCCGAAGCGTACGCCGCCCGGATGGCGAGCCGCGGCGTGCTCCAGGGCATGAGCACCGAGCAGATCTTGGGCGGATTGCTCACGCTGCGGGATGTCTATGGCCGAAGCCTGTTCGAGCGCTACCAGGAAGACATCGCGAAGCTCTTCCGGGCGCTGGACGTGTACGAGCCGGTGGCCAACAGGATCCTGGCGATCGTCGCCCTCGCTTTCATCGAGGAGCGCGAGAAGGTGGTCAAGGATCAGCAGGAGGCCATCCGGGATCTGTCCACGCCAGTGCTGCCGCTGCGCGCCACCGGCCTTCTCATCCTCCCGATCATCGGCATGATCGATACACAGCGCGCGCGCCAGCTCACGGAACAGTTGCTGGGCAGCATCCGCGAGCACCGCGCGAAGGTCGTGGTCCTGGACATCACCGGGGTGCCCGTCGTGGACTCCAAAGTCGCCAACCACCTCGTGCAGACCGTGGAGGCATCGCGCCTCATGGGCGCTCGCGTCATGATCTCCGGCCTGTCGCCCGAGATCGCCCAGACGCTCGTCACGATCGGGGTGGACCTGAGCAGGCTCAATACCGTCGTGGACCTGCAGGCGGGCATCGAGCTGGCCGACCGGCTCGTGGGCTTCCGGCTCGAACGCCTTGACGCCGCGGGGCCCGCTCCGGTCGAAGACACGTCCTGGCGCGAGTAGACGAGGGGAGCCCCGGTGGCCGTCCCGATCCTCAAGCAGGGCCGGTTCCTGCTGGCGTCCATACAGTCGGCCCTGAGTGACGCCGACCTGCTCGACCTGCGCGACGAGCTGGTGGACAAGGTCGGCAGGTATCGCTCCGCCGGGGTGATAATCGACGTCACCACTCTGGACGTGATGGATTCCTTCGCCACGAGGAACCTGCGGGCGATCGCGCACATGACGCGCCTGCGCGGCGCGGAGACGATCATCGTGGGCATCCAGCCCGACGTGGCGTTCTCCATGGTCCAGCTCGGCCTCACCCTGGAAGGCGTCGCCACCGCCCTAGACCTCGAGGAGGGCCTCCGTCTCCTGAGCGCGCACGCCGACGAGGTCACGCCGTCATGAGCGGAGAAGGCGAATGCGTCCCGGTTCGTGAAGAGGCCGACATCGTCGCCGCGCGCCAGCGCGGACGTCTGATCGCCGAGAAGGCGGGATTCCGGGGCAGTGCGCTCACGATAATCGCGACGGTCATCTCGGAGCTTGCGCGCAACATCGTGGACTACGCCCATGGAGGAGAAGTCTGCATCGAGGTCGACTCCGGGGACGACGGCTCGGTGCTGGTCATCGCGCGCGATCGCGGGCCCGGCATCCCCGACGTCGAGAGCGCGATGCGAGACGGGTACTCCACGGGCGGCGGGCTGGGCCTGGGACTGCCCGGAGTGCGCCGTCTGATGGACGACTTCCACATCGAGACCTCGCTCGAGGGCACCATCGTGCGCGCCCGAAAGAAGCTCCGGAGATGATCGACTGGGCCGTGGCCTCGCGACGGTTGCACGGCGAGGAACGATCCGGGGACTCCTGCACGGTGACGCCCTACGACGGCGGGACCCTGCTCGCGGTGGCGGACGGCTTGGGCCACGGTCCCGAGGCGGCGCTGGCCAGCGAGCGCGCGGTGGATCTGTTGGCGAGCGCCGCGGGTCCCGATCTCGTCACCCTCATGGAGTCGTGCCACAGGGCCCTGCGGGGCACCCGGGGGGCGGTGGTCACCCTGGTCTCGATCGACGACGCGACGTCGACCCTCACGTGGCTCGGCGTGGGAGACGCACCGGCCACGCTGGTGAGGTCTGGTTTCTCGGCCAGGCCCCGCGAGACGCTGCTGCTGCGGCCCGGCATCGTGGGGCAATCGCTGCCCCGTCTGGTCACGGAGTCCCTGCCCGTCTACGCGGGCGATACTCTAGTGATGTGCACCGACGGGCTGCAAAGCAGATACATCGAAGGGCTCGAGGGCATCGGCCGTCCTCAGGCCGCCGCGGACAGGCTGCTCGCGGACTACGGACGGGACTATGACGACGTCCTCGTCATAGTCGCCTGCTTCTTGGGCCGGGACGGCTAGCGCCATGGATGAGGAGCAAGCGCGCCGCGCCCAAGTCCGGCGGTTGAACGATGAGTACGAGGCGGCCCTGCGCGGCTTCGAGTCCGAGGGCGGCGAGCAGTGGCTCCAGGCGGCACACGGGATCGGCCGGGAGGCCATCCGGCTGGGCCTGGGCGTGCTGGACGTCGTCATGATGCACGAGCACGCTCACCGGCCGAGCGCCGGTGCGGGTTCCCTGGACTTCCTTGCCGAGGCCCTCTCGCCGTTCGAGATGACGCACCGCGGCTTTGCCGAGGCCAACCACGAGCTCGTCGAGCTCAACCAGTCGCTGCAGCGCATCGTGGAGGAACGGACGAGGGACGTGCGCGAGCGCCAGCGCTTGAGTGAGGCTCTCAACGACATCAACGGGCTCATGCGAAGCCGAGGGACCCTCGAGCAGATCATGTGCGAGGTGCTGGCCAAAGGGGCCGAGACCCTGGGTGCCGACAGCGGCTCGGTGGCGGTGGCCGACGGCCCTGACTGGGTCGTGAGGTACGTTTGGGGCCGGCCGCGCGACATCGAGGGCCGTCGCTTCGAGAGCGGGCAGAACCGCTGGACGCAGCTCGCCATCGACCGGGGCGAGCCGGTAGCGGCCGACGACGCGGAGTGGCGCTCCGACGAGGTCGCCTCGTTTCCCAAGGGGACGAGCACGACCGTCGCGGCCCCGATCGTCGTTCGGGGCCGCTCCATCGCCGTCCTCCACATCAACCACGAGAACGGCCCCTACACGTTCAGTCGCGTCGAGGTCGATTTCGTCCACAAGCTCGCGGCGTCGCTCTCGCTCGCGCTGCGCGACGTGATGACGTTCGAAGCCGAGCATCGTATCGCCGAGGTCCTCCAAGAGGCCATCCTCGAGACGCGCGGCGAGCTTGAAGGGATCGACGTCGGCTTCTGCTACGCCTCGGCCACCGAACAGGCCAGGGTGGGCGGGGACTTCTACGACGTGTTCCATGTGCAGGACCGGGAAGTGTGCGCCTTGATAGGTGACGTCTCGGGCAAGGGCATCGAGGCCGCGAGCATGGCCGCGATGACCAAGAACACCATCCGGGTCCACGCCATCCCCGGGCGATCGCCGCGAGAGATACTGCGCGCCGCGAACGAGTCCATGTGCCGGTTCACGGCGCCGGAATCGTTCGTGACGGTGTTCCTCGCGCTGATAGACCTGCGCTCGGGCCGGATGCGCTACGGCAGTGCCGGGCACCCGCCCGGCATCCTGCTCAGGGCCGATGGCCGCAACGGCCTGCTCTGCCTCACGGACGCCGGTGGGCCCTTGCTCGCCGCCTTCGCCGATTCCGAGTTCTGCGACCGCGAGCTGTCCCTGAAAGAGGCCGATACCCTCGTGCTGTACACCGATGGCGTGATCGAGACCAGGTCCAACGGCCGGATGCTGGGCGAGGAAGGCTTCCTCGGCATCCTCAACGAAGGGGCCGACCGAGAGCCCACCGCGCTGCTCGAGTCCGCCTTGGCCGAGGTGAGGCGCCGCGCCGGCGGCCAGCTTTGCGACGACATCGCGATGCTCGCTCTCCGGATCCGCACCGAGGACTAGCCAGGCGGCTCGCCGCCGGATCGCGCGGGCGCGCGCCGCCTATCGAACCGCGGTGAGCACTGCATCCACCACGAGGTCCCCCGACAGAGGCACGGCCACCTTGGCCCGCGATCCTTGGACCGTCACGGGCACGCGCTGCCCCGAAGCGGTCAGGCTCGCGGAAGCGGACGAGATCGCCCACCCCCGAGGCGCCGTCAGCACCACGGTGGTGGGGACGTCCTGCAGGTCGGCTTGCCTCACGACGAGCAGCCGGTAGCGCGCACTCAGGCCCGGGCCTGCCGAGGGCATCGCCTCTTGTGTGGCACCCCTCTTCACCTGCCACGCCCGGGGCACGCGGCTGGCGATCGTCTCCGTGCGGGCCTGCCCGCGCCACAGCAGGAACTCGCGGACCGCCGTGGGCAGTCCCAGGTCCGTGGTGACGCTCGCGCCGGGCTCGGGGCTGGGCGCGATCTTGGTGCCCTGCGACCGATACACGCGCAGGTAGTCACTGAACGGGCCCGGGATGGGAAGGTCGAAGGGCGCCGTGTTCGAGTACCAAAGGACCGCGGTCGTCTCCGCGGAGCCATCCGGGCGCAGCGCCACCGTGTACTCGATCGTCTTGTCCATGCCCAGGTTGACCTTGCTGCCGGCGTTCATCGCGTTGGAGACGGCCAGCAGGTCGGTCGTCCCCGGCGGCGCCTTGATGCTCCCCGCCCAGCCCAGCGCGGTCACGGCGGCCTCGGCCTTGGGGTCGGAGAAGTAGAACTGCACGTGCTTCTGATCGGCGGCCTTGGCCATCGCGGAGCCCACGCGCGCGAGCTCGCCCGGGCTTGCGCTGAGGATGCGACGCTCGATCTCGGTGGCCAACGCCACGAGCAGGCCCTTCTTGTTGGGGTCGTTGAGGTACTTGACCTCCACCTGCTGGAGCAGCTTCTCCAGCAACCCGTCCGTGGTGAACGTCTGCTTGTAGCTGGGCACGTACACCGAACCCAGAGCCCCCACGATCTCCCTGAGCGCCACGGTGTCCACGGCTATCACGCCGTCCACAGGAGGCTGCCCGGCGTCCTTCCAGAAGCCGAGCATCGTCCTGGCGCTCGTGGGGAAGTCGATCCACCAGTTGGCGTCGCGGAAGCTGAAGTCCTTGGCCATGCGCGCCCCGGGCGGCGGCGCCACATGGGTGGACGGGTACGGCAGCGTGTACACGTCGCGGTAGTCCTCGAGCTGGATCCCGCCAGGCCCCGTCTTGATCGTGCCGAAGGTGCCGGTGAACCCGCCGGCCGGCCTGAGCTCGGCACCGTCTTGCGAGACGATGAGCAGGCGCCGGGGTGCCGACATCAGATACGACTCGAGCGCCAGGAGCTGCCGGCTCTTGCGCAAGACCGGAGCGACGTCCGCGAGCGCGCCCTTCACCGACGTCACCGCGGCCGCGAGCGGGGGAGCGAGGCCGCTCGACTCCAGGCTCGCCGCCCGCGTGGCGGCGTCACTGAGCGACGCCAGCGCCGCATCGATGTGCTTGCGCCCCGTGACCAGGAGCGTGGCGAACCTCGAGGTGGGATTCGCCGAGGAAGTCGCGGGAGCAGCCGCCAAGGCGGCGGCGAACTCGGACCCCGCGTTCGATGCGTCCTTGCCTATGACGGACAGCGCCTCCACCGCGGCGTACTGGGGGCCCACGAACGGCACGGCGCGAGCCGGTCCCGCGATCCAATCAGGGCCCAGGAGCGCGCGCGTGCGATCGAACGCAGCGCCGGCCTCGCGGAACGAGGCGGCCGCGGAGGTCGCCTCTTGCGCCGCGAGGTGGCGGGCTCCGGCCTCGGCGGCCGTCTTGCCCGTCTTGGCGGCGTCGGCGACGGCCACGGTCCACCACGCGCCGGCAGCCACCACGACGATGACGGCCGCCGCGACGGCGACGATGATCCACAGGCGCTTGGAGCTCCACATACGCCCAGCATAAACAACCAGCAGGCCAACGTGCGTGTCGCGCACACGACGGCCGCCGGACGGCGGCCGCGCCCTTCCCGCGCCGCCCGCGGTTCTCTAGTCTCTAGAACGTCGGCCACGGCGTGGGGAGGAACGCGATGGCGGCCACGGTCACGGTCAAGCACCTCGTCGATCACCAGTTCGCCGACGCGTCGCTCGCCGACGTCGCCGAGCTGGAGTCCGGCGACGGGCTCGTGTGGGTGGACATCCTCGATCCGGGCCCCAAGACCCTGGGCAAGCTCGTGGAGCAGGTCCCGTTGCCGCCGCTCGCCCTCGAGGACATCACCCACCGCCAGGCGAGGGCCAAAGTGGACCTCTACCCGGACCTGCTGTTCTTCGTGTGGATCGTGCCGGAGCCGCGCGACCCCGAGTCGCCCAAGCGCGGGCTCGCGTACTCCGACGTGTGTTTCGCGGTCCACGAGCACGTGGTCATCACGACCCGCCGATGCCCCGTCAAAGCGATCGACGACCTGACTCGCGGAGCCGTGAACGTGAGCAGCCCCGACCCGGTCTGGCTCGTGCACGCCATCCTGGACAGGTGCACCGACGAGCTCCTGGACACGGTGGACGCGGACTCGGAGCGCCTGGACTCGCTTGAGAACGAGGTGCTCGAGCGTGCCGAGCAGGCCCAGCTCGAGACCTTGTACGCGATGAAGCGCCAGCTGCTGGAGCTGCGCAAGGTGGTGCAAGGGGAGCGCGACGTGGTGCGCGAGCTCGCCCGTTCCGAGGCGTGGGTGGGCCGCGACGCGTACATGTACTACCAGGACGTGGGCGACCACCTGGCACGGATCGCGGACGAGGTGGACACGTACTTCGACGTCGCCACCGGCATCATGGACATCTACCTGTCGTCCCAGAACAACCGCATGAACGAGATCATGAAGCAGCTCACGGTGGTCGCCACGATCTTCATGCCGCTCACCCTCATCTCCGGGATCTACGGCATGAACCTCATCCGCAACATGTGGCCCAGCCCCCTGGACCCGTGGTCGTTCACAGCCGTGGTGGCCGGCATGGTCGTGATCGCCGTCTCCATGGCGGCGTTCTTCCGGAGGCGCAAGTGGTGGTAGAGCCGCGCGACACCGAGGCGCCCACACCGGCTCCGCCCAAGGACCACAGCCACGACGTCTGGTCGGTGGCCAACCTGATCACGATGATCAGGCTCTTGCTCGTCCCGGTGTTCCTCGTGGTCTTCTTGACCGCGAAGGGTGTTCGCGGCGACATCGTGGCCTTCGCGATCTTCTTCGTCGCCGCGGTCACGGACTTCCTGGACGGCCTCGTCGCGCGCTCCACACACACGGTGACCGAGCTGGGTAAGACCCTGGACCCCGCGGTGGACCGCGCGCTGATCGTCGCGGCGGTCATCGGCCTGTTCCTCACGGGCAGGCTGCCGCTGTGGATCGCCCTGTTCTTCCTGCTCCGGGACGCGTACCTGCTGGGCGGAGCGATCTACCTGGAGCGGCACCAGCTCGCGCGGCCTCCGGTGAACTGGCTCGGCAAGATCACGACCGCGGTGGCGTTCACCGGGTTCTGCCTGCTCATCCTGGGTTGGCCCGTGGTGCCGGGGCTCGGGGTCGTGCCCGCGGACCCGGCGTGGCTGCCGGGCCTCGGTTCGGCACCGGCGTATCTCGGGATATACCTGATGTACGTTGGGGTCGCGTTCTCGCTCGCGGCCGCCGTCCAGTACACGATCGAGGCCCGCCGGGCCGTGATCGCGTCCAGGAGGCAGGCCGCAGCCACCGAAGCCTGATCGGGTGCACCGCGCGCGAGCGCGGACGACTCACCCATGATGCTGCGCACCCCTGAAGAGGCGTCGCGTCGCGGGAGGTCGAATGAAGTCCGTGATCATGGCCGGCGGCGAGGGGACTCGTCTGCGGCCGTTGACCAATCTCAGGCCCAAGCCCATGGTCCCGGTGGCCAACCGGCCGGTCATGGAACACATCATGGGCCTGGTGCGATGGCACGGGGTGAGCGAGGTCGTCGCCACGCTCCAGTACCTGCCAAACGTGATCGAGAACCACTTCGGGGACGGCTCCGAGTGGGGGATGGACATCTCCTACGCGCTCGAGGACCGGCCGCTGGGCACGGCGGGCTCGGTCAAGAACGCGGCGGACGCCCTTCGCGCGGATTCGTTCCTCGTCATCTCGGGCGACGCCCTCACGGACTTCGATCTGACCCGGGTCATGGAGTTCCACAAGCAACGCGGCGCCGCGGTCACCATCGCGCTCAAGCGCGTGGACAACCCGCTGGAGTTCGGCGTGGTGATCACCGACGACGACGGCCGCGTGGAGCGCTTCTTGGAGAAGCCCACCTGGGGGCAGGTGTTCTCGGACACGATCAACACCGGCATCTACGTGATGGAGCCGGAGGTCCTCGATCACATCCCGTCGGGGCAGCCCTACGACTTCTCGAGCGAGCTGTTCCCCGACCTCATGAAGAAGGGCTATCCCATCTACGGCTGCGTGGACGAGGGCTACTGGTGCGACATCGGCTCGCTGGGCAGCTACGTGCAGGCCAACCGGGACGCGCTCGACGGGTCGGTGGGGCTGTGGATCCCCGGGGTGAAGACCGCCAACGAGGTGTGGATAGGTGAGGGCAGCGAGGTGGACGCGAGCGCGCGCATCGCCGACAAGGTCGTGATCGGCGCCAACGTCAAGATCCGCGAGGGCGCCGAGATAGGCGCCTACACGGTGCTGGGCGACAACTGCTACCTGGGTGTGGACAGCACGATCTCGCACTCCGTGGTGTGGAACAACGCGTTCGTGGGCGCGCGCAGCATCGTGCGCGGCGCCGTCCTCCAATCCAAGGCCGACATCCGCGCGGGCGCCACCGTGGAGATGGGCGCCGTTATCGGCGACGAGGCGACCATCGGTCACGGCGCCCTAGTGGCCAACGACGTGCAGGTCTACCCGTTCAAACGCGTGGAGCCGGGAGCCGTCATAGCCTCCTCGGTCATCTGGGAGAACCGTGCCGCCACCTCGCTCTTCGGCGTGGACGGCGTGTCGGGGATCGTGAACGTGGACGTGTCGCCCGAGCTCGCGCTGCAGCTGGCCTCCGCGTTCGGGTCCACGCTGCCGGCAGGCAGCCACGTGGTCGTGTCTCGCGACTCCTCACGGGCGGCCCGCATGATCAAGCGCGCGATCGTCGCGGGGCTCAACGCCACGGGCGTGAACGCTCGGGACCTGCGCGTCGCCTCCCCGGCGGTGAACCGGTTCACCACGCGCGAGACCCGCTGCACCGGCGGCATCCACGTCAACGCGTCCGGCTCCGACGTGGCCACGGTGGAGATCCACATGTACGACCGCCACGGCCTGGACCTCACGGCGGGCGACGAGAAGAAGACCGAGCGTCTCTACTTCCGAAAGGAGTTCCGCCGCAGCTTCTTCGACGAGATAGGCGAGATCATCTACCCGCCGCGCGCCCTGGAGTACTACAACGCGGGCCTTGCCGAGGCCCTGGGGATGAAGGACAGCGACACCGCCACGGACGAGACCGTGCCTCGGCTGAAGATCGTGGCGGACATGGGGTTCGGGATGGCGTCGCTCGTGCTGCCGTCTCTCGCCGGGCGCCTGGGCATCGACCTCGTGACGCTGTCGCCGTTCCTGGACTCCGAGCGCACGTTCACGACGCCCGACGAGCGCGCCGACTCGTTCGATGCCCTCTCGCTGGTGGTCAAGGCGTACTCGCCCGCGTTCGGCGTGGCCCTTGACCCTCCGGCCGAGCGGATCACCCTGGTCACGCACGACGGCACGGTCCTGGATATGGACACGGGGCTGCACGCCATGGTGGAGCTTTGGTGCGCG
The DNA here is from genome assembly GCA_963768865.1 of uncultured Coriobacteriia bacterium. Taxonomy (GTDB): domain Bacteria; phylum Actinomycetota; class Coriobacteriia; order Anaerosomatales; family CAVYJL01; genus CAVYJL01. The sequence continues at coordinate 441,342 of CAVYJL010000009.1, read as the reverse complement.
TCGGGTCCCGAGAGCGGCGCCATAGGCGTCCCGGTCTCCGCCTCCAGCGCCGTGGACGAGATCGCGGCTCGGCACGGGTGCACGGTCGTGCGCACCGGCCGCACGCGCCGTCAGCTCTCGAACCTGGCGCTCTCCGGCTCGGTCGGTTTCGTGGGCAACCAGACCGGGGGGTACATCTTCCCATCGTTCATGGCGGCCTTGGACGGCGTCATGTCCCTTGGCATGCTCGCCGGGCTCCTCGCAAGGGAAGGTCGCACGCTGGACGAGGTCGTCGCCGCACTGCCGGTCTTCCATATGCGTCGTGCGTCGCTCTTCTGCCCGTACGGGGCCAAAGGCACCGTCATGCGGGCCATGGCCGAGGCTACCACCGGGATGGACGTGCGCATGACCGACGGCATCAAGGTGTTCCGCGACGGTGGATGGGCCCTGCTGCTCCCGCACGCCACCGAACCTCGAGTAGACCTTTACGCTGAGGGACCGGACGAAGCGGCCGCGGAACGCCTGCTAGCGGAGTACGCTCAGCTCGTGGACAGGACTCTCACGGAAGAGGAATGACCGCGCTGTCCGCCGCCTGCCGGGTCGCCAGCTACCGCCCGGCGGAACCGGAGGTCGCGCGGCCTACCCGTATTGTCACGCGACTTGCTAGTCTAGGTGTGAACGGATCATCTCACGCCGGCTCCCGCCATGGGCGGAGGACCACGGAGGAACCGACCGCATGACCGACGAACGTCGCGGTGCTTCGAGCCATCGTGCCCGGGGTGCCGCGCCGCTGCATATGGAAGCCGACGGCTCCACGTCGGCGCCGCTGCACGCGCGGCGCGCTGCGGGCCGCGCCGATCGCCGGGGCCGCAGCATCGTAGAGCTGGACGTCCCGGGAGGCGCCGCGGTCCCGTGGATCCTGGGCGCCGCCGGCATACTGCTGCTCGTGGCCGTCATCGTGCTGCTGCTGGACATGGGCGTGTGGGGCGGACGTATCCACCCCGGTGTCCACGTGTCCGGGATCGACGTCGGCGGCCTGGCTCCTGCCGAGGCCACGACCAAGCTCACGACGCAGCTGGGCCCGCGCTACAAGCTCCCCGTAGACGTCAAGTTCGAGGCCAAGGACTGGAAGGTCCAGCCCGCCTCTCTCGGCGCGACGCCCAACCCGGCCGCGAGCGTCCATGACGCACTCGACTACGGCCGCAAAGGGTCGTGGTTCGGCGACGCGTTCGTGAGGCTCGCCGCCTACTTCGTGCCGGCGGACCTGCCGGCCTCCAGCACAGTGGATCCCGCGAAGTTCGAGGCGGCCATGGACGAGTTCGCCACGGCGGCTCGCGTGCGCACCGTGGACGCCGGAGTGGCGATCAACGGCACGGACGTCAGCGTCAAGCCGGCCAAGCCGGGGCGCGAGCTAGACCGTTCCAAGGCCGAGGCCGAGGTGCTGGCCGCTCTGTCGCAGGCGGGGCCTCGGCAGGTGACCTTGACGGCTTCACAGAGGGAGGCGGGGGTCCAAGAGGACTCCGCCAGAGCCGCCGCCGATGCCGCCAAGCTGCTCATGGCCGGCCCGGCCACCGTCGTGTACCAGGCCAAGAAGTGGGACCTGACACCCGAGACCATCGCGAAGACCATAACGTTCCGCGTGGTCCCCCAGGGCAAGCAGACCGACCCGAACAGTCTCGTTCCGGTGGCCGTGGCGTCCGACCCGCCCACCGACTCCGTGGAAGCCACCGGCCCCGTCGCGCTGGGCGCCCGGATCGACCCGGACGCCCTCGGGCGCGAGCTCGGCCCCAGGATCGGGGGCCTGGGCAGGCCGGCGATAGACGCCCGGTTCGACACCTCGGGCGGCCACGTCACCATCGTGCCTCACCAGGTGGGGCTGGGACCGGACCTGCGCTCTCTCGCGCGCGATCTCACCGGCGACCTCAAGAGCCCCGACGCCACGAAGCGCGTGGCGACGCTCACGTTGGGCCAGACGCTTCCCGAGCTCACCACCGAGAAGGCGCGGACCATGGGGATCGTGGAGCGCATCTCGACGTTCTCCACGGACTTCGACTCCAGCAACCAGCCGCGGGTGAACAACATCGAGACGCTGGGCAAGGCCATCGACGGCTCGCTCATCCCGCCGGGCGGCGTGTGGTCCCTCAACGGCCGGGTGGGCGAGCGCACGGCGGCAAAGGGCTACCAGGAGGCCAACGCCATCGTCAACGGGCGGCTCGTACCGCAGTTGGGCGGCGGCATCTGCCAGGTGGCGACCACCGTGTTCAACGCCATCTTCTTCTCCGGCGAGCCGGTCGTGGAGCGGTCGAACCACTCCTTCTACATCAGCCACTATCCCAAGGGGCGGGACGCGACCGTGAACTGGGGCGGCCCCGACCTGAAGTTCAAGAACGACACGAAGACCTGGATCCTCATCAAGACCGCCGCCGACTCGAGCAGCATCACGGTGAGCCTGTACGGGACGAGCCCCGGCTACCAGGTCTCCTACACGACGGGCCCGCTCGTGCAGACGTCGTCGTACCCCACGGACAAGCAGGACGACCCCAGCATGCCCGTGGGCGCCCAGGTCGTGAGCGACTCCGGTGAGCCCGGCTACAAGATCAGCGTCACGCGTGTGGTATCGCGCGGCGGTGCTGTGGTCAGGAAAGACGTCTTCATGTCAGACTACAAGCCCAAGACGGAGATCGTCCGAGTGGGCACGAAGGCCGTCCCGGCACCTACGCCGCCTAAGCCGTCCAAGCCCAGCAAGCCGACCTCCGGCACAGGCAACTAGCGCTGGCGCCCCCCTCCGGGCGCCGTGCCCGACGGGGGGGAGGGCCATGTTCCAGCCCGATGACGAGACTCGGCCGAGGCCGGATCTCGAGCGACTCCAGTCCCGGCGGCTCACCGATCTCGTCGCGCGCGTGACCGAAGCGGTCCCGCTCTATCGCGACAAGTTCGCGGCCCAGGGCGTCGATCCAGCGAGCATCCGCGGTCTCGAGGACCTCTCACGGGTGCCGTTCACCGTGAAGGACGACCTTCGCTCCGCGTACCCGTACGGCATGTTCGCGGTCCCGAGGCGCGACATCGTGCGCGTCCACGCGAGCTCGGGGACCACGGGCCAGGTCACCGTCGTGGGCTACACCCGCGACGACATCGCGACATGGTCGGACCTGATGGCGCGTACGATGGCGGCGGCCGGCACCACGCCGGACGACGTCGTGCAGGTCAGCTACGGCTACGGCCTGTTCACCGGCGGCCTGGGAGTCCACTACGGCTCCGAGCGTCTGGGCTCGCTCACGATCCCGCTGTCAGGCGGAAACACCGCGCGCCAGATCTCGGTCATGAAGGACTTCGGCGCCACCATCCTGGGCTGCACCCCCAGCTACGCTCTGCACATCGCCGAGGCTGCGGCGGACGCGGGCGTGGACATCCGCGAGCTCCCGCTGCGCGCCGGCGTCTTCGGCGCAGAGCCGTGGAGCGACAACATGCGCACGCAGCTCGAGGAAGCGCTCGGCGCCAAGGCGTTCGACATCTACGGCCTGTCCGAGGTCATGGGCCCGGGCGTGGCGTTCGAGTGCGAGCACCAGAACGGCCTGCACGTGAACGAGGACCACTTCGTCGTCGAGATCATCGACCGCGAGACTCTCGAGCCCGTGCCGGACGGCGAATACGGCGAGGTCGTGTTCACCACGCTCACGAAGCAGGGGATCCCGGTGCTGCGGTACCGCACGCGCGACATCTCGCGAATCATCCCCGGCACGTGCGCCTGCGGCCGCACGCTCAGGCGCATGGAGCGCATCACCGGGCGCAGCGACGACATGCTCATCATCCGCGGCGTGAACGTGTTCCCGAACCAGATCGAGCAGGTGCTCACCTCGATCCCCGGCGTGGCGCCCCACTACCAGGTCGTTCTCACCAAGGACGGCGCGATGGACGCCGTGGAGGTCAGGGTGGAGGTCAGCCCCGACATCGACTTCGACGAGATCAGGGCCATCGAGAGCCTGCAGCAGCAGGTGCGCGGCGCCATCAACTCGACGCTGGCGGTCAACGTCCGCGTCAGGATGGTCGAGCCCAAGTCCATCCAGCGCTCGGAGGGCAAGGCCCAGCGTGTCATCGACCTTCGCAAGGAGGGCCAGGCATGATCCAGCAACTCAGCGTCTTCCTGGAGAACCGTGAGGGCCGCGCCGCTGAGATGGCGCGCCTGCTCGGCGACGGCGGGTTCAACATGCACGCGCTCATGATCGCCGACACCTCGGAGTTCGGGGTCGCGCGCATCCTGGTAGACCGCCCGCTCGCCGCCCGCGAGGTGCTGCGCGATGCCGGCTTCGGCGTCTCGCTCACACGCGTGGTGGCCGTGGAGGTGCCGGATCGCCCCGCAGCCCTTGCCGAGGTCCTCGAGCTCCTGAGCTGGGAGAAGCTCAACGTCGAGTACGCCTATGCGTTCGTGGAGCCCTCAGGGGGCAAGGCGGCCAACGTGTTCCGCATAGAGGACGCCGACCGCGCGCAGCAGGCGCTCACCGGCGGCGGCTTCCGCGCCCTGTCCGCGATGGATATCTACGAGCCGGACCGGCTCTAGCCGGAGGTCCGCCCTGCCGAGGACGCCCCCGGCAGCCCGCCGGACCGGGGCTCGCTGACGCGCACCGCCCCCGTCATCGGGGCCGCCGACTCGTGCACGGGCTCGTCGGCGATGCCGATGGGCGTGGGGAGCAGCGTGTCGGCGAAGCGCTCCAGCTCCTCGGCGTTGCGGTCCGTGGCCATGACCTGTGACGTGACCGCGTCCTCGCGGGCGTCCATGAGCTGGCGCACCCCCAGGCCCACGCGGGCGGCCACGATCTCGGCGCCCGTGGACGAGGTCGCCGGCAGCATGAGGACGAAGCGGCCGTCGTCCAGGCGCCCCAGGTCGTCGACCATGCGCACGTCGTTGCGCAGGTGCGAAGCGATCCTGCGCACGATCCCGCGGCACTTGAGCGGCCGGTACTCGGCGAACAGGCCGGGCGAAAGCGCGATCAGCACCACCGAGAACGGCGTGTCGTAGCGGCGGTAGCGAGCGACGCCCGAGGTTATCAAGCCATGGACGAGTCGCTCCGAGTACAGGCGCGAGTCCGCGTCCAGTGCCGAGGAGCCGTCCATGCGCGCGAGCTGGTACTTGAGACGTCCGCAGACCTCGCCGCCCACGACGCCTACGAGGCCGTACACGATGACGTGCACGAGCACGAGCTGCACGGTCTCGGGCCGCAGCCCCGCGCCGGCGGAGACCTGCGGGACCGCGAGCAGCGCGTAGACCACTGTGGCGACGGCTGCGGCGATGAAGCCTCCGTTGCGGCCCCAATGGACCGCGGCGGCAAGGACGAGCAGCACGAAGACCTGGCCCAGGAACTCGGTGAGCGAGAACCGGCCTCCCATTGCGCTGACGCCGGCGGTACCAAGGACGGCGACGGCGCTGACCGCCAACACGAGGATCTCGAATGAACGGTATCTCATGGTCCCTCACGATCATGTCGCTGGGCCCGGACCCCGCGCTGGGCGGGTCCGCGCAGCACACCAAAGCGCATCGGTGCGCCGAGTAGCGTATCGGCAGCGCGGAGAGCCGACTTGACGGTACGGCCCCGCGACGCGCTGTCCGGAGTATCGTGATGACGGAGGTCTCGGGCCGTGCTCGGGGCCGGGGGAGGGGGTCCCTACCGGCGAGCGGCGTGTCGCGCCGTTCACGGGTCCCACTCGACTGGCCCTAAATGTTGGGCACGCGCGGGCCGATACCTTGCCAATCAGCGGTCCGTGAGGCGCCCGCCGGCAGACGGGCACGGGTCGCTACTCTCAAAGGGGTGAGGAAGGATGGCGCTCGGCGTATACGTATCGCGCTGCTCCGGAAGGGTCGACGAGGCGGTAGACATCGATGAAACGCTGCGTGGCGCTCGAGGCGACGCCGCGGTGGTGCGGGTCTTCGACGACTTCTTCGAGCCCGCGTCGGTAGAACGGATCGTCGCGGATGTCTCGGAGTCCGGCCTTGATGCCGTGGTCCTCTTCGGCAACTCGGTCGAGTACTACACGCGGTCGCTCTCCGGCCGCTACCTGAAAGACCGGATCGTGTCCGCGGGGGTGAACTCCAACCGGATCGTGACCGGCAACCTGCTCGAGCAGGTTGCGCTGGCGCATCCGGACGACCGCGCCGGCGCGACCGCCAAGGCGGCTGCGCTCTTGGAGGTCGCCGTCGCCCGCGCGCTGCTGGCCGAGCCCATCGTGGGCGTGACCACCAAGCCTCGACGGTCGGTCCTGTGCCTCGGCGTCTCGGCCGAGGGCGCGGTCGCCGCGCAGCGGCTCCTGCAACTCGGCTACGACGTGGTCATCGCCGACCGCGGCGAAGGGGCCGCCGAGGCCCGCCACAAGTCGCGCATGCAGGTCACGTGGTCCTACATCCTGGGCCATCCCGCGGCCACGTTCGTGGACGGTGCCCGCCTCGTGGACGGGCACGGCTGGCTTGGCGACTACGTGATCACGCTGGGGACCTCGGCAGGGGACGCGACGTTCGAGGTGGGCGGCGTGCTGCTGTCACGCCCGGACGATCCAGGCTGGATCTCGGAGCTGCGCGACCGTTTCAAGGTGGACGTGGACGAGGAGGGGCACGCGCGCTCCATAGACCCGGCCCTGCATCCGGCCGAGACCGTGGACCCGGGCATCATGGTGGTGCCCATCCGCGACAGCGACTCGCGCACGCGCGACCAGGTGGCCGCCGGCGATGCCGCGGCCATGGCGCTGGTCATGCGGCTGTCGCAACCCGGCGTCATCCACTACCGTGACGTGTCCGCCGTGGACACCGAGCTGTGCGGCGGTTGCGCGTCGTGCGTGCGCACCTGCGCGTTCGGGGCGTGCTCCATAGACGAGAACGGCGTGTCGCACGTCGACGAGCGCCGCTGCCGCGCATGCGGCAAGTGCGTGGTCTCGTGCCCCGTGGGCGCCCGCGACATCATCAGCTCGCCGCACGACTACCTGACCACGGCGGTCCGCATCCTAGCCCATGCCGAGGTGGGCCCGGAGCGCGTGCTCGGCTTCCTGTGCAGCGGGTGCGGGTACCCGGCGGCCGACGCGGCGTCCGCCACCGTGGCCGAGCGCGGGTCCGGCTATCCGGCGGGCTTCCTGCCGGTGCGCATCCCGTGCGGCGGCCGACTGGACACGCTCTACGTCCTCGAGGCGTTCAAGGCCGGCTTCGACGCCGTGTGCGTGTACCGCTGCCGCGAGGGGCACTGCCACAACCTCGTGGGCAATCTGGACATGGACCGCCGTATCAACCTTCTGCGCGCCGTGCTGCGGTCGCGCGGCATCGACGATGCGCGGCTGCGCATCGTGGACATCTCGCCGTTCGACGGCGAACGGTTCATCGAATCCGTAGAAGAGGTCTTCACCAAGGCCAGGGAACTGGATGACACGGAGGAGGTGGTGCTCTCATGAGCGATCGCCCCACTCTCGCCACGATCTCGCTGGGCAGCTGCGAGGGCTGCCACCTCTCTCTCATAGACGCTCACGAGGGCCTGCTCGACCTGCTCGGCGCCGTGGACCTCGTCCACTCGCCGTTCACCGGGACGCAGGACATGCCCGAGCACGTTGACGTGCTCATGGTCGAGGGCGCCGTCACCACCCAAGAGGACCGCCGCCGGCTGCATCGCCGCCCGCGAGGCCGCGACGACGCTCGTGGCCGTGGGATCGTGCGCGGTCCTGGGCGGTATAGGCGGCCTGCGCAACCTGCACAGGCTCGAAGACGTGGAGGCGCGCGCGTTCGGCGACACCACCAAGGACGAGTCGCTAACGCCGCTAGAGCGCACCGTGACCGCCGCCGTGGACGTCGTGCACGCGGACATCACGGTGCCCGGCTGCTCGCCGCCCACGGAGCACATCGTCGCGGCGCTCACGGCCGCCGTCTCCGGCGGCGAGTACGTGGTCCCGCGGCGCAACCTGTGCGCCGAGTGCACGCGAACCAAGGAGCTGCTCCTGGATCACTCCGCGGAGTTCGTGTCGGACGGCATCAACCCGCTCATGTCGCTGGAGCGCATCGACCCCGGCAAGTGCTTCTTGGAGCAGGGCGTCGTGTGCATGGGCTCGGTCACCCGCGAAGGGTGCGGCGCTCTGTGCACCGCGGCCAACGTCCCTTGCCGAGGCTGCTTCGGCCCGAGCAGGCGCGACTTCGAACAGGGCGGCAAGGCGGTGGACGTGCTGGCGGCGGTGCTGCCGGCCGGCGCGCTCATGGTGATGGAGGATCTGATAGGCACGGGTTACCGCTACTCGATGCCGGTGTCCGTTTTCCCCGCGATCGTTGAGGAGGGAGACGGCGATGAGTAACACTCGCAAGCTGCCGTCCGTGAAGCGCATAGAAGGTCACGGACGTGTGACCCTGACCCTGGACGAGGCGGGCCTGGTCAACGGCGCCAGCTTCGACGTCACCGAGTTCCGCGGCTTCGAGCGGTTCCTGGAAGGCCGCATGGTCTGGGAGATGCCTCTCATGACCAGTCGCGTGTGCGGTATCTGCCCCGTGAGCCACCACGTGGCCGCCGTGCAGGCCGTGGACGCGCTCTACGGAGTGGAGCCTCCCAAGACGGCGATGATGCTGCGCGAGCTGTTGCACATGGCCGGCCTGGCCCAGGACCACGCTCTGCACTTCTTCTTCCTGGCCGGCCCGGACTTCCTGCTCGACGGCACGCCTGCGAGCAGGGACCTGCTGGGCGTCGCGCAGGCTCATCCCGAGCTGGCGCGCGCCGCCATAGGCCTGCGCCGGTCCGGCCAGCGCATCGCCACCGTGGTGGGCGGAAGGCCCGGCCAGCCGGTGACCTGCATCCCCGGAGGGATGAGCCAAGGACTGGACGAGGACCAGCGCGCCGAGCTCATGGCGCTGGCCGACGGCATGCTCGCGCCGGCCGTGGATGCGGCCGCGCTGGCCCGCGAGTCGGTGCTGCGCCTGCTCCAGGAGCATCCCGGGTATGCCTCGGCACCTGTGGCGTCCATGGCCGTTCTGGGGCGGGACGGCGCGTTCACGGTCCTGGGCGACACCATCACCATCCTGCCCGCGGACGGCGGGGAGCGCATCACGTTCCCCATCGCCCAGTACGAAGAGCACCTTGCCGAGGCCGTCCTGCCCGGCAGCTACGCCAACGCTCCGTACCTGCGCGACCTGGGCCCGCAGGCCGGCAAGTACCGCGTGGGCCCGCTGGCGCGCTTGAACCTCGTGTCGCGGATGACCGGGCCCATCTCCGACGAGATGCTCCTGGACTACCGGGCCACGCTGGGCGCGCCGGTGCACTCGGTGCTCGCATACCACTGGGCCAGGATGATCGAGCTCGTCGCGGCCGTGGAGCGGATGCGCTCGCTGCTCGAGGATCCCGAGATCGCGTCCGCCGACGTCCGCGTGCCCGTCCAAGCCGGCACCGCGGGCCGAGGCGTGGCCGCCGTCGAAGCTCCCCGCGGGACGCTCATCCACGACTACTCGGCCGATCCGCTGGGCAAGGTCCAGCGGGCCAACCTCATCGTCGCGACCACCCACAACGTGAACTCGCTGGACGCCGCGGTGCTCGAAGCGGTGGTGGGCCAGGACGCGTCCACGGCGCTGGCCCCCGACATCGTCAAGCGGATGGAGCTCGGCATCAGAGCCCACGACCCATGCCTATCGTGCGCCACCCACGAGCTGGGCAAGATGCCCCTGACCGTTGAAGTGATCGACGCTCGGGGCCGCCTCGTGGGCAGCAGGGCGGGGTCGTAGCCATGGAGGCGACACACGCACTGGACTCGGTGCGAGCCAAGCTGGACGCGACGTTCGGCAAGGCTCTCTCGCTCGATGATCCTCGCGACCGCATCCAACTCGACCGGGTGCATGACGGCCCAGCCCAGCCACGACGAGTTCCTCGCGCTGGTGGAGGCGGTGGCGCGCGACGACCGCGTCATCGCAATGTGGGGCGTGGCGGGAGCCGCCGACGCGCTCTCCGACTGGCAGCGCCTGGTCCTCTAGACCGAGGCCTCGCCCTCGGCGACGAGCTCTCTTACGCGCGCGGCCGCGACAGCGGCCGCGCGCTGCGCGACCGGGGACAGATCGGTGGTGTGCTCCATCATCGGCGCAGCCACGCTCACGACGTATGCCGAGGGAACGTGGCCGTAGAGGGCACCCGCGAGCCCCAGCAGCCCCTGCGCGGTGACGGAGTGAGCGCCCGACTCGGCGGATCCGGCCTCGACGGTGTACGTCTCGACCTCGGGCGTCTCCCGGCGCTGCGCGTCCACGACCACCAAAGTCGCGACCGACGCGACTTCAGCCGCCATGGCCACGTCCAGATCGGTGGCGGTGAGCAGGCACGTCCCGGGGGGCGGGTCGGTAGCGAGCAGGCGCACGACCTCGTGGCCCACGCCGTCGTCGCCGCGCGCGGGGTTGCCGATGCCTATGACGAGCCAGCCTTCCATGCGTGCGAGTATACGGGCGCGCCCGCGAGCGCGCAGCGCGCCGCGCGGGAGCGCGCCAAGGCGGCGCGAGCGTCGAGCGCCCGGACCCGAGTCGCTGGGCAGTTGTATGGCGCGGTCCGTGCTGCGTAACATGGGCAAGGCCGCCCGAAGGCGGCGCCCTCGATTCCGACCCGGGAGCCTTTCGAAGACCGTGATCCCGCCGCGTTCGCGCGCCTCGCTCGCGCTCATACTCGCCCTTGCGCTGGCCGTCCCCGCTTGGCCCGCGACCGCGCTGGCGTCCAAGCTGCCCGGCGACATCGTCGCGGGCAGCGCGCTGCGCTCGTCGGCGGCCCTACGGGCCGCGGCTCCGAGCATCTCGGCGCCCGCGGCGATGCTCATGACGTCGGACGGCCGAGAGCTGTGGTCGCGCAACGCCGACGCGCGGCGACCCATGGCCAGCATCACCAAGGTCATGACGGCGGTCGTGGTGCTCGAGCACGGCGGCCTGGACACGACCGCGGCGGTGACCGCCACCGAGACGGCCGTGGGCGAGTCGGGGGCGGACATCAGGCCCGGCGACGTGTTGTCTCGCGAGACACTGCTCAAAGCGATGCTCATCAAGTCGGCCAACGAGGCGGCGGTCACGCTCGCGCAGTCCGTGGGCGGCTCGGTGCCGAGGTTCGTGGACCTCATGAACGCCAAAGCCGCCGCGCTGGGCCTGAAGAACACGCATTTCGCCAACCCCCACGGGCTCGACGAGCCTGGCCACTACTCGAGCGCGCGGGACCTGGCGAAGCTCGCCCGGTACGCCATGCGCGACCCGCGCTTCAGGGCCATCGTGAGCCAGCGTTCGGTGCGTCTCACGGGCAAAGCGGGGACCCGCACGGAGACGAGCACCGATTCGCTCCTGGGCAAGTACCCCGGCGCCGAGGGCGTCAAGACCGGCTTCACCGACGGCGCCGGCTACAGCTTCCTGGCGGCCGCGAAGCGCGACGGGATCGAGCTGTTCGCGGTCATCCTGGGAACGCCCACGGAGACGGCGCGCTTCACCCAGGCCGCCAAGCTCCTGGACTGGGGCTTCAAGCACTACAAGCAGACCCCGGTGGCCGTGCGCGGCCAGTCGGCCGGCGCGCCTGGCGGTCGCCGATTACCTCGACCGCACCGTGCCCGCGGTCGTGGGCTCCACCGTGACCACGCCGGTCCTGGACCTGGATGGCCCACTCACAGGCACGTGGGACGTGCAGCGTTCCGTGTCGGCGCCGGTGCACAAGGGAGACCGAGTGGGCATCCTCACGGTGACACAGGCCGGCCGCCTGATCGCGCGCGCGCCGGTCGTCGCCACCGCGAACGTCCCGGCACCCGGCGCCTGGGAAGCGTTCACCATATGGGTCACGCGCACGTGGAGACACCTCGCGGGAGGCCGGCAGATGGCCGACCCCGTCCCGCCGCCCGCCAACAGCTGAGTCTCACACCACGAGGGGGCACACCATGACCGAGGGACTGAAGCACACACCGCTGTACGAGGAGCACCAGCTGCTCGGTGCCCGGATGGGGGAGTTCGCCGGTTACGACATGCCCATCCAATACTCGGGCATCGTGGCCGAGCACGACGCCGTGCGCACGGGCGTGGGCATCTTCGACGTCAGCCACATGGCGCAGTTCAGGGTCTTCGGCTTCGGCGCGTTCGACGCGCTGCAGGGGATCATCACGAACGATCTGAGCCACATCCACGGCAGCTCGCTCGAGAAGGGCGCCGAGAAGCTGGGCAAGGCGCTGTACACGGTCATCTGCGACGAGGGCGGCGGGATCATCGACGACCTCATCGTCTACCACTCCGGCGACATCGAATTCCTCATCGTGGCCAACGCCTCCAACCGCGACGCCGTGGGCGCGTGGCTGGCCGAGCGTCTGCCCGACGACGTCGAGCTCGCCGACGAGTCCGACCGTACCGCGCTCATCGCCGTCCAGGGCCCCGACGCAATGCGAATAATCCGCGAACTCGTGGAGCCCGGCTGGCAAGCTCCCGCCCGCTTCTCCCTTGCCGAGGCCCGGCTGGACACCAAGCCCGTGCTCATCTCACGCACCGGCTACACCGGTGAGGACGGCGTGGAGATCTTCTGCCACGTGTCCAACGCGGCGCCCATCTGGCGGGCGCTGCTGTCGTTTCCCGAGGTCGTGCCATGCGGGCTGGGCGCCCGCGACGTGCTGCGGCTCGAGATGGGCTACCACCTCTACGGGTTGGACATGGACCGCGACGTTGACCCGGTGTCCGCCGGCCTCGGCTGGGTCGTGCGCTTGGACAAGGGCGATTTCGTGGGCCGGGAGGCGATCTTCGAGGTTTGGAAGCAGGGGCCGAGCCACAAGCTGGTCCCGTTGCTCGTGGACGGGGGAGTGCCTCGGCACGGGATGGATCTGCTCAAGGGGGGCGAACTGATAGCGCACGTGGCGTCGGGGTCGTTCTCGCCTACGCTGGGCACCGGGATCGCGACGGCCTACGTGCCCAGCGAGTACGCGGTGGACGGGCTCGAGCTCGAGATCCAGATCCGGAACCGGACCGGCAAGGCCACGGTCACCGTCCCGCCGTTCGTGAAGAAGACGTCCCTGAGCAGGCCCTAGGGGGCCGCGGGGTCGCACGGCTCGGCCGCCGCGGCGCTCTCGGCAAGGACCATCTGCAGCTTGGTCTCCACCACGGAGAGCGGCGCGGTCTTGGACAGGATGTCGGCCACGCCCAGCTCGCGCGCCCTGGACGCGGTGGCCGCGTCCACGTGGCCGGTGAACAGGATCACGGGGAAGTCCTTGCCGCGCTCGCGGACGAGCTCGACGAGTTCGAAGGCATCCATCCCGGGAAGGCGGACGTCCAAGATGGCGGCGTCGGGGGTGGCTTCGTCGCACGCCGCCAGGGCTTCCTCGGCGGTCTCGCAGCATACGCACTCGAACGAAGCCCGCGTCAGCCAGGTCCCCATGAGGTCCAGCAGATCGGTGTCGTCTTCCACGATGAGCACGCGATAGGTCGTCACGAAGCCCCCTCACCGTGGTGTTCGCTGGTGAGACGATTGTACCTGCACGGACGGCGCGGCTCCCGCTGCTCGCGGTGCTTCCGACGAGCGGGGAGCGGCGCGCCGCGCGTCCGGGTGGGCCGTGTCTTCGGCCAACGGGTCCAGCTACCTCTCTCCAGGTCGCTCCGCGAGTCGCCCCGGGTTTGGTGGAGACTCGGTTCCGTGAGCCAGACTGTATCGTTCGTTGGCTGCTCGGACCAGTAGAGGACCTCGCCTGCAGCCCGCAATCATGCCGGAGAGCATGCCGATCACCAACGGCATGCTCCATGGGAAGCACCCGGGACTTGGATGCGCAGTACGTTGACAGGGGCGATCGCTAGGCCCTTACAGATCGGCTCGGCCACGAAACGTCGGGGGTGGCCGTCGTTGTACTCGATCATCTCAGGTGTCGGCAGTCCGCTACGGTCCGCATGGCGTTGCCGGGCGGGCCGAGCCGGACGGGTCAGGCAGTCGCCTTCAGGCCTTGCGTCAACGCGGGGGGACCCTCACTCGACCAGTGCGCGAGGCGCCTCGGTGTGGGTCGTCATGGGCGCGGTGGCGGGCCGCACTATCCGCGAGCACCAGGACATCATCCAAGGCTCGGACTACGTCCAGCTGGAGCACACCGGACACCGCGCCGGCGTGTGCTTCTTCGCTCACCCCAAAGCGCGGCCGACCAGGAAGCCGAATGTTCTGACCGACCTGCGCATGGCCCGCTAGAGCCTCACCGCGTCGAGAACGGGAGCTGTCGACTCCGGCTGTGCTTCCTTCCACCGGGCAACCGGCTCGAATGCCGTGTACAGCACCGTCGGTCTTCCACCAGAAGGCGATGGCAAGTTGGACTTGGTGACAAGGCCGCGTCGGTGAAGCTCGTTCAGCCGAGCGCTCGCTGCGCTGCGCGTGATGCCAAGCAGTTCGGAAACCCGTGCAGCATCGACTGGCCTGGGCTCTCGGAGAACGGCGTCAACCACGTCCCGAAGAGCGCTGGAGTATCCCTGACCACGACAATCCACGCGGCCGTCATCGGCAATTGCCAAGTAGCATTCATCAAACTGGTCGACCGCTTCATCCAGGCTGGTGAGAACCCGCTTCGAAGCACGGACCACGACCAGGTGCTTTCCCTCGAATGGGCCGTGGCCGAGGGCTCTGGACAGCACGCCGATTGCGCGGACGGCGAACTCGTCGTCCACCCTGCGCATGTCGGCGAAGTCGACGAAGAGGGCGCCGCCACGATCGACGTCGAGTAGACGAGTCATGAGCTTCGTTGCCAGTTCGGGCGCGTACTCGTGCTTGCAGCTCTCGACCTCATCAGTGATTCGGAACACGTCATCGCGCATGTTGTATCCGTCTCCTTTGCAGAAGCTATGTCGGGGGAGCGGTTTGGGTACCTGAGACTATCGGTACTGCAGCTAGCTTGCTTGATAGTCCCTGGCAGAACCAAGCAAGTGGGAAGCCAATGGTAGTGTACTTGACACAATGCCTTGCGTTACCTAGACTACACGTGACCCAGCCTGCGTGGCGGGTTGACGGCGTCGCTCCTCTTGAGAGCAACGCGCCGGGCATCTCGAGCGCCGCAGCCTCAGTCGCAGAACCCTTCTGACTCCCGGACGTGTTCCCGAGACGCGTGGAATTGCGCGGTTGCGTGCGACCGGGGGTCTGCGATGCTCAAGAATCAAGTCCTTCCTCAGCTGGGATGGGAGCACCGGGGTCTCGGATGCCGTCGGCTCCTTGAGGGCCGCCGACAGATTCCAGGAACGGCCTGGTTACGCCTTCCCGCCGCTTGGGGCCGCCGCTCGGCGACGCTCGCCTCACCCCCTGTGTGCTCCTTCGCGGCCGCCACGAGGTCCCGCCCAAGCGCGGGCGGTGGATGGCCGGCTCCGGAGTCCGGTGACTGTCGAGGAGGTTCCGCAATGAACGGGAACACTGGGTCCGCTCTCGGGAGTGGATCGGCGCTAAGGACCGACCCGCTCGGATGGTGCACACGGTTGCTCGTGCTGGCGTCGGCCGCCGCGGTGTTCACCGGCCTTCTGGGCGGAACAGCCTTGGCGTCCTACCCGTACTGGCAGGTCAACACCGCGTACTCCGGCTACACGGCCCTGAACCTCCGTACCGGTCCCGGCACCAATTACGGCGTGATAACGTCCATTCCGCATGGCACCTGGGTGAAAGGCACGTGGGACTACGCCTATGGACCCTCGCCCTACGAGGCGAACAGCCTGTGGCGCTACGTTTACTACAACGGTACCTGGGGATGGTCTTTCGATGAGGGCGGGGGGCGGGATTCACTGCTGGGGCCTGTGGCGTACTGGGATCCACCGTATACCAACACCTACGTGAGCCCAGCGAGTCCGACCGGCACGTACGGCTGGTACAACACGATCCCCACCGTGAGTCTGGGCCGCCCCTGGGGCAGCGCCACGCAATGGAACTGGGACTGGGGGCCCACCGGAACCTACTGGGGTCCCTTCTACGTACCCGAGGGCAACCACACGGTCTACGCCCAGTCGATGGACGACAGCGGGATCTGGGGCAGTTGGACCTCAATGACCCTCCATGTGGACGTCAGTCCACCGACGAATCCGAGCGTGACCGCTGGCTCCCGCGCGGCAGGGGTTCCCGGCAACGATCCCACCCTCACGCTCACGTGGTCCGGCGCGTCCGACGCCGTTAGCGGCGTGCGTGGATACGCGTTCAGCGTGACGAGCGGACCGAACGACAGCCCTGGCAGCGACGTGCAGAGCGCGTCCAGCTACACGACGCGGGTCCCGGACGGAACCTACTACTTCCATCTTCGCACAGTGGACTGGGCCGGGAACTGGGCCGGATCGGTAGTGAACGCTGGACCGTTCCTGGTGGACACAACTGGGCCGACCACGTCGACCCTGAGCACTGTGTCGGTGACCACCACCACGGTTGCTCTCTCATGGACAGCGGCGGCCGACGGTGTCTCCGGCGTCTCATGCTACGGGGTCTATGCGTCGGGCGGTGCGCTGGTGGCAACCACCACGGCAACAAGCTACATCGCTACCGGCCTGGCCCCGGGTGCCACGTATGGGTTCTATGTCAGGTCAACCGACGGGGCCGGCAACATGTCGGCTCCGAGCAACTCCGTGACCGGGACGACGCAGTCACAGGCAGCCTCGGTCACCCCGACCTCCTATGACTTCGGCGCGGTCCCCATCGGCGGGAGCACTTCGACCACGGTGACCGTGTCCAACACCGGGGGCAGCCCGCTCACCATCTCGGGGCTCACCCCGGCCGGCGCGGGCATCAGCGTCGCCTCGCCGCCCACGCTGCCAGTGGTGGTGCCGGCCGGCGCCTCCACGAACCTGAGCCTCGCGTTCGCCCCCTCATTAAGCGGCGCGGTCTCCGGCTCGCTGGTGATCGCCACCGACGACCCGGCCCACCCGACGCTCACCGTGGCGCTCACCGGGACGGGGATCACTTCCGCAGGCAGCCTCGGTCACCCCGACCTCCTATGACTTCGGCGCGGTCCCCATCGGCGGGAGCACTTCGACCACGGTGACCGTGTCCAACACCGGGGGCAGCCCGCTCACCATCTCGGGGCTCACCCCGGCCGGCGCGGGCATCAGCGTCGCCTCGCCGCCCACGCTGCCAGTGGTGGTGCCGGCCGGCGCCTCCACGAACCTGAGCCTCGCGTTCGCCCCCTCATTAAGCGGCGCGGTCTCCGGCTCGCTGGTGATCGCCACCGACGACCCGGCCCACCCGACGCTCACCGTGGCGCTCACCGGGACGGGGATCCTTCCGCAGGCAGCCTCGGTCACCCCGACCTCCTATGACTTCGGCGCGGTCCCCATCGGCGGGAGCACTTCGACCACGGTGACCGTGTCCAACACCGGGGGCAGCCCGCTCACCATCTCGGGGCTCACCCCGGCCGGCGCGGGCATCAGCGTCGCCTCGCCGCCCACGCTGCCAGTGGTGGTGCCGCGGCGCCTCCACGAACCTGAGCCTCGCGTTCGCCCCCTCATTAAGCGGCGCGGTCTCCGGCTCGCTGGTGATCGCCACCGACGACCCGGCCCACCCGACGCTCACCGTGGCGCTCACCGGGACGGGGATCCTTCCGCAGGCAGCCTCGGTCACCCCGACCTCCTATGACTTCGGCGCGGTCCCCATCGGCGGGAGCACTTCGACCACGGTGACCGTGTCCAACACCGGGGGCAGCCCGCTCACCATCTCGGGGCTCACCCCGGCCGGCGCGGGCATCAGCGTCGCCTCGCCGCCCACGCTGCCAGTGGTGGTGCCGGCCGGCGCCTCCACGAACCTGAGCCTCGCGTTCGCCCCCTCATTAAGCGGCGCGGTCTCCGGCTCGCTGGTGATCGCCACCGACGACCCGGCCCACCCGACGCTCACCGTGGCGCTCACCGGGACGGGATCCTTCCGCAGGCAGCCTCGGTCACCCCGACCTCCTATGACTTCGGCGCGGTCCCCATCGGCGGGAGCACTTCGACCACGGTGACCGTGTCCAACACCGGGGGCAGCCCGCTCACCATCTCGGGGCTCACCCCGGCCGGCGCGGGCATCAGCGTCGCCTCGCCGCCCACGCTGCCAGTGGTGGTGCCGGCCGGCGCCTCCACGAACCTGAGCCTCGCGTTCGCCCCCTCATTAAGCGGCGCGGTCTCCGGCTCGCTGGTGATCGCCACCGACGACCCGGCCCACCCGACGCTCACCGTGGCGCTCACCGGGACGGGGATCCTTCCGCAGGCAGCCTCGGTCACCCCGACCTCCTATGACTTCGGCGCGGTCCCCATCGGCGGGAGCACTTCGACCACGGTGACCGTGTCCAACACCGGGGGCAGCCCGCTCACCATCTCGGGGCTCACCCCGGCCGGCGCGGGCATCAGCGTCGCCTCGCCGCCCACGCTGCCAGTGGTGGTGCCGGCCGGCGCCTCCACGAACCTGAGCCTCGCGTTCGCCCCCTCATTAAGCGGCGCGGTCTCCGGCTCGCTGGTGATCGCCACCGACGACCCGGCCCACCCGACGCTCACCGTGGCGCTCACCGGGAC
This sequence comes from uncultured Coriobacteriia bacterium, assembly GCA_963768865.1. Classification (GTDB taxonomy): domain Bacteria; phylum Actinomycetota; class Coriobacteriia; order Anaerosomatales; family CAVYJL01; genus CAVYJL01. Next base: position 422,918 of record CAVYJL010000009.1, on the reverse strand, counting down.
GGGGGTCCTTCCGCAGGCAGCCTCGGTCACCCCGACCTCCTATGACTTCGGCGCGGTCGGTGTGGGGAAGACGACCCATTCGACTTTCATCGTGTCCAACACCGGGGGCAGCCCGCTGTTGATTGCTGCCCTGACCCCCTCAGGTACCGGCATGAGCATTGGCTCGCCGACGAGTGTGCCCGTTGTGGTCCCGGTCGGAGGGTCAACAGCCATCACGGTGGCCTTTGCTCCAACAATCCCGGGTGCGGTCTCCGGCTCGCTGGTGATCGCCACCGACGACCGGGCCCACCCGACGCTCACCGTGGCGCTCACCGGAGTCGGTGTGGACGCTGTCAGTGGCCCGGCGCTTTGGACTGCACCCTCCCCGGCTCCGGCGGCTCCCGTTGCCACGACGAGACCGGTGTTAGGTGTCAGTATTGATGACCCGGCTGGCTTCGTGGGCTGGCCCTACTACGGGATAAGAGTCGACGGTCAAGCTCAGACCGCCGTGACGATCGCGATCACAGACGCAACCCATTGGACGCTGTACTATCAGCCAGGGCCGACGCGAGCTCTAGGAGCCGGGGTGCACACCGTGTGGTTCCAAGCGCTGAACAAGGCGGGCAAGTGGTCCACGATACAGTGGAGCTTCGTCGTGGCGCCATAGGGGCGTCCGTCGCCTGGTGCAGGATGGATCTCGTGCGGGAAGCAGATGCCAGCGCCCTAGATTCGGCCGAGCGTTGAGCCGACCGTGTCCTCTTTCGCGTGTACCGGTTCCAGAGCTCGGGACGCCCCTCGTGGACCTGGAGCACTTGCGTGAGGAGCTCTTGCTTCATCTGCGCGAACGTCGTCTTCATGAAGCTGAGGTAGGTGCCATGGACGGCGAAAACGACAGAGGCCTCGCTTCGTCATTCGCGCCGGACCGGCGGACAGCCATACCATGGGGAGTGATAGTGGCTCTCGGGCGCGGCCCCGAATCCTGTCGGTCGCCGGACCCGCCCAACCACTCGCTCTTGATGAAGACCGCCTCTTACCTGCGGAGATGCCTGGTTGGAGGAGCAATCTGCCCTCGGTGGCAGACTTCCGCGCCAGGTGTGGCCGGGAGGTCGGGCAGTCCTATCCATCGTACGCTAGACTAGGTCGCGCTCGCCGAACCGGTGGGGGCCCGTAGCTCAATGGCGGAGCAGGGGACTCATAATCCCTTGGTTGTAGGTTCGAATCCTACCGGGCCCACCAGTTCCTCATGCGCGGAGCTCCCCCTACGGCGTCGCCGTCGCGCTGGCGTCAGGGGTCGACGTGGGCTCCGCGCTATCGGTTGGCTGGCTAGACCCTGTCGGCTCCGTGCTCGGGGCCGGCGTCTGGGTCTCTGGTGCCGAAGGCGCGGCCGATGTGAGTCCCAGCCAGGCTTCGAACTTCTGCGATGCGGTGAGCAGGCCTGCAGGCAGCTGGGCCATCATGCCCGCGTCCACGCGCTCCTGCATCCGCGCCAGGTTGGCCAAGAGGTGCGCGTACGCATTCTCGATGCCGTGAAGCCCGTTCTGTGAGGGACCGCCGGTGTCTTCCCGAGAGCCGCCGGGCTCGGCCGTGGCCGAACCGGCGTGGCTTCCGTGCGGGCCCGGGCCTCGGCTGGTCTCACCGCTCGCCTCGGCCCGGGGGCCCTTGGCACCCTTGCCCGAGTGCTCCCGGCCCTTGGCGCCGTGCTCGACGCCGCCGTCCTTGGGGCCACGCGTTGGCGCATGCGCCTCGTTGTGACTCGAGCCGCTGCTCCGTGCGGCCGCCGATGCGGAGCCGCCTCCGCGTCCGTTGGCGGAGCCGCGTTCCTGGGCCACGGCGACCCCTGGCGTCGCAAACGCCAGCGCCAGCAGGGCCATGATCGCGACCACCGTGAGCCTTCTCATCGCGCGCCTCCTCAGCGGGCAGCCTCGGGGCGCGCGCGAGTGCGCACTCGACCCGAGCGGCCAGCCCATGGATACACCGTTCGTGCTCTGAATCGGCACGTCGGCAGAAGAGGTTGAATCCGGTGTCCGAAGAGTCCGGCGGGGCCTACTTGCCGGTCTTCTTCGCCGCCCGCTTGCCCCGGGCACCACGGCAGTGCTGCTCGAGGTACAGCTTGAGCACCACTGCTTCGTTGCGCTCCACGTCCCGGGTCCCGAACAGCAGCGTGACCGTCTCGTGCTCGGTGCCGATGCGGCACAGCTCCTCCGTGAGCGCGGGATGGCTCTTGATCTCGGTCCCGTAGCGCTGGACGAACTCCGCCCATTTGCCCGGGTCGTGGCCGAACCACTTGCGCAGCTCGGTGCTCGGCGCGACCTCCTTCAGCCAGAGGTCCAGGGCGGCACGCTCCTTGGACACGCCGCGCGGCCACAGACGGTCCACAAGGATCCTGTAGCCGTCGGACGCCGAGGGCTCATCGTAGACGCGCTTCGTCTGGAACATCCCGACCTCCCGGGCAGCGAAGCCGCCGTCTATGCCGCGTGCCCAGCATGACCGGACCACTTGGCAACGAGCAATCGTGCGCCACCACTTTGACTGTCCCCGGGAGCGCCGCAGCCCGGCCTGCCCGTGGGGACGGTTTGCGCCTGTACTCTGGGTCGCGCCCGCGGCGGCCCTGCCGCTCCCGCTCGCCCGCGGCGACAGGTGGGTATACGTGACCATCGGGTAACGTCGCGGGGCGCTTCTCTGGGCAAGGAGGGCGTTCCCGGCAGCAGCGACGTAGGGGATGGGCGACCAGTGCAAGGGGACACGGGCGCCAAGGCGCCAGCGGCACGCGCGCTAATGGCCGAGGGGGCGGCGGTAGACGCCGATTCGCTCGACCGCCTGGAGCGCTACGTCCGCCACATAGCTTTCACGCTTCATGACGGGCCGGCGCAGTCCATGGGCATGGCCAGCGCGATGATCGACAACGCCCTGCGCCAAGACGATCCGAGAACGGCGCGAGCGCTTCTCAGGCGTTCCCAAGGGCTCGTCGACCGCTCCCTGCGCGACCTGCGCGACGTGTTCAGCGAGCTCAGGCCGTCCGCGCTCGACGATGGCTCGCTCACCGAGCAAGTTGCCGAGTACGTCTCCGAGTGCCGGGATCTGTACGGGGTCCCCGTGGCGCTGGAGGTGCGAGGTACCGAGCCGGACCTCTCTGCGCGTTCCCGCACGCTCGCGTTCCGTATCGTGCAGGAGGCCCTGACCAACGTCAGGCGCCACTCCCACTGCACCCGCGCGGCCGCGTGCCTCGAGTACGACGACGAAGGGGTGACCGTCATGGTTCGTGACGACGGTCGCGGCTTCGACATCCTCGACCCCTCGGTCCCCGGCTGGGGCCTGAGGGGCATCGCCGAGCGAGCCAGGGCCGCCGGCGGCTACGCGGACATCCTCTCGGCACCCGGCGCCGGCACCTTCGTGATAGCCGGCGTGCCCAAGGAGGTCGCCTGGTGACCACCGAGGCGAGGCGGCGCCCCGACGGGGCGTCCGCGGGCAAGCCCGTGCGGGTAGTGATCGTGGACGACCACGCCCTCGTACGCGACGCCGTGCGCGTGGCGCTCCAGGGAGACGAGCGGGTCCAGGTCGTGGGTGAGGCCCGATCGGCCGCCGAGACCCTGTCCGCCGTGCGGCTCACGGATCCCGACGTCGTGGTCCTGGACTTCCGCCTGCCCGACTCCGACGCCCCCTCCGTCATCGCCGACCTGCGCACCCAAGGCTCGCGTGCCGAGGTCCTCATCCTGTCGAGCTACGGCGAGCGCAGGAACGTGCGCCTCGCGGTGGACAGCGGCGCTCGCGGGTTCCTCACCAAGCAGGCATCCGACATGCACAACCTCGCCGACGCCATCGTGGACGTGAGCGAGGGCAAGGACGCCTTGAGCCAGGACGCGCTCTCGGCCCTTCTCAGGTCGGTCCGCGAGCACACGGCGTCGCTCGAGTCGGGACTCACGCCCCGGGAACGCGAGGTCTGGCTCCTCGTCGCTCAAGGGAAGGGCAACGCCGCCATCGCCGGCGAGCTGTTCTTGTCGGAGCGCACCGTGAAGTACCACGTGAGCAACCTGCTGTCGAAGACCGGCGCCGACAGCCGGGCCGAGCTCGTCTCGCTGGCCTTCCGCATCGGCCTCATGGACACCATGAGCTGACGGCGCGCTCTCGCCGTCGCCCCCGGGCGCTTCGCGCGGCCCCGCCACCAGCACGTCTCGTCGCGCACTGCCGCCGACCCGTACCTGGGTACAGGTGCGCCCTAGTCCCAAGGGCCGCCAAGTAACCAACCACGGGCCTGCGCCGCCGGGGTCGCGCGTGGCCATCTTCCTTCATGGCGGTGTCCGCGCGCTTCCCCTAGGACTTCGTGTCCGACCCGAGCGCGGTATCTGGGCTGCCGGGTCCGCGTGTGAATCGCACGCGGACACCGCCGTGCTGGTTAGAAGCGGGCCGGTCCGCCGGGTCGAGCCCGAAGGGTGCCGAGGAGGGAGCTGGACGCCATGGCGCAAGACGATCAGCGCGGCGCTGAGCAGGCCGAACGAGGCGGGCGGTCCACTACGGATTACTTGCACGAACGGTTCGGCTCCGGCTACGAGGCGATCACGGGGCTCGCCGGCGTTCGTGTACAAGCACGAGGACAGCGCGGCGCGGGTCTGGCTGCTCAGCAGCGTGTTCTGGTTCGTCGTTCGTCACCACCTTCGGTCTGATCATCGCCACCGAGCTCGTGGTGCCCGAGATCTTCGCCGGAATCCCGTGGCTGGTCTTCAGCCGCGTGCGGCCGGTCCACGTCCAGGGCGTCATCTACGCCTGGCTCACGATGATGTACTGGGGCGCCATCTTCTACTTCTCGCCGCGCCTCCTGGGCACGACGCGGATGTGGAGCGAGAGGCTGGCGCGTACTGGACCGCGTGGGTGCTACAACGTCGCGCATGGTCGTCGGCTTCTTCGCCATCCTGACCGGCGGCTCGCCAGGGCCGCGAGTGGGCCGAGTTCCCGTGGATCGTCGGGCGTGCTCATCGAGCTCGTCTTCGTCAGCAACATCGTCAACATGCATCATGACGGTGCGGATGCGGAAGGTGCGGCCGCTCTACGTGAGCATGTGGTGGGCGATGGCCGCGCCGCTGTGGGTGATCGGCTCCGATCTTCATCGAGAAGGTCATGTGGAATCCGGGCATCATCTGGCCGTTCGCCGGCTGGATCGGCAACCCGTCGGGCTACCTGCCGAACGGCATCCACGACGCGATGATCAACTGGTGGGGCAACCACAACCTCTTCGGGCTGTGGCTCACGCCCATCCTCGTCGCGGTCGTGCTACTACTTCATCCCGCGCATCACCAACACGCCGCTGTACAGCCACACGCTGTCGCTGATCTCGTTCTGGGGCATCATCTTCATCTACACGGCGGTGGGCGACCACCATCTGCTGCAGACGCCGACCCCGGGCTGGCTCAAGACCATCGCCTCGGTGAACAGCGTCGGGCATCCTCATCCCGGTCTTCGCGTTCTTCACGAACATCTTCCTAACCATGCGAGGGCAGTGGAACAAGTTCTTCACGAACCTGCCGCTGCGATTCGTGCTGACGGGCTTCATCTTCTACATCCTGTCCAACGTGCAGGGCGCGCTGCAGGCGGTCCAGCCGTTCAACGTCTACATCCACTTCACGTACTTCATCATCGGCCACTCGCACCTCGCGTTGCTGCGGTGGCTTCACGATCCTGGGCATGGGGGTCATCTACTACATGCTGCCCCACGTCCTGCAACAAACCTCCCTACTCGCAGGCTCTGGCCGAGTGGCAGTACTGGCTGGTGACCGTCGGCTTCATCGTCATGCTCATCGCGCTGTCCGGCGGCGCGTTCATGCAGGGTCAAGGCTGGATGACCGGCCAGCAACGAGGTCCTGATCCTCCCGAGCCTGCGCCTCTGGAACATCCTGGCGCGGCATCGTCCGGCGGGATGATCTACGCCGCCGGCGTCGTGATCCAGGCCTACAACGTCGTTCATGACCGTCGTCGACCGACACCAGCGCCATGGCCGTCAAGCGCGCGCGTGCCGATAGCACAGTCCGCGCTCGACCGGGCGCCGGCCCGGTCGAGTACTGTAGAGAGGAGGGTGAGACCGATGGCAGACGCGCAACGGAATGGGTCCCGCGCTGACGAGCGCATCCCAAGTCGTGGGCGTCCATCCGCGCAAGAAGATGCTGATGACCCCGCTGCTGGTCTTCTTCGGCGGCTTGTTCGCCTACGCGATCCCGACGCTGGTCGGCGGCGTTCTTCCACCTGATGTTCTTCCATCCGCCGGTCTCGCAGGAGTGGGCGCCGGTGACGGCGAGCGCGCTATCGAGGGCCGGCAGGTCTTCGTGGCCAACGGCTGCCTCTACTGCCACAGCGGGTACACGCGCCCGCAGGACGTGCGCGACGGGCTCTACTACCTGTACCCGCGCGATCTCGCTGCCGGGCGACTTCGCCACGAGCGACGAGAGCCCCAACACCTTCGGCACGGCGCGCATCGGACCGGACCTGAGCCAGGAGGGCGGGTTCCACCCGGACGACTGGGAGATGGCGCACTTCGTCGATCCGCGGTTCGTGGACCCCGATTCGATCATGCCCGACTTCAAGCTTCCTGTCCGACCAGGAGGTCGACGGATCTGGCCGCCTACCTGCAGCTGCAGGTCCGGCAAGAGCGGGCTGGTCCGCTACGCGGGCCAGCTGTACATGAAGAAGATCATCCTGGCGTCGCCAGGACATCACCGCCGCCGCCCGACGGGCTTCGACGGCGAGCAAGCTGACGCTGGACGAGGTCGCGCTGGAGGCGAGCAACGCGCCCAGCCCGCCCAACGGTGGATACGACGGCCTCGGCTGGCCGGACCCCATCAACCTCAACATCGTCGACCGCGGCTACTGGCTGATGAGCAACCCGCTGCCGGTCACGAAGGACAACCTGATGCGCGGCCGCTTCATCTTCCAAGAGCGCTGCATCGGCTGCCACGGCCGGGGCGGTCGGCGGTCAGCAAGGCCGCCAAGTTCATGAGCCCGATGCCCATCGACTTCACCGGGCCCGACGACGCCTCCGGCGGCAACGACACGTCGCCGGGCGACTACTACTACCGCGTGCTGCGCGGCATCCACGGCTCGGCGATGGAGAACTTCGGCACGCGGCTGCGGGTCGACGACATCTGGCGGGTCGTCATGTTCCTCAAGACGATCCCGAACGGCGGGCTCGAGCCCAACACGACGGTCCGACGCCGGACATGTACATCCAGTGGAAGCCCAACCCGGACGTGCTTGAACTACGTCAAGCTGCACCCCATCGCCGACAACAAGGACTACACGGCGGTGCCTACGCCATCGCTGGTGAAGGACCCCTTCGTGCTCCAGGCGCAGCGCAACCTCGCGGGCCTGTCGACCACCGACACCATGATGCTGCCCGGCTACGGCGAGGTCTCGCTCAAGGCTGCGGCTCGGGACATCAAGGCGATCTACGAGAAGCTCCTGGACCAGGAGTGGGCCGACTTCAAGGCTCGCGGTGGGTCCCCGGTCCCGCCGGCGTCGCAGAAGGACACCCTACCGGCCATGTACGAAGAGCTGAGGTGAGCGACGTGAGTGACAACGACATGGGATCCCGCAACGGCTGGCTCTTGCTGGCGTTCGCGCTCGTGTTCGCCTTCGCGTTCATGGCCGTCTTCGGCGGCTGGGGCGCCGTGCAGCAAGTCGCGGCGACGTTCCCGTCCACCGGCCCAGGCGGCGTGAACATCCAGTACCTGGAGTACCGTCCCGGCACCCTCGAGGTCCCGGCGGGCACCACGGTCACCTGGACGAACAACGACCAGACCGCTCACACGATCACCGAAGACGCCAAGAACGGCTTCGTCTCCCCGGTCCTGAGCCCGGGCGATTCGTTCAGCCACAAGTTCGACCACGGCCGGCAAGGTCACCTACCACGACGACATCCAGCCGTACATCACCGGCGAAGTCGTCGTGAAGTGACCAAGACGAGCGGTTCAAGGAGGTCTCACTCATGCAGATGACGATCGTCGAGGCTCTGATGATCATCTCGTCAGCGTTCGTTCTGCCGGCGCTCGCGGTGGTCACGTACTCGTTCTTCAGCGGAGGTATCCGCAAGACCGAGCGCGCGAAGTACCAGGTGGTTGAAGAACCCGACGAGATCGACTACTGGGCTCCGGAGCCCCCGGTGCCCGCCGGCACGGCGAAGACGGCCAAGCCTACCGCGGTACCGGCTCGTCGCCGGGAGGTGCTTATCCATGAATCGTGAGCGTCTACGCAGACGTACGTAAGACCCTGGTCGTCTTGTTCGTGGCCACGGTCGTGATGTACGCGGCTTTGGGAGGCGTGATTGTCTACTCGGCCTGGGCCCAGCAGACGCAATCGTTCGCCGTCCCGTCACCCACACGCCAGCCGGTGCAGGGCCCGGTTCCCACCGGGAGCGACGACGCGGCCGTGAACGCATTCTTCGACTACAACAACCTGCGGCACGTCTCCACGCTGCAAGAGCAGTACATCCTCGATCCCTACTTCTGGGGCACGATGTACCTGATCATCGGGGTGATGCTCATCGTCTTCTACTTGCTCACGATCGCCTGGTACTCGCGCCAGCGCAAACGCGCGCGACCTGTACCCGGTCGAGGTCTACAACGCGATCATCACCGAGCGTGGCGGCCCGATCGACGCTCTCAACTACTCGATCTACGCGATCCTGCTCATCTACATGGTCTATTACACGGTCACCAACCTCATGTTCGGCCAGTACTACTAGGTGCCGAGGAGGGAGTCTCGTCATGCCTGATGACAACCGACGATGGTCAACGGCACCTCCGTGTCGGCCGGCGACGTCAGACGGGCCGTGGAGGAGGGCCTCGGCGGCTCGCGCTACAAGGAGTACGAGCTACCCGGCCTACGCCGAGGTCGTGCGCGCGCACGTGCCCGTGCGACGCGTGGAGCGCCGTGTACTGTCTCGTGGATGTCGCTCAAGGGTCACCTGCAGGGTCTGCACCACTTCGACCGGACCGAGTTCTTCTGCACGACCGGCGATGACGGCCGCGTCGAGGCGCTGTTCGCCGTCATCTGGCAGGGCGCGGACGCCTTGGCCGACGTGGCTCGAGCACGGCTACTCCGTCGAGAAGATGCTTCGGGAGATGGGCGTGCCCGAGGCAGACATGCAGCGTCCAGCTCATGCGCGACTTCTCGTAGGGAGAGGGGACCATGCCTGATCAGAACGCAACGAAACCGTCGACCGACCTTCGACTCCATGGGCGAGGAGATGCCGGCCGATTTCGAGGTCGATCTCCGTGCGGACTACCAGCGCGAGGACGAGCGTTGGTCGAGCGGCCAGTCAAGTCCGAGACGCCCTGATCATCTTCGCCGTCGGCGTCTTCGTCTTCAGCTGGATGTTCATCGTCTTCCTGCTGGAGCCCGGGATCCGCTAGAGACTCGCACGGGTGAAGGGGAGCCCATCATGACGCAGCAATCCGAAGATCATGCTCGTGACCCCGCCGTACCACTGCGGGATGGTCGAGTCGGCCGGCGTCTGGATGCCGCTCGGCCTGGCCTACCTGGCCGGTTCGCTTAAGGCGGCAGGCTACGAGGCCGTACATCTACGACGCCATGTCGCGCTTCGACGACATGGACGACATCGAGGCCACCATCGAGCGGGACAAGCCCGACGTCGTAGCCACGACCGCGTTCACCGCCGACCATCAACGCGGCGCTCGACGTGCTGCGCGCCGCCAAGCAGCGTCGTTCCCGGGCGTGGTCACCGTCATCGGCGGCGTCCACCCCACGCACATGGCCGCCGAGGTCCTCGGCGATCCGTCGGTCGACTACGTCGTGCGCGGCGAGGGCGAGCCGGCTCTGCCCGAGCTCCTCGACTGCCTGCGCGCGGGCGGCGACCCCGGCCGCGTCGCTGGCATCTCGTACCGTGCCGAGGGCGGCGTCGTGCATGCCCCCGACCGGCCGCTCGTCGTGTGACCTCGACGCGCTGCCGGTCGCCTGGGACGCGATCGACTGGCCCACCTACCACTACCGCACCAAGCCGGGCTCGCGCCTGGCCATCGTCGAGCTGGGCCCGCGGCTGCACCAAGGCCTGCAGGTTCTGCTCGCAGCAGATGCTGTGGCGCGGCACGTGGCGGGCGCGCAGCGTGGACTCGATCGTCGCCGAGCTCAAGTTCCTCAAGGAGCGCTACGGCGTGGACACGCTCGAGGTCGCCGACGAGTACCCCACCTGCGACGCCGAGCGCTGGGAGCGCGATCCTCGACCGGCTGATCGCAAGAGGACCTCGGCATCGAGCTGCTTGGGGAGACGCGGGCCGACGACGTCGTGCGCGACGCCGGGATCATCGACAAGTACCGGCGACGCGGGCTTCCTGCACATGTACGTGGGCGTCGAGTCGCCTATCCAGGGCCGGCTCGACTGGATGCGCAAGGGCCTCGAGTCGAGCGAGTCGCGCCGTTCGCTCGAGCTGCTCAACGACGCCGGCATCATCACCGAGACGTCGTTCCTGCTCGGCTACCCCGACGACACGCCCGAGACGGTCGACGAGACGCTGCGGCTCGCGATCGAGTACGCGCCCGACCTGGCGTTCTTCCTCGCCATCACGCCGTGGCCGTACGCGGAGCTGTACCGCGAGGTCGCCGACCGCGTCGAGGTCGCGACTACAGCAAGTACAACCTCATCAACCCCATCATCCGCCCCGACGCCATGACCCGTGACGAGGTCACCGAGGCCATGAACCGGGCGTTCGGCGAGTTCTACGGACGCAAGATGAGAGAGCTCGGCAAGCTGCCGCAGCACAAGCAGGAGTACATGAAGGCGGTCACGCAGCTGCTGATGAACGAGTCCTACCTGGCGAGCGAGGTCGCGGCGACGATGGCGGCGGCCCACGGGCACGCAGGTGCGCACCCCGTCCCGATGGGCCACCCGGCCGGGATCCCGATACCCGGCGGCCATCCCGGTGGCCACCCCGGCGGCCACCCCGGCGGGCACCCGGTGCCGGTCGGGCACCCCGGCGCGCGCGCCGACGAGCACCCGGCCCTCGCGGCGGCGAGCTAGGAGACTCCCATGGACCTCGAGATCAGCATCTGGAGCCTTGTCGCGGCCCTGACCTTCTTCGTGATCGTGGGCGTGGTCATGTTCTTCATGGCGTTGCGGCCCGATCCATCGGTCGAGAGGCCTGAGGCCGACGCCTCCGAGCGCGGCTTTCGGGCCGGCGTGAGACGCTATGTGGGTCCGGTCACGCCGGACCTCGCGATCCTCTCACCCGCGCGACGCGTGCTTCTCGAGTTCGTCGGCGCCTTGTGCGGGTTCCCCGGCTTCGGGTGGCTCATGTCCACGCGCGTGGCCCTGGGCCTCACCTTGCTGTGCCTGGGGCCGGCGATCATCTACGGCGCGCTGCCGGTAGCGTTCTCGCTGTCGGGCCACCTTCTCGACGGGCCGTACGTGACGATCGAGTACCTGCCCGCCGTAGCCGTCGTGTCCGCCGCCTGCCTTGCCTTTGCCGAGTACCGAGCCAAGGTCGCGCAATGAACCGCTGGCAGAAGTGGGCCGCCGGCATCGCGGTCGGCGTCATGGGGCTCGCAGTGGCCGTGGCTCCGTTCCCGCTGCTCCTCGTGCCCAATCCGGCTCCGCACCCGGTGACCGGACCGCTCATGGACCAGCAGCCCGGCGTGTTCGTGGCCAGCGGCGCCGCGACCTATCACGTCTTCCCGCGCGCCGACGATGTCGATGTGTTCCCCTCGGACGCGCCCACGGTCACTCCGAACGCGGCCGTGTGGGTGCGCTCCAAGCAACTCGACGACACCCGCGCGTACGAGATCGTGGCCTGGCCCGGTGGCAAGGCCGTCGCGGTCAAGTACACCACGCAGGCGAACAAGCTCCTCAGCATGACGCCAAGGCGCGCATTGGAGCCGGGGACTTACTGCGCGCACGTTTCGCGTGACGGCCTGGAGGGCGGCACCGACTTCATCTACTTCCGAGTCACTGCGGAGGCGACCGCGGCATTGCCGGGGGCGGCGGCCGCCACGCGAGGAGCGGTGACGACGAGATGACTAGGCAGGCCGACATCGGCGTCCTTGACCGCACGGGCTCGCTGGCCGCGCCCCGGGCAGCCAGCCGGCCCTTAGACGCGTATCACGCCATGGCGCTCGTGAGCGTGGTCCTGCTGCTGATCAGCGTGGGGCTCGCCCTCGGCGCGCTGTTCTACGAGGCCGAGTACGGATCGCACGCGGGCCTTTCCGGCTGGGAGGTGGCCTTCGCCATCGGCGTGGACGGGTTCGGTGTCCTGCTGGCCTCGGTCCTTGCCGTGCAAGTGATGCTGGGCTGGCGGCTGTTCGGGATCGGGAGGGTCCGCTTCAGGCCGGTCCATATCGCGCTCGCCTGGGCGGTGGTGGCTCTTGTCGCCCTTCACGGCGGGGGGGCGGTCGTTCACACGTTCCAAGGCCGGGTCGAGGCTCTTCCAGTGTGGCTGGACATCATGGGGGCGGGCATCATCGTAGTGCTCGCGACCCAGATGCTCGCTGGGTACCTGCAGGGGCACTCGAGACCGATGCGCAGCGTGCACGACTGGCTGGCGATCGCGTTCGTGCTGTTCGTGGCGCTGCACGGGTTCATCGGGTACTACCACGTGCTCACGGGTTAGGAGACGCCATGCCCGGTCGATCGACCCCCCGGTGGGGTGCGGGGTTCTTGATCCTCATCGCTGCGGGCTTCACGGTCTTTGCGGCCACGCTCGCGCCTTGGGCGCAGGTCAGCAGCGCGCAGCGGTCCTTCGACGCGCTCCAGTTGCGGCTGTACGAGCCGCTCGTGATAGCCCTCGTCACGGGAGCCGCGCTCCTGGCCGCGGGCTTCGGCCGCAGCCTGTGGGGCTCGTTCGTGGGTCTTGCGGCCGCGTTCTCGTGTGCCATGGTCGCTCTCATGATCCACTCGGGGGTCTTCCAGGGGCTGCTTGCCGCGGCGCCTACTCTCGCGGTGGGCGGCGATCCGCACGTGACCGGCGTTGGCGTGGACATGTTCTTCGCCGCCGGGCTCCTAGCCGGTGCGGGGGCGGTGATCGCGTTCCTGCAAACGGCGCCCGAGCCCGAGATGTAGGGCGGGCGGCTCGGCAGGACAAGCGTGCGGTGGAGCGAGCGCTACACTGCCGCTCGGGGTCGCCCTGGTCGGCCCGGGTATGAACCCTGCGTATCATCCGAGGCTCGTGGGCTGGGGAGTTGCGGCATGAGGATCCTCGTCACGGGCGGCGCGGGCTACGTGGGCTCGGCGGTCGTCCGCTACCTGCTCGAAGCGGACCACGACCTCGTCGTGCTCGACGACCTGCGCGACGGGTGCGCCGCGTGCGTGCCCACAGACGTCGAGTTCGCGGTGGGCGGCGTGGGCGACGGAGAGGTGCTGGAGCGTCTCATGGCCGGCACTCACGCGGTCGTGCACTGCGCCAGCTCACATCCACCCGACGACGGGCTGTCGGATCCCGGCTCCGTGCTCGCCGACAACGCCGCAGCGCCCCTCGAGCTCGTGCGCGCCGCCGCTCGCGCGAGCGTGGACCGCCTCGTAGTGGCGTCGTGCGCGGCCGTCTACGGCGAGCCCGACGTCGTCCCCATCGTCGAGGGGGCGATGACGGCGCCGCTGGCGCCCTTCGGCGAGAGCAAGCTCATGTTCGAGCGCATGTCGGGTTGGTTCGGCGACCCGTTCGGGATGCGCATCGTGAAGCTGCGCCTGTTCGACGTGGCCGGCGCGTGGCCCGACGGCACCCTGGGCGAGGCCCACGACTTCACCGGCCACCTGATCCCCACCACCCTGAAAGCCCTTGCCGAGGGCCGGTCCGAGGTCAAGGTCCCCGGCGGGTACACCACGCCCGACGGCACGCCCATCCGCGACTACGTGCATGTCATGGACGCGGCGCGCGCCGTCGCGCTCGCGCTCGACTGGCTGGGCGGGGGAGGCCCGGGCGGGACGTTCAACATCGGCTCCGCCCGGGGACGCTCGGCGCTCGAGGTCGTGGACGTGTGCGAGGAGGTCACGGGCGGAGTCATCGAGGCGGTCCAGGGCAGCCGCGAACCGTGGTCACCGTCGGTGCTCGTGGGTTCCTACGAACTCGCCGAAAGGACCTTCGGCTGGCGGCCGGATCGCAGCCTCCTGCACACGATCGTGGCCGATGCGTGGCAGTGGCACTCGACGCATCCCACCGGCTACGAACGGGGTGAATAGAGGCGCCGCGTCCGTCACGTGAAGGGGCTTCACGGCCCCGTCCAGTGGGGTACAATAGCCGTCGCCGCAGCGCGGCCACACGGGCGATTAACTCAGCGGGAGAGTGCTACCTTCACACGGTAGAAGTCACTGGTTCAATCCCAGTATCGCCCACCATGAATGTTCGAGCGCCCCGGAGGCGTCCTTCGTAAGGACTCCGAAGGGGCGTTTGTACTCGTAAGAGACTATGCGGCCGTTTGCACGGTCTAGGCCAAAGGGTGGTGCCTCGGCACCACCACGCCGATGGCGCCTGGCACGATCGACACGCTTATCGGTGTCGAGCCTGCCTCTTCGCCATCGGCTAGGACTGTCTGGGCGGGGTTGGCCCTCACGCGGATCTCTCTGCCGCGCCAGCGGCTCAAGAGAGGGGACGACTGCTCCCGAGCGCCAGCCGCCGCTGCCCCGAGCAGGCCGGGCAGATCGGTACTATTCAAGACGACGAGATCCAGCAACCCGTCTGAAACGCTGACGTCATTCGCGATTCGCGCCCCTGCGACGCCGGTTGCTGCCGAGTTGGCGACGATCGCCGCGATTCCATCACACTGGCCTGTCATGCGGTCGGCTTCGATGGCGTACGTGGCCGTCGGCGCGTTGGAGATCGCCTGTATGCCGGCGAACGCGTACGCGAGCCACCCGTATTGGTCCTTCATCTGTCGGGTGGCCGCCGCTACCATCGCTGCTTCAAGTCCCATCGTGAGCCGCAACACGAACCAGCGATTGCCCGACCGTCCCAGATCTACCCGTCGGACCTCACTGAGCTCTCCGTTCACCAGCGCGGCAGCTTCTGCCAGTGTGGGCGGGATGCTCAGGTCCTCCGCGAGTGCGTTGCCGGTGCCACCAGGCAGCACGAGCATGGGCGGTCCTCCCTCCGCCAGAGCCGAAGCAACCTCGGTGACCGTTCCGTCTCCTCCGTAAGCGCCGATGAGGTCGTAGCCTTTGTCGGCAGCAGCACGGGTCTCCTTCACGCCGTCGCCGGCTTTGTGCGTGATGGCGACGTCCCATTCGATTTCGCCCGCAGCGAACACTTCGTTCAGAACACTCAGGATCGGCTCCGACTGTCCGGCGGCGGGATTGATGATTACCTTCACGCGCATATCGGCTGCCTCTGTCTCGTGACGATCGAGTGACTCGGCGTCCCCGCACCGAGGTAGTTGGAGCCTACGATGTTGCGGGTCGTTGGCGCTGGGTCCAGTCCGTCTCGAATGCCCGGATGCGTCGTTCGATGTGACCTACGTGCGGATCTGCGACCGGCCGGCGCGCGACGATCATGTCCATCGCCTCATCGGCGGTCATGCCCGTGGCAATGAGGATGCACGATGCCATGGCAACGCTTCGGTGGCGACCAGCTCGGCAGTACACGAGCACACGGCCGCCCGCGTCGAGCACAAGGACTGCGGCGGTGGCCCCATGGCGCAGCATGAACAGCGGGATTGGCCAGAGTGGACTGTCGAAGTTGGGCAGTCGCATCAGGCGAAACGGCGGCCTCGTCAAGGCGCGGGGGGGCGCGAACCAGATCATGCTGAGCACCAGGTCGACACCCAAGCTGAGGACGTGTTGGACATGACGAGCTCGAGGCCGCGAGGCGATGAACAACTGGGGGGTGATGGCCGAGACGTCATAGGGCGGTCGAGTCGACCCATGACCTTGTCCAGTGGACACGTTTTCGCCGCCTTCCGGACATCCTGGCGCAAGAGCTTGCCCTCGATTCAGTCCCAAGTGCCCTCTGTGGACCGGGACACCAGTCTAGAGGCCGTCCTTTCTTGAAACGGAAAGGGTCAGAGGAGCGTCCACCGCTAGTCGGCCCGGCTGCGTTCTTGAACGGCGTTACAAACGCGTCCACTAAGGCCGACCAGTAACTGACGAGGCCCCGGATCATTTGGTCCGGGGCCTTCGCGACCGTGCGCTCGACCAGGTCAGACGCGGCGAGCGCTCCGGCCGATCCCCACGGCCCTCGCCTACGGTCGCCTTGCGGCCTCCGCCTAGCCTCGACGGCGACCCAGGATGAACATGATCAGCCAGATGATGATCAGAATGACGGCGATGACGAACACGATGTGTATCAGGCCGCCGAACGAGAAGCCGGGCACGACGAAACCTATGAGCCACAAGATGATCAACACGGCAGCGATGACTAGCAGCAGGTTCACCATGATCAGACCTCCGTTAGTGACGTGTCAGGCGGCCTGACGGCGCCTGCATCTTCCGAGTTCCTACCCGGACCGGACCGACTCCAAGAGGCAGCCTCGGATTGGCACTCGTTCCGTGGGGGTCTGCATGGTCCGTAGTGCCACGGGACAGTGGAACCCGGGGGCGTTCCATTCCTTTCACTGCGGTCTACATGGATGACGGCACGCGAATCGTGAGAACGTTCAGCAAGCGTTTGGCAGCCAAGGATCTCGTCACGGTTGTTGCGTCTATGCAGCAGTGATGGGTGTCGGGGCTGGTGAAGGCCGACGTCCGCGCCCCGACTGCTAATCGTCGGCGGCCCGCCCATGGCATCGCAGCTCTCCAGCTTCCATTAGGCGGTTCGAAGTCTGTCAACCATGGCCCACCAGCGACTCAACAAGCCTCGGACACCAGTCCGGGGCTTTGGGCCGCGCAGGCGCAGTGCGCACCAGCCGTTCACTCTTGGGCATCACTGGCGTACCGGGCCGCACTTCTTCCTCTCCGACGTTGCCTGCTCGGCTCGCGCGCGCGCCGTCAGCAGTGCCTCCTCGGCCTTGCGCTGGGCGTCGAGCAGGGCGTCCTCGGTCTGCCGCTGTGCCCCAGTAGCGCCTGCTCGGTCTTGCGCTGTGCGGACAGAAGGAGTCACGACGCCAACCCCTGCGCGGCTAGGAGGACTTCCGCTTCGACGACGGGTGTTGTCCTCGCATGCATGAAGACTCCTTCGTCACGAGCCGCGACAGCTCCGACTCTCGGCACTCCATCCAGCCCACTCGCCTGCGTGCCTTCGCACTGCGCTAGAGAGGCGGACAGCACATCGTGACGGTCGGGGGTCGAGATGAGGGTAAGAGGAGCTACAGAGCTGTGCACGTTTCGAAGAGAGGTCGGGACGATGAGTGACCACAAGGTCGAGGACATGAAGGGTCGGCTCAAGGAAGCCGCGGGCGACGTGACGGGAAACAAGGACCTGAAGCGCGAGGGCCAGGTCGACCAGGCCAGCGCGGCCACCAAGAAGACGATCGATGATGCCGCGGACGCGATCAAGGACGCGGTGACCCCGAAGAAGTAGGTCGAGGACGACGAGCCGGGCCAGCTATCTAGAATGACGGGGTCCGCGCTCGCGTGTGCTGGCCGGTGGTCCGCCCGCCCAGTCCGCAGACCACATCCAAAGGGGATCCGTTGTGGCGTATCTGAATCGTTCGGCCGGTAGGCGGATCGGAGTCGTCCTTGAGCGGCTCGTGTATTTCGTGTTCGGAGTGATCGAGGTGTTCATAGCCGTCCGCTTCGTGCTCGAGCTCCTGGGCGCCAACCCTCGAACGGGCTTTGTTCAGTTCATCTACGGGGTGTCCGGGTTCTTCATGATCCCGTTCAACGCGATATTTCGCACGCAAAGCGCGTCGGGGGCCACGGTGGAATGGAGCGCGCTGGTCGCCATCCTCGTGTACGCGCTGATCGCCTGGGGAATCGTCGCGCTGATTCGGGCACTGACCCCGGGCGAGGCCGTCTAGCGTGGGCCATCGAGGTTGCAGCGGGATCACACCTTGTTCGAAGCTCGGCGGGTATTGCCGCACGAACGATGGCCTACGCGGTTCTCGTGCGTCTCGGCGGTTACACGCACATCCACACGGCCCTGATCGCGGGTAGACTGAGGACAAGAAACGAACGGCCTGGTCAGATTCGATGCATTCACGGCGAGGGGTGTCTCCGATGGACTTGAGAACCGAGGCCGCCGAAGAGGCGGAGATCCTCATGGCTGCGCAGCAGCAGGCCGAGGAGATCCTGGACGCAGCGCAGCGGAAAGCTGAGGAAGGCCCCTTGGCAGCGGCCCAGAAGGCCGAAGAGGTCCTCAGGGCCGCGCAGCAAAAGGCAGAAGATGTCCTGACCGTCGCGCACCAGAAGGCCGAGAGGCTTCTGGAGAGCGATGAGGCACGCGTCCGAATGGATCTACCGCTCTCCAAGAACGAACGGCTCGTCCGCTCCGAAGCGGCAG
This sequence comes from uncultured Coriobacteriia bacterium, assembly GCA_963768865.1. Taxonomy (GTDB): domain Bacteria; phylum Actinomycetota; class Coriobacteriia; order Anaerosomatales; family CAVYJL01; genus CAVYJL01. The sequence goes on along the minus strand of CAVYJL010000009.1, from coordinate 404,586 downwards.
CGGACGCTCTGGCAGAGGTCCAGAGGGCGGCGGCGGATGCCCTGCAAGACGTCCAGGAGGCAACAGACGGAGCCCTGCAGCTAGACCCCGCGGCCGCACCAGATCTTCTACTGGCGGCGCAACGGGAGGCCGCTGAGATCCTGCTCGAGGCGAGACTTAAGATCGCGGCCGCACGAGCGGCAAGCGAGAAGCCAGCATCGTAGGGCCAAGTCGGGGCCGTACGGGAAGGGGATCCATGGCCAAAGGCATCGAGAGCGGCGGTGAGAGTGAAGCCCTTCTGGTGGCGCAGGAGAGAGCGACCGAAGTCCTTCTCACGGCACAGCAGAAGGCGGACGAAGTCCTGCTCACAGCACAGCACAAAGCCGACGACGTCCGGTTGACCGCCCAGAAGAAGGCAAACGACGTCCTGCTGGCGGCCCAGCGGAAGGCGCAGGAGGTCCTAGTGGAGGACGAGGGACGCGCGCGCAGGGGCCTGCCAGAGATTCCCGAGACAGAACGCCTAGTGCGATCCGAAGCCGCTGCGGAAGCCTTACGAGTGGTTCAGCGTGCATCCGCGGAGGCCCTGCAAGAGACTCAGAGGGCCTCTACGGAAGCCCTTCGGAACGTACAACTGGAAGCGGCGAACGTTCTGATTACGGCACACAGAGAAGCCGCGGCGATACTTATGCAAGCAAGAATGAGCGTCCTTGACGCACGTGAGGCGGGCACGAAGCCCAAGCCCTGACCGCTATTGAGGCCGGTGGGTGGTTCCAAGCTCATCCACTATGGCCCACCAGAAACACGAGACCCGTCACACGCAGGAACGCGGTGGCGGGTCTTTCTTCTAGAGCATTGGGCGCTGTGAGCATCGCGAACGCCCCCACTGGTCCTCCGAGCGGGGGCCCCGGCGTACGGCCGCGGGTACATTCGTAAAGGTCTGCGGACGGCCCGGCCGGGGGAGCGGTTTCGTGGTAGAGCTGCACCATCTCATCGTGTTCCTGTACGCGGCCGTCGCCGTCCTGGCCCTGGTGGTGGCCTCGATCGCCTGGTGGCGCCGCACGGCCCCCGGTGGGGTATCGGTCGCTGCGCTGATGCTCGGCGTGGCCATCTGGTCTGGTTCCGCGGCCGTGATGTGGTACGTGCCCACCCTGGGCCAGCAGGTCTTCTGGCAGCGGATGACGGGCCTCGGGACTTGGCTGGTCCCCGTCGCATTCCTGACTCTCGCGTTCGACGTGGCCAGGATGGAGCGATGGCGCGCCCCCGGCCGCATCGCGCTCATCGCGATCGTGTCGTTCGCGCTCGACAACGCCGAGTGGTTGAACCTCGGCCGCCTCTATGAAGCCGCGTTCGTCCCCAGAGCGATCGGGCCGTACACGCACTTCGAGCTCGTGCCGGGTCCACTGTACTGGCCGTTCGTCGTGTACGCGTATGCCTTGGTCGTCGTCAGCCTCGTCATTCTCGTTCGTGTGTATCTTCGCTCGGCCGGCACCGCGCGAACACAAGTGGCGATCCTGATCGTCGGTGGACTGATACCGTTGATCGCCAGCGCCGTGACCGAAGCCGGAGTCGTTCCCCTGGCCGGCCTCGACCTCGCGCCGCTTGCCTTCTTCCTCACCGGCGCCCTCTGGCTGGCCGCCATCCTCCGCGGCACGATGCTCGATGTCGTTCCCCTGGCTCGCAACGCACTCGTGGAGCAGATGGTGGACGGAGTCCTCGTAGTCGACGGAAAAGGCCACGTCGCGGATGCGAACCCGGAGGCGCTGCGGATGGTGGACATGCCCCTGGCCGAGGTGATCGGCGGTTCCGCCGAGGCCGTCCTCGCCGGCGTGGAAGGCGCGGGCGATATCCTTCACGACAGCGGCCCGCGGCACGCGGTGCTGACGATGGGATCGGACGGCGACTCCCGCTATGTGGAACTCGGGATCACGCCGCTCGTCGTCGGTCTCGGCAGGCCGCCGGCGGACCTCATCACCCTCCACGACGTGACCGAGGAACGGCGAGATAGGGAGCGCCTCGAGTTGGCCCGCACGGTGTTCGACACGGCCAACGAGGGCATCGTGGTCACGCGGCCCGACGGGCACGAGACGATCGTCGACGTCAACAGGGCCTACTCCCGTCTGACCGGACGATCGAAGGAGGACACCGTCGGCAGAGACATCAGCCGCCTCCAAGCCGACGTCCACTCCGCCGAGTTCTACAGTGCCATGGAGCAGACGCTCTTTGCCGAGGGGGAGTGGAGGGGTGAGGTCTGGCAGGCGAGAGCCGATGGCAGCGTGTTCCCGTCACTGGAGTCCCTGTCGGTAGCCGAAGACGACCAGGAGAACGTGAGCCACGTCGTGCGCGTCTTCACGGATATCACGGAGATCAAAGAGGCCGAGGAGCAGCTTCGGCGCAGCGCGACTCACGATCCTCTCACGGGACTGCCCAATCGCCTGCTGCTGGACGACAGACTCGAGCACGCTCTCGCTCACGCTAGGCGAGTGGGCGGCGGACTGGCGGTGCTCTTCATGGACCTGGACGGCTTCAAAGAGGTCAACGACACGTTCGGCCACGCCCAAGGTGATGCCCTGTTGGTCGAGGTCGCGAAGCGGATCGTCTCGTTGCTGCGAGAGAGTGACACGGCGGCGCGCCTCGGCGGGGACGAGTTCGCCGTCGTCCTCATGGACATCGGTGAGCCTGGCCAGGTCGAGACCGCGGCGCGACGTCTGCTGGAAGCGGTTGCGCTCCTCCATCGCGTGGGCGCCCAAGACCTGCATGTCACCGCCAGCGTCGGCGCCGCTCTCTTCCCAAGGGATGGTGTGGACGCGACGGCTCTGCTCCGCCACGCGGACCATGCGATGTACGGTGCCAAAGGGTTGGGCGGCAACAGAGTCCAGTTCTTCTCGGAGCAGCACGATCTCAACGGGCCCACCTCGGCTGCGAAGGGCCTCGGGGGCGCCGACGAATCAGGGGCCTGACCTGAAGCGGAGCGCGGGCGAACCGGAGTTCCCGGGACGCTCGCCGGCGGAGGGGCTGGAATCCGGACCCATGGGCCCTTGCGGGTCAGGCCAGCCTCCCGCGCAAAACCGCACTATGTCGATGGGATTTATGCTATAATCGCCGTCTACTTCCGAGGTGAGTCGCGGGAAATGCTGTTGCCCCTCGGAGAGGACTTGGAGACGATATGAGACTGTACGTAGGCAATCTGAGCTATGGGACCGACAACAACATGCTGAAGACCGAGTTCGGCGCCCACGGCGCCGTGGACGAGGCGGTCGTGATCATGGATCGCGACAGTGGCCGCTCAAAGGGCTTCGGTTTCGTCACGATGGGCAACGACGACGAGGGCAAGGCCGCCATGGCCGCTCTCGACGGCAAGGACCTCGATGGCCGCACCATCAAGGTGAACGAGGCCAAGCCGCAGGAAGCACGCAGCTCCTCGGGCGGCTTCGGCGGTCCGCGCTACTAGCAGCAGCTGGTTTCGACGCCAACGAAGGGGCCCCGCATCGGCGGGGCCCCTTTTCGTGTCCGGAGAGGCGGCGTTCACCCGTGCCCCGATCTCGCCGCCGATCGCGCGTCACTCGGTCCCGAACCCCCGCCAGTAACGCCCACGGCCCTAGGAATCGATCGCCTCCCACAACATCGACGCCCTGCGGCCCACGAAAGCCACCACGACGACGACGGGGAAGCCGATCGACAGGACGTGGTAGACGATCGCCGCCCCAAGGCCGGTGGCCGAAGCCTGGGCCAGGTCCGCGGAGGCGACGACCGCGGCCGCCTGAAGCCCGCCGGCGGCGGCGGCTAGATCGACGAGCATGAGGATCGCCAGGCTCCCGAGCGCGAAGGCGGCCTTGCGCCCGGGCGCGGCGCCTCGGGCGGCGATGATGACCGCCAGCGCCGGGACCAGGTATCCAAGGTTGGCCGGCACCGCCGGCAGGCGCGTCACCGCCCACATCAGCCCCGCGTACATGAAGGCTGACACGGTGACTGCTATGAGCCCGAAGCGAACCCTATCCAACACGGCGTCTGGCGGCGGCGAGCCAAGCCGCCCAGATCCCCACGGCCACGAGCACCATGCCTACCTGGAAGAGGAAGTCGTGGGCGATCTGGAACATCGAAGGAGCGGCGACCGACAGGTGCGCGACGGCGACGAGCCGGCCAGGTTCGCCACAAGCAACATGGCCACGCCGGCAACGACTCCCACGAACCGCGTGGAGCCCTTGACCGGATATGCTAAGACCAGCGAGACGAGCATCGCGGCTAGGAACACGCCGGTGCAGTCGGCGCCGATCAGGAGCACCCGATTGGGCAGGACGACCGAAGCGCCCGCAGTGTGCGCCGTGACACCGCTCCAAGTGCTCAGGCCGGCGGTCGTGATCGCGGTGGCTTCCTCCAGCCAGCGCACGGCGCCTGTGTGACCCATGAGCCAGAAGATCGCCGCATCCAGCGCCACGAAGTACAGGGCGAACCTGCCCATGACGCCGAGCATTCGGCGGTCGACACGGAACCACGGTCCACCGGCGGCACTATCGACGGCGTCGTTGCCCATCACACACCCTCCGTGCGCCTGGCGCCGGCGACGCCGGGCCGGCCGCTCTCGTCACTCTGCGGCGTCCCGGGTCAGCGGCTCGGCTTGATGCCACGGCGCAGCGCCGCGGCGCCCAGCGCCAGGATCGCGAACGCCGCCAGCGTCCAACTCGATGACGCGGGCGTGTTCGACCTCGGCAAGCCGCTTCCGCCGCCTGAGCCGTCCGGCTGGAAGATGGCGAAGGGGGAGAAGGAGCTGGTCGTGCCGCTGACAGTGTGGTTCACGGTGTCCACCGACGCGCTCACGTCGTGCCAGCTTCCGCCGGTGAAGTGGTAAAGCCTGAGCGCGTGCGGATCGCCTTGGACGTTCGCCGGGTCGTAGGGCACGGTCACCGTCGTGGTCCCTGAGTAGGTCGCGGTCGTCGAGATATCGAAGCACGTGTTCGTGACCGCGCTGTAGCCGGGCGGCTTGTCGCTACCCGGGTCTGCGGGATGGGCCGCGCACATGCCCTCCTTGGTCACGCTCGAGAACATGATGCCGATGTTCCAGGGCCCGATGTGCTGCCACCAGGGATGGGGGGTGGGCGGCGGCTGCTCCTGAGGAGTGACGGACACGTCGTCGATGTAGTAGTAGGCGCCCGCGCGCGATCCGCTGAGCCCGGTCATGAGCGGGGTCGAGGCCTCGTCGGAGAAGTTGCCGATCACGAGATGATCCTCACCCCCGGAGGCGGTGAACGTCTGGCTGAACAGCTCCCACCCGGTCTTGTTGGTGAGGTAGTGGCCGGACGGGTTGGTGACCTGCGGTGTTATCCCTGTCAGGCACTGCTGGGTGTTCACGGGACCCACTGGGCCGTTCGACAGATACGCGCCGAGCTGGTCCACGGCGCACTGGCACTCGTCGGCGAGGGATACCGAGAACTCGACCCGGTACATCTGGCCTGCGACCAAGGGCGACGTCAGCGGCGTCTCGATGTACTCGCGCCAAGGTCCGTTCCCGGTCACCCCGCCGGAGGCGTAGAAGCCGGCGTAGCAACTCCCGGTCTGCGGCGTCTGGGTCCCCTGCGAGTTCGTTGGAACGCCGACCTCCGGAGGCAGCAGGTTGAGCGGGAAGGTCGTGTACGGAGGGCAGCTCGGGTTGAAGAAGTCCGGATTGGCCGAGGTGGGGTTGGACCAGGGATACGCCAGGTTCAGCTGGTCCTGCCCGGTCGGGACCGCGGTGTATGTCTCGAAGCTGGGATTGGGCACGAGGTCCGCTCGCGCCTGGGCAGGCATGACGCAACTCAGACCCAGGAAGGCCAGAGCCAACGCCATCGAGAAGAGTCCAAGCCTCACCCGGGTGCCCGCCTGCCCTGCTTCGAGTACGCGCTGGGCGCTCCGGTCGCCGGCAACGGGCACATGTCCGATCACCACGTCTTGCCCCCCCCGAGTAGACGCCTGCGGCATTGGGCGCGACCGTCGGGGTGAGCGACAGACAGAAGACCGCACCTCTAGAGGTGCGTGACTGCGCTCGTGCCGGCAGGGCGCATGGCTTTCGTGCCGCCTTTGGGCCCCAGTCTCGCCGTGGGCACGGTCCTCAACAAGCGCCGGAAGCTGGGCGGGCCGGAAGGCGGGATGACCGGCGCAAGACATGTGACGGGCGCAAGTCCCGGGGGTCCAGATGCGATGCTCACCCTGCCTCGGCCTTACCGGACGGCGGCGCCATCGTCTACTTTGGAACGGAGACTCGCACGAGAGCGCGGCCGGGGAGGATCGACCATCGACCCCGGCGGGAGGACATGATGGCCCCAGAGAAGATAGCGATCCTGGTCGACTCCGGCTCGGACGTTCCCAAGGAGTATCGCGACAAGTACGGGATGTACGTCGCTCCGCTCACCATCGCCTACGAGGACGCTCAGTACCGCGATGGAGTGGACATCCAGCCGGAGGAGATCTACGCGCGGTTCCCGGACGAGATCCCCAAGACGTCGCTGCCGAGCCCCGCGGTCGTCACCGACATCTTCAAGCAGATCAAGGCCGAGGGCTACGAGAAGGTCATAGCCGTCCTCATCTCGAGTGGACTGAGCGGCACGTTCCAGATGATCAGCGCCCTCGGACCTGCCCCGGAAGGCCTCGAGGCCCACTACGTAGACACCAAGAACATCGGCATAGGCAGCGGCTTCTCCGCGATACGCGCGGGGGAGCTCATCGAGGCTGGGCTCCCGTTCGCCGACGTCTGCCGCCTGGTCGAAGACGCCGCCCGCAACACCAAGCTCTTCTTCTGCGTCTCCACCCTCGAGTACCTGATGAAGGGCGGCCGCATCGGCCTGGTCTCAGGCATGGTGGGCACGCTGCTGGACCTCAAGCCTGTGATCTCGTGCAATGAGGACGGCATCTACTACACGGTTGCCAAGGCGCGAGGTCGCAAGAAGTCGCTCGCTCTAGCGCTGGAGAAGGCCGTCGAGTTCGCGGAAGGCGCCAAGGACTTCGGCATCACCGTCATGCATGGGGCCGCACAGGAGGAAGCCGACGCGCTGATGCGCGCCATGAAGGAGCGATTGCCGGACTGTCGCGTCGCCATCGAAGGTCAGATCACTCCCGCCCTCGTGGTCCACACGGGCCCTGGCCTCATCGGCATCGGAGTCCAGCGCTTGGCGTAGCGCCTACGGGGCGGCGCCTCCTCGGCCCAGCGCGTCGGCCGCCTCACCCAGCCGGCGCTCGAGCGCGGCCACCCGCCCCTCGAGATCGGTCACTTCAGCGGTGGGCGCGGCGGCGGTCTCACCGGCGGCCGCCTCGGCCGGCGCGCCTTTCACTCGGCGTCCGCGCACGAAGCGGACGTATCCCAGGGCCAGCGTTATCAGTAGCGCGATCGTCATGACCACGAAGCGCGCGATCGAGGTCCCGGTGGCGACGATCCAGCCCACGCCGTAGACCATCGTGAACACGCCTCCCAGCAGGAGGCCGTTGCTGATGACGGGCAGCGACTCGGGTCTGATGAGCGAGATCACCATCACGATCGTCGCGAACGTGATGAGGATGATGCTCGTGTTGCGGCCCCAGACCTCCATGGATGCCTGCATCTGGTCCTGCGCCTGATTGAGCTCGTCTTGGATGCCCTGCATCTTGGCGCGTTCCGCTGCCGACAGCGCACTCGGATCCTTGAAGTTCTGGGCCTGCTGCAACTGCCGGTCGAGGCTATCTATCTTCTTCTGGAGAGCCGTCTCGGGGTTGGGATAGAAGGTGTACACGCCCACACCGATGAACGCTGTCACCATGAGTCCCAGGAAGATCGAGAAGATGATCTGGAGTCCGACGTTGTGTCTTGGCGCAGCCATCTCCGCCCCCTTTCATGGGGGACTGTCCTACCTGATTCGTTCCGCGCGCGCCGAAAATCCAGCGACGGCGCGGCTGGCCAAGTCCTCGCAGGTCCTGGCCGAGGTGTTAAGGTCGTGCGTGCCAGCGGCCAGCAGAGGCGCTACACTCGTGGTTCGTCGGGCCGGCCGCCCGACCGGCACCCGGATGCGTCGCGCCGTCGAAGGGCGATAGCATCGGCGCCGATGACCGCATCGGAAGGCAGGCGATCCTCATGAGAGCCACCGCGGACGCTGAAGCGTTCGAGCCCGGCGCCGACCCCGGCACCATGCTCGGCAGCTACATGGAGCAGTCCACCGACAGGGTCATGATCGACCCGGCGGCGGCGATGCACACGGTGAACCGCGACGTCGCGATCTCACTGGCGGGCGTCGTCTCGGCCCTTGCTCTGTGCGGCTTGGGATTCTGGCTGCTGGGCGGGATGGAGGCGGCTGTGCTCGCCAACACCGCTCAGCCGGACCCGCTCTATCCCGCGTTCGTCGTGTTGCTCGTGACCGTGCCGATGGCGGCCGTGGCCATGGCCGTGGTCGCGCTGGTGCGGCGAGCGTGGGTGACGCGCAGAATCGCGCGCTCGGCCCAGAGCTGACGCTTCGCGCGGCGGTTCGGTGATCCGGCCGCAAGGATCGGGTATCGCGCAGCTCGCGCGGGGCTGCAGTCGGAAGTCGGGCGCAAGCGAGAGCTGCTCGCCAGAGAGGCGCGAGCGTCCAGCGGGGAATAGGAAGGTCACGCGCGTCGCTCGAGGATGCGCGCGCGTCCTGACCGCCGCCGCAAGGAGCCTCCGATGACCACGATGGTGCTGATCCACGGAGCCTGGGTCACGTCGCTGAGCTGGGAGTTCTGGACCGACCACTTCGAGAAGCTGGGCTACGAAGTCCTCGCCCCCGAGTGGCCCCGCAAGGACGTGGACGCCCAGGACCTGAAGGCGGACCCTGAGACGCTCGCTTGCCTGGGGATCGGCGAGATCGTGGACCGCTACGCGGACATGATCGCGGCCATGGACGACCCGCCGGTGATCGTGGGCCACTCGTTCGGTGGCCTGTTCACGCAGCTGCTGCTGGACAGGGGCCTCGGCAAGGCCGGGGTGGCCCTCGATCCTGCTCCCCCGAAAGGCGTGCTCACCGTCACGCCCGCCGAGTTCAAAGCCAACTCGCCCGTGATCCTGCACCCGTCCAACCGCGAGGGCGTGGTCACGATGACGTACGACCAGTTCAGGTACGGGTTCGTGAACACGTATCCCGAAGACGAGGCCAAGGTCGCCTACGAACGCTACGTGGTCCCCGAGACCGGGCGCATCTTCTTCCAGGACGGGCTGGCCGAGTTCAGCCTGCACTCACCCGTCGAGATCGACTTCGGCAATCCCGACCGGGCGCCGCTGCTCATCACGGGCGGCGGAAAGGACCACACCGTGCCGGCGGCTGTCACCAATGCGGACTACTACAAGTACCGCGGGTCGCAGGCGCGCACGGACTACCACGAGTTCCCCGACGCGCCGCACCTGCTCATCGCCGGTCCGAGCGCCGAAGAAGTGGCGGCCTACGTTGCCGGCTGGCTCGATCAGGTGCTAGCCGAGTAGGAGCCGAGGGCCGGCGAGGGCCGCGAGCCGGCCTGCTCGCGGGTCACTGCCAGTGCAGCCCCGGAAGCTTGGGCCGCCACGCCAGCGCGCCGCGCGCGGCGCGCGCGCCGAACAGTCCCAGGATGAAGAGACCCAGCACGAAGGCGGCGCCGATGATGAGCGCACCCTTGGAGTCGATGATCACGCGCGAGTCGTCCGAGAGCGTGGCGCGCGGCGCGAGAAGGAATCCCACGAAGCCGTGGCTCACGTTGGCCTCGGCGGCCGCGACAACGCCGTTGCCTCCCGTTTCCACCGAGTAGTCCTTCGCGACGACGACCCACGAGCCTCCCTGGCTCACGGACACGTCGCCGCCACCGATCAGCGCCCAGGCCCCGGCCTGGTGCATGGTCACGTCTCCCTTCGCGGACACGAGCGCCGCGGCGGACGTGGTGAGCTCGAGGTCGTGACCCACCGTGGCGACGCCGATCGCCGTGCCGGCGGTCCGCAGGTCCTCGACGTCCGCGGTCATGATCGCGCTCATGTTGGCGCGCATGGCCTCGGCACGGACCTTGTCCACGACGTGCGCCGCCTCGGGGGCGGGTGGCTCGGCGGCTTTGAGGGGCGTGGGGACGCTGGCGGCGGGGGATCCGGTCTCGGCGGTCATGGTGAGCCTCCTGGGCGTGGCGACACTGGATGCGCCGCGGCCGCGTGGTGGCGCCGGCGCTTTGGGGTTGATACCCGCGTGGTCGCTCCCGAGGCGTTGACCGGGAGCGGAGCGGCCGACCGGGGCACGCGGGCGAACGGGCGGTCTCCACAGTGGACGTGCGGTCCGGCGCTTGAGCGCCACGCGCTCTTTGCCGAAGCGTCTTGCGAGAGCGGTCGCAGGACCGCCGCACGTGGGGAGCACGCGATGAACGCCCAGAAGCTCGAACGCATACGCAGTCTCGTGGAGGATCCTGAGATCCAGGTCTTCTACGACCACATGCGCCGCCGGCTGATGCCGGACGGGCGGTTCGAGTTCGGCTGCTCCCATTGGACCGACATCTTCGCGATGGCCTCGGCCTGCGTGGCCGTGGAAGAGGCCTTCCTTCGCATCTGGGACGAGCGCTTCTAGGGCGCGAGCTGCGGTCCGGTCTCCTCGCTCATCTCGCCTCCCGCGCCGGTCCGGGCCGGGCGTGGCGCCTCAGCGGGCTGGGTACCAAGTGAGTGCGGCCCTCCAGGGCCGCGACGTGTCAGCTCACCCGCAACGAGGAGGGGGACCCATGCCACATGGACCTGTAGACGTGCTGCTGCTGGCCTTTGGCGAGCCCAAGTTCGACGGCTCGGTACTAGGCGAGCTGGAGCGGCTGGCGAAGGCCGGGACCATCAGGGTCCTGGACGGGCTGGTGGTCATGAAGTCCGCCGACGGCGAGCGCATCGAACTGGACATCGACGACCTCTCGGACCAGGACAAGGCGGCGCTCGGTTTCGTGGACACCGCAGCGCACGGTCTCTTCGATTCCGATGACGCCGACATGATCTTCGAAGGGCTCACGCCCGGGTCGGCCGTGATGGGGCTGGCCGTCGAGCACGTGTGGGCAGCGCGGCTCCGGGAGGCCGTCGAGGCCGCTGGCGCGGAAGTGGCCATGACCGAACGCATTCCCGGCGAAGCGGTGGACGCGGCCTACGCGGCGCTAGCTGCCTCGGCCTGATAGGAGGGCACTATGGGACTTCTAGGAGGCATCGCTCGCGTGGCCGCGGTCTCTGCGACGGCCACCGCGACATCCAACGCGGTTAACCGCCGAATGGCCAAGAAGAACGTCGAGGCGTACGGGACCGCGCAGCAGGAGTACACGCAGGACACTGGCAACCAGTCGCCGCCGGTCGCCGTGGCCGCCGGCCCGAGCCCCGGGACCGTCGTCTCGCAGCCGGCGCCGGCTGCGGCGCCCAGCGAGGACGACACGATCACCCAGCTGCAGAAGCTCGGCGACCTCAAAGCGCAGGGGATCTTGACCGAAGAGGAGTTCGCTGCGCAGAAGGCCAAGATCCTTGGCTCCTGACCGGTGCGCGTGGCGAGGTGACAGGACCGCGAAAGGAAGCGCGTCATGGAACTCTGGTTCGAGCTCGCGGTCATCGTGTTCGTGATCGGGCTGAACGTCGTGGTCATCGGGGCCAGCACCAAGAATCCCGACGGACGCGGCCCTGTCGGCTCCGACACGGGCGGGCACTAGCGTCCCGTCGCGGCGAGGCGGCCCGATGCATCTATCTGTCATGCCCGAGCGCACGGCCATCGTGCGCCTCGGACCACAGGCGCGCGTTCCCGATTGGGCCACCGGGCCGGCCGGGCTGTCTTCGGTCACGCGGACTCCCGGCGAGCTTTCGCTGGTAGTGCCGGAAGCCGCAGTGCCCGAGGGGCTCGTCGCGCAGCGCGGCTGGGTCGCACTGCGCGTGGACGGCCCGCTCGATCTGTCGCTCGTGGGCATCCTGGCCGAGCTGGCGGTGCCTCTGGCCGACGCCGGCGTGAGCATCTTCGCCGTGTCCACGTACGACACCGACTACATCCTGGTGAAGGACGACACGCTCCAGCGCGCGGTGGACGCCCTCGAGCAACGGGGGCACGAGGTGTCCCGGACCGCGCGCGGGTAGTGACGCGGTGCTAAGGTGGGTCCGGCCCACCTTCCGAACCCGCGAGACAAGGCGGTGTAACGTGCGCGCACTAGGTATCGCCGGGATGGTCGCCCTCGTGGCAGTGATGGCCGGCATCGGCGGCTACTACACGTACTACCGCTCCGGCAACCTCGTTCTGGGGGTAGCCCTCGCGTGCGTGTTCGCCGCCGTCTTCCTGGGCCTTCTCTGGAGGGCTCTCGCCGCGCAGAGGTAGCCGACAAGCCGGCTTGCCCCGCTCGTGACCGGCGCCGGCAAGGGCGGCGCCTACTGGGGCGGTCGCTGCCTGAATCTGCGAAGCAGCAAAGACAGGAAGAAGAACACGCCCACGCCTGTCGCGCAGATGAGCGCGAAGTAGGCGATCGCCTCCATCCACCACGGCAGGCGCGAGTTCGCCAGCAGTGTGGACAAGCCCACGACGAACGCCGAGACCACCAGCGCGAACGCCAGACGGTCGGCGATGTGCTCCACACGCGACATGAGCGGGTCGAACCCGCCGGGCCTCACCGTCATGCTCAGGTTGCCGTCGCCCACGCGCTGGAGCGCGCGCGTGACCTGCTCGGGGATGACCTGAGCCGCCTTGATGGAGCGCCGGATCGAGGACGCCAGCCCCTTCGTGAGCCCGGCCGGCTGTAGCTGCTCCTTCACGATCCGCTCGGCGAACGGGCGCACCGAGTCCACGAAGTGGAAGTCGGGGTCCACGTGGGTGCCGAGACCCTGGATGGTCGCCAGCGTCGTGAGCAGGAGGGCGAACTCGGAGTCCATCGTGAGCCCGTGCCGGCCTACGAGCGACATGATCTCCACGACCATCTCGCGCGAATCGACCTCGTGCAGCTCCAGGTCGTAGTACTTCAGGACCAGCGACTTCACGTCGCGCTGCAGGCCTTGGATGTCCGTGTCCGCGCTGCCGCCTCGGCTCACGTCCAAGAGCACGTCGGTCATCATCGGCCCGTCCTGCTCGATGATGGCCACGAGCAGGTCGGCCACCTGCTGGCGGCCCTGCTCGCTGAGCTCGCCGCACCTGCCGAAGTCCGTGAACGCGACCCGCCCGTCGTCCATGGCGAACAGGTTCCCGGGGTGCGGATCGGCGTGGTAGAAGCCGTGCATGAATATCTGCTCGTAGTAGCACATGATGCCTTTGCGAGCGGCCGAGTGACGGTCGACGTGCGCGGCGTCCAGGCGCTTGAGATCGTTGAACGGAATGCCGTCCAGGCGCTCCATCGTGAGCACCGTCTCCGCGGTGCGGTCCCAGTAGATGCCCGGGAACTTCACGTCCTCGTCCTGCGCGAACAGGCGCGCGAGCCTTTGGCAGTTCTCGGCCTCGTGCACGTAGTCGCACTCTTCGTGGATCACCCGGGAGAACTCGTCTACGAGGCCGGGCAGGTCGTAGCGGCTGGTGAGATCGCTGCGCCCCTGAACGCGACGCGCCTGCGTTCTCAGGATGTCCAGGTCGGCGTCGATGACCTCGCGGACCCCGGGCCGCTGCACCTTCACGGCCACCTGCGTGCCGTCGGGAAGCTCGGCCATATGCACCTGGCCGATGCTGGCCGCGGCGACCGGCACCTGCTCGAACACCGGGAAGAGCTGTTCCAGCGGCTCGCCGAGCTCGCCCTCGATCTGGGACCTCACCGCGGCGAAGGGGAAGGGCTCCATGTCGTCTTGGAGGTGCGCCAGCTCGGCGGCGTATGAGGGCGGGATCAGGTCGGGCCGGACCGACAAGGCTTGCCCGAGCTTGGCGAACGTCGGGCCCAAGCGCTCCATCGTGCGGCGCAGCCGCTGCTCGGGGGTGAGGTCTCCGTCCATCGCCAAGGGCCGTACTCCGCGCACAGCCGCGAGCCAGCCGTGCTTCAGGCCCAGCTGGTCCACGAGCGTGCCGAAGCCCTCCTCCATGAGGACGCCCACGATCTTGCGGTATCGCTCGCCTCGGCTAGTAGGGGCCATAGGGAGAGCCTCTCATCCATGTGCGCACGGTCCGTTCCAACCATAGCAGCCCCCGCGCCGAGTCCCGCTCGAGTCCGCGGTGGCCGAAAAGCGGGCCGCGCCTGTGACGGGCGGTGCGGGCGCGATACGATACGACTCGGCCGCCGACTGCGGCCTTCTACGCCCAGAGGGTACCCAAGCCGATTCGCATCCGAGCAGGAGGAGCCATGGCCACCGCACCGGAGATCATCGAATCGCTCAACACAGACCTGGCGATGGAGCACGGCGCCATCTTCCAGTACATCGTGCACGGCGCCCTGCTTCGCGAGTCGCCGTTCGCGGACGCGGTCAAGCGCACCGCGCGTGAGGAGATGTGGCACTTCGAGTGGCTGACCGAGGCCATCCGCGATCGTGGCGGGGTGCCCACGCTTGAGCGCGCGGACCTGCTCGTGTCGGAATCCGTGCGGGAGAGCATGGAGATGGACGTGGACACCGAAGAGGGCGCCATCGACCACTACGAGCGCACGCTCGCGCTCATAGGCGACTCCGACCCCAAGCTCAGGGCGCTCATCGCGCGCATCATGGACGACGAGCGCTATCACCGCTTCCAGTTCTACCGGCTGGCGCTGCGCATCGCGGTGGACGGCGAGGCTGCGCATTCGGCGTCGGCGATCATCGGCCCGGCCGACATCCCCGTGGTGGGGAAGACCATGGTCATGGAGTACGGCGCCCTCCTCCAGAACCTCGTGAACAAGTACAACTGCGGCGACTGCGAGAAGGCCGAGACGTACTTCGAGATGGCCGTGGACGACATGCGGCACGCCGGCTGGATGGGGAGCTACATCGGCGGTCTGGGCAAGCCCGTCGTGCCGCAGCCGCCCATCGATAGGGTCGTCCGCGTGCGATCGGTCGCCGAGGCGGCCAAGCAGTCGCGTGCGAACGAACTGAGCGCGCGCGACTTCTACGACGAGCAGGTCACAGCCGCCTCCAATCCCGATCTCAAGATGGAGCTGGAGCGCGCCGGCCACCAGCACGGCTTCCACCGCCACTTGCTGGAGGACCTCGGCTAGGGCCGGCCGGGAGGGCGGCGAGGTGTAGAGCCGGTCGCCCGCATGGGGCCGCGGGCCGCGGGCGGGCGAGCGGGGACCCGCCGCCGCGGCCGCGCGAATGGATAAACCCGCTGCCTTCCTGCATACTCTACTGCCCCACCGTCGAGGTTGCCGGGCGTGATGACCGTGAGTGAACCCGCTGGGTCCGTGACGAACGGACCTTCCCAGAAACGCATACGTCTGCTGAAGTCGCCGACGCTGCTCGCCTTCGTGGCGAGCCGCTTCGTATCCATGACCGGCACCCAGATGACCTGGGTGGCGCTACCCTGGTTCGTTCTCACGACCACCGGATCGCCCGTCAAGATGACGGTGGTGCTGTTCGCGGAGTTCGTCCCGTTCGGCGTGTTCGGCCTCACCGTGGGCGCCATCGTGGACAGGCTGGACCTCAAGCGGGTCATGGTCGTGTCCGACGCGCTCAACGCCGTGGCGATAGGCTCGATCCCGTTGCTGTGGTCGCTAGGCCTGCTCCAGTACTGGATGATCGTGGTCGCGGCCGCGTTCGTGGGCACCTTCTCGGCGCCGTCACGGGCGGCGGAGAAGGCGATCATCCCGGACATCGTGGGCGACGACGAGGAGGCGCTGGTCGCCGGCAACACCGCCGTCCAGCTCGCCACTCAGATCACGACCATGCTCGGGCCGGTGCTCGCCGGGCTGCTCATCGGCGTGATGGGCAACGCCAACCTGCTGTGGCTGGACAGCGTCTCGTACGTGGTGTCGGCGCTCGTGATCGGGCTCGGCGTCTTCCCTGCCCGCCGCGAGCGGGTCGCGGCGCAAGGCAACCTGTTCGCAGACACTGCCGAGGGCCTGCGGTTCCTGTGGGACAACCGCCTGCTCCGTATCACGGTCCTGTACATCGTGGCGCTGGTGTTCGCGTTCGCCGCGGTCATCGATGCCGCGCTGCCCGTGTTCGTGAAAGACACGCTGCACGCGGGGCCGGTAGTGCTCTCGGTGATGCTCGGGGCGTGGGGTCTGGGCTCCGTCGTGGGCATGGCGGCGTACGGGTGGCTGAGCGCGCGCTTCTCGCTCCGGCGAGGCAGCACGCTCATATTCCTGAGCTTCGGGTTGGCGCTCCCGCTGTGGATCCCGCCGCTCACACAGGCGGTGGTCCCCGCGGCGCTCGGGTTCCTGCTGGCCGGATGCTTCGACGGGCCTCTGACCGTGCTCTTGCACACCCTGCAGCAGACCGAGACCCCGGCCGAGCTGCGCGGCCGGGTGTTCGGCGCCATAGGTGCGCTGTTCATGTCCGCCGCGCCGCTGGGCGTCCTGGCGGCCGGCCCGGTGCTGCAGGCCTACGGCGCCGTCCCGTGGATGCTCGCGATGGCGGGCGTGTTCACGGTCGTGGCCGGGCTCACACTCCTGTCACCCACGATCCGGCGCGCATAGGCCCTCGGCACATATCAGCGGAGGATCGCCTTGATCTGGTTCCGGACGTTCGTGGACACCGCGCCCGTCCCGCCCAGGTAGTGCACCTCCACGATCTCGTTGCGGTGTGCCGACAAGGCCGCCGCCGCTGAGATATCCAGCGTAGCGCCCGGCGTCAGCAGCATGACGGCGCGATCGAGCCCCTGGTACGGGCCGCCGGCCAGCGCATCCGGGTAATCCTGGCCGGTGGCTATCGCCACACGGTTGTAGTGCATGTGGTGCCGCGTGTAGCCGTAGTCGGCCACCGCCGCGGCGGTGGCGTAGCGGTTGATGCCCGCCTCGCGGTCCACATCAGGCGCGCCCATCATCGCCACGAGCTGGCCCTCCACGTCGCTGGAGACCGCGCCGGTTCCGCCGCAGATCACCGCTTCGGTCGCGCCGATGCTCCCGAGGACGTCGGTCGTGGCCGTGGGTAAGGTGCTCGTGCCCACGAGGATGACCGGCCAGCGCGCATATGCCGAGACAGGAGCCCCTGCCATGGCGTCGGCGAAGTCCTTGCCGGTGGCCACCACCACGCCGCCGTCATACCTCGGCCCGAGGAACCCGGCGGTCGTCGTGGCCACGTTGTTCGCGGTCTCGTAGCGTGTCGCGGGCGATCCGCAGCACCTTGGGCATCGGCGTGAACGCCTGCCGCGCGTTTCCGGGCGACGTCCGCCGGTCGGAGAGCATCACGATGGGCAGCATGGCGTTGAGCTGGTCTTCGACGTGCTGCGACACCGCGCCGGTCCCGCCGAGGATGATCGCCCGCGCCGCCCTGAGCCGGACGATCTCGTCGCGCACGCTCGTGGGCAGCGAATCCGGCGGAGTGAGCAGGATCGGCCCCTCTACAGTGGACGCGAGCGCAGCTCCGCCCAGCGCGTCGGGCCAGTTGACGGATGTTGCTATCACGACCGTTTGACGCCCGAAGGGGTCCAGCTCGTCGGGGTAGGCCTTCTGCGACGCCTGGATCGCAGTCTCGATCCGGTTCGCGCCGGCGACCGGCACGTACGCGGTGGGCCCCCACGAGAGGTTGTGGAACTGGGCGATGTTGTCCGTCGTCGCCGGTGGGCCGTACACGTGGCTCGACGCGAATATGTCCAGCCGCCCGTCAGTGTCGAAGTCGGCGAGCGACACCCCGGTGGCCGAGGTAGCAGCCACGCTCGGGGTCGCGCCAACGGAGAAGCCGCCCGACCCGTTGCCCACGAGGACCGAGACGGTCTTCAGACCAGGCCCGTTCTTCGAGGCGGCCACCAGGTCGGTGCGGCCGTCGTTGTTCACGTCGCCTGGTGCCATCTGCCACGGTCCCGCCGCGATCGTCGTGGTCGTCGAGGGCGTGAACGAGCCCGTCCCGGTTCCCAGGAAGGTCCTGACCCCTCCGTCGTTCAGGCACACGGCTATGTCCATGACCGAGTCGGAGTTGAAGCGCCCTACGGCGCAGTTCTCGGCTCCCGACGTGAACGTCGCGACCCAGGAGCGGGTGAAGTGTTCGGTGCCGTCGTTGAGGTAGGCCTCCACACTTGCACCCGACTCGCACGCGGTGACGAAGTCCACGTGGTCGTCGGCGTTCAGGTCGGCCAGAGCAACGCCGTCCGGGCCTGCGCCCACGAGGGTGGTGGACTCCACGCTGTAGGTCCCGACGTCACTTCCCTGGTACAGCCACACCAGATTGTCGTTGATGTCGGCGGCGCCGAGCCATTCCGCGCGCGTGTCGCCGTCGAGATCCAGGGCGGACAGCGCCTGGGGCAGCCCCCCGCACGGAACGGTGGTGTCCGTGGAGATGCCGCCCGCACCGTTGCTCAGCAGCACGTGGAGCAGGCCTTCGCCACCGAAGCTTCCCGCGCCGGCGATGACGTCGCTGTACTGGTCGGCGTTGGCGCGCACCGAGATCACGGGCCTGTTCTCTTGCGGCGGCGCGGCGATCGCGATCGACGCAGTCTGCGAGAACCCGCCGTCGCCGTCGCCCAGGAACACGCTCACCGTGTCGCTGGCCGTGGAGGCGGCCGCGAAGTCAGGGTGGCCGTCCCAGTTGAAGTCGCCGTTCGCCACGGTGAACGGGTTGGGGTTCGCCGTGAACGTCGTGGGCCCATCGAAGATCAAGTGGTTCAACGTCCCCCAAGCGGGGAGCGATCCCCCTAGCGTGATGGCCCCCGCAAGCAGCACGACGCAGCCCGAGATCGCGAGCATGCGCCCGCGACGCGGTCCCTTCATCGATCCCGCCTCCTCAGCCGCGAGGAGGCCGGCGCACCGTCGGGCGCCGGCCTCGCCCCCCGCCGTCGCCAACCCTCACAGATACCCGGCCCGTCTCCATGGGCTGGACGAACGGTCGGCCGCGAGGATGCGCCCGGCGCGTCTCGCGTCGCGATGCGCGGCGCGCTGCTAGACTGCCCTTCGTGATCATCGCGGCCGACCATGTGAGCAAGTCCTTCGGCTCGCGCACGCTCTTCCACGACGCCTCGCTCGTGGTGGGCGCGCGCGACCGCATAGCGCTCGTCGGGCCCAACGGCTCCGGCAAGTCCACGTTCCTGGACATCCTCGCCGGCGTCACCGAGCCCGACGAAGGCCGGATAGCGCGCGCCCGCGACGCGGTGGTGGGCTACCTGCGTCAGGAGGCGGTGGAGCCCTCGGATCGCTCGGCACTCGAGGAGGTCCTGGCCGTCGCGGACCACGTGAACACGCTGGAGCATAGGACTCTCGCTGCTAGAGACGGAGATCGCCGCGGCGCCGGAGGGCGAGCAGCAAGACGCCCTCCTTGCCGAGTACGGGCGCGTCCGTGACAGGTTCGAGACGCTGGGCGGCTACACGCTCGAAGCCGACGCCCGGGCCATGCTCACGGGCCTCGGCTTCCGCGAAGCGGATCTGGCGCGTCCCACACGGGAGTTCTCGGGCGGCTGGCTCATGCGCGTGGCCATGGCGCGGCTGCTCCTGGCCGCACCCGACGTGCTCTTGCTCGACGAGCCCACTAACCACCTCGACCTCGCGTCGGTCACGTGGCTCGAAGGCTTCCTGCGCACCTACGAGGGTGGAGTGGTGGTGGTGAGCCATGACCGGGCCTTCATGGACGGCCTCGTGTCGCGCGTGGTGGACATCGACCAGCGCCGGTTCGTCTCCTACGCGGGCGGCTACTCGCATTTCGAGAAAGCCAAGGAGGAGGCGGTCGAGCGCCTCCAGGCCGCCCACGACCAGCAGCAGAAGTTCATCTCGCAGCAGGAGCGCTTCATCGAACGCTTCCGCTACAAGAACACGAAGGCGCGCCAGGTCCAAAGCCGCGTGAAGGCGCTGGAGAAGCTCGAGCGAATCGAGCTGCCCGCCGAGCGCCGCCGAGTGCACTTCGCGTTCCCGCAGCCCCCGCGCACGGGCGAGGAGGTCGTGCGCCTCGACCACGTTGCCAAGTCCTACGGCGCCGTGAAGGTGTACGGGGATCTGAGCCTGACGCTGTATCGGGGCGACCGGGCGGCCCTCGTGGGGCCCAACGGCGCCGGCAAGTCCACGCTCCTCAAGCTCATCGCAGGCGACATCGAGCCCGACGCCGGCGAGGTGACCCTGGGCCATCACGTGACGAGGACGTATTTCGCCCAGCACGCCCTGGAGTCGCTGCGAGCCACGAGCACGGTGTTCCAGGAGATCGACGCCGTCGCTCCCGGCTGGACGCAGGCCGAGGTCCGGCGGCTCGCGGGCGCCTTCCTGTTCACCGGCGACGACGTGGACAAGAAGGTGGGCGTGCTGTCGGGAGGGGAGCGCAGCCGCCTCGCGCTTGCGCGCATGCTCGTCAAGCCCGCTCCGCTGCTGTGCCTGGACGAGCCCACGAACCACCTGGACATCGCGAGCGCGGACATCCTGGAAGCAGCGCTCGCCGGGTTCACGGGCACGATGGTCCTCATCACGCACGATCGCCACCTCATACGCGCCGTCGCCAACAAAGTGGTGGAGGTCGTGGACGGCCGCGCGACGGTCTACGACGGCGACTACGACTACTACCTCTTCAAGTCCGGCCAGACCGAGGGGGAGGACGGCATCACCGCTGGGTCGGGCGCACCGTCGCCCACCGCGATGAGGGCCCCGGGCACGCCCGGTCCCGCGCCGTCGGGCGGCGAGCCGGTGCGCAAGACCAAGGAGCAGAAGCGGGCCGAGGCCGAGGCGCGCAACGCGGCCTACCGCGCGACCAAGGACATGAAGAAGCAGCTGGCGAAGCTGGACGAGGAACTCGGCAAGCTCACGAGGCGCCACGACGAGCTCGTGGAGAAGCTGGCGCAGCCGGGGCTCTACGAGGACCGCGACGCGTTCTTCGCCACCATGGAGGAGTTCAACTCCGTCAAGGCTCGGCTGCCCAAGGTGGAGGCGGACTGGCTCGAGGTCACCGAGGCGCTCGAGGAGCTGGCCGAGGCCGAATCCGGCTCCTAGCGGCCCTGCGTGGGGTTTGTCGGCGCGCGCTGGCGCCGTCGTGATGCCGTCTCGGCATGACCGCTGCTGTGTCTACATGGCAGACTAAGATACTTCGTGCTTCGAGACCGTCACCTTCCAGGAGGTTCCCGTGTTCAAGAGATCGTCGCTCGTCGTCATGCTGGTGCTCGCCGTTGCCGGCGGCGCCGCGCTGGCCGGCTGCAGCACGCAGCCTGCCCCCACGCCGGACACCGGTACCGCGGCGCAGCAGCAGCCCGCGGAGCAGCCCGCGGAGCAGCCGGCCACGAACACTCCCATCGCCAAGGCGCCCGCCGGCTCGGACAAGGTCACCAAGCTCGTCATCAAGGACGAGGTCGTGGGAACCGGTGCCGCCGCCAAGAAGGGCGACAAGGTCCAGGTGGACTACACCGGTTGGCTCACCGACGGACAGCAGTTCGATTCGTCGCAGGGCAGGGGCCCGTTCACGTTCACCCTGGGCGCCGGCGAGGTCATCCCCGGCTGGGACCAGGGCGTCGTGGGCATGAAGGTGGGCGGTACGCGCAAGCTCACCATCCCGTCGAGCCTTGGTTACGGACCGCAGGGGACTCCCGACGGGACCATCCCGCCCAACTCGGCGCTCATCTTCCAGGTGAAGCTTCTCAAGGTGAACTAGCGCCCTCGAAGGGCTCGCGACCCGGGTTCGCGACCCGGATCTTCCACCGCTGCCGAGGCCCGGCGCGCTCCTATCGGGAGCGCGCCGGGCCTTCCTTTCGTGTGCGAGGGGAGGCCCGCGTGCCGAGGCCCGCGCCGGTCGCCCCACGGCACGCGCCGTTGGCCGACAGTGCCCGTCCGGTCACCGGACTTCGGCCTCCGAGTCCTGCTTTACTACGTCATCATGGTGCAGGAACCCCGGGCACTTTCACGAACAAGAGCTTGTGGTAATTGTTACAAACTGATGACGGCGCCTTAGAAAACCGCAGCTCAGAGCGGTAGGCAACGGACTTTGTAACAATCGTTGCAAGCATCGGGCGCCCTGTCTACAATCCGGGTACCTTGGCGGCCACCGGTAGCGCCGCGAACGGCATGGGGAGGGGAACGTGATCGGCGGAGCGACGGCAGTACTGATCGTGACGGGGCTTGCGGCCGCGGCTGTGGGCTTCGTTCTGGTCGTGTGGCTCCTCAGCAAGCTCCTCGCTCCGAGCGCTCCGAACGCGGAGAAGGAGACGCCGTACGAGTGCGGCATGGAGCCGGCCGGCAGCCCCTGGCGACGCGTGAACATCCGCTACGCGACCGTAGCGCTCCTCTTCGTCCTGTTCGATGCCGAGGCCGTGCTTCTCTTCGCGGTGGCGACGCGCCTGCGCGGTTCCGTCACCGGGCTGCTCGAGGCGGCCGCCTTCGCCGCGGCGCTGGCCGCGGGCCTCGCGTACGCATGGCGCGCCGGCGCGCTGGAGTGGAAGCTGTGAGCGACGTCACGGCCCCCTCGGGGACGATGGCCGGCGGGGCCGGCGGCTCCGTCGTGCTCACGAGCGTGGACGCACTGGTCAACTGGTCGCGCGGGCAGTCCCTGTGGGGCATGCCCATGGGCACCGCCTGTTGCGCCATGGAACTCATCGCGTCGTCCTTCTCCAAGTTCGACTTCGATCGTTTGGGCACGTTCTGGCGCCCGGACCCCCGTCACTGCGACGTGATGGTGCTGGCCGGCACCATCACCTACAAGATGCAGCCCGCCGTCCAGCGCATCTGGGATCAGATGCCCGAGCCCAAGTACGCGATCGCGATGGGCAACTGCACGGTCTCGGGCGGCATCTTCTACTACGACACCTATTCCGTCGTCCGCGGCGCGGACATGTTCATCCCCATCGACGTCTACATCGCCGGGTGCCCTCCGCGCCCCGAGGCGCTCCAAGACGCGGTCGTGCAGCTCAGGCGTCTCATCGCCGAGCGATCGCTCAAGGACGAGACCGTGCGCACCGTGCCCACCACGCTGCCGCGACCGGGTGACGCCCGCCGTGGCGGGCGTGAGGAGTTCCCGGGCAGCTTCAGCGGCGTAGCCGTGCCGCAGCCCGGTGACTCGGTCCTCGGCAGGGTCGAGCCCGAGGACGAGGCCGAGGAGCCGGAAGGCGGTGAATGGGAGTGACCGAGGAGCGTCCGTCCATGCGCATGAGCATCGATGAGCTCAAGGAGCAGCTCTGCGAGAACTACCCGGTGCACTGCCCGCACTTCTCGGTCGAGTACGGCGACGCGACGCTGCTGGTCCCGCCCGACGCGGTCAAGCGCGCCGCCGTGGACCTGAAGAACCTCGGCTTCGACCGCATGGGCATGCTCACCGCGGTGGACAAGGGTGACGACCGGCTCATCCTGATCTACCGGCTGACCTCGCGGACCTTGCGGGCGGCCATCTTTCTCAAGACCCGCCTGCCCGAGGGCGTGACCACGACTCCCACTGTCACCGACGTGTGGCCGGCGGCCATGTGGCAGGAGCGCGAGGTCTACGACCTGTTCGGGATCGATTTCGAGGGCCATCCCGACCTGCGGCGGATCCTGCTCCCCGACGACTGGGTGGGCCATCCGCTGCGCAAGGACTACGGCGACGACCGCATGGTCCGCCGTCCGGACTACGTGTGAGGCCATGGCAGCAGACGCACTGGACATAGAATCGCGCCGACCGGCGTTCAACGAGGACGGGCGTCCCGTGGAGGAGCTCGTGGTCAACATCGGCCCGAGCCATCCTTCCACCCACGGCGTGTTCCGTGCCGTCGTCCATCTCGACGGCGAGATCGTCACCAAGGTCGTGCCGCACATCGGCTACCTGCACCGCGGCCTGGAGAAGATGGCTGAGAACCGGACGTACATGCAGATCATGCCGCTCACCGACCGGCTGGACTACGTGGGCTCCATGTACTCCAACTGGGCCTACTGCAGGGCGCTCGAGCGGCTCGCGGGCATCCGAGTCCCCGAGCGTGCCGAGTACTTGCGGGTGATCGTGTGCGAGCTGCAGCGCATCGCCAGCCACATGATGGGCATCGGCTCGAGCGCCGCGGACACAGGCGCCACCACGGGCTTCGTGTACGCGTTCGAGCAGCGCGAGATGATCATCGAGCTGTTCGAAGAGCTCTGCGGCTCGCGGCTCACGTACAACTACGTGCGTCCCGGCGGCGTGTCGTTCGACGTGCCCGAGGGTTGGGTCGAGGGCGTGCGCGCCTTCATCAAGCAGAACCCAAAGGCGATGATGGAGCTGGACAGCCTGTTCCTGGGCAACGTCATCGCGCGGGCCCGTCTCAAGGGCATCGGCGTGCTGTCCGCCCAGGACGCGATCGACTGGGGCGTCTCCGGTCCCACCGCTCGGGGCAGCGGCATCGACTGGGACATGCGCCACGACGACCCGTACTCGGTGTATCCGCGCCTGGACTTCGACGTGCCCGTGGGCGACAACGGCGACTGCTACGACCGCGCGCGCGTCAAGGTCTTCGAGTGCATCGAGAGCTGCAAGCTGGTCGAGCAGGCGCTCGATCAGATCGAGCCCGGCCCGGTCCATGCGCCCGGCCTGCCTCGGCTCATCGCCCCTCCCGAGGGGGAGGCTTACGACCACATCGAGTCCGCTCGCGGCTCTCTGGGCGTGTACCTGGTCTCCGACGGCGGTACTCGTCCCGCTCGGATGCACGTCCGCAGCCCAGCCTTCTGCAATCTCGCGGTGATCGACTTGACTCGGCCGCGGCTACACGCTTTCCGACCTCGTGGTGATCATCGGGTCGCTCGACCCCGTGTTCGGGGAGGTGGACCGATGAACAGCCTCGCGGCGCTCGTCGCCGGCATGGATCCCGCAAACCTGCCGTGGCTCGGGCTTGCCTGGGGTGTGCTCCTGGGCTTGGTCGCGGGCGTCGCCATAGCGCTGGCCACCATGGCCGGCGTGTGGGGCGAGCGCAAGGTCTGCGGGCGCATCCACCTGCGCTACGGCCCTCAGCAGGCGGGCCCGTTCGGCCTGCTGCAGGTCCCCGCGGACACCCTCAAGCTCCTGCTCAAAGAGGACATCATCCCGTCCAGCGCCGAGCCGTTCCTGTTCAAGATCGCCCCGCTCATCGTGTTCGCGCCTGTCGCGATGTCCATGGTGGTGGTGCCGTTCTGGGCGCACTGGGCGCCGCTCGACACCACCGTGGGCCTGCTCTTCTTCTTGGCCGTGCCGTCGCTGTCGGTCATCGGCGTGCTCGTGGGCGGGTGGTCCAGCCACAACACGTTCGCGACGCTGGGCGGCCTTCGCGGCGCGGCGCAGATGGTGTCCTACGAGATCCCGCGCACGCTCTCGGTCCTGGCCGTCGTGCTCCTGGCCGGCTCGATGCGGCCCACCGCCGTCGTGGGCGCGTGGCGCTGGTGGTGGATCCCGCTGCTCGCCATCGCGCTGGTCAACTTCTTCATCGCGTCCATCGCCGAGCTCAACCGCGGGCCCTTCGACATAGCCGAGGCCGAGTCCGAGCTGGTCGCCGGGTACTTCGCCGACTACTCCGGCATCCGCTGGTCCATCTTCATGATGTCCGAGTACGGCGGGATGCTCGTAGCCGGCCTGTTCATCGGCTCCGTCTTCCTGGGCTTGCCGGCGTGGCTTCCCGGGCCGCTGGGCCTGATCGGCGTGATCGCCGTGGCGGTGATCGTCGCGGTGATCATGATCTGGGCGAAGTGGACCTTCCCGCGCCTGCGCCAGGATCAGCTCATGTCGTTCGCCTGGAAGGTGCTCACGCCGCTGGCCCTGCTCCAGCTCGTCATCGTGGGACTGGTGCTGCCATGGCTGTGAGCCGAGAAGACCGCGACGCCGTGCGCACGATCTCCGTCTCCGCGGACTACGCGTCCGGCCTGGCGGGCGTGTTCGAGCGCGTGCGCTCGCTCGTGGGCGGACTGGGCATCACGGGGCGGCGGGCCTTCGAGCCGGTGCACACCCTGCGCTACCCGTACGAGAAGGTCACGATCTCGCCGCGCTGGCGTGGCGCTCTGCGCCTTCGCGGCGCGTTGGGCGAGGACGACATCTCGGACATCAGCGCTCCGTCCACCGAGTACAACGCGCTCATCAACGCTCTGTACGACGCGAAGCGCCTTCCGCCGTGCGCGGGCAACTGCCCCGCCAACGTAGACGCGCGCGGCCAGCAGTACCACACGGCCGACGGCCGCTATGCCGAGGCCTACGAGCTCGTTCGCGAGCGCAACGTGTTCCCCGGCGTGCTGGGCAGGATCTGCCACCACCCGTGCGAGACCGCGTGCCGCCGCAACTACTACGACGAGCCCATCGCGATCCGCCCCCTTCACCGCTACCTGCAGGAACGCTACGAGGAAGTGCGCGCGTCCCGGGTCAAGAAGCTGCCGGTCACCCAGGAGCAGACGGTCGCCGTCGTGGGCTCGGGGCCGTCAGGCCTCGCCGCGGCCTTCGATCTCATGAAGCTCGGCTACGCGGTGACCATGTACGAGAAGCACGACAAGCCGGGCGGAGCGCTGTACTCGGGCGTGCCCGCGTACCGCCTAGACCGCGACGTGCTGTTCGGCGAGATCAACGACCTCGTGCGCATGGGCCTGGACCTTCGGACGGGGATCGAGATCGGTCCCGACGTGCCCATGGACCACCTCATAGGTGAGTACGACGCGGTCCTCATCGCGGCCGGGCTCCAGATGAGCCGCAAGCTGCCCATACCGGGCAACGACGCCGAGGGCGTGCGCGGCGCGCTCGAGTTCCTCATGGACGGCAACTGGAAGAACGACGCCAACGTGAAGGGCAAGCGCGTGTTCGTCATCGGCGGCGGCAACGTGGCCGTGGACGTGGCGCGCGTGGCCCTGCGCGTGGGCGCTGCCGAGGTCCGCCTGGGCTGCCTCGAGTCCCGCGAAGAGATGCCCTGCCATCCATGGGAGATCGAAGAGGCCATAGACGAGGGCGTCATCCCTATGTGCGGCCAGGGCCCGCAGGAGGTCCTCACCGAGGACGGCAAAGTCACAGGCATGAAGCTGCGTTCCTGCCTGTCGGTCTTCGACGCATCGGGACGCTTCTCGCCCCAGTTCGGCGAGGACTACACCGACGTGCCGGCCGACGTGGTCGTGTTCTCCATCGGCCAGGGCACCGAGCTCAAACAGGTCGTCGCGAGCACGGACCTGGAGCTCGACGAGCGCGGCAACCTCGTCGTCGACGGCCAGCGCCTCACCACGAGCGTCCCCAGCGTGTTCGCGTGCGGAGAGGTCGTCACCGGCCCCGGCGCGTGCATCGGTTCCATCGCGAGCGGTCACGAGGCCGCCGAGTCCATCCGCCGCTACCTGCAGGGCCTGGACCTTGCCGAGGATCGCCTGAGCCGGCCGGTGCCCGTGTACGACAAGTACGCGCCCGCCACGCTCGACGGCGTGGAGGACTCGCGACGCAGGGCCGTCATGCCCATGACTCCCCCCGAGGAGCGCGTGAAGGACTTCCGCTCCGTGGAGATGGGGCTCACAGACCTCGAGGCCCAAGGCGAGGCCGCGCGATGCCTGCGCTGCCAGTCGGGCGTGTGCGTGGGCTGCACCTTCTGCGCGCGCACCTGTCCGGACTACGCGCTCCAGGTCGAGCGAGTGGACGATCCGGGGGAGCGGTGCCTCGCGCGCTACGACCTCGACCTTTCCAAGTGCTGCTTCTGCGGCCTGTGCGCCGAGCAGTGTCCCACCGACGCGCTCACACACACCGGCCAGTACGAGCTGAGCTTCTACCACCGTGACCTCATGGTCTTCGACCGGTCTGAGATGCGCCGCGACGCGAGCGGCACACGTGCCACGGGCGCCGACGGCGCCGGTCCCGTGACGGCCGGTGAGCCCATTCCGTGCACGCCCAGCGCCAAGCGGGGAGGGACGACGAGCACGTGAGCACCGGTACCGCCATAGGATTCGTGCTCGCGCTGGTCGCGGTCACGGCCGCCGTGGGCGCGGTGTTCGCCAAGGAGGTCCTGCGTCTGGCGCTGGCTCTGGGCGTCCTGCTCATGACCGTCGCCGGCGTGTTCCTGCTGTACGGAGCAGTCTTCCCAGCCGTGGCCGAGGTGTTCCTCTACGTGGGCGGCGTGCTCGTGCTGCTGCTCTTCGCCCTCATGCTCCTGCGTCGCGACTCGTCGGGCCATCCGCAGCTGCCTTCGCGGCACAGTGCGTCCGCCGCGTTGATCTCGCTTGGCGTGTTCGCCGCCTTGACCTGGGGCTTCTGGCCCATGACGTCGTGGTCCGGGCCCACGCTCACGATCCCGATCGAGCGCATCGCCGCGGCCCTCCTCGGGCGCTACTTCGCGGTGTTCGAGCTGCTCGCGGTGCTCCTGCTCGTCGCGCTCGTCGCGGCGGTCGCGCTCACCGCCGACCGCGGCGCCGTCACGCAAGAGGAGCCGGAACCGGCAGCCGAGCCGTTGCCGTCCGCCCCAGAGACGTCCGCCGCGGCCGCGACCTCGCCGGCCCTGGCCGAGGAGGCGGGCGCATGATCGTCCTGTTGTCCGCCGCGCTGTTCTCGTTGGGCCTGTACGGCGTCCTGACCCGCAAGGACATGGTCGCCGTGCTCGCCGCCATCGAGGTCATGCTCACCGGCGTGATGGTGTTCGTCGTGGGAGTGGGTGCGTCTTCGCACCTCCCGCTCGCGGGCGCGGCGCTGGACCGTGCCCTCGCGAGCCAGGTGACCGCGATCGTCTTCCTCACCCTTGCCGCCGCCGAGGCGGTCGTCGGCATCGCTCTCGTGCTCGTGCTCGTCCGGCGCGCCGGGCTCGAGCGCACGGAGGAACTCGGGGAGCTGCGCGGATGATCGACTTCACCGACCCCAGCGCTTTGCTCACGATCGCGCCCGCGGCGTGCGTCGTCATCGCCTTGGGCGTTGCGGCCCTTCTGGCGGCGCTGATCCCGATAACTCGCGGTGCCGCGCGGCCGCTGGCGCCTTGGCTCGCGCTGCTGGGCCCCCTGGCGACCCTCGCGACCGGCATCGCGAGTGCCTGGACGATCGATCGGGCCCGGTGCCACGCAGGTCGCCCCGCCCGCGCCATGGGTCGCGGGCATCGCGAGCCGCGGGTTCGTCCCGTTCCTGCCTGGGCTCGACCTGGGTTGGACCGTCGACGGCCTCTCGGCACTGATGCTCATCATCGTGGGGTTCGTCGCCACGATGGTCGTGGTCTTCTCCATCGGCTACATGGCCGAGGACACGGGCTACATCCGCTACTTCGCGCTGCTCTCGCTCTTCACGGCGGCGATGACGTCGCTCGTGATCTCGAACTCGCTGCTAGGCATCTTCATCGGGTGGGAACTCGTGGGCGCCTGCAGCTATCTGCTCATCGGTTTCTGGTTCGAGCAACCCGCCGCGCGCGACGCGTCGATCAAGGCGTTCTTGGTCACCAAGCTCGGCGACCTGGGCTTCTTCATCGGCCTCGCGTTGCTGTGGACCGTGACCGGCGCGCTCACGCTCGAGGCGATCACGCTCGCCATCCCGGGCATGGCCCCGGCCGTCGTGACCGCCGCCGCGCTGCTGCTCTTCGCAGGCGCGGCGGGCAAGTCCGCCCAGTTCCCGCTCCACGTGTGGCTGCCCGACGCCATGGCCGGCCCCACGCCGGTCTCGGCTCTCATCCACGCCGCCACGATGGTCGCCGCGGGCGTGTACCTCGTCGCGCGCATCTGGCCGCTGTTCGCGGCGGCGCCGGTCGCCCGCACCACGATCCTGGTGCTCGCGATCATCACGGCGCTCGGCGCGGCGCTGGCCGCCCTGCCGCAGCGCGACATCAAGAAGGTGCTCGCGTACTCCACGGTGAGCCAGCTCGGCTTCATGTTCGCCGCGCTGGGCGTCGGGGCATGGCCGGTGGCGATGTTCCACCTCACGACCCACGCGGCGTTCAAGGCGCTGCTGTTCCTGGGCTCGGGCTCGGTGATCCATGCCACCGAGACGCAGGACCTGCACGAGATGGGCGGGCTCGCCCGGAAGATGCCGGTCACCGCGGTCACGTGGATCGTGGGCGCGGCCGCGCTCGCCGGCGTCCCCCCGCTGGCCGGCTTCTTCTCCAAGGACGAGATCCTCACGGCCGTCCTCAAGGACGCACCCGTCGCCGGATGGCTGCTCCTGCTCGCGGCGCTGCTCACCGCCGTCTACATCACGCGCGCCACGTGGCTGGCGTTCTTCGGCGACGCCAGGGGAGAGCACCACGCCCACGAGTCGGGGCCGGCCATGGCCATCCCGCTCGTGCTCCTGGCTATCGCGGCCGCGGGCCTTGGCTTCGCGGGCGCGCCGGTCATGAAGCTGCTGGGCGTGGAGCCCGAGGCGCTCGCTATCCCGATAGCGATCACCTCCGCCGTGATCGCGCTCGTCGGGATCGCCATCGGCTGGGTCGTGTGGCGTCGTGGCCCACAGGCCGACGCCTCGGCGGAGAGCCTGCAGCCCGACATGTGGGCGCAGATGTGCGCGGCGTTCAACGTGGACGCGGTGTACCTGGGCCTCGCGGGCGGCGCGGTCGCGATGGCGCGCTATCTGGCGCGGGTCGTGGACAACGACTTCATCGACGGCGCCGCCGAGGGCCTCGGCGTGGCGTCTCAGCGAGTGGGCAGATGGCTCACCGGCCTGCAGTCGGGTGACCCTCAGCAGTACGTCATGTACGGGGCCGCGGCGCTCATCGTGCTCATAGCGGCGGCGTTGTGGTGGAGGTTGTAGGATCCATGCTGCTCACAGGCCTCATCCTCGTTCCCCTGATAGGGGCGCTGCTCGTGGTGGTGTTCGGCACCGGGCGGCCCGGCACGGCCAAAGCCGTGGCGCTGAGCGTCGCCGCGATCGAGCTCGTCATCCTGTTCGAGACGCTGCTCGAGATGAACTCGGCGCCCGGCCACCTGCTGCGCGCCGGCGCCATCGGTCCGGGCGGCTCGATATGGCGCCTCTTGTTCGACGGCGTGTCCATGCCGCTCGTGGTGCTGACCGCGGTGCTCACGGTGGTCGCGCTGCTCGCTTCGGCACGGGTGACGGATTCCACGGCCGCGTTCTTGGCGCTGCTGCTCGCGCTGGAAGGCGCGGTGATCGCCGTGTTCCTGGCGGCCGATGCGGTGCTCTTCTACGTGGCTTGGGAGGCCGTGCTCGTCCCGATGTTCTTCCTCATAGGCCGATGGGGCCACGAGAACCGCCGGCACGCGGCCATGAAGTTCTTCATCTACACGTTCGCGGGCAGCGTCTTCATGCTCGCCGGCCTGATAGGCGCATGGCTGGCGAGCGGGACGACGTCGTTCGCCTGGATGGTCGGGCGCGTGCCCGCCTCGGTCCAGCTGCCCATCCTGCTCCTGCTGCTCGCGGGCTTCCTCGTGAAGATCCCGGCCTGGCCGCTGCACACGTGGCTGCCCGACGCGCACGTCGAGGCGCCCACCGCGGGCTCCATCATGCTGGCGGGCGTGCTGCTCAAGATGGGCGGCTACGGCATCCTCCGGGTCGCGCCCATCATGACGCCGAGCGCGTTCAAGCAGGTGGCACTGCTGCTGGCGGTGCTGGGCGGCATCGGCATCGTGTACGGGGCGCTAATGGCGCTGGCGCAGTCCGATCTCAAGCGGCTCGTCGCGTACTCGTCGGTATCGCACATGGGCTTCGTGCTCATGGCGCTGGCGACGGCAACGGCCGCCGGCGCTTCCGCGGCTCTGCTCGTGATGATCAGCCACGGGTTCGTGAGCGCACTGCTCTTCCTGCTCGTGGGCGTCATGTACGACCGCACCCACACGCGGGCCATCCCCGAGCTGGGCGGGCTGGGCAAGGCCGCGCCGGCGTGGTCGGCCCTCTTCGTGTTCGGCGCGCTCGCGAGTCTGGGCCTGCCGGGCCTCTCCGGATTCCCGGGTGAGCTCGGGACTCTGCTGGCCTCCTGGCAGCCGTTCACCTGGATCACGATCGCCGCGGTGGCGGGCACGCTCGCGGCCGCCGGCTACAACCTGTGGGCGGTCGCCCGCGTATCGTACGGACCCCTTTCCGCGCGATGGGAGAGTATCGCCGACATGACATCCACCGAGAGCTTGGCCGCCGCGCCGCTCGCCTTCGGCATCGTCGCGCTGGGCCTCATGCCCTGGCTCGTGGTAGCCCCGGCCGAACCGGTCATCAAGGTCCTGTCCCGACTCGTCGGGGGCGGCTCGTGATGACCCTTCTCCTGGTGACAGCTCCGGCTTGGCTCGCGCTGCTCGCCGCGGCGGCATGCCTCTTCGCCGAGTCCGTCGGGGCTCCGCGCGTGGGCGTGACGCTGGCGTGGGTGGGCTTGCTCATCGCTTCGCTGTCCGCGATCTGGCTCGCCGTGCTCGCGCCGGTGGCTGTGGGCGGTCTGCTCGTCGTGACCCGGGCGCTGCCGGTGGTTGCCGCGGTGATGCTGGCAGCCGCCGCGGGCGCCGTCGTGGTGACCACGGGCGCCCCAGACATCGACGCGCACCAGAGCCGGACCGCGGCGCTCATCGCGGGCGCGGCAGGAGCCGCCGTGGCCGCGATGCCTACCCGCGACCTGCTCGCCGTCGTGGTCGCGCTCGAGACGATGGCGCTGGCGGGGTACGCGATCGTGGCCGCAGGCAGGAGCCGGGCCTCGGCTACCGCGTCCACCACCTACTTCGTCCAGGGCGCCGTCGCGGCGGGCATGCTGATGTTCGGTGCCGGCGCGGCTATCGTCATGACCGGCACCACCGACGTGTCGCAGATCGCGGTGGCCATGAAGAGCATGAGCCGCCTGGCCCTGGCCGGCCCGGTGATCGCGATGTCGGGGCTTCTGGCGCTCGCCGTCGTGTTCAAAGCCGGCGCCTTCCCGATGCACTCCTGGGTGCCGGATGCCTACGAGGCTTCCGACCCCGGTCCCGCGGCGTTCCTGGCTTCGGTTCCCAAGACCGCTGCGCTGGTGGTCCTGGCGTCCCTGGCGGGCGTCTTGTTCGGCGGGGGAGCTCTCCTGGGCACCGTCGTCGCGCTGCTCGCGGCCGCGTCCATGGTCTACGGGTCGCTCGCCGGTCTGCGGCAGACGGACTACCAGCGTCTGCTGGGCTACTCCGCGATCACCCAGGCCGGGTTCGCGATCACGGGCCTGACCGCGTCGTGGAGCGCCACGGTGCTCATGGCGCTCGTATACGCCGTCGCCACGCTCGGCGCCTTCGCCGCCGCCGAGGCCGTCCGGCGCACCGTCCCCGCGTGGGACGGGAGCATCGCCGGCATGGCCGGCCTTTCCAAGAAGCGGCCGGTGCTGGCCGTGGCCCTGGCCGTGTGCCTTTTCTCGCTCACCGGCATCCCGCCGCTCGCGGGCTTCTGGGGCAAGTACGCCGTTCTCACGGCGGCGTTCGTCTCCGGGAGGCTGTGGCTCGTGATCCTGGGCGGCCTCGCATCGGTGATCGCGTTCGGCTACTACGGTCGAGTCCTGCGCGCCGTGTGGCTGGACCCGGCCGTCGAGACCGCCCCCTCCGACGAAGAGCCCCAGGTCCAGGCCGAGGTCGAGGGCTCGGCCCTGCCCGCGACGCTCGTGGTGCTCGCCGCAGCCACCCTTGTCGTCGTTACTGGATTGTTACCGCTGGTCGGTGGCCTGGGCGTATTCAACAGTCTTCTACGCTGACCTGCCCGGACGTTCCGATCCAGCGCGTGCCCGGCCGCCTAAGGCCGCATGTTGCGCATCTTTCCTGTGCGGGACGTTGAAAAGGGGTGTCGGCCGGGGTATTCTCCTCATTGGAGTGTTGCTTCATGCAACCCCCTTACCCCTGAGCCTCAAGGTGCCGGCCTTGGGGCTCCCCCTTAATCGGGGTCTTTCGCCGCCCTTCGACAGGGCCTGCTCACCTCCATCGGCATCGCGGCGCCGTTCGCCGGCGCTCGGCTTCGCGGCCACCGGGCGGGGAACCCGGCGACCGGCGCCAAGCACTCGGCGAACGGGTAGCGGGGAGTTCACATCGCCTGGGACCGGGGCTCATGTCACCCGGCGACTCGGGGTCCGAGAGCCGCTCATCGGAGCCGCCTCGGCTCGGTTGTCCAGCGGGCCTCAAGGGCCGTCACCCGGTCGCCGATACCTAGTGCATGATCGATCTCTGAGCGACAGGCAGAACTCGCATTGGAATACCTTCGCCAGCAGCAGACCCGTGAACGCGAACGCCGCCTTCTGAAGCGCGCGGCCGTGAGCCCGGAGCTCGTGGAGAAGGTGAAGGCCGCCATCGCCCTGCTCCCCGAGACCCGCGACGAGCGGATCTTCGCCGCGTGGGAGATCGTCGACGGGGACATCCCCGCGAGCGCCGTGGCCGAGAAGATGATCGGCCGTCTCATATCCGACGAGATCGTCTAGGGTCCGTCGCCGCGGCGCGACGAGATCGGGCGATAGCGCTACGGTATGAGTGCACGGCGGCCGGTCACCCCGCACGCTTCTCCATCCTCGGCATGAGGATCTTCACTTGGCGCGCAGCACAGACCAGCAGGCCCGGACCGTCCTTACCGCCGTTATCGACATCCTTCTCGTCATGGCGGTCTTGCTCCTGCTCCGGCTCGTCGTGGGCTTCTTCTCGGCGGCGGCCACGACCGCCCTGGGCACGTGGTATCTCCGGGTCACCGATCCCCTGGCCCCTCACGTCGCCGGCGGTTGGTCGGTTCGTACGCCCTACGGCGGGGTGTTCTCGGTGGACACGGGTATCGTCATCATCGGGCTGCTCATGCTCGAGTGGCTGATCGCGCTCCTTCGCGGGCGCGTGTCCGACGACAAGGGAGCACCCACCTGATGGAGCGCACCGGGCACGCCCTCATGGGCGACATCCTCGTTCAAAGCGGGCTCGTCTCCAACGTCCAGCTCGCCGACGCGCTCGAGCGCCAGCGTCGCGAGGGAGGCTTGCTGGGCGAGGTCATGGTGCGTTCTCTCATGGTCACCGAGGACCAGATCGCCGAGGCGCTGGCCACGCAGCGCGGCCTGCCTCACGTGAACCTGACCCGGGTGCGCGTGGACCGCGCGGCGGCCGAGCTGCTCCCGGAGCGCATGGAGCGCATGCGCCAGCTGCTCCCCATCGAGCGCCGCGACGGCCGGCTCGTGGTGGCTATGGCCAACCCCTTCGACGTCGAGGCCATCGACGACGTGCGCATGCGGACCGGGCTCGAAGTGGAGCCGGTGGTCACCGCGGCGTCACAGATCGCCTACGCCATAGACAAGTTCGTGGCCTCGGCGGAGATGGCGGAGCAGGTGAGGGCGGCGGAGTCGCAGCCGGAGATCGACCTCGCGTCGATGACCAAGGTCGAAGAGGAGGGCCCGGTCGTCCGGGTCGTGAACCAGATCTTCCGCGAGGCCGTGGTGGACGGCGCGAGTGACGTGCATCTGGAGCCCTCCAAGTCCGCTCTTCGCGTGCGCTATCGCGTGGACGGCGTGCTTCACGACGTGATGGAGCTGCCCATGTCGCTGCACGCAGGTGTCGTGACGCGCATCAAGGTGCTCGCCGACATGGACATCGCCGAGCGCCG
Source organism: uncultured Coriobacteriia bacterium (assembly GCA_963768865.1). Classification (GTDB taxonomy): domain Bacteria; phylum Actinomycetota; class Coriobacteriia; order Anaerosomatales; family CAVYJL01; genus CAVYJL01. The sequence goes on along the minus strand of CAVYJL010000009.1, from coordinate 369,356 downwards.
CCGCCCGCAAGACGGTCGCATCCAGTTCGACGCCGGCATGGGGACCCAGGTGGACCTTCGGATCGCCACGGTGCCCACGCCGGACGGCGAGAGCGTCGTGGTCCGCGTCTTGAACTCCGGCGTGACGTTCCTGTCGTTGCCGGACCTGGGGATGGGGGAGCAGGACCTGGCGGCGGTGGACCGGCTGCTCGAGCGCCCCTATGGATCGATCTTCGTCGCCGGTCCCACGGGATCGGGGAAGTCGACGACGCTCTACGCCGCGCTGTCCATGCTCAACTGCACGGAGCGCAAGATAATCACCATCGAGGACCCGATCGAGTACCGGTTGGCGGGGATAACGCAGATCGCGGTGAACCCGGCGATCAATCTGACGTTCGCGAACCTGCTGCGCCAGGTCGTGCGCTTCGACCCGGACGTGGTCCTCGTGGGCGAGGTCCGCGACACCGACACCGCCGAGATCGCGACGCGCGCGGCGCTCACCGGGCATCTCGTGCTGTCGTCCATCCACACCAACGACGCGCCCTCGGCACTGACGCGGATCACGGACATGGGCGTGCCGGCGTACGTCACGAGCTCCGCGATGCTGGGCGTTATCGCGCAGCGGCTCGCCCGCAAGCTGTGCACGGCCTGCAGGCGTCCCGACGAGACCGCCGACTTCGACGTGCTCACGGCGGCGGGTTTCACGCCCGAGGAGGCCGCCACGGTGCAGCCCATGCGCGCCGTGGGCTGTTCGCAGTGCTTGAACAGCGGCTATCGCGGCCGCGTGGGCCTGTTCGAGGTCATGACCATGACCGACGACATCCGCAGGCTGTTCCTGCGCGACGCGCCCGCTGGCGAGATCCGCGACATGGCCATGGCCAACGGGATGCGCCCTCTGCGGCGGGACGGCTTGGACAAGGTCGCGGCGGGCGTCACGAGCCTTGCGGAATTGGCGCGGGTAGTAGCTTACTAGCCGCAGCGGCACGGCGCGGGTGACCTCGGCTTTCACGGTCAGCCGCGCGGGGCCGCCCGGCCCGCCCGCACCCGAAAGGAGCGCCATGCCCCGCGATCCGCGCGCCATCGTCCTCGTCCTAGACAGCGTGGGCACGGGAGAGCTCCCGGACGCCGCCGCGTACGGTGACTCGGGCTCTGACACGCTGGGCAACATCGCCCGCGCCGTGGGCGGCCTGAGCATGCCCGCCATGGGCGCGCTGGGCCTGGGCAACGTGGAGCCGGTCGCCGGCGTGGAGCCCACGATGGAGCCCGATGCCTGCTGGGGGCGCATGGCCGAGGCATCGCCCGGCAAGGACACGACCACCGGGCACTGGGAGATGATGGGTGTCGTCCTTGAGAGGGCGTTCCCCACGTACCCGCACGGTTTCCCGCTCGACGTGCTCGACGAGTTCTCGCGACGCATCGGTCGGGGCTGGCTGGGCAACGAGGCGGCGAGCGGGACCGAGATCATCCAGCGGCTTGGCGACGAGCACGTGCGCACCGGCAAGGTCATCGTGTACACCAGCGCCGACTCGGTGTTCCAGGTCGCCGCCCACGAGGCCGTCGTTCCCATCGAGGAGCTCTACGAGATCTGCAAGGTGGCGCGCGAGGTGATGACGGGCGACCACTGCGTGGCCCGCGTGATCGCGCGTCCGTTCGTGGGCCCGGACGAGACGGGCGAGTACGTCCGCACCCACCGGCGCCGCGACTACGCGATCGAGCCGTTCGAGCCCACCGTCTTGGACATACTCACCGCCCACGGCGTGACGGTCCGAGGCGTAGGCAAGATCGGCGACATCTTCGACTGGCGAAGCGTGTGCACGAGCCCGCACGTCACCGACAACATGGACGCCACCGACAAGCTCCTGGGCGCGATAGGCGCGGTCGAGCCCGCGCCCGTGTTCGTGTTCGCGAACCTCGTGGACTTCGACATGCTCTGGGGGCACCGCAACGACGTGGCCGCCTACGCCGAGGGCCTGGAGCGGTTCGACACCCGCGTACCCGAGCTGCTGGCGGTTCTCGAGCCCGGCGATCTGCTCATCATCACGAGCGACCACGGGTGCGACCCCACCACGCCGTCCACGGACCACAGCCGGGAGCACGCGCTGCTCCTGGCGATGATCCAGGGAGGCCGGGCGCCCCGGCGTGCCGCTTGGAACGCGCGCCACGTTCTCCGACATCGGCGCGACCGTCCTGGACTTCTACGGCCTGGCCGAGGCCTGTGGGCGCGGCACCTCGTTCCTCGCCGAGCTGAAGGGGTAGGGGCGTGACACGCGAGCCCACGATGGTCGAGCTCATCGAGGCCAAGCGCGACGGCCACGAGCACAGCGCGGCCGATATCGAGCGGCTCGTGAGCTCGTTCGTGGGCGGCGGCGTTCCCGACTACCAGATGAGTGCCTGGCTCATGGCGGCGTTCCTGCGCGGGTTGGCCTTCGAGGAAACCGTCGCGCTCACCGGCTCCATGGCGCGGTCAGGCCGAGTGCTGGACCTGTCGGGCCTGCCTGGCCCGGCGGTGGACAAGCACTCCACCGGAGGGGTGGCCGACACGACGACGCTCATCGTGGCGCCGCTCGCCGCCGCGTGCGGCCTGCACGTGGCCAAGATGAGCGGGCGCGGTCTGGGCCACACGGGTGGCACGCTGGACAAGCTCGCGGCCATCGCGGGGTACCGGTTGGAGCTGACCCCCGAGGAGTTCGAGGCGCAGGTGCGCGAGGCGGGTGTGGCGGTGATCGCCCAGAGCCCGGACGTGGATCCGGCCGACAAAGCGCTCTACGCGTTGCGCGACGTGACCGGCACGGTGCCCTCGATCCCGCTCATCGTGAGCTCGGTCGTGAGCAAGAAGGTCGCGGGAGGCGCGTGCGTCATCGTCATAGACGTGAAGTACGGGTCCGGCGCGTTCATGAAGACGCGCGAGGACGCGTTGAGGCTCGCCCGTGCCATCTCGGACACGGGGGCCGAGCTGGACCGCTCCATCGGCTGCCTCGTGACCGACATGGACGCTCCGCTGGGCATGGCGGTGGGCAACGCGCTGGAGGTCGAGGAGGCCGTGGGAGTGCTGCGGGGCGAGGTGTCGGGACCGCTCGCGGAGCTCTCGGTGGAGCTCACGGCGCGGCTGCTGCTGGGCGCCGGCGGCGCACCGGACCTGGACGCCGCCCGCGCGACCGCGCGCGAGCGGCTCGACGACGGGACGGCGCTCGAGTGCTTCGCCCGCTGGATCACGGCGCAGGGCGGCGACGGCGCCGCGCTCGCGCGCGATCCGCGGTCGGTGCTGCCCTCGGCCGCGGCGTCCCGCGTGGTCGCGGCCGGGGCGGACGGCTACCTGGGCCACTTGGACGCGGAGCGTGTGGGCCGCGCGGCGCTCGCGCTGGGGGCGGGACGCGAGACGAAGGACGCGGAGATCGACTTGGCCGCCGGGCTCGTGCTCTCTAGGCGCGTTGGGGAGCCGGTCGCCGCCGGGGAGCCGCTCGCGACGCTGTACGCTTGCGACGAGGCGCATCTGGACGCCGGCGAAGAGCGGTTCTTGGAGGCTGTCACGATCCTGGGCGAGCCTCCGGAGCCGTTGTCGCTGATAGCGGACGAGATCCCTGCACCGGACCTCGGCATGGAGTCCGGGCGATGAGCAGGCGGCGCCCACCGGACACCATGGCGCCGCCCACGGTGGTGAGCGGGCACGCCAACCCCGACTTCGACGCTTACGCGGCCACGGTCGCGGCTACCAAGCTCTTCCCGGGCGCGAAGGGGCTCTTCCTGGGCACGCAGAACGCCAACGTGCGCGAGTTCCACAACCTGCACGAGGAGCTGCTCCCGTTCGTGGATCTCAAGGGGCTGGACCTGTCGCAGGTGGAGCGCGTGGTCATGGTGGACACGCGCGATCCGGGGCGGATCGGGCCGCTGGGCCCGATCGCGGAGAAGCCGGACGTGGAGGTGGTGGTGTACGACCACCATCCGCCCATGGCCGGCGACATAGTGGGCGCCGAGGAGCACAGCAAGCAGGTGGGCTCGGCGACGTCGCTTCTCGTCCACGAGATCCGCGACCGCGGGATCCCGCTCACGGCGCTCGAAGCGTCGCTGTTCCTGCTCGGGATACACGAGGACACCGGGTCGCTCACCTACCCGAGTGCGACCGCCTACGATGCCGAGGCCGTGTCGTTCCTGATGTCGTCGGGCGCGGACATGGAGGTCGTGAACCAGTACCTCACGCGCGCGCTCAACGACGCGCAGCGCGCGCTGCTCGAGGGGCTGCTCGCGACGCTGGAGGTCTGGAGCGTCCACGGCCAGCAGGTCGCCGTGGGCTGGGTGGACGTGGACGAGTACGTGGACTCCGCGAGCGTCGTGACGCACTACCTGTGCGAGGACCTCGGCTACCGGGTCGCGGTCGCGGTGATCAAGATGCCGGATCGGCTCTACCTCGTGGGGCGGTCGCGCCTGTCGGAGGTGGACATCGCGGCGGTGCTCTCGCGCTTGGGCGGGGGAGGCCACGCGCAGGCGGCCTCGGCGGCCAGGCGCGACTTGAGCGTGGCCGACGCGCTAGTGGAGCTGCGCGCCGCGCTCGAAGCGTCGATCCGGCCGCCGCTCACCGCCAAGGACGTGGCCTCGGCACCGGTCCGCACGGTGACGCCGGAGGACACGATGCGCCAGGCGGGCGACATGATGCGCCGCTGGGGCCACGGGGCGCTGCCGGTCGTGGAGGACGGGGTCGTGGCGGGCCTGGTGACGCGCAAGGACGTCGACAAGGCGTCGCGTCACGGTCTCGAGCACGCGCCCGTGAAGGGCTTCATGAACCGGCGTCCGCTGTGCGTGGGGCCGGAAGCCGACCTGCCCACCCTGGAGCGCGTGCTCACGCGCGAGGGGATCGGGCGCGTGCCCGTGTGCGACAGCAGCGGGCATCTCGAGGGCATCCTCACGCGCAAGGACCTCCTGCGCGCCGAGCACGGCGACACGTACCTGGACAGGGGCCTGCTCGCCGCGGGGTCGGCCTCGAGCCGAACGTTCCTCGAGTCGCTGGATCGACTGCTCCCGCAGGACCTGTGCGACGCGCTGCACACCATAGGCGGCCTTGCCGAGGAACGGGGGCTGCGCGCCCACGTGGTGGGCGGGTTCGTGCGCGACATGCTGCTGTCCAAGCGCAACCTGGACATCGACGTGGTGGTCGAGGGTGACGGCGTGGACTTCGCCGACCACGTGGCGCCCATCCTGGACGCGCGGGTGCGGGCGCACCGCCGGTTCGGCACGGCGGTGCTCATCCTGCCCGACGGCCGTCACATCGACATCGCGAGCGCGCGCACCGAGTACTACGCGCGGCCCGGCGCGCTGCCCACGGTGGAGCGCAGCTCGCTTCGCCAGGACCTGCAGCGCCGCGACTTCTCCGTCAACGCGATGGCGGCATGTATAGACCCCGAGTGCTTCGGCGCGATAGCCGACCCGTTCGGAGGGCTCAAAGACCTCTCCGCGGAGCGCGTCCGGGTCCTGCACACGCTGTCGTTCGTGGAAGACCCCACGCGCGTGTTCCGGGCCGTGCGCTTCGAGTCGCGCTATCGGTTCCACATGGACCCAACCACGGAGGGGCTCGCTCGCAGCGCGGTGGAGATGGGCCTGCTCGAAGAGGTGTCGGGCGCCCGGCTGCGCGAGGAGGTGCTCGCCATCCTCGCGGAGAAGCCGGCCTCCCGCGCGGTGGAGCGGCTCGAGGACCTGGGCGCGCTGGAGGCCGTGGTGGCGTCGGGCGTGGCCCCGGCCGACGCGCTCGCGGCGTTCCAGGCCACGGAGACCTCGCTGCCGAAGATCGAGGAAGCGCTGGGCCGCACCCTCGCGCGGGAGCTGGCGTTGCTGCCGGCGCTCGCCTTCGGAGCGCCTCGCGGACCCACCGAGCGCTGGCTGCGCCGCCTGCGCCTGGGCCGCCGGATAGCCGCGGTGCTCCTCCCGCTGTCCGAGCACGGGCCGGCCGTCAAGCGAGCTCTCGCGGACCGTCGCGGTATGCGCGACTCCCGCCTGTACACGCTCCTCATCGGCATGCCTGCCGAGGCCTTGCCGTACCTCTACGCCACCGGGGGCAAGACCGCTCGAGAACGCGTGCTGCACTTCGCGCGAGACCTCGCGGGAGTGAAAGCGGCGGTGAGCGGCAACGATCTGGTCGCCTCGGGCTATGAGCCGTCGTCGCGCTTCTCCGAGGTGCTGCGAGCTGCGCTGGCGGATCGACTGGACGGGCGCGTGGCTCCCGGCCGCGACACGGAGCTGGCCAATCTCGAGCGGCTCGCGGCCAAGGCGGGGCTGCCCAAAGGACCGGCGCGGGACTCGCTGAGCAAGGTCCCGTAGAATCACCACGCACCCTAGCCGGGAGAATCTCACTTGCCAACGCTGGACACCGCGACGCTCGTGCAGGTCGCGATAAGCCTCATCGTGCTCATACCTTCGATCGTCTTCCACGAGGTCGCGCATGGTTACGCGGCCCTGATGCTGGGCGACGACACCGCCAAGATCCACAGGCGGCTGTCGCTGAACCCCATCAAGCACGTGGACCCCTTCGGGACCGTGCTCATGCCGGTGCTCCTGCTGGTGTTCTCGGGCGGGCGCTTCGCCTTCGGCTACGCCAAGCCGGTGCCGGTCAACCCCAACAACTTCCGCCCGGACATCGACCGGCGCTGGGGTTTCTTCCTGACCTCAATGGCGGGACCGGCCACCAACCTCGCGCTGGCGCTGGTGGGCGCGGTCGTGTTCCGCATCATGCTCCTGGGAGGGATGGGCAACGCGGTGGAGGGGACCGCGGCCGGCTATCTCTTGATCGCGGTGTCGCAGTTCATCCAGCTGAACCTCGTCCTGATGTTCTTCAACCTCATCCCGATCCCGCCCCTGGACGGCTCGCGGATACTGCCGGTCATCCTACCGGCGTCGGCTAGGCCGTTCGTCTACAACCTGGAGCGCTACGGGTTCCCGATCCTGTTCGTGCTGCTGTTCCTCCTGCCGATGCTCGTCGGGTTCAGCCCGCTCAACTTCTACCTGATGTGGACCGTGGAGCCGGTGTTCCGGCTGCTCGCGGGGGTCTAGGGAGAGGGAGTGGCACGCGGGTAAGTTCACGTTGGCGGGCGCGGCCTATCGGGGTCCGGCCCCTCGACGTGGAGGTGAGGGCGTGTCCTCCGAACCGACTTCCAGCTGGCGTTCCTCGGCGTCGCTCGTGGGCGACGCGTGCCTGCTCACCGCAGCGTCCTTCGCCGTGCCTGCCATGCTGGGAGGCTTGGTGATCGTCACCGGCCTGCTCAAGGTCACTCCCGAGGGTCCCGCGAGCGACCCGCTGAGCATGGTGCTGGCACTGCTGGTGAACGCGGCGCTGCCCTTGTTCTTCCTGGCCGGCCCGGTCGCCGCCTGGATGCTTCACGGTCGAGGAATCCGCTTGGCCGCCGTGCTGGGCGGGATCGCGGGCCTGGTCGCGTCGGCGTTGGTGATAGGCGGGTTCTTCGCGGCGATGCTCGCCGCGGGGGCGGCGATATCGCGGTTGACCGCCTCGCAGTTCACCTTGCCGGTGATCGTGCTCATGCTGGCGTCGCTGGGCCTGCTCGCGGCAGCGCTGGGCCTGGACGTGGAAGCCGTGCGCGACGTCGCCCACACACCGGTCTTGCACGAGCGCTTGGACATAGCGCGACTCGTGGCGACCGGCGTGCTCGTCTTGTTCGTGATCGCGCTGGCGGCGGTCACCGTCCTGCGACCCGTGGCGGGCTATGCCGAGGCGGGGATCTTCGCACTCGTCGCCGCGGCGGCAGGGGGCATCACCGCCGGCGTCGCGGACCTCGTGGTCTCGCTCGTGGACCGGCGAGGCGCCGGGCGCCGCACCGTCGGGCGAGTCTGAGCGGCCCACTCGGCCACGGGCTTGTCGCCCGGACGGCCGGCGTTCGTCTGTCGGCCGGCGCGAGCCCCGCGGCGAAGGCGAGCGACGCCGCGGGTACAGTCGGGGCGTAGCCACAAAGAGATACCAGCAGCGCCCGCAGGGATGTGAAGAGCACGTGTGGTCCTTCATGGACAAGATCTCGGTCGCCGACCAGCGCCTGGCCCTCGTGGTCGCACAAGGGGTCTTCGAGGTCGAGTCCGGGCCGGTGTTCGCCGTGGATCGCGAATACCGCTACCTGATGTTCAACACAGCCCATGCCCAGGTGATGAAGAAGGTCTTCCGCGCGGAGATCGAGCTCGGTGGCTGCCTGCTGGACTACATGAGCGTTTCGCGAGACCGCGACATCGCGAAGGCGAACCTGGACCGCGCGCTCGCGGGCCAGATGGTCGAGGATCGGGCGTGGACCGGCGAGGAAGGCCGCCGGCGCTTCTTCGTCGTGACGCACAGTCCCATCTGGGATGGAGACGAGCTGGTCGCCGCCGCGGTCAGAGCGGTGGACGAGACCGATCGCGAGCTGGCGATCGAGGCCGAGGAGCGCCTCGTGCAGATCATCGACGCCACCCCGGACGTCGTCTCGAGCGCGAGCCCCGACGGGGTCGTCACGTACTTGAACAGGGGCGGGCGCGCCGCGCTGGGGCTCGAGCAGGACCAGGACCTCAATGGTGTGCGCGTGGGCGAGGTGCACCCCGAGTGGTCCAGGAAGCTGGTCCTGGAAGAGGGGATACCCACCGCCATCCGAGAAGGCGTGTGGACCGGCGAGACCTCCCTGCTCACGACCGACGGCCGTGAGATACCGGTGTCGCAGGTGATCGTCGCGCACAAGAACGACCATGGGATCGTCGAGTACCTGTCCACCATCATGCGCGACATCTCCGAGCGGAAGCGGGCGGAAGATGAGATCCTGCGACTCAACGCCGAGCTCGAGGACCGGGTCCGCGCGCGCACCGCGGATCTCGAGGCCAAGAACGTCGAGCTCACGCGCGTCAACCGGGAACTCGCCGAGGCCACCCGGGCCAAGAGCGACTTCCTCGCCCACATGAGCCACGAGCTGCGCACCCCGCTGAACTCTATCTTGGGCTTCTCAGGGATCCTGCTGCAGGAGCTGCCGGGTGAGCTGAACGGCGAGCAGCGCAAACAGCTGGAGATGATCAGGGCCTCCGGCCAACATCTTCTCGCGCTGGTGAACCAGGTGCTGGACCTGACTCGGATCGAAGGCGGCGGCATGGCGGTCGAGTTCGCAGACCTGGACCCGGGCGACCTGGCGATGAAGGTGGCCGCGGTGATGCGCCCGGCCGCTCAGGGCAAGGGCCTGGCGCTGGAGTGCGAGGTCGCCCAAGGATGTCCGAGCATCCGGTCCGACGCGCTGCGGGTGGAACAGATACTGCTCAACCTGGTGGGCAACGCCGTGAAATACACGTCAGACGGTGGCGTGACGATCACCGTCCGGCCCGAACCCGGCGCGATGGCCTTCGAGGTCTCGGACACCGGGCCCGGGATAGACCAGGATTCCATGCGGCGCATCTTCCAGGACTTCTACCAGGCCGGGCTCGCCCGACGTCGTGCGCAACGGAGCTGGCCTTGGTCTGCCGGTGTCCCAAGGCCTTGCCGATGTCTTGGGCGGTGATATCGCCGTCGAAAGCGAAGTAGGCCGAGGCTCCACCTTCACGCTCAGGCTACCGCTCGCCGGAGGCGGTGACCTGGACGAGGGCGGCTCGACCGGCTCGCGGGCGACGGCTCGAGCGTAGGCGGCGCTCGCCCCTGCGGTATCATGGCCGTCAGCCGCACGCGGGCGCGCGTTCACGCGCCGGGTCCTGCGGTGAACCCGAACGCGACAGGGGGATTCCCGAGCACCCATGACCGATCCGACCTCGGCGCGCAAGCGCATACTCACCGGCTACCGGCCCACCGGCAAGCTGCACCTCGGCCACTGGTTCGGCAACCTGCAGAACATGCTCGCGGCTCCAGGACGAGTACGACGCGTTCTACTTCGTCGCCGACTGGCACGCGCTCACGACCGACTGGGCCGACACGCAGCGACATCCGCCGGTTCACCGAGGAGATGGTGCTCGACTGGGTCGCCGCCGGCCTCGATCCGGACGAAGTGCACCATCTACCGGCAGTCCGACGTGCCCGAGGTCGCCGAGCTGCGTCTGTACTTCTCGATGGTCACGCCGATGACCTGGCTCGAGCGCGTGCCCAGCTACAAGGAGCAGCGCGAGCAGATCACCGAGAAGGACCTCGGCAACGCTCGGCTTCTTCCTGTACCCGCTGCTGCAGGCGGCCGACATCACGATCGTCCGCGCCGACGTCGTGCCGGTGGGCGAGGACCAGCTGCCGCACCTGGAGCTCACGCGCGAGATCGTGCGCCGCTTCAACAACCACGTACGGCGACCACCTCGTCGAGCCCGCCGCGCTCATCGCCAAAGAGGGCGCGCGCGTCCCGGGCACCGACGGCCGCAAGATGTCCAAGAGCTACGGCAACGCGATCTTCATCTCGGATCCGCCCGACGAGATCCGCGCCAAGGTCATGGGCATGATCACCGACCCCGCGCGCAAGCTGAAGACCGACCCGGGCAACCCCGACATCTGCCCGCTGCAGCAGATCCACAAGCTCATCGCTCCCGCCGAGGAGATCGCCGAGTGGGACCGTGCTGCCGCGCCGCCGAGTGCGGCTGCGTCGTCGCACAAGAAGAAGCTCGTCGAGGACCTCATCGCGTTACCTGGCGCCGTTCCAGGAGCGTCGCGCCGAGCTCGCCGCCAAGCCCGGCTACGCGTGGGAGGTGCTCGCCGCGGGCGCCGCGCGGGTGCGCCCCGTGACGTCGCGTCGTCATCGAGACCGTGCGGCGCACTGATGCTCGACCGACGCCTAGGCCGGCGCGAGCACCAAGCGCATGGCCGCGTACACCGTCACGACCGACGTCTTCGAGGGCCCGTTCGACCTGCTGCTGCAACTCGTCAGCCGCCAGAAGCTCGACGTGCGCGAGGTGCCCGATCTCGCGAGATCGCCGACGCAGTACCTGGCCGAGATCGAGCGCATGAAGGACCTCGACCTGGACGTCGCGAGCGACTTCCTGCTGCGTCGCGGCCACGCTGCTCGAGATCAAGGCCGCCTCGCTGCTGCCCCGCGAGGAGCCCATCCTGGCCGAGGAGTTCGAAGACCTCTCGCCCGAAGAGGCGCGCGACACTCCTCGTGGCGCGGCTGCTCGCCTACAAGCAGTTCAAGAACGTCGCCGCCGAGCTGGCGGCGCGCGCGGAGCTCCGAGGAACGCATGCACCCGCGCAACGCCGGGCTCGAGGAGCCGTTCCTGCAGCTCATGCCGGACTACCTCGAGGGCATGACGCTGCGCGGCCTTGGCGGTGATATGCGCCGACCTCGATGCACCGCCGCGAGGTCTTCCTGCTGCGAGGCCGAGCACGTGGCGGCGCGCCCGATATCGCTCGAGCTGCACGTGGAGCGTGTGGCGCGACATGGTGCGGGCGCGCTATCGCACGCGCGCTTCTCCGAGCTGCTGGCCGCGGACGCCACGCCCGAGGAGATCGTCGTGACGTTCCTGGCGATGCTGGAGCTGTACAAGCGCGGCGCGGTGGACCTCGTCCAGGACCGCCTGTTCGGCGACATCGAGGTCCTGGACGTGACCGACGAGGACGTTGACTGACGAGGACCGGGCACCGCTCGGCGAGGACGAGGGACCACACATGGACATGATCGAGACCCGCGAGGCGTGCTGGAAGCGCTGCTGTTCGTGTCCGACGAGCCGGTGTCCGCGGCGCGGCTGGCGAAGGTGCTCGAGATACCGGAGGCGGCGGTGCGCACGCACCTGACCGCGCTGCGCGACGAGTACGCAGCGCGACGACCGCGGCTTCCAGCTGCGCGAGGTGGCGGGCGGATGGCGGCTGTACACGCACCCCGCGTTCCACGGGCAGGTGGAGCAGCTCGTGCTGTCGTGGGACACGCGCCGGCTGTCGCAGGCGGCGCTCGAGGCGCTCGCCGTGATCGCCTACCACCAGCCGGTCACGCGCGCAGGGCGTCAACGCCATCCGCGGCGTGAACTCCGAGGCCGTCGTGGCGTCGCTCATCGAGAAGGGCCTCGTGCGCGAGGTGGGCCGCGACAAGACCGCCGGCAACGCGATCCTGTACGGCACCTCCAAGGGCTTCCTCGAGCGCTTCGGCCTCAAGGACCTCGCCGAGCTGCCGGCGCTGGAGCAGTTCGCTCCCGACGAGGCCACCGCGGCGGCTATCAGGGACCGGCTGTCCGGCGTGGAGATCCAGCGCACCGAGCAGCTGGTCATGGACGGCGACTCCGCCGAGCTCGAGGCCATCGCCGAAGGGGACGACGACTTCGAAGCCGAGGGCGGAGAGGGCGACGACCTTGCCGAAGACGAGACCGACAGCGAGGACATCGGCCTCGTCCAGTGACGTGAGGCCCGCGTGAGAGGGGTGGCGCGGATGGCCGAGGGCCGCTTCGTGAGTCACGCCCGGTGGTCGGTCCACTACCGGCTGGGGGACCCGGCGTGACCGGCGGGATTTGGAGCAGGTTCAACCCGTATCGCCTGCACATCGTGCTGGGCGCGGCGTGGCTCCTCTTGCTCCTGTGGATGCTCGTCGTCGTGGGGCTGGGCACCGGCGGGTCGCCGGCCAACGCGGCGGGGTCGTGGAAGACCATCGCGAACCTGAACCTCGTCGCGCTCGGCGTTTGGATCTTGGTGCTGGGCTTCGATGTCGCATTCGGCGTGCTTCGGCCGTGGGGGTTCGGGATACGCCGCGATCACTGGATCGCGCTCAAGTGGATACTCACGCTGGCGGTGGCGGCAACGCAGATCTTCGTTCTGCAACCCCAGGCGACCGCCAACGCGCGCGTGCTGGCGCATGGGACGCAGGTGGACGCGGGGCCGGTGATGCTGCTGCTCTTGGCGCAGATCGCGGCCGTGGTGGGAGTGGCCGTGATCGCGGTGCGCAAACCGTGGCGCGGGGAAGAGACGCTCGTGGGCCGCTAGGAAGGGGGCGTCGCGATGCGCGTGCGATCCGGTCTGTATCGCGTGCACCCCGTGCTCGGCGTCTCGTGGCTCGTCACGCAGCTGGCGATGCTCACGGTGGTCGCGTTGGGAACCGGCGGGCCGGCCCAGTACGCGCTCCCGTCATGGCGGCTCGTGTCCGCGCTAACACTGGTCGCGCTTGGGCTGTGGCTCGTGATCCTGTGCTTCGACCTGACGTTCTGCGTGCTCTTCCGCCGGGGCTTCGGGCTGCGCCGAGACCACTGGATAGCGGTGAAGTGGGTGCTCACCGTGTCGGTGGCCGCGGCAGACCTCTTCTTCGTCCAGCCCTCCGTAGCCGAGGTCACGCACGCCCTGTCCAAAGGTGTGGCGCCCGCGACCGGCGCTGCCCTGACTCCCGTGCTACTCGCGCAGTCGGCGGCCCTCGTTACCGTGATCGTTCTCGGAGGGCGCAAGCCGTGGAGCGGGAGGGAGCAGGCCCGATAGGGCGCCTACGCTACGGGACCAAGCCGCCGCCGAAAAGCCTGAACACGACGAGCACGGTCACGCCCAACGCGAACAACACGGCGAAGAAGACCGCGACCTTCCAAATGGCCACCTGACCCGGGACACGGGTCGCTCTGTTCGTGACTTGCGTCTCGTCATCGGCGCCACGGGTCGCGAATGTGCCTTCGCTGCCCAGGCCCAGACCGACAGGGGTGCCCGCGACGTGCTGATCCCTGCCGAACTCGTCAGAGCTGTGCTGCTTGGCCACGCCATCGCCTCCTTGCCATCACAGTAGCGCACGTCTCTGACATCGCAGCCCTTGCCCCCGGACCCGAACTCCGGTTGAGTCATCCTCATGGACTCCGGCACCCCCGATAGCGCACCCCAGGGCATCCGCCTGAACAAGGCCCTCGCCGACGCCGGCGTCGCCGCGCGCCGCAAGGCCGAGGACCTCATCCGCGCCGGCCGCGTGAGCGTCAACGGCGAGGTCGAGACGAACCTCGGCAGGCGCATCGATCCGGCGGCCGACGAGCTGGCTGTGGACGGCGAGGTGGTCGCGAGGCCGGCGAGTCTCGTGCACCTGATGCTCAACAAGCCGGCGGGCTACCTCACGGCGGTCACCGACGAGCGCTCGCGGACGATCATGGAGCTGCTGCCCGCCGATCGCGGCCGCCTTTTCCCGATAGGCCGCCTGGACCGCGACACCGAGGGTCTGCTGCTGGTCACGAACGACGGCGACCTCGCGCACAAGCTCATGCACCCGCGTTTCCACGTGCGCAAGACGTACCGTGCGGTCGTGGACGGGCGCATGGACGAGGCCGATGCCGCCCTCCTGCGCAAGGGCATCCAGCTCGACGACGGCCCCACCCAGCCCGCCGAGGTCGCCATCACCCGCGCCGGCGCCACCTCCGAGGTGCGCCTCACCATCGCCGAGGGCCGCAAGCGCCAAGTGCGAAGGATGCTCTCGGCGGTAGGCCACCCGGTGCTGGAATTGGAGCGCGTGAGCTACGGCCCGCTGAGCCTGGGAGACCTGTCGCGAGGGGCATGGCGGGACCTCACCGAGGGCGAGCTCGCCGACCTCCGCGGTCCCTCGGCCGGCGGGTGACGCGCGGCTGTCGCCCGAACTGGAAGACGGACCCACCCTGACGCTACACTCAGGACCTTCGCGGGGAGGGGGTATCCGGCGTGACCAAGATCGAGAAGATGTCCGACCAGGCCGAGATCGACCTGTCGGGGCTCGACGGTCCTGCACTGTATTCGGACGATTCGGACGGCGTCATCCAGGCCAATGACGCGGCCATCGAGATGCTGGGATCGGGTTGGGAGCAGATCGCCGAGTCGCTCGTGAGACAGGTCGGCGCGCGCGGCGATTGTCAGGACGCGCACCATTGTCTCCTCGCGTTCGGTCCGTCGGACGGCATGGGCCGCCAGTTCGTGGTCCACGCGTCGCGTGACGAGCTGGGACGGCGGATTCTGCTCATCTCAGAAGAGGTGGGACACGAGCTGATCCCCTCGGCAACGCTGGAGGAGATCCTGGAGAGCATCAACGATTCCTTCTTCGCGCTCGACCGCGACGGCGCGTTCGTTTACGCGAACTCGAACGCGGCCGCCTTCATCGGCGTCCCTCGCGAGGACCTCATCGGCCGCACGCTCAAGTCGTTCCAGCCCCAGGACTCCAGATTCGCCGAGGCGTACGAGCGTGCGATGGTCGCGCGAGAGGCGACGACCTACGACGCGCGCATGCCCGACGGTGGGGGCTGGATCGAGGTCAGGGCGTACCCGGTGGACGACGGCATGGCCGTGTACTTCTCCGATATCACGGACCGGGTCCAGACCCAGGACAAGCTGGCCTTCCTGGCGCTGCACGACGCCCTCACAGCGCTGCCCAATCGCCGGTACTTCCAAGAGCAGCTCAAGAAGGCCGTGGCCAAGACCAAGCGGGGAGTGCCCAGCGCGCTGCTGTTCTTGGACATGGACCGGTTCAAGAACGTGAACGACACCGTGGGGCATGCCGCCGGCGACGAGGTCCTGATGGAGTTCGTCACGGTGGTCACGGCGTGCGCCCGCGAGGAGGACACCTTCGCGCGATTCGGCGGCGACGAGTTCGCGCTGCTGCTGGAGAACACGTCGCTGGACGACGCCATCGCGGTGTCGGACCGGATTCCAGGAGGCGGTGCGAGGGCACGAGTTCCGCGCCGCGGGGCACACCTTCTCGCTGGGCGTGAGCATCGGGCTCACCGTCGTGGCCGGCACCGGAGCCGGAGGCCACGTCATGGCGCTGGCCGACAGCGCGATGTACGAGGCCAAGCGCCTGGGCGGCGAGCGCACCTGTGTGCTCATGGACAAGGCCGAGGTCGGCGCGGGGGAGTAGGCGATGGCCCGGATCCAAGGCGAGATCATCATCGCCCGGCCGGCCGAGGATGTCTTCGACTGGGCGCGCTCTCTCGGTTCCGGAGTGGTGCTACAATCAGGACCAGAAAACTGATGCTGATTGGAGGCCCCCCATGCGTTCCGGCGTGAAGTTCTCGGAGGACGTCGTCCCGCTGGGCGACATGAAGGTCAACCCAGGCAAGATCGTGCGGCGCGTAGACGAGACGGGTCGTCCTGTGCTGCTCACGAGCCACGGTCGCGGGGTGGCTGTCGTTCAAGGTCTCGACGAGTACGAGGCGGCCCAGGAGGAGCGCGACTTCATGCGTGCGGTCGTCGCCGGCCTGGCCGACATCGAAGCCGGACGCGTCGTGCCGCTCGACGAGGTCGTTCGCTCTCTCGGTCTTGATTGATGAGCAAGCGTGTGCCCGTCGAGTTCGCGCAAAGCGCGGTCGATGATCTTCGGGACATCGTGGACTGGTACGACTCCCAGGGCGTCCCTGATGTGGGCCGACGTCTCGTGGGTGAGATCATCGCTCGCATCAGCCAGCTCGAGACGTTCCCCGACAGCGGCAGAGTGGTCCCCGAATTCGAGACGCCGTGGCTTCGCGAACTGGAGCATCCGCCGTTCCGCATCGTATACCGCCGCGACGAGGCGCTGATCACCGTCGTTCGCGTCTGGCGCAGCGAGCGCCTGGTGGATCCGCCCGAGGCATGAGGAGCGGTTGTGCGAGGCGCGGGCCAGACTTGCTGAGGTGGAACGCGGTCTGGCCGACCTAGATGCGAAGATCAGTGATGCTCGGGGGCGCCTGGACTAGGGACGATCGGGCCGAGGATCAGCCCGTGCCCGCCTCCAGTCTGTCCACCAGGCCCTTGTACTTCTCGTGGATGAGCATCCGGTCGAACTCGTCGAACGCGGCCAGCATCTGCGCGCGTTCCGCGTCCGAGAAGTACTGCATGCTGGGCTTGAAGAAGTGGCGGTCCTCCTTGGCGATGTGCACGGGGTAGAACCGCACGAGCTCGCCCATGACCTCTTCGATCTCGCCGAGGGCCTCCGTGTCGCCGGCGTCGTAGCGGCGGTTCGCGTCCACGAGCCGGCGCGTGAGCGCGCGCGCCTTCACGTGGTCGTCGATGAGGATCCTGCATCTCGGCCGCCAGCCGAGGGTCGAGGTTCTTGGCGGCGAGCTGCCGGAACAGGATGTCCTCTTCCTTGCCGTGGTGGCAGCGGTCGGCGTACATCCGGATGAAGTCGGTGGCCTCGTCGATGAGCACCGGGTCCGCGCGGCGCTCCTGTGCCATCGACTCCAGCTCGCGCTCGAGCACGGCGATGAGCCGCATGATGGTGCGGTGCTCAGCGATCAGCGGTCCTGCTGGTGAGCGGCCGGGCATGAGGTGCCTCCTAGAAACGGGTGTAGTCCCACTGTTCCCACCCTTGGGTCCGGGGCGTGTCCAAGCCGCCGGAAGACGCACGCCCAGCGAACAGCGCTAGACTCGGTCGTGCGCAGACATGAGAGGGGGCGCCGGAGTTGAGAGCGGTCGTGTGCACCAAGTACGGTCCGCCGGAGGTCCTCCGGCTCGAGGAGCTGCCCACCCCGGTCCCGCGCGGCAACGAGGTGCGCATCCGCATCTTCGCGACTGCCGTGACCTCCAGCGACACGTATGTTCGAGGCCTCAGGCTGAGCCCGATGTACCGCCTCATGGCGCGGCTCGCGCTGGGCTGGAACGGCCCGAGGCGCCGCGTGCTGGGCATGGTGCTATCCGGCGTGGTCGACGCGGTCGGGCCCCAGGCCGTGACGTTCAAGCCCGGCGACAAGGTGTTCGGCTTCAACCGCTTCCTCTTCGGCACCTACGCGGAGTACGTGTGCTGGCCGGAAGACGGGCTGGTCGCGACCCGGCCGGCCAACCTCACCAACGAGGAGTCCGGGGCCATCCCGTACGGCGGCCTTCTCGCGCTCTACAACCTGCACCGCGCCGATGTCCAAGCCGGACAGCGAGTGCTCGTCTACGGGGCCTCGGGCGCGGTGGGCACCTCGGCAGTTCAGCTCGCGAAGCACTTCGGTGCCGAGGTGACCGGCGTGTGCAGCACCGCGAACCTGGAGCTCGTGCGGTCGTTGGGCGCGACCGCGGTGGTCGACTACACGCGCGAGGACTTCCTGGACAGCGGCGAGCGCTGGGACCTCATCTTCGACGCCGTTGGGAAGCGGAAGAGCGCCGCCGCGCTCGCAGACTGCGGCCGGGCGCTGGCCGAGGGCGGCAAGTGCATCTCTGTGGACGACGGCACGCCCAAGCTGACCGTGGAGGACCTGAGGACGCTCGGCGAGCTCGCCGGCAGCGGTGGGATCAGGCCCGTGATCGACCGGTGCTACCCGCTCGACGAGATCGCAGAGGCGCACCGGTATGTGGACCAAGGGCACAAGCGGGGGAATGTGGTGATCACGGTGGCCCGGGAGGCTCGCTCGTAGGCTGTGGTTGCCAGCGCACGCAACGTGTCCGGGCGCAGAGCGAACGCTTATGCTGACTGTGGAATCTAGGTCAGGCGCCGCATTCCGTGGCGGTTCTCGTGCCGGGGGTTACCACAACTATGACTGCTGAGGCGTTCAGCCAGTGGACAGGTGGGGTTCAGTCGATTGCCGCTGCGATTGCCCTCGTCGTGGGCGGCATGTGGAGCTATCTGCTGTTCGTGAGGAACCGACTTGGGCGACCGTGTCTCACTGCCGCCCATACGGTCACAGTCAAGGACTTGGGCGGCGAGGGTTTGTTGGTGCATGTGGCGGTCCAACTGACGAACGAGTCCGTTGTCCTAGCGATGGTGATCTCGGGGGAAGTGCGCTTCGTCCGGCTGCTGCCCCTTGACGCCAAGACGGTCCCGATGCTCGGCGAGTTTCGCCAACCCGAGCGCTCGGGGGAGCAAGAAGTCTGCTGGCCTGGGCGCCTCGTCTACTCTTTCGACTGGACCAAGGAGCCGCGAGAAATCGAGCCGAGAGAGTCGGATACCTTCCATTTTGACTTCGTCACGAGCGGTCCTCTTGAGACGTTCGAGGTGTACAGCTACTTCGAGAACCCAACCAAGAGAGAGCGCGGCATTGGCTGGTGTACGACCACCATCCACGACATGTAAGGGGCACCCGATGACACCGAGTAGCAACGGGAAGAAGCAAGCGCCACCGAAGTCGCCACAGCCGGCCGCGCCGACTCCGGCACCGAAGCACGGGAGCCCCAAGCCCCCGCAAGTGCCCACTCCCAAGCCAACGCCTGCACATCAGCAGCCCAAGAAGCCATAGCGTGCCTGACCTGCGCAACCGACGCGTCGCCCAGTGGTTGGGGCGTGCGCGACAGAGCAAGTGGCGCACAGCTGATGCGCCGCAAGGTGAGTTATGCGGACGCTACCGCTGCCCTCGTACCGATGGTGTCAGACCCGGCTGCTAGGCTGTTAGCGTTTGGATCCAGCGCGTCGCACACGAGTTGGGGGGAGTGCATGCTGACCAAGAGGTACCTGAGCAGCGTCAAGAACCTGCCGGCGGTGTTCAAGAAGGTCGTGGAGGGGACTCCCCCGGAGAAGTTCACCGTATCGCATCTGAAGAGTATCGGGTTTACGAGCAGCAACGACTATGGAATCCCGGCTCTGATGAAGGACCTCGGGTTCCTCACCGACGACGGGACTCCAACCGATCGCTACAAGGAATATCGTGATCGTTCGCGCTCCAAGATTGTGATGGGTCAAGCGCTCAAGGAGGCGTACGAGGACCTCTTTCATGTGAACGAGCGTCCCACCGAAGCGGACCGCCAGGCGATCGAGGGCAAGTTCAAGTCGACTCATGGGTCGACTGACAGGGTGGCCCAGCAGCAGGCGGCTACGTTCTACGCCCTGCTCAAGCTCGCTGACCTCGATGGGGCGGCAGCTAGGCCCAAGCCTCCGTCGAAGAAGGATGAGTCTGCGAAGGCCCGAGAGCAGGCGAAACCCGAGCCAGAAAGACGTCAGGAGGAGACTCCTGCGCCTGAGAAACTGCCATTTGCGGGCTTCCGCTACAACATCGAGATCCATCTGCCCGCGTCAAAGGATTCAGAAGTGTACAACGCGATCTTCAAGTCCTTGAAGGAGAACCTCTTCGATGAATAGTCGGGCTGAGCTGCGCGATTGGCTCTTCCGCGGTCTGATGTGGGAGGCAGATGCGGAAGCATTCAGGGTCGCCGGGCTGCGCGTTGGAGCAGACGCAATCGAGGCTGAGAGATCTTTCTTGAGGAAACGCTCAGTCCGTTCGGTTTGGACTTGCGCGACCAGGCCCTCCGTATGACCCGCCTCTACGCCCTCATCTACTGCTTCGAGAACTCGGTCCGCAATCTCATCACACAGCGCATGGAGGAACAACACGGCGTCGGCTGGTGGGGGTCGCGCGTGCCTAAGAAGGTGCGGGATTACGCGGTCAAGATGCAAGACGATGCGAAGAAGAACTCGTGGCTCGAGGGGCAGCGGCACGATCCAATCGCCTTCGTGACGTTTGGGAACCTCGGGGATATCGTGACAGAGAATTGGGACGACTTCTCGGACTTGATTCCAAGCCAGCACTGGCTGCGCCAGCGGATGGACGAGCTGGAGAAGTCGCGCAACTTCATCGCCCACAACAGGTACCTGTTGCCGGCAGAGTTCCAGCGCATAGAGATGTACGTTGCCGATTGGAACCGGACCGTCGGCCTCTAGGCCCCGATGCCCAACAGTGCATCGAGCAGACGCGACGATACGGCGTGGCCCTTCGGCGACAATGAGCACGGCGCGCAGCTCATGCGTTGCACCGTGGGCATTCTGACGACGGCATCGGGCTCGGCCGAACGGATGAGATGGAGGACAAGTGTCGTTCATACCGCTTGACCGAATCTGGGATCGGCACGCTAGCGAGGCCGGAAACCCGGTGGCGCGCTTCAACACCCTCATGTACCTGGGTGAACTTGCTCTCAAGCTGGTCGTTCTCGACGTGGTTGCTGGAGTCGAGGATGACACCGATCGGCACCGCTACCGGTTGTTGCACTCTATCGTCCGTGCTGACGGACTGGGGCCATGGGTTCACGCTCTCGATGACGCGCTTACGGGTCCTGCCGCACAGCACCTCACCCAGGCCATCCGAGGCGGAGAGCTGCCCGAACTCACCGGGCTAGGTGGCGCGGGAACTTGGCAGCATGAGGTCGCCCGCGAAATGTACTCCGTGGTCGCACCCCTCGGAGTCCTGTCAGAAGCCCTCCCCAGGCAGACCGACGGACGATACTCACTCAGGCTCTTCAAGATGCTTCGAAACAAGGCTCGCGCCCATGGAGTTCTGACTGAGAAGTACTGTTCGGACGCCGATGCTCCGCTCGAACGGGCTTTATCGCTCTTCGTTTCCTCGTGCTCCGCCTTTGACCGGCCGTGGGGGTACCTGCACCGCAACATGACCGGGAAGTACCGGGTCGCGGTCATTGCCGGCCAAGCGGCGGCCTTTGACCCGCTGAAGACAACCGCCGGATCCGCCGGAGTGAATCTCGCTGACGGTGTCTACGTGGATCTTGACGGCTACCGGCACGTCGAGTTGGCCTGTTCCGATGCGGAGATGACGGACTTCTTTGTGGCAAACGGCCATTTCAGCGGACCCACCTACGAGTTGCTCTCGTACTCGACCGGCGAGCGAGCCGTTGGTGATGGAACCGCCTTCCTACTTCCGGCGGAGCAGCTGCCTCCCAGTGAGACGGAGGGAATCGGGGAGTTGTCCACTACCGGACACTGCTTCAACAACCTCCCGGCGGTTCCGCGCGGCTACGTACGGCGTCCCTCCCTCGAATCGGAATTGCGCGACGTATTGCTTGACAACACGCGGCACCCGATAGTCACGCTCGTGGGCCGCGGAGGTATTGGGAAGACCTCAACTGCGCTGAAGGTACTTGAGGAGCTGTGCGGTGGCTCTCCATATGAGGCAGTCGTCTGGTTCAGCGCGAGAGATATCGACTTTCTCGACGACGGACCCACCCCGGTGCGGCGCCAGTTCCTGAGCCAGAAGGACGTGGCGGAGATTTTCGTCGAACTCATGAACCCGTCAGAGCGCACGTGTAAGGGTTTCAAGCCAACTGAGTACCTCGCGGGTTCCCTTGCTTCGAGCCCGCTCGGCAGCCCGATGCTGTTCGTCTTCGACAACTTCGAGACGGTGCGTAACCCAGCTGAATTGTTCCAGTGGCTGGACGGGTTCATTCGTAACCCCAACAAGATCCTCATTACGACCCGGCACCGTGCTTTCAAGGCGGACTACCCGGTCGAGGTGCGAGGCATGGAGACGCCTGAGTTCCGCGAACTCGTTGACGCGACCTCTCGCGGACTTGGAATCACCGCTCTCATCACGCCTGAACTGACCGAATCGCTCTACTCCGAGTCTGATGGACACCCGTATGTGGCCAAGGTCTTTCTGGGCGAGATGGCGAAGAAGGGCGAGGTGCTCACTCCAAGACACCTCATGCGCGGCAAGGAGAATATCCTCGACGCGCTGTTCGACCGCTCGTATGCCCTGCTTTCTCCGACGGCCAGGCGAATATTCCTCACACTCAGCAACTGGCGGTCAGCAGTACCGTTGCTCGCACTTGAGGGCGTTATTGTGAGTTCGGCTCCTCAGAGAATCGACGTTCGGGCAGCGGTTGAAGAGCTGGAGCGGAGTTCGTTCGTGATTTCAGCGCTCTTCGACGGCTCATCCGGCGAGATACTGGTCACAGTGCCCCATGTGGCCGGCGTCTTCGGCGAGCGGAAGCTACAGGTTGACCCTGCGAAGGCCCAGGTGGAGGTCGACACGCGGTACCTTCAGATGCTTGGAGCGGCCTCGATTCGCGACGCGGCCCACGGAATCGGACCTCGCATCGCTCGTCTCTTCGGAAACGTAGCGGAGAACGTGAACCGCGGCAATGCCACCCTCGAGGACAGCGTGCCCGTGCTCGAGTACATCGCCGGTCGCTACCCAGATGCGTGGCGAATGCTCGCGGATTTGTACCTTGAGCTTGGCGGGGCTGCAAACATGGAACTCGCGAAGCAGGCGCTGCGACGGTATCTCGAGACCAACCCCGACGAGTCGGCGGCGCACAGAGCTTGGCTGCGCCTGGAGAGGCTTGCATGGCAGACAGGTGACCACGAGACCGAGTTCGCGGCATGGCTGCGAATCGTTGAATTCCCTCAGGCATCCTTCTACGACATCTCCACTGCCGCGAATGCAATGGGCAGGCTGCTCCAGGGAAACCAGCTGGTCGCAGATCCCGAGGTCAAGCGGACCGCCGCACAGAAGGTTGCAACGGTCATGGAGTCACTGATGCCGGTGAGCAACCCGACGGCAGACGACTACTCTCGCCTCGCTTGGCTCTACCTCTATCGAAACGAACCCGAGAGGGCCCGTGGCCTGATTGAGCAGGGTCTGGCGATCGATGCTCAGAACCCACATTGCCTCAACCTGCAGGAGAACTACCTGCGGTGACGTCCGGATCAAGATGCCCGACAGAAGGATCAATCTGACTCGCTTCGCTCGCAGGTTATCCGTAGGACGTCAGCCGCCCACCTACGCCCCCCGACCTCCGGCCCAGCCGCCAGCACCTCCGGCGCGACATGCTCCGCATACTGCTCGAAGTTCTCCGCGAACATCCCCGCCAGCTTCCGGGCCGTCTCGTACGCCTCCCCATCAGCCCAGCCGGCTCGCGGATCGAGCACCTCGGCAGAGATGCGGCCGCAGGCGTGAGGGACCAGCACCTCGAAGATCGGGTGCGGGGTGAAGCCGGAGCGCGCCAGGGAGCCGTCGAGGGCGGCGTCGGCAAAGCTGCGGGTGAGGGAGATGGCGATGCGTTGGCCCACGCCGTGGGAGCCGCCCATCCAGCCGGTGTTGATCAGCCGCCAGTCAGTCTCGTGCCAGCTAAGGCGCTCTGCGAGCATGTGCGCGTAGCGCGATGCGTGCAGCGGCATGAACGCCGCTCCGAAGCACGTGGAGAACGTAGGGCGCGGCTCGTCGATGCCCACCTCGGTGCCGGCCACCTTGCTCGTGAACCCAGAGAGGAAGTGGTAGCTCGCCATCTCGGGCGTGAGCTTGGAGACGGGCGGTGATCGGCAGTCTCCCTCACTGCCGGATGCGTTGCGGCCAACGCGGCCCTCGTCTCTGGTAATCTGGTTGGCACCGCACGCAGTGCGGGCGAGCTAGGCCCAAGAGCAATCCCTCTGCCGCGAAACGTAGGCTCGAGACTCCAAGATCCGATAACAGGTCCGAGGCCGAGGTACAGGGGGATTCGCAGCGTGACTAACCAGATGTGGCTCACGACGGGGGTCGTGCTGATCTTGCTCGCCTTCCAGGTGGTCTACCGGTACTTCTCCGACAGACGGTTTGACGCCTTGATCCCGACGCTCGTGTTGTGGTCTGCGATTCAGGCTGCTCTGGTCTCCGCCGACGGCGGAGCGTGGGGATGGATCCCGCTCATGATTGCGATGGTTCTCGCGCTCATCCTGGCGGTTGTGGCTGGCATTCAGCGAGACAAGACCAACAAATATGTACACACCGTCCTATATGGGGCCAGGAAGAACGTTGACGCGGACATCCACGACTACTGCGATCTTGCGTCGATACTTGTCGAGGTCGACGTCTACCCTGATATCTCTCCTGAGGCCCGGACGGTCGGCCGCAAGCGCGAACTTCGGGAGTTCTTCCTTGGGATGCTGCCCGACGCGGTCTTTGACAAGGGCAATCTGAATCAGAGAAGTCTGCTGCTTCCGGCAGAGCAGCGGCGCTTCTGGGGCGTCATTAACGCAGTAATTGCGCTCTTGGCCGTGGCCGTCTTTGTCGCTGCGATCGCGTCAAGCTTCATCAAGTAGAGAGCTAGGACTGACATGGTACTGCCCTTGCTTCCCGAGCGCCGACTCCTCTTCACTGCGGCAAACATCATTAGCGTGCTCAGGATGTTGTTGGCGCCAACCCTCATTGTGGCGTTCCATTTTCTCCACATCTCACCAACGATGATGTTTGCGCTGGTCATCGGGCTCTTCTTGCTCGACGGACTCGATGGCTTCATCGCTCGGCGGACGGGCACGGTGACGATGTTCGGATCGTTCCTGGACATTCTCGCTGATCGAGTCGTCGAGGCAACCTTCTGGATCTACCTTGCTTCCGTCGTCCACGTAGCGCCATGGTTTGTCCTAGGGCTGCTATGGCTGCGCATTGTGCTTGTGGATGCTGCGCGCGTAGCCGCCTTTCTCCACGGCGACGTGCTGGCCAGCGGCATTGTGCTGAGCGGATGGCGACGCGGAGCGGTTCTGTCGAAGCTCTCCCGCGGCGGCTACGCGATGGCCAAGGCCGTTGCGTTTAGCCTCTTGCTGGTGCCGAATCTGTCGCCCACGGTCGCGCGGGGCATTATCGCTATAGTGCTGGGCTTCAGCCTGTACCGAGGGATTCCGATCCTGGTCGAGTACAGTCCGCTCTTCCTCCGGCGAGCTCCGAGCCTACATGACGGACTCTCACCGCTAGGCGCGCCGGGCAGCGGTCGCAGCGTTCTTCTGGCCGCTCTAGCGGTGGACATTGTGATTGGCGTTGTGGGCTTGATTCTGTTCATCTAGGGGCCCTACGGCGCACATTTCGGGGCAGACAGCTGTACCATCGCCTACGTGCCCCCAACCTCCGGCCCCGCCGCCAGCACCTCCGGCGCTACATGCGCCGCATACTGCTCGAAGTTCTCCGCGAACATCCCCGCGAGCTTCCTCGCCGTCTCGTCGTATGCCTCCCCATCAGCCCAGCCGGCCCGCGGATCGAGCACCTCGGCAGGGATGCGGCCGCAGGCGTGGGGGACCAGCACCTTGAAGACCGGGTGCGGGGTGAAGCCGGAGCGCGCCAGGGAGCCGTCGAGGGCGGCGTCGGCGAGGGAGCGGGTGAGCGAGATGGCCATGCGTTGGCCCACGCCGTAGGGGCCGCCCATCCAGCCCGTGTTGATGAGCCAGCAGTCGGTCTCGTGCCAGCGCAGGCGCTCCGCGAGCATGTGCGCGTAGCGCGACGCGTGCAGCGGCATGAAGGCGGCGCCGAAGCACGTGGAGAACGTAGGCCGAGGCTCGTCGATGCCCACTTCGGTGCCTGCCACCTTGCTCGTGAACCCCGAGAGGAAGTGGTAGCTCGCCATCTCGGGCGTGAGCTTGGAGATGGGCGGCAGCACGCCGAAGGCATCGCACGCCAGGAAGAACACGTTGCGCGGGTGGTCGCCCACTCCGCCCAGCACCGCGCGCGGGATGTGCTCCACGGGGTAAGTCGCGCGGGTGTTCTCGGTAAGGAAGTCGGAATCCCAGTCGATGGCCCGCGTCTGCGGGTCCACGATCACGTTCTCCAGGATCGAGCCGAACTTGATCGCGTTGAAGATCTGCGGCTCCTTCTCCTCGGAGAGCCGGATCGTCTTGGCGTAGCAGCCGCCCTCGACGTTGAAGATGCTGTGGTCGCTCCAGCCGTGCTCGTCGTCGCCGATGAGCCGGCGGTTGGGCACGGCCGACAGGGTGGTCTTGCCGGTCCCCGACAGGCCGAAGAACAGCGCCACGTCGCCCGACTCGCCCACGTTGGCCGAGCAGTGCATAGGAAGCACCTCGCGCTGCGGCAGCAGGTAGTTCATGACGCTGAAGATGGCCTTCTTGATCTCGCCGCCGTACATGGTCCCCAGGATGAGCACGAGCTTTCGCGTGAAGTTGATGCCTATGAACACGGAGCTGTGCGTGCCGTCGAAGTCGGCGCTAGCGCGCAGGGCGCCGCAGTTCACCACGGTGAAGCCCGGGACGAACTCGGCGAGCTCGATCTGGGTGGGGTGGATGAAGAGCGTGTCGGCGAACAGCGCGTGCCAGGTGGTGTCGGCCACGACGCGGATGGGCAGGCGGTAGGCGCGCTCGGCGCCCGCGAAGCCGTCGAACACGTAGAGGTCGCGGTCGTGCAGGTAGCCGCGCGCCTTGTCCAGCAACCGGTCGAAGAGCGCGGGCTCGCAGGGCTGGTTCACGTCGCCCCAGTCGATGAGCTCCGCCGCGGGCCCTTCGCGCACGATGAAGCGGTCCTCGGGAGAGCGGCCTGAAGGCTCCCCGGTCTTGATCACGAGCGCGCCGTTGGCGGCGAGGATGCCCTCGTCGCGAGCGAGGGAGCGCGCCACGAGCTCCGCCGGCGGGAGGTTGCGGTGCACCGCGCCGTTGCCGGCTCCGAGGCCGAGCTCGGCGAGTTGTGCGAGGACCATGTCCTCCTGAGGTGTCGTTACCACGGGGGGCTCCTGGGGTCGCGGCCTGCGCGTCTGTCCTGTGTCTTACCCCGATGCTACCGCTGCGCCGGCGAAGAGGTGTGCTTTGCGGCGCGTGTCCTCGGCTAGACTCGGAGGGCAGCGGTGGCCATGCGAAAGGACTGATCACATGACGCGCCAGATCGTCAGCAGCGACAAGGCTCCGGTGGCGATAGGTCCGTATTCGCAGGCGGTTTGGGCCGGCGACCTGCTCTATCTCTCCGGTCAGACGCCTCTTGACCCAGGCACAGGCAAGCTCGCGGGCGACGACGTGGCCGCGCAAACGCGCCAGGTGTTCGACAACCTCGAGGCGGTCGTGACAGCCGCCGGTCTCACCATGCACGACGTGATCAAGTGCAACGTATTCCTCACCACGATGGAGGACTTCGCCGCCATGAACGAGGTCTACGCGACCCGCTTCGAGGCGCCCTTCCCGTCCCGCAGCACAGTCGCGGTCGCGGCGCTGCCCCTGAGCGCCCGCGTGGAGATCGAGCTCGTGGCCAAGCGCCCGTAGCACCGGGCTCATAGCCGGCCGCGCTTCTGCAGCGGGCCGCCCGCCGCCCGCTGGCCGCTCGCCCGGCGGCCCCCCGTTCCCGCTCCTCCGCGTGGCCGTTTCTTCACGGCCGCGCCCCTTCGCGACCCCTTAGCGGCTCGCCTGTTTGCGGCCGCGTGTCCTCGGCAACTCCCCGAACGTAAGGCCGCAAGAAGTGCCGAGGTCAAACGGCACGACGGCTCCCACTCACACACGCCCTCGTCGCAACGGATCGGGAGCCTGAAGCGAAGGGGGAGTGTCCCGTGAAGCACAAACGTTCCGTCATGCTCGTCGTCTGGGTCCTGCTGGCGTCGCTCTTACTGGCCTCGCTGGGCGCGTGGGGCTGGATATGGGGCGAGGTCCAGCAGGTCGCCGCCGAGGTCCATCAGCGATACGGGGTGGACCTTCCCGCCGCGATGGCGCTGTTCGCGGTGGGCGAGGTCCTGTTCCTGGGCTCCATCGCGATGATGCTGCGCGAGGCGGGCCAGCGGGTCACGTGGAAGAAGCTCCACGAGTTCAAGATACGCGACCTGAACCTGGGCAGCCGCTCAATGATGGGCTGGCTGTGGGTGAACCGCCTCTCGTGGATCGTGCCGTGGCTCGTCGTCATCGCCATGAGCTGGGGCCACGTTCCCTGGCCCGTCACCACGGCAGCCCTTGCCGAGGTCGCGGCCACGTTCGCTCTGGGCATGCTCGTGAGCCTGGGCTTGCGGCTTCCCTGGTGGAACAGCGAGCGCTCCAAACAGCCAGGCGATGCGACAGCCGCCGAGGAGGCGACCGTCCGCATCGCCACGCTCGAGGATGTGCCCGGCCTCGCGGCCCTAGAGCGCGAGGTGTGGGGGGGGGCGCCGCGAACGAGGTGCAGCTGGCCCTCCGGATCGGCAACGTCCGTCACGGCACCTTCGTCGCCGAGGCGCCTGACGGCCGGATATGCGGTTCGACTTCGTATTGCCTTCTCGACTATTCCGAGTACGAGCTTCGCGGCGCCTGCACCTGGAACGACCTGAGCGGAGAGGGCACCGCTTCCACCCACGTACCAGGCGCCCCCGACCTCTTCGGTATCAACCTTGGGGTCGCGCGCTGGGCACCTCGGAACACTTCCATGGCCCTCTTCAGTTCGGTGGTGCGCGAGGGCATACGCGCCAAAGCGAGACGAGGTCTCCTGGGCGCACGGATGCCGGGCTACCACCGGCACGCGCACCGCATGACCGCACCCGATTACTGGCTGGCCGAGCGCCGGCCCGGCGTGCTCCTAGATCCTGAGCTGCGGTTCTACTCCAACTTCGGCATGCGCCCCGTGAGGCTCGTGGAGGAGTACTTCGAGGATCCCGACAGCCTGAACTGGGGCGTGATCGTGCAGATGCAGGTGCCGTGGCTCATCAGGGTTTGCGGCCCGCTCGTCGCGGCCCTGCCCGTGGACCTGCTGGCCGCGCTGGAGACGTTCGAGCGGCTGGAGTCGCGCTTTCCCAAGCGGGCACGTCCGGCTAGACTCGGGCCTGTGACAACCGAACATGGTACGGATGCAGGTGCCCGTTTGGACGAGGACGACGCTTCGGCGGCTCGGACAACGGGAGAATAGGGAAGCCGGTGCGAATCCGGCACGGACCCGCCACTGTGTGGGCTTGAGCGCGAGAGCGCGAACGCCCGAGTCAGGAGACCTGCCAGCATCCTTTGCGACACGGCCTTCGAGGGCGAGGCCTGATCGCGGTTCGCGGGCGGCGCGGCTTTCGTGCCGGGCCCGCGACCGGGACAGACCACATCACTCACAGGCCCGCCGGCGTCATGCCGGCGGGTCTGTGGCGTTCCCAGGGCGGTCGCGACCGTGTCCGGGGTCGTGCACGTTCGAGGACCAGGCACGAAAGGAACGCAGATGAGGAACTTCGCCCGTTACATGACGCTCGCCGCTCTCGCGGGGGTCCTGGCTCTCGCCGGGATCGCGACCGCGGGATGCACCACGCGGCAGTCCGCCCCGCCCGCCGCCGGCCCTGCGGCCTCGGCAAGTGCCGCGGCAGCCACGTTCCCGGTCAGGGTGACCGACGACGCCACACGCTCTGTCACGATCGCCGCCGCGCCCAAGCGCATCGTCTCGCTGGCGCCCGCCAACACGGAGATCGTGATGGCGCTGGGGCTGCCCGCGTCCGAGCTCGTGGGCGTGACCACCTACGACGACTACCCGGCCGCGGTGAAGTCGCTGCCCAAGGTGGGCGACTTCATGAATCCCAACCTCGAGGTGATCACGGCGGCCAAGCCCGACCTGATCCTCGATCACCGGCGGCGTGCAGAACGACGTGCTGGGCAAGCTCGAGGCCACCGGCGCCAAGGTCGTGGTCGTGGACCCGAAGAACCTGGACGGTCTGTACGCGAGCATCGACATGGTGGGCAAGGTCACCGGCGCACCACCGAGGCGGGCAACGTCGTGGCCGATATGAAGGCCAAGATCGCGCAGATCGAGGCCAAGGTAGCCAAGGAACAGCCCACCACGACGTTCATGGAAATGGGCTGGAACCCGCTGTTCACCGCCGGGTCCGGGACGCTCATCGACGACCTGATAGGCGCCGCGGGCGGACGCAACGTTGTCACGCAGTCGGGCTACGTGCCGTACTCGGTGGAGGCGCTGCTCAAGGCGGACCCCGCGGTCTACCTGGCCACCAAGGGCGGCAACGGCGCCGCGAGCGCCTCGGCGGCATCCATAGGAGCACGCTCCGGCTACGACAAGCTCAGCGCGGTCAAAGGCGGTCGCGTCGTCATCCTGGACGACAACCTCGTGTCGCGGCCCGGCCCGCGCGTCGTGCTGGGCGTTGAGGCGATAGCCCGCGCCTTGCACCCCGACGCGTTCAAGCAGTAGCCCGGCCGAGGGAGCGTTCGTGAGCGAACGCGACACAGCCAACGCAGGCGACGGCGCGGCGACCGTGGGGTCCCGCGCCGCCGCCCCGTCGGCGCGCGCGGGCATCGTGCTGGTGATCCTGGGAGCGGGCCTCGTCGTGGCGCTGCTCGCCGGCCTGTCCTGGGGCGCCGTGCCGGTGGGCCCGGACGCGCTTGTGCGCTCGCTGGGCAGGCTCGTCACCGGCGCCGGCTCCGTCACGCCGGTAGACGCCCTCATTTCCGAGGTCCGGCTGCCGCGCGTGCTGCTCGCCGCGCTCGTGGGCGCGTGCTTGGCGGTGGCCGGCGTGCTGTACCAGGCGCTCTTCCGCAACCCGCTCGCGGACCCCTACATCCTCGGCGTGTCTTCTGGTGCGGGGCTGGGCGCAACGGTCGCGCTCGTGATCGGAAGCGTCCTGGGCGTCGGATTGTCCGCGGCGTGGTCGGTCGCCGTGCCCGTCGCGGCGTTCGTCGGCGCGCTGCTCACGATCCTGCTCGTGGCCGCGCTGGCGGCGCGGCGGGGCGGCTGGACGCCAGCTCGCTGCTGCTCGCCGGCATCGCGGTCTCCTACACGCTCGCGGCCCTCACCTGCGTTCCTCATGGTGCTCTACCGGCAGTCGATGAGCGCCGTCGTGTTCTGGATGATGGGCGGGCTGCAGCGCCGCGACGCTGGCGCTACGTGGGCGTCGTGGCGCCGATGATCGTGGTGGGGATCGATCGTCCCGTTCGCCACGCCGCGAGCTCAACCTCATGCTGCTGGGCGACGAGCGTGCCGGGCAGCTCGGCGTGGACGTGGAGCGCTTCAAGCGCCTCGCGCTCGGCAGCGCGTCGCTCCTCGCTGCGGCCGCGGTGTCGGTCAGCGGGCTCATCGGCTTCGTGGGGCTCATGACGCCGCACATGATGCGGCTCATCCTCGGCCCCGATCACCGGCTGCTGCTGCCGGCGTCCGTGCTGGGCGGGGCGATCGCTGCTCGTGGTGGCCGACCTGATCGCGCGCACCGTGCTCGCGCCGGTGGAGCTGCCGGTGGGCATCGTGACCGCGCTGTTCGGCGGGCCGTTCTTCGTGTGGCTGCTCGTGCGCGGGGAGGCCCGATGAGCCCGGGCGCGCACACGACCCCGGCGCTGGAGCTCGCGGCGCGACCGTCGGCTACGGCTCGCGCCCCATCGTGCGCGGCGCCGATCTGGCGCTCGAGCCGGCGAGACTTCGTCGGCCTCGTCGGGCCGAACGGCGCGGGCAAGACCACGCTGCTGCGCGCGGTCACGGGGGTGGCGCGCACGCTCGAAGGCGCGATCCTGCTCGGCGGGCCGAGACGCCTCGGCGCTCAGCTCCGCGGAGCGCGCGCGCCTCGTGGCGGTCCTGCCGCAGTCGCCGTCGCCGGCCTTCGCGTTCTCGGCACGGGAGTTCGTGCGAGATGGGGCGCCACGCTCGCATGGCGCGCTTCGCGGGACCGGCCCGAGAACGACGTCGAGGTCGCCGAGAGCGGCGATGGAGCTCACCGACACCGCGCGGCTCGCGGACAAGTGCGTCGACGAGCTGTCCGGCGGCGACCTGCAGCGGCTCACGCTCGCTCAGGCGCTCGCGCAGGAGCCGCGCGTGCTGCTGCTGGACGAGCCGACGAGCCACCTCGACCTCAACCACACGCTGCAGGTGCTCGACCTCGTGCGCCAGCTCGCCGACGACGGCATGGCCGTCCTTGGCGTCTTCCACGACCTCGGCATGGCGGCGCGCTACGCAGACCGGATCGCCGTCGTCGCGCAGGGTCGCATCGTGCGCAGCGGTCCGCCGCGCGACGTTGTGGACGAGGCGCTGTTCGCCGACGTCTTCCACGTGAAGGCGGTGGTGGGCATAGACGCGGTCACGGGCGCCCTGGCGGTCACGCCGGTCGCGCGCGACGCTGCGCTGCCCGAGCCCACGCGCGGCCGCGTGCTGCTCGTGTGCGGGTCGGGGAGCGGGGCGTGGCTGCTGCGGCGCCTGAGGCTGGCCGGCTTCGACGTGACCGCTGCCGCTCTCAATCTCGGGGACACGGACGAGGCGGTGGCCCGCGCCTTGGGCATACCGTTCGTCGTGCTCCCGCCGTTCGGCGAGGTGGATCAGGCCGCCGAGGCCCGCGTGGCCGAGCTGGCGGCCGCGTCCGACGCCGTAGTGGTCGCCGCCACTCCGTTCGGGCGCGCGAACCTCGGCAATCTTCGGGCGGCGGCGCGCGGGCCGTCGTCGAGCACGGTCATCGTGGGGGATGAAGGCCAACAGCGGGACTTCGCCGGCGGCGCGGCCGACGCGATCATCACGGACCTGACGGGGCGGGGCGCGGCGCGTGCCCGCGACGACGAGGAGGCGTACCAGATGGTGGAGCGGATGCGCGCATGAGTCTCATCGTGATCACCGGACCCGTTCGCAGCGGGAAATCGACGCTCGCCCAGCGCCTTGCCGAGGCCAACGGCGTCGCGTACACCGCGGCCGTCGCGGGCAAGGCGGACGACCCCGAGATGGCGCGCCGCATCGAGCGGCATCGCGCCGACCGCGGCCCCGGTTGGGAGACCCTCGAGCTCACGATGGAGGTCCTCGGCGACCCCGACGGCCCCGCGGCGTGGGTGGATCGGGTGTCCGGCCGATCACGTGCTCGTGGTGGATTGCCTGGGCACCCTAATAGGCAAGCTCCTTGAGGGTGCCGAGGGCTACCTCTCCTCCGATGAGTACATCGATCCCTCGCACGAGGTGGCTGTGTTCCACGCGGCGCACCAGGTGGTCTCGGCGCTGGAGGCGCGTCCGGGGCTGAGCATCGTCGTGACCAACGAGGTGGGCTGGGGCATCGTGCCCGCGCATCCCTCGGCCCGGCTCTTCCGCGACGTCGTGGGACGCGCCAACCGCGATCTCGTGGCCGTCGCAGACCCCGCGCTGCTCGTGGTAGCGGGACGCGTGATCACCCTGTCCCACTCACCGTCGATCGAGGAGTTCTAGTTGATCCCTTCCGCTGTAGCCGAGGCAGCCAAGGCCGTGACCCCCGTGGACCGCTCGTTCGAGACCGCCGCCGTGGCCAGGCTCGATTCACTCACCAAGCCGCCCGGTTCGCTGGGCCGGCTCGAGGAGCTCGCGGCCCGCGTCGCCGTCATCCAAGGTGACGTGCGGCCTTCGCTGCCCAGCAAAGCCGTGGTGCTCATGGCCGCCGACCACGGCGTCACCGCGCAGGGCGTCTCCCCGTACCCTAGCGAGGTCACGGCGCAGATGGTCGCCAACTTCCTGGCCGGAGGCGCGGCCATCTCCCAGCTTGCGCGCCACGCGGGCGCGTCGCTAGTGCTCGTGGACATAGGTGTGGACGCGGACCTTCCCCCGCACGAGACGCTGGTCTCGGCGAAAGTGGCGCGGGGCACGGCGGACCTGTCGTTGGGCCCGGCGATGACGCCGGACGAGGCGCAGACCGCGTTCATGGAGGGCGTGGGCACGGCGCGGGGCCTCGCCGACGAAAACGTGAGCATGATCGCGATAGGTGAGATGGGCATCGGCAACACGACCGCGGCCGCCGCCCTCACGTGCGCGCTCACGGGCGCGGGCCCTGTGGATGTCGTGGGACCGGGCACGGGGCTCGACGAGGCCGGGGTCGCCCACAAGGCCCAGATCGTCGCCCGCGCGTTGGACGTCAACGAGGAGGCGGTAGCGGCCGGGCCGTTCGACGCGCTCGCCGCCGTGGGGGGCCTGGAGATCGCCGGGCTCGCCGGAGTGGTCGTGGGCGCCGCCCAGGCGGGCATCCCGGTGGTGGCAGACGGCTTCATCTCCGGCGTGGCCGCCCTCGCCGCGATCCGCATCGCGCCCGCCGCGGCCGACTACCTGTTCACCTCGCACCGCTCGGCCGAGCCCGGCCATCGCATCGTGCTGGACGCCATAGGCGTACCGCCGGTGCTCGAGCTGGATATGCGGCTGGGGGAGGGCACGGGCGCGGCGCTCGCGATGGAGATCATAGACGCCGCGTGCGCGTGCATGAGCGGCATGGCCACCTTCGCCGAGGCCGGCGTCTCCGAGAGCGAGGACTGATGAGCGAGGCCGCCACCCGCAAACCCCTCGGCAACACGGCGCGGGTGGCGCTTGGCACGCTGACGTCCATCCCGGCGGGAGCCGAGTGGGATCCCGAGACGGCTCGGCGCGCCCTGGCCTGGTACCCGGCGGTGGGCTGGATCGTGGGCGCCCTGGGCGCGGCCGTGCCGTTCATGGCGGCGGCGCTGGGCTGGCGCGGCAAGTCGGCCGCCATCGTGGGCGTGATCATGATGGGTGTGCTCATCGCGAGCTCCAAGGCCATGCACTTCGACGCGCTCGCCGATACGGCCGACGGCCTGCTGGGCGGCGACTCGCCCGAGAGCAAGCTCGAGATCATGGACGACTCGGCCGTGGGCGCGCTGGGCGCCACCGTCGTCGCCTTCTCCATAGCTGCCGAGGGCGCCGCGCTCACCGGCATCGTCCAGGTCACCGCCTGGTACGCGGTGATCATCGGCTGCGTCGTTGCGCGGTTCGCCGCGTCGGTGGCGCTGTGGACCCTGCCCGCGGCGCGCAAGACCGGCCTGGTGGCGCCTCTCACCGGCCGCCCGCGCGCCGGGACAGTGGTGCTCGGCGCCGTGTTCGTGCTCGCGCTCGGGCTTCTCGGGTTCTTCGTGGTGGGGGAGAACTGGGCGAGCATCACGATCTCCGCGGTCCCGTTCGCGGCCTGGCCGCACAACCAGGTGCAGGGATTCGTGGCCTCGCTCGTGGCCGCGCTCGCCGCCGGGCTCGTGCTGCCGCGCTTGCTCGCACGCCCCGTGCACGGGGTCACAGGCGACATCATCGGCGCCACCGTGGTGCTCACGACGCTCTTCTGTTTCGCCGTCGCGTCGCTGTTCGGGTAGGGTGCACGCCATGGAAGACGTCGTACGCATCCTCGTGGCGCGCCACCCCGAGACCGAGGCCAACGTGGCCCGGCGCTTCGTGGGCACCGGCGACACCGCCTACACGCCGCTCGGCCGCCGCCAGGCCGCCGAGCTCACCGAGGCCGTGGTGGCGTTCGCCCCGGATGCGGTCTTCTCCAGCCCCCGGCGGCGATGCGTGGAGGTCGCGAGCGCGGCGGCCGAGCGTTCGGGCGCGGCGCTGACGACCACCGAGGCCCTGGGCGAGATGGACTTCGGCCGGATCGAGGGGCTCACGTACGGAGAGGCGACCGCTCTGGGCCTGTCGATGGACCTGCTGGGAGGGCCCAGCGAGGAAGTCGAGGCCAACGGCGGGGAGCCGTGGGCGCACTTCGAGGAGCGTGTGCGCACGTCGCTGCCGGCTCTGCTGGCGGCGGGCCCCAGGGTCGCCGTGATCACGCATTCGGGCGTGGTGCGCTCGCTGCTCACCTCGGCGCTGGACCTGCCGTCGGACTCGGCGTGGCGGTTCGCTGTCGCGCCCGCGTCGGTGTCGGTGCTCACCGTGGGCGACGACTTCGCGGTGCTCGAGGCGTTCGGGCTCACTCCGGAGGCGGCCCGGGCGCTGTAGACGGTCGGCTCGCCCTTGCGCCTCACCTGCGGTCCCGCCACAATCGTCTCCCAGCCTCCTCGGACGGGAGAAGAGCCGCTCATGGCGCCAGACGACCTCATACGGCCGGAGCTCGACCCGCTTCGCGCCTACGCGCCCGGGCTGCGCGTGAGCCAGGTCCGCGAGCGCTCCGGCAAGCCTCAGATCGCCAAGCTCTCCAGCAACGAAGCCCCGTACGGGCCGTTCCCTGCCGCGATCCGCGGCCATGGAGGCCGTCGCTGCCTCGGCTCAACCGCTATCCCGACGGCGCGTCGCGTGGCGCTGCGCGAGAAGCTCGCCGCGCGCTTCGACGTCCCCGTCGAGGAGATCGTGGTCACCAACGGCAGCAACGAGCTGCTGCGGCTCATCGCGCAGGCGGTGCTGCAGGCCCGGCGACGAGGTCGTCTACGCGTGGCCGAGCTTCGTCGTGTACCCGATGGTGACGCAAGCTCTTCGGCGCGACGGAGGTCGCGGTCGCCGCTGGACGACGGGCTCCGCGTTCGACCTGGACGCGATGCTCGCGGCGATCACCGACAACGACGCGCCTCGTGTTCCTGTGCAACCCCAACAACCCCACCGGCACCATCTACCGGCGCAAGGAGTTCGAGCGCTTCCTGGACCGCGTGCCCGAGCACGTGCTGCTCGTGCGTCGACGAGGCGTACTTCGAGTTCGTGGACGATCCCGAGTACCCCGACGGCCTGCGACTACTTCGACGGCGAGCGGCCCGATCGCGATCGTGCGCACGTTCTCGAAGATGTACTCGCTCGCCGGCCTGCGCGTGGGCTACGGGATCATGCCCGCGGCGCTCGTGGAGGCGGTCGAACAAGGTGCGCGAGCCGTTCAACGTGAACACGGTAGGCGCAGGTCGCGCGCGTACTACTCCCTCGACGACGAGGCCGAGGTCACGCGGCGGCGCGACGAGAACCAGGAACAGAAGACGCTACCTGTATTCGTGCTTCGACCGGCTCGGGATCGCGTACGTGCCCTCCGAGACGAACTTCGTCTACGTGAAGACGGAGAGGCCGGTCGAAGTGTTCGAGGCGCTGCTCGAGGAGGGCGTGATCGTGCGCGACTTCGGCACGCGCCCGGGCCTGCGAGTGGGTGTCGGCACGCCGGAGGACACGGTCGCCACGTGCGAGGCGTTCGACGCGGTCGTCGACCGGCTGGGATCGGTCTAGCACCGGTCGGGCGCCCTCGGCCCGGCGAGGCAACACAGCGGGCCCGTCCGACGCTCGGCGGACCGGGCCCTCGCCAGATAGACAAGGGGAGATCAACATGCTCGTCATCATGCGTGACCACGCGACGCCCCGCCGAGGTGAACCACGTCGTCGACCTCCTCCACGAGGCCGGTGCCGAGGCGCACCTGTCGCGCGGCGAGGTCAAGACGATCATCGGCGTCATCGGCGACGCGAGACGTCATCTACACCTCGACCTCGAGGGTCTTCCCGGCGTCGACGAGGTCATCCGGGTCCTCAAGCCCTACAAGCTCGTGAGCCGCGACTTCCAGCCGGAGGACACCGTCGTGGAGCTGCGGCACGGCGCGTCAGGTCGGCGGCGGCGCGCTGCTCGCCTGATCGCGCGGCCCGTGCTCCATCGAGTCCGAGGACCAGATGATGTCGGTGGCGCGCGCAGCGTCAAGGCCGCCGGCGGCAACGATGCTGCGCGGCGGCGCCTACAAGCCGCGCACCAGCCCCTACGCCTTCCAGGGCATGGGCCTCGAGGGCCTCAAGCTCCTGCGCGCCGCGGGCGACGAGGTCGGGCTGCCCGTCGTGACCGAGGTCCTCGACGTCCGCGATGCCGAGGAGGTCGCCGAGTACGCCGACGTGCTCCAGGTCGGCGCCCGCAACATGCAGAACTTCATGATGCTCGACGAGCTCGGGCAAGATGCGGCAAGCCGGTGCTGCTCAAGCGCGGGCTCGTCGGCGACGATCGAGGAGCTGCTCTCGGCCGCCGAGTACGTCCTCAAGGGCGGCAACCGCGACGTCATCCTCTGCGAGCGCGGCATCCGCACGTTCGAGACGTACACGCGCAACACGCTGGACCTCGCGGCGGTGGCGGCGCTCAAGACGCTCACGCACCTGCCCATCATCGTGGACCCCTCGCACGCCACCGGCCGTCGCGAGCTCGTGGCAGTCGATGTGCCGCGCCGGCATCGTCGCCGGGCGCCGACGGCATGATGGTGGAGGTGCATCCCGATCCGGAGCACGCGCGCTGCGACGGTCCGCAGTCGCTCACGCCCGAGGCCTTCTCCGAGCTCATGGACTCGCTCGAACCGGTGCTCGCGCTCATGGGCGAGCGCTGGGGCTAGCGGGCTGGCGCTTTGATCCGCTTCCGCCGCATCGCGATCGTGGGACTGGGCCTCATCGGAGGCTCGATGGCCGCCGCCCTGAGCGAGCTGCCCGAGGGCGAGCGCCCCGTGGTGCTGGGCGTCGCCCGCGGCGAGGAGACCCGCGCCGCGGGCCTCGAGCGTGGGCTGGCCTCGGACGAGCCTCTCGCCCGAGGACGCCGAGGCGGCCGGCTGGTTCACCCCCGGCTCGCCCGCTCGGGCCGACCTCGTCGTGCTGGGCACCCCCGCGTCCGCCGCCGAAGCGTGGCTCGAGCGTCTGGGCCGGCTGGGCTACGACGGCGTCGTGACCGACGTGGCCTCCACCAAGTCGCGCGTGTTCGACGCGGCCCGCCGCTACCTAGGCCCGCCCGCGGTCTTCGTGGGCGGGCACCCGATGGCGGGGTCCGAGCGCTCGGGCATCGACGCCGCGCGCGCCGACCTGTTCCACGGCGCCTACTACGTCCTCACACCCTCGCAGGACACCCCTGCCGAGGTGTACCGGGCCCTGCACGCACTCGCGTCTTCGATGGGCGCGCGCGTGATCGCGGTGGACCCGGGGGTGCACGACGAGGCGGTAGCGATCGTGAGCCACGCCCCCCACGTCGCGGCCGCGGCGCTGACGCGGCTGGCCTCGGCAGGCATCCGAGGCCGACCGGCAGGGCGTGCTTCGCCTCGCCGCGGGCGGGTTCAAGGACACCACCCGCATCGCCGCGGGCAGCCCGGACCTGTGGACCGGGATATGCCTGGACAACGCGATGGCACTGGGTTCCGCGCTCGAGCGCCTGCGCGGCGACCTGGACGCGTTCGGGTCGCTGCTGGACGCTCGCGACGCTGACGGCCTGCGCGAATGGCTCGCGAGCGCTGCCGAGGTGCGCCGCGAGCTGCCGGCCCGCTGGGTGCCGGCCACCGAGGCGCTCACCGAGCTGCTCGTGCCCATCACCGACCGCCCGGGCGCCGTGGCGCAGGTCACGCTCGCCGCGAGCCGCTTCGGCTGCAACATCGAGGACATCGAGATCGAGCACCAGTCCGAGGACACGGCCACGTTGCGCCTCGTCCTCACCGACGAGGGCGACCTTCCGGGGCTCGTGCTCGCGCTCGAGACGGAAGGTTTCGACGCCGCCACGCGTCCGCTGTAAGACCGGGCGCCGCCGACCGGCATCGGCCACGCCCGTTTCCGACCCCAAGGAGACCAGATGCGATTCACCGTCGAACCCGCTACCCGCCCGCTCAAGGGCCGGGTCACCGTGCCGGGCGACAAGTCGATCTCGCACCGCGCGGTGCTCTTCTCCGCCATGGCCGAGGGCGTGTCGCACGTCGTTGGCGTCGTGGACGCGGACGATGTGCGCAGCTCCATCGAGGCGGTGCGTGCCCTAGGCGCGCGGGTCGAGGAGGCGCCGGGCGAGAGCGGGACGCTCGACCTCGAGATCGAGGGCTGGGGCGCGGACGGGCCCAAGGCCCCCGACGGCCCCGTGGACTGCGGCAACTCCGGCACCACTGCGCGCCTGCTCATGGGTATCCTGGCCGGCTGGCCCGACCTGGACGTCACGCTCACCGGCGATGAGTCGCTCAGCCGGCGGCCGATGCGCCGCGTGACCGAGCCGCTGACGCGCTTGGGCGCCCGGTTCGACGACGACGACGGCCGCCTCCCGGTCACCGTGCACGGCCGCGCGCTCAAGGCGCGCGACTTTCGCCTGAAGATCGCGAGTGCCCAGGTCAAGAGCGCGATCATGCTCGCGGCCCTTCGCGCGGACGGCTACACGGAGATCTTCGAGCCGGCCCGCAGCCGTGACCACACCGAGCTCATGCTCCCGGCTTACGGCGTAAAGGTGGACGTCAGCCCGGACCGCCTCGGCTGCCGGGTGGAGGGCATCCGTGACCTGCAGGCCACGGACATCAAGGTCCCGGGCGATCCCTCCTCGGCGGCGTTCTGGACGGTGGCCTCGGCGATCGTGCCCATGAGCGACGTGACGGCTACCGGCATCTCGCTCAACCCCACGCGCAACGGCTACCTCGAGGTGCTCGAGAGCATGGCCGCGCCCGTGGAGGTCATGCAGACCGGCCGCGCCGGCTACGAGAGCGTGGGCGACGCGCGCACGCTGGGGCGGCCGCTCACCGGCACCAAGGTCACCAAGTCACAGGTGCCGTCGCTCGTGGATGAGATCCCGATCTTGGCGGTGGCAGCCGCCCAGGCCACCGGCGCGTCGCGGTTCGAAGGCGTGGGGGAACTGCGCGTGAAGGAGTCCGACCGGCTCGCCGCCATCGTCGACGGCCTGACGCGTCTGGGAGTGACGGTGCGCGACGGCAACGACTGGTTCGAGGTGCGCGGCACCGGCGGCGCTCCGTTCAAGGCCACCGAGCTCGACAGCATGGGCGACCACCGGCTCGCGATGGCTTGGGCCGTGGCCGGTCTCGTGGCCGATGGCCCCGTGATCGTGGACGGTTTCGAGGCGGTCTCCGTGAGCTACCCCGGATTCGCCGAGGCCCTGGCCGCGCTGCGGGGGACCGAGGAGGACGAATGATCGTCGCCATCGACGGTCCGGCCGCGTCCGGCAAGTCCACCGTCGCGCGGGCACTGGCCCGCCGGCTGAGCATGGGTTACCTGGACACCGGCGCCATGTATCGCTCCGTGGCCTGGCTCGCGCTTGGCCGAGGCGTGTCGCTGGAGGACGAGGACGCCCTCGTGGCGCTGGCCCGGGCGCATCCCGTGACGTTCTCCACCGACGCCGGCGGCCACCTGCCGCACGTGATCGTGGACGGGAACGACGTGACCGGCGCCATCCGCACGCCCGAGGTCGACGTCGCCGTGTCCGCCGTGGCCCGCATGCCCGACTTGCGCCGGCTCATGGTGGAGCACCAGCGCGCCGCCGCCCTCGTGGGCGGCGACTGGGTCGTGGAGGGTCGCGACATCGGCACGGTGGTGTTCCCGGACGCCGACGTGAAGTTCTTCATCACGGCGAGCCCCGAGGAGCGGGCGCAACGCCGCGCCGCCGACGAGCGGCAGGCGGGGCTCGCCCCCAGCGTGGACGACATGCTCACCCGCATAGAGGTGCGCGACCACCACGACCGCTCGCGAGAGGCCGGCCCGCTGGTCGCCGCGGACGACGCCACGCTGATAGACACCACCGGCATGTCGGTGGACGGCGTCGTGGACGCCCTCGTGGACTTGGTGGAGGCGGCACGGGCGTGAGCTCAACGGACCCCGCGAAGATCCAAGTCCCGCTCAAGGGCGCGGCATGGCAGAAGAGCTCGCCGCCCAGGCCATCCGTGGTCTACTCGCTGGCCAAATGGCTCCTGCAGCCCATCCTGCTGGTCTTGTTCAAGGTCCGCATGATCGACAAAGACCGGGTGCCTCGCGTCGGTCCGGTCGTCATCGCGGGCAACCATGTCTCATACATGGACCCTTTGCTCGTTTGCATGTCGCAGCCGCGCACCCGTCCGGTCCACTTCATGGCCAAGATCGAGCTCTTCGGCAACGGGGCGTTCTTCAACTGGCTCCTGCGCGCGCTGCACGCGTTCCCCGTGCGTCGCGGCGCCGCCGACCGCGACGCGATCCACGCGGGAAGCGATATCCTTGAGCGCGGCGGCATCGTGGGCATCTTCCCTGAGGGGACCCGTGTGCGCGGCGGCAAGGAGGCCGAGGGCCAGGAGGGCGCGGCGTTCCTAGCCATGCGCACCGGCGCGGTCATCGTGCCGGTGGGCATCTGCGGGACCGACCGGATACAGCCTCCCGGCGACAAGCACTGGCACGCGGTGCCGCTGACCGTGTTCTTCGGCGAGCCTATCGATCCCGCGAGCATCGCCGCGGACCTTCCCCGCAAAGAGCGCCTGGACCAGCTCACCCGTACCGTGATGGCCGGCATCGAGAACGCGAAGGCTCACGCCGACCGCGAGATCAGGGAGTGATCGGGACGTGAACGTGAAGGTGGCTCGGCACGCGGGCGTGTGCTACGGCGTGGAGCGGGCGCTCAAGCTCGCGAACGAGGCCGCCGACTCCGGTCGCACGGTGCGCACGCTGGGCCCGCTGATCCACAACCCCCAGGCGGTGGAGGCGCTGCACGCGCGCGGCATCGAGGTCGCCGCCTGCCTAGAGGACGCCGAGGACGGCACGCTCGTCATCCGCACTCATGGTGTGCGCCCCGAGATCATCGAGGCCGCGCGCGACAAGGGCCTCGACGTCGTGGACGCCACGTGCCCGTTCGTGTCGGCCGCGCACCAGTGCGCGGCGCGACTGGCCTCGGACGGCTACTTCGTGGTGATCGTGGGTGAGCCGGACCATCCCGAGGTCGAAGGCATCTTGGGATACGCCGGACCGCAGTCCATGGTGGTGGAAGAGGTCGGCGACGTCCCCGCCAAGCTTCCCCGCAAGGTGGGCGTGGTGGTGCAGACGACGCAGTCCATGACGCGCCTCACGGAGGTCGTCAACGCGATGCTCCCGCGGGTGAGCGAGCTCAAGGTGTGCAACACGATCTGCGACGCCACCGACAAGCGTCAGGAGTCGGCCGAGGAGCTCGCCGCGTCCGTGGACGTGATGATCGTCGTGGGCGGTCACAACTCCGGCAACACGACGCGACTGGCCGAGATCTCGCGCAACGTGAACGAGCGCACCCACCACGTGGAGACCGCCGACGAGCTCGACCCCGCGTGGTTCGCCGGCGCGAGCACCGTGGGGGTCACGGCCGGGGCCTCCACGCCTGACGAACAGATGCGGGGCGTGATCGATGCCATCGAGGCGATGGACGATGCCTCCTGAGGGTGGGTCGCGATGACCGACCGCGGCGCCCCTGCGTACGGGAACGTCGATCAGCCCTCGGCACGCGGGGGAGTGATCGCGGCCGTGGACCCGGGCGGGCCCGCCCAGCGGGGCGGTCTCGAGCCCGGTGATCGCGTGCTCACAGCCAACGGGCTGGCGCTGCGCGACGTGATCGACTGGCGGTGGAACGCGGACGAAGGCACGGTGTCGCTGCTGGGCCAGCGCGGCGGGCAGCGGTTCGCGACCACTCTGGAGCGCGCTCCCGGCGAGACATGGGGGCTGGACTTCGCCGCTCCCGTCTTCGACCGGGTGCGCACGTGCGCCAACGACTGCGCGTTCTGCTTCATGACTCAGCTGCCTGCGGGCCTGCGCCCGTCGCTGTACCTGCGTGACGACGACTACCGGCTCTCATGGCTCGCCGGCACGTTCGTGACGCTCACGAACCTCACCGACGCCGACGTCGCGCGCATCATCGAGCAGCGGCTGAGCCCTCTGTACCTGTCTTTGCACGCCGTGTCCCCGCAGGCCCGCGCGGCGCTCGTGCGGTGTCGCGCCCAGGACCATGCGCTCGAGCGCTTCGACGAGCTCGCGGCAGCCGTCGTGCGCTTCCACGTGCAGATCGTGCTCGTGCCGGGGGTCAACGACGGCGACGAGCTCACTCGGACGCTCGGCTGGCTGGCGACGCGGCAGGAAGCGGTGGAGTCCGTGGGCGTCGTGCCTTTGGGCTACACGCGGCATCAGGACCGCTTCGACGCCTCGTACGAGCAGCCGCTGGACGCGGCCGCTGTGGTCGAGGCCCTGCGGCCGTGGCAGGAGCGGGCGCGCGAGGTGCGAGGCGACACCTGGCTGCAGGCGGCCGACGAGTTCTACCTCGCCGCCGGCCTGCCCGTTCCCCCGGCGGACGACTACGACGGCTTCCCTCAGTACGAGAACGGCATCGGCATGGTGCGCGTGTTCTTGGACGAATGGGCGTCAACGCTCGCGGAGCGCGAGGACGCCGGGTCGGGAGCCGCTGCCGAGGGCGGCCCTGGCGCCGCTGCCGAGGGCGTTCCCGGCGCCGCTGCCGAGGGCCCCGCCACTCGGCGTGCCGTGCTCGTGACCGGCGAGCTGTTCGCGCCGGTCCTCGAGGGCGCCGTAGCGGGGTTGCCCGAGGCTGCGAGCACGCTGCGCGTCCTGGCGGTCCCCAACGCCTTCATGGGCGGCAACGTGAGCGTCGCGGGACTGCTCACAGGGGAGGACCTGGTCGCGGCGATCGCGGCCGACGCGGCCGCCGCACGGGACCGTGGCGAGACACCTTGGGACTACCTCGTGCCGGACCTCGTGCTCAACGACGACGGGGTCACCCTCGACGGCGTGCCGGCGACCGACCTCGGCACGCGGGCGGAAGCCCAGGTCCGCGTGGTATCATCCGACGCTCCCGGCCTGCTCGCCGAGCTCGGGCTGGGCGCAGCGCCCCCGGACGCGCGACAGCACACCCACCCGGATCCGAGGGCTGAAAGGCAGCCATGTCTCTACCCGTCGTCGCCATAGTAGGCCGACCCAACGTGGGCAAATCCACGCTGGTCAACCGCCTCACGCAGACCAGCGACGCCATCGTGCACGAGGCGCGCGGGGTGACGCGCGACCGCAGCTACCATCGCGCCGATTGG
This sequence comes from uncultured Coriobacteriia bacterium, assembly GCA_963768865.1. Classification (GTDB taxonomy): domain Bacteria; phylum Actinomycetota; class Coriobacteriia; order Anaerosomatales; family CAVYJL01; genus CAVYJL01. The sequence continues at coordinate 324,786 of CAVYJL010000009.1, read as the reverse complement.
AACGGGCGCGACTTCATGCTCATCGACACCGGCGGGATCGACTTCGACCGGGCCGACGCGTTCGCCCCCTCCATCAAAGAACAGGCGCTCACCGCGGTGGAGGAGGCCGACGTCATCTTGATGATGGTGGACGGCTCCACAGGCGTTATCGCGGATGACGAGCAGGTAGCGCGGATCCTCCAGCGTTCCGAGAAGCCCGTGTTCCTCATCGTGAACAAGCTCGACACGCCCGGGCGCGAGGAGGCCATCCACGACTTCTGGTCGGTGGGCCTCGGCGAGCCTTGGGCGGTATCCGCCCTGCATGGTCACGGTACCGGCGACCTGCTCGATGCCGTGGTAGACGCGCTGCCCCCGGCCGATGAAGGCGGCGTCGAGGAGGACGGCATCCCCATCGCCATCGTGGGCAAGCCCAACGCCGGCAAGAGCTCGCTGCTCAACAAGCTGGCCGGCCGGGAGCGCTCCATCGTGAGCGAAGTGGCGGGGACCACGCGTGACACCATCGACTCGGTGGTGGACCGCGACGGCGTGCGATACCGGCTGCTCGACACCGCGGGGCTGCGCCGCAAGGGCGCGATCGACTCGTCCGTGGAGTACTACAGCTTCGTGCGCGCTATGCGCGCGATGGACCGTGCCGATGTCGCGCTGCTCGTGGTGGACGCCTCGCAGGGCGTGACCGACGGCGACCAGCGCATCGCGAACTTCGCGGTGGAGCGCGGTTGCGCCGTCGTCGTGCTGCTCAACAAATGGGACTTGGTGAAGGACGAGGAGGCGCGCGACGAGCTGGCCGACCAGATGACGACGAAGCTCGGGTTCATCTCGTTCGCGCCGGTCGTGCGTGTGAGCGCTCTGTCCGGCCGAGGCATGGACCGGATCTGGGAGGCCGCCGACCTCGTATACGAGAACTACGAGCGCAAGATCACGACCAGCGCGCTCAACAAGATGCTCACCGAGCTGCGTGACTTCGGCCATACGGTGTCGCGCGGCAACAAGACGCTGCGGGTGAACTACGCCACGCAGACGAGGGTGGCCCCGCCCGGGTTCTCGTTCTTCTGCAACCATCCCCGGCTCGCAGACGAGCAGTACCGGCGCTATCTCGAGAACCGCATGCGCGAGTCCTTCGAGCTCACCGGGACGCCGGTGATACTCACGTTCAAGAGCAAGAGCGACTGAGCATGTTCGCCGCCGTCTTGTTCGACAGCCAGTTGTGGGTGCAGGTCGCGGTGGCCGCCGCATGTGTCGTGGCCGCGTACCTCATAGGCGGCATCCCCTGGGCGCTGCTCATAGGCAAGTGGGTGCGGGGGATCGACATCCGCGAGCACGGCAGCGGTAACACCGGGGCGGCCAACGCGTTCCGGGTACTGGGCAAGGGGCCCGGCTTCGCCGTGTTCTTCCTGGACTACTTCAAAGGCGTCGTGGCCGTGCTGCTGCCGCTGCTGCTCACGCCGTGGGGATGGCACGATCTCACCCTCGTGCTCGCGGGGCTTGCGTGCATCATCGGGCACACGTATTCGCCGTACATGGGGTTCAAGGGCGGCAAAGGGCTCGCCGCGGGCGCCGGCGTCATCACGGTGATCACCCCGCTGGCGTTCGTCGCCCTGGCGGTCGTCTTCTTCGTGGTCGCCATCCCCAGCCGGTACATCTCGCTGGGCTCCATCGTGGCCGCGATGCTCTATCCGCTGTTCGTCGCGTTCATGTATCCGATGCACTGGTTCACGCTCGCGTTCTCCGTCATGGCGGCGGGCATCGTCATCTGGCGCCACAGGACCAACATCGGACGTATCATCAACCGTACCGAACGCAAGGCCACGTGGGGCATCTTCCCGCCCGATACCCGCTATCGCGACGAGGGCACGGGCGGCCGCTAGACCGGACTTCCGGGGGGAGACTCGATGCATGTCGCAGTGATCGGTGCCGGTTCATGGGGCACCGCCGTGAGCCGTCTGCTGGGGACCAAGCCGGTCCCCGTGCGCCTGTGGGCGCACGAGTGCGACGTGGCCGAGGGCATCCAGGCCACCCGGCACAACCCGATGTACCTGCGCGACGTGGAGCTCCCTGACACCGTGGAGGCGTCGTGCGACCTGGAATGGGTCGTGGACGGAGCCGAGGTCGTCGTCGTTGTGGTTCCCAGCCACATCGTGCGCTCCGTGGCCGTGCAGTTCGGACCCCACCTCGCCGCGGACACCCCTGTCGTGTCGCTCGCCAAGGGCGTCGAGGCCGGCACGCTCATGCGCATGACCGAGGTCCTCGAAGACGTGCTGGGGGACCGCTCGCGACTCGCCGCGCTCTCGGGTCCCAACCACGCCGAAGAGGTAGGCAAGGGCATCCCCTCGGCCACGGTCATCGCGTCGTACGACCCGGCGGTGGGCGACCGGCTCCAGCAGCTCTTCGCAACCCGGACGTTCAGGCCCTACACCAACCCCGACGTCATAGGCGTGGAGCTGGGCGGCGCCACGAAGAACGTCATCGCGATCGCGGCCGGGATCGCCGACGGCCTGGGCTACGGCGACAACTCCAAGGCGTCGCTCATCACCCGCGGCCTTGCGGAGATGAGCCGGCTGGGAACGCATCTGGGCGCCAAGCCGCTCACCTTCATGGGGCTCTCGGGCATGGGCGACCTCATCGCCACAGCGACGTCCCGGCACAGCCGAAACCGTGGCCTGGGCGAAGAGATCGCCAATGGGGGCTCCGTCGCCAGCTACGAGACCAAGACGCACATGGTCGCCGAGGGCGCGACGAGCGCCGTCACCGTGGACGAGCTAGGCGTGAAGCACGGCATCGAGCTGCCGATCACCCACCTCGCGCGTCAGGTGCTGGCGGGCGAGGTGCCGCCCACCGCCGCCGAGGACATCCTTATGGGCCGTGCGGCTACGGACGAGCTTCACGGCATGGGACTCGTGGAAGAAGACGAGCCTGGCCGATTGTAGCCCGCTGACCCTACCGGGCGCGGACCGGCGTCCGACCAAGACCTGACCGCCACGTTCTCAAGGGCAAAGGAGCGCAGCGTGACCGACAGGATCCTGATGGCCCCGTCCATCCTCTCGGCGGACTTCACCAGACTGGCAGAGGCGGTCCAGCTGGCCGAGCGGGGAGGCGCCGACGTCATCCATGTGGACGTGATGGACGGCCACTTCGTGCCCAACCTGACCATCGGCCCGCCTGTGGTCAAAGCGCTCAAGGCCGTCGCGACGGTGCCGCTGGACGTCCACCTCATGATCGACAACGCCGAGACGACCGTGCAGTGGTACCTCGATGCCGGCGCGGACATGATCACCGTGCACGTGGAGGCGGCACCCCATCTGCACCGCGTGGTCCAGGTCATCCGTGACGCGGGGGCCAAGCCCGGCGTCGCCCTCAACCCCGCGACGTCTCTGGAGACCGTCCGCGACATCCTGCCCGATCTGGACTACGTGCTCGTCATGAGCGTCAACCCCGGTTTCGGTGGCCAGAGCTTCATCGAAGGCGCCGTGGGCCGGGTAGCGCGTCTGGCCGCGCTCGTCCGCGAGACCGGTTCGCGCGCGATGATCGAGGTCGACGGCGGCATCAACGCCGACACGATCCAAGGCGTGGTAGCCGCCGGGGCCCGGATGTTCGTAGCGGGCAACGCGGTGTTCGGCGCGCAGGACCCCGTTGCGGCCCTGGCCCAGATCCGCGAGGCGGGGGAGGCCGAGCTGCGCTCGAGGCACGTCGTCTAGGGCGACCGCCCGCCCGGGATCGTGCGCGCCGCCCGCCGCTGCCGGCGCTCTCTCCGGCATGCCCGGACTCCCGCTCACCCCATATGGACCGCCTTTGGTCGCCCGAGACAGGAGCCGAGCGGCTCTTAGGGTAAGCCAAGCGGAGTCCTGTAGCGAGCCGCGCGCTTCTCGCGTGGCCCGCTCTCACGACCGGGGAGGCTACCGTCATGAAGCGTTCGCTGTCGTCGCGCATGTCCCGAGCACTGTCGGTCCTAGTGATCACCGCCCTCCTGGCGGCCTCATGTGTGGGCAGTGCGGCCGGGGTTCCCATGGAGCGGCCCGCCGCGGCCCGTCCGGCCTTCGCGGCCCCTACCTACACGGCGACGATCGCCGATGCCCGGTCGGCGGCCAATGCGCTGCTGAGTCAGACTGGAGCGGCATCGATGTCCGTCGCGCTGGTGGACGGTGACCGCATCGTTTGGAGAGGCGGCTTCGGCTACGCCAACGTGGCCACGCAGGCCAAGCCGCAAGCGAGCACGATGTACGGCATCGGTTCCGTGAGCAAGATGTTCGCGACGGTAGCCACCATGAAGCTCGTGGACCAAGGGCTGGTCCACTGGACGCTCCGCTAACCGCCTACATCCCGGCGTTCCAGATGATGTCGCCGGAGTACCGCCAGATCACGGTGCGCATGCTCCTCAACCACTCGTCGGGCTTCCCCGGCTCCGAGTACCGCAACGCATCACGTCGCGCCTGGTCCCGACTACGCGCAGCAGATGATGGATGCCATCGGGGAAGAGCGGCTGTCGCACACACCCGGCTACATGTCCGTGTACTGCAACGACGGCTTCACGATGATCGAGAACCTGGTCCCAGGTCACGGGCGAGACATACGCCCAGTACGTGAGCGACGAGATCCTGCACGCCCCTCGGCATGACCAACACCACGTACCCCATCACGACTTCGCGCCCGGCACCTACGCCCTGTGCTACACGGGCTCGACGCCGAACCCGCGCGAGGTCGTGAACACGCTCGGCTCGGGGGCCGTCTACTCCACGCCCACGGACCTGGCCAAGATGGCCTCGATGTTCATGAACGGCGGCGTCTACAACGGTGTCCGCATCCTCTCCGCGGCATCCGTGGCGCAGATGGGCGTGGACCAGACCGTGGGCACGTTCAACCCGGTTCCCAGCAACAACACGCGCTACGGGCTGGGCTGGGACACGATCACCGAGCCGGGGCTGCGGGCCGTTGGCGTCACCGGCTGGATGAAGGGCGGCGACTCGAGCGACTACCACGCCGCGTTCACGGTCGCGCCCAATGCCCGCCTCGCGGTCATCGCCGAGGGCGTGGCACCGCTGAGCTCGGGCGTCCTCGAGACGCTTGCGCAGCGGATCCTCTTGCGGGCGCTCGCCGAGCGCCGCTCGATCCCGCGCATGCCCGCACAGATCAGCCCCACGGCCATCCCGCCGCTCGTGCCCACCACCGCGGCCCAGGTCGCGGCGGTGACTGGGTACTGGGCGGAGAGCGGCTCGGCCTACCGCACCACGGCATCCACCACCGGCCCGCGTGCCGTCTACCTGACGTCCTTGCACATGGACGGCTGGACGTCGAGCACGAGCCCGTGGCGCTTGCGCACCGACGGGCGCTGGTACCCGGACACGAAGAACTGGTCGCTACGGCGCGTGAACTCGGGCAACAGGTCGTACCTCGTGCTCAACATGCCTAGCGGCTACGGCCACTACCGGACCGACATGGTCATAGGCGAGAAGCTCGCCACCGCGGCCCCGCTTCCGAGCGCTTGGCAGGCGCGGCTGGGCGATGAATGGCTGCTCGTCAACGAGGATCAGAGCTCCCCGGTATGGACCGCCGACGGCGCGGCGAGGCTCACGCTCAGCGACATGCCGGGCTCCCCGGGGCACTTGTTCGGCTCCGTTCCGGACTACGGGCTCCAGTTCTTCGACGCGGGGGCCGGCGACACGCTGGCCGCCATGTTCCTGCAGATACCGGGCTTCGGCTCGCGTGACATGGGCGACTTGAACGTCGTGGACCGCGGCGGTCAGGAGTGGATGAGGTTCGGCAGCTCGATGTTCAGGCCCAGGGCCACGATAGCCTCGCTGCCCGGAGACGCGACCACCACCGTGAGCATCGGCACCGAGGGCTACGCCGAGTGGCGGACCATCGAGGACACGGCCACGCTGCGCATCATGGGCGCCGCCACGGCCTGGCGGCTATACGACTCGGACCTGCACGCCATTGACGGCGGGACGACCATCCCGGTCACGACCACCACCGCCGGCTCCGGCTGCTACCTGCTGGTCTTCGGTCCGGCGAGCACCGACGCGTCCGTTTCGGTGCAGCCCCTGGTCGGCGGCCCGGTCAGGGTGAGAGTGAAGGAGCCCGCGAGGACGGTCCGACTCCGCTAGCGCGGGAAGGTCGGGGCCCGGCCGGAGCGGTCGGGCCCCGCCGTGCTGCCCAGGCATGAGACCCGCGCACCTCGGTGGCGGGGCCCTACGGCCGGAGCCCGTGATGAGGGAACACGAGGGCCCGGACCTCGCGCACCGTGTCTCGCGTGAGCGCGAGCGCCAGATCCGCCTGCTCCGCGGGCACCTCGTGACGGTCGTGCGCTCCCAGGCTCGTGGGCGGCTCCACGCCCAGTGACGAGCGAACGAGCTCGCGCCACGGCTCCGGGACGGCGTCCGGCAGTTCCACGCCCAAGAGCCGCGACATGGTCCAGGTCCATGCCAGCGGCACGACCTCGACGATGTGATAGCCTCCGCCACCGAGCGCGGCCAGGCGTCCCTCGCACAGCTCGTCGGCGAGAGAGACTATGTCGCCCACCACCGACCGGTACCCCGGCAGTGTCATGCCGAGGTCGGTCTGCGGGTCGGAGTAGTGGGCGTCCACGCCCACCTGCGCCACGATGACGTCGGGCTCGAAGGCTCGAGCGAGCGGGTCCACGACCTCGTGCATCGCGAGGGCGAAGCAGGCGTCGGTGGCGCCCCTCGGCAGGGGGACGTTGACGGCGGATCCGGTGCCGGGGCCGTCCCCGAGGTCGGCGGCGAAGCCGGTGCCCGGGAAGGCGTGCATGCCGCTCTGGTGGATGGAGACGGTGAGCACGTCCCTGTCGGCGAAGAACGCCTCCTGAACGCCGTCGCCGTGGTGCGCGTCGATGTCGATGTAGAGCACCTTGAGGCCGGGACGGTCTCGCCGCGCGACCGCGATGGCGACCGCCGGATCGTTGTAGATGGAGAACCCGGCGGCGCGGTGCTTGTGAGCGTGGTGCAGGCCGCCCGCTATGGAGAAGCTGCGTGTGTGGCCGCCTTGGAGCACTTCCTGGACGGCGACGATGGAGGCTCCGCACACGAGCGCCGCCATCTCGTGCATCCCGGGGACCACCGGGTTGTCCTCGGTCCCCAGGCCGCTGCCCACCGGGAGCCCCGCCCCCCAGTCGCTGGCCTCGTAGACCTGCTCGATGTAGCCGGGTGAATGGACGAGCTCGAGCTCTTCGTCCGTCGCGGGGCGGGGTGCGACCACCGTGTCCGCCGAGAGCAGGCCGTACTCGTTCATGAGCTCCACCGTGAGGGTGAGCCGCCGCGGGTCCAGCGGGTGCCGGTCGCCCAGGTCGTAGGTCGTGAGCCTCGGTTCCCATATGAGTGCCGCTCGCGCCACTATCGCCTCCCACGAGGGGGTCGGGTGCCGGGTACAGTCCGGTCCGCCGCGGGCCCCCGAGCTGTCCCGCACCGTCCCGGTGCCACTCTCATTCTCACCGACGGCCCTGACACCCAACCGCCCGGACCTGCTCGCGGGGCGATCGCACCGGTCGCCAGCGGTCATCGGGGAGTCATTGGGGGAAAGCTGGGTGTGGAGGTGCCCCGCATGAAGAAGATGCTCGATCCCGAGACCGTCGCGCTCATAGGTGCCACCGAGAAGGAAGGCACCGTAGGCCGCACGATCATGGACAACCTCATACGCTCCGGGCGCTCGGTGTTCCCGATCAACCCCCATCATCAGCGCGTGCTGGGCGTGCCGTGCTTCCCGAGCATCCGGGACGTGCCGGTGGCGATCGACCTCGCGATCGTGGCCACGCCCGCCGCGACCGTCGCCGACGTGCTGCAGGAGTGTGCCGAGGTCGGGGTCCACGGCTGCATCGTCGTCTCGGCCGGCTTCGGCGAGACGGGCAAGCCGGGTCTCGCGCTGGAGCGCCGCATCAAGAAGATCCTTCGGGGCTACCCCATGCGCGTGATAGGCCCCAACTGCCTGGGCATCATACGGCCCACGGTGGGGCTCAACGCGTCGTTCCTGGCCATGGAGCCGGAGCCGGGCAACATCGCGCTCATCTCCCAGAGCGGAGCGCTGGGCACCGGCATGCTGGACTGGGCCGTGAGCTCGCACGTCGGGTTCTCGATGTTCGCTTCGGTGGGCAGCATGGTCGACGTGGATTTCGCCGATCTCGTCGACTTCCTGGGTGAGGACCCGCACACCCGCAGCATCCTCATCTACATGGAGAGCATCGGGAACGCCAGGCGCTTCATGAGCGCCGCCCGCAGCTTCGCCCGCACCAAGCCGATCATCGTGCTCAAGCCGGGCCGCTACTCGGAGAGCGCCGCCGCCGCGCTCTCGCACACGGGCGCGCTGGCGGGGGGCGACGAGATCTACGAGGCCGCGTTCCGCCGCGTTGGTATCGTGCGCGTCCATGAGGTCGCCGACCTGTTCCACGCTGCCGAGGTGCTCGACTCGCATCGGCTGCCTACCGGGCCGTGTGTCGCGATAGTGACCAACGCGGGCGGCCTCGGCGTGATGGCGACCGACACGCTCGTGGAGCTCGGCGGCAATCTGGCCGAGCTGTCGGACAAGACTATGGCGACTCTCGATGCCGCGCTGCCGCCATATTGGAGCCACGGCAACCCGGTGGACCTCCTGGGCGACGCGGGCAGCGAGCGCTTCGTCGTCGGCCGTGGCGGCGTGTCTGAAGGACCCCGCGGTCAACGGCATCCTGGTGATCTACACGCCTCAAGGCAACGCGCGCCCCGACCAGATGGCGAGCAGGTCGCGGAGCTGGTGAGGAAGGACCCGTACAAGCCGGTGATCACGGTCCTCATGGGCGGCAAGACCGTCGAGGGCGGCCGCGAGATCTTCCAGCGCGCGGGCGTGCCCTGCTACGACACGCCGGAGGCCGCGGTGAAGACGTACCTGGGCATGTACCGGTACGCCGGGAACCTGGAGCTGCTCTACGAGACGCCCGCCGAGCTGCCCATCGACGTCGCGCCGCCTCGCCACAACCTTCAGGCGATGCTGCGGCGCGTCGCACGCAGCGGACGCAAGGTGCTCACCGAGGAGGAGTCCAAGCGGTTCGTGCGCACGTACGGCATCCCCGTCGTCGCGCAGAGGATGGCCCGGGACCTGGACGAAGCGCTCGCGGCCGCCAAGAGGATCGGCTATCCGGTGGTCCTGAAGGTCGTGTCCCACGAGATCACGCACAAGACCGCCGTGGGCGGTGTGGAGACGGACGTCTGCGGGCCGCAGGACCTGGAGGCCGCGTTCGCTCGGATGCTCAAGCGGGTGAAGAAGGGCGCGCCGCGCGCTCGCATCGAGGGAGTCGCCGTTCAGAAGATGATCCGCAACGTGGATTTCGAGCTGATCCTCGGCATGAAGAAGGACCACCAGTTCGGATCCGTGCTCGTGTTCGGGGCCGGCGGCGTCACGGCCGAGGGGCTTGCCGATTTCGCGGTGAGCCTGCCGCCGCTCAACCAGGTGCTGGCGCGGCGGATGATGGAGGAGACGCGCGTCTTCAAGCTCATGCACAAGCCGCCTCGCGGGGTGACGCCCCCCGACCTGGGCGCGATCGAGGAGCTGCTCACCGAGCTGTCCAACATCGCCGTGGACTTCCCCGAGATCGAGGAGATCGACATCAACCCGCTCGTGGTAGCCGGCGGTCGCGTGATCGCCGTGGACGCGCGCATCGTGATCGACGAGAGCGTCCTCGCCGGGCAAGCCCGCGTACCCGCACTTGGTGATCACCCCGTACCCGACCCGCTACATCACGCCGTGGAAGCTCAACGACGGCACCGAGGTCCTGCTCAGGCCCATCAAGCCCGAGGACGAGCCCATGGAAGCTCGAGATGCTCGCGGGGATGTCCGAGGCCACGCTGAGGGACCGTTTCTTCGAGAACCTCGCCAACATCAGCCACGACATGCTCGTGCGTTTCACGAACATCGACTACGACCGCGAGATGGCGATAGTCGCCGAGCTCACCAAAGGCAAGAAGAAGCGCCTCATAGGCGTGGCTCGCCTCATGGCCGAGGGAGAACAAGGCTGCGGCGAGTTCGCCGTCGTTGTGCACGACGACTACCAGGGCAAGGGCCTCGGCTTCAAGCTCACCGACGTCATCATCGGGATCGCCCAGGAGAAGGGGCTGCGGGGAGTGGACGGCTACGTCAACTCCAACAACAAGCGCATGCTCCAGGTCGTGGACGAGCTCGGTTTCGAGGTCGTGCGCGTGGACGAGGGCGTGACCACGGTGAGGCTCATCCTGGACTAGCGCTGGAGTGGTCCGAAGGCCCGATCGGGGCGGGGACAGAAGGGCCCGCGAGGACGGTTCGCCTTCGGTAAGGACCTTGGCGCATGCTCCTTCAGTGTTACAATCTCCCATGCTTTCTTCAGGGCGGGGTGAGATTCCCCACCGGCGGTGATAGCCCGCGAACCCTGCACGCGTCACCCGCGGCAGGGCCGATCCGGTGAGACTCCGGAGCCGACGGTCATAGTCCGGATGGGAGAAGAAGGAGTGCGCAGTTGCGCCTGTTCGAAGACCCGGTCGCCCGCATAGGCGATCCGTTCATGCGTCGCGCCGCCGAGCTCGCCGAGCGCGGGCGCGGCCTCACCGCCCCCAACCCGTGGGTCGGCTGCGTCCTGGTGTCGCCCGACGGCGCCGTCGTGGGCGAAGGCTTCCACGAGCGTGCCGGCGGTCCCCATGCCGAGGTCCGCGCCATCGCCGACGCCGGTGACGGCGCGCGCGGCTCCACGGCCTACGTGACGCTCGAGCCCTGCGCCCACCACGGCAAGACGCCGCCGTGCGTGGACGCGCTCGCCGCCGCGGGCGTCGCCCGCGTGGTGGTGGGCATCATCGACCCCGACCCGCTCGCGCGCGACGGCGCCTTGCGCCTCCGCGACCTGGGAGTGGACGTCCGCTACGCCGCCGTGGACGATGCCGAGGCGCTCGCGGACCACCTCGAGGAATGGCTGCTCGCGAACACCGCCGGCCGCCCGTGGCTCACGGTGAAGGTGGGCCTGTCCATCGACGCGCGGCCGTCGACCTTGCCGGGTGCGCGAACCGAGATCGACCGGGCCCGACGGTGCCGTGATCACGATGCGCCTGCGCCGCGCGGCCGACACGGTCATGGTGGGAGCTACCACGCTCATGGGCGACGATCCGTCGCTCACGCGGCGCGGGCCTGACGGCACGCCGGACGAGCGTCAGCCGCTCCGAGCGGTGCTGTGCGGCGAGACGCTGCCCGGTCTGCACGCCAAGGCCTTCAACGACGGCCTGGGGCCCGCCGCGATCCTCGTGCCGCACGACACCGCCGGGTCCGCGCTCGCGCCCTTCGTGGACGCGGGCGTCGAGGTGGCCCTCTACGACGCCGACCGCGGGGTATCCAGCGCCGCCGAGGCGCTCGCCGGCCTGGGCGCGGTGCACGTGCTCGCGGAGACGGGCCCGCGCACGTTCACCTCGGTATGGGACTCGCGCCTGCTCGACGCACTCGTCGTGGTCACCGCCGGCGGATCGCCGGCGTGCAGGCGCCGGGGATCTACCGCGGCGAGGACGAGATGCCCACCACCGAGCTCGAGCGGCGCGTGTACGCGCTCGAGGCCGGCGTCACCGGAGAGGTCGCCACCGTGCAGTGGCGACGCAAGATCATCTAGCGACCGGGAGGACCGATGTTCACAGGGCTCATCGAGGAAGTCGGCACCATCGCACGCACCGAGCGCACGAGCGACGGCGGCATGCGTCTGGAGGTCTACGCGCCGGACTTCGGACGCGACATGGCCATAGGCGATTCCGTGGCCGTGGACGGGGCGTGTCTCACCGTGGTCTCGTTCATCCGCGGCGCGTTCCTCGCCGACCTGTCCGAGGAGACCGTGCGCCGCACGACGCTGGGCGAGCTCAAGACCGGCGGCAAGGTGAACCTCGAGCGCGCGATGCGCCTCTCCGACCGCCTGGGCGGGCACCTCGTGACCGGGCACGTGGACGGGGTGGGGACTTTCGCCGGGCGGCTCGGCTCCGGCAACTCCACGACCTACACCTTCAAGCCGCCGGTAGAGGTGCTCCCGTACATAGCCGAGAAGGGGTCGATCGCCGTCGCGGGCATCTCCCTCACTGTGTCTCGCATCGTGCCCAACGGCTTCGAGGTGGCGGTCATCCCGCACACCGAGCAATCGACGACGCTGGCCGCCCTCAAGCCCGGCGACCACGTCAACGTCGAGGCCGACACGCTGGCCAAGTACGTTCGCCGCTTCGTGGCTTTCTATACAGGACACGCGCAGGACGCCGGCTCCGTCTCGGACGGCCGCCGGGGCCTGGGCGACATGCTCAAGGAGTTCACCGACCGATGACCGACAACGACACCAGACCCGATACCGCCGCTACCACCACCGCAACGGTCCATGCGCCGTTCGTAGGCGTGGAGACCGCCCTGGAAGACGTACGCGCCGGCCGCATGGTGATCGTCACCGACGACGAGGGCCGCGAGAACGAGGGCGACTTCGTGATGGCCGCCGAGAAGGTCACGCCCGACGCGATCAACTTCATGGCCACCAACGGCCGGGGGCTGATCTGTCTGCCCATGACCGGTGAGCGGCTCGACGAGCTGCACATCCCGGTGATGGCGCTGCGCAACACAAGCGAACAGGGCACCGCCTTCCACGTGTCCATCGGCGCCAAGGGCAAGATCACCACCGGGATCTCCGCGGCGGACCGCGCCGTCACCGTGGCCACGGCCACCGACCCGGCGACGCGGCCCGAGGACATCTCCATGCCGGGGCACGTGTTCCCGCTGCGGGCGCGCCCAGGCGGCGTGCTCGAGCGGGCGGGTCACACCGAGGCCGCCGTGGACCTCGCGCGCATGGCCGGGCTGGCGCCCGCGGGCGTGATCTGCGAGATCATGAACGAGGACGGCACCATGGCGCGCCGGCCGCAGCTCGAGGAGGTCGCGGCCCGCTTCGGCCTGCACGATGGTCACGGTGGCCGAGACTCATCCGGTACCGCCGTCGCACCGAGAAGCTCGTGGAGCGCCGCTCCACCGTGCGGCTCCCAACGACGTACGGCGAGTTCACGGCGCACGCCTACTGCACCAACATCGACGACACCACGCACATCGCCCTGGTCGCGGGCGACGTTGCCGGCAAGCATGACGTCCTCGTGCGCGTGCACTCGGAGTGCATGACCGGGGACATCTTCCACTCGCTGCGCTGCGACTGCGGCGCTCAGCTGGACGAGGCCATGCGCCGCGTCCAGGAAGAGGGCGCCGGTGTCGATCCTCTACATCGTGGGCCACGAAGGCCGAGGCATCGGCCTGCTCAACAAGTTCAGGGCCTACGAGCTCCAGGAGCAGGGGCGCGACACCGTGGAGGCCAACGAGGAGCTCGGCTTCCCGGCCGACCTGCGCGACTACGGGATAGGCGCCCAGATCCTGGCGGACCTTGGCCTCACGAGCATGCGCCTGCTCACCAACAACCCGACGAAGGTCGTGGGGCTCGAGGGCTACGGGCTCACGATCACGGAGCAGGTGCCCATCGAGGTGCCGCCGTGCCCCGACAACGTCGCGTACCTGCGCACCAAGCGCGACCGCATGGACCATTCGCTCTCGTTCGACGACCCGGCGGAGAGGGGAGAGGCCTCGGCCGATCCCGCCGCGACCAAGGAGGACTGACGCATGACCGTCTTCGAAGGTGACCTGATAGGCAAAGGCCTCAAGGTCGGCATCGTGGTGAGCCGTTTCAACGAGCTGCTCAGCAATCGGCTGCTTGCGGGGGCCATGGACGCGTTGCAGCGCCACGGCGTAGACCCCGAGGCCATAGACACCGCGTGGGTGCCCGGGGCGTTCGAGATCCCGATGGTCGCGCGCAAGCTCGCTGATTCGGGGCGCTACGACGCGGTCCTCGCGCTGGGCGTGGTCATCCGCGGCGGCACGCCCCACTTCGAGTACGTCGCCGGCGAAGTCGCCAAGGGCGTGGCCAAGGTGGGACTGGACTCGGGCGTGCCCGTGATCTTCGGCGTGATCACCGCGGACACGATCGAGCAGGCCGTGGAGCGCGCCGGCACCAAGGGCGGCAACAAGGGCTGGGACGCCGCCAACGGCGCCATCGAGATGGCGAACCTCTTCAAGACGCTCGGCTAGCGGTCGCCCGGCCGCGCCCGGCCGCGCGGGGCCGCGCCGCGCGGTGCCCGCGCCCGGCCGCGCCCGGCCTTGACCCACCCCGCGCCGCCGCGTAGTCTGTCCCTATTCCTACCTTTTGGGTATGGATTAGGGCGAACGCCCGCGGAGGTGCCTGGATGCGACTCACAGCCAAGAGCGAGTACGGCCTGTTGGCCCTCGTGTACCTTGCCCAGCAAGGCGACGAGGAGCCGGTCTCGGCACGTCAGATCGCGGCCGACGAGCACATCCCCATCAAGTTCCTGGAGCAGCTCCTCGTGACCCTGCGCAAGGCGGACCTAGTGACCGCGCGGCGCGGAGCCCACGGGGGATTCACCTTGGGACGCTCGCCCTCGGACATCAGCGTTCTCGACGTCGTCGAGGCGCTCGAGGGCCCGCTGTCGCCTTCGCCCTGCGACGGCACTCGCGACTGCCCGCGCACGACGGCGTGCGCCGCGGCGCCGGTTTGGGAAAAGGCCGGAGCAGCGCTGCGCGACGCGCTGGGGTCCACGACCATCGCCGACGTCGCGACGCGGCAGACGGAACTCGACGGGACGCCGGCAGCGGCCGGTTCCCTCGGCTAGTACGGCAGGACACCAGGACCGGAGGCGACCCGATGGAACGCTTGGTTTACTTCGACACCTCGGCCACGACGCCGCTCGATCCTCGCGTAGCCGAGATCATGGTGGACGTGTGGCAGCGCGATTGGGGCAACCCCAACAGCCTCTACGAGCTGGGCCGCGCGGCGTATCGCACGCTCGAGAGCGCCCGCGAGCAGGTCATGGACGACATCAACGCCAAGCACCCCGCCGAGGTCATCTTCACGAGCGGCGGCACCGAGGCCGACAACTCCGCGCTGCTGGGCATCGGAGCCACGCTGCGCAGTCGCGGCAAGGGCTCGCATGTGATCGTGTCCGCGTACGAGCACCACGCTGTGCTCCATACGGCGGAGTTCATGGCCAAGAACGGCTACGACGTCACGTTCCTCAAGCCGCGCACCGACGGGATCGTATACCCCGAGGACCTCGCCGCAGAGCTGCGCGACGACACGATCCTCGTGAGCATCATGCACGGCAACAACGAGATCGGGACCATCAACGACATCAAGGCGCTCGCCGCCACCGCGCACGAGCGCGGCGCGCTGTTCCACACGGACGCGGTGCAGACGCTGGGCAAGATCCCGTTCGACGTGACCGAGCTGGGCGTGGACGCCGCGGCGTTCTCCGCGCACAAGATCTACGGGCCGCGCGGGGTGGGCCTCCTCTACTTGAAGAAGGGCACGCCCTACACCCCGTTCATCCTGGGCGGCGGCCAGGAGTTCAAGAAGCGCTCAGGCACCCAGAACGTGGCCGGCAACGTGGGCCTCGCCAAGGCCCTCCACTTCATCTTGGAGGACCAGGCTGCCGAGGCCGAGCGCCTCGCCGAGCTGCGCGACCGCCTCGTGGCCGGCGTGTTCGAGAAGGTCACCAACGTGGACCTCAACGGCAAGGACGCGCCCGACCGCCTGCCTCAGATCGCCAACCTCATCATCAAGGGCGTCGAGGGCGAGGCGATGCTGCTGCAGCTGGACAACAAGGGCATCGCGGTCTCCACCGGCTCGGCCTGCTCGAGCGGGTCGCTCGAGCCCAGCCACGTGCTGCTTTCCATCGGCTGCCCGCCGGAGCTCGCGCACGGATCGCTGCGCGTGAGCCTGGGCCGCATGTCCACCCCCGAGGACGTGGACTACTTCCTCGAGGTCTTCCCGCCCATCATCGAGCGCCTGCGTTCGATGAACCCCGCTGTACGACCGCATGTACGGCTCCGGCGCCACGGCGTAGCGGCTGCCCGTTCACACGAAGGAGAGACTCGTGCTCTACAGCGAGAAGGTCATGGACCACTTCAACAACCCGCGCAACGTGGGCGTCATCGAAGACGCGGACGGCGTGGGCGAGGTCGGCAACCCCGTATGCGGTGACGTCATGAAGATCACGATCAAGGTCGACGACACCGACCACATCAACGACGTGAAGTTCCAGACGCTGGGCTGCGGCGCGGCCATCGCCACCAGCTCCATCGTCACCGAGATGGCCAGAGGCATGACGCATCCAGGACGCCGTGGAGATCTCCAAGAACCAGGTGGCCGAGGAGCTCGGCGGGCTGCCGCCGGCCAAGATGCACTGCTCGGTGCTCGCCACCGACGGCCTCAAGGTCGCCGTGGACGACTACCTCAAGAAGCACGGCCGCGAGCCGATCGCCGGCGAGATCAAGAGCTCGGACCCGCTCTTCGACCCGCACGCCGACGAGGACCACGAAGAGACGCCGGCCACTCAGGCCGAGGCGTGCGACCTGTAGCCCGCATCAGTAACGGGAGTCGCGCCCCATGGCGCGCGTCTTCATAGGCATGAGCGGCGGCGTGGACTCGTCCACGGCCGCCGCGCTGCTTGTCCGCGCCGGCCACGACGTCACCGGCATCACGCTCGCGCTGCTGCCCGAGGACGCCGCCCCCGAGCGCGCCGAGGCCGAGGGCTGCTGCGACGCCACGAGCGCGCGCCGTGCCCGCGCGGCCGCGGACGCCCTGGGCATCCCGCACTACACGTGGAACGCCCGCGAAGCGTTCCGGGAGAGCGTCGTCGTGCCGTTCGCGCGCGGGTACGCGGCGGGGGAGACGCCGAACCCCTGCGCCGTATGCAACGACCTCATCAAGTTCGGGTGGCTGCTCGACCGTGCGATCGCCGCCGGCGCGGACGCGCTCGCGACCGGACACTACGCGCGCATCGTGACCGCGGCGGACGGTGGACTACGCATCGCGCGCGGGGTGGACGCGAGCCGGGACCAGTCGTACTTCCTGTACCGCCTGGGCCCCGAGCGTCTCCAGCGAGTGTCGTTCCCCCTCGGCGAGCTCACGAAGGCCGAGGTCCGCGCGATCGCTCGCGATGCGGGCTTGCCCGCCGTCGACGCGCCCGAGAGCCGCGAGACGTGCTTCGCGCCCGACGGCGACTACGCGCGTGTCGTCGCGCTCGAGTGCCCCGAGGCGCTCGTGCCCGGCGAGATCGTGACGCTCGACGGCCGGGTGCTGGGCACCCACGACGGCATCGCGCGCTACACCGTGGGCCAGCGCAAGGGACTGTCGCTGCCCGACGGGCCGTGGTTCGTGGTGCGCCTGGAAGCGGAAACGCGGCGCGTCGTCGTGGGCCGCGAGCGCGATCTGGCGGTGCGCGCGGTCACAGCGCGTGACGCGGTCGAGTACGGCCCGCTCGGGCCCGAGGCCCACGACGCCGGTCCGTTCACCGTCCAGCTGCGGTACCGGGGCCATCCGTTGCCGGCGCGCGTGAGCGTGCCCGCGCCGGGTGAGCTCTCCATCGAGCTCACGGAAGAGCCCGCCTCGGGCGTCGCGCCGGGCCAGGCGGCCGTGGTCTACGACGGGGCGACGGTGCTGGCGGGTGGGGTAGTATCGCTATGACGATGAAGATAGACATGCACGTCCATAGCGCCCGCTGCGGCCACGCCTCCGGAACGCCCGCAGAGTACGTGGCGGCGGCCCGGGCGTCCGGCGTGGACGTCATGGCCTTCACCGACCACCTCCCGCTGCCCGCGCGCTTCGATGCCGGCTACGCGATGCCCTCGTCCGAACTCGCCGAGTACGTGGACGACGTCCGTGAGGCCCAGCGTGCCGCGCAAGCGCAGGGCGGCCTCGAGATCCTCCTGGGCATCGAGGCGGACTGGTTCGCCGGCTGCGAGCCGGACCTGGCCGAGGACCTCGAGGAGTATCCGTTCGACATCGTGCTCGGCTCGGTGCACTTCCAGGGCGAGTGGGCGTTCGACGATCCTCGGCTCACCGAGGAGTACCAGCGGCGGCGCATCGACCGGGTGTGGCGCCGCTACTTCGAGGACGTCGCCGCGAGCGCGCGCACGCGAATGTTCGACGTCATCACCCATCCCGACCTGGTCAAGAAGTTCAACTACCTGCCCGACGGCGAGCTCACGCCGTACTACATGATCGCGATAGAGGCCATCGCCGAGTCCGGAGCCGCCATCGAGGCCAACTCGTCGGGATGGCGCAAGCCGTGCGAGGAGATCTATCCGTCGCCCGACTTCCTCAAGCTCGCGTTCAAAGCGGGCATCCCGGCCACCCTGGGCTCCGACGCGCACAAGCCGTCCGAGGTAGGCCAAGGACTTGGCGAGGCCCGCATGGCGCTTCTCGCCGCCGGATACCGCTCCGCGCTCGTGTGGCGCGGCCGCGTGCCCGAGGAGGTCGAGCTGTGAGCGGCACCACCCCCACCGTCGCGGACCTCGTCGCGCGCATCGCCGACGCGTTCCCGCCGCAGTGGGCGGAGCCCTGGGACCGCGTAGGCCTGCTCGCCGGCGATCCGGGCGCGCCCGCCGGCCCCGTGCTCGTGTCGCTGGACGCTTCTCGCGGGGCGCTGGAGCGCGCGCGCGGCGCCGGTGCGCGCACTCTTCTCACGCACCACCCGGCGTATCTCGAGGTGCCGGAACCTCGGCCGGGGCGAGGGGCCGCCGGAGTCGTGTTCGAGGCTGTGAGCAGCGGGATCGCGCTCGTGAACGCGCACACGAACCTGGACCGGGCGCCCGTCGGCGGCGACGCGCTGCCGGTCGCCG
Organism: uncultured Coriobacteriia bacterium; assembly: GCA_963768865.1. Classification (GTDB taxonomy): domain Bacteria; phylum Actinomycetota; class Coriobacteriia; order Anaerosomatales; family CAVYJL01; genus CAVYJL01. Next base: position 306,108 of record CAVYJL010000009.1, on the reverse strand, counting down.
CCGGGCTGCGTGTCACCGGGGTGCTCGAGTCCGGCGCCCAACCCATGGACCTGGTCACGGTGTTCGCGCCCGAGTCCGCCCGCGAGGCGCTCGAGTCCGCGATGGCCGCCGCCGGAGCCGGCCGCCTGGGCGAGTACGAGCGCTGCGCGTTCGCCGCCGAGGGAACGGGCCGGTTCAGTCCTCGCGAGGGCGCGCACCCGCAAGCGGGGGAGCCCGCCGCAGCGCCGCACCCTCTGGGCTCCGCGATGAGCGCCGGCGAGGTCCGGCTCGAGATGGTGGCGCCGCCGGGCAAGGGCCCGATGGTGGCGGCCGCGGCTCGTGACGTGCATCCCTACGAGGAACCGCTCGTGATCGTGAGCCAGATCGCGATCGCGCGCGGCGCGGCACGCTTGGGACGTCTCGCCGAGCCTCTGCGCCCGCTCACGCTCGGCGAGCTCGCGGGGCAGGTGAGCAGGTCGCTCGGGGCTCCGGGCGTCCGATTCTGGGGCGATCCCGAGACGCCCGTGGGCCTGATCGCGACGGCGTCGGGGAGCGGCGGCAGCCTTATCGGAGACGCGATCTCGGCAGGGGCGTCCGTGCTGCTCACGGGCGAGCTGCGCTATCATGGCGCGGTCGAGGCACTCGAATCGGGGCTCGCCGTGATCGAGGCGGGTCACGACGCGACCGAATGGCCGCTCGTGCCCGTGCTCGCGGCCGCGGCGGCGCGAACACCGGGCCTGGAAGATTCCGGTGTATCGATCGACGAGCGACCCGGACTTTGGCACATCGCCTAGAGGGAGGGCTTATGGACACAGCTCACACACTGCTCGACCTCCAGCAGGCGGACCTCGACATAGCGCGCACCGAGCGCCGCCTTGACGAACTGCCTGAGAAGACCGCGATCTTGCAGCTCAGGCACAAGATGGCCGACGTGGCCAAGCTGCGAGACAAGACGGCCGAGCTCGCCGCGCGGCTGTCCCGCGAGATCGCGAAGCTCGAGGACGCCGTGGCGGCTACGACCGGCAAGATGGACGAGGAGCAAGCCAAGCTCATGTCCGGGCAGATCTCCAACCCAAAGGAGCTCGCCAACATCTCCACCGAGATCGACCTGCTCAGGCGCAAGAAGGAGCAGTTCGAGGCCGACATGATGGCGCTCATGGAGAAGCGCGAGATGGCGCAGCTCCAGGTGAGCAAGATCGACGAGGCGCTCAGCCGTGCCGGTGACGACGAGGCGAAGCTCGTGGAGCGCTTCCAGCAGGCCGGCGGCGACATCCTCGCCGATATCGAGAAGCTCAAGCGCAGGCGCAACCGGCTCGCGAAGGCCGTGGACGCCGAGATCCTGGAGCGCTACGAGCGGATCCGCGGTAGCCGCAACGGCATCGCCGCCGGACGCCTCGAAGGCGACATGTGCGGCTGCTGCCGGACCACGCTGCCCGCGGTGGCCATCCAGCAGCTCCGCAAGCCCGGCGGCACGCCCGTGTCCGAGTGCCCCAACTGCCGCCGCCTCATCGTGGTCGTGGAGGACTAGCGGGTGGCGCCTGCGCACCCCGGCTGGAAGCTGCGAACCGACGGCGGCGCCCGAGGCAATCCCGGCCCCGCCGGCGCGGGTTTCGTTCTCGAGGACCCGACCGGCACCGTCGTGTCGCGAGGCGGACGGTGGCTGGGCACGTGCACGAACAACGTCGCGGAGTACGAGGCTCTGCTGTGGGGCCTGGCCGTGGCCCTCGAGCACCCTGACGCGGTGGGCACCGGCCTTACGGTGTACGCGGACTCCGAGCTCGTCGTGAAGCAGATGAACGGCGCGTACCGGGTCAAACACCCCAACCTCAAGCCGCTCTACGAGCGCGCCGGCCGTCTGGCCTCGCGCTTCTCCAAGGTGCGCTACGTGCACGTCCGCCGCGAGCACAACAAGGAAGCCGACGGCCTCGCCAACGAAGCGATGGACCTTCGCGAGGACGTGGGCGACGCGCCCAGCGCTTCGGGCGAGGGGCAGGGTACTCTGTTCTCGTGACCCGGTCCGGACCAACGCCCGGATGTGCCGTCCCGCCGCCCACGAGGAGAGCGACTTGTACGAACTGACTGTCAAAGGACATTTCGACGCCGCCCACTCTCTGCGCGGGTACCCGGGCGAGTGCCGCAACCTGCACGGCCACACCTGGGACGTCGAGGTCACGGTGGCCGGCGAGCGTCTGGACGACATCGACATCGTCTACGACTTCAAGCAGCTCAAGACCGACCTGGACGCCGTGCTGTCCCGATTCGACCACGGCCACCTGAACGAGGTCGTACCGTTCACGGAACTGTCTCCGACCGCCGAGAACCTCGCCCGCGTGATCTTCGAGGAGCTGACGGCGCAGGTCGGCCCCCAGGTCACCGTCAAAGAGGTCGCCGTATGGGAGTCGCCGGTCGCTCGGATCGTCTATCGCCCGTGATCGCACGCCCGGGAGTGTGATGGCATGCCTTCCTCCACGCTCGAGGAGTACCTCGAATCCATCTACAAGCTCTCCGAGCGCGGCGCGGTGCGCCCCTCCCAGATCGCCGAGGCCCTCAGCGTCTCAGCGCCCACTGTGACGGCGACGCTGGGCCGGCTCGAGAAGGCCGGCCTGGTGAAGCGCCCCGCAGGCGGCGTCGAGCTCACCGACGACGGCCGCCTGCAGGCCGTGTCCATCATCCGCCGCCACCGCCTTGCCGAGGTCTTCTTGCACGACGTGCTGGAACTGCCGTGGGACGTGGTGCATGACGAAGCCTGCCGCTGGGAGCACGCGCTGTCCCCGGCGGTCGCCGATGCGCTCGAGGCGTTCCTCAAAGACCCGGAGCGTTGCCCGCACGGGCACCTGATCCCTCGCTCGGACGGCTCGATCTCGCGCACGGAAGGCATCTCGCTGGCCGATGCGGCGCCGGGAACGCTGTACCGCGTCGTGGAGGTGGACGAGACGGAGGGCGAGGATTTCCTCGCGTACCTCGGCGAGTTGGGGCTGTACCCGGGGACCGAGGTGGAAGTGCTCGAAGAGGCGCGCTTCGACGGTCCGCTGACGGTGCGGGTGGCGGGGGAGCAGCGCGCGATAGGCACGGAATCGGCAGCCCGCATCACCGTGGTGCCGGCGTAGCCGCCGGTCTGGCCGAAGCCCGACGAAAGACGGAAGGACGCATTTGGCCGGATCCGAGGAACCCATCGGCGATGGGCCGCCGCAGGAGGACGTGACCGCGCAGTGTGCCGCGGAGCCGTCCGCGGACATCGCCACGCGCGAGGCGGATGTCGAGGCTCCACCCTCAGGCATCACTCGGTTCGGCAGGACGTTCGAGTCGTTCAGGTATCGGGACTTCTCGCTCTTCTGGAGCGGCGCACTGGTGTCCAACGTGGGCACTTGGATGCAGAACACCGCGCTGGGCCTCGTGGTCGTCTACGGCCTGAACCAGGGCGCCTTCGCGCTGGGCGTCATCAACTTCCTCGCCGGCATCCCCGTGCTCTTCCTCGCGGTGCCTGGAGGAGCGCTCGCCGATCGCGTGGACCGGCGCCGCCTGATCATCGTGTTCCAATGGATCTTGCTGGTGCAGGCCACGGCTCTGGGATACCTGGCGATGATCGGGGCTCTGACCTCGATCACCGGCCCGGGCGCGCAGATGCACGCGGCCGAGGCGCTCGTCTGGCTCGGCGGTCTCGGCGTCGTGGCCGGCGTGTGCTCGGCGCTGACCTTCCCGGCCTGGCAGGCGCTGCTGCCCTCCATGGTCCCGCGCCGGTCACTGCTCAACGCCATCGCGCTCAACTCCGCCCAGTTCCAGTCCTCCCGGCTGCTCGGGCCGCTCGTTGCGGCCGCCATCATCGGCCTGCTCAACCCTGGGGGTGTCGCCGCGCTGTTCGGCCCCACGATGGCTTGGATCTTCTACGTCAACGCGGTGAGCTTCATCTTCGTGATCGCCGCGCTGTGGGCGATCAAGCCCGGGCGGTTCGCCAACGGAGCCAAGCCGGCGGTCCAAGGCTCTTCCGATCCCCGCGGCGGCGGTCGGGGCGCTCCCGGTGGCGGCCCGGAGGCCGGCGCTGTGCCCCGGCGCCGCGAGGGATCGGTGGCGATGCTCATGGGCGGCCTGAGCTACGCCCGCCGGCATCGCAGCGTCGCCTTCCTGCTCATGAGCACGGCGATGATGACCGTCTTCGGCATGCCCTACATGATGCTGCTGCCGGTGATCGTGAAGGACTCGCTGCACCTGGGCGAGATCCAGGTCACCGTCCTCATGTCCGCCAACGGCTTCGGCGCAGTCGTGGGCGCGCTGGGCGTCGCCGGCTTCTCGGCCGAGGTCAAGCGCGAGCGGATCATGCCGTGGTTCCTGCTGGGATTCGCGATCATGCTCGCCCTGTTCGGCCTGTCGCGGTCGTACTACCTCTCCATAGTGCTGTCGGTGATCGCCGGCGCCGCGCTCATGGCCACGAACTCGATCACCAACACGTCCATCCAGGCGTCCGTGCCGGACTATCTGCGCGGCCGCGTCATGGCACTGTTCGTCATGTGCTTCATGGGCATCATGCCGGTCTCGTCGATCCTGTTCGGCGCGCTGGGCCAGGCCATCGGGCCGTCCACCGCCGTGGTGGCGGGGGCACTCGTGCTGGTGGTGTGGGCGGTCGTGCTCCTGCTGAGCCCCCGGCTCCTCGCACCCGGACCCGTGGAAGAGCCGCCGCCCTCATAGCGCCACCCATGGAGCCGTCCGCTGCCGGTCTCGAGCCAGGTGGCGCGAACGATCGCGGCGATAGGGGTGTGTTCCGCGCACGGTCCTCCGTCCGCTCCGCGGCCCTTGTGAATCGAACATATGTTCGATAGTCTCGGAAGGGACAGCTTCGGCGCCGGCGGTCGCGCCGGCGTCTTCTTCTCCAGTCCACAGGGGGCACTCGCACATCGTGGGTCGCAACGGCGCCATCAAGCGGTACGACATGCATCCCGAGGGGCAGGCGATAGACCTGTTCGCGACGGGCGTGCGCTCACCCATCGTGGCCGAGCTGCTCCGCGCGCCGTGGATCGCGCGGGCGAGCGATCTGCTGGTCAAGGAAGACGGGCCCGACGGCGCGCGTGAAGGGGCCGCCAAGCGGGTGGAGCGCTCCGTCATCGTAGAGTGGGACGGTGAGCGGGCCTGTCCGGTCTCGTTCACGATCCCGGGCAAGCGGGTGCGCTACGAGGTCGAGGCTCTCGTGGGCTACTGGGTGGACGAGCGCTTCTGGTGGGACGAGGACGCTCACGTCTCGCGCAGGTGCTTCCGCGTGCTCGCGCGCACAGGGGCGCTGTACGACCTCGCCTACGACAGACTCGCGGATTCGTGGCTGCTCATCGGCATCGGCGACTGACCAGCCGCGCCACGGCCCCGGAGAGGCGCTACCTGCGCCAGTGGGCCCAGATGATCGACAGGAAGAACCAGAAGCCGATGACGAGCGCCGAAGCCTCGGCAACGCGGGCGAACCACACGAACCACGTGGGCAGCGCGGTCTGGGACAGCAGCATCGACAGGCCGATGACGAATGCGGCGACCACTACCGCGAACGCCAGGCGGTTGGTGGCCTCCTCGAACCGGATCATGATGGGGTCCAGGCCGGTGGGCTTCACCGCCACGCGGAACTCACCCTGGCCGGCTCGCTTGAGGAGGCGCACGAGTGCTTCGGGGGTCTCCGTGAACAGCCGGCTGGTGCGGCGCAACGACCTCTGGACGCCTTGCGCGATCGCGGCCGGTTCGTAGCGCTGGCCGGCGATCTTGCGCGCGAACGGCGCGGTGGCGGCCACGAAGTCGAACGTCGGGTCCAGCTGCTGGCCCAGACCCTCGAGGACGACGAGCGTTGCCAGCAGGACTGCGAGCTCCGACGACATCGCGAGGTGGTGATTCTGGACCAAACTCATCACGTCGGTGATGAGCTGGCCGGCGTGCACCTCGTTGAGCGACTTGTTGATGTACTTGGCGATGAGGTGGCCGACCTCGCGCTCGAGCGCCGCGACGTCGATGTCGCCGCGCGAGTTGGCCGCGTCCATGAGCGTGTCCACCACGAGCGACGTGTCGTTGTCCACGATGCCCATGAACAGATCGGCGAGCTGATCGCGCCCCACCTGCGAGATCGTCCCCACGCGACCGAAATCGGTGAACGCCACGCGCCCGTCGGGCAGCGCGAAGAGGTTGCCGGGGTGCGGGTCGGCGTGGAAGAAGCCGTGGTTGAAGATCATCTCCAGGTAGCAGAAGATGCCGCGCCTCGCGAGCTCTGGCCGATCCGCGCCGGCCGCGTCGAGCTCGTCGGGGCGGTTGAAGGGGATCCCGTAGAAGCGCTCCAGCGTGAGCACCCGAGACGTGGTGAAATCCCAGTACACCTTGGGGAACGCCACCGTCTCGTCCTCGGCGAAGGTCTCGCGGAAACGGTCCGCGTTGCGGCCCTCCACGATGTAGTCGAGCTCCTCGCGCACCGCGTCGGCGAACTCGCCCGAGATGTCCACGACGTCGTAGTAGTCGCCCAGCTCCGAATGGTCCTGGGCGAACCTGGCCTGAGTCATCAGGATGTCCAGGTCGGTCTCCACGATCTGCCGCACGCCGGGCCGCTGCACTTTCACGACCACGTCGGTGCCGTCGGGAAGGGTGGCGCCGTGGACCTGCCCGATACTCGCCGAGGCGATCGGGATCGAGTCGAAGCTGCCGAAGACGTCGGCGATGGGCGCGCCCAGCTCGCCCTCGACGACCTCGCGGGCGGCATCGAAGGAGATGGGCGCCACCTGGTCCTGGAGCTTGGCCAGCTCCTCACAGATGTCCTCGGGGATCAGGTCGGGCCTAGTGGACGCGGCCTGTCCGAGCTTCACGAACGTCGGGCCGAGGCGCTCCACGGTGTGCCGGATGCGCACCGGAAGGGGCTCCGCCTTGTCCAGTGTGAACTTGCCCCGGATGGGGGCGACCGTGCGCAGGCCGGTCACGTCGAGGGCGTTGTCGAGCCCCTCGTCGATGAGGACCGTGACGATCTCGCGATAGCGCTGGGCGTGCTTGTGCGCGGCCAAGGACATCGTTCCTCAGGCTAGTCGGGAAGGACCGGTGCGCCCGCTTGCGCGGGCAGCGCGCGCACTACTCGGCGGTCGGCTTCTTCCCGGCTGCCTGAGCGGCAAGCAGCTTCTTGAGCTCGGCGATCTCTTCCCTGAGCGAATCGACGTCGGACTTGGTGGCGACGCCGCTCGCCTTCATGGCGCGGTCGGTCTCCTTGGTGACCACCGAGCGGACGGCCTCCTGCTGCTTCTTGGCCATCTGGGTCATGTCGTCGGCGACCTTCTTGGCGTCGCCCTGGGACATCTTGCCGCGGTCGACGAGATCACCCGTGAACTTGGTGACCTGCTCGCGCGTCACTTCGAGCGCTCCGAGACCAAGGAAGAACGCGTTCTCGACGATCCCAGCGACGTCGACGGGAGCATCGCTCTTCGTCTTCGTCTCGCTCTTCTCTTCCTGCTTCTCGTCAGGCATCAGACACCTCCGTTGGGCGAACCGTTGACTCCACACCAAGGTATACCCGTCCTCGCTCACGCGGCGCGAACGGGATGCCGATAATCCTCAAGCTTTGCCAAGAATGCTTAACGATGGCACGATGTTGGTCCGCACACCGGCGGCCGCGGCACGCGCGCCGGCGATGACAGGGAGACGATCATGAGGAACAGGCGTTCTCGTCTCGCAATCGTCCTACTCGCAATCTCACTCGCGTCGTTGGCCGCTCTGGCCTCCCCGGCCGTGGCTCTGGCCGCCACCAAGACGGGTCCGGCGACCTGGACCGAGGCGGCTCCAGCGGACGGCTCGTCGGTGGGCGCCGTTCGCCCGCCCATCTCGGTGAAGGCCTACGACCCCGCCGGGATCATGGGCTCGCCGTACTACTCGCTCAAGGTCGACAACAAGCTCCAGTCCGCCACGTTCACTAGAGTGGACGGCACACACGTGGGCTTTTCCTTCACACCACGGGCCGACCTGGCCAACGGGTCGCACACGGTGGTCGCGTCGGTGCGCAACAACGTGTACGCGTATTCGACGTACACGTGGACGTTCACCGTCTCCAGCGCACCCAAGCTCTCGGCACCCTCGCCGGCGCCCGGTTCCACGGTGAGCACGGACGGCCCCACTATCTCGGTGAGCGTGGGCGGGATGACCACCGGCCTCGTGGCGCAAGTCCTGGTGGACGGCACTGCGGTCCCGGGCTCGTTCGACGCCGGGACCGGCCTCGTGTCGGCCTCGACGGCCAGGCTCGCCAATGACGCCAGCCACGACGTCACGGTCACGGTGACCAACTCGTCGGGCGCCACCGACAGGCTGGCATGGAGCTTCGGCGTCGAGATCTACGGGCCGATGCCGGTTCCGGACGTGACCTGCCCCACGTGCCATGCGGGATTCCCGGACGCGCACCCCATGACGAACTGCCTGGCCTGTCACGGGCCGGGAAGCCCCGTGGGTGAGGGCTGGAACGTGCCGGACTACGCGCCGCACTCATCGAGCTACATCGCGCGGACACCCACCTCGTGCGTGGATTGTCACTCCGCCGGCTACTCCACGGTGCCGGCGCTGCACAGCCTGGAGGCCACCGCGGGGTATCACGACTCGGCGGCCGCATGCTCGCCGTGCCACGTGAGGAGCCTGACCACGGAGCACAACCGGTACGGCAAGACCTGCTCCACGTGCCACGCGAGCACGGATCCGCTCGTGACCGCGGCGATCGCCGCCAAGAACACGGCATGCGACGCGTGTCATCCCGGCGCGGCCTCTCACGAGCTTGCTCACGAGATCACGCCGGTCCCCTGCAACGACTGCCACGCGGGCACGAGTCTGACCGCGATCCACATCAACTCGGGTACGTCGCTCACGTGCGACACGTGCCACAAGTCAGCCGATCCCAACGTGACCGGGGCGATCGCCGGGGGCGACAAGTCGTGCTCGGCTTGTCACGTCACCGACGGCGTGGACTACCACACGTCAGCGGTCTCCAAGCACAGGTCGCCGACGACCTCGACGTGCTTCGGCACGGGATGCCATGCGGCCTCGCAGAGCCTGCCGGACGTGCACGCGCTGTACGCGGGCGCGGGCAGCGAGCGTCCGCAGTATGCCTCGGCATGCACGATGTGCCACAAGAACCCGTCGGTGGAGACGTCCACGGCCGGGTCGGTGTGCTCGGGCGCCTGCCATCCTGAGGCCAACCATCACGAGAACATGCCAACCAAGCACGCGGTCACGAGCGCGAGCGACACGTGCACCGGCTGCCACGGCACCGACATCACGGACATCCACGGCGCCTACACCGATCTGACCAGGTGCGGCTTGTGCCACACGCAGGTGAGCAACTGGAGCAAGACCGGCGACTGCGGCAACTGCCATACCGGTCCGCAGCACCCCGACGCTGCGGCCAAGCACGTGGGTGACGACACCGACGCCGCGGGCTACGGGTGCAGCACCGGAGCCGGGACGCCCGCCGGGACGTGCCACGACATCACCGACGTGTCGGCCCTGCACGCGAACGTGCACGACGGCTCGGGCGGGTGCGTGATCTGCCACGGCCCGGGCAAGACCCCGACCACGGTGTGCCGCACCTGTCACCTGGCGGGGAGCGAGACCGGCATCTACCACCACAACAACGTCCGGTACTTGAACGAGAGCACGGACGCGACGCCGGGCGCCTACTACGCCGATGAGGCGACCGCCGTCAACGGCTGGAACGACGACCTCGAGTACTACGACTGCCAGTACTGCCACACCGACTACGGGTGGACCACGCCGATGGCCAGGAAGGCGATCACGCCGTACCAGGGCGCCACGATGTGGCACAGCGGTCTGGGCTCAGACTTCACGGGCGCGCCCGTGGACAGCGGGCTCACGCTGGCCGCCTTCACGGTGCCGCCGGGCGGGGCGCTGGACTTCATGACGTACTACGCCACGGAGCAAGGCTTCGACTACGGCTACGTGGAGGTCTCGACCGATGGCGGGACCACGTGGAGCGGTCTGCCGGGCAACATCACCACCACGGCCGACCCGAACGGCCAGAACTCGGGCAACGGGATCACCGGTGACTCGGCGGGCTGGGTGTCGGCTCACTTCGACCTGTCCGCATACGCTGGTCAGAGCGTGAAGCTGCGCTTCCACTACGTGACCGATGCGGCGAGCTTCGGGCCCGGCTGGGCCATCGACAGCGTGAGCGTGTCGGGATCCTCGGGCACGGTGTTCTCGGACGATGCCGAGACGCTCAAGCCTGAGTGGACACCCGACGGGTTCCCGGGCTGGCGCCGGACCGGCAGGTACGCTCCGCCACTCAACACGAACGGCTTGTAGCGCTTCGGGCTGAGCCCGACCAAGCCCTCGCTCACGGGGGGGCCGCGTCCTGAAGGATGCGGCCCCCCGCTGTGCGTCCCGGGAGCACCTCCATCCGTCGCCGGACCGCCGCGCCCCGGTTGCGTATCGAACGTATGTTCGATAGCATGAACACGTCTTCGAATCGGGCCGGCATCACTCGATCGCCGGCCCGAGGCGTCTTCCAAGGGGGTCACCGAGCGCTCCATGTCCGGCTTCGTCCACCTGCACACCCACTCGCATTTCAGCCTCATGGACGGCGTGCCTTCACCTGCCGAGCTCGTGGGCCGCGCCGCCGATCTGGGCATGGGGGCGCTCGCGCTCACCGACCATCAGGGCCTCTACGGCGCGATCCGCTTCTACCAGGCGGCGCGCAAAGCGGGGGTCGCGCCAATCGTGGGCTGCGAGATGTGCGTGGAGCCCGCGGGTGCCGAGGCGGACGCCGCCGACCTGCCGCCGGAAGAGCGATTGACGCAGCCGCCGCCGGTGGGCAGCGCGCGCGCTCGCGGCGAGGGTTACCACCTCACGCTGCTCGCGCGCGACATGGAGGGCTACCGGGACCTGTGCCGTCTGCTCTCGCGCGCTCACGTGCGCAGCGGCGACGATCCGTCCACGATCACGCTGCGGGACCTGGAGCGGCACTCGGCACATCTGACGGGGCTGTCGGGGTGCTCGTACGGCGAGGCGGCCACCGCCGTGCGCGCGGGGAGGCCCGGTCGCGCCGCCCGCGCGCTCACGCGGCTGGCGCGGTGCTTCCCGGAAGGCGAGTTCTACGTGGAGCTCACCGACACGCTCACCCCGGGCTCCACGCGCGCCGCCGCGGCCCTGGCGGACCTGGCCGAGTCGCTCAAGCTGCCGCTCGTGGCCACCAACGACGTGCACTACCTGGAGCGTTCGGGTGCGCGCCTGCACGACGTGCTCGCGAGCGCGGGGGCGCTCATGGAGCTGCCGGGCCCGTACGAGCGTCCCAACGCCGAGCTGTGGTTCAAGCCGGCGGGGGAGATGCGCAGGCTGTTCTCACGCTGGCCCTCGGCATGCGACAACACGCTGGCCATCGCCGAGCGCTGCGAGCTGGACATGGGGCTGGGCGAGTTCCACTTCCCGGCGGCGCGCGTGCCGCGCGGCGAGACGCCGTACTCGGTGCTCACCAAGCTCGCCTGGCGCGGCCTGGAGGAACGCTACCGGCCCATGGTGCCCGAGGCGGTGCGGCGCCTGTCGCACGAGCTCTCCGTGATCCAGGAGCTGGGCTTCCCGGAGTACTTCCTGGTCGTGAACGAGATCGTGAGCGCGGCGCGCGAGCGCGGCATCCGCTGTTCCGGCCGAGGCAGCGCGGGCGACAGCATCGTGTCGTATGCGCTGGGGATCACCGACGCCGATCCGGTAGCGCACGACCTGCTCTTCGAGCGGTTCCTCAACCCGCAGCGACGGTCTATGCCCGACATAGACGTGGACTTCGACTCGGCCAGGCGCGACGAGGTCATCGAGTTCATCTACGACCGGTTCGGGCGCGACCGGGTGGCGATGGTGGCCACGGTGAACTGCATGACGGCCAAGGGTGCGATACGGGCCGCGGCCCGCGCGCTGGGCCACGCGCCCAAGGACATCGACGCGCTGTCGCGGTACCTGCCGTGGACGTCGCTGCCGCCGCGCGAGGCCATCCGCGCGTTCCCGGAGACGGTGAACCACCCGCTGCACGACGAGTCGCGCTACGGGCTCATGCTGGACTTGGCCGACGAGCTCGTGGGCACGCCCATGCACTTGGGCACCCACCTCGGCGGCTTCATCATCACGCGCGAGCCGGTGGATTCATGGACGCCGCTGCAATGGGCGGCCAAGGGCGTGGTGGTGTCGCAGTACGACAAGGACGACGTCGAGGCGCTGGGCCTCGTGAAGATGGACATCCTGGGCCTGCGCATGCACTCGGCCATATCGGAGGCGGTGGACATGGCGCGCGAGCGCGTTGGCGCCGCGGCGGTGCCCGAGCCGTTCACGCTGCCCAAGGACGATCCGGCGGTCTACGACATGATCGCGGCGGCGGACACGGTGGGGACCTTCCAGCTCGAGTCCAGTGGGCAGCGCAACCTCGCGCGCCGGCTGCGGCAGCGCGACTTCGAGGACATCATCTCGGCGATCTCGCTGTTCCGGCCCGGACCCATGGAAGCGGACATGGTGAACCCGTTCATCCGGCGCCGGCACGGGGTGGAGCCGGTCACGCTGCCGCATCCGTCCATTGAGCGCGCGGTGGGCGACACCTACGGCGTGATCATCTACCAGGAGCAGGTGCTGCGCGTAGCCGAGGCGGTGGCCGGCTTCGACCTCGCCGAGGCGGACTCGCTGCGCCGTGCCATGACCAAGGATCGCTCCGTGGAGGAGATGGCGGCGATAGGTGAGCACTTCGTGGAGCGAGCCGTGGGGCGCGGCGTGCCCGAAGAGGCGGCGCGCGAGATATTCCGGCAGCTCAAGGGGTTCGCCGCCTACGGTTTCAACAAGGCGCACGGGGCGTGTTTCGCGGTGATCTCGTACGGCAGCGCGTGGCTCAAGCACTACTACCCGGCCGAGTTCGCCGCCGCCATCCTCAACAACGAGCCCATGGGCTTCTACAGTCCGCGCTGCGTGCTGGGCGACGCGCGCCGGGCGGGGATCGCCACGCTGCCCATAGACATCAACGCCTCGGCGGACCGCTGCGTGCCCGAGCGCGACGGCCACGCCGTCCGGGTGGGGTTCTCGTACGTGTCGCAGCTCACGCAGAAGACCCGCGCCCGCATCCTGGCCGAGCGCGAGGTGCGGCCGTTCCTGGACCTCGCCGACTTCATCCGCCGTGTGCGCCCCGAGGAGCCCGAGGCGCTCAACCTCGTGCGGGTGGGCGCGCTCGACGGCCTGGGCGTCACCGACGCCGGACGCCCGCCCACCCGCGACGAGCTCGTGGCGCTCGTGCCGGAGCTCAAGGCCGTCCTCGCGCGCGAGGGCGTTGCGGGTGACGCCCCCATGGTCGTGGCGCCGTCGCGCTCGCGCGACCCCGACCCCACCACCCACGTCTCGGGATGGAGCGAGGCGCGCAGGCTCTCGGCGGAGCTCGAGCTCACCGGTTTGGCGCTCACGTGTCATCCGCTCGAGATCGGCGCCCGCGAATTGGAGCGCGAGGGCGTCACGTGGGCGCGCGACCTGCCCGGCAAGCCCGACGGCGCGCGCATCCGCGTCGCCGGCCTGCGCGAGCGCGCGCTAACGCCGTACATGCGCTCGGGCTCTCGAACGTGCTTCCTCACGATGGAGGATCACACCGGCCTGCTGGACGTCGTGCTGTTCTCGAGCTTGCTGGAGCGGATAGGCGACACGCTCGTGAAGAACCGCGCCTACGTCGTGGACGGACGTCTGCAGAACAACGCGGAGCGCGGCATCGCTCTGGTCGCGGAGGAGATCCGCCCCCTCGTCATCCGTGCCGAGGGCCGCGAGCCGGTGCGCCTGCGCGGCAGCGTGCTCACCGGCCCGCTGGGCGCGGGCCGTGCGGGCCTGGGGGCCGAGGAGGTGTTCGAGGGGGCCGGCGGCGGCGAGGGCGAGTCGGCGGCCTAAGCCGGGCCTACTGCCCGGTCACCGGCGTGATCGTGTTCGCCGTCAACTGCGGTCCTGCCATGTTCGCGGTCACGGCGCCGGGCGCGATCGTGCCTACCGCTTTGACGTACGCGCCCTTGAGCGCGGTCAGATCGAACAGCTCGGGGTCCGCGATGACGGCGAGCACCCTGGTCTGGTCCGTCGCCTGGCCCGGCGTGGCGTCCACGACCACCCATATGCCGCCTTCGATGTCGCGGAACTGCAGCGTACCCACCACGGACGAGGTCCCGCCCGGGAGCTTCGTGGTGCCGGGCTTGAGAGGCGTACCGGCTCCGGCGCCGCCTGGAGCGGGCGCGGCCGACGTCGCCGAGCTGCTGGGTGCGGTGGCCGGCGGCAGCGTCGGCGTCGCCGGCTTCGGGGCAGTCGCCGGCGAGCAGGCCGCGGTCGCCAGCGCGGCCGCGGCGAGCAGCGTCGCGGCGAGACCCGTGGCGATACGTGCGACGACGCGTGCTCTCATCGGTGTCCCCTCGATCGACCGCCGCGCCGGATCGCGTCGGTTCCGAACCTCGCGCGCACCGCGTCGATGCCCTCGGCAAGGGCGCGCTGCTTGTCATCTTCGCGCTGCGGGGCCTCGCTGAACAGGTCGAGCTGCTCCGCCTCGGCCTCGAAGCCGGACAGGCCCACCCCCAGGAGGCGCACGCCCACGCCTGGGCTCCAGAGCTTGCGCACGAGATCGCGGGCCACGGGCTCGAAATCGCGCTCGAGGTCGGTCGGGGCCGGCAGCGTGCGCTGTGCCGTGCGCGTGGTGAAGTCGGCGTACCGGACCTTCACGTGGACGGTCCGTCCCTGCATGCCCTTCTTGCGCAGGCGCGCTCCCACCTTCTCCGCCAGCCCCGCGACGGCGTCCATCACTTCACTCTCGTCACGGATGTCCGTGCCGAAGGTGCGCTCGTGCGACACGGACTTGGCCACGCGCCCGGGATGCACGTCGGCGCTGCCCAGCCCCTGCGCCCGCGACACGAGCTCGGGCCCCCACGAGCCTAGGACCTGCGAGGCCGTGACCAGGTCCATGCCCGCGAGGTCGCCCAGGGTACGGATGCCGAACGTGCCCAGGCGCTTGACCGCCGCGGGACCGATGCCGGGCATCGCCGAGACCGGCAGGGGAGCGAGGAAGCCGGCCTCGGTGCCCGGCCACACCACGGTGATGCCGTGCGGCTTGTCGCGGTCGCTGGCGATCTTGGCCACAGTCTTGGAGGTGGCCACGCCTACCGAGCACGACAGACCCATCGCGTCGACCTCGGCCTGGATGCGGCGGGCGACGGCGACGGGGTGCTCGCCGGTGCGTCCCGGCGTGACGTCCAGGTAGCCTTCGTCGATCGAGACCATCTGCACCAGCGGCGTGATGGATTCGAGGATGGCGCGTACGGCCGCCGACACCTCGCCGTACCGGCCCGGTGTGGGCTGCACCCACACGGCGTCGGGAGCGAGCCGGCGTGCCTGCACGGACGGCATCGCGGAGCGGACGCCGAACTTGCGAGCCTCGTAGCTCGCAGCCGCCACCACGCCGCGCGACGAGGTCCCGCCCACGATCACGGCCTTACCGCGAAGCGACGGGTCGTCCAGCTGTTCCACCGACGCGAAGAAGGCGTCCATGTCCACGTGCAGCACCGCGCGCCCCTCCCAGGCGGGAAGGGCTCCCGAACCACCGGTGCCGTGTCCTGGATCGCGCATGCTCCCATGGTAGGGGCGGCCCGAACTGAGTGCTACGCTTCTCGCCATGCTGGTCGGTGCGCACATAGGCGTGAGCAAGGGATACGACAAAGCCGCAGCTTACGCGGCTGAGGTCGGCTGTGAGGCCGTGCAGGTCTTCGCGAAGAGCCCGCAGCAGTGGGTAGGCCGCCCAGTGGACCCCGCGGCGGCGGCTCGGTTCGCTGCTCAGCTGCGCGAGCAGGGCGTGGGCGCCTTCTTCACCCACGCCGCCTACCTGATCAACCTCGGCTCGAAGGACCACGGGCTGTGGTCCAGGTCGCTGGACGCGCTGGCCGACGAGCTGTGGCGCGCGCACGTGCTCGGGGCCGCGGGCGCGGTGACGCACATCGGCACGGCCTACGACGCCCATGACCTGCGCAAGAGCGCGCGGCGCGTGGCCGAGGCGGTGGCGCTCGCGATCGAGCTCTCGGGCGTCCCGCGCGGGGGCGTCAGGGTCATCCTGGAGAACACCGCGGGCGCCGGGACCACGTTCGGGCGGTCGTTCGATGAGCTGGGCGCCATCCTCGCCGACCTCGAACGCGCGGGCTTCGACGTGGGCGTTTGCATCGACACGTGCCACGCGTGGGCCGCCGGCATGGACGTGAGCTCCGCCGACGGCTGGAAGACGCTCCTGGACGGGATCGATGCCTGCTGCGGCAAGGATCGGATCGCCGTGATCCACGCGAACGACTGCAAGTTCGGCCGAGGCAAGAACAAGGACCGGCACGAGTGGATCGGGGACGGGAAGATCGGCTACTCGGGGTTCAGGGCCATGCTCTGCGAACCGCGTCTCGCGCACGTGCCGGCGATCATCGAGATGCCCGGCGACCCGCCGCGCAAGGATGCCGAGAACATCGCGCGGCTCAAGCTGCTGCGATCGGAGTGCGGCTGAGGGGTCCGGCGCGGCCGCCCGCTCGTGAGGCCGGGTGTGGTGCGCGGAAGTGTCCCGCGCGGAGGCCCGCTACCGGATCGGCTAGGCCATGGAGTGCGTGCGGCGCGGCGCCCTGAGCACGCGGTTCACGGCCGAGACGATGGCCCGTGCGGTCTCCTCAGGGGTGGCGGCGACCTTCACCTCCACGGGCTTCTCTCGCTGGCGGTGATTGGCGACCATGAAGATCTCGCGCAGCTTGCCGGGCGAGAGCGTGAGCGGGTCGCGGTGCGGCCGCTCGCTGAAGTACCAGTGGCGCGTCGCTCGCGCGATCGAGGCGCGGAACGTATCAGTCAGCGCCTCGTCGCGGGTGGCGCGAAGGGTCTTGGCCACGTAGCCGTCCCGCAGGAAGTGGACCGCCACTCGCTCGGCGCCGGCGTCCACGATCACCGGCCCCTTGGTGCCGGCCGCGCCGTACACGATGCGCAGGTTCGAGGTCACCCGCTCGTAGGCGCGAAGCGCTTCCCGGTAGCGGATCACTTCCTCGTGCCCGCCGCGCTTCTCGGCCTCGCCCAGAAGCTCCACGAGAGCCTCGCGATACCTGCGCGACGGGCGCCGCAGGGCGTCGAGGGCCTCGTCTAGCCGCACGCGATACTCCTCGCGGTCGAGATCGCCCTGGCACGGAGCGGGGCAGGCTCCCGAATCGCGGTCGGAGCACGGGCGCGCCGCGGTCTCCTCATTGAGCCGACGTCCGCAGCGCCGCAGGCCGTATACCTCGCGCAGCTGCTCGAGGGTGCGGTCCACGGCCGAGCGGCTCGTGAACGGCCCAATGGTCACCCCCTTGCGTCCAGGCCGATGCGTGACCCTGAACTGCGGGAAGTCCGAGCGCGTGTCCACGTGCACGAGCACCCTCGGCCCGGTGACGCTGCGTCCCCGTGCGTTGAACGGCGGGTGGTGGCGCCGCACGAGGCGGGCTTCGACGAGCGTGGCCTCGAACTCCGAGGCGGTGGGGAAGGAGTCGATGCGCTCGGCCGACTCGACCATCTGGCGCTTTGGCGAGTCCGAGGACGTGTACATCATGTTGCGGATGTTGAGGCGAAGGTTCTTGGCCGTGCCCACGTAGACCACGCGCCCGGTCTCGTCGCGCAGCATGTACACGCCGGGGCAGGCCGGCAGGCCTCGGGTGAGCGGCAGCTTGGAGATGAGGACCTGTTGGGTGTCGGCGCCGATGAAGCGCGCCAGGTCGCCCACCGTGTGCACGTCGTGGTCTTGCAGCTCCACCAGCATCTTGAGCAGGATCTGCCCGGTGGCCAGCGCGTCCTCGGCGGCCCGGTGGTTGGGAGTCGCGTCCACCCCGTAGAGCTCCGAGAGCACGCCCAGGTTCTGCTTGGTCTGCTCGGGATGGAGCCGCTTGGCCAGCGTCACGGTGTCGAGCACCGGACGATGGAACGGCTCGCCCCATGCGCGCTCGGCCTCGTAGTCCAGGAAGCCGAGGTCGAAGCGATGGTTGTGAGCAACGAGGATCGCGTCGCCCACGAACTCGCGGAAGTCCACCATGACGTCGTCGATCTGGGGAGCGTCGGCGACCATGTCCTCGCGGATGCCCGTGAGCTGTTGGATGGTAGGCGGGATCGGCTCGGGCGGGGCCACGAGCTGCGAGAACGTGTTCACTATCTCGCCCTTCTCGATCCGGGCGGCACCCAGTTCGAGAATGCCGTTGGAGCCAGGGCAACAGCCCGTGGCTTCGATGTCCACGGTCACGAAAGTGGCGAGTTGGAGGTCCGTACCGTCCGGCATCGGGTTCTTTCAGCAACGGGCCGGAGGGCGGCCCGAGTGCGGCACGAGGAAAAGTCCTGCTCATAGTAGCACGCGCCGGGCCGATAACTAGCCGTGACGGACACGCGCCACGACCGGGTACCGGTCGCGGCGCTACGGCGTGAGGGCCATAATGTCTTGGTCTGCGCGAAACGCGAGGGAGGGGTCCCGGGATGTCGTTCTATCTGTTGAAACGGGACCGCGCCACGGGTGCGGTCAGCATGCTCGGCGACGAGTTGTACGCCGACCGCGCCGGTGCGCTCGACGCGCTACGCGACGCTCTGTCGGGCCCCGGAGCTCCCAGCACCGAGGGCAGCGACATACTCGTGGCCGACCTGGACGACGCGCAGCCGGTGCTCCTACTGCCGTCGGTCGAGGCCGCGGCGCCGGACGAGCCCGAGGAGATCGAGCCCCTGGTGCCCGGCATCTTCTTCGCCGAGGAGCCGGCGTTCGAGACCCCGGCGCCGGTCCCGGTCCAAGAGCCGGAACCCGCCGAGGCGGAGCCCGAACCGGAGCCCGAGGAGCCGCAACCGGCGGCACCCTCGGTCATCACGACCGAGGCAGTGACCGCGTTCGGTCTGCGTGCCGAGGAGCCGCTTGCGGCGCCGGAGCCGGAAGCGGAGCCCGAGCCGGAGCCCGAGCCGGAGCCCGAGCCGGAGCCCGAGCGCGAGCCCGAGGCTGTGGCCGAGCTGGAGCCCGAGCTCGAGCTCGAGGCGGAGGGCGAACCGGCGTCCGTGGCTCAGCCCGAACCCGAGCCCGAGCCCGAGCCTCTGCCCCAAGCCGAACCGTACTTCGCGGCGACCACGTTCGAGCCGCCGGCGCCGTTCGAGCCCACGCCGCTCGAGGAGCCCACGCCGTTCGAGCCCACGCCGTTCGAGGCGCCCGCCCCGCCTGCGGAGCCTGCGCCCGCTCGCCCGAGCGCGCCCGTGGAGTCCGCGTGGCCGTTCACCGCCGGGCCGCCGGCGACCTCCGCCTACACCCGGCCGGACGTGACGCCGGCGCCTTCGGAGTCCGCCGCCGAGGAGGTGGCGCCACTCGAGGCCCAACCCACGGCCGAGGCCGCGTTCTCGCAGTTCGGTCGCCCCGCCTATGAGCCGCCGGCGGCCGAGCCGGAACCCGCCGCCGAGCGTGCGCCGGCGCCCTCGGCACCGATCGCGGCCGCCGACGAGGCATGGCCGCCTCCGATGCCGCTCGCTGCCGAGACCCCGTACTCTGGCTACGCCGAGGCGGTGTCCGCGCAAACGGAACAGACCGAGCCTGCCGTGCCGCCGGCCGAGCCGGCCGCCGAGGCCCCGGCCGAGTATCCGGTGACCTTGCCCGCGCCATCGGCCCTTGAGCCGGTCGCGGGGGCCGCCCAGAAAGCGCCTGAGGCCCCGATCACCGAGCCCGCCGCCGCCGCGCCGCCCGCGGTGACGCCGGCGGAGCCCGCACCTGCGGCGCCGGCCGCGCCCGCAGAGATCCCGCAAGCGGCGCAGGCGTCCGCTGCGGGCGAACCGCTCGCCGGCGCGACGAGACCGCCGCTGCCGGACATGCCGCCCTTGCCCGGAACGCCGGTCGTGCCCGAGGTGCCGCCGCTGCCCGGAACGCCCGTCGTGCCCGAGGCGCCGCCGCTTCCGGGCGCGCCGGCGGCCGAAGCCACATCCGGCGAGGCACCGGCTCCCGCGCCCGAAGGCGAGCGTCCAGGCGCCGGCAAGTCGTTCATGACCAAGTGGCCCTGGCAGAAGAAGAAAAGGGGTGCGAGTGCCGTGGACCAGGCGCTCGCCAATCGCGCCGCGCCGCCGGTTCCTATGACCGTGTCCGAGCCCGCGACACCTCCGGCCGAGGCCGCGCAGCCGGCCACGACGCCCGAGCCGGTCGCGCCGATCGATCCCTCCCGTGCCGCCCGAGTCGACTCAGCAGCCCGACGCGGCCCAGGCGGTCCAGGCGCCGGCTCCGGCAACCCAGGCGGCCGAGACACCCGCCGCGCAGCCCGCGCCCGCGTGGCAGGACCCCGCGGCGGCACCGCCCACGACCGTCGACATGGCGGGTCAAGCCGCCGCAGTGCCGCCGATCCCTCCGATCGCAGAGCCGGTCCGGCCCGCCTGGGCAGAGGCGGGGGAGTCCTCTGCTCCGGCCGCGCCCTTCGCAGCGCAGTCCGCAGCGGCCGCGAGCCAGGTCTCGACGCCGATGGGCGCCGCGCCCGCCGGCCAGCCCGTGACCGGCACCGCGCCCGTGGTGCCCGCCGTCACGACGAAGCCGGCCCCGGAGGAGCATCCGGCTCCAGCCGGCTACGCGCCGGGAGCGGTGTCGGCCGCGCAGTACACGTGCGAGGAGTGCGTGTACGTGGAGACGTGTCCCCGCAAGGACGAGCAGAACCCCGCCACGTGCGGTCTGTTTCAGTGGCGGAGCTGAGCGCGGCTACCCGCCCACGACATCTTGGTTGAGAGAATCGCCCGGCCACCATATAGTGTGGTCGGGCGATTCTTCGTACCGGGGGGTCCGTGTCTCGACAAGCGCGCCATAGCTTCCCGTTCTCGGCGGTCGTGGGCCAAGAGACGCTCAAGCTGGCTCTTCTCCTCGTAGCGGTGGACCCCGGCATCGGCGGGGTGCTCATCAGCGGGCACAAGGGCACCGCGAAATCCACGGCCGTGCGCGCGCTGCCGGCGTTGCTCCCAGACATCGAGGTCGTGGACGGATGCGCCTTCGGATGTGATCCCGCCAAGCCGGCCACGTGGTGCGACGAGTGTGTCGAGCGTGCCGACAAAGGACCCCTGCCGGCCAAGGCACGTCCGCCCGCGCTCGTAGAACTGCCGGTAGCGGCCACGGAGGACCGCCTGCTGGGCACTCTGGACCTGGAGCATGCGCTGCGCGAGGGTCGCAAACGTTTCGAACCCGGCCTGCTCGCGCGGGCGAATCGCGGCATCTTGTACGTGGACGAGGTCAATCTGCTCGACGACCACCTGGTGGACTCGCTCCTCGACGTGGCCGCGAGTGGCGTCAACACCGTCGAACGCGAGGGCGTGGCCGTTGCGCATCCCGCTCGGTTCGTGCTGGTGGGGACGATGAACCCCGAAGAGGGGGAGATACGGCCGCAGCTCTTGGACCGGTTCGGCTTGTCGGTGACGATCGCCGGGATCCCCGATCCCGCGCTCCGCGTCCAGATCGTTCGCCGGCGGGCCGCATTCGAGGCCGATCCCAGCGCATTCGCGGCGGAATGGGCACCCGAGGAGGCCGCTGTCGCACAGCACATCCGCGCCGCGCGGATCGCGACCGCGGACGTCGAGATCCCCGAGGCCGTGCTCTACCTCATCGCGTCGGTGTGTGGGGAGTTCGGGGTCGAGGGCCACCGTGCGGACATCACTCTGGCCCGGGCCTCGGCGACGCACGCCGCGCTGCGCGAAGCGCGCGAGGTGACCGAAGAGGACGTTCGTGCCGTCGCTCCGCTCGTGCTGGCGCACCGCGCTCCGCGTCGCCGTGTCGCCGATGCCGAGGCGGGGGCTTTCGCAGCTGTCATCGCGGCCTCGAAGGCCGCTGTCGACCCTGCCGCTGGACCCGGCGGGACCACCGCGGGCGAGGGCGTCGATGCCCTCGCTTCGCAACCGACGGGTTCCGATGCGGCCTCTACAGCGGCCCGCGTGGAAGCTGCTGAGGTCACTCTGCCACGCTCGTCCACCGCGGTGCGACCCAGGCAAACGGCTCGTGGACGCCGCGATCCCGCCAAGGCCGAGACCGCCCGCGGGCGCTACGTCGCCGCCTCGGCGCGGCCGCCGGTCCAGTCCGGTGACGTGGCGCTCGATGCAACCCTTCGGGCCGCCGCGGCCGGCGCGACCGAGGTCTCAGCGGTCGAGATGGAGTCCCCCGACATCTCGGTGCAAGCCGGCTCAGGGGAAGCCTCCGCCGCAGAGGAAACGTCCAAGACCCCCATCATCGAGGTGAAGCGGTCGGATCTGCGCTCGAAGGTGCGATCCCGGCGCCGTTCTGCCTGCGTGTTGCTGTGCGTGGACGCGAGCGGGTCCATGGGCGCCTCGGCACGGATGGAGGCTGCCAAGGGCGCTGTCATGGAGCTTCTGGGAGATGCCTACCAGCATCGTGACCGCGTGGGGCTCGTCACGTTCCGGGGCGATCGTGCCGAGCTGGTGCTCGCGCCGACCTCGAGCGTGGAACTGGCTAGGATGCGCCTGGCAGCAGTGCGGACGGGCGGCGCGACCCCGCTCGCCCACGGAATGTCGACGTCGGTCGATGCACTTGCTCGCGAAGCTAGGCGGGACCCCGAAGTAGCCCTGTGGCTCGTGATCGTGACCGACGGGAGAGCCAATGTGGGCATCGGGGGCGCCCCGGACGCCGACGCGCGCGCGATGGCGTTTCGAGCTCGTGAGCAGGGAATCTGTACGCTCGTCCTGGACACGGGGGCGAGCGAGACCGCCCGCGGGCTGGCCGAGGCAGCCAACGGCATGTACGTCCGTCTCGACGTTGCGGACGCTCAGCGGCTGGCGGCGACCATCAAGGGCCGAGTGGGCTAGACTTCCAAGGCGGGGTTTCGGACTCAAACGTCCGCGCTCAAACGCCGATAACTCACTTCGTATGGGGCGAGCCGGCCGCGAGTGGGGCCGCCTGCGGCGACCGCGAGGTACACGACGCCGCATCGTCATAGCTTCGAGACGCACTACGGGGGGAGCACCATGGGCAGCAGGAGCCGCATCATCGTCGCGCTGGCCGCGACACTGATCCTGGCGATCGCACTCGCACTGGGCGCGACCGGGACCGCGCTGGCGGCCGACGCGACAGGCGGGTCTCTCAACGACACGCCTACCGCCATCACGCACACGAACCCCGGACCGACAAGCGCCAATCTGGGCGACCCGAACGCCTGGTGGCGCGACGGCTGGGGAAACTCGTTGTTCCCCGACTGCGAGTTCAGCTCACCCATCTCCAACGAAGAGGTCGTCGGTGATACCACGGTCACGGCCCCGGTGACGGGCTTCTTGTACGTCATGGATCGCTCGCCGGGCACCGTGATCGACACGACGCTGCCCGATCCGACGAGCGTTTGGAACGTCAACTGGTCCAATGAGAAGACCGGGTCGCTGTTCGGTCAGACGTTCGACCTGCAGGGCATCTTCGACGAGCCGCCGATCGGTGGCTGGCCGTTCCCGCCGCCGGGCGCCTCGACCCCCATCGAGGGTCGCTGGTACCTGCATGTATGCTTCGCAGACTACCTGCGCTACGCGGACCGCACGTACACGACCGCGATCGGCTACGACGGCACCAAGCCCACGAGGCCCACGGCCATCAATGTGGGCTCGACGGGCTGGACCTCCAGCCAGCGCCGCAAGATCACCTGGTCCGGGGCGAGCGATGCGCTGTCGGGCCTGGGCGCCTACGTAGTCACCGTGACGAACGCTAAGACGCCCAAGCGCGTGACGCTGGTGACGCAGCCCAAGCCCACTCCTCCGGGTTACCTGTATGGCGAGCCGCTGGAGACCGTGACCGTCGAGAACCTGGGCCCCGGCAAGAACACCATCCAGATCCAGGCCGAGGACCGCGCCACCAACCTGAGCACCTCGATCACGGGCTACGCGTACGTGGACACGGACACGCCGGTGGTCAAGATCACGTCTCCGGGCTCGGCGAGCGGCCGCTACGTGAAGATGGCGGCCACCGTTACCGACCTGGCCGGCATCCGCGAGGTCCGCTTCTACGTCGACGGCACCCTGCGCCGCAGCACGCCCACGACCCCCTACAGCGTGACCTACGACGCCGCCGCGCTCGCCAACGGCACGCACACACTGCAGGTCCAGGCCACGGACATGTACGGGCACATCGGCTATGCGTCCAAGCAGTTCACGCTGGACAAGACGGCGCCGGTCCTGTCGAGCATGTCGGACGGCCCCGACCCGTTCTTCCCGCGGCTCGTGAACGGCTACAAGGACAACAGCTACGTGGAGTACCGGATCAGCAAGGGCGGCACGGTCACGCTGCAGGTCATGACCGGCGCAGGCACGGTGATCCAGAACATCACCAAGAAGGTGGGCTCCGGCCCCAACCAGTTCGTGTGGAACGGGCGCACGTCCAAGGGCGTCGTCTCCGAAGGGACCTACTACTACCGGCTCGTGGCCACTGACTGGGTGGGGAACCAGGCCGTTGCGGGAACCATAGCGACCACCGTCCGCTACTACCTCGTCCAGCGTCTCTCCGACAACAGCGTGAGGCTGATCCCCGAATAGGGCTCGCCGCAACGCGGACGATCCAAGCAACGAAGGCCCCGGGAGCATCGCTCCCGGGGCCTTCGTCGATATCCAGCCGGAGTGGGCCTGTAAGCCGGATTCTGTCGTGGACGACCATCTATCTGGGACCGCCGTCGCCGGCGGCCTCGCGCGAGCAAACCCGAGCGATGACCGGGCAGGTCTTGGCCGCTCCTATTCGCTCTTGCTCCGGGTGGGGTTTGCCAAGCCGCCGTGTTTCCACGACGCTGGTGCGCTCTTACCGCACCGTTTCAGCTTTTCTCCCGACCTGCACCGTGACCCGAGGGCCGCGGACGGTATCGGGGGAGTCTTCTTTTCTGTGGCACTTTCCGTCGCGTCGCCGCGCCCGGCCGTTCAGCCGGCACCCTGCCCTTTGGAGTCCGGACTTTCCTCGCCTGGGGCTCGTGAGAGCCTAGGCGCGGCCGTCCAGCCCACTCCGGCGGTACATCGTAGCAAACGGCCCGCCTGTCGCGGTGGGCTATCCTGATGTGCATGGGGGATGAGCAGGATCGCATCAGCCGAGCTGCCCGTGTGGGGAGGAGACTCCACACGGGCTTCGCCGACTTCTTCGCGCTGGAGATCGCTGGCAGCGTGGTCCTGCTGGTGGCCACCGTGGCCGCCCTGGTCGTCGCCAATTCGGGCCTGAACAGCGGCCTTGAGTGGCTCCTGGGCGTGCAGGCCGGATTCCACGTGGGCGGCATCGACTTCTCCCAGTCTCTGTTGCACTGGATCGACGACGGCCTCATGGTGCTGTTCTTCTTCGTCGTGGGCCTGGAGATCAAGCGCGAGGTCGTGGTCGGGGAGCTCTCGAGGCCTCGGCAGGCGGCGTTGCCCATCATCGCGGCGCTGGGGGGCATGGCGCTTCCGGCACTCATCTACTTCGCGCTGAACGCGGCCGGGCCCGGAGCGCGCGGGTGGGGGATCCCGATGGCCACGGACATCGCCTTCGCGCTGGGCGCCCTGGCGCTGCTGGGGAGTCGCGCTCCCAAGGGCCTGCGCCTGTTCCTCACCGCGCTCGCCATAGCCGACGACGTGGGCGCGATCCTCGTGATCGCGATCTTCTACGCGCAGGGCATCTCGGCACCCTGGCTGTTGTTCGGGCTGGCGCTGCTGGGCGTGCTCGTGGTGATGAACCGGATGGGCGTCTCCAGCCCCGTGCCCTACGTCCTCCTGGGCATCGTCGTGTGGTTCGCGTTCCTCAACTCAGGGATCCACGCGACCATAGCCGGGGTCCTCGTGGCGTTCACGGTGCCCGGAGATGCCCGAGTGAAGCCCATGGAGTTCGTGGGCTTTGCCCGAAAGAAGCTCGATGACGTCGAGGCGGCCGATGTGCCCGGCGAGCACGTGCTCGCTTGCGACGACCAGCAAGAGGCGCTCTTCGATCTGCGCAGCCGAGCGTACCAGGCCGCGGCTCCGCTCCAGCGTCTGGAGCACGCCCTGCTGCCGTGGACCACGTACTTCGTCCTGCCGCTGTTCGCCTTCGCCAACGCCGGCGTCAGGGTGGTCGGGTTCGACGTGGCAAAGATGGTGACTCAGCCGGTGTTCCTGGGCATCTTCCTGGGCCTGCTCGTGGGCAAGACCCTCGGGATCACGGCCTTCACATGGGGCGCCGTTCGCACGAGGCTCAGCGACTTGCCCGGGGGAGTAGGGTGGCGAGACATCACCGGCGGCGGGATGCTGGGCGCCATCGGATTCACGATGTCGCTGTTCATCGCGAACCTCGCGTTCCGGGATCAGCTGCTCCTGGGCGAGGCGAAGCTGGCGATCCTGGTCACCTCGGCCGTGGCCGCGGCGCTTGGCTACACCTTCCTGCGGCTCTTCTCCAGCGCGGCCAGCGCGGAGGGCTCCACGGAGTAGCGCGCCTGCGGGAGCGCGCGTCCTGCGATCAGGCGGTGTCTTGCCGCCCCTGCTTCTGGAGCTTGGCCCAGGTGTCCTTGAGCGTGAGCGTGCGATTGAACACCAAAGACCCGGCCGAGGAGTCGGGGTCGGGGCAGAAGTAGCCCAGCCGCTCGAACTGCACGGTTTCGCCGATAGGGACGTCCGCTAGCGAGGGCTCCACGAACGAGCCTCGCAAAACGGTCTCCGAATCGGGGTTCAGGCTCTCGAACAGGTCGCGGCCGTCGGCGCCCGGGTGCGAGTCCGAGAAGAGGTGGTCGTAGAGCCGGACCTCGGCAGGAACGGCATGCGCGGCCGACACCCAATGCAGGGTCGCCTTGGGGCGGCGGCCGTCGGGGGCCTCGCCGCCGCGTGTGTCCGGGTCGTACGTGCACCGCAGCTCCACGACCTCGCCGGCTTCGTTCTTGACGACGTCACGGCAGGTCACGAAGTAGCCCACGGCGCGCAGCCGCACCTCGCGTCCCGGAGCCAGCCGGAAGAACTTCTTGGGCGGCTCCTCCATGAAGTC
Source organism: uncultured Coriobacteriia bacterium (assembly GCA_963768865.1). GTDB lineage: Bacteria > Actinomycetota > Coriobacteriia > Anaerosomatales > CAVYJL01 > CAVYJL01. Next base: position 279,215 of record CAVYJL010000009.1, on the reverse strand, counting down.
GTCACGCTCGATCCACAGCTCCCCGCTGAAGGGCACCATGCGGCTTCCCGCCGCGGGGTCCTCCGGGTTGTTGGGCGTCTCGATCTGCTCGACCTGTCCCTCGGGGTAGTTCTCGATGACCACCTTGAGCGGGTCCAGCACCGCGAATCGCCGGGCCGAGGCCGAGTTGAGCACGTCGCGCACGGCGTGCTCCAGAAGCTCGACGTCCACCATGCTGTCCGTCCTGGACACGCCGATCATGGTCGCGAACTCGCGGATCCCTCTGGCGGGGAAGCCGCGCCGCCGCAGCGCGGACAGAGTGGGCATGCGCGGGTCGTCCCATCCACGAACGTGACCCTCGTGAACGAGGCGGATGAGAACGCGCTTGGACAGCACCGTGTGGGTGAGGTTGAGGCGTGCGAACTCGTACTGGTGGGGCTGAGCCGGCACTGGGAGGTTCTGGATGAACCAGTCGTAGAGGGGCCGGTGGTCCTGGAACTCCAAAGTGCAGATGGAGTGGGTTATGCCCTCGATGGCGTCGGATTGCCCATGCGCGAAGTCGTACGTCGGGTAGATGCACCAGGCGTCGCCTGTGCGCGGGTGCGGGCGATGGACGATGCGGTAGATGACCGGGTCCCGCAGGTTGATGTTGGGCGCGGCCATGTCGATGCGCGCGCGCAGGACGTGCGATCCCGTGGGGAACTCGCCCGCGCGCATGCGCTCGAACAGGGCCAGGCTCTCCTGGGTGGGACGGTCCCGCCAGGGGCTGTCCTTGCCGGGCTCGGTGAGCGTGCCCCGATGCTCGCGGATCTCCTCGGCGGACAGCTCGTCCACGTACGCCTTGCCGGCCGTGATGAGATCGACCGCCCACTCGTAGAGCTGCTCGAAGTAGTCGGAGGCGTAGAACAGGTTCTCGCCCCAGTCGAATCCGAGCCACCGGACATCGGCCAGGATGGCGTCGATGTACTCCTGCTCTTCTTTTGCCGGGTTGGTGTCGTCGAAGCGCAAGTGGCAACGCCCGCCGAACTGGTCGGCCACCCCGAAGTTGAGGCAGATCGACTTGGCGTGGCCGATGTGTAGGTAGCCGTTGGGCTCGGGAGGGAAGCGCGTGACGACGGACTGGACCCGGCCTTCGCGCAGGTCGGCGGCGATGATCTCTCGGATGAAGTCGCCGCGTTCAGATGATGGTTGCGTGGGGGTGCTCATGGTGGCCGAGGATAGCACAGCGCGACGGCCCACGAGCCCGTCACCAGCGGTTGGGCGACGCTGCATACCTGCGCGAACGAAGCCGGCCGGAGGGATCCTCCGGCCGGCTGAAGCGATTGGTAGCCCGTACGGGATTCGAACCCGTGATCTCCGCCTTGAGAGGGCGGTGTCCTAGTCCACTAGACGAACGGGCCGTATGGCTGGGGTGCTAGGACTCGAACCTAGAGACTTCGGTACCAGAAACCGACGTGTTGCCAATTACACCACACCCCATCGCGCGCACCGGACACCGGCGAAACGCGAATCGGTATGCTACCTGCGCTCGAACGGGGTGTCAACGCGGCGCTGCGACCGGCCCCATCGCGCGAGCCGAGGCGCCTTGGGCTCCCCGTGGAATCGCCGCCGCGAGCGCGTAATGGTTGCGAAGCATTCATAACTAGTGCTTAATCCGCTGATACCGACGGGGTGGCGACCACCGAGCCGCGACACGAGGCTACCCGGCCGATCAGCTCGATATCAGGGGGACGTCATGTTCGGTAGCATGGCACGCCGGGGCGCGATCCTTGCGGCGGCGACACTTCTCGCGATACTGGCCCTGACGAGCGTCGCCACGGCGGCGACGTCCTCGGGACCCGCGGCATGGTCTGGAGCCAGCCCGGTGGACGGAGGCTACATCTCCCTCCCGCGGCCGACGATCTCCGTGACCGCGTCGGACGCGGCGGGCCTCTTGAGCTCGCCCTACTACTCGCTCAAGGTCGACGGGGTCCTGCAGAGCCCGTCGGTCACCTGGGGCAACCCGGCGCACACGATCATCACGCTGTCCTTCGTGCCGAGGGTCAACCTCGCCACCGGGCCGCACACCGTGTACGCGTCGGTGCGCAACAGCCTCGGCAAGTACTCGACTTACACGTGGACCTTCACGTATGCGGCGCTGCCCACGTTGTCGTCGCCGGCGCCTGCCGCGGAATCGACCGTCACGACCGACGGGCCGGTGGTCTCCGCCGTCGCGGGCGGCGCGGTGACCGGGCTGACGCAGCGGGTGTGGGTCGACGGCGTGGAGGTCGCGAGCGCGTACGATCCCTCGACCGGAGTCGTGTCGGCCGCTACGAGCGGGCTGGCCAACGACGCCTGGCACGAGACGACCGTGACCGTGACCAACTCCGGCGGCGGGTCCGCGACGCTGCACTGGCGGTTCGGCGTTCAGGTCTACGTGCCGATGCCCACGGTCAGTGACTGCACCTCGTGCCACACGACCTACCCCGCGGCTCACCCGATGTCGGATTGCGACGCGTGCCACGGGCCCGGCTCACCCGTAGGAGAAGGCTGGACCACGCCCTACTACGCCGAGCATTCGTACACGTACCTGTGGGGACGCAGCGCATCGCTGACCTGCGAGGATTGCCACAGCGGCGGCTACGCGACGGTGCCTGCGCTGCACGACTTGAGCTCGGTGGGCTCGTATCACGCGTCGTCGGCGTGCTCACCGTGCCACGTGAGTGAGCTGACCACGGAGCACCAGCGCTACGGACGTGACTGTATGACTTGCCACGGCTCGACCGATCCGAACGTCCAGGCGGCCATCACCGGCCACAACACGACGTGCACGGCATGCCACAAGGGCGACGTCCTGGGGGCTCACGAGGGGGCCGCGGCCAAGCACGTGAGCACGGAGACCCACGCCGAGACCTACGGGTGCGCGGGGAACCCGACATCGACATGGGGGAACTGCCACGACGTGACCGACATAACGGCGCTGCACGTGAACGCTCCAGACGGCTGCGGATCGTGTCACGCCTCGAGTGTCACTGCGTCGTCCAAGTGCACCGACTGCCATCCCGACCCGTATGCGACGCACCATCCCACGCGTCCGCCAGGGCCTATCCACGGCTACATCCAGATGGATTGCTACAACGCGTGCCACCACCACGACAACCTGTCCATCGGGTCCGCCAGCGGACGCCAGTGCATGGACTGCCATCTGCCGCACTGAGCCGACTAAGTCGTGTGATGCCGGCGGCGGACCAGCTCCGTCGCCGGCGCCGCGCGCCGGGGCCTACTCCGTGGCCAGCGGCCTGACCTCGGCAAGGCGGGCGAGGGTCTCCTCGCGGCCCAAGAGCGCGAGTGACTCGAACAGCGGCAGCGATACCGTGGAGCCGGTGACCGCCACGCGCACGGCCTGGAAGACCGCCTTGGCTTTGAGGCCGGTGGCCTCGGGCACGGCGCGAAGGGCCTCCTCGATGACCGAATCCTGCCACGCGGTCAGGGCGCGCAGAGCCTCGATGCTTGCGTCCAGCCCCAGCCCCGCACCTTCCTTGGCGAGCACGCGATCGCGGGCCGCGTCGTCGATCGGCACCCGCTCGAAGAGGAAGCGGACATGGGGGACCACCTCGTCCAAGCGCTTGGTGCGCTCGGACACGAGAGGCACCATCTCCAGGAGCCAGGCACGGCGCTCGAACGCCTCGTCCGGGCCGATCAGCTGCGCGGCCTCGAGCAGCGGCAGCACGCGGTCCAGGAAGTCGGACGGCGCAAGTTCGCGGATGTAGACGCCGTTCATCCACTCCAGCTTCTCGGCGTCGAAGATAGCCGGGTTCTTGGACACCCGGGTCAGGTCGAAGTTCGTGCGCAGGGTGTCGGCCGGGATGATCGTGGTCTCCCCGTCGAGCGACCACCCGAGCAGCGCCAGGTAATTGAGCAGCGCCTCAGGCAGGTAGCCCATGTCGCGGTACGCCTCCACGGACGTTGCGCCGTGGCGCTTGGAAAGGCGCTTGCCGTCGGCGCCCCAGATCATGGGCAGGTGGGCGAAGACGGGGATGGCGCTGCCCAGCGCCTCGAACACGAGTATCTGCTTGGGCGTGTTGGAGAGGTGGTCGTCGCCGCGGATGACGTGCGTGATCCTCATCGCCGCGTCGTCCACGACCGTGGCGAAGTTGTACGTGGGGGTCCCGTCGCTGCGCACGAGCACGAAGTCATCCATGGCCGAAGCGGGAAACGTCACCTCGCCGCGGATGGCGTCCGTGAACACGATATCGTCGCTGTCCTCGGGCACCGCGAGCCGCCACACGTGCTGCTCGCCGGCGGCCACCCGGGCCGCCGCCTCCTCGGGCGTGCACCTGCGGCAGCGCCGGTCGTAGCCGGCGAACCCGCCGGCTTCTCGCGCCGCCTCGCGCCGCCGCTCGAGCTCCTCGGCGGTGCAGAAGCACGGATACGCGTCACCCGAGGCCTTAAGGGTCTCGAGGGCCACCGCGTACGACTCTGCCCGCTGCGTCTGGAAGTAGGGGCCGAAGTCGCCGTCCGCCTCGGGCCCCTCGTCCCAGTCGAGGCCCAGCCAACGCATAGCGCGCAGGATGGCCTGGGTGTTCTCGGCAGTGGAGCGCTCCGGGTCGGTATCGTCGATGCGCAGGATGAACGCGCCGGCGTGCCTGCGCGCGAACGCCCAGTTGTAGATGGCCGTGCGGGCACCGCCTATGTGCAGGTGACCGGTGGGGCTGGGCGCGAAACGGACGCGAACGGGTTCGCTCACGGGTTCTCCTAGGGTCAAAAAGAGCCCTTGGGCTCGGGGGCCGTCAGGCGGATTCGGGCGCGGCGTCGTCCGGAGCGTCGAGCTCGGTCGCGCGACCGCCCACCGCCCGCTTGAGCCAGTCGGCCTCGCCGCTGTCTAGCCCCACGCCGCTGCGCCGGAGAAGGTACCAGGTGGCTCCGATGGATATGACCAGGAAGCCGAGTCCCACGCTCTTGAACATGAGCTCCTGGCCGTGGAGGCTCGGATCGATCACGAGGACCTTTCGGGCCACGGCCACGAGTGCCGCCTCCATGACCGTGGGGATGACGTCCTTGTGCTGCACGTAGGAGACGGCCACCCGGAACAGCTCCACGACGATGAACACGACGAGCGTGGCGTCGATGATCTCGATGTAGAGGGTGGCGTCTATGGTCAGCGCGTGCTGCCACATCGAGACCAGGACCAGCGCGCCCAGCGCCAGGACGCCCCACGCGGTGAGCACGACCAGGATCAGGGCCACGCCCCACTCCAGGAGCTTCATCACGTTGCCCAGGAACCCGGCGTCGATGCCCGCGGTGACCTGGTCGCTGCGGCTCTTCGCTCGTGCGCCCAGCGAGGGCCGGTTCTCTGTGTCGGTTCGTGTGGTGTCCTTCATGGCACAGACCATACCCGTTCGGCCTGACACGCGCTAACCAGGCGGCGAGGCCGCCGCGGGCTTCTTGGCACGGGCGGGTAGCGGTGCTACATTTCCTTTGCTCATCGAGAGGCGGCGGCCCGAAAAGCCGCTGCAGAGGACCGAGGGACCGCGCCCTAGGACGTCCCGGCAACCGGCGTGAAAACGACGTACGGTGCCACATCGCGGCAGGAAGCTTGACGGCGACCTGGAAGATGAGGGAACAGCGCTCTCGCCCGGCAGCCCGCGCGCTTGCAGTCCCTCGACGGACAAGAGCGGCGGGCTTTTTCGTGCCCGCCAATGAGCTGTGCCGCGATGCGGCCGTCGAACAGGAGGTCATATGGCCCGGGAGTATGTGTTCACGTCGGAGTCGGTCACCGAGGGTCACCCGGACAAGATGTGCGACCAGCTATCCGACGCCGTCCTCGACGCCATCATCGAGCGCGAGGCGGAACTCACCGCCGAGGGCTTCGTGTCCGAAGCGGGCACGAGAGCCCGTCCGGAGTACGTGCGCTGCGCCATCGAGTGCTTCACCACCACCGGCCAGGTGGTCGTGGGCGGCGAGATCCGCACGCACGGCTACGTGGACATCCCCGGCATCGTGCGCCGGGTCATCAAGGAGATCGGCTACGACAGGGCCAAGTACGGCTTCGATGCCGACACCTGTGGCGTTCTCATCGGCGTCCACGAGCAGTCGCCCGACATCGCGAAGGGCGTGGACGAGTCCTTCGAGGCCCAGCACGGCAAGGGCGTGGATCCCATCGACCTGATCGGCGCGGGCGACCAGGGCATGATGTTCGGCTACGCGGTCAACGAGACCTCGCAGCTCATGCCCATGCCCATCTACCTGGCGCAGCGGCTGGCCGAGCGCCTGGCAGCCGTGCGCAAGGCGGACGTCCTGGACTACCTGCGCCCCGACGGCAAGACGCAGGTCACCGTGAAGTACGTGGACGACAAGCCCGTGTCGGTGGACAAGATACTGATCTCCACCCAGCATGCCGAGGGCGTGGACATCGAGAACCTCCTTCGACCCGACCTCATCGAGCACGTGATCAAGCCCGTGTTCGACGAGGAGGGTCTCGAGCACGCGGGCGCCGAGATATACGTGAACCCCACCGGGCGATTCGTGGTGGGCGGCCCCATGGGCGACACCGGCCTGACGGGGCGCAAGATCATCGTGGACACGTACGGCGGCATGGGCCGTCACGGCGGCGGCGCGTTCTCCGGCAAGGACTGCACGAAGGTGGACCGGTCGGCGGCGTACGCTGCCCGCTGGGTCGCCAAGAACATCGTGGCCGCCGGTCTCGCGCACCGTGCCGAGGTCCAGCTCGCCTACGCCATCGGCGTGGCCCATCCGCTCTCCATCATGGTGGAGACCTTCGGCACGAACACGGTGGAGGTGGAGAAGATCGAGGCCGCTGTCAGGCAGGTCTTCGACCTCAGGCCCGGGGCGATCATCCGCGACCTGGACCTGCGGCGGCCCATCTACCGCAAGACGGCGGCGTACGGTCACTTCGGCCGGGACGACGGCGACTTCACGTGGGAGCGCACGGATCGCATAGACGACCTTAAGGCGGCCGTGGCGTTGTAGACTGTACTTCGCGCAGACGCGGGCGGCGTGCGGCCGCCCGTCCAGGGGCCCCCGGCACCCGAAGGTGTCAGGGGCCCTTGTTATGCTCGAAGCGCCCCGGCTGCTTCAGCGCGCCGCCGGGCCCCGACTCACGGAAAGGGGGTCACGGAAGTGCGCATAGCTCGTGTGGTCGTGGACGTTCCCGCGCGGTCCGTCGATCGCCCCTTCGACTACGAGATCCCTGCCCAGCTTCGAGCGGCGGCGCTCGTGGGCAGCCCTGTGCTGGTCCCGTTCGGGAGCCGTCGCGCAGTGGGCTGGATCGTGGGCTTGGCCGGCGAGACCGAAGCGGCCCGTCTGCTGCCGCTCACAGCCGTCCTGGGCGAGCCGCTGCTTCCTCCGTGGGCTCCGGACCTGGCCGCCTGGATAGCGTCGGAGTATGTCGCGCCGCTGTCGGACTCCTTGAGGCTCTTCGTGCCGCCGGGAGGCTCGCCGGAGGTGGAGCGCAGGCTCGGTGTCACCGATGCGGAGAGCCCCGCGCCGGGCAGTCTGCGCCGGGCCGTCTGGGAGGCGGTCCGCGACGGGATGCAGCGGCCTGGGGCGCTTCGGGCCAGGTTCGGCTCGGGCACCGACGACGCGGTCGCGGCGCTGCAGCGCGGCGGCAAGATTGTCGTGGACTGGGCGCTCGTGCCGCCTGCCGTGGGCGAGGTCGATCACCGGGTGGTGGAGCTCGTCCCCGACTCGGGGTTCAAGCCCCGCGCCAACGCCACGACGATGCGGGCCCTCCTCGATGCGCTCACGGCCGGGCCGGTCACCGTGAGCGAGCTCACGGCGGAGCTCGGGCCCGTCTCGGACGCTCTCAGACGGCTCGAGAAGGCGGGCGCGGTCAGCGTGGTCACCCAGCGGCGGTTGCGCACACCCGATGTCGCGCGCAAGCCCGCTCCTCGGCCGGACTCGCTATCCGAGGGGCAGCGCGACGGGCTGGCGGCGATCGCGCGGGCCGCGGACTCGGGGGGCGGGGTCGTCCTGCTCGACGGCGTCACAGGATCGGGGAAGACCGAGGTCTACCTCCAAGCCATAGAGGCGGCGCTCGCACGTGGCAAAGGAGCCATCGTCCTCGTCCCGGAGATCTCGCTCACCCCGCAGACACTGGGCAGGTTCCGCTCCCGCTTCGGGGCCACGGTCGCTACGATCCATAGCCGCCTGGGAGCGGGGGAGCGCTACGACCAGTGGGACCTCATCCGACGCGGAGAGGCGCGCGTGGTCGTGGGCGCCCGGTCCGCGCTCTTCGTTCCCATGCCCGACCTGGGACTGGTCGTCATCGACGAGGAGCACGAGCACACCTACAAGCAGGGCTCGGCTCCGCGCTACCAGACCCGAGACGTGGCCGCGCGGCTCTGCTCCACCCTGGGCGTGCCGCTCGTGCTGGGAAGCGCCACGCCTTGCCTCGAGTCGCGCGAGGCGGCCGGGAGCGGGCGCATGGAACGGGTCGTGATGCCGCAGCGTGTTGGCGGGGGCGTGCTCCCCCAGGTGAGGATCGTGGACATGACCGCCGAGTTCGCCGAGGGACACCGCTCCATGTTCTCGCGTCCCCTCCTGGAGGCTCTCCAAGGAGTCCAGGAGCGCGGCGAGAAAGCCGTGCTCTTCATCAATCGGCGCGGCTTCGCCTCGTTCCTTCTGTGCCGCGAGTGCGGGTACGTGCCCGGATGCCCGGACTGCGATGTCTCGCTGACCTACCACGACGTCGAGTCGCGCCTGCTGTGCCATCACTGCGGCCATGCCGAGCAGGTTCCGGCCCGCTGTCCCTCGTGCGGCAGCCCGTACCTGCGTCAGTTCGGCACCGGCACCCAGCGCGTGGAGGCCGAGCTCGCGGCCGCCGTTCCGGGGCTGCCCAGCGTGCGCATGGACGCCGACACCACCGGCGGCAAGGGCGGCCACGAGCGCAGGCTCGTCGAGTTCGAGGAGCTGGCCAGCGGCGTCCTGCTGGGCACGCAGATGGTGGCGAAGGGCCTTGACTACCCCGAGGTCACCCTCGTGGGTGTGGTCAACGCGGACACCACCCTTCACCTGCCGGACTTCCGCGCCGGGGAGCGGACATGGCAGCTGCTCGAGCAGGTGTCGGGCCGCGCGGGTCGGGGTGAGCGGCCGGGCTCGGTGGTCATCCAGACGTACTGGGCCGATCATCCGGCCGTACGGGCCGTCGCCGCCCACGATCCCGCGATGCTCTACGACCGCGAGCGGGCGGAGCGCGCGGCCTTGGGCTACCCCCCGTTCGGGCGCCTGGCCAACATCGTCGTCACGGGCGAGTACTCCGCGCTCGTGGCGCAGCGCGCGGCCGCGGTGGAACGGGCGCTCGCCGCCGCGGCCGGAGACAGGGAAGGTTGGCGGGTGCTCGGCGCCAGCCCGGCGCCGCTCGCCAAAGTAAGGCGCCAGCACCGCTGGCACGTGCTCGTGAAGGCGCCCGCCGGGGCGGAGCTGCCCGAGGCGGTCGCCGCCGCTCTGGGCTCCCTCAAACCCTGCGACGGCGTGAGCGTGGCGCCCGACATCGACCCGGTGTCGCTCCTATGAGCGTTCGCGACGCCGCGTGCGCGCGCCTCGGCCCCCTGAGCTGGGGTACCATGTTTCGGCGGCAGGGCATTTGCTTGCTCTGGCGTGCACGCGACCACGAAGAGAAGCCTCAGGAGCCCCTCGCAAGATGAAGATCCTCGCCCACCCGAATCCCGTCCTCAAGACCAAGGCGTCCGCGGTCGACTTCGAGTCCGACCGCGGCCTGGAGCGCCTCGTGAAAGAGATGGCGGAGCTCATGTACGAGGCTCCCGGCGTGGGCCTCGCGGCACCACAGGTGGGCGTGTCCAAGCGGCTCATAGTGTGGGACTCGTCCGAGGACAAAGACTCGCCGCACGCGCTGTGCAATCCTCGGCTCATGGAGCTTTCCGAGGAGATGGAGGTCGACGAAGAGGCATGCCTCTCGGTGCCGGGCATCTCGGTGCCCATCGCACGCTCGATCTCCATCGTGTGCGAGGGGGAGCTGATCACCGGAGAGACGGTGCGCATAGAGGCGGCCGACTTCCTGGCCAGGCTCCTCCAGCACGAGTGCGACCATCTGGACGGGGTGCTCATCCTGGATCGGGCGGAGCCCGAGGCTCGACTCGAGGCCATCCGCCGCTACGCTCGCGGCGACAACGACTGGTAGGCCGCTCCGACACAGACCGCCACGGCGGCTTGTCGGCGCCGGAGGAGGGGGCCCCGTGCGCGTAGTCTTCATGGGCACACCGTCGTTCGCGGTGCCTTCTGTGCGGGCGCTCACCACGGAACACGACGTAGTGGGCGTGTTCACGCGCGCCGACGCCGTGCGCGGCCGGGGGCGCGCGCTCGTCCCCTCGGCGGTCAAGGCCGAGGCCGTGGCGCTGGACATCCCCGTCTTCGAGCCCGGCACGCTCAGAGATGATGCCGTCGTGAGCTCGCTGCGCGACCTCGAGCCCGATGTGATCGCGGTGGCCGCCTACGGCCTCATCCTCCCGAAGGCCGTGCTCGATGCCGCGCCTCTGGGCGTGCTCAACGTGCACGCCTCGCTTCTCCCGCGGTGGCGAGGGGCGGCTCCCATCGCCCGGGCGATCCTCGCCGGCGACGAGGTCACCGGGGTGAGCATCATGCGCATGGAGGAGGGCCTGGACACGGGCCCGTTCGCCATGGTGGTCCAGGTACCCGTGGAAGCCGTCGGCCTCGCCGAGCTCACCACGGTCCTCGCCGAGGCGGGGGCCGACGCGCTCCTCGCCACCCTGCGCGCGATGGAGGCGGACACCGTGCGGTGGACCGCCCAGGACGAGGACCTGGTCACATACGCCTCGAAGGTCGACGCAAAGGAGCTCGCGCTGGCGCCGGAGCTCACTGCCATCGACGCGTGGCGCCGTGTCCGGGCGAGCAGCGACTCGGCGCCGAGCGTCGCGCGGATCGCGGGCGCTCGCGTGAGGGTTCTGGAAGCATCCCCGGTGGGCGGCCAGGCGGCCGGCCCCGCGGACGCGGCGGTCTCGGCCACGGTCCCGGCCCGGGGAGAAGTCCAGGTGTCACGCTCCGGCCTTGTGCTCGGGCTGTCCGACGGCGCTCTGCGGCTCGAACGGATCGTGCCCGAGGGCAAGCGAGCCATGGACGGCGACGCCTGGGCACGAGGGGCACGGCTCGCCGCCGACGCGACCTGGGGCCCCGCATGACGCCGGCTCCCCCTCGCCACCGGCGCACTCCGCGCGCGGTCGCGGCGCGCGTGCTGGGCGAGGTCCGCCGGCGCGACGCGTACGCCGTTGCCGTGCTGGACACCGCGCTGGCCGGGGCTGGGCTGGAACCGCGCGACGTGGCCCTCGTGACCAGGCTCGTCTACGGCACGCTGGGCTATCAAGGCACCCTGGACGAGGCCCTCGACCGCTTCCTCGACAACCCGGGCGGGATCGAGCCGCCCGTGCGCGACGCTCTGCGCGCGGCTGCCTACGAGCTGCTGTTCATGCGCTCTCCCGCGCATGCGGCGGTCAATGAGTGGGTCGAGATCGTGAAGCGCTCACGACCGCGGGCCGGCGGCGTCGCCAACGCGGTGCTGCGCAAGCTCGCCGAGGCGGCCACGGACTTCCCGTGGGGCGACCCGGCCACGGACCTGGATGCGCTGGCGCGGGCCACCGGACATCCGCGCTGGCTGGTGGACCGCTTGATGGAGGATCTGGGCCCCGAGATCGCCACGGGCGTGCTCAGGGCCGATGACGGGACCGCGCCGCTCTACCTGTGGGTCAACCCGTTCAAGGCCACCGTCGCCCGAGCCGTCGCGGCGCTCGAGCGCGACGGCGCCGAGCCCGAGGAGTGCTACCAGCCGGGCTGCGTCCGAGCGCGGCACGCCGGTGCCGCCGTGCGAGGCGAAGCGGTGGCCGATGGCCTCGCGATCGTCACGGATGCGGCGGCTCAGGTGGCGGCGCTCGCGGTGGGCGGCCATCCCGGCCGGATCGTGGTAGACGCCGCCTCAGGCCGAGGCACCAAGACGGCCGAGCTGCAGGCGGTCTCGGTGGCCGCGGGCGGGGCGGCCCAGGTAGTCGCGCTGGACGTCCACGGCTTCAAGACCCGCCTGGCCGCGGAGCGGATGGAGCGCCTCGGCGTACCGGGAGTGACGGCGTCGGTCGCCGACGCGGCCGACCCCTCGGCAGGACCGGACGCGCCCGCCCAGGGCTCGGCGGCCGCGGTGCTGCTGGACGCCCCTTGCTCGGGGTCCGGCACGCTTCGACGTCACCCTGAGAAGCGCTGGCGGCTGGCTCCCGAAGACATCGAGGAGATGGCCGCGCTGCAGGCGCGGCTCGTGCAGGGTGTGTCGTCGCTGGTGGAGCCGGGCGGGCGGCTGGTGTACGCGACGTGCTCCATCGTCCGCGCCGAGAACGACGCCGTCGTTGACGGGTTCCTGGGGTCGCCGTCCGGCGAGGGCTTCGAGCCCGTGGACCTGGCCGAGGTCCTACCTGAGGCCTGGCGCCCGAACGTGGGGGAGGATGGGCGCTTCCGCACGTTCCCCGCACCGCACGGGCCCGACGGGCACTTCGTGGCCGCGCTGCGCCGCCGGCCCTAGCGGCCGCGGCGGCTCGGTCGGGTCACTCGGCTGCGGCAGAGGGGCAGCCCGCGCACGAACCGCCGGGTGTCGAGGCCGCGCACGGGGCCGCGGAGGGCGAGTCCGACGCTGAAGGGGTCTCTTTGGACGCGTCGCCGGCGTTCTTGTTCTTGTAGTCGGTGTTGTAGAAGCCGGACCCCTTGAACACGACGCCCACCGGGGAGAACACCTTTCGGGTCTCGCCGTTGCACGAAGGGCACGTGACGGTGGAGTCGTCACCGATCGAGCGATTCACTTCGAAGACCTGGTCGCACGCGGTGCAACGGTAGTCGTAGGCGGGCATCGTGCGGCTCACGCTCCTTCGATTCTTCCTCGGAAAGGGGGCGGGGGGATGCCGCGGCTGAATGGCACGGCGGTAGCAAGGAACCCTTATACCCGCGCGACATGATGGTGCGCAAGCCGCCTCGGCAAGGCGCCTTCACGCGCGGACGGGTTCGGGAGTATACATCGGAGGGCCATGTCTCCGAAGAAGGACAAACGCAACACGTACATCGCGCTGGCGTCCGTGGCCGGCGTGCTGACTGTCGCGGCCGTGGTCGTGGCGGTCCTCTTCGCGGCAGGCGTGCTGCAGCTTCCCGCGCCACCCGTGCCGGTCCCCAACGTGACCGGGCTGGACGCTCCGGTGGCGCGCAGCCGCCTCGCCCAGATCGGGCTGGTCATGCGTACCGGCGACGAACGATTCTCCTCGTCCGTCGCTCCGGGCGGCGTGGTGGACCAGCAGCCGACGCCCGGGACCATGGTCGAGCCGGGCACCGTCATAGTGGTGGCCGTCTCCGCCGGTTCGGAGCAGTTCCCGCTGCCCGACGTCACCGGACTGCCACTGGAGACGAGCGTCAAGACGCTGCAGAGTAAGGGCCTCACGGTGCGTGTGGAGCGCATAGAGTCGCGCCTCGCGAGCGGTACCGTCGTGGGCACCGTCCCGTCACCCGGCGTCAACGTGTCCACCGCGGACACGGTGACCCTTCGGGTCTCGGGCGGCTCGCAGGTGAGCTCGCTGCTGCTGCCTTTCAAGATGAAGGGGATGCGGGTGGTCATCGACCCCGATCCAGCCGCTGGAACGCCCGACGTGTCCGACGACGTCACCCGCCGCCTGCGGTCGCTGCTCGAAGCGTCCGGCGCTCAGGTGACCGTGACGCGGTCCGTCGTGAACACCTCGCCTCCGTGGGCGCAGCGCCAGCTCATCGCGATGGAGGCCTCACCCACGGTGATCATCGGGCTGTCGGCCGCGGCCACGGGGCCCGGCGGCCTGCACGTCGCACCTACTCCCTCGGCCGGCAAGACGGCTCCGTACTTCCTGAAGTCGGTGGAGATCGGCGACAAGGTCGCCGCCTCGCTCACCGCCGCTGGGCTCAAGAGCACCACAGACCCGCCCGCGACCGACCCGGTGCTCACGAACGTCCCGGCGCCGGGCATCCGGCTTCACCTGGGCGCGTACGACAACCAGAGCGACCAGCGCGAGTTCGGCGACCCGAACTGGACCGACCTCGTGGCGCGGGCGCTGTACGAGGCCGTAGGCGACACGTTCGCGCCCAGGGCGCAAGAGGCGCCCTCGGCGACGGTCCCATCGTCCACGCCCGCCACTTCGAGCCAGAGCGCCACGTCGCCGTAGCCGCCGCGCGTTCCCCCTCGGGGCGGCTTGCGGCCGTGCTGCGCGCGTGCGAGTATCCTCGGCAAGACCAAACCGTGTCGGGAGCTGCTTGAGCGGCTGAGAGGCGAGTGTCCACTCGCGACCGATGACGGCCTCGGTAATGCGAGGCCGGACCACGGATCGAACCCGTCCCAGCGACGGCCCCGGTGCGGTCCGCACGCGACCACCAGGAGGGGACCATGTCCCGGTTCGACACCCGCACGCTGATCGAGGGAGCGCTCGTCATAGCGCTCGCCGCCGTCTTGAACATGATCGGCTTCCAGGCGCCGTTCGGCGGCAAGATCTCGCTGGGCATGCTGCCCATCATCGTCTACGCCTTGCGTCGCGGCCCCGTGGCCGGGCTGGTCGCCGGCGCGCTCTTCGGCCTGGTGGACTACATGATCGAGCCGTACTTCGTCCATCCCGTGCAGTTCCTGCTCGACTACTCGGTCGCGTTCGGCCTGGTCGGTCTCGTGGCCGGCCTGTTCTCGGGATGGTGGTACCGCGCCTCCGAGAAGAGCGCCGCCGCCACGGCCGCTCCGGCGGTGGCCGCCACGGTCGCCGCGGTGTGTGCGCGGTTCGTGGCCCACTGGGTCTCCGGCGTCGTGTTCTTCGCGACGGTGGTGGGCGGCGGCCCGCTGCCCAAGGGCACGTCCGCTTTCTCGAACCTGTCCGCTTTCGGCGCGGCGGGGATCTACTCGCTGCTGTACAACGGCGCGTACCTCCTGCCCAGCGCGGTCCTCACCGGGATCGCGGCGGCGCTTCTCATGCCCGCGCTGCAAAGGGCGGTCCCCGTCCCGGGCCACCCCCGGCCTGCCGAGGGCCAAGGCGACCCCGCATGAGGACCCTGGTCGTCGGCGCCGTCCCGCGAGCGGGCGCGCAGGAGTTCTACGTGCGCCAGTCGGCCGCGGCCGACCTGATAGTAGCCGCGGACGCCGCCGGCGAGTGGCTCCTGGACGCAGGGGTCGAGCCCGACGTCGTAGTGGGCGATTTCGACTCCGCGGCCCCGGGGGCGCCGGAACGTCTGGCGCGAGCCGGGGTACGGGTCGTGCGCGTCTCGGAGCGCAAGGACGAGACCGACCTGGAGCTCGCCGTGGCGGAGGCTCGTGCCCTGGGCACGGAGACGCTCGCGATCACGGCGGCGTTCGACGCGCGGCTCGACCACACGCTCGCGGCCTTCGGGGCGCTCGCGCGCGCGGCCGACCTGTCGGCCGAGCTAGTCGAGCCCGATCTCACCGGATGGGCGCTCGACTCGGCCAGCCGTGGCGCTCTCGAGCTCTCGCTGGACCCCGGCACGCTCGTGTCGTTCTTGGCGCCGCTCGGTCCCGCCCGGGGCGTGACCCTCGAAGGCTTCGAGTACCCGCTGCTGGACGCGGTGCTCGAGGGGCTGGCCGGCCGAGGCGTCTCCAACGTCGTGAGCGCCGTCCCCGCGCGCGTCACCGTGGGGTCCGGGAGCCTTCTCGCCCTGGTGCCGCACGCCGCCCGACCGTAAGGTCGAGGCGCCTATACTCCGATAGTCCGAGATGACGCCGAGTGCGATGCGCCCGGCCGCTGACGTACGACTGGACGAGGAGCAAGAGGGCGGCGGTGACAGGCGCGGATCGAAGGCGATTGATCGTGGCGGGTGTCGTGCTCGTCGCGGCCTTTATCGCCCAACTCATCGGGGCGTTCGCGGGGCTCATGTGGCCCTCCCTGGTGGCGCTCGCCCTGTTCGCGGTGTTCGCCGTGCTCGCCTACCGCGCATGGCTCCATCACACCGTGCCCGCAAAGGACGCGCGGCCCGGCGAAGAGGGCGGCAAGCGCTTCTGGCGGCCCATCGGGTCCGAGTCCGTCACGGATTCCTGGGACGAGTCGCGGTCCGCCGAGGGCCGGGCCCCGGACGACGGGGTCACGAGCGGTGCTCCGGGCCGGGCGGCTCGATCCACGGAGCGTGCCGGACCTTCATGCGTTCCCTTGCAGCCGCCCGCATCCCTCGAGCCCACGGCGGTCATGGCGGCGGTGCTCGAGGGCGCTCGCCGCAGCGGCGACGCGGTGGCCGCGCACCTGTGGCTCCTCGATCCGCCCACGGCCACTCTGCGGATGGTCGCCGCGGACGGTCCTTTGGCGCCCCCCGCCGTGCCGGTCCCGTTGGACGATGCGGTGATGGGCGCCGCGGTCACCCGCGGCACCGCCGTGCTCGTGCCTCCCGTGGCACCCGACGACTCGGACTCGGCCGTGCCCGTCCGCTACCGCTTCGCCGTGCCCGTGTCCGCGGGCGCCGCCAAGGGCGTCGCCGCGGTGGACATACTCTCCAACCGCCTGCCGGACACCGCCGCCCTCATCGAACTCATGTCTCAGGCGTCAGGGCTGCTCGCGGGCTCGCTCGCGTTGCACGTGGCGCGTGACGAGACGCGTCAGTCGCGCCTTCTCACCGAGGCCAGCAGGGATCTCACCCGCCGGGTGGACGAGGCGGCGCTCGTGCGCCGCGCTTTGGACCGGGCGGTAGAGCTCTCGAGCGCCGCCACCGGCTCGGTCATGCTCGTGGACGCCGAGACCGGCCGGATGCACATCGTGGCCTCGGTGGGGCTGCCCCAAGACGTCGTGGCCACCACGGACGTAGCCGAGGGCGACGGCATCGCCGGGTGGGTGCTCGCAACGCGCAAGCCCATGCTCGTGGAGGACCTGCCGGGCGCCGACGCCGCGCGCGGGCCCTCGGCAAGGAGGGGCGTGCGGTCGGCGCTGTCGGTGCCCATCGTGGACGACGACGGCGCGCTGGGCGTCATCAACGTGGGTTCGCGGGGTTATCCGGCCCGCTTCACCGACCAGCACACCGCCTCGCTCGAAACGCTGGCGGCTCAGCTCGCTGTGGCCCTGCGCAACGCGAGGGCCATGCGCAGCCAGGAGGACCTCTACTTCGGCACCCTTCGCGCGCTGGCGATGGCGCTGGAGACCAAAGACCCGTACGCGCACGGCACGTCCGAGCGGATAGCGGAGATCGCGACGGCGCTCGGTGCCGAGCTGGGCCTGACCGAGCGCGAGCGCGAGTCGCTGCGCGTGGCGGCGCTGCTGCACGACATCGGCATGGAGGCCGCGGGGGAGGCAGTCCACACCGCCGACAGGCCGCTCACGCTCATGGAGCGCGGCCTGCTCACCATGCACCCCGTGATCGCGGCCGACATCCTGGGCGAGGTGCCGGCGCTGCGCGACGTGGCGCCCATCGTCTACCACCACCACGAGCGCTACGACGGTACCGGCTACGTTGGAGGGCTGGCGGGAGACGCGATCCCGATAGGGAGCCGCGTGCTGGCGCTCGTGGACTCGTACACGGCGATGACGTCGCCGCGGCCGTGGCGCAAGGCGATGCTCGTGGATGAGGCTATCGCCGAGGTGAGACGCAACGCCGGGACGCAGTTCGACCCCGTGGTCGTGGACGCGTTCGTGGCGCTTGTGGAGCGTGACCCGGCGCTCGTGGCGGCCGGGTAGGGGATGCTAGGCGCGGGCCAGGGCGGCGAAGGCCGCCTGGCCACGTGGGGTGCTAGGCGCGAGTGACCTTGCCGGCCTTCAGGCACTTGGTGCACACGTTGATCTTCTTGGCGGAGCCGTCGATTAGCGCGGTGACGCTCTGGATGTTCGGGTACACCGTGCGGTTGGACACCCGGTGGGAGTGGCTCACGTTGCGGCCCGCCGAGGGGTGCTTTCCGCAGACGGCACATACCTTGGACATATTCGTCGCGCTCCTTGGTGGCGTTTGAAGCATCTTGTTCGTGCGTGCGCCGGTCACTGGCCCGGGGGCGGAGTAGGGCGCACAGCCGCGAAAGGATAGCACACGCCCGGGACCGTGGACAACAGGTCCGGCGCCTGAACCCGCAGGTGGGTCCACCAGGGCCGTCGCCGGCGGGCGGCGCTACCGGCCGCCGCGCGGGACCTCGGCACAGAGTGTCGGTCCGCGCTGCTACGGTATACTCCAGGCAGCCTTTTCGGTAGCGGTCGCCGGTGTCCGCAGGGGGTAGCCGCATGCAGCAGATCTCGCCCGACACGCTCATATCCGACGTGCTCACCTCCCATCCGGGCGCCGTGAGCGTCTTCAGCTCGTTCGGCCTCGGATGCCCCGCGTGCATGGGTGCCGAGATGGAGACACTCAGGTCGGTGGCCAGCATGCACGAGGTGCCCATCGAGGAGCTCATCAGAGCCTTGGAAGCACTGCCGTCCAGCGACGACGAGGGGGCGCACCAGTGACCGAACGTCCCGCCGGTGTCATACGGATCTCCGACGACGTCCTTGCCGATCTCGCCGGCTACGCCGCGCTGCAGACCTTCGGCGTGGTGGGCATGGCGAGCCCCACGGTGCGCGAGGGCGTCGCGCAGCTGCTGTCGCCCGACCGCTTGCGCAAGGGCATCCGCATCTCCGGCGAGGACGGCAAGCGCGTGGATCTGTACGTGATCCTCGAGCACGGGACCTCCCTTGCCGAGGTCGCCCGCAACCTCGCCGACCGCGTGCGCTACGTCCTCGAGAACGTGGCGGGCGTGCCCGTGAGCGACGTCGAGGTGCATGTCCAGGGCATCAAGGTCCACAAGAAGTAGCCGCGGAGGTCTCATGCCCGAAACGGCAAAGCCCGAGGACGTAAGACCGCCTGCAGGGCGCCTGGTAGCGCAAGCTGCGGTGGCGCTCAAGGCGCGTCGCGAAGAGGTGGACCGCCTCAACGTGTTCCCGGTCCCCGACGGCGACACGGGCACGAACATGTCGCTGACCATGGACTCGGTCATCGCGGAGCTCGCGCTACTGCCGGCCGACGCGTCCGGGGCCGATGTGTGCAAGGCCGTCACCCACGGGTCGCTAATGGGCGCCCGCGGAAACTCGGGCGTCATCCTGTCGCAGGTGCTGCGCGGGTTGTGCGAGACCTCCGACGGCGCGACCGAGATCACGCCCCAGTCCGTCGCCGACGCGCTCGCCGGCGCCGAGCGCACCGCCTACCAGGCGGTCCGCAAGCCGGTAGAGGGCACCATGCTCACCGTGGTCAAGGACACCGCCAAGGCCGCGAAGCATCGCGCGCGCGCCGGTGACCCGGTGGACGCGGTCCTCGAGGCGTCGGTGGCCGAGGTCTTCGCGAGCGTGAGGCGCACGCCCGAGCTGCTGCCGGTCCTCAAGGACGCCGGCGTCGTGGACGCCGGGGCCTTCGGCCTGGCCATCCTTGCCGAGGGGTTCGTCGCCGCTCTGCAGGGCCACGACCTCAAGGCGGTGGACACCACCATAGAGGCGCAGGCGGACGTGAGCGCTCGCGCCAACGATTGGGACGACCAGGACCATCTGTACTGCACCGAGTTCCTCCTCTACGGGCAGGACCTGGACCGCGACAAGATCGAGCGGTGGATGGGCCGGCGGGGCGGAAGCCAGCTCGTCGTGGGCGACCCCGACCTGCTCAAGATCCACGTCCACGTGGACGACCCCGCGTCGGTGCTCGCGTACGCCACGTCCTTGGGCGAGGTCGCCGAGGTCCACATCAACAACATGCGCCGCCAGTCGGTGGCGCGCACCGAGCAGCTCGCGGCCGAGCACGACGGCGCCGCCGCGCCTTCCAAGCCGGTGGGTTTCGTGGCCGTCGCCACCGGCGACGGGCTCGAGCGGATCTTGCGCAGCCTCGGCGTGGACGAGGTCGTGTGCGGCGGACAGACGATGAACCCGTCCACCGCGGACCTGCTCGCCGCGGTGGAGAAGGTGGACGCCGCCGGCGTCATCGTGCTGCCCAACAACAGCAACATCGTGATGACGGCCCAGCAGGTCGCCGGCGTGGCGTCGCGGCCCGTGGGCGTCGTGCCCACCCGGTCGGTCCCGCAGTCGTTCGCCGCGTTGCTCGCCGCGGACCCCGAGGGCACGCTCGAGGAGAACGTGGCCGCCATGACCGACGCTGCCGAGGGCGTGCGGGCCGGCGAGGTCACCTGGGCCGTCAAGGACTCACGGTCCTCGGCGGGGGACATCAAGGCGGGGGACGTCATCGGGATCGCGGACCACGAGATCAAGGCGGTGGGCACCGACGTGCTCGACGTGAGCGCCGCGCTCGCCGCGATCCTCGCCGACGGGACGGGCGAGACCCTCACCGTGCTGGCCGGCGAGCAGCTCAGCGACGCCGACCTCGGCACGCTCAAGGAGCGGCTGCAGGCCGCGCACGGAGACCTCGAGATCGAGGCGCTTCGCGGCGACCAGCCCTTGTACCCCGTCATCATGTCGGTCGAGTAGGGCCGGCATGGGGCGAGTAGGCATCGTCTGCGACAGCACATGCGATCTCGAGCCGTCGTACCTTGCCGAGCGCGACGTGACCATGGTCCCGCTCACGGTCTTCTTCCGTGACGAGCCGTTCTTGGATTGGGTGGAGCTGCGGCCCGACGGTCCCGACGGCTTCTACGCCCGGCTCGCCGCCACCGACAAGCTGCCCAAGACGTCGCAGCCCGCGCCGTCGCGCTTCGCCGACGCGTACGCGGCCCTGGCGGCCGAAGGGTGCGACGCCATCGTCGTGATCACGCTGTCCGCCAAGCTGTCGGGCACTTTCGAGTCCGCCACCATCGCGGCCAAGACCGCTCCCGTCGCGGTTGCCGTCGTGGACACGCTGCTCGTGAGCCAGGCGACCGGGCTCGTCGTCAAAGCGGCCGCGGACGCGCGCGACGCGGGAGGCGACGCCGCCGAGGTGGAGCGCGCGGCTCGTGCGGTCGCCGGCTCGTGCGAGCTGTTCTTCGCGCTCGACACCCTGGACTATCTCGTGAAGGGCGGGCGCGCCGGCCGCGCGACCGGCCTCGCCGCCAGCGTCCTGGACATCAAGCCCGTGCTGCGGTTCGAAGAGGGGATCATCGTGCCGTTCAAGCGCACGCGCGGGACGCACAAGGCGTTCGCCGAGCTCGCGGCGCACGTGGCCCAGGACGCGCGCGCACGCGGCCGCATGCGCGGCTCGCTGCTGCACGCCTGCGATCCGGAGCGCTGCACCCTCCTGGAGGAGGCCTTGCGGGCCTCAGGCGCGGACATCGAGATCGAGGGCGTGGGTCTCGTCGGCGCCGTGGTGGGGACGTACGCCGGTCCGAGTGCCGTGGGGCTCGCGTACTACCCGGTCGGATGAGCCCCCGGCTGGCCGAGCGTTGCGCCCGCCTCGCGCGGTGGCACGCGCCCGTGGAAGAGGTCCGCTACGCGCGCCGGCACCTCGACGCGCTCGCGCGGCTGGGCATCACCACGGTGGGCGACCTGCTCATGCACTATCCGTTCCGATACCTGGACCTCACCACCACCGCGCCTCTGCGAGACGTGCGCCCGGGCGAGGCCACCGTCGTGGGCTATGTGGAGCGCATCAACGTGAAGAAGCCTCGGCCGCGCCTGCGCATCACCGAGGTGCTCATCCACGACAAGACCGGCTCGCTCATAGGCGTGTGGTTCAACCAGCCGTGGGTGGCCGAGCGGTTCCGTGTGGGGGACCGGGTCGCCTTCGCCGGGAAGGTCGAGATCCAGTACGGCATGAAGCAGATCAACGCGCCGTTCTACGAGCTCGTGGCCGCTGACGCCGAGCTCGACACGCTGGGCCGCGTCATCCCCGTGCATCACACGACCGAGGGCCTCACCACCAACTGGGTCCGCCGTCTCGTGGCCGAGGCTCTAGCCGAGTTCGGCGACGTCCCCGACTTCCTGCCGGCGAGCATCACCGGCGCCAGAGAGCTGGCCTCGGCATCGTTCGCTTTGCGCGCGGTGCACGAGCCGGCGTCGACTCGCGACGTGGAGGTGTCGCGGCACCGGCTAGCCTACGAGGAGCTCTTCTGCGTGCAGGTGGGACTGGCGTTGCGGCGTCATGCCGTGGTGGACGAGCGGCCCGGCATCGAGCACGAGATCGAGGGGCCGGCGCTGGCGGCCCTGCGCGAGGCGCTGCCGTTCGAGCTCACGGGCGACCAGGAGCGAGCCACGCGGGAGATCCTCGCCGACATGCACGCGCCCAGGCCCATGAACCGGCTGCTGCTGGGCGACGTGGGCACCGGCAAGACCGCCGTCGCCGCGCTCGCGCTCGCCGCCGCCGCCGACTCGGGGGGCCAGGCGGCGATGATGGCGCCTACCGAGGTGCTCGCGCGCCAGTACGCCTCCAAGGTGGGCCCGCTGCTGGACACCGCGGGCGTGCGGTGGGAGCTGCTCACCGGGTCCACGCCCGCGTCGCGGCGCAAGGAGATCGTGCGCACGATGGGCGACGGCTCCACGCAGGTCGCGTTCGGCACGCACGCGCTCGTGCAGCAGGGCGTCGAGTTCCGCGACCTCACGCTGGCCGTCGTGGACGAGCAGCACCGGTTCGGCGTGAACCAGCGCCTGGCGCTGCGCACCAAGGGCACCGTGGCCGACATGCTCGTCATGACCGCCACGCCCATCCCGCGATCCTGGCGCTCACGCTCTACGGCGACCTGGACACCTCCACCCTGCGAGAGCGGCCGGCCGGACGTGCCCTCGAGGATCGACATCACCACCGAGGCGCTCCACTTCAGCAAGCGGGCGCTCGCGTACGAGGCCGTGCGCGAGGCCGTGGAGCGAGGCGAGAGGGCTTTCGTGGTGTGCGCCCTCGTGGAGGAGTCCGAGGCGGCCGAGGCTCGCGCGGCCAAGCGCGAGGCCGAGCGTCTGCAGCGCGAGGTCTTCCCCGACCTTCGGATAGGCCTTCTCACCGGACGCATGAAGGCCGCGGAGAAGACCGACGTCATGGACCGCTTCCGGGCGGGGGAGCTCGACGTGCTCGTGGCCACCACCGTCATCGAGGTGGGTGTGGACGTGCCCGAGGCCACCGTGATGGTGGTGGAGGACGCGGAGCGGTTCGGCCTCGCGCAACTGCATCAGCTGCGCGGACGAGTGGGCCGAGGCGAGCGGCCCGGCCGCGTGCTTCTCGTGCACGGCGCGCGCACCGAGGAGGCACGGTCGCGCCTGGAGGCGGTCGTCGCCACCTCCGACGGCTTCGCCCTTGCCGAGGAGGACCTCAGGCTGCGCGGGGAGGGCTCGGTCCTGGGCGAGCGGCAACACGGGATGCCCGACCTGCGGGTGGCCTCTCTGGTCCGCGACATGGAGCTGCTGGAGCTCGCCCGCGCGGACGCGATCGCGCTGGTGGACGACGACCCTGGCCTGGACGAGCCCGAGCACGGGCCGCTGAGGCGAGAGCTCGGCAGAAGGTTCCTGCGGGACTGGGACTGGGTGAGCAGCGGATGAGGATAGTGGCCGGTCAGTGGCGCGGACGCCCCATCAAGGCGCCGGGAGGCACCGGTACTCGGCCCACGTCGGACCGGGTGCGCGAGGCGCTCTTCGACATGCTCTCGTCCAGGCTCGGCGCTGACCTGGGCGGCGAGGGCGCCGTGGCGCTGGACATGTTCGCGGGCAGCGGCGCGTTGGGCCTCGAGGCGCTGTCGCGCGGTGTAGGCCATGCGGTGTTCGTGGAGCGCGATCGAGCAGCCCTCGGAGTGCTCCGATCCAACATCGACGCGTTGGGCGCGGGAGCCCGGGCCACGGTCCTGATGGGTGACGCTTTTCGCCTTGCCGTGGCGAATGCGCTGCCAGCGGCCCCGTTTTCGTTGCTGCTAGCCGACCCTCCCTATAGAATCGATGCGGCTCGTGTGGGCGGACTGCTCGTCGCGCTCATCGAGCATGGTGCGGTCGCACCCGATGCGATCGCGGTGTACGAGCACGACGCGCGGGTCGTGCCGGAGTGGCCGGAGGGATTCACGGGGCTGGCTCGGCGAACGTACGGCTCCACCGCGGTGGGGCTGGCCCGCCGAGACTGAAGGAGGACGTTTCAGCTGAAGAGAGCGCTGGTGCCCGGGACCTTCGATCCGGTGACCACGGGACATCTCGACGTCATCGAGCGGGCCGCCGGCCTGTTCGACGAAGTGGTGGTCGTGGTAGCGCTCAACCCGGAGAAGGGCGGCGGTCCGCTCTTCGATGTAGAGGAACGGGCCGCCTTCATCAGGGATGCGGTCCAGCATCTTTCTAACGTGTCGGTACGCTCTTTTGATACTCTCTTGGTCAATCTGGCGCGCGAGCTCGATGCGCAGGCCATAGTCAAAGGCCTGCGTGCGGTGTCCGATTTCGAGCGCGAGTTCCAGATGGCTCAGTTGAACTATCGGCTGGACCGGGAGATCGACACGGTCTTCATCATGGCCAGCCCGGAGTACATGTACTTGAGTTCGTCCGCGGTGAAGGAGATCGCCGGCCACGGGGGGTCGGTCCGGGGGCTCGTCCCCGACGCGGTAGCCGAAGCGCTGGCCCGGCGCCTGTCCTAGGGCGCGAACAAGGAGGACCGATGGACATCCTGACGCTCATCGACCGCATGGAGGAGGTCATCGACCACGGCCGCAACGTGCCGATGACCCAGCAGCGGATGGTCGATACCGACAAGCTCTACGAACTCATCGACGAGATCAGGGCCCAGTATCCCGACGAGCTCAAGCAGGCCCGGTGGATCGTCAAGGAGCGCCAGGAGATGCTCGAGGAGGCCGAGAAGGAGGCCAACCGGGTACTCGAGGAGGCGCGCGAGCGCGCTCAGGCGCTCGCCGCCGAGCAGGAGGTCGTGCGCCTTGCCGAACAGCAGGCCGCCGAGATCCTCGACGACGCCCGCAGCCGCGAGCGCGAGATCCGTCTCGGTGCCGAGGACTACGCGGACGAGCTGTTCGCGAACCTCGAGGCGAACCTCGGCAAGATGCTCACTGCCGTTCAGCGCGGGCGCGATCGGCTCCAGGGGCGCATCAACCCCCGCTAGCACCGCATATCGCCGCGTGG
This sequence comes from uncultured Coriobacteriia bacterium, assembly GCA_963768865.1. GTDB lineage: Bacteria > Actinomycetota > Coriobacteriia > Anaerosomatales > CAVYJL01 > CAVYJL01. The sequence continues at coordinate 254,298 of CAVYJL010000009.1, read as the reverse complement.
CCGCCGTCGCGGCGGCACGCGGTTCGCAGGTCACACGGCGCCCGCTCACCGCGGGCGTCGTGCTTCTCTCACTAGCCGCCGGGCGCCGGCCGGGCTCGCCGCAGGAGGTCCAAGATGCTCCATTTCCCCGTCAACGTAGGCACGATAGCCGAGGAGCACGGCGCCTCCCTGGACGTCTCCGGCGAGCTCAGCCTGGAGCGGATCACCCTGGGCACCGAGACGTACGAGTTCGAGGGACCGGTCACCTTCGACGTCACCATCGCCGACACGGGGACCGCGTACATAGCCTTGGGCAAGGCCAACGGCGTGGTGCACGCGCAGTGCGCGCGCTGCCTGCGGGACTTCGACCTGCCCGTGGAGGGCGACGTGGACATCTACTTCGTCCAGGCCGCGCACGCCGACGAGGTGCCCGAAGAGCAGGACTGGGCGCTCGTCGACGGCGACCAGGTGGACCTGGGCCCGGCTATCGAGACGGCGCTGTCCGTGGCGATGCCGCTCGCGCCGCTGCACGATCCCGAGTGCAGGGGCATCTGCCCGGAGTGCGGGACGGATCTCAACGAAGAGACCTGCGACTGCGACACCGAGGGCGCCGCCGGGCCGTTCGCCGCGCTGGGCGGGCTGCTCGAGGAGCTGGAAGCCGACGAGGGCGAGGCCCGGAAGTGAGCCGCCCGGGACGCCGTGTGCCCATCTCGCGGCGCTGCGTCCCCTTGTTGGTTGTGCCGGTCATCGCCCTCGTGCTCGTGTGGTCCGGCGTCGCCGGCGCCGCGCCCATGATCCGCAGACCGGTTCCCGCTGCGCCTGCCCCGGCCCCCGAGGCCCTGGGCGCGCCGAGAGTGCCGGTCTCGGTCACGCGGTCGGCCGCCTTCGTCGTGACGGGCACGGTAACCGCGTCGTCGCCGGCGACCGGCACTATCTCGGTGATCTGGTACCACTACGAGAACGGCGCCTGGCCCGCTCGCCGGTCGAGCCCCGCGACCCTGTCGGCACCGGGGACCTATCGTGCCCCGGCATCGTTCCTCGCGACCGGCCTGTGGCAGGCGCGGGCCGTGTGGACGAGAGCCGGGCGCGAGGCCGTACGGTCGCCGCTCTCGCTGGGGAGCTGGGCGCGCCCAACGGCCGACGCGATCGTGTGGAACGATGACGGCGTGCTCACCTTGCCCGAGCGGATGTCGTCGCGGCTGGACTCGCGCCAGATCATCGTGGTGACCGGGCCTAGCCTGGGATCCACGAGCGGGACGTTGCGCTTGTTCGCCTACCGGAACGGAGACTGGGTCCAGCAGCTCGCGGTCTCTGCCCGCTTCGGCTCCAACGGGCTCACCGACGGCGCCACGCGCGTCGCGGGCAACCGGACGACGCCTACGGGGATCTGGCGCACGCCGGGCTACGCGTTCGGCACCGGCAGCGCGCCGCTGGCCGGCACGCATCTGGGGTGGCGGCGCATAGGCCCGGACTCGTGGTGGAGCTCCGAGCGCGACTCCACGTACAACTGCTGGGTGGAGAGCGCATCACACATCGACGGCGAGCACCTTGCGGACTACCCCGTCCAATACGAGATGGCGATGTCCAGCGGGTTCAACGCGCCGCCGAACCAGACCGTGTTCGGCAGGGGCACGGCCATCTTCATCCACTGCTTCGGTCCTGGCCTCACCGCCGGGTGCGTTTCCATCGCAAGGACCGACATGGGGCGCCTGCTCATAGCCCTGGACCCGAAAGCCGGGCTCGCCTGCGCGATCGGCACCGAGCAGGCGGGGGCCGCGACCGCGATCTATAGCTACTAGCTGGGTCACTGGACCGCCGCCGGCCGCCCTCACGCGGTCTGCGGTGGTATGCTCGCGGAGCACGGCTCGCGGAACTGGGACCGCAACCCGATCGCGTCACCGTGGGCTCGGGGGAGTCATGGGGGACGAGAAGAGCGTCAAGCTCGAATTGCCGGCCGAGGCCTGGCCGATGCTGGGGTACGCCCAGACGTCGTATGAGGCTTGGCTGTCTGGTCAAGACGATTTCTTCTGTCGCGACGACGCTCCGGCGCTCGCGGCGTCGTTCGCCGATTCCGTGAGAGAGTTCGCCGCGAGCTCGCTGGCCGCGGGGGTGGATCCTCGGCGCTCGCCCAGGCGCTTCGCCAGCGCTTCCCGCGGGCCGCTGGGCAGCACTTCTTCGAAGATGCCATCGCGGCCGCCGCGCACGCGCTCGAGGCACCGGACCCTCCGCCACCCGCGCCGGCAGCGCCGGACCCAGCCGCGTCCCCGGCGCCCAACGCGCCCGTAGCGCCCGTCGTCGAGGCAGCCGCCGGGGCCGCCGCGTCGCCCTCGGCACCGAGCGACGACCTCGCCCGCAGCGTGGTCGCGCTCAACGACGAGGACCTCCTTCGCATGGTCGACGACTCCGAGGACTACACCGAGCGCGCACAGGGGCTGGCTGCCGCTGATCTCGCGGCCAGGGGCGGCCGCAAGGCGGTCGAGAAGCGTGCGGTGCAGGCCGACCTCGAGTTCGCAGGAATCCGCTACAAGGGTGTGGGCGGCTGGCTGCTGCTCCTGTGCATCAGCCTGACGATCCTGAGCCCCGCCCTGACCACCTACAACCTGGTCACCGGCTGGGACGCCCTCACCGCCGCGGCCGACACCGTCGCCGGTGCCCAGACCATGGCCGTCATCGACGTCGTCCTGAGCGTCCCGCTCGTGGTCTTCATGGTACTGGCGGGCGTCGCCCTGTGGCTGCGCCGGCCCAGAGCGGTCAGGATCGCGCGCGCCTTCCTGGTGACGATGGTCGTGTACAACGTCGTGCTCATCTTCATGCCGTACCTGGCCGGGATGTCCTCTGCTGCCATCGACGCGATGATGCCGGACGTCGTGGTCACCGCGATCAGGGGATTCGTGTTCAGCGCCATCTGGCTCGCGTACCTCGCCAGATCGGAGAGGGTGAAGGACACGTACGCCCCTCCGGTCGAGGCCGCGATGGCTGAGCACGCTCGGCAGACCGCCGAGCGACCCGGCCGGCCTCGCCGGCGCAGACCGTCCCGTCGCAGGTCCTCGCCGCGCAGGCCGCCGTCCCCGGCGGCTGGCATCCCGATCCCATGCGCCGCCACGAGCATCGCTATTGGGACGGGACCGCCTGGACCGCCCACGTTGCCGACGGCGGTGTGGCGACCGTGGAGACACCGGAAGCATAGAGGCCTTCGCGGGCCGGGGAGGCGGGACGTGACCGACACGGAGTCCTGGGCGCAAGACCAGCCGGAGACCGGGTCGCCCCCTGCGCCCCCCGAGGGCGGGGGAGACAAGACCGGCACCCGCGAGCCGAGGGGCAGCGTGCTGGGCGCCTTCCTGGCGGTGCTGGTCGTGCTCGCCCTGGCGTTCTTCTCGATCGCCGCCATGATCACCATGTCTCAAGCGGGGTACGACGCGCCGCCCATCCTGGGGGCGGTCGTCTCGTTGATCGCCGGCATCTGGGTGCTCGCCGACGCCTCGAAGCTCGGAGGCAAGGGCGTGACGGGCTCGCCGGGGCTGTGGGCGCTCGGCGTCTTCCTGGCCATGCTGTTCGTGCTTCCCGTCTACGTGTACATGCGTCCCAAGTACGTGTGGCGGGCCGAGCGCCTGTGCGCTCGCCGGGGTGGCCCGGGCCAGGCCGCCGGCTTACCTGAGGCGCTCGTCCGCGACCGTGTCCAGCGCGCCGAGGACCAGATCCGGGTCAGGCACCCGCACGTGAGCGCCAGGGAACTCTACGACGTGGGACGTGAGTACGCGCTCTTGTACGATTCGAGCGGGTCGGCCGACGACCGTGGGCGGGCGCTCACGTACATGCGCGCGGCGGCAGAGAGCGACCCCGACCTGTTCGGCTCGTTCTTCGCCGCCGAGAACCTTCCCCCCTTCGGGTCGCTGGCACGTGATCCGGAGTTCCAGCAGTTCACCGGGTGAGCTGCGTACGCGGCCACGACAAGGGGACTGTGGCGCGCCGGGCGAACAGCGTGGTATCATCCGTCCTCGCGTCGGCCGTGGCCTGACGCCACCGGCCGAACGAAACGCCCAGGCCGCCGCCTCGGCGATATGAAGGAGCGATCAACATGCCTGTCCCGAAGCAACGCCAGACCTCGGCGAGCCGAGACATGCGCCGTGCCCAGCACAAGATCAAGGCGCCCGGCACGTCGGAGTGCCCGCAGTGCCACGCCACCAAGCTGCCGCACCGGGTGTGTCCCAACTGCGGCTACTACAAGGGCACCGAGGTCGTCGAGACCGACTAGCCCAGTGAACCGCACGTCCTCGACGCCCGGCCTCCCTTCGCGGTGAGCGCCGGGCGTCGTCGTCCCCGGCCGCACCACCCGAGCCCCGACGCCGTCAAGGAGCCTCGATGACCACAGCTCAGAGCCGACCGGTCCGCTTGGCCGTGGACGCCATGGGCGGCGACAAGGCGCCGGGGCCCATCCTGGCGGGCGTGGCGGTCGCGCTCGCCGCCGATCCGCTGCTCACGGTAGTGCTCACGGGGCCCGCGCACGTGGTCGAGCCGTTCGCCTCGGCGCACGATCGTGCCGAGGCGGTCGTGACCACCGAGGTCATCGCGATGGACGACCACCCGGCCAACGCGGTGCGCGCCAAGAAGGACTCCTCCCTGGTGGTGGGGGCGCGACTCGTGAAGGAAGGGGCCGTGGACGGCTTCTTCTCGGCCGGGAACACCGGCGCGATGACCGCCGCGGGGACCGTCGTGACCGGGCGCATACGCAGGGTCGCGCGCCCCGCCATCGCCACCGTGATCCCGCCGGTCCGGCCGCCGCACGGTGATGCTGGACGCGGGCGCCAACGCCGACGTCAAGCCCGAGTACCTCGTGCAGTTCGCCCACATGGGGGCCGCGTACGCGACGGCGGCCCTGGGCGTGAAGTCGCCGTCGGTGGGCCTGCTGTCCATCGGCGAGGAGGCGACCAAGGGCAACCAGCTCACCATCGAGGCGCACGGCCTTATGGAGGCCGCGGTGCCGGGCTTCGTGGGCAACGTCGAGGGCAAGGACATCCCCATGGGCGTGGTGGACGTCGTGGTAACCGACGGCTTCACCGGCAATGTCGCGCTCAAGCTCATGGAGGGGATGGGCAAGGCCATATTCGGCCAGCTCAAGGACGTGCTCACCGCCGACCTGGTGTCCAAGCTCGCGGCGGCCGCCCTCAAGCCCAAGCTCACCGCGCTGCGCGACCGGCTGGACCCGGACGCCACCGGCGGCGCGCCGTTGCTGGGCGTGGACGGCGTGATCCTCATAGGGCACGGCTCGTCGGGGGAGGTCGCCGTCGCCAACGCCCTGCGCGTGGGCACCGCCGCCGTCCGAGGCGGGCTCGTGGAGCGCATCCGCGCGTCGGTCGCTCCCGAGGCGACAGGGTGAGCCGCGCCGCCGTCCCGCCCCGCTTGCTAGCGCGCGGGGTTTAGGTACACTACTTCGAACCTCGACGCCCTCGGCCTTTGAACCGTCCAGACGGAAAGACGAACGCATGCCCTACGCCGAAATCATCGGAATAGGCTCCTACCTGCCCGAACGTGTGCTCACCAACGCCGATCTCGAGCGCATGGTGGACACGTCGGACGAGTGGATCACCACGCGTACCGGCATCCGCGAGCGCCGTCTCGCCGCCGAGGGCGAGGCCACGAGCCATCTCGCGATCCAGGCTTCGCTCAAGGCGATCGCCGACGCGGGCATCGAGCCTTCCGAGGTGGACCTCATCGTCGTGGGAACGAGCAGCCCCGACATGCTCATGCCCAGCACCGCGTGCATTGTGCAAGGCGCGATGGGGATGTCGTGCCCCGCGTTCGACATCAACGCCGCTTGCAGCGGCTTCGTGTACGGGCTCGAGGTGGCCGCGTCGGCCATAGAGAGCGGGCGTGCGAGGACGGTGCTCCTGGTGGGCGCGGACGCGCTTTCACGGTTCGTGGACTTCACCGACCGCACCACGTGCGTGCTGTTCGGCGACGGCGCCGGCGCGATCGTGGTGCGCGCGGGTGACGAGCCCGGCGTGCTGGGCATCTCGCTGGGCGCGGACGGCACCGGCGTCGACGCGCTCAAGATACCGGCCGGAGGGTCCGCGATGCCCGTGAACCGCGAGACGGTGGACCGCCGCCTGAACACGATCTCCATGAACGGCGGCGAGGTCTACAAGTTCGCCGTGCGGGCGATACCCATGGCCACGAGGCGCGTCTTGGAGGCTTCGGGGCTCGCCGTGGAGGACCTCGCGTGGCTCATCCCCCATCAGGCGAACCAGCGGATCATCGGCACGATCGGGGAGGCGCTGGGCATGCCTACGGAGCGCGTGTTCAGCCACATAGACCACACCGGGAACACGTCCGCGGCCTCGATACCGTTGGCTTTGGACGACCTGTATACTGCGGGAAAGCTGAACCGGGGGGACCATCTGGCCCTCGTCGGCTTCGGCGCCGGACTCACCTGGGGAGCCGCCGCCGTCCGTTGGACCAAGGAGGCTCACTAGATTGGCTCTGCCAACGCGTGTGACGAAGCTGCTCGGGATCGAGCACCCCGTGATCCAGGGCGGCATGGCGTGGACCGCCACAGCCGAGCTCTCGGCGGCGGTGTCCAACGCGGGCGGGCTGGGCGTGATCGGAGCCGGCCAGATGCCCACCGACCTTCTCGCCGAGCAGATCCGCTTGGCCAAGACCCTCACGGACCGTCCGTTCGGCGTGAACCTGATGCTCATGACGCCGCACATCGACGACCTCGTGCAGCTCGTGCTCGACGAGGTCGTCCCCGTGGTCACGACAGGAGCCGGCAATCCCGCTCCGTACATGGTCGCCCTCAAGAACGCCGGCATCAAAGTGCTGCCCATCGCGCCCTCCGCCGCGCTGGCCAAGCGCCTGGAGCGCGCCGGCGCCGACGCCATCATCGGCGAGGGCATGGAGGCGGGCGGCCACATCGGCGAGCTCACGACCATGGTCCTCACCCCGGTGCTCGCCGACGCCGTGGACGTGCCCGTCATCGCCGCCGGCGGCATCGCCGACGGCCGCGGGATGGCAGCCGCCTTCGCGCTGGGCGCCGAGGGCGTCCAGGTGGGTACTCGTTTCATGTGCGCCGAGGAGTGCACGATCCACGATTCGGTGAAGGGCAAGGTCGTGGGCGCCAAGGATCGCGACACCGTCGTGACGGGCTACTCGACCGGCCACCCGGTACGGGTCATCAAGAACAGGCTCACGCGGCAGCTCGAGGAGCTCGACCGCGCGAACAAGCCCGAGGAGGTCGAGAGGCTCGGCGCCGGAAAGCTGCAGCTCGCCATGCGCACCGGCGACACGGACATGGGTTCGCTCATGGCCGGTCAGGCCGCGGCGCTGGTGGACAGGATCCAGCCGGCGGCCGCCATCGTAGACGAGATCGTGGCCGAGGCCGAGACCGTGATGCGGTCCTTGGGCGCGGCTGCGGCGAACTAGGGCGAAGGGCAGGGGAGTCACCGTGTCGTTCGCTATCGTATTCCCGGGCCAGGAATCCCAGCGTGTGGGCATGCTGGACGCCCTGCGCAGCTACGACGGCATGGAACGCCTGCTCGATGCCGCCGAGGCGCTCTCCGGCATGCCTCTGAGTGAGCTGGCCGACAACGGTCCCGACGGCGATCTCGCCGATACCCGGGCCGCTCAGCCTCTCCTTTACCTTGCCGACTGGGCCTGGGGGATGGCGCTGCTCGACGCCGGCGCAACGCCGGCGGCCGTGGCCGGGCACAGCTTGGGGGAATACGCCGCGCTCACCATCGCCGGAGTGTTCTCCGTCGAGGCCGGCCTGGAGCTCGTGATCGAGCGCTCCCGCCTCATGGCCACCGCCGCCGCATCGCACCCCGGCGGGATGGCGGCGGTGCTGGGGCTCGCCGGGCCGGTGCTCGAGGACTGCGTCGAGGCCCTGGACGGCGTGTGGGTCGCCAACGACAACGCGCCCGGCCAGGTCGTCATCTCCGGCACCCACGAGGGCATCGAGCGCGCCACAGAGGCGCTCATGGGCATCGGGGCGCGCCGGGTCATCCCGCTCAAGGTGGCCGGGGCGTTCCACAGCCCTCTCATGGAGTCCGCCGCCGAGTCCTTCGCGAGCGACGTCCTGTCGCAGACCGCTTTCTCCGACGCGCGCATCGCCGTCGTGTCCAACGCCGAGCCGGCTCCCGCAGTGGACGCGGACATCCTGCGCCGCCGCCTGGCGCTGCAGATGATCTCCCCGGTGCGCTGGACCGAGACCATGGAGGCCCTGGCCGAGGTGGATGCCCCGGTGCTCGTCGAGGCGGGCCCGGGCAGCGTGCTCACGGGCCTCGCGCGGCGCGTGGACGGAGTCTCCGGCATCGCTGTAGAGGAGAGCGGCGTCGACGCCGCTCTCGAGGAGGTGGCGCGCCGATGAAGGGGCTCGAAGGCAAGACAGCGCTGGTCACAGGCGCCTCGCGAGGCATCGGCGCCGCGATCGCCACTCGGCTCGCTGCCGAGGGCGCGCGCGTGTGGGTCAACTACATGGGCTCGCGCGATGCCGCCGAGGCCGTGGTCGGGGGCATCGAGGCCGCGGGCGGCTCCGCCGTCGCCGTGCAGTGCGACGTCTCCGATCCCGGTGCGTGCGCGGGTCTCGTGGAGGGCGTCGTGGCCGAGGCCGGGCGCCTGGACATACTCGTGAACAACGCGGGGATCACGCGCGACGGCCTGCTCGTGCGCATGAGCGACGACGACTGGAACGCGGTCATCAGCACGAACCTCGGCAGTGTGTTCGCCGCCACGAGGGCAGCGGCGCGGCCGATGATGAAGCAGCGCGGCGGCTCCATCGTGAACATGGCCTCGGTCGTGGGCATCATGGGCAACGCCGGCCAGGCCAACTACGTCGCCGCCAAGGCGGGGGTGATCGGGCTCACCAAGACCACCGCCCGTGAGCTGGCCGGGCGCGGGATCCGCTGCAACGCGGTAGCGCCCGGGTTCATAGAGACCGACATGACCCGCGACCTGCCGCAAGCCGCCTGTGATGCGGCGCGCGCGGCGATCGCGATGGACCGTTTCGGCACGCCCGACGACGTGGCTGCGGCTGTGGCGTTCCTGGCCTCGGATGAGGCCGCCTATATCACCGGACAGGTCATCTCCGTCGACGGCGGGATGGCGTTCGCTTAGTCTGCATACCGGCAAGGCCCCGACGGGGCCGCGAGACGAAACGCCCCGGACAAGGGGAGAAGGAGGTCCCACGTGGACGAGGAGCTCTTCGGACAGGTCAAGGAAGTCATCGCTGAGCAGCTGAACGTCGACCCCGACGAGGTCCATGAGGACTCGTCGTTCGTGGACGACCTCGGCGCGGACTCGCTCGATCTGGTCGAGCTCGTCATGGCGCTCGAGGACAACTTCGACATGAAGATCCCGGACGAGGACGTCGAAGCCATCAAGACCGTGGGCGACGCGATGAGCTACATCGAATCGCACCGCGGCGCGCCGGCCAGCTAGCACACCCACACAGGAGGTGCCGCGACCCGTGCACATGCCTTCGATGACGATCGGTGCCCGCACCGCCAGCCTGCCCATCATCCAGGGCGGCATGGCCGTGCGCATCTCGCTCGCCCCGCTGGCCGCCGCGGTGGCCAGCGAGGGCGCCATCGGTGTCATCGCCGGCTCCGGGCTCACCCCGGAGGAGATGTTCGCCGAGATGCGCAAGGCCCGCGACGCGACCACGGGCATCATCGGTGTCAACGTGATGGTGGCGGTCCGCCAGTTCAAAGAGGTCGTGATGGCCGCCATCGAGGGCGGCGCCGACCTCATCATCGCCGGGGCGGGTTTCTCGCGCGAGGTGTTCGACTGGTGCCGTGAGGCGGGGGTCGAGATGGTCCCGGTCGTCGGTTCCGTGAAGGCCGCCAAGCTCGCCGAGCGCTTGGGCGCCTCGGCGGTGGTGGTGGAGAGCGTGGAGGCCGGCGGCCATCTGGGCACCGATCTCGTGCTCGACGACTTGCTGCCGCCCATCATCGAGGCTGTGGACATCCCGGTCATCGGCGCGGGCAACATCGTCACCGGCGCGGACATCGACCACGTGCTGCGCATGGGCGCTTCGGGGGTCCAGATGGGCACCCGGTTCGCGGCCACGTTCGAGTGCAGCGCCGCGCCCGAGTTCAAGCAGCGGTACCTGGATGCCACCGAGGACGACGTGGTGATCGTCCACAGCCCCGTGGGGCTGCCGGGGCGCGCCTTGCGCACGCCTCTCACCGAGCGTCTCGAGGCGGGCACCCACGTCCGCACCGAGAAGTGCCGCTCGTGCCTGAAGAAGTGCGGCAAGGAGTTCTGCATCGTGACGCAGCTCGAGGAGGCGCAGGCCGGCGACATCGAGCACGGCCTGGTCTTCGCCGGGCAGTCGGTCACGCGCATCCACGACATCTTGTCGGTGCACGATCTGATCGAACGGCTCAAGAAGGAATACGACGCGGCGACGGCCCAGAGGGAGCTTGCATGACGAGGGTCGCCATCACCGGCCTGGGCACGGTCAATCCGTGCGGCATAGGGGTCGAGCAGACATGGGAGAACATCACGGCGGGCCGCTCCGGCATCGCCGAGTTCACGCACATGGATGTGTCACGGTACTCCACGCGCTTCGGCGGCTACGTCAACGGTTTCGACGCCAAGGACTTCCTGGAGGCGAAGGAAGCCCGACGCATGAGCCGGTTCATCCAGATGGCCGTGATAGCCGCCGATGAGGCGGTGGCCATGTCGGGGCTCGACATACGCAACGCCCCCAACGCCGACCGGATAGGCGTGATCGTGGGCTCCGGCGTGGGCGGGCTCGAGCAGATGGAGCAGCAGTACGACATCACCGAGAAGCGCGGCCCCGACCGCGTGAGCCCGTTCCTCGTGCCGATGATGATCATCGATCTCGCCGCCGGGCAGATCTCCATCCGTCACGGCGCGCGAGGCATCAACTTCGCGCCGGTCTCGGCATGCGCGACCGGCACCCACGCGATAGGCGAGGCGTTCGAGATGCTGCGGGCGGGTAGGGCCGACGCGATCATCGCGGGCGGCTTCGACTGCGGCATCACCGAGGTCGGCCTGGCCGGCTTCTGTGCGGCCCGCGCGCTGTCGCAGCGCAACGACGATCCGGCGGGCGCCAGCCGTCCCTTCGACCTGGGCCGCGACGGGTTCGTCATCGGCGAGGGCGGCGGCGTGGTCGTGCTCGAGGACTGGGACCGGGCCGTAGCGCGCGGCGCCACGATCCTGGCCGAGGTCCTGGGCTACGGCGCCACCGCAGACGCCTACCACATCACCGCCCCGGCGCCGGACGGCAACGGAGCGCGCCGGGCCATGGAGCTCGCGATCGCCCAGTCCGGCCTGGACAAGTCCCAGATCGGCAACGTGAACGCCCACGGCACCTCCACGCCTCCGGGCGACGTGGCCGAGAGTAGCGCCATACGCGCCGTCTTCGGCGACAAGACACCGCTCGTGACCTCCACGAAGTCCATGACCGGCCACCTGCTGGGCGGGGCCGGAGCGCTCGAGTCGGTCCTGTGCGTGAAGACGGTGGAGACCGGCGTGCTGCCGCCCACGATCAACCTCACCGACCAGGATCCCGAGTGCGACATCCCGGTGGTCGCAAACGTCGCGGTGAAGAAGCCCGTGGAAGCCGTCATGAACAACTCGTTCGGCTTCGGCGGACACAACGCGACCCTGGTGTTCGGTCGCGCGGACCGGTGAGCGCGAAGCCGCGCACCGGGATCGACGTGACGGCGCGGCTCGACGCCGCGGAGGGTCTGTTGGGAGTGACGTTCCGCGACCGCTCCTTGCTGCGCACCGCGCTCACGCACGGCTCCTGGACCGCCGAGCACGGCGACGAGGACTACCAACGCCTGGAGTTCTTGGGCGATTCCGTGCTCGGCCTTCTCGTGGCGGAGCACCTCTACAAGGCCATGCCCCAGGAGCCGGAAGGCACCCTGGCCCGTCTTCGTGCCGAGGTCGTCTCAGGCACCGCGTTGGGCGAGGTCGCGCAAGAGCTGGGCATCGACGACGTGATCCTGGCCGGCAGGGGCGCGACCACCAAGGGCGGCGGCAAGCTCACCGGCGTGCGGGCCGACGTGATGGAGGCGGTCATAGGGGCCACCTACCTCGACCGGGGCATGCGAGCCGCCCGCGACCTCGTGGAACGCCTGGTCATCCCGCACGCGCTGCCCAGGGCCCTCGCCGGGGCCACGCGCGACCCCAAAGGTGTGTTGCAAGAGCATGCCTCGGCAGGGGGCGGAGAGCCGCCGTTCTACACGGTGATCGCCAAGGAGGGCCCGGTGCACGAACCGGTCTTCACGGTGACGGTGAGCCTGGGCGGCGACGTGCTGGGCACGGGCACCGGGCCGTCCAAGAAGGCGGCCGAGAAGGCCGCCGCCGCGGCGGCCGTCAGCGCCTTGGGGATCGCCCCGGCCTGACCGCTCGGCGACCGCCGGGCGGCCTTCGAGCCTGCCCGGCATCGTGCTAGGATTCGATAGCCGCGCCCTTGCGGCTCGGCTCGCTGACATCGGCCTTTCGGGCCGACGGGGGAGAGTAAGGACCGCGTGTACCTCAAGTCGCTGACCCTCAAAGGCTTCAAGTCCTTCGCCGACCGCGCCGCCATGCAGTACGAACCCGGCGTCACGGTCATCGTGGGGCCCAACGGCTCGGGCAAATCCAACGTCACAGACGCCGTGCTGTGGGTGCTGGGCGAGCAGTCGGCCAAGCAGCTGCGCGGGCAGTCCATGGAGGACGTCATCTTCGCCGGGTCCTCGGCACGCAAACCGGTGGGAGTGGCCGAGGTGGACCTCGTGCTCGACAACTCCGACGGCACGGTGCCCATCGACTTCACCGAGATCACGATCACGCGCCGGATGTATCGGAACGGCGAGAGCGAGTACTACCTCAACCAGAGTCCGGCGCGGCTCATGGACATCCAGGACCTGCTCTCGGACACCGGCCTGGGCCGCGACACGCACAGCATCATCAGCCAGGGACGGCTGGACTCGGTGCTCAACTCCAAGCCGGAGGATCGCCGCTCGCTCATCGAAGAGGCCGCCGGCATCCTCAAGCACAAGAAGCGCAAGGAACGCGCGCTGTCCAAGCTCAAGAGCATGGAGGGCCACGCGGACCGCGTTGCCGACATCATCGCGGAGATCGACCGCCAGTTGCGCCCGCTGGAGCGCGCGGCCGACAAGGCGGCGCGGCATTCCGAGCTGGAAGCGCAGCTCAAGGACCTGGAAGCGGCGGTGGCGGTGGAGGAGCTGCGACAGCTCCAGCGACGGTGGGACGAGGTCGTGGCCTCCGAGAAAGAGCAGGACGAGGCGCTCTCGCTGTCGCGGTACCGCCATGCCGAGAAGGTGCGCGAGCTGGAGAAGTTCCAGGCGCTGCTGGACGAGCGCGGCATGTTCGCCGGCGACATCTCCGAGCAGCGCCGCCGCCTCGCCGCCGCGCTGGAGCGCATCAACGCGGGGCTGCTCCTGCTGGAAGAAAAAGGCAAGAACCTCGTCGACCGCCTGAGCGACCTGCGCGCGACGATCCACCATGCCGAGGCCCGCATCGTCAGCCGCCGCGACGAGCTCGAGCGCATCACGGCCGAGCGCGGCACCACCGAGTCCAAGCTCAAGGACCTCTACGCGGAGCTGGGCGAGCTGCGTCGCGAGTCTGAGACGGTGAAGAAGACGCGGCTGGCCGCCGAGGAACGCGTGGCCGAGGTCCAAGGCGCGATCAAGCGCGCCCGCGGCCGCGCCGACAACGACCGCGCCGAGCTCGCGAAGCTCGAGCAGAGCCTGGGCTCGCTGGCCATGGAATCCGAGATGCTGGCGGAGCGTCAGGGAGCCCTCGCCGAGGCCCGCGCGGCCACGGTGGAGATGCTCTCCGCGCGCCGTCAGCGTGCCGAGCGCCTGGAGCGCGCCGTCACCACGAGCCGCAAGGAGCTCGCACTCGCCGAATCGGACGTGGACAAGCGCGTGCGCTTCCTGGAGACGCGCCGGCGCGAGCTCGAGGCGCTGCGCGAACAGGTCACGACGATCCGCGCGGAGATCCGCGGCCTCGAAGAGGTGGACAAGGCGTTCCAGACAGCGAGCCCCGCGCTCGCCTGGATACTGTCGCGCGAGCAGTCGATCCCCGGCTACGTGGGCGCGGTCTCTGACCTCGTCACCGTGGACGAGGAGATGGAGGAGGTCGTGGAGCGCGCGTTGGGCTCCGACCTGTTCTGCGTCCTCGTGGAGACCGCCGACGGCGCCGCGGCGCTGCTCAAGCGCCTGAGCGAATCCGCGCCCGGCGAGCTTTCCGTGATGCCTCTGGACGTCGCCAAGGCGCCCGCCGCCCCGGCCGAGGCGCCGGGCCGCCCGCTCACCGATTGGATCGAGTGCGAGTTGCGGCATAGGCCCGCGATCGACGCGCTCGTGGGCGACGTGCGCGTGGTCGACGACCTCGACGCCGCCCTTGCCGCCGCGCGCGACGTCCCGGGCCCGCGCTACGCCACGCGCGACGGGCACGTCGTGTGGCCCACCGGCAAGGTGGGCTTCGCGTCGTCGGACTCGGGCACGGGCGTGCTCACACGCAAGCGCCGCATCAACGAGCTGCACGACGACGAGACGGCGGCGCTCGCTCGCCTGGGCGACGCCGAGACCGCCGCCGCGGAGGCCGAGGAGGCCCTGGGCGCCGCTCAGCAGGACGCCCTGGAGCTCTCGCAGCGCCTGGCGGTGCAGTCGGGCGAGCGCGACTCGCTGGCCGAGGACATCGGCAGGCACGAGGCCACGCTCGCCGGACAGGACCGTGAGGGCGAACTGCTGGCCAAGCGCGTCGCCGACGCCGCCGAGCGCACGGAGCGCGAGAAGCCGGCCAAGGAGACGTTGCTCCAGTCCATCCGCGGCGCGGACGAAGAGGTCGAGAGGCTCGAAGCGGAGGTCGTGGATCGCCGAGAGGAGCGCGACGGCTGTTTCCGTGCCGAGGCCGCGATCTCCACGCGCCTCAACGAGTGCCAGGTCGGGATCGCCACGGTCTCCGAGCGTGAGGTGCACCTCAAGCGCACCGCCGCCTCGGCAGCGGCCGAGCTCGCCGAGCTCGAGACCACGCTCGTAGCTTCGCGGCGTTCCGAGGAGAGCCTCGAGCGCCTGCGCGGACGCATCGAGCCGCTCCACGATCTGTACAGCGCGCTCCTGGAACGCGCCGAGCACTGGGGCGAGAAGCTGCGCGACCGCGCGCGCTTCGAGGCGGCCGACTCCGAATCGTTGCGCGCCACGATCAAGGCCGCCCAGGAGGCGGTGTTCGCGGCGCAGACCGAGATCGACGCCATGAGTGAGAAGGCCAGCGGCATAGCCGTGGAGAAGGGCCAGCTCGAGGTCCAAGTGGACGCCGCGGCCTCCAAGATCACCGAGGACGTGGGCATGCCGCTGGAGCGGGCCTTGGAGCTCGAGCCGGTGGAGGACCTCCAGGCCGCCGAGGACGAGGCGCACCGCCTGCGCAAGCGGCTGTCCAACATGGGCCCGGTCAACCCGGTGGCCATGGAGGAGTTCGAGTCGCTGCGCGAGCGCCGCGACTTCCTGGCCGCGCAGCTCGAGGACGTGCGCAACACGCGCGCGGCCCTGGCGCGGGTGGTCCGCGCTATAGACCGCAAGATGCGCGACCGGTTCCTGGAGACGTTCGAGCACATCGACGGGCACTTCCAGCAGGTGTTCTCGGTGCTCTTCCCGGGCGGGCACGCGCGGCTCGCGATGACGGACCCCGACGACCCGGACACGACCGGCATCGAGGTCGTCGCGCAGCCCCTCGGCAAGAAGCTGAGCAAGATGAGCCTGATGTCAGGCGGGGAGAAGTCGCTCACGGCGCTCGCGCTGCTGTTCGCGATGTACCGGACCCGCCCGTGCCCGTTCTACATCCTGGACGAGGTGGAGGCGGCGCTGGACGACACGAACCTGCGGCGCTTCGTCGCGTTCGTGGACTCGCTGCGCAACCACACCCAGTTCGTGATCGTGAGCCACCAGCGCCGCACGATGGAGCAGGCCGACACCCTCTACGGCGTTTCCATGCAGGCCGACGGCGTGTCCAAGGTCGTGAGCCAGAAGCTCGACCGCGCCAAGATCCCCGACGAGGCGCCCGACGACGAGCGCTCGCTCGTCTAGCCCGCCATGGCCACCCCCTGGTACAAGCGCATAGCCGAGGGCCTCACCCGCAGCCGTGACGAGCTGCGCGGGCACCTGAACGTGCTGCTGGACCGCGGTCCGGACCTCGACGAGCGCTTCTGGCAGGACCTCGAGGACGCGCTCATCTCCTCGGACATGGGCGTCGCGGCCTCCACCGAGCTCGTGGGGAACCTGCGCACGCTCGCCGCGCGCGAGGCGCTGCCCGACGCCGCCGCGGTGCTGGACCGGCTCGCGGGCGTCATCGCCGAGGAGTTCCCGCCCGCGCACGACCTGCTCGCGCAAGAGCCGCTGACCGTAGTGTTCGTGGGGGTCAACGGGACCGGCAAGACCACCACGGTCGCCAAGCTAGCCAAGGCGGCATCCTCACAGGGCCGCCGCGTGATCTTGGGCAGCGCCGACACCTACCGCGCCGCCGCCAACGAGCAGCTCGACGTGTGGGCCAAGCGCGCGGGCGTGCCCATCGTGGCTCGCTCTCGGGGCGCCGATCCCGCGGCAGTGGCCTTCGACACGCTGCGAACGGCGCGCGACGAGGGCTACGACATGGCGCTCATCGACACCGCGGGCCGGCTGCACACGTCGCGCGACCTCATGGAGGAGGTGCGCAAGATCGACCGGGTGATCGAGCGCGAGAGCTCGGCGCCGGTCGTGACCGTGATGGTGCTCGACGCCACCACCGGCCAGAACGGGATCGCGCAGGCTCGGCAGTTCGACGAGGCGGTGGGGCTGGACGGCATCATCCTCACCAAGCTCGACGGCACGGCCAAGGGCGGCGTCGCGGTCGCGATATCGCGCGACCTGGGCCTGCCCATCCTGAGGATCGGGGTGGGCGAGGGCATCGACGACCTCAAGCCGTTCGACCCGGGCGAGTTCGCGAAGGCGCTGGTGGGCGAGTGACATTGCCGCCGCAAGACGCGGCGCCGCCGGCCCACGGCGCCGGCGCCCCCGGGGACACGGCCCGAGAGCGGGGCGAGCCGGGCAGGGGACAACGCATCGCGGTCCGGCTGGTCGTGCCGCTGTTGGCGCTCCTTGCCGTCATCGTGCTCGTGTTCTGGGTGTTCTTCGACACGGCGGTCGTGAGCGGGCCTTCCATGGAGCCGACCCTTCACAACGGCGAGTACCTGCTGCTCACCAAGGGCTACACCGCTCCTCGGCGTCAGGAGATCATCGTGTTCACCGAGCCCGACGCAAGCGGCCGCCCTCTCGACGTGATCAAGCGGGTCGTGGCCGTCCCGGGCGATCGCGTGTACGTGGATCGCGGGCGGGCCACCGTCAACGGCCGGCCCGAACCGGGTCATCCCGGGACTCTACGCAGACCAGGGCACCTACGGTCCCATCGAGGTCCCGCCGGGGACCGTCTTCGTCCTGGGCGACAACCGCCCGGTGTCGCTCGACAGCCGCCAGCGCGGCCCGATACCCATGTCGCGGGTCGTGGGCCGAGGGGTGGCCGTGTTCCTGCCGGTCTGGTCGGTGCGCCTGCTGCCTCGGTGAGGTCCCAGCCACTGTCGCGGTGACGTTCCGGCCACTACCACTGCGACGCCATTCCCCCTACTGCGGTGACGCCGAACCTGCTGCTGGGGTGCCGCCCCGCCGAGGAGCGGTCCTGACGCGGGATAGGCGGTAGGCGCCTCCACGACGTGCGGCGGCCCGGGTACGTCGCGAGTACGCCAGCCAAGAGTCCCCGCTCGCTGAGCACTAATGGGTTGCGTCGCCGCATATCGCGTCCACAACGGACCACTCGCGAAGACCACCGGACGAGCCGGCCGGGCAGCTTTCGTGATGACCGAATCGCTGCTGTGCGCCGCGGGAGTGGCCATCATCACCGCCTTCGTCGCCGTGGTGGTCACGTACTCCCCGGCATCCGTGTTCGGCGATTCGATGGAACCCACGCTGCACGACGGAGACCAGGTGATCGTGCGCTACGGGGCCCGCGAGATCTCCCGCGGCGACGTCGTGGTGCTCGAGGACGTGGCACCCCCGCCCACCCTCGCCGCCAAGCGCGTCGTGGCCGTCGCGGGCGACCGGGTGGACATCGTGGGCGATCATGCCGTGGTGAACGGCGTGCCCGAGCCTCGGCACGGTGTGGCG
This sequence comes from uncultured Coriobacteriia bacterium, assembly GCA_963768865.1. GTDB lineage: Bacteria > Actinomycetota > Coriobacteriia > Anaerosomatales > CAVYJL01 > CAVYJL01. The sequence goes on along the minus strand of CAVYJL010000009.1, from coordinate 236,149 downwards.
ACGACGGCCAGGGGCTACCCGCGGATGAGCTACCGGATACCCAAGGGCTACATCTACGTCCTGGGCGACAACCGCCTGAACTCCCTGGACTCACGCATGCTGGGCCCGTTGCCGGCGTCGGCGGTGCGCGGGGTCGTGGACTTCGCCATCGGCGCCGGCGGCCTGCCCCGAGGTCTCGCGGCCCGTTGACGAGGCGGCTCGCCGCGTCATACGGTGGCCGGGCGCTCTTCGCGCCCAAGTCGTGCCGCCGACGTGGAAGGGCCCCATGTTCGACAGTCTCTCAGACCGCCTCCAGGCGGTGTTCTCCAAGCTCACGGGCCGAGGAACGCTCTCCGAAGCCGACGTGGACGCAGCCATGCGCGAGGTGCGCATGGCGCTCCTCGAGGCCGATGTGAACGTGGCCGTGGTCAAGGACTTCGTCGCCCGCGTGCGAGAGCGCGCGGTGGGTTCCGACGTGATGAAGTCGCTCACGCCCGGCCAGATGGTCGTCAAGATCGTCAACGACGAGCTCACCACGCTCATGGGCGGCAGCGAGGCTCAACTCGTCCTCACCGGACGCAAGCCCAACATCGTGATGCTCGTGGGCCTGCAGGGCTCGGGCAAGACCACGACCGCCGCCAAGCTCGCGCGCCTGCTGCGCAAGCAGGGGCGCCGCCCGCTGCTCGTTGCCGGTGACGTCTATCGTCCCGCCGCCGTGGACCAGCTCGTGGCTCTGGGCCGGGAGCTGGACATCCCCGTGTTCACCGGCGCGGACATGCCCGGCGGGGTGGCCGCCGGGCCCGGAGCCGAGCCGGTCAAGATCGCCCAGGCCGGCGTCAAGGACGCCATCCTGAAGCTCAACGACGTCGTGATCGTGGACACCGCGGGACGCCTGCACATCGACGAAGACATGATGCGCGAGGTCGCCGACATCAAGTCGGCCGTCAAGCCCGATCAGATCCTCTTCGTCATCGACGCCATGACGGGCCAGTCCTCGGTGGAGACCGCCAAGGCGTTCGCCGAGCGTGTGGACTTCGACGGCGTGGTGGTGACCAAGCTCGACGGTGACGCCCGCGGCGGTGCCGCGCTGTCGGTCAAGGCGGTCACCGGCAAGCCCATCATGTTCGCCGGCGTGTCCGAGAAGATCGACGGGCTCGAACCGTTCCGACCCGACCGCATGGCCGGCCGCATCCTGGGCATGGGCGACGTGCTCACGCTCATCGAGAAGGCGCAGGAGAACGTACAGGCCGAGGTCGCGGAGGACCTCGAGCGCCACGTGCGCGAGGGCGAGTTCACGCTCGACGACTTCCTGGCGCAGATCGAGCAGCTCGGCAAGATGGGGTCCATGGAGCAGATCTTGTCGATGCTGCCTGGAGGCAGCGCTCAGATGCGGCAGCTCAAGGACGTGGAGATCGACCCCAAGGCGCTCGCGCGCACGGGGGCGATCGTGAAGTCCATGACCAAGGCGGAGCGTGCCAAGGCCAACATCATCAACGGCCGGCGCCGCGAGCGTATCGCCGCCGGCTCCGGCGTCAGCGTCACCGACGTGAACGCCGTGCTCAAGCAGTACGCCGAGATGCGCAAGATGGTGAAGAAGATATCGACCATGCAGGCGCAGCAGGAAGCCACGAAAGGCAAGAAGGGCAAGGGCAAGGGCAAGGGTAAGTCCAAGGGCCGCCGGGGCTTCGGCGGCTTCGGAGGCGGCGGAATGGGCGGCGGCTTCGGCGGCATGGGCCTGCCCAGGTGACGGCATGACCGATCACAACGACATCCCCGAAGGGCCCATACGCATCCTCGGCAAGGGCTACTGGGCCGAGGACATCGCCTGGTGGGCCGCCGCCGCCGTAGTGTGGCCCCTGTGGCTGGCCGTTTGGCTCATCGCAGCCGCGCTCGTGTACGTCGCGGCGTCTGACGTGCTGGGCCTGATGGGCGCGGCCTCCTATGCCGAGGTCGTGGTCGCGTCCGCCGTTGCCGTCCTCGCCGCGGCCGCGGCGTGCATCTACCTGTCGGTGAGGCTCTCGCGCTGGCTGACGTGGCGCGACATGCCGGGGCGCCTGTGGTTGGTCCCCGCATTGTGGGGTGTGGGCCTGCTGGTCGCGTTCCTGATCACGGGTGCCGTGTCGTTCTTCCAGGGGGTGCCCGGACCGCTTCCGTGGTCGCGCGAGACCACCGTGGGCTTCTTCTTCATGGCCGGGTTCGCCGTCGTTCCGCTGGGAGCAGCGTGGGGGTTCAAGCGTGCCTCTCAGCGCACGGCCGCACGGCGCGACCGCGCCCGCCCCGGAGTGCCGGCCCCGGACGCGTCCTCGGCGGGGTAGGGCCGCGGCGCCGACTCCCGCGGCGCGCTTCACAACGCGCACTCGCACCCGTACAATGATGCGTCGCTGTCTACAATCGCGGCGGGCGCCCAGTTCACGGCGACGCCGCTGCACGTATCCGGAGGTGTTTGTTTCGTGGCAACCCGTATCCGCCTGCAGCGCGCCGGCATGAAGAAGGCCCCGTTCTACCGGGTCGTCGTCGCCGATTCCCGCGCGCCGCGTGACGGCCGTTTCGTCGAGCTTCTGGGCCGGTACAACCCGCGCACCACGCCGTCGATGGTCGAGCTCGACGTCGAGAAGACCGAGGCCTGGATCGCCAAGGGCGCCCAGCCCAGCGAGACCGTTGTGAAGCTCCTCGCCATCGCCAAGGGCGAGAAGGAGCTGCCCAAGGTCGAGGCCGCTCCGTCCAAGAAGTCCGTGGCCAAGGCCAAGGCCGAGGAAGACGCCAAGGCCAAGGCCACCGCCGACGAGGCGAAGGCCAAGGAAGAGGCCGCGGCTGCTGCAGCCGCGGCCGCGGCAGCCCCCGCGGAGGAGGCCCCCGCCGAGGAGGCTGCTGCTGAGGAGGCCCCGGCTGAGGAGGCCCCCGCTGAGGAGGCTCCCGCCGAGGAAGCCGCCGCTGAGGAGGAGACTCCCGCCGAGGAGGCTCCCGCCGAAGACGCGGCCGAGTAGACATGGCTGCCGAGCGCGTCGAAGAGCTCGTTCGCTATCTCGTGACCTCACTGGTGGACGAGCCGGACGCCGTCAAGATCGAGCGCGTGGAGGATGCGGGCGACACCGTCCTCGAGGTCACCGTCGCCCCGGACGACATCGGCAAGGTCGTGGGCAAGCAGGGCCGCATCATCAAGGCCATCCGCACCGTGGCGCGTGCCGCGAGCGGATCCGACGAGGCGCCGGTGCACGTCGAAGTCATCGGGTAGGAATCGGCTATGAACGCCGGGTCGTTCGTGCCCCTGGGGCGCATCGCCCGGCTGCAGGGACTCAAAGGGGAGGTCGTCGTGCACCAGCTCGACGGCGTCCCCTTCCTTGTGGACATCCTCGAGCCCGGCATCCCTGTGTGGTTCGTGCCGCCGCCGGCCGCCGTGCGCGAGACCGTGCTCACCGGAGTGCGCCAGGCGCCCAAGGGCACCGTCTTGAGGTTCGCCGACGTGACCGACCCCGCTACCGCGGAGTCTCTCGTAGGCCGCACGCTGCAGGTCCGCGCCGCCGACCTGCCGCCAGGCTGGGACGAGCCCGAGTGGGACCCGGTGGGGCTCTTGGTGCTGGATGAGGAGCGCGGAGAGATCGGCACGGTGGAGGAGGAGATCCTGACGGGCGCGAACGACGTATGGGTGGTGCGCGGCCCCAGGTTCGGCGAGGTGCTCGTCCCCGTGATCGACGAGGTCGTGCTCGATGTGGACGATGTGGCGAGGACCGCCCGCGTCCGCCTGCTGCCCGGCCTCATCGCCGAGGAGTGACCGCGATGCGCGTAGACATAGTCACCGTCCTGCCCGAGGTCTTCGACGCACCGTTGTCCGCGTCGATGATCGGGATCGCGAGAGAGCGCGGGCTTCTCGATGTCCACATCCACGACCTGCGGGATTGGGCGCTTCCGGGCGTGCATCGGCAGGTGGACGACGCTCCGTACGGCGGCGGACCGGGCATGGTCATGCGTCCGGAGCCGTTGTTCGGCGCGGTGCGCGACGTCACGGCGCTTCACGCCGCTGCGCCCGTCGTGCTCCTGACCGATCCGGGGGGCGAGCGGCTGACCCAGGGCCTGGTGGAGGGACTCGCCGAGCAAGAGCGCCTCCTGATCCTGTGCGGCCGTTACGAAGGCGTGGACGAGCGCGTCAGGACCCTCGTGGACCGTTCCGTCTCCATCGGCGACTACGTGCTCACAGGCGGCGAGCTGCCGGCGATGGTCGTGGTCGACGCCGTTTCGCGACTCATCCCCGGAGTGCTGGGCGGCGAGACCTCGGCCGAGGAGGAATCGTTCAGCTGGGGCCTGCTGGAGTATCCGCAGTACACGCGTCCGGCCGAGTTCGAGGGTCTCGCGGTGCCCGAGAATCCTGCGCGGCGGCGACCACGCAGCCGTGGCGCGCTGGCGCCGCGAAGCCGCCGTGGAGCGGACCGCCCGCTTGCGGCCCGATCTGCTGGAGTCGGCGGATCTGACCGAGGAAGAGCGTCGTGTGGCGCGTCGCGTGCTTGAAGAGGAGTCTCATGGTGGCAGCTGACACATCGAACCGACCGAGTGCCGCGAGGACGATCCTCGAGTGGATCCTGCTCGTCGCCGGCGCGTGGGTGGCGGCGATACTCATCACGACATTCGTGGTGCAGCCGTTCGAGGTGCCCACCGGCTCGATGATCCCGTCGGTCCAGCCGGGCGATCGTCTCCTCGTGGCCAAGTACAGCTACGAGCTCGGCGATCCGCAGCGCGGCGACGTCGCCGTCTTCCACAACTGGCAGCAGGGTCAGCCCGATCTCCTCAAGCGTGTCATCGGCCTGCCTGGTGAGACCGTGGCTATGGGCGCGGACGGCCGCTTCACGATCGACGGGAAGCCGCTGGACGAGCCTTACCTGGCGCCCGAAGCGCGCCGGACAATGGCGGGCACGCGACTGCCGTACACTCTCAAGGCGGGCGAGTACTGGATGATGGGCGACAACCGCAACAACAGCGGCGATTCGCGTTTCAACGGGCCGGTGGAGCGCGCCGCCTTCGTGGGCAAGGCGCTGTTCGTGTTCTGGCCCCCGGGCGACGCCAAAGGCTTGTGACGCCCTCGGCGGGCTAGAGTGGCCGAGGGGCGGTTTACTGCGCGTGAGCCGTCCTCTATACTTCCTCTTCGCGTCTTCACGTGCCCCGGGCACCGCGCATAAACGACATCTCGACCGAGGGAACTTATCGATCATGGAACGCATCAACGCAATCGAGCGCGCACAGCTGCGCGATGACCTGCCTACGTTCGGCGTGGGCGACACCGTCAAGGTCAGCTACAAGGTCGTCGAGGGCAGCCGCGAGCGCGTGCAGGTGTTCGAGGGCGTCGTCATCCGCCGCCACGGCGCGGGCAACCGCGAGACGTTCACCGTTCGGAAGGTCTCGTTCGCGGTAGGCGTGGAGCGCACGTTCCCGATCACGAGCCCCAAGATCGTGACCGTCGAGCGCGTGACGCGTGGCGCCGTGCGCCGCGCCAAGCTCTACTACCTGCGCGACAAGGTGGGCAAGGCCGCTCGCATCAAGGAGAAGCGGTACTAGGCCCAAGGTGGACGAGACCGATCGCATGAACAGCGATCCCACTCAGGCCGGCCCCGAAGAGGAGAGCCGGCCTGTTAGTTCGCCCGCGAGCCCCGCGCACGCGGGTGCTCAGCCCTCCGCGCCGCCCCTGGCCACCGGCGCACCGCGTCCGGCGGCGCCCCAGGAGCCTCATCCGAGCGTGCGCGCCAAGGGCTCTAAGGACGAGGCCGAGCAGCCGTTCTGGCGGTGGCTCTTGGAGTTCGTCCTGCTCGTGGGAGCGGCGTTCATCCTTGCCACGGCCATCAAGACGTGGGTGGTCCAGCCGTTCTACATCCCGAGCGGCTCCATGGAGACCACGCTCAACGTGGGCGACAGGGTGCTGGTCAACAAGTTCGTCTACACGTTCACGCACCCCAAGTACGGTGACGTGGTCGTGTTCGTCTCGCCCGAGGACAAGAGCCAGGACCTCATCAAGCGGGTCATCGCCGTGGGCGGACAGACGGTCCAGGTCAAGGACGGCTACGTCTACGTGAACGGCAAGAAGCTCGACGAACCCTACGTGCAGCCCCAGAATCGGGATCACTACAACTCAGCCGCGCCCACGATAGTTCCCAAGGGATACGTGTGGGTGATGGGTGACAACAGGGCCAACAGCTCGGACTCGCGCTTCATCGGTCCCCAGCCGGTCACCAAGATCCTGGGCCAGGCGTTCGTCATCTACTGGCCGCTGAACCGGATCCGGGGGCTCTAGCCCAGGAGGCGCCGTGGGCGCTCGCGAGGACAAGCCCGTTGCCGAGGTCAGGGCCCTGTTCGCCCAGGCACGGCCCGAGGAGCTCTCGCGCCTCGCGTCCCGCTACGGTTCCGACGAGCGCGCCGGCGTCATCTCCGTCGTGGGATCGGCGCGCCGCACGCTCGCCGCCGCTCGGGCCGAGCAGCGGCGCATCGCCGCACTCGGCTCGCATCAGCGCAGCCTGCACGATGCCGGCCTCGTGGTGATAGCGGGCATCGACGAGGTGGGCCGAGGCGCTCTCGCCGGCCCGGTCACCGCGGCCGCCGTCGTGATCCCCGTGGACGATCTCCCGCTGGGCGTCGACGACTCCAAGAAGCTCACCCCCGAGATGCGTGTGCGGTTGGATGTGGACATCAGGCGGCACGCGACCTGTCTGGCGGTGGCTCACGTTTGGCCGGAGCAGCTGGACCGTATGGGCGTCGCCGCCGCGGTGCACGAGGCCATGCGGCTGGCCGTGCGCGACCTGGACCCCGCGAGCGAGCACGCCCTCGTCGACGGGCGCGACCGCCCGGACCTGGGCGTGCCGGTGACCCCGGTCATCAAGGGTGACGCCCTCGTGGGCTGCATCGCGGCCGCCTCCATCGTGGCCAAGGTCGAGCGTGACGCGCTCATGGTGGCGCTGGAAGACGAGTACCCGGGCTACGGATTCCGCGTCAACAAGGGGTACGGCACGGCCGAGCACCTGGCCGCGCTGGCCGAGCTCGGGCCCTCGGCCGTGCATCGGCGCTCGTTCGCGCCCTGCACTCAGCAGCCGCTGTTCTAGCCTCACCGCGCGCGGGCTGCACTCGCCTCCGGCATGGTCGGGTCCGGTTTGGGCGGCGCTGCGTTCGTGGTAATGCCCCGGGTCCACCATCGCCCCGAAAGGGGTGGTGGTCATGGACCGAAAAGAGCTGGGCAAGCGCGGCGAAGACGCCGCGGCTACGTATCTGGGACGCGTGGGGTTCGACATCCTCGAGAGGAACTGGCGCACGAGGGCCGGCGAGGTCGACATCGTGGCCAAGGAAGGCGCGACGCTCGTCCTCGTGGAGGTGAAGACCCGGCGAACGATCCGCGCCGGTACCGCCGAGGAGGCGGTCTCGCCCACCAAGCAAAGGCGCATCGGGAAGCTCGCGGCGGCCTACGTGCAGCAGATGGACGCCGAGCCGGAGGACATCCGGTTCGACGTCGTCACCATCCACGTGTTGGCGCCGGACCGCGCGCTGCTCCGCCATCATCGCGCGGCGTTCGTCGTGGGCTGATGCAGGCCATAGTCCGCACGGCTACGCTCTCGGGCGTCAGCGCCGTGCCCGTAGAGGTGCAGGCCGATGTCGGCGCCGGTCTGCCGTCGTTCACCGTGGTGGGCCTCGCCGATGCCGCCGTGCTCGAGGCGCGCGACCGTGTGCGCGCGGCGATCCGCGCGTGCGGGTTCGACTTCCCCAACGCGCGCATCGTGGTCAACCTCGCTCCGGCGCCTCTGCGCAAGCGCGGGACCGGCTTCGACCTGCCCATCGCGTCTGCGCTCCTCTTGGCCACGGGGCAGATCAGCGCGGACCGGCTCGCGGGATCGTCGGTCGTGGGCGAGCTCGCCCTGGACGGGCGGGTGACGACCGTCGCGGGGCTCCTGGCTTTCGGGCTCCTAGCGCAGGCGCAGCATGCCGGGCTCGTGGGCCCGCTCGCGGGCTCCGCGTCGCTCGGGCTCCTGGAAGGCCTGGAGTACGAGGCGCTCCGTGGCCTCGGCGACCTTCGAGCGCCCAGGGCCCAAGGTCGCGTGGTGCGCGGTAGCGACGAGCCACCGGGCGGGGCCGGCGGCGATGCTCAGACGGACCTCGCGGACGTGGCCGGCCACGACCTCGCGCGCCGGGCTCTCGAGATAGCCGCGGCCGGAGGCCACAACCTGCTCATGGTGGGGCCGCCGGGAGCCGGTAAGACGATGCTCGCACGCCGCCTCGCTGGGATACTGCCGCCGCTCAGCCCGGTGGAACGCCTGGAGTCGGCCCTCGTGCACTCCGTGGCGGGGCTCGACGAATCCGGCGTGCTCGCGGGCGCCAGGCCGTTTCGCGCCCCGCATCACACGAGCTCCACGGCGGGGCTCATAGGCGGCGGCGCGCCGCCTCGGCCCGGGGAAGTCAGTCTCGCTCATCGCGGCGTCCTCTTCCTGGACGAGCTCGCCGAGTTCGGCCCGGCGTCGCTCCAGGCGCTGCGCCAGCCGCTCGAAGACGGCTGGGTGACCCTGGTCCGTGCCGAGGGTGCCGTGCGCTACCCGGCGGCGTTCATGCTGCTGGCAGCCACCAACCCCTGCCCGTGCGGCCACGCGGGAGACCGCGAGGGGCGGTGCACGTGTCCCGTCGAGGTCGTGGGCAGGTATCAGCGGCGGGTGGGCGGACCGCTCATGGACCGCATCGATCTGATGGTGCGGGTGGACCGGGTCGATCCGGAGCGCGTGATCTCGCAGGCAGGCTCGGCAGAGGATTCCCGCACGGTGGCCGGTCGCGTCCTGGCGGCGGGGGAGCGCGCGCTCGCGAGCGGTCGCCCGTCGTCGTCTCGTCTCTCGGGCGCCCAGCTGCTCGCGTCGTGCCGGATGGCGCGAGGCACGCGGGCGCGTCTCACGCAGATCGCGCGGCACTCGGCGCTCTCCGGCCGAGCCGTGAACCGCCTCATGCGGGTCGCCCGGACGATCGCGGATCTCTCGGGGGACTCGTGCGTTGACGCGTCGCATCTCGATGAGGCCATGTCCTACCGGTTCCAGGAGGGATTCGCGTGACCGGCGCCTCGCCACAGCGATGGGAACTGGCATTGGGAGACTCGGGATACCCTCGGCTGCTCGCACAGACCCACGATCCGCCCGCTCGACTGCGCGGGATCGGAGACCCAGAGCTGCTCGTCCCCGGCCTCGCCGTGGTGGGCGCGCGCAAGGCAACGCCGTACGGGCTATGGGCGGCCGCCTATTTCGGCGGGTATGCGGGGTCCGTGGCCGTGAGCGTGATCTCGGGCGCGGCGCACGGTTGCGACCGCGCAGCACAGCAGGCCGCGCTCGATGCGGGCGGCCCCACCGTGGCCGTCCTCGCAGGCGGCGCCGATGTGGACTACCCGCCTTCCAGCGCGACGCTCCTCCGGCACGCGCGCCGCGACCACGTCGTGGTCTCGGAGGCTCCGTGGGGAGCGGAACCGCAGCGCTGGGCGTTCATACGCCGCAACCGCATCATCGCCGGTCTCGCGGCCGTCGTACTGGTCGTGGAGGCCGGTCTGCCCAGCGGCACGTTCTCCACCGCGGACTTCGCGCTCGATGCGGGCCGCGACGTGTTGGCGGTGCCCGGCTCCATACGCTCGCGCGAGTCGCGCGGTACCAACAGGCTCATCCGGCAGGGCGCGACGCCCGTGTGCGAAGTCACCGAGTTGGCTCAGGAGTTGACCTCCCGGGGGCTCGTCCCCGGCAGTGAAGACGACACGAACGCTCGCGGCCGCTTCGCGGGTGCTCCCGGCGATACCCTGCGTCCGGAAGTCGCCGACCCGATCGCTCGCGCCCTACTGGCCGACCCGATGAGGCCTGACGACGTGGCTTGGCACCTCGGCCTGGATATACGCGACGTCGTCGTGCGCATCGGCCGGCTCGAGCAGGCAGGGATAGTCGGCAGATACCCGGACGGCCGATACGGCCCGCCCGGCCCGAAGCGTGGCGGTCATGGATCCTGCCGGGGAGCCGCTCGCCACAGTGGCGGCGAGCCGGGAGAGGTGACCTGACGTGGGTAGAACGCAGGGTACAATCCAGCCATGCTCCAGACCTCCTCCCGCCACGAAGCCGTGCCCCCTGCAGTCACCGTCATCGGCGGCGGACTAGCCGGCTCGGAAGCGGCGTGGCAGCTCGCGATAAGAGGCGTCCCGGTCCGGCTGGTCGAGATGCGACCGGCCAGAAGCGGACCGGCTCACCACGGCGACCGACTCGCGGAGCTGGTGTGCTCCAACTCGTTCAAGAGCGACGATCCCGTCACTGCGGCGGGAGGCCTCAAGCGGGAGCTGGAGGCGCTCGGGAGCCTGGTGCTGGCCGCGGCGCGCGCCACATCGGTGCCCGCGGGGGCCGCTCTCGCGGTGGACAGGGAGCACTTCGGATCTCTGATGACCGCGATCGTCGAGCGGCATCCGCTCATAGCGGTCTCGCGTGAGGAAGCCCGCGAGCTGCCGGCCGAGGGCGAGGTGATCCTCGCGACCGGTCCCCTCACGAGCGAGGCGCTCCAGCCGGCGCTGTCGTCGCTCGTGGGTGACACGCGCCTGCACTTCTTCGACGCCGCCGCGCCCATCGTCGACGCGGCCACGCTGGACCGCGACATCGTGTTCGCCGCGTCGCGCTACGACAAGGGTGGGGGAGCGGACTACCTCAACTGCCCCATGGACCGTGGCACGTACGAGCACTTCGTCGCAGAGCTCGTGGGGGCCCGTCGCGTCAACACCAAGGACTTCGAGCGCAAAGAGCTGTTCGCCGCATGCCAGCCGGTAGAGGAGATCGCCCGCACCGGTGTGGACTCCTTGCGGTTCGGTCCCATGAAGCCGGTGGGACTGGCCCACCCTCGGACCGGGGAACGGCCGTGGGCGGTCGTCCAGCTGCGCCCCGAGAACGCCCAAGGCACGGCGTACAACCTCGTCGGTTTCCAAACGAACCTGGCCTTCCCCGAGCAGCAGCGGGTCTTCCGCATGATCCCCGGGCTCGAACAGGCCGAGTTCACGCGCTACGGCGTGATGCACCGCAACACTTTCGTGGACGCGCCGCGGCTCCTCGACGAGACGCTCGCCGCGCGGTCCGAGCCCCGTGTCCGTATCGCGGGCCAGCTCGCCGGCACCGAGGGCTACCTCGAGGCGGCTATGGGCGGGCTGCTCGCCGGCGTCGCGGCGGCATCCGAGGAGCTGGGCGAGGCGCCGTTCATCCCGCCACGGACAACGGTGTTCGGGGCGTTGCTGGCATGGGCCACGGATCCCGCTACGGCGGACTACCAGCCCATGCACGTGAACTACGGCATCATGCCGCCGCTCCCCGAGCGCATACGCGGCAAGCGTGACCGCTACGAGGCCTACGCGCTGCGGGCGCGCATGGACCTGGAGGCGGCCATAGGCCGGGACTCATGGGGTTTCGCCGCCGCGCGCGAGGCGTCGGCTCGGGCCGTGGCGGCCGCCTCGGCGGGGGCCCCGGTGGCGCGCCCATGACACGTCCGTGGTCCGCGTCACCCGCCTCGCCCAGGCCTCCTCGCCGGCCGCTCGCGGGTGATGCCGAGATCGATCTCTTCCTCACCCATCTGGAGATCGAACGCGGCGTGTCGCCCCGGACCGTGACGGCCTACGCATCGGATCTGGCCGGCTATCAGCGCTGGGCCGCGAGCGCGGGCGTGGACCCGATACGCGTGGACCGGGGCGGCCTGCGACGCTACGTCGCCGATCTCACGCGTGCGCGGTACTCGCGCCGCACGATCGCCCGCAGGCTCTCGTCGTTGCGCGCCCTGTTCAAGTTCCTCGAACACCGCGGGGTGATCGCCCAAGATCCCTCGGCGGTGCTCGTCTCGCCCAAGTTGCCCGGCAGGCTTCCGCGCGTGGTGGAGACGCCCACGCTCGAGGCGCTGCTCGAGGCGCCAGACGCGAGCACACCCGCGGGCCTTCGCGACCGGGCGATCCTGGAGCTGCTCTACGCCACAGGCCTGCGCGTCGCCGAGGTGAGCGCGCTGGACCTGGCCGACGTGGACCTGGCGCAAGGCCTCGTGTCCGCGGTGGGAAAGGGGGACAAGCAGCGCATCGTGCCTCTCCATCGGCTCGCGGCGGGCAAGGTGCGAACATGGGTGGCCACCGGGCGCCCCGCGATGGCGAAGGCGGCGAGCGGCGAAGCGCTGTTCCTCAACCGCCTCGGCACGCGCATGCAGCCCGGAGCCGTGCGCAGGATGATGTCTCGGCACCTCAGGGCGCTCGGCGAGGCGGCCTCTGTGACGCCTCACGCGCTGCGGCACACGTTCGCGACGCACCTGCTCGAGAACGGCGCCGATCTGCGGACCGTCCAGGAGCTGCTGGGTCACGTTGCGCTGTCTACCACCCAAATCTATACTCACGTGAGCGTTAAGCGCCTGCGTGACGTGCACTCACAGGCGCATCCGCGAGCGTGAAGCGAGCCCGGACAGCCCGCTTTCGAGGGCGAGCCGCGGGGGCATCGGCCGGTAAGGGAATAGGCGCCTGAGGCGCCGGCGTGGACAGTCTTCGAGGAGGGACCCTTGGCCCAGGATCAGCGGACGGATACGGCCGCGCTTTGGGCCGCGTACAAGGGCCGAGGAGATGAGCACGCTCGCGAGCAGCTCATCCTCAACTACTCGCCGCTCGTGAAGTACGTGGCGGGGCGCCTTTCCATCAACCTGCCCAACACCGTGGAGACCTCGGATCTCATCAGCTACGGCATCTTCGGGTTGATCGACGCCATCGAGAAGTACGAGCCCGACCGCGGCATCAAGTTCGAGACCTACGCGATCGCGCGCATCAAGGGCGCCATCCTCGACGAGCTCCGCGCCATGGACTGGGTGCCGCGCTCCGTGCGGGCCCGTGCCCGCGAGATCGAGCGCGCCTACATCAAGCTGGAGAACGAGCTGCGCCGCGTCCCCACCGATGCCGAGGTGGCTCAGGAGATCGGCGTGAGCGACAAGGAGCTCGCCGACATCTTCACCAAGCTCAGCTACACCTCGGTGATCAGCTTCGACGAGCTGTGGACGAGCGGGTCGGAGAAGGACGAGGGCAAGACTTCGGTCCTCGCGTCCATCGCCGACGAGAACGCCGAGAACCCGGTGGAGAGCTTCGAGCGTGAAGAGGTCAAGGCCATCCTGGCCGACGCCATCGAGAAGCTCCCCGAGCGCGAGCGTCTCGTCATCGCGCTCTACTACTACGAAGGCCTCACCCTCAAGGAGATCGGGCAGGTCCTCACGGTCACCGAGAGCCGCGTTTCGCAGCTCCATACCAAGGCCGTGCTGCGCCTGCGCGCTCGCCTGCGCTCCGCCCAGGGCTACGCGCCCGCCTAGGCGGGTCGGAGCTTGTCAGAGCCGATCACCCTCGACGCCTTCTTCACCGGCTTCGCCGAGTCGCGCGAGCTCTTCGATGCACTGCGGCCGGTGGTCGACGACGCCGGCCCCAACGAGATCCGGATAACCAAGAGTCAGATCGCGTTCCGGCGGCGGATCGCCTACGCCTGGGCCTGGGTGCCCGCCCGCTATCTGGGTCGCAAGGGCCTGGCACCTCTCGTGTTGTCGGTGGATCTGCGCCGCCGCGACGCGTCGCGGCGATGGAAGCAGGTCGTCGAGCCCGTGCATGGCCGCTTCATCCACCATCTGGAGCTCAGGTCGCCGGAACAGCTCGACGACGAGCTGAGCGCCTGGGTGCGCGAAGCCTGGGAGACCGCCCGGTAGGGGAGGGCGGCCCGCCTATCCGCCCGCGTCCGCCCGAGCCTTCGTGACCGGCCCTGTGGCTACGCCCGGGACCGTTGTAGCCGCGTCCGCCGCGTGCTATCCTTCGACGGTTCGTCCATCAAGCACGCTCTAGCCGACCCGGCCGCGGGGTGCCGCCGCCACGACACGTGGCGCGGTAGCGGATCACCGGGGATGACGCTGGGCGGAAGCACAACCCAGGAGGTTTTCGCATGGCTGTCGTTTCTATGAAGTCCCTGCTCGAGAGCGGTGTCCACTTCGGCCACCAGACTCGCCGCTGGAACCCGAAGATGAAGCCGTACATCTTCACCGAGCGCGCGGGGATCTACATCATCGACCTGCAGCGCACGCTGCGCGAGCTCGACGCCGCGTACCGCTTCGTGCGCCAGATCACGTCCCAGGGCGGCTCGGTGCTGTTCATCGGCACGAAGAAGCAGGCCCAGGAGCCTCTCGCTCACGAGGCGGAGCGTTCCGGCCAGCCGTACGTGAACGAGCGCTGGCTGGGCGGCATGCTCACCAACTTCTCCACCATCCGCACGCGTATCGCGCGCATGAAGGAACTCGAGCAGATGAACGAGGACGGCTCGATGCTCAACCTGCCCAAGAAGGAGCAGCTCAAGCTCAACGGCCAGCTCGAGAAGCTGCAGCGCAACCTCACCGGCATCCGGGACATGACCGACCTTCCCGCCGCCGTGTTCGTCATCGACACCAAGCGTGAGGAGATCGCCGTGGCCGAGGCGCGCCGCCTGCGCATCCCGGTCGTGGCGCTCGTGGACACCAACGCGGATCCCGACGAGGTCGACTTCGTGATCCCGGGCAACGACGACGCGATCCGCTCGGTCAACCTCATGACCAAGGTCATCGCGGACGCCGTGATCGAGGGCCGCGCACGCCTCGAGGGTCCGCAGGTCGCGCTCGACGCCGAGCCTCGGCCCGAGCCCAAGGTCGTCGCGGACTCGGTGATCGGCGAGACCGCCGCGCCCGCGCCCGTGGCCGAGGCCGAGGTCCAGGAGGCCCCGACCACCGACGAGCCCGCCGCGGCCGAGGTCTCGCAGGAGGCCGCATCCGCCGACACCACGGAGGCGGTGGAAGAAGCGGGCGCCGAGCCCGCTCCCGCGGACCCCGCGGCCACGGAGCCCGCTGCCGCCGAGTAGCCGGGGCGCAGCCGCGGCCTCACGGCCGCGACCAATACGAACCAACCACCCTTCTTCCGCAGGAGGTAGACGATCCATGGAGATCACCGCAAGCATGGTCAAGGAGCTCCGCGAGAGCACCGGCGCCGGGATGATGGACTGCAAGAAGGCCCTCGCCGAGGCCGAAGGCGACATGGCCGCGGCCGTGGACATCCTGCGCACGAAGGGCCTAGCGGACCTGGCCAAGAAGGCCGGCCGCGCCACCAACGAGGGCCTCGTCGCCGCGTACGTCGAGCCGTCCGGCAAGATCGCCGCGATGGTCGAGGTCAACTGCGAGACCGACTTCGTCGCCCGCAACGCCGAGTTCACCACCTGGGTGAACGCTCTGGCCGAGCAGGTGGCGGTGGACGACCCCGACGGTATCTCCGAGGGCTCCTCGGCGCTGCTGGCCCAGGCCTGGAAGCGTAACCCCGAGCTCACCGTCGAGGCCGCCTTGGGCGAGCTCGTGAGCAAGCTCGGCGAGAACATGGGCATCACACGGTTCGAGCGCTACGAGCTCATCGGGCCGGCCGTCATAGGCAGCTACATCCACGGCGTCGGCCGCATAGGCGTGCTCGTGGAGATCGCGGGCGCCGACGAGACCGCCCCCGGCGTGGCCGCCCTCGCCAAGGACGTGGCGATGCACATCGCCGCCGCCGCTCCCGGCTGGGTGTCCAGCGACGACGTCCCCGCGGACGTGATCGAGCACGAGAAGGCCATCTACATGGCCCAGGGTGCCGAGTCCGGCAAGCCGGAGGCCATCCAGGCCAAGATCGCCGAGGGCCGCATCGCCAAGTTCTTCAAGGAGGTCACGCTCATGGGGCAGGCCTTCGTGAAGGACCCCGACATGACGGTGGGGCAGCTCGTGGCGAACGCCTCCAAGGAGGCCGGCGCGGAGCTCAAGGTCGCGCGCTTCACCCGCTGGGTGCTGGGCGAGACCTCGGACGCTCCCAAAGAGGAGTGCGCCTGCTAGAGAGGCAATCGAGCCTCCGACGCGGGACCGGCGCAGCCGGCCGCCGCGGGCCGCCCGCGTGGTTTCGCCGCGCCGGTGCGGTATCGTACTAGGGAGAAGCTGAACGGAGCCGGTCCGCGGCCTCATGCGGGCCGGCTTCGTCGAAGATACGGACGGCTTGGAGCCGCAAGGGGGAGCCCATGGGGGAAATGCGCTATCGCCGAATCCTGCTCAAGCTGTCGGGCGAGGCGCTTCTGGGCGAGGCCAAGTACGGCATCGACCCCGCCGTCCTCACCCGCCTGGCCGAGGAGATGGGCGAGGCGCTCGCTCTGGGCACCGAGATCGCCATCGTGGTGGGCGGCGGCAACATCTTCCGGGGCATCTCCGCCTCGGCGGAGGGCATGGACCGCGCTCAAGCGGACTACATCGGGATGTTGGCCACGGTCATGAACTCGCTCGCGCTCCAAGAGGCGCTCGAGAAGGGCGGCCATTACACCCGCGTGATGTCGGCCATCGAGATGCAGTCCGTGGCCGAGCCGTACATCCGCCGCCGCGCCATCCGTCACCTCGAGAAGGGCCGCATCGTCATCTTCGCGGCGGGCACCGGCAACCCGTACTTCTCCACGGACACCACCGCGGCGCTGCGCGCCCTCGAGATCGGTGCCGAGGTCATCATGAAGGCCACCAAGGTGGACGGCGTGTACGACGCGGACCCCAAGCTGTATCCCGACGCCAAGCGCTTCGACACCCTCGGCTACATGGAAGTGCTCAATCTGGGGCTCAAGGTCATGGACTCCACGGCCATATCGCTGTGCATGGACAACGGCCTGCCCATCCACGTGTTCAATATGGAGACGCCAGGCAACGTCGTGCGCGCCGTGCGCGGCGACGGGGTGGGCACGCTCGTGAAGGGAGACGACTGATGGAGGCTTCGCAGATCATCAAGGACGCGCGCGGGCGCATGGACAAGGCAGTGTCCGCGGTAGGACACGAGTTCGCCACCGTGCGCACCGGGCGCGCGACCGGTGCGATCTTCGAGAAGCTCCAGGTCGACTACTACGGCACGGCCACGCCCCTCCTCCAGATCGCCGCGGTCAAGACGCCTGAGGCGCAGCTCCTGGTCATCGAGCCCTACGACAAGAGCGCGCTCAAGAACATCGAGCACGCCATCCAGGCCTCCGACCTGGGGCTGAACCCGAGCAACGACGGCAGCGTCATCCGGGTCCCGTTCCCGCCGCTCAACGAGGAGCGCCGCAAGGAGCTCGTGAAGCTGTGCCGCACGTATGCCGAGGACGGGCGCAACGCCGTGCGCAACATCCGGCGCGACGCCAACAAGCACCTCGAGGCGGCCGAGAAGGACCACGAGATGTCCCAAGACGACCTGAAGCGTGCCGAGGAGGACATCCAGAAGGCCACCGACGGCCACATCAAGGACCTCGACGAGCTGCTCAAGAAGAAAGAGCAGGAGATCATGGAGGTCTAGGCCTCCGCGACGATGGTCTCCGACTCCGACACCCTAAGCCGTTTCTTCTCCTCCCGCCGCGACCGGGAGCTCCTCGCCGCCTTCGATCCCGCCCTCGTGCCTCGGCATGTGGCGGTGATCATGGACGGCAATGGACGCTGGGCCAAGAGGCGTGGGCTGCCCCGCATCGCGGGGCATCGCGCCGGCGCCAAAGCGCTGCGCGAATGCATCCTGACGGCGCTGGAGCTCAAGATCCGCTTCCTCACGGTGTATTCGTTCTCCACCGAGAACTGGCGCCGTCCGGCAGACGAGGTCTCCGGCCTCATGTCCCTGTTCGCCGAGGTCCTCGACCGTGAGCTGGACTCGCTGCTCGAGGAGGGCGTGCGTCTGCGGGTGATAGGCCGCGGCGAGGGCCTGCCCGAGAAGACGGCGGCCTCGTTCGACCGTGCCGAGTCCGTGACCGAGGCCAACGATCGGCTCACGCTCGTCGTGGCGCTGGATTACGGCGGCCGAGACGAGATCATCGGCGCAGCGCGGGCGTTGGCGCGTGATGCCGCGGCAGGACGCCTGGACCCGGCGGCCGTGGACGCTTCGGCCATAGAGGCGCACTTGACCACGGCGGGCATCCCCGACCCCGACCTGCTCATCCGCACGAGCGGGGAGGAGCGTCTCTCCAACTTCCTGCTATGGCAGTGCGCGTACAGCGAGCTCTGGTTCACGGCCACACTGTGGCCGGATTTCCGCAGGCACGACCTCCTGCGAGCGGTCGTCGACTACGAGCGCCGCGAGCGCCGGTTCGGGGGCTGAGACTATGCCCGAGACCAGGCGGCGCGCCGCCGCGAAGCGCTTCATGCCGGCGGGGGCCACGGGATACCGGGACATCGTCCCGCGCCTCCTGGTGGGCTTTGGCGGCGGTGTCCTCATCGTGGGATCGCGGCCCTGCTGCCGCCGCTGTGGTGGGCGGTGACCGTCGCTGTGATCTCGGTCTTCGCCGCGTCCGAGTTCTACGCCCTGACGCGCCGCGAGCATCGGCGGCCCAACGAGCTCTTCGGCCTGGTGGCCGTGGGGGCCATGCCCCTCGCCGCCGCGCTCACCGGCAGCGTGCCGGGCCTTGACGGCGCCATCGGGCTGCTCCTGATCCTGACGGCGCTCGCGCTCCTGTCGCTCGTGTGGCAGGTGCTCTTCCCGTCGGTGACCGTGACCGATTCCGCGCTCACGGTGTTCGGGGCCGTCTACACCGGATTCATGCTCAGCCACCTGGTGCTCATCCGCATGCTGCCCACGTACGGCAGCGCGTACGTGATCACGCTCATGCTCTCGGTCTGGGCCTCGGACGTCGCCGCCTACTTCGCCGGCACGGCGTTCGGCAGGCATCGGCTCGCTCCGCATGTCTCGCCGCGCAAGTCGTGGGAAGGCGCGGTCGCGGGAGCCCTGGCCTGTGTGGCCGTGTGGATCGCCGCGCGTTTCTTCATCAGGGGGCCAGTGCCTGTGCTCTGGTTCGCCGTCATAGGGGTGGGCGTGGGCATCGCAGCCATCGTGGGCGACCTGGTGGAATCCCGCATCAAGCGAGAGGCCGGGGCCAAGGATTCCGGCAACCTGCTGCCGGGTCACGGCGGCTTCCTGGACCGGTTCGACAGCTCCATCGCCGCGGCCGTGGTCGCTTACTACCTGCTCTTGTGGGCGGGGAGGGGGTTCTAGGTGCCGGAGTACTCGCCCCAGGCCACGCATGACGGTCCGCTGCGAGTGGTGCTCCTCGGCTCCACCGGATCCATCGGGCGCCAGACCCTGGACGTGGCGTCGCAGCATCCGGAGAAGGTGCGCGTCGTGGCCTTGGCCGCCGGCAAGGGCGACGAGCTCCTGGTGAGCCAGGCCCGCGCCTTCGGCGTGGAACACGTCGCGCTGGCCGATCCCGGCGCCGCGCAGCGCGCCCGTGAAGCGCTGCCCGCGGCTGAGGTGGGCTCCGGCCCGGACGCCGTGGTCGCGCTCGCGTGGCTGCCCGATGCGGACGTGGTCCTCAACGCGCTCGTGGGGGCGGCGGGTCTGCGCGCGTCCATGGCGGCGCTCGCCGCCGGGCAAGCGTCTCGCGCTGGCCAACAAGGAATCCCTGGTCGTGGGCGGTGAGCTGGTGACCGCGCTTGCAGCCCCGGGACAGCTCGTCCCCGTGGACAGCGAGCACTCCGCGCTCTTCCAATGCCTCGTGGGCGAACCGGCAGGCGACGTGGCTCGGCTGTGGATCACGGCGTCGGGCGGCCCGTTCAGAGGTTGGACCCGCGATCGGCTCGCGGACGTGACGCGTGAGGCCGCGCTCGCGCACCCGAGATGGACCATGGGACCCAAGATCACGGTGGATTCGGCGACCCTTATGAACAAGGGCCTCGAGGTGATCGAGGCGCACCACCTCTTCGGCATGCCGTACGACCGGATAAGCGTGGTCGTGCATCCGCAGAGCATCGTGCACTCGATGGTCGAGTTCGTGGACGGTTCCGTGAAGGCGCATCTAGGCGCCACGGACATGCGCGTCCCCATCCAGTACGCGCTCTCCGAGCCGGGGCGCTGGCCGGCCCCGTCGAGCCCTTGGACCTGACCCGCCTCGGGTCGCTCGAGTTCGAGAAGCCGGACGTCGCCGCGTTCCCGTCGCTGGAGATGGCCATCACCGCCGGTCGCACGGGAGGCACGGCACCCGCGATCCTCAACGCGGCCAACGAGGTCGCGGTAGCGGCGTTCCTGGACGGGACGTGCGCGTTCACCGATATCGACCGCACGGTGGCCGAGACTCTCATGTCCATGGACGTGGAGCCGGCGACCTCGGTCGAGCACGTGGAAGCGGCCGATGCGGAGGCCCGGCGCGTGGCTCGCGGTTTGCTCGGACGGGAAGGGCGGAAAGCCTGACGCAGGCTCGCGCAACGGGTCGCCCCCGTTGGGGCGCGGGCCGCAGGCCGGGACCGCCGTGAAGGCCTAAGCACACTACCAAGGACAGCCAAGCGCCATGCCAGGCAACCCGCCGGTCATAGCCATCGTCTTCTGGGGTCTCGTGACCTTCTCGCTGCTCGTGGTCATCCACGAGGGCGGGCACTTCTTCGCGGCCCGGTTCTTCAAGGTCCGCGTGCACGAGTTCATGCTGGGCCTGCCCGGTCCTTCGCTCAAATGGCGGTCCAAGAAGACCGGCACGGCCTACGGCGTGACCGCGATCCCTCTGGGCGGCTACGTGCGCATCGCGGGCATGGAACCCGGTGCCGAGGACGAGAAGCTCGGTTCCGCGCTCAAGGCGGTGGCCGTCTCGGGTTCCACCGACGCCGCGGAGCTGGCGGAGACGCTCCAGGTCCCTCACGACCGCGCGTTGGGGCTGCTGGCCACGTTGGACGACTGGAACTCGATCGAGCGCGATCCGGATCGCGAAGGCGCTTTCCGGCCGCTCGTCGCGGCCAGCGCGTCCACCGACCCGGTCGCTCTTCTGGACTCCGAGCGCGCGTCCACGTACCGGGGGCTGAAGACCTGGCAGCGCGTCACGGTGCTCTCCATGGGCGTTCTCATGAACCTGGTGACTGCGATCCTTCTGTTCACGGTGACGCTCTCGGCGTTCGGCTACCAGCAGCCGAGTCTCAAGCTCGAGCGTGTGGAGCCGTCGTCGCCCGCGATGGCGGCGGGGCTCAAGGCGGGCGACGTCCTGACAACGTTCAACGGCGCGAAGGTCGCCGACTGGTCCACGATGCTCGCCAAGATCGAGAAGTCCAAGCCGGGCTCCACCGTGACCATCGGCTATCTGAGGGGTCGCACGCCTGGGACGGTCACCGCCGTCCTGGCCCAGCGCAGCGGCAAGCCGTTCCTGGGCGTGCAGGCGAGCATCGAGACGGTGCGCCTGTCCGTGTGGGCGGCCCTGGGCCAGTCCTTCGTGTGGACCGGCATGGTGTTCGTAGCCATCGGCCAGTTCTTCAACCCCGCCACGTTCCAGCAGTCCATCCAGGGTGCGCGCAGCGTCGTGGGGATCTCGGTGGAGACCGCGCGGGCGGCCTCGGCAGGGGTGCTGCCGTACGTTTGGACTCGTCGCGCTGCTGTCCCTGTCCCTTGGCGTGATGAACATCTTGCCCATACCGCCGCTGGACGGCGGGAAGATCGCGGTGGAGCTCGTGGAACGCATGATCCGCCGCCCGCTGCCTCGCGCGGTATCGCTGGGCCTTTCGCTCGCGGGCGCGCTGCTCCTGTTCTCGCTCATCGGCTACCTCATGTACGCCGATGTCGTCCGGATCGTGACGGGCGGCTGACGTGGCGGACTGGGGGGTACGGCGCGACACCAGGCCGGTGATGGTGGGGGGCGTCCCCATGGGCGGCGGCGCCCCCATCGTGGTCCAGTCCATGACCAACACCGACACACGCGACGCCGGGGCCACCCTCGCCCAGATCTCCCGCCTTGCCGAGGCGGGCTGCGAGGTCGTCCGGGTCGCCATCCCTCGAGCGGACGCTCTCGCAGGGATTCCGCGAGGTCGTCGCCGGCTCCGTGTTGCCCGTGATCGCCGACATCCACTTCGACCACCGGCTCGCCATAGAGGCGATACGCATGGGCGCCGCCAAGGTGCGCATCAACCCGGGCAACATCGGCGCCTGGGAGCGCGTCCTCGCTGTCGTGGAGGAGGCCGGTGCGGCTGGCGTGCCGCTGCGCGTGGGTGTGAACGCCGGGTCGCCTGGATCCCGCCGTGGACGAGGCGTTCCCGGACGCGACGCTGGCCAGCAAGCTCGTAGCCAGCGCGGAGGGGTTCGCCGACCGCATCGCCGCCACAGGGTTCCAAGACCTCGTGCTGTCCGTGAAGGCGTCGTCGGTCCCGGCGACGGTGGAGGCCTACCGCAAGCTCTCGGACCTCGTCCCGTACCCCTTGCACCTCGGCGTGACCGAGGCCGGCACGCTGCGCTCCGGCACCGTGAAGTCCGCGGCGGGCCTGGGCATCCTGCTGTCGGAGGGCATCGGCGACACGCTACGGGTCTCGCTCACCGCCGACCCGGTGGACGAGATCGCCGTGGCTTGGGACCTTCTCGCGGCCCTCGATATCCGCCGCCACGGCCCGGAGCTCATCTCGTGCCCCACGTGCGGCCGATGCGAGGTGGACCTCATCCCGCTCGCGCTAGAGGTGCAGCGGCGCCTCGCGACGGTGCGTACCCCGGTGAAGGTCGCCGTGATGGGCTGCGTCGTCAACGGGCCGGGGGAGGCTCGTGACGCCGACGTCGGGGTCGCCGCCGGCAAGGGCGTGGGACTCGTCTTCGCGCACGGCGAGCCGGTGCGCAAGGTCCCTGAGGACCGGATAGTGGACGCCCTCATGGAGCAGATCGCCCTTCTCGAAGACCGCGGCTGAGCGTTCGCTCGCCGCTTCGCGCCGCCGCCGCCGCGCCCGCTTGGGCGACGAGCGGCGGAGCGCCGCGGTTTTCTGGGTGTCCGGTCAGCCTTTCACCCGCTCTGAGAAACCGGTGGAACGCCGCCGACCGACCCTCCCGCGCCGTTCACGGGAGGGACCGGTGAACCCCTGGTCGACGTGTGGAATGCCTTCCCCTGTGCTGCTAATAATTCGACACAGTCCGACAAGTAGCCGGCCTCGTTCACACCCGGGCCGGCATCGAGGGGAAGGTGGTGGTCGACGATGGCGGAAGCCAAACAGACTTCCAATGCTGCAGGGTGGGTCGTAGTCCTCGCCGGCTTGGGGATCAACCTATGCCTTGGCGTGCTCTACACGTGGAGCCTGTTCACGAGCGCCCTCACGAACAAGTGGGGTTGGTCCGCTGCCGAGGCTCTGACGCCGTACGCGATCGCGCTCGCCGTCTTCGCGATCACCATGGTGTTCGCCGGCCGGCTTCAGGACCGCATCGGTCCGCGGATCACCGCCACCATCGGCGGCGTCCTCGTGGGCATCGGCATGGTCGATCGCCGGTCTGGCGCCCCAGCCTCCGGCGAATCTCGTGACCGTCTTCTCCGCTCAGGCCGCCGCCAAGGGCGCGACCGCCGCCGCGGCATGGACTCCGGCGATGCAGGCCGCCTACGACACGGCCCAGAAGGCCCTGGTGCCCTTCGTTGGCCCGGCCATGCCGTGGCTCGTCATCGGGTTCGGGGTACTCGACCGGGGCCGGCATCGGCTTCGGGTATGCGGCGGCGACGCCGGCGGCGATAAAGTGGTTCGCGGCGAGCAAGAAGGGCCTCATCTCCGGCATCGTCGTCGCCGGCTTCGGTCTGGCCTCCATCTACACCGCCCCGCTCACGGGCTCGCTGCTGGCCAGCACGGGCGTCAACGGCACGTTCTTCTGGCTGGGCATCGCGTTCTTCTTCGCGACCATCCTTTTCGCACAGCTGATCAGGAACCCACCCGCGGGGTTCGTCCCAGCCGAGGACAAGTCGGTCCAGGGCGCCTCGGCACCTAAGAGCGCACGCCGGGACTACGAGTGGCAGGAGATGGTGCGCACGCCCCAGTTCTGGATCATGTGGATCATGTTCGCCTTCGCGGCGGGCGCGGGGCTCATGGTCGTGGGCATCGTGGCCAAGTACGCCTTGAGCATCCCGTCCATCGCGGCCCAGCTGCTTGGCGTCACCAACAGCTTCAAGGGCGGCACTTTCAACTGGATCGCGACCGCCGGGGCCTCGTTCGCCTTCGTCGTGGCGCTGGCCATCGGCAACGGCGTCGGCCGGCCCATCGCCGGTATCGTCTCGGACCGCATCGGGCGCACGCGCACGATGATGGCCGTGTTCATCTTCCAGGCCGTCCTGCTCGTCATCCTGAGCTTCGTCCAGACGTTCACGATCCTGCTCGTCGTCGCGGTCTTCATCGGGTTCAACTACGGCGCCAATCTGACGCTGTTCCCGGCGATGACGTACGACTTCTTCGGGACCAAGAACGCCGGCGTGAACTACGGCCTCGTGTTCACCGCGTGGGGTGCCGGCGGCCTTCTCGGCGCCATCGGCGCCGGGTTCGCGAAGGACTACTTCGGGAGCTTCAACAACGCGTTCTACGTGGCCGCGGCGTTGCTCGTCGTGGCAACGATCCTTGCGGCCGTCGTGAGGACGCCACGCCTCTCCGCCGAGGAGCGCCACGAGGACACTGTGGAAGCCGAAGCCGCCTAACGCTCGGCCACCACGGGAGCGGCCGGCGTCAGGCCGCTATCGTCGAGGGCCGCGGAGGATATCCTCCGCGGCCCTCGCTCGTTGTATCCTGCTCGAAGCGCCCGCGGCCCGCGGACGCCCGCATCACGAGCACGGAGAATATCTATGGACGTCGTCCTCATGAGCAAGCTGTACGCGCCCACCCTCAAGGAGGACCCCTCCGAGGCCGAGACCGCCTCGCACCGGGTGCTGTTGCGCGCGGGCCTCATGCGCAGGGTCGCCGCGGGCATCTACGCGTTCCTCCCGCTGGGCAACCGGTCGCTCGCCAAGGTGGAGCAGATCGTGCGCGAGGAGATGGGCCGCATCGGCAGCCAGGAGCTGCTCATGCCGGCGATGCAGCCCGCCGAGCTGTGGCAGCAGTCGGGCCGGTGGGAGCTCTACGGTCCCGAGCTCATGCGACTCAAGGACCGCCACGGTCGTGACTTCGCGCTCGGGCCCACGCACGAGGAGCTGGTCACCACGCTCGTCCAGGGCGAGGTGCGCAGCTATCGCGACCTGCCGCTGTCGCTCTACCAGATCCAGGTGAAGTTCCGCGACGAGGTAAGACCGCGGTTCGGGCTGCTTCGGGGGCGCGAGTTCATCATGAAGGACGCGTACTCGTTCCACGCCACCCAGGAGTCGCTCCAGGAGCACTACGACGAGATGGCAGGGGCCTACGGCCGCATCTGCGAGCGCCTCGGCCTGGACTTCCGTCCCGTGGAGGCCGATTCCGGCCAGATCGGCGGCAAGGTCACCAAGGAGTTCATGGCGCTGGCCGATTCGGGCGAGGCGGAGCTCGTGTACTGCGACGGCGAGGGCTGCGACTACGCGGCCAACGTCGAGGCGGCGTCGACCGTGGTGCCCCACGAGTCGGCCGGAGATCTACGCCAAGCTGTCTGAGCGCGTTCACACGCCCGGCATCCGCACCATCGCGGAGCTGGGCGAATTCCTCAACATCCCTACGTCGGACACCGTGAAGACCATGGCGGGCATCATCGACGACCCCGAGGCCGAGGGCTTCGGCCGCCTGGCGTTCTTCAGCATCCCCGGGGACCGCGAGCTCAACCCGGTCAAGGCGGCCTGGGCCGTTCCCGGCGTGCGGCTCCTCGAGGAGGAAGAATTCAAGAAGTACGACCTGCCCAAGGGCTTCCTGGGCCCGGTGGGTGCGCGCGAGAAGTGGGAAGGCGTCATCCTCATCGGCGACGAGAGCCTGCACTACGACGTGTCCTGGGCCGTCGGGGCCAACGAGGAGGACTACCACATCATCCACGTTCAGCCCATGCGCGACTTCAGATGCCAACGAATGGGCGGATCTGGTCCTGGCGCGACCCGGCGACGGATGCCCGGTGTGCGGAGGCGAGCTCAAGGGCGCTCGCGGCATCGAGGTGAGCCAGGTGTTCCAGCTGGGGACGCGGTATTCCGAGGCGTTCGGCGCCACGTTCACCGCCGAGGACGGCACCGAGCAGCCCTTCATCATGGGCTGCTACGGCGTCGGCGTGACCCGCTCGCTCGCGGCGGTGATCGAGCAGCACGCTGACGACGACGGCGTGGCCTGGCCGATCTCGGTCGCCCCGTACGAGGTCGACGGTCATCCCGCTCGGCACCGGTGACGAGCTCGCGCACGCGGACGGCATCGCCGACGGCCTCGTCGCCGAGGGCGCTCGAGGTCGTGCTCGACGACCGCGACGAGCGCGCAGGCGTGAAGTTCGCCGACGCCGACCTCATAGGTCTGCCGTTCCAGGTCCTCGTGGGCAAGCGCGGCCTTGCCGAGGGCGTCGTGGAGCTCAAGGACCGCAAGACCGGCGAGAAGGAGACCGTGCCGGTATCCGCCGTGGTAGAGCAGCTCGCGGCACGCGTGCGCGACGAGCGCGCTCGCCTGGCGTGACACGCTAGGTCGCGGCCCGGGAACTGCGCAGCGGCGCCCCCGGGCGGTACTCGCACTGGTTGGAACCTGCGCACGCCGGTGTTAGAATGCCTGGTGCAACGCCGCCGCCATGAGCGACGGACAACTGACTCGTCTTGCGAGAAGTGGGTTGACACCCGCTTCTTTTGTTCTGGAAGGAGGTGCATGACATGGCGACCGACCTGAAGTCGCTGGTGAGCGGACTCGTAGCTCCCGACGCGGAGATCGCACGGCATCGAGCTTTTCGATGTGGAGATCGCCGGGGACCACCGCGCGCCTGTCGTGCGCGTCTACCTGGACAAGCCGGGCGGGATTGGGATGGACGACATCTCCGAGGCCACGCGACGCATCTCCACGATGCTGGACGACGAGGACCTGGTCCCCGGGCGCTACACCCTGGAGGTCTCGAGTCCCGGAGTGGACCGGCCGCTGCGCGACCTTCGCGACGTGGCCGCCCACGAAGGCGAGAAAGCGCAGGTCACGCTCACTGAAGCGGTGGCCGGCCGGAAGCGCTTCCTGGGCGCGATCGTCAGCGTCACGGAGGAGCGGGTTCGTGCTGGACTCGGAGGACGCCGGTGAGGTGGAGCTGTCATGGGACAGCATCGCCAAGGCACGGCTCAAGCCCGAGATCGACTTCAGCACGTGCGCCGACGACAACCGAATCAGCGAGGAAAGGAAGGCACATCGATGAGTTCAGAACTCGCCGCCGCGCTCGAGATGCTCGAGCGTGAGAAAGGCATAGACCGCTACGAGGTCATGGACCGGCTCGAGGAGTCCCTCGCGGCCAGCTACCAGCAGCGCCTCGAGACGGATAACGACGTGCGCGTCACCATCGACCGGGAGACCGGCCGCATCTTCATATTCGAGCGCTTCCTGGTGTCGGGCGATCCCGAAGAAGATCCCGACAACGCCGTGTACGAGGAGCGCGACGTCACTCCGGGTGACGTGTCGCGCTACGCCGCGCAGGCCGCCAAGAGCGTTGTGCTCCAGATAATCCGCGATGCCGAGCGCGAGAAGGTGTACCTCGAGTACGCCGACCGCGTGGGCGACATCGTCAACGGCACCGTGCAGCAGAGCGACCATCGCTACACGCTCATCAGCCTCGGCCAGGGTGTGGAGGCGATGCTCCCCATGGAGGAGCAGCCGCGCAACGAGCGCTACGACCACAACCAGCGCATCAAGGCGTACATCATCGAGGTCCGCAAGCCGTCGGCGGCCAACGACCAGAGCATCATCGTGTCGCGCACGCACCCCGGTCTCATCCGGCGGCTGTTCGAGCTCGAGGTGCCGGAGATCTACGACGGCATCGTCGAGATCAAGACGGTCGCCCGCGAGCCGGGTCTGCGCAGCAAGATCGCCGTTTCCAGCCGCGAGCCGGGTCTCGACCCGGTGGGCGCGTGCGTCGGTCCCAAGGGCTCGCGCGTGCGCATGGTCGTGGCCGAGCTTCGCGGCGAGCGCATCGACGTCATCCCGTGGGACGACGACCCTTCGCGCTTCGTGGCCAACGCGCTGTCGCCGGCCAAGGTGAGCCGCGTGCTCGTGGACGAGGACACTCACACCGCCACCGTGGTGGTTCCCGACGACCAGCTCTCGCTGGCCATCGGCAAGGAAGGGCCAGAACGCTCGACTGGCCGCCAAGCTCACCGGCTGGCGCATCGACATCAAGTCCGAGGCCCAGGCTGCTGAGCAGGGTCTCGTCACCGTCCGCGCCCGGTGCCGAGGGCGTCGAGGAATCCGAGTCCCACGACGGCCGCTGCGAGGCCATGATCGGTCCCGACGGCGCGATGCGCTGCCGCAACAAGGCGCTGCCCGGCAAGGTGTACTGCCGTCTCCACTGCGAAGAGGAGGCGTGATAGTGCTCCCTTCCGGGAATCGGACCGCATTCGGACGGCGCTGCCCGCGTCTGACTGCGTTGCTCCTCCCTCACGTACCTGTGGGTACGCTCGGTCGTCGCGCCTTGTCATACCCGGGCAGCGCCATCCTCGGTGCTGCCCCGATTCCCGGAAGGGAGCACTAGCCTGACCCCCAAGGTCCGAAAGACGCCCGCGCGAACCTGTGTGGGCTGTGCCGCCGGTGACGACAAGCGCGCTCTCGTGCGCTTCGTCCGCACACCGGAGGGCGAGGTGGAGGTAGACCCCACCGGTAAGGCCAACGGACGGGGCGCCTACACATGCCGCGCCGTCGAATGCTTCGACCGCGCCATCAAGACGCGCAAGCTCGCCAACGCGCTGCGCGTGAACCTGACTGAGTACGACATCGATAGGCTGAGAGCGGACTTCGAGCGAGCCATCGCCGATGCGCCCAAGCCCGCGAGGACGGTGAACTGATGCCCGCGATGCGAGTGCACGAGCTGGCGAAAGAGTTCGGGATGACTTCCAAGGAGCTCCTGGACAAGCTGGCCGCGATGAAGATCCCTGCGAAGAACCACGCCAGTACGCTCATCGAGCCCTACGTGGACAAGATCCGCAAAGAACTGGGCCCCGAGATAGCCGAGCGCCAGGCCGCCATGGCCGCCGCCGCCGCCAAGAAGGAGGCCGCGGAGGCGAAGAAGCGCGCGGCCGAGGAGGAGAAGGCGCGCAAGGAGGCCGAGGCCCGCAAGAAGGCCGAGGACGAGGCGCGCGCCGTCGTCGAGGCCCAGAAGAAGGCCGAGGAGGAAGAGCGCCGCGCCAAGGAGACCGCCGCCGAGACGGCCGCCCGCGAGGCAGCCGAGGAGGCGGAGCGTGTCGCCGCCGCGGCGAGGGCCGAGGAGGAAGCCGCGGTAGCGGCCGTCACCGACGCCGAAGCCGCCAAGCTCGCCAAGGAGGCCGAGCGTGAGGCCGCTCTCGAGCGCGCCCGCGCCAACGCCGCCGCCAACGCCCGCGCCGGCCGTGCGCTCAAGGTCGTCGGCCACGCCGAGCCCGCCGTGGAGGCGGAGCCGGAGATCATAGTGGAAGAGGACCGCATCGTCGCCGAGGCCGAGCCGCAGCTCGAAGCCTCCGAGGACGAGCGTTACCGCGCCATGGCCCGAGCCGCCGAGGAGCTGGCCAAGAAGACGGGGACGGAGGGTCCGGCCTCGGCAAGAGTGCAGGTCATCGCCCCAGAGCCGTCCAACCAGGGCCGCGGACGCGGCAGGAAGGGCAAGAAGCCCAGCGGTCGCCGCGAGCGCGACGCCGCGCGTGAGGAGGCCGCGGCCGCGGCCGCTGCCAAGGAAGAGGCGGATCTCGCCGCCGCGATCGAGCGCGGCGAGGGTATGCCCATCACGGTCAACCGCGGCCTCACAGTGGGCGAGCTGGCCGAGATCATGAAGGTCGCCCCCAACGAGCTCGTCAGGAAGCTGATGATGGCCGGCGAGATGCTCACCGTGAACCAGATGATGACCGACGAGGCCATCGAGCTGGTCTGCGACGATCTGGGCTACTGCGTGACGATAGCGAGCCCCACCGAAGAGGTGGAGGAGGAGCTCGAGGTCGACGAGCCCGGGGAACTCGTGGGCCGTCCGCCGGTCGTTACCGTCATGGGCCACGTGGACCACGGCAAGACCTCACTGCTCGACGCTATCCGCTCCACCGGCGTGACCGCCACCGAGGCCGGCGGCATCACCCAGCACATCGGCGCCAGCGTCGTGGAGAAGAACGGCAAGCAGATCACGTTCATCGACACGCCGGGCCACGAGGCGTTCACCGCCATGCGTGCCCGCGGCGCGAACATGACCGACATCGTCATCCTCGTGGTGGCCGCCGACGACGGCGTGATGCCCCAGACCGTGGAGGCCATCAACCACGCCAAGGCGGCCGGCGTCCCGATCGTCGTGGCCGTGAACAAGATGGACAAGGACGGGGCGAACCCCGACCGCGTACGCCAGGAGCTCACCGAGTACGCGCTCATCCCCGAGGAGTGGGGCGGCGACACGATCTTCGTGAACGTGAGCGCCAAGAAGCACATCGGCATCGAGGACCTTCTCGAGATGGTCCTGCTCGTCGCCGAGGTCGCCGACCTCAAAGCCAACCCCAAGCCCAAGGCCCGAGGCGTGGTCATCGAGGGCAAGCTCGATCGTGGCCGAGGCCCGGTCGCGACCGTCCTGGTCCAGCGTGGCACGCTGCACGTGGGCGACGCGGTGGTCGCGGGCACGAGCCACGGCCGTGTGCGCGCGCTCGTGGACCCGAAGGGCAAGCACGTGACCTCGGCAGGTCCCTCCGATCCGGTGGAGATCCTGGGCATGGCCACGGTCCCCAGCGCCGGCGACGACTTCAAAGTCATGGTCGACGAGCGCGCCGCCCGGCAGGTGGCCGAGGAGCGTGCGCTCCGCGAGCGTCTCGTGGCACAGCTGCCCAAGCGCCACGTCACCCTGGACGACCTGTTCCAGCGCATCCAGGAGGGCGAGATCAAGGATCTCAACCTCGTCGATCAAGGCCGACGTCCAGGGCTCCATCGAGGCGCTCGTGGACGCGCTGGCCAAGATGGACCAGACCGAGGTCCACATCAACGTCATCCACAGCGGCGTGGGCGCCATCACGGAGTCCGACGTCATGCTGGCCGACGCGAGCGACGCCATCATCATCGGGTTCAACGTGCGCCCCGAGCCCAAGGCTAAGGCCGAGGCCGAGCGTTCGAAGGTCGACCTGCGCCTGTACCGTGTCATCTACAAGGTCATCGAGGACATCAACGCCGCCCGCGTGGGCATGTTGTCGCCGGTGATCGAGGAGCAGGACACGGCCATGGTCGAGGTCCGCGAGCTGTTCAAGGTCCCCAAGCTCGGCACCATCGCCGGCTGCTACGTGCAGGAAGGCGAGATCAGCCGCGACGACCTCGTTCGCGTCGTGCGCGACGGGACCATCATCTATGACGGCAAGGTCGCCTCGCTGCGGCGCTTCAAGGACGACGTCAAGTCCGTGAAGTCCGGCTACGAGTGCGGCGTGGGCGTCGAAGGGTTCCAGGACCTGAAGGTGGGCGACATCATCGAGTCGTACAAGAAGGTCGAGGTCGCCCGCGAGGCGTAGCCACGGGCCCCCGCCCGCCGCGCGCTTCCAAGGAGAACGAACGACGTGAAGTCGACACCACGCACCCGAAAGCTCGACGAGAGCCTGAAGGAGGCGCTGGCCTCGATCTTGGAGACCGAGGTCACCGACCCCAGGCTCGAGCTCGTGACCATCACCGGTGTGAGCGTGAGCCCGGACATGCGTCACGCGCGTGTCTGGGTCACCACACACGGGGACGCGGAGCGCTACGCCGCGATGCTCGCCGGCCTGGCGGCCGCCCGCGGCAGGATGCGTCGCGCGCTGAGCGAGCGGGTCCGCATGAAGTTCCTGCCGGAGCTCGTCTTCGAGCTCGACGAGTCCGTGGACGAGGGCGAGCGCATCGAGCGCGCGCTGCGCCAGGAGGCCAAGGCCGAGCGCAGGCTGGCCAAGCGCCGCGAGGCATCGGGCGCCGCCGAGAGGCACAGCGCTCTCGAGCACGACCCCACTCCGGAGCCGGGCGCGACCGGTGAAGCCGCCGCGGGCACCGGGCGGGAGAAGACCTCGTGACCGGGCGCGAGCGCCTGGAAGAGGCTGCGCAGCTCCTGCGGTCCGCCAAGGACGTCGTCATCTGCGGCCACGTGGACCCCGACGGCGATGCCGTCGGATCCGTCCTCGGGCTCACTCTTGCTCTGAGGTCCATCGGAGTGAGCGTCAAGCCCACGCTCGCCGACCCGGGCGACCCGCCGCCGGCGTACCGCTTCCTTCCCGGGTTCGACCTGTTCAAGCCTGTCGCGGTCCTGGACGTGCCGGAGGTGTTCGTGGCGCTGGACACACCCACGCCCGCGCGCCTGGGTGAGGCGCTCCCGTTCGCCGAGTGCGCTCGCGAGCGGGTGATCGTGGACCACCACCCCGACAGCGCCTGCTTCCTCTCCAGCGTGTGCGTCATCGATCCCGCGGCGGCCGCCACCGGGGAGCTCACCTGGGAGCTCGTGCGGGCGCTGGGCGTGGAGCCCGACGCGGATATCGCCACCTGCCTTTACACCGCGCTTGTGACCGACACCGGCCGCTTCCAGTACTCCAACACCACGGCCGAGACGCTGCGGCACGCCGCCCACATGATGGACGCCGGCGTCGACGCCAACGCCGTGTACCGCAACATCTATGAGAGCCGGTCGCGCGGCGCCCTCGAGATCGTGGGGCGCGCGCTGTCGCGGATCACCCTCGCCAACGGCGGTGCCGTGGCCTACTCGTGGATCGACGAGCAAGATCTCGCTGAGTGCGGCGTGGACATGTCCCAGACCGAGACGCTCATCGAGTCGGTGCGCCAGCTCGCGGACGTGGACGCCGTGTTCCTGGTCAAGATGAGCGGCGGGCACTGCCGGGTGAGCCTGCGATCGAAGGGCCCCGTGGACGTGGGCGCGGTCGCGCGCGAGATGCGCGGGGGCGGGCACCGGGCCGCCGCCGGTTTCAGCTGGGAAGGCTCGCTGGACACGCTCCTCGACGCGCTGCTCCCCAAGTTGCCGAGGAGGTAGCCGTGGGAGCTCCCACCGGCCCCGTGTCCGGCATCCTGCCCGTGGACAAGCCCGCGGGTCCCACCAGCCACGACGTCGTGGCCACAGTGCGAAGGGCGCTGGGAACGACCAAGGTCGGCCACGCCGGCACCCTCGATCCACTGGCCGAGGGCCTGCTGGTCACCCTAGTGGGCTCAGCCACCCGCCTCGCCCGCTTCGTCGAGGCCGGTGCGAAGACCTACCAGGCGCGGATCGTCTTCGGCACGTCCACGGACACCGACGACACCGCGGGCACGGTGGTCCAGGAGCTTGCCGTGCCCCCGGAGCTTGCCGATCCCGCCTACGCCGCCAGAGCGGTCGCTGCGCTCGTGGGATCGCACGAACAGGTGCCCCCGGCGTATGCCGCGATCAAGCTGCAGGGACGCAAGGCCTACGAGCTCGCCCGCGCCGGCGAGACGCCCGCCATGGCTCCTCGGTCCGTCACGGTGCACAGGGCACGTCTCCTGGGTGTCGAGACGGGTGCGGTCGTGGCGTGGGACGTGGAGCTGGACGTTTCCAAGGGAACGTACGTCCGCGCGCTGGCCCGCGACCTGGGCAGCGCTCACGGCACCGCCGCGCACCTGGGCGGCCTGCGGCGGACCGCCGTCGGGCACCTCACACTCCAGGACGCGATACGCTGGGAGGACCTGCAGCACGCGACCGCTGCCGAGGTCACGGCGCGCTACGCGGACCCGCTCACCGCGCTGGGCCTGCCCGCCCTCGCGCTCACTCCCGAGGAGGCGGCGTGCGTGTCGCACGGCGCCGCGCTCGACCTGCCCTCCGAGGCTCTCGTGGACACGGCTCTCCCGATCGGCTGGTCCGTGGCGGTCGTCTCCGACGATCGCCTGCTGGGCGTCTACGTCCGCACCCAAGAGCAACTTCGTGCCGAGGTCGTGCTCGCGGACCCGATCGCCCTGAGCCCTGTGCAGGCGGGGGATCGCCGGTGACGCGCTTCGTCACGTGGGAAGAGGGCCTTTCGGGCCTGGGTCCCGCCGCGGTGGCGCTCGGGGTCTTCGACGGCGTGCACCTGGGCCACCAGGCACTCATCCGGCGAACGACCGAGATCGCCCGCGAGCGGGGGGTAGCGGCCGCCGTGGTCACCTTCGACCCCGATCCCGCGACCGTGCTCGAGGGGGCCTCGGCCATACGGCTGCTGGAGCCGCAGGAGAAGCTGGACGAGATCGGCGCCCTCGGCGTGGATCTCGTGCTCGTGGTCCCGTTCACCCTGTCTCTGGCCACGTGGAGCGCGGAGCGGTTCGTGGACGACGTGATCGTGCCGGCTCTGGCGCCGGTGGTGGTGGTCGTGGGGCCGGACTTCCACTTCGGAGCGGGCGGGCGCGGACACGCGGACACGCTCGCGACGGCCGGCGAGGCGCACGGCTTCACCGTGGAGATCGCCGAGCCCTACGCGGTGGACGGCGAACGGGTGTCGTCCACGAGGATCCGGATGCGACTCGCCCAGGGCGACGCCGGCGACGCGCGACGGCTGCTGGGCAGGCCTCACCGGGTGTCGGGCCCGGTGCACCGGGGGAGGGGAGAGGGCGGTCCGGTCCTGGGCATGCCGACGGCCAACGTGATCGTGGACGAGCACGCCGTGCTTCCGGCGGCAGGCGTGTACGCGGGAGTGGTGACCCTGCCGGATGGGGAGCGCCGCGCCGCCGCGGTCTCGGTGGGGCGGCCGCCCATGTTCCCGCAGTCGCGGGACCTGCTCGAGGCTCACGTGCTCGGCTGGAGCGGGGACCTCTACGGTCGCGCGATCACGGTGGAGTTCGTGGAGTGGATCCGGCCCATGGAGCGGTTCGGCTCCATGGACGAGCTCGCCTCGGCCATGAAGAACGATGCCGAGGCCGCGGCGCGCCTGGCTTCGCCCTGCGTCTGATCCCGGGCGGAGTCTCGCCGCGGCTGATTCCTGCCTGACCGACCCCGTGCTGACCCTGCCGCAGGCCATCCCTCGCTGCCTGGCGCGCGCTAGCCGGCCGGTCGCCGATCGGGATAGCCGTTCATGCACGCTCACGAGCCTGTCCTGGGACATGGGGACCGCTTGTCGGCGGGCCTCTGGCGGGCAGACCCCTTCTTGCCTCACCTTACGAAAAGGACGTTCAGAACTGCTAACTTAACCTGTACGGCTGACAGCGGTCAGGGTCACAGAGCCGTTTCGTCCCGCTTGCCGAGGAGAGTCCCCGGGCTGCGCGAGCGCAGGCGATACGGCCACGAACTGGGGGTTCACCATGAGGCGCACATCTCGCGGCTCCATCTTGGCGGCGCTGCTGTGCGCCATCGTAGTGTGCACGTTCTTTACGAGCACCACCGCGCTGGCCGCGCCCACCGTCACCGGGCCGGCCGCCTGGAGCGCCTACACGCCCGCCGACGGGGCCTCCGTGGGAGCGCTGCGGCCCCCGATCGCGGTCACGGCCACCGACACCAAGGGACTGCTGGGCAGCCCGTACGTGAGCCTCAAGGTCGATGGCACCCTGCAGTCCGCCGCCTGGACCCGGGTGAGCCCCAACACGCTGTCGGCGGCGTTCACTCCCAGGGCCAACCTCGCCAACGGCACGCATACCGTCTACGCGAACGTGCGCAACAACTCGGGCACGTACTCGACCACCACTTGGTCGTTCACGGTCTCCAACGCGCCCAAGCCCTCTTCTCCCGCTCCTGTCCCGGGCTCCACTGTGTCCACCGACTCTCCGGTGATCACCGTGGCGGTGGGCGGGGGCACCACCGGCCTTACCTCCACGGTGGTAGTGGACGGCACCAGCGTGCCTGCCACGTTCGACTCTGGTTCCGGCGTGCTCTCGGCGCCGACGAGCCACCTGGCCAACGACGCCAGCCACGACGTCACGGTGACCGTGACCAACTCCTCGGGGATCTCCGACCACCTGAGCTGGAGCTTCTCGGTGCAGGTCTACGCCTCGATGCCCTCTGGCGCCCAGGACTGCGTGACGTGCCACCCCGGGTTCCCGGACGCACATCCCATGACCAACTGCCTGGCCTGCCACGGCCCGGGCTCTCCGGTGGGCGAGGGCTGGAACACGCCGGACTACGCGCAGCACTCCGCGAGCTACGTCGCCCGCACCCCCACGAGCTGCATCGATTGCCACTCCTCGGGCTACTCCACCGTGCCGGCGATGCACCCGTTCACGCCCACGGCCACCTATCACGACTCCACGACCGCGTGCTCGCCTTGCCATGTGAAGAACCTCACCACCGAGCACTACCGCTACGGTCTGACCTGCCTTTCGTGCCACGGCTCGGTGGACCCGGCCGTGCAAACCGCCATCGCCACGGGATCGACCGCGTGTGAGAGCTGCCACCCGGGCGCCGCGATCCACACCGCGATCCACAACGTGACGCTCGATGCCTCGTGCACGGGCTCGGGGTGCCATGCGACGAGCACCGACACCACCCTTACCGACATCCACATCAACTCGGGCACGACGCTTACCTGCGACACGTGCCACAAGTCCACCGACACCAACGTGGTCGCCGCCATCGCGGGCGGGGTCAAGGCATGCGACGCGTGCCACGGCACCACCAGCCACGAGGCCCAGCACGCCACGACGGTGGTGGCCTCGTGCGCGGGGTCCGGATGTCACACCGGCACGAGCCTTACGTCCATCCACATCAATTCGGGCACGACGCTGACCTGCGCCACGTGTCACAGCTCCACAGACCCCAACGTCGCCGCCGCCATCGCGGGCCATACCACGGACTGCACGGCGTGCCACGGCTCGGCGGGTCATACCGCGGCCCACGACACCACGGTGAGTGCTTCCTGCACCGGCGCGGGCTGCCACAGCGGCACGAACCTGACCTCGATCCACATCAACTCCGCCACGACCCTGACGTGCGCGACGTGCCACAAGTCCACCGACCCAAACGTCGTCACGGCTATCACTACGGGAGACAAGTCCTGTACCGCCTGTCACGCGCCACATCCGGACCTCGCCGTGACCCACACCGCTACTGTCACCAGCGGAACGATCACGATCCTGGGGACGAGCTTCGGCACGCATGACTGCTCCGAGTGCCATGCGTCGGCAGACGTCCGGGACTCTGCACCCTGGGTGCTCTACGTGTCACCCGACTGCGGCCGGCGCGGCCGATCCGTGGGACAAGTCATGTGCCGCCCCGGCGTGTCACGGCGCCGGTTCGAGCGCGCCCATGCACTCGGCGATCGACGCGGCCCACTCCGTGAGCCCGCCGAGCTGCATCACGGACGGCTGCCACGTGGGCGGGTGCAACGTCGCCGCGATCCACGCGCCCAAGCAGGGGTGCGCGACCTGCCACGGGGCGGGCAAGACCCCCACCACCGACTGCTCGGCTAGCGGTTGCCACGACCTGGCCAACCCTCATCCGAACGTGACCGCCGACCACGTGTCCATCGGCGGCTCCGATTTCATCTCGGCCGGCATGAACAACGGCGATCATGACCTCGGCTATGGGGAGTACACGGGCTGCAGCGATTGCCACTCGACGGCCAACCTGGCGCCGTTGCACGCCAACAACTGCCTGGCGTGCCACGGAAGCGCGGCGCCCGACGCGGTGAAGAGCGCGATCGCGAACAAGGTCACGGACTGCACTGCCTGCCACGCGAGCCAGCACGCCGGCGAGAACGGCGATCACGAGGACATCTACAACAACGGCTGCGACTGCCACGACATCGCCAGCTGGGACTATCCCGAGGGCTCGTGCACCGCCTGCCACCCGGCCTCGGCTCCGTCGCCCAGGCCGTCCACGACGTCGGACGCCAAGGCGTCCTACATAGGTGACGCGGTCATCAATCTCTACCCCAACGACAACGTGAACGGGACCTTCGGGATCAAGGCCACGTACTACAGCCTTGACGGCGCTGCCGCGGCGGTAGGCACCCAGATCGCCGTCCCCGCCACCGGAGGGACCGACACGCACACGCTGCGGTTCTGGTCCACGGACTGGAGCGGGAACACGGAGGCCACGAACACCGCCCAGTTCACCGTCGCGCCCGACACGTTCCCGCCCACCACCACCAGCGACATCGTCCCCGGCAAGGTCTACGCGGGCGACCAGACGTTCAAGCTCACGGCCACGGATGCGAACTCCGCCGTGGCAGGGACGTGGTGGCAGCTCGATGGGACCGGGGGAGCATGGACCAGCGGAACGTCCGTGCCCGTCACGGCACCCTCCAGCGGCACCTTGTCACACACGCTGTACTGGTACTCGCGCGACAGTAAAGGCAACACCGAAGCGGTCAAGTCCGCCGGTTTCCAGATCCTCGCCGGCAAGGACCTCGGCTACACCAGGGCGGACCAGTCGTTCGTCGTGCCGTCCGGCGTCACCACCATCGCCGTGACCATGACCGGCGGCTCGGGTGGCAACAGCGTGTACACCGGCGGGACCTACAGCCTGGGCGGCCGCGGGGGTAAGGTGACCGCGGTCGTTCCCGTCACCCCGGGGACGACCCTCACGGTCCGAGTGGCCTCGGCAGGCAGTGCCTGCAGCATCTGGGGCAGCTATGGGGCTGCCGGCTGGCCTAACGGCGGCAGCGGCAACTACTACGGCGGCGGAGGCGGCGGTTCCACGTCCATCTGGAGCGGGACCACCGAACTGGCCGAGGCCGGCGGCGGAGGCGGCGGGGGCTCGAGCACGAGCTTCGGCGCCGGCGGCGCCGGAGGCGCGCAGGGCAGCCTGCCGGGCGGCTACAAGACCGGCCCCGCGGCCACGAGCTACGGCGCCGGCGGCGCCGGCGCGGGTTGGAACGCGGGCGCTGCCGGCCCGGGCACCTACCGTGGCGGCACCGGCGGCACCAGCTACATCGCGAGCGGCACGGGAACGCTGATCTCAGGAGACAACCTCGGGAACGGCAGCGTGACCATCCGCTACTCGGCCCCGGGTCCCGACACGGCACCGCCGGTGACCACCTCCAACGTGACATCAGGCTTCACTTACAACGGCTCTCAGGTGTTCGCACTGTCCGCGACCGACTCGGGCTCAGGAGTGGCCGGGACATGGTGGCAGCTGGATTCGACGACGGGCCCATGGACGAGCGGCGTTAGCGTTCCGGTGTCCGCGCCCTCGTCCGGGATCGCTCCTCACACCCTGTACTGGTACTCCCGAGACACTTCGGGCAACGTCGAGACCACGAGGTCGGTGTCGTTCAGCGTGTCGGTGTTGGTGGATACGATCGCGCCCACCGGGTCGGTGGTGATCGACTCCGGCGCCGCCGCCACGAACTCCACCGCGGCCACGCTCACGCTGTCGGCCTCCGACACGGGCGGCTCGGGCCTGTCGCAGATGCGGTTCAGCAACGACGGCTCGAGCTGGAGCGGATGGGAAGCGTACGCGACCTCGAAGACGTGGACGCTCTCGGGCGGGGACGGGACCAAGAAGGTCTACGTCCAGTACGAGGACGCCGCCGGCAACGCGAGTTCGTCGGCTAGCGACACGATCGTTCTCGACACGGTCGCCCCGGTGACCACCAACACTGCGATCGAAGGCACGGCCTACACCGACGCCCAGACGTTCACGCTGTCGGCCTCCGACACGGGTGGCTCGGGCGTTGCCGGCACCTGGTACCAGCTCGACGGCGGCGCGCTCACGGCAGGCACCTCTATCTCGGTGCCCGCTCCGTCCACCGGCACCGTCTCTCACACCATCACCTGGTACTCCAAGGACGCCGCGGGCAACCAAGAGACGACCAAGACCGTGTCGTTCACGGTCGCGGCGCTCGTGGGCGCGGTGCAGACCACGTCGCTGAACCTGGCCGACTACGCCTGGTTCGACGCGAAGATCGGATCGTCGAGCCCGTGGGCCGAGTACCGCATCTACGTCAACGACGTGCTCGTGGGCACCAAGCCCGCGGACGGCACGACAACGTGGAACTGCCCGCAGGTGGCCACACCCTCGGGAGGCCACATCGACGTGGTCATGGACTGCGGGTTCAACAACTACGACTGGTACTGGGACTACAACGTCCCGGTGACCTACACGCTCACGCTGCCCGCGGGCACCACACGGGTGGAGGCCTCCACTTGGAGCGGCTTCCAGGCCATGCAGTGGGGTGACGACTACTACGACGGCTACGGCGACGACTACACGGGTGTGTGGATCGCGCCGTCCACCATCACCGGCATCAAGAGCTTCGGCCCGGCCGACACGACCCCGCCCACGACCACGTCCAACGCGACCACGACCTACACCGGTCCGGCCACGATCACGCTGACCGGCACCGACAACACCGGCGGTTGGGGCGTTGCTTCCACCTACTACATCTTGGACGGCGCGCCGCAGCAGACCGGCACGGTGGTGAGCGTCCCGGCGCCCGCCACGGGCTCGGTGGCCCACACGCTGGAGTTCTGGAGCGTGGACAAGGCCGGCAACATCGAGTTCCCGCATAAGACGGCGGCCTTCACCGTGGCCGCGCCGCCCGACACCACCCCGCCGTCCGGCACGATGTCGGTCAACGCGGGCTCGGCCTCCACCAGCTCCACCGCGGCCACCGTGGACTCGGCCGTGACCGACGCCGGCTCGGGGATGTCCGACATGCGCATAGACCCCGGCACCGGCACCTTCGGTTCGTGGATCGCCTACGCTGCCCGCTCGCCCATAGGCATGTCGGCCGGTGACGGCACCAAGAGCGTCAGGGTCCAGTACCGCGACGTCATCGGCAACGTGCTCACCCTCACCGACACCATCGTGCTCGACACGACGGCGCCCACTGGGTCGGTCGCGGTGAACAACGGCGCGGTCTCCACGACCTCGACGGCGGCCACGCTGACCCTCGGCGCGACGGACGCTGGTGGGACCGGTGTGTATCAGATGAGGGTCAGTAACGACGGCTCGACATGGAGCGCTTGGGCGCCTTACTCGACGAGCAAGGCGTGGACGCTCGACTCGGCCCTGGGCACGAAGACCGTGTACGTCCAGTTCAGCGACAACACGGGCAACGTGTCCGGCAGCTTCAGCGACACGATCCAGCTCGTGGACACCACACCGCCTACGACCACGTCCAGCTACAACCCGGCCGCGGGCGCCGTCGTGAAGGCGGCCCAACCCGTCACCCTGAGCCCCACCGACAACGTGGGCGGCTCGGGCGTGGCCACGACCTACTACCGGATCGACTCCGGGACGTGGAACGCGGGCACGTCGTTCACCGTCACGGGCGATGGGCTGCACACGTTCAGCTACTACTCGGTGGACGTCGCGGGCAACACGGAGACGACCAGGACGTCCAACAGCTTCCGGATCGACACGGTCGCCCCGGTGACCACCAACACTGCGATCGAAGGCACGGCCTACACCGACGCCCAGACGTTCACGCTGTCGGCCTCCGACACGGGTGGCTCGGGCGTTGCCGGCACCTGGTACCAGCTCGACGGCGGCGCGCTCACGGCAGGCACCTCTATCTCGGTGCCCGCTCCGTCCACCGGCACCGTCTCTCACACCATCACCTGGTACTCCAAGGACGCCGCGGGCAACCAAGAGACGACCAAGACCGTGTCGTTCACGGTCGCGGCGCTCGTGGGCGCGGTGCAGACCACGTCGCTGAACCTGGCCGACTACGCCTGGTTCGACGCGAAGATCGGATCGTCGAGCCCGTGGGCCGAGTACCGCATCTACGTCAACGACGTGCTCGTGGGCACCAAGCCCGCGGACGGCACGACAACGTGGAACTGCCCGCAGGTGGCCACACCCTCGGGAGGCCACATCGACGTGGTCATGGACTGCGGGTTCAACAACTACGACTGGTACTGGGACTACAACGTCCCGGTGACCTACACGCTCACGCTGCCCGCGGGCACCACACGGGTGGAGGCCTCCACTTGGAGCGGCTTCCAGGCCATGCAGTGGGGTGACGACTACTACGACGGCTACGGCGACGACTACACGGGTGTGTGGATCGCGCCGTCCACCATCACCGGCATCAAGAGCTTCGGCCCGGCCGACACGACCCCGCCCACGACCACGTCCAACGCGACCACGACCTACACCGGTCCGGCCACGATCACGCTGACCGGCACCGACAACACCGGCGGTTGGGGCGTTGCTTCCACCTACTACATCTTGGACGGCGCGCCGCAGCAGACCGGCACGGTGGTGAGCGTCCCGGCGCCCGCCACGGGCTCGGTGGCCCACACGCTGGAGTTCTGGAGCGTGGACAAGGCCGGCAACATCGAGTTCCCGCATAAGACGGCGGCCTTCACCGTGGCCGCGCCGCCCGACACCACCCCGCCGTCCGGCACGATGTCGGTCAACGCGGGCTCGGCCTCCACCAGCTCTACCGCGGCCACCGTGGACTCGGCCGTGACCGACGCCGGCTCGGGGATGTCCGACATGCGCATAGACCCCGGCACCGGCACCTTCGGTTCGTGGATCGCCTACGCTGCCAGCTCGCCCATAGGCATGCCGGCCGGTGACGGCACCAAGAGCGTCAGGGTCCAGTACCGCGACGTCATCGGCAACGTGCTCACCCTCACCGACACCATCGTGCTCGACACGACGGCGCCCACTGGGTCGGTCGCGGTCAACAACGGCGCAACTTGGACGACCTCCACCTCGGCATCGGTGAACTCGACCGTGACCGACTCCGGCACGGGCCTGTCCCAGATGCGGGTGGACCCGGGCAGCGGCACGTTCGGTTCGTGGATCGCGTACTCTGCGACCTCGGCGATCACCCTGCCCGGCGGGGACGGCACCAAGACCGTCAACGTCCAGTACAAGGACAACGCCGGTAACGTGACCACGCTCACGGACTCGATCGTACTGGACACCTCCGGGCCCACCGGTGTGATGTCGGTGAACAACGGGGCCTCCGAGACCGCAACGTACGCCGTGTCGGTGGACTCGACGGTCACCGATACCGTGTCCGGCGTGTCCCAGATGCGCGTGGACCCGGGGACCGGCACGTACGGCTCGTGGGCGGCCTACGCCGCACATTCGGCGATCACCCTGCCCAGCGGGGAGGGGACCAAGACGGTCAACGTCCAGTACAAGGACAACGCGGGCAACGTGACCACGCTCAGCGACGGGATCGTCGTGCTGATACCGGACGTCACGCCGCCCACAACGACTTCCAACGCCGCGGCCTCGTACGCCGGGACAGCCACCATCACACTCACCGCCGCAGACGACCCCGGCGGCTCAGGCGTCTCCGCGACCTACTACAAGGTAGACGGGGGAGCGCAGACGGCAGGCAC
Source organism: uncultured Coriobacteriia bacterium (assembly GCA_963768865.1). Lineage (GTDB taxonomy): Bacteria > Actinomycetota > Coriobacteriia > Anaerosomatales > CAVYJL01 > CAVYJL01. Next base: position 193,195 of record CAVYJL010000009.1, on the reverse strand, counting down.
GTCCATCGTCGTGTCTCCTCCCTCCACGGGCTCGGCCAACCACACGATCGAGTTCTGGTCGGTGGACGCGAAGGGCAACGTGGAATCCCCTCACAAGACCGCCGGCTTCAGCGTCGCAGCGGTGGTCGTGGGCAACGCGACCCTGCAGTTCCGCTGGGAGCCCGGCAACTGGAGCGAGGCCCAGCTGCACGTGCAGAACGCGAGCGGCACGACCATCGCGAGCACGTCGGTCAACGGCTACGGCTCGGACCTCGACTGGGACGTCGTGGTCCCGGCGGGCCAGTCCTACTATCTGGTGTGCGACTACTACTACGACGGGGACTCGGACACCGAGGGCGGGGGCTACGGGACGTGGATAGACGCGTCCACTCCCAACGCCGGCTACACCTGGTGGTACTGACGCCGCACCGAACGAGACACAGTGCGCTGACGAGGAGGGCGGTCCCCGGGGCCGCCCTCCTGTCGTGCACGGCCCCCTCCATCCTGCCGAGGGGCCGCGCGCTCCTTGCCGCCGTGCGTCGCCGCTGCTAGACTACGCAGGTTGCGATCGGCTACCCCATCTTGGATCGGCGCCTCTCACCAGCGCGGTCTCGGATGCGGGCGGACCAACCTAAGGGCACTGATCGGCCCGCGAAGAGAAAGGTGAGCGCATGCCGCTTTCCAAGGACGTGAAGTCGGCTCTCATCGCCGACAACAAGGCGCACGACTCCGACACGGGATCCACCGAGGTCCAGGTAGCGCTGCTCACGCAGCGCATCCGCGATCTCACCGAGCACCTCAAGGTGCACAAGCACGACCACCACACGCGCCGCGGGCTGCTCAAGCTCGTGGGCCAGAGGCGCCGGCTTCTCAACTACCTCAAGAAGAAGGACATCGAGAGGTACCGAGCGCTCATCGCGAAGCTGGGTCTGCGCAGCTAGACGGATCAGGCAAGGCAGGGAGCACATCCCTGCCTTGCTTGCCTTTTGCGCGGCGCCAAGAGGACGCCCCGCAATCTCCCCGGAAACCTGCCGAGGCACCGGGACCATGGCCGCCGACGGGCGGCCGGATGCAGCGGACCGCCATGGGGGCGTTCCGTCGAAGAAGAGGAGAGAGATAGAGCTCATGCCCAAGATCAGTCACACGTTCGAGCTGTACGGCAAGGAGTACACCCTCGAGACCGGCGAGCTGGCCAAGCAGGCCGGCGGCGCCGTGGTCGTCCGCCAGGGCGACACCGTGGTCCTCGTGACCGCCACTGCCAGCAAGGAGCCCAAGGACCTGGACTTCTTCCCCCTCACCGTGGATTTCGAGGAGCGCATGTACGCGGCCGGTAAGCTGCCGGGCGGTTTCATCAAGCGTGAGGCTCGCCCCAGCGAGAAGGCGACGCTCACCGCTCGAATGATCGACCGTCCCATCCGCAGCGCGTTCGCCGACGGCTTCCGCAACGACGTGCAGGTCATAGCCACCGTTCTCGTCGCGGACCAGGTGAACCAGCCCGACGTCATCTCGATCATGGGCGCGTCCGGCGCGCTCATGGCCGCGGGTATCCCGTTCGAGGGCCCGCTCGCCGGTGTCCGAGTCTGCCGTCTGGACGGCGAGTTCGTCGTGAACCCGAGCTTCGAAGAGGCCGAGGAGTCCGACCTGGACCTCATCGTGGCCGGCAACGAAGAGGCCGTCTTCATGATCGAGGCCGGCGCCGCTGAAGTCTCCGAGTCCGACATGCTCGCCGCGCTCCTGTTCGCTCAGGAGGCCGTGGGGGCGTTCTGCGCGGCTCAGCGCGACTTCCTGGCCAAGGTCGAGATCACGCCGGTGGAGTTCGCCACCCAGAGCATCCCCGAGGATCTTCTGCAGCGCGTGTTCGAGGCCGGCGACGCGCTCATGCGTGACGCGTTGCACAACCCCGACAAGCACGCCCGCATGGACGCGGTCGCGGCGGTCAAGGCCGACATCACCGCGTCGTTCTCCGACGAGGACGTCGCTGCCGCCGGCAAGCACCTCAAGGGCGCGCTCAAGCAGCTCGAGAAGAAGACGATGCGCCGCATGGTCCTGTCCGAGGGCGAGCGCGCCGACGGCCGCGCCCTGGACGAGATCCGGCCCATCTCCTGCACCGCCGGCTACCTGCCGCGCACTCACGGCTCGGGCCTGTTCACCCGCGGTCAGACCCAGGTGCTCTCGGTGCTCACTCTCGGCATGCTGTCCGAGTGGCAGCGCATCGACACCATCGACACGGCCGAGGGCAAGCGCTACATCCACCACTACAACTTCCCGCCGTTCTCCACCGGCGAGACCGGCTTCATGCGCGGGCCCAAGCGCCGCGACATCGGCCACGGCGCCCTCGCTGAGCGCGCGTTGCTGCCGGTCGTGCCGCCGGAGGAGGAGTTCCCCTACACCATCCGCATCGTGTCCGAGGTCCTCGAGTCCAACGGCTCGAGCTCCATGGGCTCCGTGTGCGGCTCCACGCTGGCGCTCATGGACGCCGGCGTGCCCATCAAGTCGCCGGTTTCCGGCATCGCCATGGGTCTCATCAAGGAGGGCGACGACGTCGCCGTCCTGTCGGACATCCAGGGCCTTGAGGACTTCCTCGGCGACATGGACTTCAAGGTCGCGGGCACGGAGAAGGGCATCACCGCCCTGCAGATGGACAACAAGGCCAAGGGTCTGTCCGTCGAGATCCTGACCAAGGCCCTCATGCAGGCCAAAGAGGGTCGCGCGTTCATCCTGGGCAAGATGCTCGAGGCCATCTCCGAGCCGCGCGAGGAGCTGTCGCAGTACGCGCCGCGCATCATCACCATCAAGGTGCCCACGGACAAGATCCGCGACATCATCGGCCCCGGCGGCAAGATGATCCGCTCCATCACCGACGCGACCGGCGCCGAGATCGACATCGACGACGACGGCACCGTCTACATCGCCAGCCGGGACACCGGCGGCGAGGAGGCGCTGCGCCGCATCCAGCTCCTCACCAAGGAGGTGGAGGTGGGCGAGGTCTACGAGCACTCGAACGTGGTCTCCATCCAGCCGTTCGGGGCGTTCATCTCCCTCATCCCGGGCAAGGACGGTCTGCTCCACATCTCGCGCATGGCCACCGGCCGCATAGAGCGCGTGGAGGACGTCCTGAACGTGGGCGACGAGGTCGACGTCCGCGTCCTGGAGATCGACGACCGCGGCAAGGTGTCGCTCGAGCTGCTCCACAAGTTCGAGGCCGGGACGGCCGGCGGCGGCGGTGGTGGCGGCGACCGCGGCCCGCGCCGTGACGGCGGGGGCGGCCGAGGCCCCGGCGGAGACGACAGCCGAGGCGGAGGAGATCGCCAGCCGCGCAGGCGGCACTAGACTCCGGCGCGCCCGTAGCGCCTACGAGCTCGAACCGCGGCCCCGGGCATCAGCCCGGGGCCGCTTCGTTTCGCCCGCTTGCGGCCGATGACGATATGACAAGAGCGGGACCTCTCGCCGCCGCACGAGCGAGGCGCGCTAGCCGTTCTCCTCGGCCCCGTGCGCGGCGGCTCGGGGAGCCTCGCGCAGGTCAGGCAGGCGGATCGTGAAGGTCGAGCCCTCACCCAGCGCGCTGCGCACGCTGATGGACCCGTCCAGTGCCTCCACGAGCTTCCTCGAGACGGATAGCCCCAGGCCGGTGCCCGGGGTCCTGGACGCGACGCGATTCGTCACCTGGTAGAACGGGTCGAAGACGTGCTCGAGGTCTTCCGAGGCGATCCCGCGGCCGGTGTCGGTGACCGAGAACACGATGTCGCCGCCTTCTCGGCGGGCTTCGATGGACACGCCGCCATTGTCGGTGAACTTGACCGCGTTACCCAGCAGGTTCAAGAGCACCTGCTCCACCTTGGTCCGGTCGGACCGCAGCACCCCCGCGTCCCGCGCGCCGCCCGTGACCCGCAGACCGCGTTCCGAGGCCAGCGGCATGACCGTGCCGATCATCTGGTCCACGAGCTCGGCGACGCTGAACGGCTCGGCGTGGACCTGTATGCGTCCGGCCTCGGCACGCGACAGGTCGAGGATGTCGTTGATGAGATCGAGCAGATGCTTGCCGGAGACGTTGATCATCTCGGTCTGCCGCCGCTGCTCCTCGGTGAGGTCTCCGGCCATCCCCTGCAGCATGAGGCCGGAGAAGCCTATGATCGAGTTCAGCGGGGTGCGCAGCTCATGGCTCATGCTGGCCACGAACTCGGTCTTGGCCACGTTGGCCGCCTCCGCCGCTTCCTTGGCGATCCGGAGCGACTCGGTCTGGCGCCGTTCGGTGATGTCGCGCGCAAGGGAGATAACGGCCGGGGCCCCATCCAGGGTGAACGCCCGCGAGCTGATCTCCACGGGTATGCGGGCGCCGTCCTTGGCCACGTGGACGTGCTCGAACGTGACGGTCTTGCCCGCGACGATGTCCGCCATGACCCGGCGACCGTCCTGCTCCGATCCGGGATCGGCGATGTCCGCCGGCGACATCTGGAGCAGCTCCTCACGGGTGTAGCCAAGGCGCTTGCAGGCGATATCGTTGACCGCGAGGAACGTCCCCGGTGTGCCGTCCGGCTGCAGGCGGTGTACGAACAGGGCGTCGGTGATGCTGCCCAACAGCGCGCGCATGCGCTCTTGGGCGTCCCTCTCAGCCGAGTGGGCGCGCTCTCGCTCCGCACGTGCGCGCAGGGTGGTGATGCCGAAAGCCAGGTCGCCGGCCAGCTCATCTAGGAGCCGGACCTCCTCGGCCGTGAACGCCCCGGTCTCGGTGGAGTAGATGCACAGGACGCCGAACGTGTGGGCTCTCTCGTCCTTGAGCGGCAGCGCGATGCTCGAGTGGTAGCCGCGCTCCAAGGCGCGGGCACGCCATGGGGCACCCAGCGGGTCGGTCACGTAATCCTGTATGTAGGCGCTGCGTCCGCTGCGTATGGCGACGCCGGCGGGGCCGCGCCCGAATGCGGTCTCGTCGCCCCAGGTGATGTCGGCGAGCGCGAGGTACCCGTCGTCCACGCCCGCGTGCGCGACCGGGCGCACCGTCTTGCCGGCGTTGTCCTGCGCGTATCCCACCCAAGCCATTCGGTAGCCCGCCTCGTCGCAGACTATCGTGCACACGTCTTCGAGCAGCGCCTGCTCGTCCACCGCCCGCATCAGTGTCTGGTTGCAGTCGCTGACGGCCTGGAGCTCTCGATTCAGGCGCCGCTGGGCGTCCTCGGCCAGTTTGCGGTCGGTGATGTCTTGGGCGGTGCCTCGCAGTCCGATGATCCGTCCATCGTCGTCGCGGACGGTCTCGCTGCGGGCCGTGATCCACCGTGAAGGCGCGTCGGGCCGAGCGAGCTCCAGATCGATGACGTATGGCTCACCGGTCTCCATGTTCCGCTGCACCGCGGCGTCCAGGAGCGCGGCGCTGTCCGGTGCGTAGGCCGCCAGGTGCTCCTCGTAGCCGGGGGGAGGCTTGGCGGGGTCGAATCCGTAGATCCGGTAGTACTCGTCGGACCAGGCTATGGTGTCGGTGGCAGCGTCCCAGGTCCAGTTGCCCAGCCTGCCCAGGCGCTGGGCCTCGCGAAGGCTCCGCTCGCTGGTGCGCAGGGCTTCCTGCGCCAGTCTCTGCTCGGTGATGTCGCGGAACGTGCTCACCACCGCATACGGCTTCGAGTCCTCGCCCGAGACGAGCGGCTGCGAGTTGACGGAGACCCACACGCGTGCACCGCCCGGCCGCAGGATCCCGAGGACGACGCCGCTTGCCGCCTCTCCCGTCCGGAGCGTGACCATGGACGGTTGGAGATCCCAATCGAACGGCGATCCGTCTTCGTGGATGACGTCGGCGTCCTTCACGAGCTCATCCGGCGTTCGCCCCACGAGATCCGCGCCGGTCAGGCCCATGATCCTCTCGGCGGCAGGGTTGGCCGAGGATATCTCGCCGGTCCGGTCCTGGAAGACGACGCCCTCCTCCATGGCACGCACGATAGAGTGGAAGTGCTCTTCGCTGCGCCGGAGCGCGTCCTCGGCCTCCTTGCGCTGCGTGATGTCACGAGCGACCGACAGCACGCAGGTCTCGCCTTCCAGTTCGAACGTCCGCGCGGAGTCCATGACCGGCACCGTACTGCCGTCTTTGCGGCGCAACGCGGTCTCGAAGTCCATCACCTCTCCGTGCTCCTGCAGCGTCGTTATGAACGTTATCCGGTCCCTCGGATCGGCCCAGATGGAGAGTCCCGCGGTCGTCTTGCCCAGGGATTCGTCGCGGGTGTATCCCAGCATCCGCGTGTACCCCTCGTTCACGTCCAGGATCGTGCCGTCGCTCGCTCTTGTGATGGCAAGCAAGTCGGGAGACGCCATGAATGCCGCGGAGAACTTGGCCTCCGATTGCGCGAGGTCACGTTGCGCCCGGCGACGCTCGGATATGTCGTGCGCGATCACCGACACCGCGACGATCTCGCCGTTGCCGCCCAGGATGGGGGAGAGCGTGAGCGATACCTCGGCCAGCGTGCCGTCCTTGCGCCTTCGCGTGCACTCCAGGCCGGAGAGCCGCTCGCCTTGGCGCACCTGCTCGATGAGCAGATCGGAGTCGTCCTCGTGGCCGATGGGCATGAGCACCGACACGTGCCGTCCGATGATCTCCTGGGCGGGGTAGCCGTAGAGTCGCTCGGCCGCGGCGTTCCAGCTCGTTATCGTTCCGTCCAGGTCCTTGGAGTAGATGGCGTCATCGGAGGAGGTCACGATCGCCGCGAGGCGGGCGAGCTGCGTCTGGGAGCCCCGTGCGTCCGCGATCTCGGGCGGCGTCCGGCCCTCCAGCTCGAGGCCTCGTTCGGGACGCGATGCGTGGGCTCCGTGCTCTCCGGCGCCTAGGGACAACGTGCGCTCCCTTCCTTGGAGGAACCTCGCGATGACGGCCGGGTCCAGCGAGCGTGGCCGCGGAATGGACACGAGGCATCAGCCCAGCGCGCCGGTCGGCGCGGGGACAAGCTATCGATGGCCGGATCCAGTGCGGGCGGTCGCATGGTTTGTGCTACCCAATAGACCGTCCGTGCAGCTCAAAGAGGCAGGCGCGGGTGTCGCACGGCGCCTCGGGGATGACGGCGCCCGTCAGGATCCGCCGGCTCGGTCGGGGATGAGCAGCGTGAAGGTCGAGCCTGCGCCCGGCTCTGTCTCCACCTCGATCCGGCCGCCGAGGACCTCGGCGAGCTGACGCGAGATGGACAACCCCAGTCCGGTGCCGGGGGTCTTCGAGGCCTGCGGGCCTGCCGCCTGGTAGAACGGCTCGAACAGCCGGGGCAACTCCTCGGCCGGGATGCCCGGGCCCGTGTCGGAGACGGCGAAGGAGAGCTCGTGGCCCTGGGAGCTCACGGCCAGGCGGACGTCTCCGGATTCCGTGAATTTCACGGCGTTCGCGAGCAGGTTCAGGAGCACCTGCTCCACGAGCTTGGGGTCGGAACGGGCGTTGCCGATGCCCGGCGCGTCCACAGCGAGCCCGATGCCGCGGTCGCGTGCGAGCGGCGAGAGCGTCTCCGCGCAGCGTCGAGCGAGGTCCGCGGGATCGAACTCCACGAGGTGCACCGGCATGCGGCCGGCCTCCACCCGCGCGAGATCGAGGATCTGATTGATCAGATCGAGCAGGTGCTTGCCCGACTCGTTTATCGCCTGGATCTGCTTGCGCGCCTCGCCGGGAAGCTCGCCCTCCATTCCGGCCAACAGGACGCTAGAGAACCCGATGATCGAGTTGAGCGGGGTGCGCAGCTCGTGGCTCATGTTGGCCACGAATCGGCTCTTGGCCTCGTTGGCGGCCTCTGCGGCGTCCTTGGCGATCCTCAGGCGGTCAGCCTTCCGGCGTTCCGTCACATCGCGCGCCGCCGCGAGGACGCCGCGCAGCGTGCCGTCTTCGTCTCGCAAGACCGTTGCGTTGTATTCGACCTCGAGGACCGAGCCGGACGCCGCCTTGAGCTGGAGCGGGTAATCCCGGACCCGGCCCTCCTCGAGCGCAAGTCGGTATGCCCCCCGCGCGCGCCCGGGATCGGTGAAGTACCGGGCGAACTCGCTGTCGATGAGTATCCGCGCGTCGCAGGCCTGTCGCTTCTTCCATCGCCTTGTTCACGTCGGCGATGGTGCCGTCCGGGGCGATGAGCACGAGCGGGCTCAGTGTGGTCTCGATGAGGCTCCGCGAGTATCGCGCGGCCTCGGCCAGGCGTTTCTCCGCGTGCGCGCGGCTCGCCCGGTCCCTGAGCGCTCCGATCCCGAAGGCCAGGTCGTCGGCGAGCTCGGTGAGCAGCTCGGTCTCCTCGCGGTCGAACGCGCTGGGCTCCAGGGCGTAGATCATGAGGGCGCCCAGGACCGCGCCGTCGGCATCCACCAGCGGCATGGCCAGGCTCGACTGGTAGCCGCGCAGGGTCGCCTCGTCCCTCCAGGGCTCAAACCGGGGATCATGCTGGATGTCGCGTGCGGTCACGGGCCTGCGTTCACGTATGCATCGTCCGGTGGGTCCCTGGCCGAGCGGCCCTTCGCCCCAGCTGACCTTGATGTTCGCGAGGTAGCCGGACTCCGCGCCCGCCCATGCGACCGGCCGCACGGACCGCTCCTCGTCGGGCTCGACGTAGCCGACCCACGCCATGCGGTACCCCGCGGTGTCCACGGCCAGGGCGCACACGTCGTTGAGCAGGCCGGTCTCGTCCGTGGCATGGACGAGACAATGGTTGGCGGCGCTGATGGTGCGCAGCGCGCGGTGCAGCGATCTGAGGCGCTGCAGCTCGGCCTGAGTCTCCTGCATCGTGGGCGACATCGGTGACCCTCTCGTCGCGCTGCGGGGTGCGGGCCTGGGGCGTTGGTTTCCTTTACCCTGGTCGCCACCGAGCGGCGCGACGTCGCCGCTCGGGTGTAGCCGGCGCCGCGGGTCCGCTACGGAGGCTCAGCCCGCCTCGCGCAGCGTGGGCCTGACCACGCGCCTCGCGACGCGGCGCGACTGCCACGCGTACGCGACGAGCGAGAGGCCCGACACGATCAGGTAGCCCTCGAGCAGGTACACGAGCACTTTCGCCCCATGCTGCGGCGAGAAGAAGATGACGCCGGCGAAGGCAAGAGCGATCACGCCCTCGAGGACGAGCCACCAGCGCTTCGTGGGGCCGCCGCCCACGCGCCAAGCGACGATCAGGTCGAAGATCCCGGTGAACAGCGCGCGGATCGCCAGGACGAGCAGCAGCAAGCCAAGGCTCACCGTCGGGTTGAGCAGCAGGTACAAGCCCGCCACGACGCCCACGAGCCCGATGAGCCCGAAGGTGAGCCATGCCTTCTTGGCGCTGCGCAGCCCCACGGCGCCGATTATGGTCTGGGCGCTCTCGAACAGGATGTAGCCGGCGGCGAACAGCGCCAGCAGCCGCTCGGGATACGTGTGGATGGGGATCCCCGTCACAACGACGATCACGATGCCGGCGATGATCATGAGCAGGCCTCGTGTGAACAGCGCGACGTCCGCGCTTTGGAGGATCTGGACCGCGCTCGCGCCGCCCACCCACCACTTGTTGCTCTTGCTGGCCTTCACGGCGGCTTTGACGGTGTCTTCGGGCAGGTCTGGTTCGATCTGGGCGAGCGCCTCGGCGGGGTAGGTCACGGGAAGGTTCCCCTCTCCGGGGAGGACGACGGCCGTGACGTTGTCGTATGCCGCCTCCAGCGCCTTGATGAACGCCGGCACCACGGCGGGGTCGTCCGCAGCGTAGACGAGCTTCACAGGGACCTTCACCTGGTCGAGCAGCGCCGGGACGTCCTGCTTGGCGACGATCTCCTCCAGGCTGCGCATGGCCGGTACCGCCCGAGCCTCGTACTCGTCGCCGCCCAGCTGGGTCGCGAAGTCGCGCTCCAGCGTCTCGTTCACGCGGCTGCGTACCGTCGCGAGCGTGCCCTCGATCTGTTCCGCGGTCGCGGCGCCCACATCGGCTCCGGGGAAGCGCAGCCGCTGCTCCTCGTTCAAGAGGATGGGCGGGTCGAACAGGACGAGGCCGGAGACCTGTTCCGGGTACTTGGCCGCGTAGCCGAGCGCGACGATGGACCCCATGGCCTGCCCGACGAGCCGCATCGGCTCGCGGCTGAACCTCGTGTAGAGAGTGCGGTGCAACAGGCGCACCTGGTCGTCCAGCGAGTACTTGAACGACAGGGGCTTGGGCGAGTCGCCGAAGCCGAGGAGATCCACGATAGCCGTGTCGTTGCACGCGGCGAGCGCGTCCGTGAACGGGCGCCAGTACTGCGAAGACGCAGCTTGGCCATGGAGGAGCGCCATGGGGCGGCCCGCCCCGAACCGGTGAGGGAAGTGCAGATGGTCGACCTCGTCGCGCATGACCTCACGAGCCACCACGTCGGGGATGTTGAGCAGCATGAAGTGGTTGGCGTTGAGGCCCGGGATCCGCCGTATCTCCATCTCGGGCTTGAGGCGGCGCAGCGGCGGCACGAGGTCCTGGCGAACGATGGGGTCACGCACCCCGAGGGCGAACACAGCCGGCATCGTGATCTTGGGCAGGTTGCCGGGGAAGTCGACGCCCTGGATCGCGTTCTTGAGCTGCTTGCCCATGATGGTCCACGCGCGGTCCACGTCGTTCTCGCGCATGACCCCGGCGGCGATCGTGTGCAGCTCCGAACCGGGCGTCTCGAACTGAGTGAAGAGCTTGGAGAAGTCGTCCGGCGCCGAGCGCACGATCTTCCACAGCCACTCCTCAACTGCCTGCTGGATGAAGTGGAACGAGAAGCCCTTGGCCTCGAACTCCTGGGCCGGCAGATAGAACGGTGCCGAGAGCAGGAAGAGCCGGCGCACCTCCTCGGGATACATCGCGGCGTAGTTGAGGGCGATGTCACCGCCAAGCGAGTAGCCCACGAGCAGGAACGGCTCCTTGAGGCTCAGCTTGGCCAGGGTGTTGTGAAGCGCCTCGGAGTGATCCTTCGCCGAGTAGTCGATGTCCACCGGCTTGGGCGACATGCCGTAGCCGAGCAGGTCCACCGCAACGATGCGGTAGTCCATAGGGAAGTCGTCGATCACCGGCTGCCAGTCGGTGGCGTCGGAGTTCAAGCCGTGGAGCAGGACCACCACGGGACCTTCGGCCATGGTGTCGATGCGGACGGCGAGCTCGTACTCGCACGCCTGCTTGCCGGCCCACTCGGGGTGCGGGTCGGGAGCCGCCGCCGTGGGGGTGTCGGATGGGCGCTGCGCCACGAAGCTCAGTCCCGCATCCTGCTCTGCTTACGGCCGGCCGCGCCGGAGCCGCCCCAGCTGGAGACGTCGATCAGGAAGCCGAGGATCACCCACAGCCAGCCCCACCATGCGAGCTGGCCGGTGACCGGATTGACCGTGAGAACGAACATGATGCTCGTCCAAGGCACGATGACAACGCCTATCAGCGGCCAGAGCCACTGAGGCTGGTTCCACATGCGGAACGCGTTGTTCACGAGGCTCGTGAAGAACCACATGAACAAGAACGCGAGCCGCGGAACTCCCATGAGAACGAGCGCGCCCACGCAGCCGCAGCCGAGACAGCCCATGACGTCCCCCTCCAAGCGCCGGAACCTGAGAACCGATGCCCGTCGTGGGAGTGGGCGAAACCGCGGGGTGCGGGGCGCCTCGCGGGGGTACCAACAAGCAACGGGGCTCGCGATGGCGGGCCTCGTCGGCGAGGCGGGGCTGATCTCGGCCGGGAACAGAACGGTCGAGATCCAACAGGGGAGGGGCCTCATGGCGGATCTGGACACGAGCATGATGAGCGGCCTGGCAGCGGGCGCTAGGGAGGCTTGGGCGCGACGCGACCGCGTGACCTGGACTCTCGTGGGGCTCGTCGTGCTCATCGGCGTTGGGCTGTGGGGGTTCCTCCACATCTGGGAGGCGCTCGCGCCCTTCATCGTGGGTGGGTTCATCGCCTTCCTGCTGCGCCCCGTCGTGGGCCTGCTCACGAAGCGGAAGCTCGGGCGGGGTTGGGCGGTGCTCCTGACCTCGCTCGTGCTCGTGGCGCTGCTGGTCGTCGTACTCATCAATCTCGTCCCGCTCGTCGCGGCCGAGGTCCAGAAGCTGTCGGCGGCATTGCCCACCACCAAGGCCCAGTTCCAGTCGAGCGTGAACACGGTCCAAGCGGCGTTCAGCGCGCTGCCCGAGCCGGTCAAGAGCGCCGCTCAGTCGGCGGCCAAGCAGGTCTTCGCCGGGTTCTCCGCGGCGGTCCAGCAGCTCAGCAGCTTCATCCTGGGTGCGTTCGGCTCGGCGATCGGCTTCGGCTTCCAGTTGTTCTTGGGCTGGATCATCTCGATCTGGCTGCTGCTGGGCGGGCCCGAGATCGCGAAATGGTCGCTGTCCGTGCTGCCGCCGGCGTGGCGCGAGGACGCCGCCTTCGTGGGCCGCAAGTTCGACACGTCGTTCGGCGGCTACATCCGGGGCACCGTGATCTGTGTGACGATCACGTTCCTGGGCTGCGCGCTGGGTTTCTCGCTGGTGGGGTTGCCCTACGCGATAGGGATCGCGGCCCTCGTGGGCGCGCTGGACGTCATCCCCTTCATCGGGCCGATCATCGGCGGGGCTTTCGCGACGATCGTGGGCTTCACGGTGAGCCCCACGCTGGGCGTCATCACGCTGGTCATCGTCCTGATCGTGGAGCAGTCGGTGGACTCCGTCATCTCGCCCATAGTCATGGGTGACTCGGTGCGCCTGCACCCGCTGGGCATCCTTCTGGCGCTGTCCATCGGGGGCGCGCTGGGCGGATTCTTCGGCGTGATCGTCTCCATCCCGGCCAGCGCGGCGGGGTACGCGATCTACCTGTACTTCATGCGGAAGTACGGCGTTCTGGAGCCCGAGCAGCCGCGGCCCGAGAAGGCCGGCAAGAAGCGCAAGCGTGCCGAGGCTGTCGCGTAAGCACCACTTCTTCGCACAGGAAACGGACAGGGAGGGGACCGATGGGACTGAGAGACAGGATGGGCGGAGCAGGGGGCGGCATCGGCCGCGGCGGCGGCGGTGGGGGTGGCCCGGTCCACTACCAGATGCAGGAGAAGGTCTTCTCGATCGGCGACGACTCCTGGATCACCGACGAGGCGGGCGACCGCCTCTACAAGGTGGACGGCAAAGCATTGCGGGCGCGCAGCACCTTCATCCTCGAGGACGCGAACGGTGCCGAGGTCGCGAGCATCCAAGAGCGCATGCTCAGGGCCCGCGACACGATGGAGATCGACAGGGCGGGCCGCAAGCTCGCCACCATCAAGAAGGCGATGATCGCGCCGCTGCGCGAGCGGTTCTCGATCGACGTCGAGGGCGGCGGCTCCTGGGAGGCCCAGGGCAACATCGTGGACCACGAATACGAGATCAAGAACGGTCACGACAGGGTGGCCGAGGTCTCAAAGAAGTGGTTCCGCGTGCGCGACACGTATGGCATCGAGGTCGAGCCCGGGCAGGACGTCGGGCTCGTGCTTGCGATCGCGGCTGCTATAGACGAGATGCGCGGCGCTGCGTAGGAGCATGGAGCGGCGCCCATCGACGCGAACGCGCAGCTCGTCCTTCGTTCGGGCACGCGATGCTGGCCATCGATCTCTCCGGTGTGACGGGCCTAGGAGGCTGGAATGACAGACGACGGCGTTGGCACGCTAGCGGCCGAGAAGCAGGCCGGCTGGGGCGTCATCGGCATGCTCGCCGCGGCGCAGTTCATCATGGTGCTGGACACCACCGTGATGAACGTATCGATCTCGCAGGTGGTCGCGGACCTGAACACGACGGTCGTCGGCCTCCAGACCGCGATCACGCTGTACACGCTGGTGATGGCCGCCTTCATGCTCATCGGGGGCAAGATCGGCGACCGCTGGGGCGCCAAACGGGCGTTCTGGGTCGGACTGCTCGTCTACGGCACCGGATCCATGGTCACGGCGCTGTCTCCCACGCTCGGGGTGCTCCTCGTCGGCTGGTCGCTCGTCGAGGGCCTGGGCGCGATCCTGGTCATTCCCGCGATCGCATCGCTCACCGCCGCGACGTACCGAGGCAAGCAAAGAGCCCTCTGCTACGGCATCCTGGGCGGTGTCGCGGGTGCATCGATGGCTGCCGGACCGCTCATCGGCGGCTGGGTCACGGCCTACTACAGCTGGCGGTACGTGTTCGCGGCGGAGACCGTGATCGTCCTGATCGTGATGCTCTTCCTGAAGCTGATCCCGGGCACGGCGGGCCGCAAGAGCAAGCTCGACATGGTGGGCGCCGCGTTGTCCGCGGCGGGCCTCGGCTCCATCGTGCTGGGTGTGCTTCAGTCGAGCCAGTGGGGGTGGGTCACGCCCAAGGCGGGGGCGCCGTTCGCCCCGCTGGGCCTGTCTCCCTCGCTTTGGCTCCTGGTGATCGGTGCGGTCTTGGTGTACCTGTTCGCCGCGTGGGAGCGGCGGGTGGTGGCTCACGGCAACGAGCCGCTCCTGGACATGAAGCTCCTAAGGATCGCCACCATGCGAGCGGGACTCGCCATCCAGTCGGTCCAGGCCTTCATCATCCAGGCGACCTTCTTCGTGCTACCGCTCTATCTGCAGACGGTACTCGGCTTCGATTCGCTGCAGACCGGCAAGACGATCCTGCCGCTGTCCGTAGCGCTGTTCGTCTTCGCCCTTGGCGGTTCGAGCGCGACGAACCGTTTCTCTCCCAAACGGATCGTTCAGAGCGGCATCGGCGCTCTGCTCGTGGGAGAGGTGCTCCTGCTCTACTTCCTGGGTCCGGATCTGCGCACGTGGGGTTTCGGGATCGGTCTTGCCCTGATCGGAGCCGGGCTGGGGCTCATGGCTTCGCAGGTGGGCAACGTGATCATGTCGTCAGTCAACCCCGTACGGGGCGGGGAGGCCGGCGGCTTGCAGGGCACGTCGCTGAACCTGGGCGCCTCACTGGGCGTAGCGCTCGTGGGGTCGATCCTCATCGCGACCCTTGCCTCCAACTTCACCGCCGACGTCATGCAGAGCCCGACGCTGCCCGACGCTACGAAACAGCAGGTGAGCGCTGTGGCGGCGACCAGCGCGAATTTCGTGTCCACCACCGAGGTGGAGGCTGCGGCGAAGCAAGCCGGGCTGCCGGCGGATCAGACCGCCGAACTGGTGTCCGTCTACGCGAACGCTCAACTGGACGCGCTGCGCGCGGGCCTCGGGTTCCTTGCGCTGTTCGCGTTGCTGGCCCTGGCTTGGGTGCGTCGACTTCCCGACGAGCTCGTGCTGAAGACCCCGGCGCCGGAGGGCGCGTAGCCACGCGGCTACGCGCCTGACGTCCCGCCCGAGTCGGGCTTGGACCCACCGGCCTCGGCCGCGACGTACGCGTCCAGTACCGTGAGCACGCCGGTGAAGAAGGCGTCGGCGCTCACGAGGTCCGTTACGCTCGAGACCTCGAGTTCCTTGGAGACCGGCGCCGGCGCGTCGCTGAAGACGACCTTGACACCCTGGTCCTTGAGCTCGCAGATGAGCTCGTGCAGGGTGGCGGCCGCGGTGAAGTCGATGTCGTCCACCGCGGAAAGCTCTATGGCGAGCCACTTCATCGGGGGTTCGGATCTCGCCGCGAGCTCGCGGATCTCCGTGGCCAGCGCCTCCGAGTTGGCGTAGTACATCCCCGCGCCGAAGTGGTAGACGACCAGGCCCGGCGCCATCTGCAGGCCCGATGGGAGCGGCTCGAACCTCACGTGGCCTTTGGCGTCGCGGCCCACGAGCGTGTCGAACGGCCGATAGCTGTGGCGGAGGTGGGCGATGATCGAGGCCACGATCGCCAGGATGATGCCTTGTTCCACGCCCACGAAGACGACGGTGGCCGCCGTGAGCAGGGCCACCCAGAACTCGACGGGGCGCGACCTGTACACGACCGTCATCCCTTTGATGTCCACCAGCTTGGCCCCGATGATGAACACGACGGTCGCGAGCACGGCGTTGGGCATGAACGACAGCGGCTTGGTAAGGAACAGCAGCACGATGAGTACCACGACGGCGGTCGTGAGCTGCGAGATCTCCGACCGTCCGCCGGCGTCGTCCACCATCTCCGTCTTGGTGGGGCTGCCGTTGACGGGGAACGTCGCGGAAAGGCCGGCCGAGATGTTGGCGAGCGCGAGCCCTATGAGGTCGGTGTTCTCGCTGAACTTGTCGGAGTACCGCACGGCGTAGGCCCGCGACGTGGCTGCGCTCTGCGCCAAGACCACGAGGAAGAGCGAGAACGACGTCGTCACGAGCGTGGTCCATTGGGCCGAAGCGGGCAGCGTCGGGACCCCGAACGCCGGAAGCCCGCTGGGCACCGCGCCCAAGGTGGAGACGCCCCTAGCCACGAGGTCCCAGTACCAGCTCGCGGCTATGGCGCCCGCGACGGCGATGAGCGCCCAGGGCACTCTCTTGCTGATGAACCCGCCGCCGACGATGAGCGCGAACACGACGGCGGAGACGGCGACCGTCGGGACGCTCGCGTGCGGGATGTCCTTGAGCGCGTTGAACGCCTGCGCTATGGGCCCGGTGCCGGTCTTGGTCACCCCGAGCATCCCCGCGATCTGGCCGCACGCCACTTGCACGCCTACGCCGGTGAGGAATCCGATGAGGACCGTGCGCGACAAGAAGTCGGCTAGGAAGCCGAGCCGGAGCACGCGTGCGAGCAGCAGGAAGAGCGCGGTGAGCAAAGCGCACCATCCCGCGAGCGCGACCCACTGCGCCGAGTCGGGGGTCGCGAGAGACACCAGCCCGGCGAACATGATCGCTGCGGTGGCCGAGTCCGCGCCCACGACGAGGTGCCGCGACGAGCCGAACAGCGCGAAGACCGCGATCGGGATCAGGATCGTGTACAGGCCCGTGATGACCGGCATGCCGGCGATCTTCGTGTAGCCCATGACCTCGGGGATCGCTAGCGCGGCGAGTGTGAGCCCGGCGATGATGTCGGCTGGGACGCGCGGGCCTTGGATGGGCAGGATGCCCTGCATGATGGGGAGCGCGCGTGCCGGCTTCGACACGGAGGTCGTTGCGCGTGCCATGGAGTGGGCTCCTGCGGGTGGGGACCGATAGCTTCCTAGTGGATGCCCGAGGGGAAAGATGCCCTAACCAGCGGCTTCCCGAGAGCGCTGTCGAGCGGGGAGGGGCGCTCGCGAGCCCAGGCCCTCGGCCAACGCTAGAATGTACGGACGCCACCGCCCGACGCACGAAAGGCCCTACGTGTTCTACGACAAGACGGTGCTCGACAACGGCATGACGGTGCTTACCGAGACCATGACCACGGTGCGGTCCGTGGCGATAGGCATCTGGGTGTCGGTGGGAAGCCGGGACGAGTCGCCCGCGGACGCCGGCATGAGCCACTTCATGGAGCACATGATGTTCAAGGGCACGCCCACACGGTCCGCCGCGGAGATCTCCGAGACGTTCGACCGGCTGGGCGCGGAGCTCAACGCCTTCACCGGCAAGGAGTCCACCTGCTTCTATGCGCGCGTGCTCGACGAGCACGTGGATATCGCCATCGAGGTGCTCTCCGACATGGTGGTCGACTCGGAACTGGCCGAGGACGCCATCGGCTACGAGCGCGAGGTCGTCATCGAGGAGATCGCTCGGCACGAGGACACGCCCGAGGACCAGATCGGCGACGTTTGGGTGGGCGCGCTGTGGCCCAGTCACCCACTGGGGAAGCCGGTCCTGGGCAGCAGGCAGACGGTGGGCGCGTTCGACCACGGTCAGTCGCGCGGGTTCCACGACCGGCACTACCGCACATGCTCGGTGGTCGTGGCGGCCGCGGGCAACGTGGAGCACGACAAGGTCGTCGGGCTCGTGGAGAAGTACCTGACGCTCCCCTCGGCGGCGTGCGAGAAGCGCCCGCTGTCGCCGGCGGAGGTGACGACGAACCTCAAGGTCCTCACGCGCGACACCGAGCAGGCGCACATCGCGTGGGGCGTCAACGCGCTCAAGGCCACCGACGACGACCGTTTCGTGCTCTCGGTGCTCGACCTCGTGTTGGGCGGGGGCATGTCCTCGCGCCTCTTCCAGGAGATCCGCGAGAAGAAGGGCCTCGCCTACGCCGTGGGGTCCTACCATCAGCTCTTCGAGGACGCCGGACTGTTCGGCGTGTACGCGGGCACGCGTCCCTCCAATGCCGAGGAGGTCGTGCGGCTGCTCCAGGCGCAGGTAGTGGACGTGCGCGACAACGGCATCACCGCAGACGAGCTCTCCTTGGCCAAGGAGGCGCTCAAGGGCTCGCTGGTGCTCTCGCTGGAGTCCACGCGCATGCGGATGACCCGCCTGGCGCGCAGCGAGATCACGCACGGCGAGATCCTGTCGCTCGACGAACTCGTTGCGCGTATCGATGCCGTCACCGACGCCGATGTGAAGCGGCTGGCTGCGCAGCTGTTCGATGCGCCCCAGGTGCTCGCGGTGATAGGCCCGTTCGAGGTCGCCGACCTGGCGCATCTCGTGGAGTAGACTGGCCGCGAAGCGCGCGTGGGGCGGCTGTGCCGCCCGCTGGGAATCGTTCGCAACGCTGTAGGGAGGGTGTCATGAACAGCGAGTCCGACGAGGTCATCCGGGTACTCGTCTGTGGAGCCGGGGGCCGCATGGGGTCCGAGACCGTGCGCGCGATCTCCGCGGAGCACGACATGGAGGTCGCCGCCGCCGTGGACCCGGCGCTCGCCGGGCGCAGCGTGCCCGACGCCTCGGGCGACGACGTCGCCGTCGATGCCGATCTCGCGGCGACGATCGAGGCCACGAGCCCCGACGTCATGGTGGATTTCACGCGCCCCGACACCGTGGCCGACAACCTGCGCGTCGCGCTCGCGGCCGGGATCGATTGCGTCGTGGGCACCACCGGGCTGTCCATGGAGACGCTCGAAGCGCTCGCCGCCGACGCTCCGTCGGGCACGTGCCTCTTCGTCGCGCCCAACTTCGCCGTGGGCGCGGTGCTCATGATGCACTTCGCGGGTCTGGCCGCCCGGCACATGCCGCACGCGGAGATCATCGAGCTGCACCACGACCGGAAGCTGGACGCCCCCTCGGGCACCGCGATACGGACCGCCTCGCTCATAGCGCAAGGTCGCACCCGCACGCCCATATCGCCAGGCAAGGACACCGAGATCGCCGAGGGCGCCCGAGGAGCGGTGGTCGAGGACGTCCATGTCCATTCGGTGCGCCTGCCGGGGCTGGTCGCGCATCAAGAGGTGCTCTTCGGCGGGCAGGGCCAGACCCTCTCCATCCGCCACGACTCCACCGACCGCACGAGCTTCATGCCGGGCGTGGTCCTCGCGGTACGCGAGATCGGGGGCTTGTCCGGCCTCGTGGTGGGGCTGGACAGGCTCATGGGGCTCTAGCGCCCCATGGCGAACGAGAGCATCGAGGCGGGCGGCACCTCGGCACGTCCAGTGGTGGTCATGAAGTTCGGCGGCACCTCGGTGGCCACGCCGGAAGGCCGCCGTGCCTTGCGCGACCGGGTCAAACAGCGCATCGCCGCCGGTCGCGCGCCGGTGGTCGTGGTCTCGGCGATGGGCCGCAAGGGCGCCCCCTATGCCACCGACACTCTGCTGGAGCTCGTGGACGGTTGCCGCGACGAGTACGCGCGCGATCTCATCATGTCCGTGGGCGAGGTCGTCTCCGCGGCGGTGTGCGCGCACGAGCTCGAGTGCGGCGGCGTCGCTGCCCGTCCGTTCACGGGAGCCGACGCGGGGATCCTCACTGACGGCGAGCCGGGCAACGCCAGCATCACCGAGATCTACCCCGCACTCTTGCTCGACGCCGTCGCCGCCGGCGTGGTCCCGGTGGTGGCCGGCTTCCAGGGCATGGCGCCCGACGGCACGCTCGTCACCCTGGGACGTGGTGGCTCGGACACGAGCGCCTGCGCGATAGGCGTGGCGCTGCGAGCGCAGGAGGTGGAGATCTACACGGACGTCGATGGCGTGATGACCGCCGACCCTCGCATCTGCGACGGTGCCGAGGTCCTCGAGCGCATCCGCGCGGACGAGCTGTTCCAGATGGCGCGCCACGGCAGCCGGGTGGTCCACACGCCCGCGGCGGAGCTCGCCCTCGCCAGCGGTCTGGACCTGCGCGTGCGCAACACGTTCACCTCTGCCGAGGGGACCCTCGTGGTCGCGGACATCGCAGGCTGGCGGCCGACCCGTGTGGCCACCGCAGTGAGCCACGTCGACGGCGTCGTGCGATTCGTCGTCACCCTGCCGCGGGGGAAGGAGGCCGTCTCCACCCCGGACCAGGCGCGCGTATACGCGGCGATGGCCCAGGCAGGTGTCTCTCTGGACATGTTCACGCCGTTCGATGGCGCGCTCGCGTTCTGTGTCGCGGCCGGCGACGTGGCGCGTGCCCAAGAGGTCCTGAGCGAGCTCGGGCTCACGTTCGAGGCCCACCAGGACCTGGCCAAAGTCACACTCGTCGGCGCCGGGATGCACGGCGTGCCGGGGGTCATGGCGCGTCTGGCCGCCGCGCTCGCGGGAGCGGGCATCCAGATCGAGCAAACGGCGGACAGCCAGTCCACGATCTCTGTGCTCGTGCCCGGGGACCGGCGCAGCGACGCCGTCGCGGCGCTGCACGAGGCGTTCGAGCTCGGCGGCTAGCGAGCGGCCCGGCGGGGTCGCGGAGCTGCGCTGTGAGCGGGCGGACACCCCCTGACGTGCGCACATTACGCTCCGGCTACACGCGCGGACGGCCGGGACCCGTGTCAGTCCGGTGTGTCACAATGGAGCCCGTCCAGTAACGAGGAGGGATTCCCATGGCGGAGCCGCGCTTCGGCCGCATGATCACGGCTATGATCACGCCGTTCACGTCCGATGACTCGCTGGATCTGCCGCGTGCCGGCGAGCTAGCCGACCGTCTGCTGTCCACGGGCAGCGAGGCGCTCGTCGTATGCGGCACCACCGGAGAGAGCCCGACGGTGTTCTACGACCAGAAGTTGGACCTCTTCAGGGCGGTCGTGGACGCAGTGGGCGGCCGGGCGCCCGTGATCGCGAACGCCGGCGACAACTGCACGGCGGACTCCGTCGAATTCGCGCAGAAGGTGGTCGGTCTGGGCGTGGACGCCATCATGTGCGTGGTCCCGTACTACAACAAGCCTCCGCAAGAGGGCATGTACCTGCACTTCAAAGCCATCGCCGATGCCGTGGACGTGCCGGTGATCCTCTACAACATCCCCAGCCGGTGTGTCGTGAACATGACGGCGGAGACCACGCTCAAGCTGGCGCACGACGTGGACAACATCGTGGCGGTGAAGGAAGCGAGCGGCGACCTCGTGCAGATCGCGCAGATCGCCGCCGACGCGCCCTCGGGCTTCGAGGTGCTGTCCGGCGACGACGAGATGACCCTGCCCATGATGGGCGTGGGCTCCACCGGTGTGATCTCCGTCGCGAGCCACGTGGCGGGTCCGCGCATCGTGGAGATGATCAGTGCGCAGGTCGCCGGCAACCACACGCACGCGCTACGGATGCACTTGGAGCTGCTTCCGCTCTTCAAGGGGCTTTTCCGCACGTCAAACCCCATTTTGGTGAAGGAGGCCCTGAAGTTGCAGGGGTTCCCGGTAGGCGTACCGCGTCTGCCGCTCATTCCCGCGACCGAGGGGCAGTCCGCCGAGTTGCGCTCCACCATGGAGCGGCTCGGCCTCCTCGCCTAGTTCCAACGAACGTCATCCGCGGCCGTGGCGTACGCCCGGCCGCGGTCGGTACTACATCGCGATGAAGCCGGCCCGCACTCGTGCGCGGCGGCGGTCATCCACGACTTAAGGAGTTGTCCGACCCATATATGGCTCGTAAAAAGACCCGGCTGCGCGTGATCCCGCTCGGCGGGCTGGACGAGATCGGCAAGAACATGACGGTGCTGGAGTACGGCCAGGACATGGTCCTGATCGACGCCGGCATCATGTTCCCCGACGACGACCTGCCCGGCGTGGACCTCGTGCTGCCCGACTACAGCTACGTCCTGGAGCGCGCGCACAAGCTGCGCGGCATCGTCGTCACGCACGGCCACGAGGACCACACCGGGGGGCTGCCGTTCCTTCTGCGCGAATTGAACCGCAGGGTGCCGGTCCTCTCGGCCAAGCTCACGCTGGCCCTCATCGCCGCCAAGCTCAACGAGGCAGGCATCAAGAAGCCCGACCTGCGCGAGATGCACGACGGCCAGGAAGCGGCCCTGGGCTGCTTCACGTTCAAGTTCATCCCGGTCAACCACTCGATCCCGGACGCCTTCGCGCTCATCATCGAGACGCCGGTGGGCCGGCTCCTGCACACCGGCGACTTCAAGTTCGACCAGACGCCCATCGACGGCCGCGCCACCGACTACGCGGCGCTCGCCGAGGCCGGCTCCGAGGGCGTCATGCTCCTCATGAGCGACTCTACGAACGCGGAGGTCTCCGGCTACACGCGCCCCGAGGCCGAGGTGGGCGCTACCCTGCGCAAGATATTCGACGATGCGGACCAGCGCATCATCGTGGCCTCGTTCGCCAGCCATATCCACCGGCTCCAGCAGGTGGTGGACGCGGCCCGAGGATGCGGCCGCAAGGTCGTCGTCACCGGCCGTTCCATGATCCAGACGGTCGCGATAGGCCGTGAGCTCGGCTACCTGCAGATCGACGACGACGAGCTCGTGGACGCCTACGCGCTCACGGACCTGCCCCCCGAGGAGATGGTCGTGCTGTGCACCGGCTCGCAGGGCGAGCCGCTCTCGGCCTTGGCGCGCATCGCCAACGGTGAGCACCGCACGGTGCAGATCGAGGCGGGCGACACGGTCGTCATCTCGGCGAACCCGATCCCCGGCAACGAGAAGGCCGTGGGCCGCATCATCAACAAGCTCTTCCGCGCCGGTGCCGAGGTCGTGCACCGGTCCCTCGCGGACGTGCACGTCTCCGGTCACGGGTCGTCCGAGGAGCTCAAGCTCATGCTCTCGCTCGTGAAGCCGCGCTACTTCATGCCGGTTCACGGAGAGCGCAGGCATCTCACGGCGCATGCCCACCTAGCCCGCGAGGTGGGCATAGCGGCGGACCACGTCTTCGTCATGGACAACGGTGACGTCATGGAGGTTTCCGACCGATCCGCCCAGGTCAAGGACTCCGTACCATCTGGCGTCGTGTACGTTGACGGCCTCGGCGTGGGCGACGTGGGCCACGTGGTGTTGCGCGATCGCCAGCACATGGCCAACGACGGCATCGCGATGATCGTCGTAACCGTAGACGAACGGACCGGCAAAGTCGTTGGAGACCCTGAGATAGTGATGCGCGGCGTCACCTTGGGCGACGCGGACGACGAGCTCATGGAAGAGGCACGGGCGCGGATCGCCAAGACGCTGGCGCGCACGGGCAAAGAGGGCGCCACCGACCAGTCGGTCATCAAGAACGCCCTGCGTGAGTCGCTGTCCCAACTGGTGTGGGAGCGCGTGCGGCGAAGGCCGCTCGTCCTGCCCGTCGTGATGGAGGTTTGATTTGGAAATCGTGTGGGCCGCGATCCTGGGCGTCGTGCAGGGACTCACCGAGTTCCTGCCGATCTCGTCCACGGCGCATCTCAAGCTGATCCCCTGGGCGTTCGGCATCGCGGGGGTCTACCCGGTGCTCGCGTCGCCACAGTTCGACATCGCGCTGCACGCAGGCAGCTTCATCGCCATCGTGCTCGCGTTGTGGCCGGATTGGGTCAAGCTGGCCACGGGCGCGGTGCGGGGCGCGAAGAAGGGCGCCGCAGCGGATGACAAGTTCCAGCTGCGGTTCGTCGGGTTCCTGCTGCTCACGTCGATTCCCGGTGCGATCGCGGGAGTGCTGCTCGAGAACCAGGTCGAGACCTTCGAAACGCCGTCCTACACCATCAACGGGCAGGCGGCGGGCTTCCACTGGGCGCCGCTCGTGATAGGCGTGTCCATCATCCTGTTCGGCGTGCTCCTGTGGGCGGTGGATACGTACGTATCGCGCGGCGAGGAGCTGACCCAGATGACTTGGCTCCAAGCGCTGCTCATAGGTGTCGCGCAGGCCGTGGCGCTTGTGCCGGGAGTGTCGCGTTCGGGCGCCACGATCACAGCCGGCCGGGCACTGGGTCTCAAGCGCGACGCGATCGCTCGCTACTCGTTCATGGCCGCGGCGCCCATCATCGCCGGCGCCGCGGTGTTCGGGCTCAGGCACGTGCCCTTGCACACGCTGCTGTCAGCCGTATGGGTCGTCGGGTTCATCTTCGCCCTAGGCGCGTCGGTTCTGGCGATGCGCCTGATGCTCGCCTGGGTGCGCAACCACTCGTTCGCTCCCTTCGCGGTGTATCGCGTGGTCGTGGGCCTGCTCGTCATCGGTCTGTTCTTCATCCGCGGGTAGGGCGCTACTATGGTCCAGAGCAGCGCAACTGAGCCGCAGGGGGACCATGGCGCGAACGTCCGGTAAGGCCTCATCCAACGCCCGCCGGCCCTCGGCCAAAGGCGCGGCCCCGGCCGCCCGAAAGGGTGGGCCGGACAAGACGCCGCCGGCGAAGGACTCCGGAGTCAGTCGGGAGATCTGGGGCATCGTAGTAGGCGCGATCGCTGTGGCGCTCGCGATCGCCCTGCTCACGGGCGAGCGAGCGGTCCTGCCTGCCGCTGTCGCCAACGGCCTCAAGTTCATGTTCGGCCTGGGCGCCTACGCCATCCCGTTCGCGATGCTCCTATGGGCGGCGACGTTCTTCATGAGCGCCAAGGTCTCGCAGGAGTGGCGCGTGGGCGTGGGCCTGCTCGTAGCCTTCCTCGCGCTCGTCACCATGCTCGCGCTGGCGGCTCCCGCCGCCGTTCAGTTCTCGACCCCGGTCCTGGCCACGCACGGCGGATGGGTGGGCGGCACGATCGCTTGGGCACTGCGTTCGCTGCTGGGCGTGCCCATCTCGTACGTCATCGCGATCGCCGCGTTCCTCGCGGGCATCGTGTTGGCGGGGGTCTCGTTCACCGCCATCGTCGAGAATCTGCGCGCGCGAGTGGCCGCATCACGCGCGGAGCCCGCGCTGGGCACAGCCGGAGCGGGCGGCCGCACGGGCCAGCGTGGAGGGAACCTGACGCTGCCCCTCGCGGGGGGCGACCCGGCGGCGAACGTCGCCGAGACCGCAGCACTCTCGAACACCCTCGCGTCCGAGCCCTCCGCCGCCCGGCGCTCGCGCCGCAAGGGCGAGCCCGACCCCGAGGTGTCGCGCCCGACCGTCCCGGCCTCGCCTGCGGTCGCGCCAAAGGCGATGGAGGGCTTCGAGCTGCCGCCGCTCACGTTGCTGCACCACACACCGGCGAGCGCCGCGGTGCACAAGGCCAGCGAGGTGGAGCTCAAGGAGCTCGCGCGCAAGATCGAGGGCACGCTCGGCACGTTCGACATCCCGGCCGAGGTCACGGGCTGGACGCCCGGCCCCACGGTCACGCTCTTCCGCGTGCGCATCGCTCCCGGCGTCAAGGTGAACCGCGTCACCGCCCTTGCCGAGGACCTCGCTCTGTCCCTGGCGGCGCCCACGATCCGCATCCTCGCGCCTATCCCCGGCGAGAGCCTCATAGGAGTGGAGGTGCCCAACCAGCTGCGCTCCACCGTCACGCTGGGCGACGTGCTGTCCACCGGGCGCCTCGCGGACCCGAGCCCGCTGCTCCTGGCGATAGGCAAGGACGTGTCGGGCGAGTCGGTCGATCGCGGACCTAGCACAGATGCCGCACCTGCTCATCGCCGGCTCCACCGGCACCGGCAAGTCCGTGTGCATCAACGCGCTGCTCACGAGCATCCTCATGCGAGCGACCCCGTCCGAGGTGCGTCTCATCCTGATCGACCCCAAGCGGATCGAGCTGGCCGCCTACAACGGCCTGCCGCATCTGTACGTGCCGGTGGTCACCGAGACCAAGCAATCCGCCAGCGCGCTGGCGTGGGCCGTCGCCGAGATGGACAACCGTCTCAAGCGGCTCCAGAAGGCGGGCGCCCGCAACATCGGCCAGTACAACGCGGCGATCCTGAACGGCAAGGCCGCGGAGGACGCGGAGCCGATGCCCTACCTCGTGATCGTGATCGACGAGCTGGCGGACCTCATGATGGTCGCCGCCCGCGAGGTCGAGGACTCGATCGTGCGCATCGCCCAGCTCGCGCGTGCGGCCGGGATCCACCTGATCGTCGCCACCCAGCGCCCGAGCACGGACATCATCACCGGCCTGATCAAGACCAACATCACGAACCGGATCGCCTTCGCGGTGGGCAGCGGCATCGACAGCCGTGTCATCCTGGACCAGCCGGGCGCGGAACGCCTCGTGGGGAAGGGTGACATGCTCTTCTCAACGCCGGAGTGGCCCAAGCCCAAGCGCATCCAGGGCGCCTTCGTCTCGCTGGAGGAGACCGAGGCCGTCGTGGAGCATCTCAAGGGCAGGCCGAGCCGGACTATCACGAAGAGATCCTCACGCTCACGGTGACGGGGCCGGGCGGGGGAGCCGGAGGGATGGAAGAGGACGACCCCGTCCTGTGGGAGGCGGCGGATATAGTCGTGACCTCAGGCCTCGGGTCCACGTCGATGCTCCAGCGCAGGCTCTCGGTGGGATACGCCCGCGCCGGGCGTATCATGGATATGCTCGAGGCGAAGGGGATCGTCGGCCCACCCAACGGATCGAAACCCCGCGACGTTCTGGCCGACGTCGAAGAACTCGAGTCGATCAAGGCGTTCGAGAGGCAGGACCGCGATGCGACCTGACGACGACCAGACACTCGACGGCGGGTCCTCGGGGCGCGACCCGCTGGATCCCGAGGAACTGGCCGCGCCGCCGGAGCCCCCCGAGCCGTCGCACCGGAAGGCGGGGGCGGCGTCCGAGCAGCTCACGGGACCCAAGCGCCTGCGCGAGACCTCGGTGCGCCGCGTCGATCACCGCGGCGAGGATGCCGAAGAGGACGCCACCAGTTTCGCCTCGAACCCCGAGCCCGCCGCGACTCTGGGGGAGACGCTGGCCAACGAGCGCCGGCGCCAGGGCAAGACGCTGTCCGACGTCGAGGCGGCCACCCGTATCCGTGGGCGCCTGATCGAGTCCCTGGAGCACGGCGACTACGACGCGTTGCCCAGTCCGGCCTACGTGAAGGGCTACATACAGAGCTACGCCTCCTACTTGGAGCTGCCGGTGGGCCGCTAGTGGCCCAGTACAACGCCGAGACGGCGGGCAAGGGGCCCAAGCCCGACGAGCATCCGTACATCAAGGCGCCGGTGGCGCTAGCAGGCACGCTTCCCGCGCGCCGTACTCGGGAGCGGGGGAGCGTGGGCGGGGGTTCGACGCCCGCCGTACCCGCTCGCGTGTGGGTCTGGATCATCGCGGGCGTCCTCATCGTGCTCGCCATAATCGGCATCTCGCGCTTCATGCAGAGCCCTGGCAACACGGTGCCGCCTCTGCCCAAGACTCCGGCGGTCCAGCCGTCCAAGACAACGACCAAGACGCCCTCGGGGATCCCAACCGCATCGCCTACCGCAACCGGTTCCGCCGCGGCGTCGGGCACCGCCCCGGCCTCGGCGAGTACCGAGCCCACGTATCCGGCGCCGCCCGCGGGCCAGTTCACGGTCGAGGTGATCGTCAAGGCCGGCGAGTCGACGCGGATCCGGATGCGCGCGGACGGTGCGCTGAAGTACGATGCCACGTACTCGGGGGGCAGACGCAGGTGATGTTCGCGACGGACAACGCGTCCGTGTACTCGTACACCGCCGGCGCAGTCACCGTGAAGCTCAACGGCAAGGAAGTGGCCCTGCCGGCGCCCGACAGCAGCGGCGGCGTGCTCGTGCGTCTCTCCAAGCCGTAGCCCCGCAGCGACCTGACCATCCGTTCGCCGTCCCACCGGGCGCCCTTGCGCGCCGCGTGGACCGCTCGCACGAAGGAGAAGGCCCATGGCCAAGGACAACAGCTTCGACATCGTCTCCGAAGTGGACATGCAGGAAGTGGACAACGCGGTCCAGCAGGCCGATCGCGAGCTGGCCCAGCGCTACGACCTCAAGGACACCAAGTCGTCGATCACCCTGGACAAGCAGGGCGCGACGATCACGGTGGCCGCTCCGGACGACTTCGTCCTGCGGTCGGTCCGCGACGTGCTCGCGAGCAAGCTCATCGCGCGCAAGATCGACCTCAAGGCGGTGCGTTGGCCCGAGAAGGCGGAGGCCGCCGCGGGCAGCACGGTCAGGATCGTTGGCACCATAGTGGCGGGCATCCCCACCGAGACCACGAAGGTGATCAACAAGGCCATCAAGGACCAGAAGTTCAAGGTCAAGGTGACCATCGAGGGCGACAAGCTGCGCGTCTCGGGGCCCAAGCGCGACGACCTGCAGCAGGTGATCGCGTTCGTGAAGGGCGAGGACTTCGATATCCCGCTGCAGTTCACGAACTACCGCTAGCTCCGGCGCCAGGGCCGCCCGCACATCATGAGGACCCCATCGGTCCACATCGTCACCCTGGGCTGTCCCAAGAACGAGGTGGACTCCGACCGCATGGCGGCACGGCTCGCCGGCTCGGGCCTGGACGTGACTGCCGACCTCGCCACCGCGCAGGTCGCCGTCGTCAACACGTGCGCGTTCATCCAGGCGGCCACCGAGGAATCCATCGAGACCGTCTTGGACCTCGCGTCCGAGTGGAGGGCCGCCCGGCCGGGGCGACTTCTCGTCATGACGGGATGCTTGGCCTCGCGGTATCAAGGCGAGGTCGAGGTCGAGCTTCCCGAGGTGGACGCCTTCGTGCCTGTGGCCGATGAGGAGCGGATCGCCGAGGTGGTGTCGGCCCTCCTGGGCGTGACCGCCGAACCGTCCGACGCCGGCGTCGCCGCGCTGCGGACGGGCGGCGGGCCGTTCGCCTACGTTTCCGTGGCCGATGGTTGTCACCGCCGCTGCACGTACTGCACGATCCCGTCCATCCGGGGCGACTACGTGAGCCGCCCCTCCGACGATCTCGTGGCTGAGGCTCGGCTGCTCACCGCTGGCGGCAGCCCCGAGCTCATCCTGGTGGGCCAGGACGTCTCCTCGTACGGGCGCGGGATGCCCGCGGGGGCTCCCGCCTCCGACCTGGCCGGCCTCGTCCGGCGGCTGAGCTCCGAGGTCCCCGACCTGTCGTGGCTGCGCCTGATGTACATCCAGCCCGACGGCGTGACCGATGACCTGCTCGATGCCATGGCGGCCTCGCCGCGTGTGTGCCGCTACCTCGACATCCCGATGCAGCATGCCTCGGCACGGGTGCTGCGGGCGATGGGGCGCCGCGGCGACGCGGAGAGCTTACTCGACCTCGTGTCCAGGATCAGGGCCGTCATGCCGGACATAAAGCTCAGGACGACCTTCATAGCCGGGTTCCCGGGTGAGACGGACGCCGATGTGGACGAGCTGCTCGACTTCGTGCGCGCCGCCCAGCTCGACTACGCCGGCGTGTTCACGTACTCGCCCGAGGACGGGACGCCGGCGGCGGAGCTCCCGGGCCAGCTTGACGAGGACGTGCGCATGGGGCGTACGCAGCGGATCGTGGACGCCGCCGAGCCGATAGGAGTGGCCCGGGCGGCGGAACTCATCGGCTCCACCCTCGAGGTGCTCGCCGAGGGCCGGGACGCAGAGGCCCCGTTCGGTGCACCAGACGTGCCTGCCACGGTCGGGCGCTGGCGAGGGCAGGCACCCGAGGTCGACGGTGCCGTGTACCTCGACCGCGACGTAGACCCGGGTACTATGGTCCCGGTGAGGATCGTGGACACCCTCGGCTTCGATCTGTACGGGGAGGTGGTGTGAGCGTGACCGAGCCCGCCGCCCCTTCTACAGGCGCGCCGCAGCAGCAGGCCTCCAATCTGAACCCGGCGAACATCGTCACGATCGCCCGCATCCTGCTGATCCCGCTGTTCCTCGTCTTGCTGCTCACCACGTTCACCGGCTGGTGGGCGCCGTGGCTCGCCGCCGTGGTCTTCGCTGTCCTGGCGGGCACGGATGCGGTGGACGGGTACCTCGCGCGAAGCCGGAACCAGGTGACGACGTTCGGCAAGTTCATCGATCCGCTCGCGGACAAACTGCTGGTCACGGCGGCGCTGATAGGCCTCGTCCAGCTCTCGGAGCTGCCCGCGTGGATCGCCATCCTCATCATCAGCCGCGAGTTCATCGTCTCGGGCCTCAGGATGGTGGCCGTGGCCGAGGGCAAGGTCGTGATCGCGGCGTCCACCCTCGGCAAGCTCAAGACGGTCACGCAGATCGTCGCCATCGTGCTGTTCATCGTGAAGGGCTCGCCGGTGGTGGTGCGCGTGCTGGGCGCCCAGGGAGCGGTGTGGCTGGGAGCGATCGCGTGGGTGACCATGATCGTCGCCCTCGTGCTCACGATCTGGTCCATGCTCGACTACTTCTATCACGCGCGCGCCGTCCTGGCCGGGCCGTGGAGACTGACGTCGTGACCGGCCCCGACGTGCGGGCCGGCGCCGCCGTGGTCACCGTGGGCAGCGAGCTCACGACGGGACTGCGCGTGGACACGAACACTGCCGAGGTCGCCTCGGCCCTCACGGCGGCCGGCTTGCGTGTGAGCGAGACGGTCTCCCTGCCTGACGACTACGACGCGCTCGTGCGCGAGCTCGCTCGTCTGGCCGCTTCCGTGGACGTGGTCGTCGTCACCGGCGGCTTGGGCCCTACGCACGACGACGTCACCCGCGACGCCGCGGCGGCAGCTCTGGGCCTCAAGACGAGCCGCGACGCCGCGATCGAACAGCGCTTGGCCGCGTTCGCGGCTCGCCACGACGATCCGGATGTGGCGAGCCACATCGTTAGGCAGGCGGACGTGATCGAGGGCGCGGTCGTGCTGCCCGCCACCGTGGGCACGGCCCCGGGCCAGGTCGTACCCACGCCACGCGGCGGGCGCCTCGTGCTGCTGCCGGGGCCGCCGCGTGAGATGCGGCCCATGCTCGTGGCTGCGCTCGAGCACCTGCCCGCGAGCGAGCGCGCCGCGACACGGCTCTTCAAGTGCGTGGGCATCGGCGAGTCCGACGTGCAGATGCGCGTGGAGCGCGCCATGGAGTCGGTGGGCGCCACCGGCGCGGTCGGTTTCACGGTCCTGGCAAGGCCGGCGGAGGTCCACGTCGTGCTCACCGACGAGCATGCCGGCGCGTCCCTGCTCACCACCGCCGCGGACGCGGTGGAGCAGGCCCTCGGCGCCGAGTGCTTCTCGCGTGGCGATGAGACCCTTGCCGAGGTCGTGCTCCAGGCGGCGCGCGAGCGCGGGGCCACGGTCGCGACCGCGGAATCGTGCACGGGGGGCATGGTGGCGGCCGCGCTCACCGACGTCCCCGGTTCCTCCGACGTGTTCGTCGGGTCCGTCGTCGCCTACTCCAACGACTTGAAGGAGCGACTCCTGGGCGTGCCGGACGAGACGCTCGAGGCGTTCGGGGCCGTTTCCGAGGAGACGGCGCTCGCGATGGCCACGGGTGCGCTGCGGTCCACCGGCGCCCAGCTGGCCGTATCGGTGACCGGTATCGCCGGGCCCGGCGGCGCGGTCCCCGGCAAGCCTGTAGGCACCGTGTGGTTCGCTTTGGCGGACACGCAGGGCGCTGTGGCGCAGTTGCGCAACGTGCTCGGAGACCGGGCGGGCATACGCGAGCGGTCCACGATGTACGCGCTCGACCTGCTGCGGCGCCGTCTTTCGGGCCTGCCGCTGCGCTGACGATGCGCTCCTTCGTCGCCTTCGAGCTCACCGATGCCGGGCGTGACCGGCTGCTCGAGGCAGCCTCGGAAGTGCGACGGCTCGCGCCCGCGTGGGCGGGGGAGAAGTGGGTCGCGCCCGAAGCGCTCCACGTCACGGTCAAGTTCCTGGGCGATCTGGAGGCCGACCGGCTGGACTCGCTCACGGAACTGCTCTCCGAGCGGCTCGCAGGCCTTGCGCCGGTCTCGATCGGGCTGGATAGCTTGTGCCCGGCGCCCTCGCACGGACGGGCCTCGATCGATCTGGGCCGTGCCCTCGGCCGAGGACCCGGGGGTGGCCGAGGTGGCGGCTGCGGTCGATGGGGCGGCCGCGGCCCTGGGCGTCGATCCGGACCAACGGACGTTCAAGACGCATGTGACGCTCGTGCGCGCCCGTCGCCCCCGCAGGATCGCCGGTGATGTCCTTGAGACGGCTGGAGCTGCGCTGCGGGCGTCGCGGCACGATCGGGGTAAGGCCCCGTTCGATTCCGTGTCAGGGTCAGGGATTACGGTGTTCACGAGCACGCTCACGCGTTCGGGGCCCGTCTACGAGATGTGGTCTCGCGTACAGCTCGGGCGAGCTTGACGGCGAACGTATGTTCGTATAGGTTCACAGCAGGGCGGGAGCCCGAGCCGAGCAGGGAGGCTACAGGCATGGATCGCGAGAAGGAACGGATGCTCGACGTCACGCGCGAGCAGATAGAGCGCAAGTTCGGCAAGGGTTCGCTCATGAAGCTGGGCGAGCACGCTGCGGTGGCCAAGACGTCAGCGATCCCCACGGGCTCGCTGGCGCTCGACGCGGCGCTGGGCATCGGAGGCGTCCCCAGAGGGCGCATCATCGAGATCTACGGCCCGGAGTCGTCCGGCAAGACCACTCTGGCGCTCCAGATCCTCGCCGAGTCCCAGCTGGCCGGCGGCGTGGCGGCGTTCATCGACGCCGAGCACGCGCTCGATCCCGCCTACGCGTCGCGTCTGGGCGTGTGCATCGACGATCTGCTCATAAGCCAGCCGGACACGGGCGAGCAAGCGCTCGAGATCACGGACATGCTCGTGCGCTCCGGCGCGGTGGACGTCATCGTCGTGGACTCCGTGGCGGCCCTAGTGCCGCGGGCGGAGCTCGAGGGCGAGATGGGTGACGTCACCGTCGGCCTCCAGGCGCGCCTTATGAGCCAGGCCATGCGCAAGCTGGCGGGCTCGCTGTCCAAATCCGACACCATGTGCATCTTCATCAACCAGCTGCGTGAGAAGGTCGGCGTGATGTTCGGCAGCCCCGAGACCACGTCGGGAGGCCGCGCGCTCAAGTTCTACGCGTCAGTGCGCCTGGACGTGCGCCGCATCGACTCCATCAAGCAGGGCACCGATATCGTGGGCAACCGTGTCCGCGTCAAGGTCGTCAAGAACAAGGTCGCTCCGCCGTTCCAGCAGGCGGAGTTCGATCTCATGTACGGGACCGGGATCAGCAAAGAAGGCGGCATCCTCGACCTCGGCGTGGAAGAGGGGATCGTCGGCAAGTCCGGCGCTTGGTACACCTACGGCGAAGAGCGCCTGGGCCAGGGTCGCGAGTCCGCCAAGGAATTCCTGCGTGAGCATCCGGCCGTGCGCGACGAGGTGGAGAACCTCGTTCGCGTGAGCTTGGGGCTTCCGGCGATCGACGCTGCTGGCGCGACCACACCTGACGAGGCTGCGCTGGCCGACCAGGCGGCGCCGCCCGCCAAGGCGGACAAGGCCCAAAAGGTCAATCAGTAGGCCGGCAGGCCGCACGCTGCCCAGGGCCTGTCGTGGCGGTGGTCACCAGACTCGAGCCGGAACGCGTGGGCGCCCGACGCTGGGTGCTGGAGCTCGATCACGATGTATGGCGCCTTCTTCCGCGCGCGGTCGTGAAGAAGCTCGGCCTCGAGACCGGGGACTCGGTCGAGGCGCTTCAACTGGAGGGGCAGCTGAAGCGCCTCGAACCAGCTCTTGCCCGCGAACGAGCGCTCTACCTTCTATCGTCCCGGGAGCGTTCCACGGGCGATCTTCAGAGCCAAGTTGCGCGACGACGCCTATGACGAGGAGGTCGTCGGATCGGTCGTGGACGACCTCGCGCAGCGCGGTCTGGTGGACGACGAACGCTTCGCGGAGGTTCTTGGCCGCACCCTGGCATCTGGACGTGGCTACGGACGTTCACGCATCGCCAGGGAGCTCTCGCGCCACGGCCTCGACGACGCCCTCGTGGACCAGACGCTGGAGGCCGCAGCCCCGCTCGACGACGAGCACGAGCGGGCCGTGGTGGAGGCGTCTCGCCTAACTCGCGGGCGCAAGCTGGATGTGAGCAAGCTTGCGGGGCGTCTCGCGCGCCGCGGCTTCTCGCCTGGCGTGGCCTTTTCGGTGGCCAGAGAGGTCGTCGGGGGCGGGGAGTCCGACGCGGCGGCCCCCGAGGAGTTGTGAGCGGGGCGGGCGTCGTGACGAGCGGTCTCATTTGACGCTTTCCGGCTCCGCGCCCTACTCTGGAGCTGGCAGAATGTGATCCACCGTCGCGCGATCCACGCGCTGACGGATTGTGTATGCGACCGATGATCGACGATTTTGAGAGCCGTCCGCGGATGCGGGCGGCGTGTGCGCGTTCAACATCGAGTCACATCGCGGTTTCGCATCCTGCCGGGCGCCGAGTCGTCCGGCTTCGTCGTATCTGGACCCTTTGCGCAGGCCACGTGCCTGCCCAGCTGCGGTCCGGAAGGCGGGACCGGCCGCTGGGATCGGATCGGGGAAACGAGGGCTCGACAGGCCGTCGTGACCGCGGCGCGGCGCTCCTGGAGCAGTACACGACGCACTCAGGAGGGGTCCTATGAACGCAGTGGTGGCG
Organism: uncultured Coriobacteriia bacterium; assembly: GCA_963768865.1. GTDB lineage: Bacteria > Actinomycetota > Coriobacteriia > Anaerosomatales > CAVYJL01 > CAVYJL01. Next base: position 158,896 of record CAVYJL010000009.1, on the reverse strand, counting down.
ATCGTCGTCGCCGTCGTCGCGCTCCTGATCGGTGCTCTCGTCGGGTTCTTCGTGCGGCGTTCCCTTGTGGAAAGCCGCACGGCCAACGCGCACGAGTCCGCCGAACGGATCGTTGCGGACGCAACAAAGCAGGCCGAGACGCTGAAGAAAGAGGCCGTGGTCGAGGCAAAAGACCAGGTCTTCCAGATGCGTGCGGACGTGGAGCAGGAGGTCAAGGAGCGCCGAAAGGAGCTTGCGGCCACGGAGAACCGTCTGCTGCAGCGCGAGGAGAGCATCGAGCGGCGCGGTGAGAGCATCGAGAAGCGCGAGCACCAGCTGTCGAGCGCCCAGGGCCAGCTCGACAAGCGCGAGAAGGACCTGGAGGAGCTGGAGGAGGAAGAGCGCGCCAAGCTCGAGGAGATCGCGGGCATGACCCGCGACGAGGCGCGCGAGGTCCTGCTCGGCAAGGTGGAGGAGGAGGTCCGCCACGACGCCGCCGTGCTCATCCGCGAGGTGGAGGCGGCGGCGCGCGAGGAGGCCGACAAGAAGGCCCGCAACATCGTGGGCATCGCCATCCAGCGCGTGGCGGCGGACCACTCGGCGGAGTCCACGGTGTCGGTCATCCACATCCCGAGCGACGACCTCAAGGGTCGCATCATCGGGCGCGAGGGCCGCAACATCCGCGCGTTCGAGCAGCTCACGGGCATCAATCTGATCATCGACGACACCCCCGAGGCGGTCGTGCTGTCCAGCTTCGACCCGGTCCGCCGCGAGGTGGGCCGCGTGACGTTGGAGAGCCTCATCGCCGACGGTCGTATCCACCCGGCCCGCATCGAAGAGATGTACAACAAGGCCGTGACCCTCGTGGATCAGCAGGTCGCCGAGGCCGGTGACCAGGCGGTCTTCGAGACCGGGGTCCACGGGCTCCACAGCGAGCTCGTTCGCACGCTGGGCAGACTCAAGTACCGCACGTCGTACGGCCAGAACGTGCTCAAGCACTCGCTGGAGGTTGCACACCTCGCCGGCGTGATGGCCACGGAGCTGGGCGTGGACGAGAAGCTCGCCCGCAGGGCCGGGCTGCTGCACGACCTCGGCAAGGCCATCGACCACGAGGTCGAGGGGCCGCACGCGCTCATCGGCGCCGACCTTGCCCGCCGCCTGGGAGAGCACAAGGAGGTCGTCCACTGCATCGAGGCCCACCACGGCGACGTGGAGCCGGCGACGGTGGAGGCCGTGCTCGTGCAGGCCGCCGACGCGATCTCCGCGGCGCGCCCCGGCGCCCGGCGTGAGACGCTGGAGAGCTACATAAAGCGACTGGAGAAGCTCGAGTCGCTGGCCATGAGCCGAGGTGGCGTCGAGAAGGTCTACGCCATGCAGGCCGGCCGCGAGATCCGCGTGATGGTCCGTCCAGACGAGATCTCCGACGACGACGCGCTCATGATGGCGCGCGATCTGGCCAAGCAGATCGAGGACGAGATGGAGTATCCCGGCCAGGTCAAGGTCATGATCGTCCGCGAGAGCCGGGCGGTCGAATACGCGAAGTGATCGCGTGCGCGTCCGCCCGCGAGGCGGCGCGCCGCGTGCTAGTATCGGCATCGGCTACCAGCCATGCGCGAAGGGACCGCTGTCGCGGTCCCTTCGTCGTGAACCGGGGGAGGCAGGTCATGAACGACATAGGTCTTGAAGTGCGCGAAGCCCTCCCCGAAGAGATCGACGGCCTCGTGGGGATCCAGCACCGGGCGTTCACGAGAGTGGCCGCGGAGATCGGCTTCGACCCGGCGCAGATGCCCCCGGTCCAAGAGACGGCGCAAGACGTCCGCGAGATCCTGAGGGACTGCCCGGACGCCGTGCTGCTCGCGGCCACGGCCGATGACCCTAGTGATCCAGGCAAGCGCGTGCCCGTTGGCACCGTGCGAGGCGTTCCGGGGTCGCACGGGACGGTGGATGTGGGCCGCCTGGCTGTCGAGGACGGCTGGGAGCGTAAGGGGATCGGCCGCGCCCTCATGGTCGTGCTCGAGGAGGCGTTCCCGCAGGCGGAGCGGTTCGAGCTGTTCACGGGGCGCGACGCGACCGGCCCGCTGCGACTCTACGAGAGCCTCGGCTACGTGCTCATGCGCGACGAGGAAGTGGCTCCGCACCTCTTCCTCGTGTGGTTGGAGAAGTGTCGGACCGGCAGTGTAGACTCGCGCTCATGACCGAACGAGACCCACTTCTGGAGTTCGTCGAGACCGTCTCGGGCGAAGCGCACCTCAAGATCGAGGAAGACTTCGGCGAGGGGTTCGTACGGCTGCGCATCTCCGAGGCGGAGCGGCGCCAGGCCAAACACGACGTCCGCTCGTTCGAAGACATCGTGATCGAGCTCCTGCGCAACAGCCGCGACGCGCATGCCAGCCGCATCTTCGTGGCCACTGCGCGCGAGGGCGACCTGCGCATCATGACGGTCGTGGACGACGGCACGGGCGTGCCGGAGCACCTGCACGACACCATCTTCGAGCCCCGCGTGACCAGCAAGCTCGAGACGATGGTCACGGACACCTGGGGCGTCCATGGCCGAGGCATGGCGCTCTTCAGCGTGCGCAGCAACGTCGTGACCGCCCGCGTGGCGGCTTCCGACGCCCATCGCGGGCTGGCGATGCACGTGGTCTCCGACACGAGCGACCTCGCGGAGCGTGCCGACCAGTCCACCTGGCCGTCCATCGAACGCGCGGAGGACGGATCGCTCGTCGTGGCGCGCGGACCGCACAACATCGTGCGCCGCATCGTCGAGTTCGCGCTGGAGCATCCGTCTGTAGACGTATACCTCGGCTCACCTGCGGAGATAGTCGCCACCATGCATACGGTCGCGCGCGACGAGCTCGACGCCGCCGACCTGCTGTTCAACGACGACACGGCGCGCCTCATGGTGTGGCAGCGGCCCACGGCGGCGGCCGACGCGGCCGAACTGGTCTCGACGGCGGGCTCCATGGGCCTCGAGATCTCCGAGCGGACCGCTCATCGCGTGCTTTCGGGAGAGCTGGAGCCTCTGCGGACCGTGCTCGCCTCGGTCACGGCCTCTGCACCGGCCGCCGCGTCGACGCCCGACATCTACAAGGATCGCCGAGGGCTGCGCATCGCGGACGAGGATCTCGCCCGGTTCGCCAACGATCTCACGGCCGCTTTCGACGACCTGGCCGAGCGGTATTACCTCAACCTGCGCGGCGAGCCTCGGATAATCGTGGGGCGCGATGAGATCAAGGTCCGCTTCGCGGTGGACAAGGAGGAATGACCGGCGCCGCGGGAAGGGGCGTTCGTACTTGTAGCGAAGTAGGCCTCAGGCTCCGGTGAACGCGTGCCGATACCTCCACCCGAGGTAGAGGCGCGGCGTGGACCCCCAACCGTTGCGCTATACTCAAGGTCCACGGTCGGCCCCGGGGGAGCTAGAGGGGCTGGCTGAGCAGCAACACGATGTACCAGGGAACGCACTATGATCTGTAGCACGGAGGCAGCCGTGGAAGTCCTCAAGGTTTCGGCACGCTCGAATCCGAACTCGGTCGCGGGTGCCCTCGCGGGCGTGATCCGCGAGCAGGGGGCGGCCGAGATCCAGACCGTGGGCGCCGGCGCCCTCAATCAGGGCGTGAAGGCCATCGCGATCGCGCGCGGGTTCCTCGCGCCCACCGGCATGGACCTCATGTGCGTGCCGGCCTTCGCGGACATCGAGATCAACGGCGAAGAGCGCACCGCGATCCGCATCCTCGTGGAACCGCGCCCCAAGCACCCGTAGGCCGGCGCGATGACGGGTTCGCCCCGCGTCGACCTCCACGTCCACAGTGACCGCTCAGACGGCACGCTGTCGCCTGCCGCTCTCGCCGAGCGCGCGGCCCGGCTGGGGCTGGCGGCCCTGGCTCTCACCGACCACGATTCGGTCGAAGGCGTGCGCGCCTGCGCCGCGCGGGCCGGGGAACTGGGATTGCGATGCATCCCTGCGGTCGAGCTCTCGACCAGGATCGGCACCTTGGACGCGCACCTGCTCGGGTACTTCGTGGACCCCGACTCCGCATCGCTCGTCGTCGAGCTCGAACGGCTGCGCAGGGGTCGCAGGCGTCGGATAGAGCGCATGGCCGCGCGTCTGCGCGAAGCCGGATACGACGTGCCGTTCCAGACCGTCCTCGAGCTCGCCCACGGCGGCTCGGTGGGGCGGGCCCACCTTGCCAGAGCCCTCGTGCGCGGCGAGCACGTCCCCGACGTGCCCACGGCGTTCGATGAGCTCATCGGCAAAGGCCGCCCGTTCTGGGAGCCCGGGGACCTGCCCGAGCCGGCGCACGCGCTCGCGACGATCCGGGAGGCCGGCGGGCTGCCCGTTCTGGCTCACCCGGCCCTGTCCGGTGTGGTGGGGCTCATCCCCGAGCTGGCCGCGCAGGGTCTGGCAGGCGTCGAGGCCTACCACGCCGAGCACACGCCCGCCCAGCGTGTCGAGCTGGCGCAGACAGCCGAACGGCTGGGTCTGCTCGTGACCGGGGGCAGCGACTATCACGGGCCGGGCGGCCGCTCGCCCGAGATGGGGTCGGTGGAGCTCCCCGAGGGCGCCTACGAGCGGCTGCTGGCCGCGGCGGGGGAGTAGCAGCGCTCCAAGAGCGTGTCGGGCCCGCGTGCTACCATTTCCCGGCCATGAGGACCTATTACGTGCGCACCTTCGGGTGCCAGATGAACAAGCACGACTCCGAGCGCATCGCCGGCATGCTGGAGGCTGCCGGGATGACGCCCTCGGCCACGCTCGAAGCCGCCGATGTGATCGTATTCAACACCTGCGCCGTCCGTGAGGGTGCCGAGGAGCGCTTGCGCGGCCAGGTCGCCACGATCAAGCCGGTCAAGACGGCCCGTCCCGGCACGCTCATCGCGGTGGGCGGGTGCGTCGCGCAGAAGGACGCTCAGGGGCTCGCCGGACTGCTGCCGCACGTGGACGTGGTCTTTGGCACGCATAACGTTCACGAGCTTCCCATGCTGCTGGAACGGGCCGCGGAGACGCACCGCGCGCAGGTCCGCGTCGTGGACGGTACCGAGACGTTCGCGAGCGATCTGCCCAGCCGCCGCGATCGGCCGTGGAGCGCGTGGCTCCCCATCACCGTGGGCTGCGACAACCGCTGCAGCTACTGCATCGTCCCCGACGTACGGGGCCCGGAGCGCAGCCGGCCGTTCGAGGACATCGTCGCGGAGGCCCGCGACCTGGTGGCCGACGGAGTGGTCGAGATCACGCTCTTGGGGCAGAACGTGAACTCGTACGGGCGGGACCGCTACGGCGAGCCGCGGTTCGCCGAGCTGCTCAGGGAGGTCGCGGGTGCCTCGGGCGTGCCGTGGCTGCGCTTCACGACCAGCCACCCCAAGGACCTCAGCGAAGGGACCATCGCGGCCATGGCCGCGACACCCCAGGTCTGCCGGTACCTCCACCTGCCAGCTCAGTCAGGGTCGGACCGCATCCTTGCGGCGATGAACCGTCGCTACACCGCGGCGCACTACATGGACCTGGCGCGCCAGGCGCGCGCCGCCATGCCCGACCTGGCGCTGTCCGGCGACATCATCGTCGGCTTCCCCGGCGAGACCGACGAGGACTTCGACGCGACCATGGAGCTGGTGGAAGCGTCGCGCTACGACCAGCTCTTCACCTTCATCTACTCACCACGTGAGGGCACGCCCGCCGCTGAGATGCCCGGCCGAGTGCCACGCGAGGTGACGCAGACGCGTTTCGACCGGCTTGTGGCCGCGGTGCACCGCTCCGCGCTCGAGCACGCGCGAACGTACGTGGGCACCACGCAGCACGTGCTCATCGAGGGCGTCTCCGATCGCGACCCCCGTCTGCTCAAGGGCCGGACCTCCACGAACAAGGTGGTGCATGCGCCCTTGCCGGCCGAGGCGAGCGCCTCGGCACTGGCCGGCACCTTCGTGCGCGTTCACATCGAGGAGGCGCAGACGTGGTTTCTGCGCGGAACCCTGCGGGGATAGGGCTGGTGGCGGAGCCGCCGGGTGCTCCTCGGGGGCTTCTGCGATCGCGGCGCGCGACAGCGCCGGGTCACGCTCGGACCGAGAGGTGATCACCGTGAGACCGTCCACGCTGGGCATCGTCGCCCCGCATCCCCCCATCATGGTGCCGGAAGTGGGGCGTGCCGAGGCGGACGCCACGGCGCACTCCGCCGCCTCCATGGAGCGCGCCGCGCAGCTTCTGCGCGAGTTCGAGCCCGACACGATCATCGTGATGTCCCCGCATGCCGAGGGCGCCTACGACGCGTTCGGGGTGGAGGACTCACCCAGGGTCGCGGGCGATCTGGGACAGTTCGGTGCGCCGCAGGTCCGCATCGACGCGGCGGGCGATCCAGAGCTCGCGCTCGCCATCATCGCGGAGTCGGCGGCCGCGGGCATCCCCGCGCTGCCGCGCAGCGCGTTCGTGCGCGGGGGGACGCTCGACCACGGCGTGCTCGTTCCCATGAGCTTCCTCCAGCGAAGCGGCGCAACGCCGCTGCTGGTTCTCTCGTTCGCGTTCCTGCCACTGCACACGCATCGCGAGTTCGGGCGCGCGATAGCCCGCGCCGCCAACGAGATGGGCCGCCGGGTGGCGTTCGTGGCGAGTGGGGACTGCAGCCACCGCCTCTTCCCGGGAGCGCCGGCGGGATTCTCGCCGGAAGGGCGGCTCTATGACCGGTTCCTCGTGGAGTCCATCGGCGCGGGGGACTGGGACGCCGTCGAAGGCGTGGACATAGGCAGGCTAGAGACCGCCGGCGAGTGCGGCACCCGCTCGTTCGTGACAATGGCGGGTTTCCTGGACGGCACCGGCGCGAAGACGCACCTTCTGAGCTACGAGGGCCCGTGGGGCGTGGGTTACCTGACCGCGGTCGCGAGCGACCCGGAGGTGGTAGCGGCTCTCCCCGAGCCGTGGGTGAGCGAGGCAACCGCCGAGCGCGGATCTCGCGGCGGGATGCCCGGGACCGACGCGAGCCCGCAAACGAGGCTCGCGCGCAAGGCCATCGAGCAGTACGTGCGCCAGGGCACCCGCCTGGACGAGTTCACCGGCTTCGAGGAGCTGCTCAGCGAGCGGGCCGGGGCTTTTGTGAGCCTGCATAGGCAGGGTGAGCTGCGTGGGTGCATCGGATGCACGGGGCCCACGAGGGCGGACCTGGCTCGCGAGATCGTGGACAAGGCCATCGAAGCGGCGGTCAACGACCCGAGGTTCCCGCCGCTCGAAGCCCAGGAGCTCGACGACCTGGACATCAGCGTGGACGTGCTCCACGACCCGGAGCCCATGGTGTCGCTCACGGAGCTGGACCCCAAGGTCTACGGCGTGATCGTGAGCTGCGACTGGCGCCGAGGCCTGCTGCTGCCGGACCTCGAGGGCGTGGACACCCCTGAAGAGCAGGTGGCCATCGCGATGCGCAAGGCCGGTATCATGCCGGGCGAGACGATCTCGCTCGAAAGGTTCCGGGTTGACCGATACTTCTGAGTCGCGCCGTGCCCCGGCCCCGGAGACGGGGACCGGGTCTGCGCGCGCTCACATCCGGGTCCTCGCCGTCGTGGGACCCACCGCGTCGGGCAAATCCGACCTGGCCGAGTCTCTGGCCGAGGCTCTGGGCGGCGAGATCGTGTCGGCCGACTCCATGCAGGTCTATCGAGGCATGGACATCGGCACGGCCAAGATGCCGGTCGAGCGGCGGCGGGTGCCGTATCACTGCGTGGACCTCGTGGAGCCGGGCGGGGCCTACTCCGCCGCCGTGTATCAGCGCGACGCCCGTGCCGCGATCGAGGACATCGCCGCTCGCGGTGCGCTTCCCATCGTGGTGGGCGGCACCGGCCTGTACGTGCGCGCCGCCCTGGACGAGATGGACTTCCCGAGCGGGGCGCTCGATTCCGAGGCTCGGGCCCGCTACGAAGCGCTCGCCGCCGAGCTGGGCCCCGAGGGGCTCCACGCCGTGCTCGCCCAGCGCGACCCGGCCGCGGCCGCCATCGTGCACCCCAACAACGTCCGCCGCACGATCCGGGCGCTCGAGATGCACGATCAGGGCGTCTCGTACGCTCGGCAGGCAGCCGGCTTCTCGGGCCGCAAGTCGTTCTACGAGACCATCTACCTGGGCCTGGAGGTGCCGCGGCCCGAGCTCTACGAGCGTATCGACGCTCGCGTGGACCGCATGATGCAGGCCGGTCTGCTCACCGAGGTCCGCGACCTGCTCGGCGCCGGCTACCGGGTCGCCCTCACGGCCGCGCAGGCCATAGGCTACAAGGAGCTGGTGCCCGTGGTGGAGGAGGGGAGCGGCCTTGCAGAGGCGGTCGCCGCGATCAAGCAGGCGACGCGACGCTACGCGAAGCGGCAGATCACCTGGTTCAAGGCGGATCCTCGCATCCACTGGTTCGACGTCACGGCTACGGATGCGCGCGAAGCGCTGGATGCCGCGCTGGCCCTGGTAGAATCCTCGGCACGAGACGGCGGCGGCCCCGGTCGCAGCGGACCCACGGAGGACTGAGTGGACCTCGAATTCGTCAAGATGCAGGGCCTGGGCAACGACTTCGTCATCGATCCCGGACCTGGACGGTGAGCTCGAGCTCGAGCCCGACGCCGTCGCTTGGCTGTGCGACCGGCGCTTCGGCGTGGGCGCTGACGGCGTGATCCTGATCCGCCCGGCGACGTCGGACGAGGCCGACCTCTTCATGCTGTACTTCAACTCCGACGGATCCAGCTCTGCGATGTGCGGGAACGGGATCCGATGCTTCGCCAAGTACGCCGTCGACCACAGCCTCATCGAGGGGGAGACGCTGCGGGTCGAGACGCTCGCAGGCGTCTTCCCGGTCGAGGTGGCGCTGGGCCCCGACGGCGGGATGGAGGCAGCGACGGTGGACATGGGCGACCCGATCCTGTCGCCCGCGCTCGTGCCCACCACGTTGGCCCCGGTCCGCCCCGACGACGAAGCGGTCATCGGTGCCGAGGTGGCCACTGCCGCCGGCACGTTCCTCGTGACCTGCGTCTCCATGGGCAACCCGCACGCGATCATCTGGGTGGACGACGTCGATGAGGCCCCGGTGGAGACCGTGGGCCCGCTCATCGAGCACCATCCGGCCTTCCCGGAGCGCACGAACGTAGAGTTCGCGCAGGTCACGGCCCAAGGCGTCATCCGCCTGCGCGTGTGGGAGCGCGGCTGCGGAGAGACGCTGGCCTGCGGCTCGGGCGCGTGCGCGACGGTTGTCGCGGCTTCGCTGGAGGACCGTGTCGCCCGCGAGGCGGCCGTCGAGCTTCCGGGCGGCGAGCTCGTGATCCGCTGGGCAGAAGACGGGCGCGTGTACATGACCGGACCTGCCGAGGAGGTCTTCGCGGGCTCCATCGCGCTGGAGTCGGAAGACTGAGCCGGCGCCCGGCACGGAACGTCGCGGCAACGCGCTGGTGGGGGCCCGGCTGAGCCGGGCCCTTCTGATAAGCTGGCTTGCAAGTCCGGCCGCATCGCAGCTCGGCGATCGGCTTTCCGAGCCCGAGAAAGGGATGACGTCACCTGTGAGGACCGCGAACCGCATCGCCAACCTTCCCCCGTACCTGTTCGCCGAGATCGACCGCAAGGCCGACATCAAGCGCGCTCAGGGCATCGACGTCATCTCGCTGGGCATCGGCGATCCGGACACGCCCACGCCCGAGCGCATCGTCAACGCGATGATCGAGGCCACGAAGAACCCGGCCAACCACCGGTATCCGAGCTACGTGGGCGCTCCGCGCTACCGGGAGGCGGCATCGCAGTGGATGAAGCGCCGTTTTGGCGTGGACATCGATCCCAAGACCGAGACCCTCGCGCTCATCGGCAGCAAGGAAGGCATCGCGCACCTGTTCACGGCCTTCGTCGACCCGGGCGACTACACGCTCGTCCCGGGGGCCGGATACCCCGTCTACCACACCGGCGGGATCATGGCGGGCGGCCTGACGCACTGGATGCCCATGAGCGAGGAGAACGGCTTCCTCGCGGACTTCGAGTCCACGCCGGCCGACGTCCTGGCCAAGGCCAAGATGATGTTCCTGAGCTATCCCAACAACCCGACCTCGGCCATCGCGAACGAGGAGTACTTCGATCGGGCCATCGCGTTCGCCAAGGAACACGACCTGCTCGTCATCCACGACAACGCCTACAGCGAGATCGGCTACGAGGGCTACCGGCCCCCAAGCTTTCTGGAGCGCCCCGGCGCCAAGGACGTGGCCATCGAGCTGTTCAGCTGCTCGAAGGCGTACAACATGACCGGCTGGCGAGTGGCGTTCGCCTGCGGCAACGAGACCGCCATCAAGGCGCTGGGCACGGTCAAGTCCAACATCGACTCCGGCGTCTTCACCGCCATCCAGGACGCCGCCATCGAGGCGTTCGCCGGCCCGCAGTCCGAGATCGACGCACTGTGCGCCATGTACCAGCGCCGTCGCGACCTGGTTGTAGACGCTCTGGGCAAGATCGGGATCGAGGCGGCGACACCCAAGGCCACCATCTACATCTGGGCCAAGGTGCCCGAGGGCTACGACTCCGCCTCCTTCGCCACGCACATCCTGGAAGAGGCCAACGTCATCGTCCCGGCCGGATCGGCGTACGGGCCCAGCGGCGAGGGCTTCATCCGCATCTCACTCACCACGCCCGACGATCGCCTCGAAGAGGCCGTTGCGCGCATGGAGGCGGTCCTCTAGGGCATAAGCCCTCGTCATGGGATCACGCCGCTTCAAGCCGCAGTCGACTCGCAAGAGCCCCGAGGATCGAGCACTCCTAGTAGGAGTAGACCTGGGGTCGAGGTCCTGGCCGGTCGATGAGTCTCTTGCCGAGCTCGCTCGTCTGACCGAGACGGCCGGCGCTCAGGTCGTGAGCACCGTGACCCAGCGCCTCGACTCGCCCAATCCGCGGACGTTCGTCGGAGCGGGCAAGGCCGACGAGACTTGCCGTCTGTCCCACGACCGGGACGTGACGCACGTGATCTTCGACGACGACCTCACGCCCAGCCAGCAGGCCAATCTCGAAGACCTCGTCGCGGGACCGCGCGTCTTGGACCGGACCGCGCTCATCCTGGAGATCTTCGCGCAGCACGCGACGAGCCGTGAAGGTAAGCTCCAGGTCGAGCTCGCCGAGATGGAGTACGCTCTACCTCGGCTCAAGGGTTTGTGGGGGCACCTCGTCGCAGAGCGTCTGGGCGGCGGTCGAGGCGCCAGGTTCGGAGCGGGTGAGTCTCAGCTCGAGACCGACCGCCGCCTTACCAGGCGCCGGATCTCCGAGCTCAAGCGCGAGCTGAAGAAGGTGGACCACGACCGCGTCGTGCAGCGCAAGGCGCGAGCGCGCTCGGGCGTCTTCCGGGTCTCTCTGGTCGGCTACACGAACGCGGGCAAGTCCACCCTGGAGAACGCGCTGACCGGCGCCGGCGTGCTGGAAGCCGACATGCTGTTCGCGACGCTCGACGCCACGACGAGGCAGATGAGCTTGCCGCACGGGCGAGTGGTTACGCTCACGGACACGGTCGGGTTCATCCACAAGCTCCCCCATGGGCTCGTGGAGGCGTTCAAGTCCACCTTGGACGAGACCCGCGACGCCGACCTGCTCCTGCATGTCGTGGACGCCGCGCATCCGGAGCACGAGGCGCAGATCGCGGCCGTGACGGAGGTGCTTGGCGAACTCGGGGTGGCGCACACGCCTGAGCTGCGCGTCTACAACAAGATCGACCTTTTGCCGCCGGCGGAGCTGGCGCGGCTCAAGCGCCGCGCGCCCTCGGGCGTGTTCGTCTCCGCCACTACCGGCGAAGGCTTGGAAACGCTGCGCAAACGGGTGTCTGCCGAGGCGGCTCGCAGGAGCACCGCGATGGAGCTGCTCGTCCCGTTCACCCGGGGCGACCTCGTTCGCCTGGCCCACGAGTACGCCGACGTCACCTCCGAGCATGCCGAGGAAGACGGCTGGCGCCTCCACGTGAGGGTGCCCAAGGAGCTCGAGGCGCGGCTCACGCCGTTCCGCGTGGGTGACGGCGCCGCCGCGCATCAGGAGGCCCCGCCGCGAGGCGAGGACTAGGGGCCGGGCGGGCAGGTCCCAACCCAGGCCCGGACCTGCGGAAGCGAGCTGCTAGATGCGCCTGAAGAGCGAGACGACCTTGCCCAGCACCGCGACGTCGGTGGCGTAGATGGGCTCCATCGACGAGTTCTCGGGCTGCAGCCGGACCCGGCCCGACTCTTTGTAGAACCGCTTCACGGTGGCTTCGTCATCCAATAGTGCCACCACGATTTCGCCGTTGTCGGCGGTGGGCTGCGGATGGACGACGATGAAATCGCCGTCGAAGATGCCCGCCTCGATCATGGAGTCTCCCTTCACCTTGAGGATGAAGGTCGAGTCGTCCGCGAGCTCGTCGGGCAGAGGGATCGTGGTCTCGATGTTCTCGGCAGCCAGGATGGGGGCACCGGCGGCGACCTGGCCCACGAGTGGCACCGCGTGCACCCTGCCGGTCTCCTCGAAGCGCGCCGCGGCACCTCGGCCGGCGATGACCTCGAGGGCGCGGGGCTTGGTGGGGTCGCGCCGGATGAAGCCCTTGTCCTCCAGCGCGGCCAGGTGGCTGTGCACGGTGGACGAGGATGAGAGCCCCACGGCTTCACCGATCTCGCGGACGCTGGGCGGGAAACCGCGACGCCGTACGTCGGCGTTGATGTAGTCCAGGATCTGGCGCTGCCTGTCGGTGAGTTCGCGCACGTCCGGCATCTCACGGCCCTCCCGAATCGAACGTGTGTACGGCCGTAGTGTAAGCCTTCTTCGCACAGGGGGGCAAACATCAGTTCGGTCCAAGGTCTTGACGGACCGAACACCTGTTCGGTAGAGTGCCTATAGAACATACGTTCGGTCCGTGTCAGACCGCCGTCGTAGGCTCTTCTCACAGACCGAGTGGGCACAGGAGGGGATCGCCATGCAGCATCAGACCAGCGGCAATCACGGGTCCAGGGTTCCGGAGGCGCGGGTCACCGGGCGTCCGCGGCTGGTAGTGATCCGCGAGGGGGGCCGCGTCGAGCTGCCCGACAGCCTCGCGTACGCGCTGATGACCGCCGCGCTCTCGCTCGTGGTGCTCCTGCCCGTGGTTCTGGGCCGCTATTCCTGAGTAGGGCGGCGAGCTCCGCCCTGCCCGGCCGCGTTCCCTCGCGCGGCCGTGAGAAGCCCCGCCGCCCGCTCCCTGCGCGGGCTGGTGGGGCTTCTGTGCCTGCTGCGCCGGCCCCGCTCTCGGTTGTGCCGCAATATGTGGCGTGCTAGCCTTCCACCGGACCTATATATAGGGGTGGGACTATTGCGCTGTCCGTACTGTGGCCAAGAGGAGACGAAGGTCGTGGACTCACGCGTCTCCGAGTCGCAGGACGCCATCCGCCGCCGGCGTGAGTGCCTGGAATGCGGCGAGCGGTTCACGACCTACGAGCGCATCGAGGAGATGCCTCTCATGGTCATCAAGCGCGACGGGAGTCGTGAGCCCTGGGACCGCAGCAAACTCATGCGAGGCCTGATGACGGCCGCGGCCAAGCGCGACGTCACCGCCGAACAACTCGACGCCCTGGTGAGCGAGGTCGAGGCCGAGGCACGCAACGGCCTGGGCTGCGAGGTCTCGGCCGTCCAGGTCGGTGACCTCGTCCTCATGCGGCTCAAGGACCTGGACAAGGTCGCCTACGTACGCTTCGCGTCCGTGTACAAGTCGTTCCAAGATCTCGACGAGTTCGCCGCCGAGCTCAAGAAGTTGGGCTAGATGGTGACGGTCCCGGTCAAGCGCCTCGACGCCGAGCTCCCGGTCCCGAGCTACGCGCACGAGGGCGACGCTGGCCTGGACCTGTTCGCCGCCGAATCCGTCACGATCGCGCCGTTCGAGCGGGCGCTCGTCCCCACGGGCATCGCCGTCGCCATCCCCGCGGGCCACGCCGGCTTCGTCCAGCCGCGTTCCGGTCTCGCTTTGCGGACCGGCCTCACGTTCGTGAACACGCCGGGCCTTATCGACGCGCACTACCGCGGTGAGATCAAGCTCATCGCAGTGAATCTGGACCCGGTGACCCCGATCGAGATCTCCCGCGGCGACAAGGTCGCCCAGCTCGTCGTCCAGCGGGTAGAGCACGCGGTTCTCGTCGAGGTACCGGAGCTTGATGAGACAGTCCGGGGGGAGGGCGGCTTTGGCAGCACCGGCGTCTGAGCGCCCGCGCATCCGGGTGGGCGCGCTGATCCTCGCCTCGGACGGACGAGTCGTCCTAGTGCGCCATCGGCGTGGAGACTCGACGTATCACCTCTTGCCCGGCGGCGGCGTGGAGCACGGCGAGACCCTGGGCGGGGCACTCATGCGCGAGGTGTGGGAGGAGACCGGACTCGAGATAGAGCCCGGCGAGATCGTGCTGGTCAACGACACTATCGAGCCACGCGACGGAGGCCGTCACGTTGTGAACATCACTTTCGCGGCGAGCATCGTGGGTGGGTCCGTCACCGAGGCGCCTCAAGACCCTCGCGTGGAAGCAGTGGAGCTCGTGCCGCCGGCCTCTCTCGCGTCGCTGGACTTGCGTCCGCCCCTCGCCGCGGCTTTGGCCCAAGTCCTGGCCGGTAACGGTCCCTGCGCGCGGTACCTCGGCCCGCTATGGGCGCCGGAGGGCGGGCCCTCGAGCGGACCGGAAACGTGATATCGGCCTTTCACCAGGCCTTATCTACCGGCCCTGGGCTGCGGATAACCGCGGTCCGGGGCCGACGCTCAGATGACGAGGGGGTCACGGGGTCGCCGCGCCGCGGTCCGTGGCCCTATGCTTGCTGCCCGGACATCCCGACGCCCGTGCCGCCTATGGAAGGGGAGTGGACGTGACGTCCTCCCGAAGGTCTGACAGATCCCGGTCCGCCGGGTCCGCTCCCGGTCCCCGCTGGGGCCGGATCGCGCTCGTCGTGGCGGGCTCCGTCGTGCTCGTCGCCGTCCTCGCCTGGGGAGCCCTGGCCGCTTTCGGGGCGGCGGGGCGCCTGCTCTCGCCGGACAAGCCGGTGGACCCGGTGTCCGCGGCTCCTCCGGCGTCGACCACGCCTTCGTCCGCGGCGACCTCAGCAGCCGTGGCCACGGGAACGCCGGGCACCGCCGACGCGAGTGCCTCGGCCGAGGCGACGGCTACCACAGGCGCCTCCGGCACCCCCGAGGCGGTCGCGAAAGCGGCGGTGCGCTTCCCTGACGCGCCCGCGGTGGAACCGCAAGTGATAAGGAAGCTGCATCCTCGGCACAAGTACGTGGCAATCACGATCGATGACGGCCTGTCCTACGACCCGAGGCTGCTCAAACTGCTCGAGGACAACCACATCCGCGTCACGACGTTTCTCCTTGGCCAGGCCGTCAAGAAGAACCCCGCTTTCGTGAAGCGGCTCAATGCCGACGGGTTCGAGATCGCGAATCACACCTGGGACCACGCGAACTTGAAGAAACTGTCAGAGTCCGGGATCAACAGCGAGCTCGAGAAGACCCAGACGGCGATCTCGGCCGTCACGGGCAACCAGGCGCCGTACATGAGGCCGCCGGGCGGCAACTACGACACGCAGGTCAAGACGACCTCCGGGGCGCTGGGCTACAAGCTGGTCATGTGGAGCCGGTCGTTCGCGGACACGAGCCGGTCGGCCACGCCCGAACAGCTCTACAAGAACGTCATGGACGGCCTCAAGCCCGGCGAGATCATCCTTTGCCACTGGAAGGGCAAGGACACGTACGAGGCGATGGTGAAGATCCTGCCGGAGCTCAAGCGCCGGGGGTTCGGGGTCGTCACGATCTCGCAGCTCATCGCCGATTCTCCCGGCGGCAAGTAGCCTCCGCGCCTGCGATCGGGCACGGCCGGGCAGCCCGGGGGTAGAGCCAGGGGTGCTCCTGGGAAGCTCGCTTCTCCGTCATCACACGTCCGTGGTACGCCCGATAACATATCTTATGTAAAGTAAGCCACGCGAGAACCCGGAGTCGGCCATCGCCCATGGGGCCGGGATCACTCTCCCGCGGGGCTGTCGTCCCCTGCGGCGGCCGGCTCGGGGAACCAAGCGGCCTCGAACTGGGACCGCGTGGCCTCGGCGAGGTCCTCGGCGGCGCGGGCGTGCAGGGCCACCGCTTCCTGGTAGTCGTCCGTGGATGCTATGACGTGGGCGCTGTCGGGGTCGTCGAGCTCCACGGCCTCGATGAGGTATGTGGTCGCCCCGGTGGGCACGTCGGCGGCTGGCTGCCGGTACCATGTGTCGTCGCGCCACTCGAGGTCCGGCTCGCCGATGGCGTCGAGGCTGCGGACACGCAAGCGGTAGAAGTCGACGGCGGAACCGATGGATGGGTGCTGGTGCATGGTCAAAGCCTAGCGCACCGCCCCGCGTCCGGCATCAAGGCCGGCGCGAACGCCGTGAGAGCAGGCACTACTGCTTGCGCACATAGCTCGTGCTCATCGTGATGTAGCCCTCGCGACCCTGCGCGTCGCGGACGTGGTACCAGCCGCTCTGGTCGCCCAGCCACGTGAGTGTGGCGTCCTTGGGGAGCGCCTCTATGACCGAGGACGTGTTCGAGGGCGCGGTGCGGAAGTTCACGCCGTCCACGAGCACCACCACGGTGGCCGTGGGCGTGGCCGAAGAGGTCGCCGGCGCGCTCGCGGTCCCGGACGGCGTGGCCGAAGAGGTCGCCGGCTTGGGGGCCTTTGCTGCAGGCTTCCCCGCCGGCTTGGCGGCGGACGACGATGCGGTGCTGCTCGTCTTGGGCGCGGTCTGCGAGCGATAGTCCGCCACGATCGCGATCACCCGCAGGAGCACGAGCACGAGCAGGACCCAAGGCAGGATCCGGCGCACGATGCGAAGGACGTCCGCGTCGTCTCCCACCTCCACCACCGTCGGATGAACCTGTTCGTCTGCCATGTACGTCCTGTCTCGCGAGTATCGGTCCGCCGCCTAGATGTAGAGCCCGCCGCCGTACACAGAGTGATCGTCCACGTGGTGGCGGGCGGCGAACTCGTGGAGCTCGGCGCTCATCTTCCCCACGTGGTCGGTTATCCCCCGCAGGTCTATCGACGCGACGCCGGCGAGCGCGTCCGCCCCTCCCCTTGCCTCGGCCTTCTCTGCCGAGGCCCAGATCGTCCTGGCCGCCAGCTGCATGTCCACGGCGACCTGGAACAGCTCCGCCGGCACGTCGGCGTGATCCAGCTCCTCGTCCACGATGCGCATGTGCAGGGCCACGTCGCCGAAGGCCCGGCGGTCCTCACATTCGGGATCCTCGGCGAAACGGGCCAGCTGAGCGTCGGATTCCTCGGCCATACGGGTCACGAGGCGCCGCATAGAGTCCGATCCCGCTTGGATGGCCTCTTTGCGCTGGATCAGCCAGACCACCGAGCGCTTGAGACGGCGCTCGGCGAGGACACGGTACAGCAACGCGCCGCCGAACGCGACGACGATGACGGCGACCACGATGACGGCGATGACCCAGATCTGCATATACCGGTTGTTCCCAGTGTCGCTGCGGCTACCGAGCGCGGGCGCCATGCGGCCCCGGGCGCGCGCTGGCCGGTGACCCAGTCTAGTCGAGTACGCGGTTGTCGATGACGTGCTGCGCCTTTCCTCCGGCGGTGCGTTCGATGGTTCCCGGCTCCACGAGGCGCACGCGCGCGTGAAGGCCAAGCACGCCGTGGAGGCGCCCCGCGACCTCGTCGGTGAAGTGGGCCATGTCCGCCATCGAGTCCGAGAAGATCGCCTCGTCCACCTCCACGCGGACCTCGATGTCGTCCGTCCCGCCTGCGCGGTCGACCACGATCAGGTAGTGGGGCTGCACGCCCTCGATCTTGAGCAGGACGTCCTCCACCTGGCTGGGGAACACGTTGACACCGCGGATGATCATCATGTCGTCGGTGCGCTTGCGCACCTTGCGCATGCGAGCCATCGTGCGCCCGCACTCACACGGCTCGAGGTCCAGCGCGGTCAGGTCGCGCGTGCGGTACCTGAGCACCGGGAACGCCTCCTTGGTCAGCGGCGTGAGGATGAGCTCGCCCTCTTCGCCGGGCGGGAGCGCCTCCCCCGTCGCCGGGTCCACGATCTCGGCCAGGAAGTGGTCCTCGGCAAGGTGGAGGCCGCAGCGGCACTCACACTCGCCGGACACGCCGGGACCGCCCACCTCGGACAGGCCGTAGTTGTCGGTGGCGATGATGCCCAGCCGGGCCTCGATCTCCTTGCGCATCCCCTCTCCCGACGGCTCGCCGCCGAAGAGGCCCACACGAAGTGGGAGCTTCTGGAAGTCCACGCCGGCCTTGGCGCCTTCCTCGGCCATGTAGAGCGCGTATGTGGGGGTGGAGACCAGGCCCGTCGTGCCGAAGTCGCGCATCATCATGAGGTGCCGCTCGGTGTTTCCGGCTCCGGCGGGGATCACCGTGGCGCCCACGCGCTCGATGCCGTAGTGCATGCCGAAGCCACCGGTGAACATCGAGTAGCCGAACGCCATCTGCACGCGGTCTGCCTCGGTCACGCCGGCTGCCGAGGCCACTCGGGCGGTGAGCTCGGTCCACGTGTTGAGATCGCCGCGCGTGTAGCCCACGACGATGGGTTTCCCGGTGGTGCCCGAGGAGGAATGGATCTTCACGACCTTTTCCATGGGCACCGCGAACAGGCCGAACGGATAGGTGTCGCGCAGCGTGGCCTTATCGGTCATGGGCAGAAGACGCACGTCGGCGAGCGACTTGATGTGGTCGGGCCGCACCCCGTCCTCGTCCATCTTGTGACGGTAGTAGGGCACGCGCTCGTAGACCCACGCCGCGACGCCCTGGAGCCTCCTGAGCTGGAGCGCTTCGAGCTCACCGCGGCCCATCGTCTCGAACTCCGGGTTCCAGATCATCGAGCGACCCCCTTGCCGTGCCATTGTCCCAGGTAGATGAGGCGAACGTCGTCGTCGGCGAGCAGGTCGGCCGCCGTCCCTTCCAGGACGACGCGGCCCGTGCGCATCACGTAGCCGCGGCTCGCATGCTTGAGCGCGAGCCGCGCGTCCTGCTCCACGAGCAGCACGGTGACCCCGCGAGCTCGCAACGTGTCCAAAGCCGCGAAGATCTCCTGCACCACGAGCGGCGCGAGACCGAGCGAGGGCTCGTCGAGCAGCAGCAGCCTGGGCTCGCTCATGAGGGCCCTGCCTATGGCGAGCATCTGCTGCTCGCCGCCCGAGAGCGTCGCCGAGGGCTGGCTCGCGCGTTCCCTGAGCACCGGGAACAGCGCGAACACCTCATCGAGCCGGCGAGCCGTGTCCGCGCCGCTGTCCCGGCGCCGGCTGTATCCGCCCAGCTCCAGGTTCTCGGCCACGGTGAGCGGGCCGAAGAGGCGGCGCCCCTCAGGCACCAACGCGATGCCGCGCGACACACGGCGCTCGGCCTTGAGCCGTGTCACGTCCGCGCCCTCGAACAAGACCGAGCCGGACGCGGCGGGAACCAGCCCCGCGGCGACCTTGAGCAGCGTGGACTTGCCGGCTCCGTTCGCGCCCACGACGGTGACGAGCTCGCCCGCGGCCACGGAGACGGTGACGTCGCGCAAC
Source organism: uncultured Coriobacteriia bacterium (assembly GCA_963768865.1). Taxonomy (GTDB): domain Bacteria; phylum Actinomycetota; class Coriobacteriia; order Anaerosomatales; family CAVYJL01; genus CAVYJL01. The sequence goes on along the minus strand of CAVYJL010000009.1, from coordinate 139,432 downwards.
ACCGCCACGTGCCCGTAACCGGCGGACACGCCACGCAGCTCGAGCATCCCGGACTCGTCAGACATCGGCCTGCGCCTCCCCGAGATACGCGGCGATCACGGCCGGGTCCTTCTGTATGAGCCGAGGCGGGCCCTCGGCGATCTTGCGACCGCGGTCGAGCACCACTACGTCGTCGGAGACCTCCATCACGAGGCCCATGTCGTGCTCGACCACGACGATCGTCGTGCCCGCGTCGCGGATCCGGAACAGGACGGACGACAGCTCGTCGGTCTCGGCGTTGTTGAGGCCCGCGGCGGGCTCGTCCAGGAGCACGATGCGGGGCTGGGCCGCGAGCGCCGTGGCCACCTCCAGAAGGCGGCGCCGTCCTTGCGTGAGGTCGGCGGCCGGGGTGTCCGCCGAGTCACCGAGGCCCACGAGACGCAGCAGACGAGCCGATTCGTCGCGCGACGTGCGCTCCTCGGCGCCGGTGCCGGGCATCCGCAACGCGGCCGCCAGCATCCCGGTGCGCGTGCGCGTGTGCCGGCCCACCATCACGTTCTCCAGCGCGGTCATCGAGTCGAAGAGCTGCGTGTTCTGGAACGTGCGCACGAGACCTCTACGGACGACCTTGTGCACGGGCAGCCCGGTGATGTCCTCGCCGTCGAGCAGGACGCGGCCGGCGTCGGGCTTGTCGAACGACGTGAGCAGGTTGAAGAGCGTGGACTTGCCCGCTCCGTTCGGGCCTATGACGGCCTTGATCTCGCCCTCGGCGACGCGCAGCGAGACGTCGTCGACCGCCGTGAGGCCGCCGAAGCGCCGCGTGAGTCCCTCGGCAGTGAGGAGCATCTAGGATCCCTGCCCTTCCGTGGCCGGTGACGGGTCGGGCGGTGGCGGCGTGGTGTCCTCGTCGTCGCCGGTCACGGGCGCCCGGCGCAAGCGGTCGCCGATGGCGCGCGCTATCCCGGCGAGCCCGCGGGGAGCGAAGAGCATGACGAGGATGAGGGTCAGACCATAGATGTCGGGCTGCCAGTCCTGCAGGACATCGGCGACTTGCTGGGGAAGCCCGGGCAGCACCACATCGGGGAACTGCACGAGCGTGAGCAACGCGGCACCCACGAGCGCACCCCACAGCGACCCCATCCCGCCCAGGACCACCATGGCCACGAAGAGCACCGACGCCTGGAGCCCGAACGTCGAGGGGCTGATGAAGCCCACGAAGTGCGCGTACAGCGAGCCCGCGAGCCCGGCCAGCCCCGCCGACAAGGCGAACACCGCGATCTTGGCGCGAGAGACGTCCACGCCGCACGCACGCGCGGCCGCCTCCGACGCGTGGAGCGCCCGCAGCGCGCGACCGGGGCGCGAGCGCACGAGGTTCGAGGCCAGCAGCATGCACACGCCCAGGACGGCCCACACGAGCCAGTAGTTCTCGGCGGCAGAGCGCATGACGTAGCCGCCCAGTGTCGGGAACGGGATCCCGGACAGTCCGTCCGGGCCGCCCGTGAACGCTCGCGCCTCAACGAAGACGACCGTCATGATCTCCCCGAAGCCGAGGGTCGCCATGGCGAGGTAATGTCCCTTGAGCCGCATGGTGGGCACAGCCAGCACGAGCCCGGCCGCGGTGGCCACGGCGATGGCGGCGAGCGGCCCCACGGGCCATGGAAGCCCCATCCCCTTGGGCGCGGGAGCGACGAGCCACGCCGAGACGTAGGCGCCGATGCCGTAGAACGCCGCGTGCCCGAGCGAGATCTGCCCGGCGTAGCCGAAGAGCAGGGCAAGGCCCACGACCACGATCGCCTGGATGCCCAAGAGCGTGAAGACCTTGAGCGTGTAGCGGTCCTGGACAACCAGCGGGAGCAGCGCGATGGCGACAACGACCACCGCGACGGCGGCGATCTTGATCATCTGCGAGCGGGACGGGCGTCGCACCTGCTACACCTTCTCCCGGGCACCGCGGCCGAAGAGGCCTTGAGGCCGGACGAAGAGGACCGCGAGCAACACCACGAGCGCCACGGCGTCCTTGAATGCCGAGGGCAGCACGGCGATGGAGAGGGATTCGACGAGGCCGAGCACGAGCCCGCCGCCAACAGCTGCCAGTGGATCTCCCAGGCCGCCGAGGATCGCGGCCGCGAACCCCTTGAGGCCTACAGAGGCGCCGACGTCGAAGGCTGTCTGGGTGATGGGCGTGACTGCGACGCCGGCGACGGCACCCAGGGCTGCCGCGAGCGCGAAGCTCAGCGTCACGACAGTGGCCGTGTCCACCCCCATGAGGCGGGCCGCGTCGCGGTCGATCGCCGCCGCTCGCATCGCGCGGCCGAACCACGTGCGCCGGTACAGCCACCAGAAGGCCACGAAGGCGACGACCGCCAGGCCCCACAGCCACAGGGTCTGCAACTCGACGGTGGCACCCAGGATCGACAGCGACGGCCCAGGCGTGAAGGCCGGCAGCGACAGCTCGTTGGCGCCGAAGAGATGGCGCGCCAGCGAGCGGATGAGCACCGAGCCGCCAACGGTGATGATGATGATCGCCAGCGGATCGCCGTCCTTGCGCGGACGGATGGCCAGGAGCTCGAAGACGAGGCCCACACCGGCCGTGGCGACCACCGAGGCCACGGCGGCCAGCGGTAGCGGCAATCCCACGGCGCTGAAGAAGAAGACGCCCAGCATGCCGCCGAGCATGTAGAACTCGCCCTGGGCGAAGTTGATGACCTGGGTGGAGGCGAAGACGACCGTGAAGCCCAAGGCCACGAGCGCGTAGATCGCCCCGTTCTTGAGCCCGGCCAGGACGAACTGGAGCAGTTCAGAGGGATTCATCGTGAGTAGAGCCGCGCTCGCGAAGGGCGGGGCGAGGGGCGGCCCGCCGGGGCCGCCCCTCGCCCATCACCGGCATGGGGCTGGCGATGGTTCGCCTCGCTACTTGGCCACCTGCCACGTCCCGTTCTTGATGACGTACATGTTCAGGTCCTTCTGGGTCAGACCGCTGTGGTCCTGTGGCGTGTACGTGAACGTGCCGCCGATGCCAACCAGGCCCGTGGTCTTCTCGATCTGGTCGCGCAGGGCGGCCGGCGTGACCTCGCCGTTCACCTTCTTGGCCGCCGCCGCGATGATGTTTATCGCGTCGTAGGCGTGTCCCGCGAACGTGTCCGGGTTCTTGCCGGTGAGCGCCTTGAACCGCGTGATGAAGTCTTCGGCCACGGTGAAGCCCGGGGTGCCCTGGCCGTACGTGGACGGGACGAGGATCTTGCCGGCCGCGAACTTGAAGCCCTCGGCCGAGGTACCGGCTCCGTCGATGAACTGCTGACGCGCGTTGCCGTGCGTGCCGTACAGCGGCGCCTTGATGCCCAGGGACTGGGCGTTCTTCGCCACGATGGAGGCTTCCTTGCCGGCCGAGATGACCACGACGGCATCGGGGTTGGCGGCCTTGATCTTGGTGAGCTGCGCGGTCATGTCGGTGTCGCCGATGTTGAACGACTCGTCGGCCACGACGGTCATGCCGTACTTGGGTGCCTCGGCCTTGAACACGGCGTCGCCGTCCTTGCCGAATCCGCCGGAGTCGCCGATGAGCGCGATCTTCTTGATGCCCTGCTTCTGCATGTAGGCGAGCTCGAACGGGACCACGATGCTGTTGTTCCAAGGCGTCTGGAACACCAGCGGGTCGAGCGGCTTGACGACGGCGGTGCCGCCGGCCATGGACACGTCGGGTATGCCCGCGCGATCGACCTCGCTGCGCATGGCCACGCTCTGGCCGGTGCCGGTCGCGCCTATGAGCGCCACGACCTTGTCCTGCTCGATGAGCTTGGTGGTGGCAGCGGCCGCCTTGGCGGCGTCTGTGGCGTCGTCCTCGATGATCAGGTCGATGGGCCGGCCGTTGATGCCGCCCGCCTTGTTGATCTTGTCCACTTCCATCTGGAGCGCGGACTTCTCACCTGCGCCCAGGCCGGCGTACGAGCCGGTGAGCGACACGACGGCGCCGATCTTGATCGGCGTCCCGCTGGCGGCCCCTGCGGTGCCAGAGGTCTCGCTGGCGTTCTTCGACGTTCCCGCCGAGGAACAGCCCGCGACCAGCCCGGCGGCCACTACGACCGCGAGCAACGCCGCGAGCAACAGACGGATACTCCTCCGTGACATTCCCCTACCCCCTAGATGTCAGGACCCTGCCGGGGTCCTCGGCACGCCTCGCGGCGCGCCATGGATCATGGCTATGTGGATCGCGCGACGCGTCGCGCGAGTGCACCCAAGATCTTGCGGGAATCCGTCGCGGGTCGGTGGCGGCTCAGAGCGCTGCGATCTCCTCTTGCGTCACCAGGTGGACCGGCTTGTCTTGCAGGAGCTTCATCGCCTCTTCCGGGTCGGTCACATTGAGCACCACATACGTGGAGACGAGCGAGTAGATGTACTCGATGTTCACCCCTGCGCTAGACACGATCTTCAGTGCCGAGGCGAGCCCTCCGGGCCGGTCCTCGAGCTTCACGCACAGGACGCCGTCCTCGCGCACGGTGAACCCTTTGTCCTTGAGGACCCGCGCGGCCGCGTCCGGGTCGTCGACCACGAGGCGCAGGATGCCGTAGTCGGCGGTGTCGGCCACCGAGAATCCCCGGATGTTGATGCCGTTGGCCCCGAGCAGGTCGGTGACCTCGCTGACCCGTCCCGCTTTGTTCTCGATGAAGACGGAGAGCTGGACCACGTTCATCACGGACTCCCTTCGCTGGTGGGCTCGGCTGAGAGCAAGGCTGACGCGATCTCGCGACCGCGATCGAACGCCGCGAGGTTGGCGGCGACGGTCTTGGGCGGCACGCGTCCCTCGATAACCGTACGCCAGGCTGCCGTGGGAAGCGGCAAGGCCGTCGAGAGCGCCCCCATGAGGACGAGATTCGCCGAGCGGGGGCTGCCTTCCTCGCAGGCTATGCCCTCGGCATCGATGAACACGGCGCCGTCGCTCTCGAGGGCGGCGCGCAAGCCTCTCGAGGGCGGCAGGGCGCCCGTGAGCACGGGGAGCGGCTCGATGGTGCGCGCGTTGACCAGCAGCGTGCCCTCGGGCCTGAGGTACTGGATCCAGCGGGCGGCCTCGATCGTCTCGAAGGCGACGAGGTGGTCCACCGCTCCGGCCTCGACGATGGGCGCGAACACGCGCTCGCCGAACCGGACGGTCGTGTCTACCGAACCGCCGCGCTGGGACATGCCGTGGACCTCGGAGAGCTTCACGTCCAGGCCCGACGCGGCCGCGGTGCGCGCAAGGACGTCGCCGGCCAGGATGGTTCCCTGACCGCCCACTCCAACGAGCAAGACGCTCGTCACGCCGGTCACGACGACACCTCCCCGGTGGAGCACGCCGGTCCCGCCGGCTTGATGGCCCGGTATGTGCACACCTGCACGCATTGGGTGCACGCGACGCACAGCGCCGGGTCGATGACCGCCTTGCCGGTGGCCGGGTCCTTTGCGATCGCCGGGCAGCCCAGCGCCACGCACACGTCACACGCGGTGCATGTCGCGGCGTCCACGGCGAACGTGTCCTCGCTCGTGCGCTTCGTCAGCAGCACGCACGGTGACTCCGCGATGATCACCGACACTCCTGGGCGCGCGGTCTCTTCGCGCAGCACCTTCTCCGTGCGCTTGAGGTTCAGGGGATTGATGCGCACGACGCTGGCGGCTCCCAACGCGCGCGTGACGGCCTCGAGGTCCAGGCCTGGGGCGTCCTCGCCGGTCAACGACTTACCGGAGACCGGATTGCCTTGGTGGCCGGTCATAGCGGTAGTGCGGTTGTCCAGGATCACCACCGTGGCGTCGCCGCCGTTGTAGACCTCGTGGAGCAGCCCCGTGAGGCCGGAGTGAGCGAACGTGGAGTCGCCGATCACGGAGACGACCGGACTGTCGGGCGCACCCTGCGCCAGGGTGAAGCCGTATCCCATGCCTATGCTCGCGCCCATGCACACGCACGAGTCGATCGCCGCGAGCGGCGGCAGCGCGCCCAGCGTGTAGCAGCCGATGTCGCCGGTGACCACGGCACCCATGTTGCGCAGCGCGGCGAAGACCCCTCGGTGGGGGCAACCCGGGCACAGCATCGGAGGCCGAGGCGGCAGCTGGGCGTACGGCTCGCGCGTCGCGGGGGCCGGCATCCCCAGTGCGGCCCGCAGCCGCCCGGGGTCGAGCTCACCCATCACGGGCATCGCAGCGGGCTCCAGCGGGATGCCGAGGGCGGCCAGCGACTCGCGCAGGTAGGGATCGAGCTCCTCCACCACGAGCACGCGGCCCGCCCTGGCCGCGAAGTCGCGCAAGCGCACAGGCGGGAGCGGCCACGAGGCCGCCAGCTTGAGCACCGGGGCGTCAGGCACCACCTCGCGCACGTATTCGTAGGCAGCGCCCGCGGTGACCACGCCGTACAGGGACGCTTGGCCGCCGGGTTCCTCAGTGGTGAGCGGCGTGGCCTCGGCCCACTCCACCAGGCGGGCCACCCGGTCCTCGAGCACCGCGCGCCGCTTCTTGGCGTTGGCGGGGACCATCACCCATTTGGCGGGCTCCTTCTCGTATGCAGCATGAGCCGGGGCTTGGGCGCGCTCACCGGTGTCCACGAGGCCTTTCGCATGGGCCACGCGCACGACGGTGCGCACGATGACGGGCGTGTCGAACTCCTCGGACAGGTCGAAGGCCGCCTTCGTGAACGCATAGGCGTCGGCGGAGTCCGCCGGCTCGAGGATCGGGACCTTGGCGAACGGCCCCCACCTGCGGGAATCTTGCTCGTTCTGCGACGAGTGCATCCCCGGATCGTCGGCCACGAGGATCACGAGCCCGCCACCCACGCCGGTATAGACGAGCGTCATGAGGGGGTCGGCCGCCACGTTGAGCCCGACGTGCTTCATGGTGCACAAGACGCGACCGCCGCCGAGCGACACACCGGCGGCGACCTCCAGGGCGACCTTCTCGTTGGGGGCCCACTGGGCTCTCGCGCCCTCGAGGCGGGAGAAGGCCTCCAGGACCTCGGTGGAAGGGGTACCGGGATAGCCCACGCCTAGTGAAGCGGAGGCCTCCCAGGCACCGCGCGCAACGGCTTCGTTCCCTGACAGGAGGAGTCGATCCAACGCGCTGGGCCCCCTCTCGGCTCACGCCAGGAGCGCGATCGCTTCGACCGCGCCGGCAGGGCCCGTCAGGATGCGTCGGCGGTGGCGACGAGTTCGATGCCCGCCTCCGCCAGCGCCCGGCTCACCGCCTCTATCGCCTCGCTGTGCGCGGCGATGTACGACGTCGCCGACGTGTCCACCCACACGCGTCCGCTCAGGCGGACCGAGTCCGCGGCCATCGCTATGGCCGGAGCCTCGGCGGGAGGGTCGGTTGATGCGCCCTTGATGCCGGAAAGCGCTTGACTGATGACGCGCGCGGCGGCGAACGGATCCCCTGACCTGGACACGTCCACCTCGACGAGCACGCGCCGGTGATGTACCGCCGACGAGTTCGTGACCACCGAGTTCAGGACCGTGCTGTTCGGCAAGAATACCATACGGCCGTCCGCGCTCTCCATGACCGTGTTACGAATAGTCAGGTCAGTAACACGCCCCTCGGTCCCGCCGATCACGATCACGTCGCCGATACGGAATGGCCGCCTGACCAGCAAGAACAACCCCGCGGCGAGGTTGGCGATTATGTCTCGCAGGGCGATGGCGAGGGCCGCGCCCACGATGCCGAAGCCGGTGAGCAGCGTCGCTATCGGGAAGCCGGCGACGGCGAGCGCCGTGACGAGGCCCAGCGCGAGGATCGCCCAATAGGACACACGGGCGACGATGTGCGCGGCGTCCGATTCCGGCGACACCCGGCCCAGCACGTGACGGATGCTGCGGTTGGCCGCGATGGCCAAGCCCCAGAACGCCAGCAGGAGCACGAGAGCCAGACCAGTGCCGAACGCAAGCTCGGGAAGCTGACGGCTCACTTGCTGGGCCGTGGTCGTGACCGTGGCTATGATCGCTGGTTGCGTCACGCAGTCACCGCGCGCGCCGTGGGCCGGCCCATCGCGGCACCTCCTAGAACCTCGAGGCGCCTACGTAGTCATGCCTGCTCGCGATGCGGTCGGTCAGCGATGACACCCGGACGTGGTCGCCGCTCGCGGGAGCATGGATGAAATCGCCGTTGCCGCAGTAGATGCCCACGTGGTGGACCTGGTTCGGATCCCCGTGATAGCCGAAGAAGACGAGGTCGCCGGGCTGGAGGAGGTCGACCCTGTCGGCCGGTATGTGCTGGCCGGCGTGGAACTGCTCTCCCGAAGTGCGCGGGATCGAGATCCCGACGCGCGCATATGCGAACTGGGTGAGGCCGGAGCAGTCGAATCCGCTGGGGGTGGTCCCGCCCCACACGTACGGCACGCCTAGGTACTTCAATGCGATGCCCACCACGTCGGACACACCGTTGCCCGTGGGCAGGGGCTCGTCGCTCACGTTGCGCGTCCCGCTGCCGCTCTTCTTTGCCTCGGCCGCCGCCGCGGCGAGTTTCGCGGCCAGGGCGGCTCGCTCAGCAGCCAGCTTCTTTTGGCGGGCCTCCTCGGCGGCTATGAGCTGCCTGATGGAGGCGGACAACGATGCGACGTACTGCTGCTGTGCGGCCTGCGCGTCGAGGACCTGCTTGCGCCGCTCGTCCGCCTGCGCGCGCAGGGACACCTGCTCGGCCTCGCGCGCGTCGAGCTCGGCACGCGCCCGCACTACCCGGGAGCGCGCGTCGCGCACATCGGACAGGATGTCGGCGTCCTGCCTGCCTATGGCGGTGAGCAGGTCCATGCGGGCGAGGAAGTCCTCGACCGAGGTGGCGCCGAAGAACAGCTCCAGGGGGCCCACGTAGCCGCTGCGGTAGATCGAGTCCGCTCGTCCTCCCAGGCGGTCCGTCGCCTGCTGGAGCGCCGTTGTGGCCGCCGCGAGGTCCGCCTCGTTCTGATCGATCGCCGCGCGGGTCTTGGCAAGCGCCTCCACGGCACCGTTGTACTCCTCAACGCGCTGCTCAGCGGCGTCGGACAGGTCGGCGAGGCGCGACTGCGCGGCCTCGTACTGGGCCTGCTTCGCGCGGATCTCAGGCGTGGTCACGGCGGCCGCGGCGACGGATGGCGCGACGCAGGACACGGCGAGGCACACCGCAAGGGCGGCGGCAGGCAGGCTACGACGGGTGACGATGAGTCTCACGGGACTCAAGCGGGCACCTCCGGTGCGACGATGTACTGGTGCGTCAAGAGGTTCGCGGGCTGGGAAGACTCGGGTCTTCCGTAGCGGATGATACCACTCTAGCCGTTCGTAACCGCGAATCCTCTCCTTCTCACCACGTATTTCGACATTCCAGCCCGCGCGCTTTACGCCGCCGCCTCTTGCCGAGGCCTTCGCGCTGCAGCCCTCGTCATCGCGTCCGCAAGCACGCAAGGTCCAAGAACGGACGAAGGCTGGGCACGGCCCGGCCTTCGTAACGCGAGGATCGCCGGCGGTGCGCGCCGGGTCGATCCTGCTATTCGACGTGGATGAGCGAGCAGACCTCGCTGCCCTCGGGCAGCTTGGAGCGGCCCGAGAGGAAGTCGAGCTCGATCAGGAACGCGAACCCGATGACCTCTCCGCCGTTGTTGGCCACGAGCTGGGCCTTCGCGCCGGCTGTACCGCCGGTGGCGAGCACGTCGTCGACGATGACCACCTTGTCGCCGGGCTCGATCGCGTCCAGGTGCATCTCGAGGGAGTCCACGCCGTACTCGAGCTGATAGTCCGCCTTGGCGGTCTTCCAAGGCAGCTTGCCGGGCTTGCGCGCGGGCACGAAGCCGGCGCCCAGCCTGTAGGCGAGCGCGCCGCCGAAGATGAAGCCGCGAGCCTCGGCGCCCATGACCTTGGTGACGCCCTTGTCCTCGAACTCCCGGGCGAGGACGTCTATCGCCTCGTGGAAGGCGTCCGGGTCGGCGAGCAGCGGCGTTATGTCCTTGAAGACGACGCCCTCCTGCGGGAAGTCCGGGATATCGCGGATATACGGCGAGAGATCCATGGGTCGCTCCAAGCTTCTCTTGAGCCGCCGCGGCGGCGTGACCTGCGATAGCGCCCCCTTCGGGCGCGGCGTTTCGAAGCCTACCACACGCGCCCAGGAGGCCGGGGCGCACGGGCGGCCGGGGCTACAGCGAATCCCCCAAGGCCGTGAACTGCGCGCTCGTCCCGAGCAGGACCACCCGGTCGCCCGGGTGGAGCATGGTGTCGGCGGTGGGCTTGGCTTCGATGTTCCCGCCCTCCCCCCGTACCGCGAGCACGAATATGCCGAAGTCGTCGTGAAGACGCGCGTCGCGGACCGTCTTGCCCGCGATCTTGCCGTCGGCGGTGAGCTCGAACTCCTCGAGCTGGAACTCGAAGTCGTCGCCGTGCGTGACGAGGTCGAGGTAGTCGGCCACCAGAGGGTGAAGGACGAGCGATGCCATGCGGCGCCCGCCGATCACGCTGGGGGTCGTGACCCTGTCCGCCCCTGCCTTGCGCAACCGGTCCTCGGTCGCGGCCGTGGTGGCACGCGCGACGATGAAGAGCTCGGGGTTGAGCGTGCGCGCCGTCAGCGCGACGAAGACGTTGTCGGCGTCGGAGTCGAGCGCCGCCACGAGGCTGCCGGCGCGCTCGATGCCCGCCGCCTTGAGCACGGCCTCGTCCGTCGCGTCTCCTCGGACCGCGAGCCAGCCCTTCTCGAGCGCGAACTCGACGCGATCGGTGTCGGCGTCCACGACCACGAAGCTCGCCCCCTCTCGCGCGAACGACGAGGCGACCTCGGTCCCCACGCGCCCCATGCCGGCGACGATCACGTGCGCATCGGTGCTCTCTATGGATCGGGTCATGCGGCGGTCCTCCAGCAAGCCTAGAAGGTGTCCTTCCACCAAGAAGTCCACGAACGACGCGAAAGCGAAACCCAGGGAGCCCACACCGCCCAGGATGAGCAGCAGGGTGAAGACCTTGCCCACCGCCGAGAGCGGGTGGACCTCTCCGTAGCCGACGGTGGAGATGGTGGTGAGCGTCATGAACACCGAGTCCATGAACGACCACCGTTCCAGCACCATGTAGCCGGCGGTCCCGACGACGACTACGCCGGCGAACAGGCCCACGGAGAGCCCGAGCCGGCGCAGCATCTCGCGTTCCGCCGCCGGCGCCGCGCCGCGGCGCGATAGGCCCGGACGGTTCGCTGAGTCCACGCGGCCGCCCGCCCGACGCTACAGCTGGCCGTCGAACTGGCGCTGAAGGGCCCGGTCCAGGAGCTCCCGCTTGAGGTCGGCGGTGGTGCGTCCGATGTCGCCGAGCGTCTCCTCGAGGCGCTGGCGCGAGTCCGCCGACTTGTGCCTGAACGCCGGCGCGAGGATCTGGCCGAACAAGGCCGCCTCGCGGTCGGCCGAATTCACGTACATGCGCAAATGACGCGGCTCGACGCCGAAGCGGCGCAGATCGAACGCCGTGCGCGCGATGCGCACGTCTTGCGGCGCGAGCTCGGGGCCCTCGGCACCGACGGACGTAGTCGATCAGGCCGAAGTCCAGCAGCTCGCGCAGGAACGAGTCGGGCATCCCCAGGGAGCTGGACGCCGTGGCGAAGGGCACGGCGGCCTCGGCGGCGCGGGACCCCGAGATGCCGGGGAGGTCCGTCGCGCGAGCGAGCTCGTCGGGCACGTGACCGCGATCCATCTCGGCCAACTTCTCGCGGATGACCGCGAGCGGCATGAAGTAGTCCTTCTGCAGGTGGAGGACGGCCTCGATGCGCTCGACGTCAGCCGCCGAGAACTTGCGGTAGCCGCCGGCCGTGCGCTCGGGGCTGATGAGCCCCTCCTCCTCGAGGAAGCGGATCTTGGAGATGGACAGGTCCGGGTAGCGCGGAGACAGCCTCTCCACGACCTCCCCGATGGTCTGGTATTCACGTCCCGCCATGGCTAGGAATCCCCCTGCTGCGAGCCGGCGAAGAAGACGAGCAAGAACCGGCCGATCTGGACGTGGTCGCCGTCCGCGAGCTCTGCCTGGTCCACGATGGACCCGTTCACGTAAGTGCCGTTGAGCGAGCCGCGGTCGGCGATCCTCACCATCGGTCCTTCGATGGACACGACCGCGTGCTCTCGCGACACGGTGACGTCGTTGAGGAAGATGGCGGCGTCCTGGTCCCGGCCGATGGTTATCTCGGGCCGGTCCAGCACGAACCGCTCGCCGGCGTCGGGTCCCTTGACCACGACGAAGCTCGGCGTCTCGGTGGGCCCGACCTCCTCAGGGACGCGCTCTTCGACGCCCGCATCCACGGCGGGCATGCGCGCAGTGCCGGTGCGGAGCTGGGTGCCGCACGACGGGCACTTGGGAGCCTCTTTGTCGACTTCGCTGCCGCACGCGGGACAGGTCGTCATGGCTGCCCTTTCTAGCTGGAGAACCCGAAGTCCTTCGACTCGAACGACTTGGTCACGGAGCTCTCTACCTCGGCGATGAGTTCGGGCTTCTCGAGCATGCGGTCGATATGGTCCGCATCGAGACGGTTGCGGACGTAGGGGTCCTTGAGGATCTCGGTGAGCTTGCGTCCGTTGCGCAGCTCACGGATCACGTACTCCACCACGATCTCCTCCACCGGATCCTTGCCTAGCTCCTCGAGGAACTTGCGGATTCGGCTCTCGCTGGTATCGGCCACGGGTCCTCCTTGGGGGGTGGGGGCGTCGCGTATCGCTAGGACTGCTCTTCGATGTCGCCGGCGTCCAGCATCCCGCGGTACTCGTTGGACAGGATCTTCACGAGCTTGTCGATGTCGTTGCCGGTGATGGCGTCCTCGCCGGCCTCGTGCTGCTGCTTGAGCCTGCGCACCAGCTCTGCGCGGAGGATGTCGATCTTGCCGTGCAGAACGCGCCGGCGGTAGCTGACTTCCTTCTCCTCCCGGGAAAGCTCGTCGAGCATCTGGCGGAGATCCTCGTTGCTCTTGTCGTCGAGGTCGAGCAGGCGTTCTTCCACCGGCTCCTCGTTGTCGGCCATGACACTCCCCTTTCGCGACGTCGCGGCAGCTGAACGGGCCGCGCTCTCATGATACCCGAGGCAGCTCCACCGCGCGCGGCCGTCCGGCGCTGTCCCGCAGGCTCTACTCAGGCCTGACGTACTCTACCCTGAACCTCGGCTCGAGGTCCCGGGCCGAGGCGAGCTCGGCCTCGCTCCAGCCACCCGGCCGCAGCCCGATGCCCAGGGCGGCCTCGAACCCGGACACCACGGCGTCTTCGAGCTGCGCCGAGGATGGCCGCACGCCTGTGAACTGCTCGATCGTGCATGTCTGCGCGGCCAGCGCGGCCGCGGCGGCGGCGTCGAGTCTGGTGAGGGCGGCCTCGAGGCCCGCGTCGCGAGCTATCACGAACGAACCGTGCTGGAGCACTGCGTCTCCCTCCCAGACCTGCGCGCTTCCCGACAGCTTCGTCGAGCCCACCGCCAGGTCGGCCTGGGTGGTGGCAAGGTAGCACGCCGCCGAGGCCGCGCTGCCGCGCTTGGTCCCCGTGACCTCGGCAGGAACGCCGAGTCGGCGGAAGGCGCCGGCGAGCGCCGCGCCCAGGTGCCGGTACGAGGCCACGACGCCGCTGGGGATGCCGTCGGCTGTGGAGGCCACCACGGCGTAGGTGAGCTCGTCGTCGTGCAGGACGGCCCGCCCGCCGGTAGGCCTGCGGACGACGTCCACGCCGCGCTCGCGGGCCGAATCGGCATCTACGGTGGTCGCGTCCTGGAACCGGCCCAGGGAGAGCGTCGGGCGCTCCCACTCGTACAAACGGATCGTGGGCGGCGACGTGCCGGCCGGCGCGGCCGGCGAGCAGCGCGCGGTCGAGGGCCATGTTGCGCGCGCCCGGCAGCGGACCGTCGACGATCAGCCGCCAGACGGGAGCGGTCACGCCTCTACTCCTCCGCCGGGTCGTCGGACAAGCATGCGAGGTCGGGGTGCCGCACGGCACGTGCCTCGTCCAACCTGCGCACGGGAGTCGTGTACGGGGCGCCGTGAAGCAGCTCCGGGTCTTGGGCGGCCTCTCGCGCGATCGTGCGCATGACCTCGACGAAACGGTCCAGCGTCGCCACGCTCTCGGTCTCGGTGGGCTCGATCATGAGCGCCTCGTCCACGATGAGCGGGAAGTAGACCGTGGGCGGGTGCACGCCGTAGTCGAGCAGCCGCTTGGCCACGTCGAGCGTTCGCACGCCGTAGCGCCTTCTTGAGCCGCGTGCCCGACGCCACGAACTCGTGCATGCACACGCGGTCGTACGGGACCTCGTACACGTCCTGGCAGGCGGGCCTTCACGTAGTTGGCGATAGCACGGCCTGCTCCGACGACCGCGCGCAGACCCTCGGCACCCTGCGTGAGGATGTAGGCGTAGGCGCGCACGAAGCACGCCGGCGTTGCCCATGAACGAGCGCACGCGGCCGATGGACTGGGCGGGCGTCGCGAGCTTGAAGGCGCCGTCCTCGTCCCGAGCGCGCGACCGGGCCCGGCAGGAACTCGGCCAGGAAGTCGCGGACGCACACCGGGCCCGACCCCGGGCCGCCGCCGCCGTGCGGCGTCGAGAACGTCTTGTGCAGGTTGATGTGCAGGATGTCGAAGCCCATGTCGCCCGGGCGCGACACGCCCATGATGGCGTTGAGGTTGGCGCCGTCGCAGTACGCCAGGCCGCCGGCCTCGTGCACGATGCGCGTGATCTCGCAGATGTTCTCGTCGAACAGGCCCAGGGTGTTGGGGTTGGTGAGCATGACGGCCGCGACGTCCGGGCCGAGCTCGCCCCTGAGCGCTTCGAGGTCCACGCCGCCGCGCTCGTCGCTGGGCACCGTGACGACCTCGTAGCCGCACATCGCCACCGTGGCGGGGTTCGTCCCGTGCGCGGAATCCGGGATGATGACGCGCTTGCGCGGGTCGCCGTTGGCGCTGTGCCAAGCGCGCACCATCATGAGCCCGGTCAGCTCACCGTGGGCGCCGGCCGCCGGCTGCAGCGTGGTCGCGTGCAGGCCCGCGATCTCCGCAAGGGAGTCCTGGAGCTCCACCATGAGCTCGAGCATGCCCTGGACCGTGGACTCGGGCTGGTACGGGTGCAGGTCGGCGAAGCCCGTCATGCGAGCCGCGCGCTCGTTCACCCGCGGGTTGTACTTCATCGTGCAGCTGCCCAGTGGGTAGAACCCCGTGTCCACGCCGAAGTTCACCGCGCCTAGCGCGGCGAAGTGCCGCGCGACGTCCACCTCGGCGAGCTCCGGGAGCGCGGGGGCCTCGCTGCGCGCCCGGTCGCCCAGTGCGGTCGCCAAGTCCACGTCGGGCACGTCGAGAGGCGACGGCGCGGTGCCGCGCACGCCGGGCACCCCCTCGTGGAAGATGAGCGCGGGCGGGTGCGGCCCCGGCCGCGCGGGAAGCGCGCCGGCGGGCTCCGTCGTGCCGAGGTCAGGGCCGGTCATGAGCCGCTCCCCTCCTTCACGAACTCCACGAAGGCGTCGAGCTGGGCGCGCGTCCGTTTCTCGGTGACCGCGAACAGGAGGAGGTTCTCCAGCGGCTCACCCTCGCCCAGGTACGCGCCGAGGCGCGGGAATCGGCTCAGAGGCACGCCCGCCAAGAACCCGCGGTCCAGCGCGGCTAGCTGGAACCTCGCGGGGTCGCCCACGTAGCGCAGCGCGAACTCGCGAGCGAAGCGCGCCTCCCAAGGCGCTTCGAAGCGCCCGGTGGCGAGAAGAGCATCGCGAAGGTAGTGTGCCTTGGCCACCGACGCTCGGCCCGCCTCGGCGAGCCCTTGGGGGCCCAGGGCGGCGAGATGCACCGTGGCCGCGAGCGCGTTGAGCGCATGGTTCGAGCAGATGTTGGAGGTCGCCTTCTCGCGGCGGATGTGCTGCTCGCGCGTCTGCATCGTGAGCACGTACGCGGTAGCGCCGTCGGCGTCCACGGTGCGGCCCACGATCCTGCCGGGCATCCGGCGAAGGTACTTCTCTCGCACCGCGAAGAAGCCGAAACCGGGTCCGCCGAAGCTCATCGCGCTGCCGAGCGGCTGTCCTTCGCCCACCACGACGTCGGCCCCGTACTCCCCCGGCGGGCGCAGCACGCCCGCGAGCGACAGGTCCGTGGCCACCACGAGAAGGGCGCCCGCGTCGTGCGCGAGGCGCGCGGCCTCGGCAAGGTCCTCGAGGGTGCCCAGGAAGCTCGGGTCGGCTATCACGAAGGCCGCCGCGTCTTGGAGCATGGATTCGGCGGCGTGAAGATCGGTTCGTCCCTGGACGACCGGCGCCACCACGGGTCCCACGAGACCCCCGTGAGCGTAGGTGTCCAGGGTGTCCAGCCACTCGGGGTGGACGGCCCCCGACACCACCACCTTGTGCCGGCCCGTGGCGTGGGCCGAGAGCAGGCATGCCTCGACCATCGCGGTCGCCCCGTCGTACATGGACGCGTTGGCCACGTCCATGCCGGTGAGACGGGCCACGTAGCTCTGGAACTCGTAGGCGGCTTGAAGCGTGCCCTGGGCGACCTCGGGCTGGTACGGCGTGTAGGCGGTGAAGAACTCCGGGCGGGAGATCGTTGCGTCCACGATCGCTGGGACGAACGAGTCGTAGCAGCCCGCCCCCAAGAACGACACGAGCTCGTCGGCCGCGCGGTCCTTCCCCGCCAGCTCGCTGAGACGTGCGCTGAGGCCGGCCTCCGACATCCCGGCGGGTATCGCCAGGGGGCGCCCCAGCAGCGAGCACTCTGGGATGTCCGAGTAGAGCTCTTCTACCGAGGAGACACCGACCACCTCGAGCATCGCCTGGCGCTGCTCAGCGGAGATCGGGAGATATGACATGACGCGCTACGCCTCGGAAGTGACGAAGGACTCGTAATCCTCGGCGGACATGAGGCTGTCGGGCTCGGACGGGTCAGACATCTTGACCTTGATGAGCCAGCCGTCGCCGTAGGGGTCCTCGTTCACGGTCTCGGGCGAGTCGGAGAGCGCCGCGTTGACCTCTACCACCGAGCCGTTGACCGGCGAGAATAGGTCGGACACCGACTTCACCGACTCGATCTCCCCAAAGGCCTCGCCGGAGACCACCTGGGTGCCCGCCTCGGGCAGATCCACGAAGACGACCTCGCCGAGCTGGTCCTGGGCGAAATCGGAGATGCCTATCACCGCGGTGTCACCGTCGGTGCGCACCCACTCGTGTTCCTTGTCGTACTTGAGCTCGCTGGGGAAGTTGGCCATGCTCGCGACTCCTTCTGCTGCGGCGCCTATGACGAGGTTGCCGCTAGGCCCGACGGCGTGCGGCGTAAGACACCTTACGACAACCGGCGACGGTGCGTAAGATAGCGCCAATCTTCCCGCACGCGGGTGTTCTCACACGGCATCCCGCGCGGCGGCGCCGGCGGTCGGCGGACCCCCACCCGAGGGCCGTACCTGGGCGTTGTCAACACGCTTGCCGGTCCCTATAATGGCGCCTGCTGCGCTAGCCGCGTCGATCCTCGGTAGCTCAATTGGCAGAGCATCCGGCTGTTAACCGGAGGGTTGTAGGTTCGAGTCCTACCCGAGGAGCCAGCACTCTCAAGGGTCCCAGAGATGGGGCCCTTCTTCGTTGTCCCGCCCCTTCCCGCACCGCTCGTGCGACGCCGCCCGCCCGAACCTGGTCGTAGACCGCTCGTCGTCCGGGAGCGCGCCGCCCTACCGCTGGGGACGCTCGAACGGGCCGTATGGAAGAACCAACGGCGCCTCGGGTACGCAGAAGTCGTGCTCCGCGACCGAAGGGGGCTGGCCGATGCACGTACTCGTGGTAGACGACGACGCCTTCGACAGGACCTACTTGGAGACTGTCTTCACGCACCGCGGAGACTCCGTGACCGCAGTGAACGACGGCGCCGCCGCACTTGCCGAGATCGAGAAGGCCAAGCCGGACGTGGTGGTGTCCGACGTCCTCATGCCCGTCATGGACGGGTACCGGCTGTGCCGGGCCCTGCGCGAGGACCCGCGGTTCTCCGACGTGCCGTTCGTCTTCTACACCGCCACTTACACCGATCCGCAGGACGCCAAGCTGGCCAAAGACCTGGGGGCGGACGCTTTCGGCGTGAAGCCGTTCGAGCCCGACCAAATCCTCGACCTGGTACAGGAGGGGATCCGGCACCGGGAGGCCACCGCCGAGCCCGCCAGCGTCAAGGCGGGGGCGGATCTCGAGTACGACGCCATCGTCGTGCGCAAGCTCGAGCAGACCGTGCCCAAGCTGCAGGCCGCCAACCGGGACCTTGCCCGGTACCGGCTGCTGTTCGAGAACGCGTTCGACCCGATGATGTTCCTCACCGACGACCTGATCGTCTTGGAGGCGAACCCCGCTGCCGCGCGCTTGCTGGGCAGGACCCGTGAGGAGCTCGCCGGCATGGATATCCACGACCTGGGCGGGGACGAGCCCGAGGCGGACATGGACGAGATGCTCAAGGGTTGCGCCACCGAGGGGGTCCTGTTCGTGACCCAGTGGAGGTGCCCCGACGGGACCGAGTACCCCGTGGAGGTCCGAGCGTCGGGGCTCGACCTCGGCGGCGAGCACGTGACGGCGCTCGTGGCACGCGATCTGACCGAACAGCGTCGCCAAGAGAACGAGCTCAAGGCGATGATCGACCGGCTCGAGCTCCTCGCCTACTCGGCGGTGGACGCCTTCGGCAAGGTCGTGGAGACGCGGGACCCGTACACGGCCGGCCACCAGGAGCGCGTGTCCGACCTCGCGGGTCGCATCGCCCTCAAGCTGGGCTTGTCACCCGAGCGCTGCCGCGCGGTGCGGATGGCGGGCCTCGTGCACGACGTGGGTAAGACCGCGGTGCCGTCGGAGATCCTGAACAAGCCGGGCAAACTGTCCGTTCTGGAGTTCGAGATCATCAAGACCCACGCGCAGATGTCGTACGACATCCTGGCGCAGATCCCGTTCCCGTGGCCCATCGCGCAGATGGCGCTCGAGCACCACGAGCGCATCAACGGTTCGGGGTACCCACAGGGCCTCAAGGGCGACCACATCATGCTCGAGGCGAGGATCCTGGCGGTCGCGGACGTCGTCGAAGCCATGACCTTCCATCGGCCCTACAAGGCGGTGCTGGGCCTGGACCGGGCGATCCAGGAGATCATGGACGGCTCGGGAACCCTCTACGACAGCGGCGTCGCCTCGGCATGCGTGACCCTGTTCACCGAGGACGGATACACGTTCCCGCTCGTGACCAGGGCGGCATCGGTGTCGGAGGCGGCCCAGGCGGGACCGCTGCCGGCGTTCCCGCCCAGTGAGGTAGAGCGGCCTCCCGCGTCGGAGCCCATTCCACGCACGTTCGCCGCGCGCCGTCGAACCGCGGGCTGAGCAGGCCCTCGGCCGGGCGGGTCTTACTCCAGGTAGTCCTTGAGCTTGCCGCTGCGGCTCGGGTGCCGCAGCTTGCCCAGGGTCTTGGACTCTATCTGGCGGATGCGCTCGCGGGTGACGCCGAACTCGCGTCCGACCTCTTCGAGCGTGCGGGGATGGCCGTCGATCAGGCCGAACCGGAGCTCGATGACCTTGCGCTCGCGCTCTGACAGCGAGTCGAGCACCTTGGACAGCTGCTCCTGCAACAGCGAGTAGCTCGCCGCTTCCGGCGGCACTATGGCCTCCGAGTCTTCGATGAAGTCGCCGAGCTGGCTGTCCTCTTCCTCGCCGATGGGCGTCTCCAGGGAGACCGGCTCCTGCGAGATCTTGAGGATCTCCCTCACGCGCTCGGCCGTCATCTCCATCTTGTCGCCTATCTCCTCGGGCGTGGGCTCGCGGCCCAGGTCCTGGAGCAGCTGGCGCTGGATGCGGATGAGCTTGTTTATGGTCTCGACCATGTGAACGGGGATGCGGATGGTCCGTGCCTGGTCGGCGATGGCGCGCGTGATGGCCTGGCGGATCCACCACGTCGCGTACGTGGAGAACTTGAAGCCCTTCTCGTAGTCGAACTTCTCCACCGCGCGGATCAGGCCGAGGTTGCCCTCCTGGATCAGATCCAGGAACAGCATGCCGCGTCCGACGTAGCGTTTGGCGATGGAGACCACCAGGCGCAGGTTGGCCTCGACGAGGGCCTGCTTAGCCTCGAAGCCCTCGCGCTCTTCGCGCTCGAGCTTGCGAAGCTCGGCGGCGGGCAGTTTCTTGCCTTTCTCATCGGCGGCCTCTAGGGCGGCCACGGCGAACACGCCGGACTCGATCTTCTTGGCGAGCTCGACCTCCTGGCGCGCCGTGAGCAGCGGCACCTTGCCGATCTCCTTGAGGTACATGCGGACCGGGTCGCTCGTGAGCGACGCGATCGTGTGCAGGTCGGTGCGGCGGCGGGTCTTCTTCTTGGCGGGAGCCTTCTTCTTGGGCTCCTCTGGGATCTCGGGGACCTCCTCGACGACGACTTCCTCGCTCACGTCGGGCTCGAGGATGATGTCGGCCTCTTCCCCGACGCCGGGGACAGGCGCCTCTTCGATGATCACGCCGTTGGAGGCGAAATGCGCGTAGATGTTCTGGACCTGATCGTCGCCGAGGTCCATGTCGCCCAGCGCCGCGGTCACCTCGTCCTCAGTCAGGCCGCCCTTGTTGACGCCCATCTTGAGCAGCGTCTTGACCTCGGCCAGCTCCAGCTCGGGGGCGGGCTTGCCCTTGGAGACGACGGGCCTGGGGGCCTTCGAGGCGGCGGTCTTGGCGGCAGCTGTCTTGGGGGCGGCCTTGGCGGGCGTCTTGGCGGCAGCCGCCTTGGGCGCAGGCTTGGCCGTCTTGACCGGGGCGAACTTGGCCGGCGCGGCTTTGGCTTCCGGCTTCTTGGGAGCCGCCTTGGTGGCTGAGACCGCCGCCTTGGGCGCTGTCTTCGAGGGCGCCTTCGCGGCGCTCTTCGGGGCAGCCGCCTTGGGGGCGGGTCGGGCCGCGGTCTTCGCGGGAGCCTTGGCGGCGGGTGTGGCCTTGGGCTTCGCGGGGGCGGGCTTGGAGGCGGCGGGCTTCGCGGGAGCCTTGGCGGACGGCTTGGAGGCGGCCGTCTTGGCCGGCGCCTTCTTGGCCGCCGTGGCCGAGGACTTGGCCGCCGGCTTCGCGGCGGAGGCGGGCGCCTTGGCCACGTTCTTGGCGGGGGTCTTCGCTGCAGGCTTCGCAGACGCCTTGGCGGCCGATGCCCGCGTCGCCGCCTTGGGGGCGGCCGAGGGCTTCTTAGCGGCCGGCTTGGCAGCCGGGGCGGCCTTCGCCGCGGGATCCTTCTTGGTGGGGGTCACGTTCGGTCAAGCCTCCGTGGTCCGGGGTTCCTATCCGGTGCGTTCGTCCTCCAGCCGCTTCCTAAGGATCGCGGCCTCCTCGAACGCGGCATCGTACTTCTCGCGGTCGGCCTCGCGGTCCATGGACCTTAGGCTCGCCTGCAATGCCGAGATACGACGTCGCAGCGACATCTCCCGCAAGCTTCCCGCGAGTTGCGCAAACAGCGATTCTAGCTCCTCGCCCTCCCGCTCGTCCACGGGGGCCTCGGCAAGGACCTGCGCCGCGTCGGGCGATCCGGCGGAGATCGCAGAGATGAGCTCGGCACCCGTAGCCGATCCCGAGTCGATGATCGCGGTCAGGACCGCGGCTCGCTGGGGGTCGGACACGAGCCCCTCTTGAAGCAATTCTCGTGCCTTGGACCTCGTCGAAGGCTCGCGCGCGGCCAAGCCGAGGACCTCCAGCTCGAGCGCGCGCTCGGCGTCCAAGACCGTCGCGGCGGGGCGCCTGGTGCGCTCCGGCTCGGGGCCGGGAGCCCGCCCTCCGACCGTCACGTCGGCGGAGGCGCCGCGGACCGCCGCCTCCACGGTCGCGTAGTCCACGAGCAGCCTGCCGGCGACGTACTCGATGTAGTCGTGGGCGAGGATGGACCCTTTGAGCCCGGCGAGAACACCGGCTGCCGCGCGAAGTGCGCGCGCGCGTCCTTCAGGGAGTCCGGCATCGCCCTCGGCAAGGCGCCGGTCCAGGAGGAAGCGCAGGAGCGGTTCCGCGCCGTCGACGAGCCGGCGCACGGCGGCGGCACCTTCGTCGGCGACGAGGTCCGCGGGGTCGCGTCCGCCCGGCACGACGGCTACACGGAAATCGACCTTGCCTTCGGAGGCTTCAGGCGTGGCCTGCAGCTCGAGGAACTCGCCGGCGCGCTGTGCGGCGCGCTGGCCCGCTTCGTCGCCGTCGAAGAGGTACACGATCCGTTTGGCGAAGCGCGCCAGCAACCGCACGTGGCGCGCGGTGAGCGCGGTGCCCAGCGTGGCGACCGCCGTCTCCACGCCCGCTTCCTGCAGCGCGATCACGTCGGTGTAGCCCTCCACGACCACGGCCACGCCCTCGCGCGCGATCGCGGCCCGGGCCTGCGACAAGCCGTAGAGGTTGTCCGACTTGTGGAAGATCGCCGTCTCCTGCGAGTTCAGGTACTTGGGCTGGCCCTCGCCTATCACGCGGCCGCCGAACGCGATCGTGTGGCCGGTGAGGTCGCGGATCGGGAACATGAGCCGATTGAAGAACCGGTCCTTGAGTTGCCCGCGGTCGTCCCGCACCGCGAGGTTCGCGGCCACGATCTCCTCGCGCGTGAACCCCTCCTCGCCCAGAGCCGAGGCCAGCTGGTCGCGCCCGGCGGGCGCGTACCCGAGGGTGAACCGCTTCGCAGTCTCGCTGCCGAACCCGCGGGACTTGAGATAGTCGCGGGCCGCGGAGGAGCCCGGGTCCTTCCCGGCCAAGAGCCGCCGGTGGAAGAACGCCGCGGCGGCTTCGCACGCGGCGGTGAGCCGCTCGCGCTGTCCGCGGGCCGCTCCCCCGCCCTCTTCGTGGATGGTCACGTTGGCCCGCTCGGCCAGGAGCCGGACCGCCTCGGCGAACTCCAGACTGTCTCGCCGCATGACGTAGCTGATGACATCGCCGCCCTCGGAGCAGCCGAAGCAATACCAGAGCTGGGTGGACGGATCGACCTTGAACGACGGCGTCTTCTCCGCGTGGAACGGGCACCGTCCCCACCAAAGACGGCCGCGCTGGCGCATCGCCACGGTCTCGTTGACGACGGCGAGGATGTCTGTGGCCTCGCGGACGCGCGCTATGTCATCGTCGGGGATGCGGCCCATGCGTCGTTCAGTTCCCGCGTCGGCCGCGCGTCACGCGCGCCACGCGCGGGGAAGCGATATCTCTTCCCAAGCGCGCACCGCGAACCGGTCGGTCATGCCGGCCACGTAATCGGTGACGTGCACAGGCAGGTCCTCGGCGGTTCGGGGCTGGTGATCCGCGGGCAGCGCCTCCGGGTGCTCCATGTAGTAGTCGAACAGATCGCAGATCAGTCCGTGCGCCTTGGGCTCCTCGGATTTGGCGTCGGGGTTCTCGTACACGTTGTCGAAGAGCCAGGCGCGAAGCTGCGTGGTGGCTTCCCAGACCTCGGGCGACATGCGGATGTCGTCGCGTCCTCGGCTAGCCTCGATCATGTCCTCGACCATCGTCGTGATGCGCGCTCCGTGGTGCGGGCCCAGGACGGCGATCGGTTCTTGGGGCAGGTCTTCGGGCGTGAGGACGCCGGCGCGGATGGCGTCGTCGATGTCGTGGTTGATGTACGCGATGCGATCGGCGATGGCGACGATCCGGCCTTCCAGGGTGGCGGACTTCACGTCGCCGGTGTGATAGCGGATGCCGTCGCGGACCTCCCAGGTGAGGTTGAGGCCCTTGCCCTCGTACTCGAGGTGCTCCACGATCCGCAGGCTCTGGAGGTTGTGGTGGTACGGCGCGTCGAGCTTCGGGTAGCGCGGCTTGATCGCGAGCAGGCACTCCGACAGCGCCGCCTCGCCGATGTGGCCGAACGGCGTGTGGCCGAGGTCGTGACCCAGCGAGACGGCCTCGGCAAGGTCCTCGTTGAGACGCAGGGCACGCGCGATGGAGCGGGCGATCTGCGCGACCTCCAGGGTGTGCGTGAGGCGCGTGCGGTAGTGATCGCCCTCGGGCGAGAGGAACACCTGCGTCTTGTGCATGAGGCGGCGGAACGACTTGCAGTGGATGATGCGGTCGCGGTCGCGCTGGAAGCCGGTGCGCAGCGGGTCGGGCGTCAGCGGACGCTCGCGGCCCCGGCTCTCGTCGGCGAAGGCCGCGCGCGGCGAGAGGCGGCGGTGCTCCTCGGCCTCCGCCGCCTCTCGTGTGACGGATCGTGTCGTCGGGGCGATCGGTCACGTCCCCGAACCCCTTCCTATGTCGGCGGGCTCTCCCTACCGGTTGTCCGACCCGCTCTTCTTCTCGGCCAAGGTCGCCTGCGCGGCGGCCAGGCGGGCCAGCGGGACGCGGAACGGCGAGCAGGACACGTAGTCCAAGCCGAGGTCGTTGAAGATCCGCACCGACTCCGGGTCGCCGCCGTGCTCGCCGCATACGCCGAGCTTGATCTTCGGGATTGGTCTGGCGGCCCTTCTCGACCGCGATGCGGACCACTTCCGCGACACCCGCGTCGATGGTCTCGAACGGGTTGCGCGGCAGGATCTTGCGCTCGAGGTACTTGGGCAGGAACTTGGCCTCGATGTCGTCACGCGAGAAGCCGAAGACGGTCTGCGTGAGGTCGTTGGTGCCGAACGAGAAGAAGTCGGCGGCCGTGGCCACCTCGTCCGCGGTGACCGCGGCGCGGGGCAGCTCGATCATCGTGCCGATGGGGACGTCGAAAGTGATGCCCTCGGACGCCTGGATGTCGGCGACGATGGTCTCGGACTCTGCGCGCAGCGTCGCGAGCTCGGCGACCACGGACACGAGCGGGATCATGATCTCGGGGCGCGGGTCCTTGCCCTGCTTGCGCAGACGGGCCGCGGCGGTGACGATCGCACGCACCTGCATCCCGTAGATCTCCGGGTGCATGATCCCCAGGCGGCAGCCTCGCAGGCCCAGCATCGGGTTCGCCTCGGCCATGGCGTCCAGGCGCGCGAGCAGGCGGCGCTGGGCGGCGATCTGCGCGGGATCACCGCCGCTCATCTCCTCGCGGACGATCTGCACCTCGAGCTCGCGCGGGCTGTCCAGGAACTCATGCAGCGGCGGGTCCAAGAGGCGCACCGTGACGGGCAGGCCGTCCATGGCCTCGAAGATGCCGAGGTAGTCGTCGATCTGCACCTCGAGCAGCCGCGCCAGAGCGTTGGCCGAGGTATCGTCGTCCTCGGCGAGGATGATGTCTTGGACGATGGCTTTGCGGTCGCCGAGGAACATGTGCTCCGTGCGGCACAGGCCGATGCCGGCGGCGCCGAAGCGGCGGCCCAGGGCGGCGTCGTCGGGGGTATCGGCGTTGGCGCGGACGCCCAGGCGCCGGTACTCGTCGGCCCACGACAAGATGGTGTCGAAGTCGCCGGTGACCTCAGGCTCGCACAGCGGCACCGCGCCGATCACGACGCTGCCGGTGGTGCCGTCGATGGAGATGGTGTCGCCTTCGTGGATCACGAGCTCGCTGCCCGCGATCGAAGCGGTCTTGGCGTCGGCATCGATGCGCAGGCGGTCCACGCCGCACACGCACGGCTTGCCCATGCCGCGGGCGACGACGGCCGCGTGGCTGGTCTTGCCGCCGTGGCTCGTGAGGATGCCCTGCGCGGCGTCCATGCCGGGCAGGTCGTCGGGGTTCGTCTCCCAGCGCACGAGGATGACCTTGCGGCCCGCGGCCTTGGCCTCGACGGCGTCCGCCGAGGAGAACACTGCCGCGCCCACCGCGGCGCCGGGGCTGGCGTTCAGGCCCTTGGCGGCGACGTCGATCTTCTTGCCGATGTCGAACTGAGGATGCAGGAGCTGGTCGAGCTGCGCGGGGTCGATGCGCAGGATGGCTTCCTCGCGGTCGATCATGCCCTCGCCCACCATGTCGATCGCGATCTTGAGTGCCGCGCGCGCGGTTCGCTTGCCGATGCGCGTCTGCAGCATCCACAGCTTGCCCTGCTCCACCGTGAACTCGATGTCGCACATGTCGCGGTACTCGGCCTCGAGCTTGTCGAAGACGTCCCACAGCTCGGCCGCGGCGTCGGGCAAGACCTCCCCGAGCTCGGAGATCGGACGCGTGTGCCGGATGCCGGCGACGACGTCCTCGCCCTGGGCGTTGGTCAGGAAGTCGCCGTAGTGCTCCTTGGAGCCGTCGGCGGGGTTGCGCGTGAAGCCCACACCCGTGGCCGAGGTCTCGCCCTTGTTGCCGAAGACCATGGCCTGCACGTTGACGGCGGTGCCCAGGTCGTCGGCGAGCTTCTCCATCTTGCGGTAGTAGACCGCGCGGTCGTTCATCCAGCTGCCGAAGACGGCCTCGATGGCCAGACTCAGCTGCGTCGCCACGTCTTGCGGGAAGGCGACTCGGCCGTCCGCGCCCGCGAGCCCGGGATACTTATCCGCGCTCACGTGGTCGGCCACGATCTCGCGGAAGTCGGCGACCATGTCGCGCAGGTCCTCGGAGGAGAGGTCGGTGTCGAACTCCACGCCGCGCTCGTTGCGCTTGCGGGTGATCGCGTTCTCGAACAGGTCACCGTCCACGTCCAGGACGACCTTGGAGAACATCTGGATGAAGCGGCGGTAGGAGTCCCAGGCGAACCGGTCGTTGCCGGTCTGCGCTATGACGCCCTGAACCGACTCGTCGTTGAGGCCCAGGTTCAGGACCGTGTCCATCATGCCGGGCATCGAGAACGGCGAGCCCGAGCGCACCGACACGAGCAGCGGGTCGGCCGGGTCGCCCAGGCGCTTGCCCATCTTGGCCTCGAGGCGGTCGATGTTGGCCGCGATCTCCTCGGCAAGACCAGCCGGCAGCGCGGGCGGGTCCGCATTGTAGTACTCCATGCACGCCTGACACGTGATGGTGAAGCCCGGAGGGACCGGGAGTCCCATCAGGGCCATCTCGGCGAGGTTGGCACCCTTGCCGCCGAGCTGGAACTTCATGTTCTTGTTGCCCTCGGTGTCGTTTGACCCGTCGGCCTTCTTACCGAAGGCGTACACACGCTTGGTTTCGGACAACTGTCGCTCCTTTACCCCTTGGGACCGTCAGTGATGTTGCATGATAGCGCACCCAGAATCCGGGAAACATGCGCGCAACCCGCTCGGCTCGGTCCTTGGATCAATCCTTTGTCGCGAGCCCCCCGCCCACATGGCGAAGGATCTCCTGCGCGGTCTCCTCGACCGCCCTGCTGTCGGTGTTTATCACGATGACGCCCAGCTTGCGCATGAGCGCCCGTGCCTCCTCGAGCTCACGCTCGACCTCTTCGCGATCCGCGTATCGCGGCAACGACACGCCGAGCTCCCGCGCCCGCTGCTGCCGGATGGTGGAGAGAGTGTCCGCGCTGCTCACAAGGCCGAAGATTCGGCGCTTGTCCACGTCGAACAGCTCGTGCGGGGGCGCCACGCCCAATGCGAGCGGCACGTTGGCCACGCGGTAGCCGCGGAAGGCCATGTACATCGACAACGGCGTCTTGCTCGTGCGCGACACGCCTATGAGGACCACGTCCGCCTCGCCGAGACCCTCGGGATTGCGGCCGTCGTCGTGTTTGACGGCGAACTCGAGGGCCTCGATGCGATCGAAGTAGCCGGCGTCGGTGCGCCGGATCGGCGCCGGCCTCGCCGGTCGGGACCTTGCCCGAGACTTGGGCGATGAGCTCCACGGCCGGGCCGATGAGGTCCACCGCGTTGACGCCCTGCTGGGCGGCGAGCCGCTCCATCTCCCGGCACAGCTCCTTGTCCACGAGCGTGTACAGGAACAGGCAGTGGAAGCCGCAGTGCGACTTGACCAGGTCGCGCAGCTGCTCGGCGCTGGTCACTCGCTGGAGCCGCTCTATGCGGAAGGCCTCCGGCGGGAACTGGGACGCGGCGGCGAGGGCGACCATCTCCCCCGTCTCGCCCAGCGAGTCGGAGATGACGTGGATGGACATGGGCTGGTCGTTCATTCGGCCAGCTTAGAGAGGTCGGCGAAGCTGCCGAACAGATGGACGAGGCGGTTGAGGAGCCGAAGCCTGTTGGTGCGCAGGGCCGCGTCCTCGTCCATGACGAGAACCTCGTCGAAGAAGCGGTCCACGGGCCCCCTGAGCGCCGCCAGCGTGCCGAGGGCCTCGTCGTACCGGCGCTGGGCGAACAGGGCGGTCACGTCCGTCTCAGTGGTGTCCAGCGCCTCCAGGACCGCGAGTTCCTCCGCCGCCATGATCGAGCGGTCGGTCTCGGTCCCTGCCTCGGGGTCCGCCAGATTGGCGGCACGCTTGAACGCGGTGAGCAGGTCGCCGCCAGCCTCGGTGCCGCGGAACGCGGTGAGCGCTTGGGCGCGACGGGCGGCGTCGGCGGGATCGTTGGCGCGCACGGCGAGCACCGCGGCGACGATGTCGTAAGCGGCGCCCCGGTCGCGGAGCATGACTTCCAGCCGGCCGGTGAGGAAGGCGGTCACGGCGTCGGATACCGCCGCCTCCGTGGTGTCGCCGGCCTCGATGAGCGTGGCGTACCCCGCGATCGCCGCGGGCACCGCGGCGTCGAGCAGCGCGTCGAGCCGGCCGTCGAGGTCCATCGCCAGCACGCCTATGGCGGCTCGGCGCAGCGCGAACGGGTCGGATGAGCCGGTGGGCTGGGCGCCGATCGCGAAGATGCCCGCGATGGTGTCGAGCTTGTCCGCGGCCGCGACGAGCATGCCCACCTTGCCGGCGGGCAGACCGTCGCCGGCGAAGCGCGGCCGGTAGTGGTCCACGACCGCCTGCGCGACGTCGGGCGACTCCCCGGCGGCCAGGGCGTAGTAGCGGCCCATGACGCCCTGCAGCGTGGGGAACTCGACGACCACGTGGCTCACGAGGTCCGACTTGGCGAGATGCGCGGCACGCTGGGCGTCGCGCTTCTCGCCGGAGGTTGCGCCCGTCTGCTCGGCAAGCGCGCCGGCCAGCCGCTCCACTCGCGCGACCTTGGCCGCGAGCGTGCCCAGCTTCTCTTGGAAGATGATGGTATCGAGCCGAGCGACCCAGTCCTCCAGCGGCGTGGCCAAGTCCTCGGCGTAGAAGAACGCCGCGTCGGACAGCCGCGCCCGGATGACGCGCTCGTGGCCGTGGACGATGGCCTCGGTGCGCTCGGGGTCGCCGTTGTGCACCACGACGAACGTGGCGTCCAGTGAGCCGTCCGAGCGCTCCACGGGGAAGTAGCGCTGATGCTTGGTCATCGCGGTCTCGACGACCTCGCGCGGCACGTCCAGGAACGCTTCATCGAACGTGCCGAGGCCCGGCGTGGGCCACTCGACGAGGTTCACGACCTCGGCAAGGGTCTTCTCGGGGATGACCGCGCGGCCGCCGCGCTCGTGGCCGAGCGCGGCCACGCCGTCGTGGACGAGCTGCGCGCGCACCTCGGGGTCGAACACGACCTTGCCGCGGGACATGGCGGCCGGGTAGTCCTCGGCGGCCGCCAGTTCTATGGGCCCGCCCGACAGCCAGCGGTGCCCATACGTGACGCGGCCCGCTTCCAGGCCGGCGAACCGCGCCGGCACGACCTCGTCGCCGAAGAGCGCGACCAACCAGCGCACCGGGCGGATGAACCGCGTGGTCCCGGTCCCCCAACGCTGCGACTTCACCCAGTCGATGCGGGCCGGAAGCTCTGAGAGCAGCGCGGGCAGGACGTCCATCGCGGGCTCGCCGGGGCGTTCGATGACGGCGAAGACGTACTCGCCGCCGTTCTCCGAATCGCGGATCAGATCGGCGACGTCCACGCGCTTGCCCTTCGCGAAGCCGAGGGCCGCGGGAGTGGGGTTGCCGTCGGCGTCGAACGCGGCCTTCACCGCCGGGCCCTTGGCGCGCATGGAGAGGTCCTCGGTGCGCTCGGCGAGCTCGGTCACCATGACGATGAGGCGCCTGGGCGAGCCGTAGACCTCGAGCGTCGCGTACTCGAGGCGCGCGTCCTTGAGCATCTTGGCGGCGAGCGTCTCCAGCTGGGAGATCGCGTCGTAGAGCGGTGCCGACGGCACCTCTTCCACGCCGATCTCGAAGACGAGGGTGCGGCTCACGACGCATCACCCCCCTTCCTGGAGTCTTCCGGGGCGGCATCGGCGTCCTGCGCCGTGTGCCGTGCGCCGCCCCTGGGCCCGCCGCTTGCGGCCCACGCCTCGGCGGCGCCCTTGGCGAGCGTCCGGATGCGCAGGATGAAGTTGACCCGCTCAGTGACCGCGATCGCCCCGCGGGCGTCGAGCAGGTTGAAGATGTGGCTGCACTTGAGCGCCAGCTCGTACGCCGGCAACACGGCTCCGGCATCGAGGGTCCGCTGCGATTCCGCCTCGTACTCGTCGAAGATGCGGCGCAGGCGCGCGGCGTCGGAGATCTCGAAGTTGTACCGGGACTGCTCACGCTCGTTGCGCAGGAACACGTCGCCGTAGGTGAACCGGGTGCCGTCGGGCGCCTTCACCCACGTCAGGTCGTAGACCGAGTCCACGCCCTGGATGTACATGGCCAAGCGCTCCAGGCCGTACGTGATCTCCGCCGGGATCGGGTCGCACTCGATGCCGCCCACCTGCTGGAAGTACGTGAACTGCGTCACTTCCATGCCGTTGAGCCACACCTCCCAGCCGAGCCCCCACGCCCCTACCGTGGGGTTCTCCCAGTCGTCCTCCACGAGGCGGACGTCGTGCTGGGCCGGGTCGATCCCGATGGCCGCCAACGAACCGAAGTACAGGTCTAGGACGTCGTCGGGGCTGGGCTTCAGGAGCACCTGGTACTGGTAGTAATGCTGCAGGCGGTTGGGATTCTCGCCGTACCGCCCGTCGGCGGGCCGCCGGGAAGGCTGGACGTACGCCGTGCGCCACGCGTCGGGGCCCAAAGCTCTCAACAGGGTCGCCGGATGTGACGTGCCGGCACCCACCTCCATGTCGTAGGGTTGGAGCAGGACGCAGCCCTGATCCGCCCAATACTGCGACAGACGCAGGATGAGGTCCTGGAAACTCAACGCCGCCATGCGGTGTGCCTTTCTGGAGGGTGACGCGCCGGGCCGCCGCGCACTCGGGCGCGTCCGGCGGTGGACCGATGCTAGCGTTGGGCCTTGCGCGAGGTCAACGCGGACGACGCGCCGGCGCGGAACCGGCCCCGCGCGGCGCGGCGGGGTTTGTGGGCATCTGACGTGGGCTATCTTGAGAGAGCACGCGTCGGATGCCGTGACGCGGTCGTGGCTTGCGAAGAGGAACCGTCAGCAGGAGGGGTCGTGCCCGACAACGTGCCAGGACGCCTCATCGCCGTCGAGGGTCTCGACGGTTCCGGCAAGTCCACTCAGGTCTACCTGCTCAAGCGCTGGCTCGAGCTCCAAGGGATGAAGGTCTTCTTCTCGGAGTGGAACTCCTCCGTCCTGGTCAAGAAGGCTACGGGCCGAGGCAAGAAGCGCAACCTTCTCACCCCCACCACGTTCTCGCTCATCCACGCCACCGATTTCGCGGATCGCTACGAGCGCCAGATCGTGCCGCTCCTGCGCGCCGGCTACATCGTGCTCGCCGACCGGTATAAGTTCACGGCGTTCGCACGCGACGTGGTACGCGGGGTGGATCCTCAGTGGGTGCGCGAGACGTACTCGTTCGCCCGGGCCCCCGACATCACGTTCTTCTTCAAGGCGCCTCTGGACGTGGCGCTGGGCCGGATCCTGGAGGGGCGCCCGCAGCTCAAGTTCCACGAGGCAGGCATGGACCTGGGGCTCTCCCCCGACCCCGTGGAGTCGTTCAAGCTCTTCCAAGCGCTCATCAACGACCAGTACGAGGCCATGGAGTCGGAGTTCGACTTCACGGTGATGGATGCCACGGCTCCGGCCGAGAAGACGCAGGAAGCGGTCCGGGACCTGGTAGCGTCCAGGATCGCCCTGGCCGACTACCGATGGCGCAGGCCCCGATGATCCGCGATCCGGGACATCGGTTCTTCGGGGCCGGGCTGCCCAACGTGGACCTCGGCACGCTCACGGGGCGGCTCGTGGTCATCGAGGGCCCCGACGGGTCCGGGCGATCCACGCAGATCGCGATGCTCAAAGAGTGGCTCGAGGCCGAGGGGTTCGCGACGTCCGACGTGGGTCTGGCGCGGTCGACTCTCGTGTCCGCGGAGCTGGAGACGGCCAAGGAAGGCAACGTGCTGGGCCGCACCACGAACTCGCTGTTCTACGCCACCGACTTCGCCGACCAGCTCGAGAACCGCATCCTCCCCGCGCTCTCGGCGGGGTTCATCGTGCTCGCGGACCGGTACGTGTACACGCTCATGGCACGCGACATCGTTCGTGGCGCCGATCCCGCGTGGGTGGACAACCTCTACGGGATGGCCCTGGTGCCCGACGTCGTGTTCTACCTCAAGGTCACGCCACGCAACCTGGTGGAACGCAACTTCCGCAAGAACGCGGAGCTGGACTTCTGGGAGAGCGGCATGGACATAGGCCTGTCGCGCGACCGGTTCGACTCGTTCGTCCGCTACCAGACGCTCATGCAGCGTCAGTTCGCGCGCATGCACGAGCGCTACGACTTCGAGATCGTGAACGGCAATCGCAGCGACCTGTGGGTGAACCGGCAGATCAGGCTCGGCATCCAAAGGATGCTGGAGCGCGATCCCGACCGCACGACGGTCCCCGACGCGCTGGCGTTCCGGCCGCGACGGAGGGTCGACGTTGGCTGAGACCGTCCTAGGGCGCTTCGCCGTGCACGGGGTGAGCGCCG
The DNA here is from genome assembly GCA_963768865.1 of uncultured Coriobacteriia bacterium. Taxonomy (GTDB): domain Bacteria; phylum Actinomycetota; class Coriobacteriia; order Anaerosomatales; family CAVYJL01; genus CAVYJL01. The sequence goes on along the minus strand of CAVYJL010000009.1, from coordinate 106,947 downwards.
CGACGCCCGTCGCCCGGGCCGCGGCCGCGATCCTCGTGGACAAGGCCGCCCCCATCTTCGAGCTGGCCGGGGCTGCCGCGAGCGGCACGGACGCGGACGCGGTCCACGACATGCGGGTCGCGTCGCGACGGACGCGTGAGGCGCTGGCGCTCTTCGAGCCGTACTACCCGGCCAAGGCGTTCGCCCGGTGGTCCGACACCGTTCGTTGCGTGACCAAGACCCTGGGCCGGGTCCGCGACACGGACGTGATGCTCGCGGAGTTCTCGTCGCTGGCATGGCGTGCGGAGTCGGTGGAGGAGCGGGTGACCCTTGCCTGGATCATCGGCGACATCCAGGGGCGTCGCGCCGCCAAGGTGCGCAAGATGCGGCGCCGCATAGGCGAGCTTGACCTGGCCGGTGAGCGAAAGGCGTTCGCACGGTTCGCCGAGGGCGTCCGCCGGGTCCCGGATGCGCGCGAGCCCCTCGAGTGCCTTGCCGAGACCGAGATCGGGGCGCGGGTCACGGCCTTGTACGCTCACGTGCCGGCCGCCCTGCAGCCGGACAACCCGCTGGTCCAGCACGCCATGCGCATCGACGCCAAGAAGCTGCGCTACTGCGTGGAGACGTTCGCGCCCAGCTTCGGCCCGGGACTCGATGGGGTCTATCCGGTGCTCAAGGACCTTCAGGACCAGCTCGGCGAGCTTCACGATCGCGACGTGTTCGCCGGTGCGCTGCGGGAGACGACCATGGACTCGGACCCGGCCCCGGCCGGCGTCACGGCCGAGGGCGTCCAAGCCGTGCTCGACGACCTCGCGCGCGAACGGCAGGGCTTCTTCGACGCCTTCGCCGCGATCATCGACCAGTGGCCGGAGCCCCGTATGCGCGCGGCCCTCCTGGGCGCCCTGGACAAGATCCCGCCTGTCGTGGAGGTCCCCGGCTCGTGAAGCGGATCGCCGCGATCGACATCGGGAGCAACTCGGTCCGCGAGCTCGTGGCCGAGGTCCCCTCCAAGGGCCCGTACCGGCTCATCACCGAAGAGCGGGCGCAGACGCGCCTGGCCACCGGCATGGCCACTACGGGCCTGCTCGACCAGGCCACCATGGACGCCACCGCGGAGGCGCTGGCTCGTATGGCGGACATCGCCAAGCTCTACAAGGCGGACACGGTCCGCGCCATCGCTACGGCCGCGGTGCGCCAGGCCGGCAACGGCGCCGCCTTCGTGCAGCGGATCAAAGACGAGACAGGCCTGGAGATCGAGGTCGCCTCGGCCAAGGAAGAGGCGCGCCTGGCGTTCATCGGCGCCGTGGCCAACTTCGAGCTCGAAGGGCGTTTCGTGGTCCTGGACGTAGGCGGCGGATCCATCGAGATAGTCCGTGCGGTGGGGGCGGCGATGGAGTCGGACCGATCGCTGCCTCTGGGTGCCGTGCTGCTCACGGAGCGTTTCCAGAGGGAGCCTTTCACGGACAAGGCCTTCCGGCGCATGCGCCGCTGGGTGCGCCAGATGCTGGAGACCGAGTTCGGCGACGAGCCGGCGCCGGCCTCGGTCCTGATCGGCTCGGGCGGCAGCGTCACGGCTCTCGCGGCCATGGCCGCGCGCATCGAGAACTGGGACTACGTGTCGGTGCACGGACAAGAGCTGACGCAGGCGCAGGTGGTGCAGATGCTCACCGGGCTGCGACGGATGACGCTGGACGAGCGGCGGACGGTGCCCGGCCTGCCGGAGCATCGCGCCGACATCATCGTGGCGGGCGCCCTGGTCGTTGCCGAGGTCATGCGAACGTTCGGCGTCAACACGCTCATGGTCAATGCCAAAGGGGTCCGCGAGGGGCTGCTGCTGGACACCATCGAGCGCGCTACGGCGCGCAAGCCTCGCGCCGCCGACCGGATGCGCGGCGTGCTGGAGTTCGCGCGCCGGATGCGCTTCGAGAAGGAGCACGCCCTGCAGGTGACCACGCTGGCGCTGTCCCTGTTCGACCAGCTCGCCGAGCCGCTGGGACTCGAGGCCGGCGATCGCCCGCTGCTGGAGGCCGCCGGCATCCTCCACGACATCGGCTATCTCGTGGCGTACGAGGACCATCACAAGCACAGCTACCACCTCATCAGCCATTCGGCGCTTCGGGGGTTCTCGCCGCGCGAGATCCAGGTGATAGCGAGCATCGCCCGCTATCATCGCGGCGCGTTCCCCAAGCGAGACCACGAGTCCATGCGCAGGCTCACGCCGGAGGACCGGGTGCGCGTGGAACGGCTCGCCGCCGTCCTCAGGCTGGCCGACGGGTTCGATCGCAGCCGCAGCCAGCAAGTCCGGGCGGTCCGGGCGGCCGTGGGCGACGACACCGTGCGCATCGAGCTCGCCGGGGACACGCCGCTGGACGTCGAGGTTTACGGCTCAAAGACCAAGGGGACTCTGTTCGAGAAGGTCTACGGGCTCGACCTCGACATCGTGCAGGAGGGCGTCCCGGACTCATCCCAGCGGTGAAAGCGCTGCTCAGCAGCTCCGTTTCGGCTAAGGAGAACACCATGGCGAAGAAAGCCGACCCTGTGATCGACATCCTCAACGACCTGCGGTCCGCCGAGCTCGCGGCCATCGTCCAGTACATGCGGCACCACTACATCCTCACCGGGGCCGACGGCATGCCGCTGGCGGACGACTTCAAGGACGTTTCGATCGACGAGATGAAGCACGCCGAGATGCTTGCCGAGCGCATCGACTTCCTGGGCGGGGACCCGACGACCAAGCCGGGGCCCATCGTGGTAGCCGCTTCGACGCTCGCGCAGATGGCGACCGACGACCTCGCCAAGGAAGATCAGGCGGTCAAGGACTACAACGCCGCGATAAAGGCCGCCGACAAGGCGGGCGACGTCACCACGCGGCGCATGCTGGAGGACATCCTCGCCGACGAGGAGGGCCACCAGAACACGTTCGGGACTATGCTGGGCAAGTAGCCCGTCCGCGATCGGGTCCTTCCAAGGGCCGTGTCCGGTGGATCCGGGCGCGGCCCTTGCCTATTCCAGAGGACCCGGCGGCGCGCTCAGCAGGACGTCCACGGCCTTCAGACGCGTGCCCAGATGCCATGCTGCGAACTCGCGCAAGAGCACGAGCGTGTCGCGCACGAGCCCCGGATCCGGGCGCGAGGCCAGGATGTCGGCCAGCGTGGCCCCCAGCAGCAGGCGCAGCAGGACGTGCGCGTCCTCGGCCAGGTGCCATGCGGAGGGGTCCATGAGCCCGCACGCGGGGCACAGCACTCCCCCCTCGGCGGCGGAGAGGTAGCCGTCGGTCACGGGGGCGGCGCAGTTGGCGCAGGTGACGAGCGCGGGCCGCCAGCCGTGCATGGCCAAGGCCTTGGCGTAGTAGGCTGCGACGAGCAGGCGCGTCTCGTCGGCCGACGCGTCCTCCAGGGCGTCGAGGGTGGCGGTCGTGAGCTCGAAGACCCGCGGCTCGGGGTCGCCTTCCACAGAGATGCGTTCCGCCACCTCGGCCACCGCGGCGGCGGCCAGCGACTTGTCCAGATCGGTGCGCAAGCCCTCGTGCGAGCTGGTGGTCTGGGCCTCGGACACCACGTCCAGGCTGCGTCCCGTGGCGATGAGAAGGTCGCTGACCGCATATGGCTGGAGGCGCCCGGCCAAGCGAGAGGTTCCCTTGCGCGACCCTTTGGCCACCGCTCGAAGCTGCCGGCCGTCTTGGGCGAACAGCGTGACTATCCGGTCCGCCTCCCCCAGCTTGTGCGTGCGAAGGACGATCGCGCGGACAGAATAGGTGGGCATGGGCCGTCAGGCGCTCGCGCGTAGCTCGTCGAGCAGCTCGAGTCCCGCCGAGGTGCCCAATCGGGTCGCACCGGCGTCGAGCATCGCCCTCGCCGTCGCCAGCGTCCGTATCCCGCCGGCCGCCTTTATCCCCAGCCGGTCACCCAGGGCCTCGCGCATGGTCCGCACGTCGTCGATGGACGCCCCCCGCGGGCCGAAGCCGGTGGAGGTCTTCACGAACGCGGCGCCCGCGGCCTCGGCGAGAGTGCAGGCGCGGCGGATGGTGTCCTGGTCCAGGTAGGCGGTCTCGAGGATCACCTTGACGATCGCCTCGCCGCTCGAGGTCTCGTTCACGGCGTGGACGACACCGCGCACCTCGCGCTCCCATGTGGCGTCCTCGCCTCCAAGGAGCGCCCCGATGCGCCCGACCATGTCGATCTCGCGGGCGCCGCGTTCCACGAGCAGCGCCGCCTGTACGGACTTGGCCTCACCAAGGTCGTAGCCCAGCGGGAAACCGACTACGGCGCAGACCTTGACGGTCGTACCGGCGAACGCGCGGCACGCGGTCTCGACGTAGACCGGAGGTACACACACGCTGGCCCATGGAACGCCGATGCGGGGCGCGAGCCACGCCTCCATCTCCGCCTGAGAGACGGTGGGCTTGAGCAGCGTCTCGTCGATCAGCCCTGCGAGCTCGTCGGGTCTCATGCGCGTCTCCTCCCAGCTCAGAGGCCTTGCCCGTATCCGAATCGCCTGACCTGCTCGGCGTCGGCGCGCCAGTGCTCGCGAACCTTCACCCGCAAGTCGAGATAGACCTTCATGCCGAGGAGCCGTTCGATGTCCTCGCGGGCGCTCACGCCGATCGCGCGAATCATCTCCCCGCCCTTGCCCACGATGATGCCCTTCTGGCTGTCACGCTCCACGAAGATGGTCGCCGAGATCTTGGTCAGCGCCTTCTTCTCGTCGATCTCGAGGTCGTCGACCATGACGCCTACCGCGTGAGGAAGCTCTTCGCGCATGCGCAGCAGGATCTTCTCCCGGACGAACTCGGCGAGCATGACCTCGAGGGGCTGGTCCGTCGTCATGCCCTCGGGGAAGTAGCGCGGTCCTTGGGGGAGGTAGGCGGCGACGGCCGCGAGCACGCCCTCGACGTTGAAGCCCTCCAGTGCGGACACGACGACCGTGTCGTCGAAAGGCGCGAGCGCGCGCGCCCACTCGAGCTGCCGGTCGATCATGGCCGGGTCCGCGAGGTCCGCCTTCGTGAGCACGAGGACCTTGGCGGCCGGCGAAGCGGCTACGTGCGCCGCGACCCACGCGTCTCCCCCGCCCACAGGCTTGCTCGCGTCGATGAGCAGGCAGGCGACGTCCACGTCCCGCAGCGCCATGAGGGCGCTGGCGTTGAGCTCCTCGCCCAGGGCGTCGTGAGCCTTGTGGAGACCGGGCGTGTCCACGAACACGACCTGCATGTCCGGCCGGTCCACGATGGCCCGCAGCCGATGCCGCGTGGTCTGCGGTTTGTCGGAGACGATGGCGACCTTCTCGCCCGCCAACGCGTTCACCAGGGTCGACTTGCCGGCGTTGGGGCGGCCGACGAGCGCCACGAACCCGCTCAGGAAGGCCGCGGCCTCCTCGCCGGTCACGACTGTTCGCGCCCCTTCTCCTGGTCCAGGTAGCCGCGCGCGAACGCGTCGGGGAGCAGCTCGTCGAGCGTTGCCACGCGCACCGCGTCGCCTCGGGCGCCCATGACGACGCGCATCCCCGGGTTGAACTCCGAGAGGAACTGCAGGCAGTTGCCGCAAGGGACCACGGGAGCGTCCGAGTCGCCCACGATGGCGATGGCATCCATGTTCATGAAGCCGCGAAGCACGGCGGCGGACGCCGCGGCGCGCTCGGCGCACAGGGTGGTGCCGTAGGCTGCGTTCTCGACGTTGCAGCCCTGCACGACCTCGCCGTCGGCGTAGATGGCTGCCCCCACCCGAAAACCGCTGTAGGGCGCGTACGCCCTCTCCTGTGCTTGGCGGGCGAACGCGAGCAGCGCGAGATCAGGCTGAGTGAGCGTGGTCATCCGACGCGGTTCCTTCCTTTTCGGCCCGCGGCGCGGGCTCAACGATGAGAGCGCGAACACGCGCGCCTTCCAGTCCGTCCACTATAAGCCTGAGGCCTTCCACCTCAACCGACTCGCCGATCTCGGGGATGTGACCGGCCAGTTCCGTGACCAAGCCGCCCACCGTGTCGGCCTCCATCTCGACGGCGGTCCCGAACAGGTCGTTCATGTCGTCCACGGGCAGGCGCGCGTCCACGCGGTAGCGTCCCTCGCCCAGATCCACGACGAGCTGTTCCTGGCGGTCGTACTCGTCGAAGATCTCGCCCACGATCTCCTCGAGGAGGTCCTCTATGGTGACCAGGCCCGCGGTGCCTCCGTACTCGTCGGCCACCATGGCGATGTGGGTGCGGTTGCGCATCTCGATGAGCAGCGACTCGAGGGGTTTGGTCTCCGGGACCCAGTAGGCCTCGCGCACGATCTGGGTGAGATCGACCGGCGTGCAGCCCTCGGGCGCAAGCGCGAGCAGCAGGTCTTTGGCATAGAGCACGCCGCGGATGTCGTCCAGCGTCTCGTGGTACATGGGCATTCGCGAGTAGCCGTGCCTGCGTATGGCCTCGAAGGCGTCCCCCACGGTGGCGGTGTCCTCCAGCGCGATCATGTCGGGCCGAGGCACCATGACCTCGCGCACGACCTTCTCGCGGAAGTCGGAGAAGGCTTCGGCGATGGCCTCCTCGGCCTCGGCTCCCTCCTCTTCTTCGTTCTCCTCCCCCGCGGGGCCCTCGTCGCCCTCGGCGACCCAGGGGACGCGGGGCATGGGCTCGCCGCGGACGAGGCCCGCGAGCCACGTCCAGCCTCCCGAGAGCAGGCGGGCGAAGGGGTAGCCGATAGCGAGCAGCGGTGTCGCGGGCCGGGCGACCGCCAGTGCGGTGCCCTCCGGATTGGCGAGCGCGACGGCGCGGGGCAGCGCCTCGCCCACTGAGAACACGACGACGAGTGCCACGAGCGCTCCCGCGACCACGTCCACCCACACGGCCAGGGACGGGAAGACCGCCCAGAACGCGATGGAGAGGGTCGCCGATGCGAGGACCAGGGCCGCGGCCGTGACGAACGCGGCGGCCGCGAACGTGCGGCGCTCCTTCTCGGCAAGGCTCTCGAGCGCGCTGGAGCCCTGCGCACCGGCCTCCACGAGACGCCGGATCCTGTGCCGGGGCAGACGGCGCAACGACGCGTCCGCCGCGGCCGCGAGCGCCGATACGGCCACGGCTGCCACGAGCACGACGAGAGCGACGATGGTCACGATCGCTGCCACGGGACTAGGAAGCACCTCCACGGGTAGTCAGGAGAACCTCAAGAATATCTGAAACACCGCGGTGGCCGTGAGGAATCCGAGCAGTGCGCCCAGTACAACCTGCGGGATCGTGTGAACGTCGCCCTCGACGCGGCTCTGCGCCACCAGCGCGGCCATGAACAGGGCCAAGACCATGGCCTTGGCCGAGCGGGTCGTGTAGCCGATGATCGCCGCGATCCCCGTGGCGACCGCGGTGTGGCCCGACGGCCAGCCGCCGCTCATGAACGTGCCGGAGCGCGAGAACGCTTTGGCGGCGAGCACGGCCAGGCCGGTGAGCCCGATGGCCACGATGGTGAGGTGCACTGGCGCCTCGGTGACGCGATTGAAGAGCGTCTCCACGCTCGTTGACAGGCGGTCGAAGAAGACGACGTAGCCCACGATGACCGCGACGAGGCTCGCCACGAGCACGCCGCCGGCCGCGACGTCCTTGGCGACCTTCGCGAGCGGATCGGGCCGTTCGGTGGCGATGTCCACCGCCGCCTCCACCGCCGTGTTCACGAGCTCGGCCACGATCACCAGCCCGATCGCGAAGATCACCGCGACGAGCTCGAGGCGCGAGACGTTGAAGAACAGCGACGCCAGCAGCACGATCGCGGCCGCCATGACGTGCAAGCGCATGTTCCGCTGGGTCCGCAGGGCGTAGACGATGCCCTGTATCGCGTAGTTGAAGCTCCAGAGAAGGGTGCGACTGCGCACGCGCTATCCCAGGTCGGCCCAGGCGGCGAGGAGCACGGCCTCGCGGGCCTGCATCACCTCGGCATCCTCGTCGGCCTCGTGGTCGTAGCCGAGCAGGTGGAGGATCCCGTGCGTGAGCAGCAGGTTGAGCTCCGACTCCACGGTCGTGCCCAGCTCGGTGGCCGACTGCTGCGCGATCTCCGGGGCGATGATGACGTCGCCAAGGGTGATGGGCTCGTCGCTCACGGCCGCGGTGGGCTCGTCCTGCGGGAACGAGAGCACGTCGGTGGGGCCCTCGACTCCCCGGTAGCGCTCGTTGAGGTTGGCGATCTCCTCGGCGGACACGATGGCCACCGAGAGCTCGGCGGATTCGTCGACCTCCTCGTGCGCCAGGACGAAGAGGGCGAGGCGCTCGAAGGCGTTGAGGTCCAACGGCTCAGGGTCGCGGTTGGACGTGACTACGGCGAGCATGTCAGCGACCCTCCCTGTCGGTGGGGCCCGGCGGTACGGGCGGCGTGAGGTTGGAGCGGCGCTCCTCGTACTCGTGGTAGGCCGTGACGATCCTCTGCACGAGCCTATGCCGCACCACGTCGCGGCTGCCTAGCTCCACGAAGGCGACCTCGGCTACGTCGTCGAGGATGTCGCGCACCATCTTCAGGCCCGACGAGCCCTTGGGCAGGTCGATCTGGGTGACGTCGCCGGTGACAACCATCTTGCTCCCGAAGCCCAATCGGGTCAGGAACATCTTCATCTGCTCCGCCGTGGTGTTCTGCGCCTCGTCAAGGATGACGAAGCTGTCGTTGAGGGTGCGGCCGCGCATGAACGCGAGCGGCGCGACCTCGATGGTGCCGCGCTCCGTGAGTGCCTGGCTCTTCTCCACGTCCATCATGTCGAAGAGCGCGTCGTAAAGGGGCCGCAGATAGGGGTCCACCTTGTCGTAGAGGGTGCCGGGCAAGTAGCCCAGCCGCTCCCCCGCTTCCACCGCAGGCCTGGTCAGGATGATGCGGCCCACCTCTTTGCGCTTCAGGGCGTCCACCGCCATGGCCATGGCCAGGTACGTCTTGCCGGTGCCCGCCGGGCCTATGCCGAAGGTCACCGTGTTGGCCCGGATCGCGTCCACATACCGCTTCTGGCCTGCGGTCTTAGCGCGCACCGTCTTGCCGCGGTGCGTGAGGATCACATCCGAGAACACCGCCGAAGGGCTGCACTCGTCGGTCTTGAGCATGTCTATGGCCCGGTCGATGGTGTCGGGTGTCAGGTGCTCGCCGCGAGACATGAGCTCGATGAGCTCGCTGAAGACCGCGGACACCGCCTGCGACTCTTCCGGGTCACCCGAGATGGTGATCTCGTTGCCTCGCACGGTGATGGTGCTCTCGAACTGGTCCTCGATGAGTTTGAGCAGATGGTCGCCCTGGCCCACGAGGTCGGCCATTGACTGATCTTGCGGGACTACCAAGCGGATGGTGGTGGTGCTCACGTTACGTTGTTCACTCCTGACTGGGAGGGGCGGTGGGTGCCGAGGGCGCCTCGGGAGGCGCGGCTTGGACCTGCGGCTGCACCGGTGCGGGCTGCACGACGGGCGCCGGTGCGGGCTGGGCCGGTGCGGGCTGGGCCGGCGCGGGCGCCGCAGACGCCACGGGGGGCGGGGCCACGGGCGCAGGTTGCGCGACAGGCGCAGGCGCGGCAGGGGCCACCGGCCCGCCCGGAGCGGAAGCCGCGGGCTGCTGGTCGTAGGGAGGCGGGAAGGGCGCGGGCGCCGCCGGCGCGACGGGCTGCGGCTGAGGCTGCGCGTACTGCGCGGCCGTGGCCACGCCGGCCGCCGCTCCAACAGCGGCCGCCGATGCGGCGCTCTGTGCCGCGGCGGCGCGATCGTCGGCATAGCGGCGCCGATCGACGGAGATGGCGAAACGGCCGGCCAGGAAGCTCGCGAACCACGCAACCACGCCGTATGCGGCGATGGCGAACAGCGCGGACCAGCGCAGCATGCCGCCGTTGGGCAGCGGAGTGGACTTGATGAGGCCGGAGAACGGGCCCATGAAGGTACTCGAGACGTCATAGATGAGCTTCGCGAACGGGACGGACTGGTTGGCATTGAACATGAGCAGGACGAACCCGAACGCGAGAACGACCATGGCGAAGACCGCCAGGCCGTAGACGATCCAGGCGACGAACCTCAAGAACCTGAACAGGAATACCACCGCGAGCCCCCTTCGCTGATGTCCACTTCGTCGAGGTTACCTCGGACTCCCAGGCGAGTCACCGCATCCGCGGGCCCAGTTCCATGATTCCCACCGGTCATCGGGCGGGCCGCCTCGCTGGTCGCCGGGCGCGACATCGCGATGACGGGGCTCACCGCTCCGGCTCGGAGAGCATCTCGGCTCCCTCCACGGCGGTCAGCCGGACGCGGACCGCGCCTTTGCTCACGTGCGAGCCCGAGACGCGCACGCGCAGGTGGTCCTCGCTCGTGCCGCCCTCGGCAGTCTCGAGGACCACGCTGGCGGTGCCGCCCACGCGCCCGGCCTGATAGCGGGCCAGAAGCCCATCGGAGAGCCGCCTCAGGCTCGCGGCCCTGGACGCCCGGACCTGCGGGGGTACCTGGTCGGGCATGGCGGCAGCGGGTGTCCCCGCGCGAGCCGAATACCTGAACACGTGGAGCTGCTGGAAACCCGCCTGGGAGACGAATCGCTCGGTGGCTTCCGCGTCGGCGTCTGTCTCGCCCGGCATGCCGGCTATGAGGTCGGTGGTGAGCGCGACCGGCCCCAAGGCGCGGCGCACCCTTTCCACGATCTCCAGGTACGCGCTGGTGTCGTAGGTCCGGCCCATGCGCGCCAGCACGGCGTCCGAGCCCGACTGCAGCGGCACATGGAGGTGCGGGCACCAGCGGCCGTGCGCCAGCGCCGAGGCCATCACGTCCAGGACAGCGGGCGTGAGGTCACCAGGCTCGACGCTGGAGAGGCGGATCCGCGGGCCCAGTCCGGCGAGGTGCTCCAGCAACCCCGCGAGGCCCACGCCGTCGTGACCGTAGCGACCCACGTTCACGCCCGTGACGACTACCTCGGCAACGCCTCGTTGCGCGAGGTCGCGCACTTCCTCCACGATCCGGCCGAGCGGGCGAGAGCGCGGCAGGCCACGGGCGTAGGGCACGATGCAGTAGGTGCAGAACGCATCGCAGCCGTCCTGGACCTTGACCATAGCCCGCGTGCGGAAGGCGGGGCCGCCGTGCGGGCTCGCGGCGGGCGTGGGCCTTGGCCGGACCGCGGCGGGCCGCAGCCCCGCCAGTTCCCGGGCGAGATGCTCGCGTTCGCGGACGACCACCACACGGTCGTCGATCCGGGCCACGGCTTCGGGGTCCATGGCCGCGAGGCACCCTGTGACCACGACGACCGGGCTCCCGGGCAGCGCGAGCGCCCTGCGGATCTCCTTGCGCGCCTTGGCGTCCGCCTCGCCCGTGACCGTGCACGTGTTCACCACGACAACCGACGGCGAGTCGCCCGTGCCGGGCCGGACGTCCCAACCCGCGTCCACGAGCTCGGCGGCCGCGGCCTCGCTCTCCGCGCGATTCACTTTGCAGCCGAGCGTGCGGAAGAACACCGAGGGGCGAGGCGACTCAGCGGCCACGTGCCTCCCCCATCCCGCCCAACGCCGCCGAGGCGAGGGCCGCGGCGACGACCGCGGCGGTCTCGGCCCGCAGGATCGTGGCGCCGAGCGACACCACGCGGGCGCCGGTCTGTTGGAGCTGGGTGACCTCGGCGGGGGTGAGACCGCCTTCGGGCCCGACGAGCACGGCCACTCGCGCGCTCGGGTCACAGCCTTCGAGGGCACCGGCGATGCCGGGAGCCGCGTCGGAATCCTCCCAAGCCACGAGGAAGCGGTCGTAGGACGAGACCGCGGCCACGACCTCGGCGAACGAAGCGGGCGACTCAACTGCGGGGACGGAGCTTCGCTGCGCCTGCGCGGCCGCGGCGCGAGCCACGCGATCGAGGCGCTGGGCCTTGCGTGACGCGCGGTCCTCGTCGAGGCGCACGACGGCGCGCTCGGCCGCGAACGGCACGAGCCGCCCCACGCCGATCTCGGTGCACTTCTCCACGATGAGCTCCGCCTTGGAGCCTTTGGGGAGGCCGAAGAACACGGAGACGTCCGGCAGGTCGTCACGGGGCAGCTCCTGCGTCACGGCGCCTTCGAGCGCGCCGGGGGACGCGGAGGTGACCTCCACGAGCAGGGCGCGGCCGTCGGGCTCCACGGCGGCGACCACCTCGCCGGGAGCGATGCGCGCGACTTTGACGGCATGGTGGAGGTCCTCGGCCGTCAGGGGCAGCACGCCGCCCTGGAAAGGCCCGGTCAGGAAGAACCGGTGCGCGGCCACGGCGTCACCGCAGCCAATCGCGAAGCGGCTCGGGCTCAAGCTCGTCGGGGGATCCCAGCGACTCCTGCAGTTGCTCCACGAGCTTGCGCTGGGCGCGGTTGAGCTTGTGCGGGACCTCGATGTCCAGGTGAACGTGAAGGTCGCCGGCCGTCTTGTTGCCCAGCAGGCCGTGCCGTCCCTCGGGCCGAGGCATGCCCTCGCCTTTGACCTTCACCGTGTCACCGGCGCGACTGCCCGCCGGGATGTCCACCGTGACTGGGCCGGTGAGCCCCGGCACCGTCACGTGACCGCCCAGCAAGGCGCGCGTCACCGGTATCGGGACCCGCATGTGCAAGTCGTCGCCCTGCCTGTGGAGCGTGGGATGTGGAGCTACTCGCACCGAGACTAGGAGGTCGCCGGCGGTGGCGCCGCGGATCCCCGCCTCGCCGAGACCCTCGATGCGCATGGTGGTCCCGTCCGCGATACCTACGGGGACGTGTACCTTGACCGTCTCGCGTCGCGCCGTGCGGCCCGAGCCGCCGCACGTGGGACAGGGCTTGTCCACGGTCACGCCGGTGGCGTCGCAGCGCTCGCACGGCACCGCCGTGCGCATCGTGCCCAGGAACGTCTGCCTCGTGGTGATGCGCTGGCCCGTGCCTCCGCAATCCGGGCACGTGATCGCCTTGCCGCCCTCCGCGGCGCCCGTGCCGTCGCAGGTCTCGCACTGGGCCTCGCGGGTGTACGCGAGCTCCTTGTCCGCCCCGGTCGCCGCGTCCTCAAGGGTGACGACGACTTGGGCGGCGAGATCACGGCCCTCACGCCGAGGCGCCCCCTGGCGCGCCGTCCCGGGGAAGCCGCCGCCGAAGAAGACCGAGAACAGGTCGTCCACGCCCGCGGACCCGCCGAACGGGTCGTAGCCCCGTGCGTCGGCCGTCCCGTAGCGGTCGTACATCGAGCGCTTCTCCGGGTCCGACAGGACCTCGTAGGCCTCGTTGATCTGCTTGAAGCTCTCCTCGGCACCCTCGTGGCCGGCCACGTCGGGGTGGCTTTCGCGAGCGCGCTGACGGAAGGCGCGCTTGATCTCGTCGGGGCTGGCGTCGCGCTCGACGCCGAGCAGCTCGTAGTAGTCGCCGGTGGCTGGCAAGAACGTCCTCTCCTCGGTGTTACAGGGTCTCTGAGAGCTCCTCGGCCACGAGCGACGTCATGGCGATGGCTCGAACATAGTGCATGCGCGTGGGGCCCAACAGGCACACGACGCCGGACCCCGCGGCGCAGTCGTAGGCCGAGGCGACGACGCTCACGCCTGCCAGCGCCGCATCGTCGTTCTCGCGCCCGATGCGCACGACCGTCTCGCCCGGCCCGGCCAGCTCCGCCAGCGATGCCAGCGTGTCGCGCGTGTCCTCGAAGAGCCTCACGAGAGGCTGGATGGCGCGGGGCTCGGCGAACTCCGGCAGCGCGAGCAGGCTTCCCAGCCCGCCGTGCGCGACGCGCTCACCCTCGGCCTCGTCCAGCGAGCCGACCGCGACGTCCAACACGCCCACGACGAGCCGGCGGAACGGGGTCGGGTCCCGGAGCAGCTCGTGGCGCACCGCCGCGATCTCCACGGGGCGGCGGTCCGCCACGGTGGAGTTGATGAACGTCTCCACGTCGGACAGGTCCGCGGCGCTCACACGCTCCCTGAGCTCCACGAGGCGCTTGAGCACCTGGCCGAGGTCGGTCACGACCACGACGAGCGTCTCTCGCTCGCCCATGGGCACGAGCGTCACCCGGCGGATGCGCGCCCGCCGGGGCGCCGGCCCGACGACCACCGACGCGTACGGCGTCATGGTGGCGAGGACCGCCGCGGCGCTGCGCAGCAGGTCGTCGAGCTCCCGCTCGGCACCCGCGAGACGCCGCCGCATGTCCACGACCTCGCTCTCGGACACCGGTTCGGCACGCTCGTCCAGATCGTCCACGTAGACGCGGTAGCCCTCGTCGGTGGGGATGCGCCCGGCGGAGACGTGCGGCTGGAAGACCAGGCCCTCGTCTTCGAGAGCGGCCAGGTCGTTGCGCACGGTCGCTGGGCTGCACGTGATCCCGTAGCGTTCCACGAGCGTGCGGGACGAGACCGGATGCGCGCTCGCCACGTACTCGGCCACGAGCGCCGCGAGTATGTCGCGTCTGCGGTCGTTGAGCATGGGGCACCTTTCTGGCAGTCGAGTATAGCGACTGCTAACGCGCCTGCTAACCCTCGTGTTCCCAGCGTCCTGGACACCCAGCCCGGTGCCTTCCCGGGGCTACTCTCCCGCCCAGACCCGGCCGAAGACCTCGTTGCCCAGCAGCCATCCCCTGGTCGTGGTCCGCCAGCGCTCGGCGGCGAGCTCCACGAGGCCCTGGTCCCGCAGCGACTCGAGCACAGGGGTGAGGCCGGCATGGTCCACCGTCACGCGAGACACGCCCGCGACGAGCCGCAATCCCAGCATGATGTCCTCGCGCGCACTCTGTCCGGCATCCAGGGTCTCGATCTCGGGCGACTCGCCCATGAACCAGCGCTCCACGTCGCGCACGTTGGCGTAGCGCACTCGCGCGACCCCGTCCGGGGCGCCTATGAAGTTGGCCCACTGCGCCGTCGCCGGATCGAGCATCCCGTGTGCCGAGGGCCCGATGCCCAGGTAGGGGCGCCCGGTCCAATAGGCGGTGTTGTGCCGGCTCTCCTCCCCTGGGCGCGCGTAGTTGGCCACCTCGTAGCGGATGATGCCGGCACGCTCGAGGAGCGTCTCCGCGGCGAGGAGCATGTCGGCGGCCATGTCGGGATCGGGAGCCGCGACGAGGCCCGTGTCGATGGCTGCGGCCAGCGGGGTGCCCTCCTCGACGGACAGCGGATACACGCTGACGTGACCCGCCCCCGTCGCGATCGCCCGCTCGAGCGTGTCTATCCACACCGACGGGGTCTGGCCGGGGACGCCGCACATGAGGTCCACCGACAGCTGCAGTCCCGCCGCGCGAACGGCCGCGCAGGCCGCCTCGGCCTTGGCCGCGTCGTGGCGACGGCCCAGGAGCCGCAGGTCCCGGTCGTCGAACGACTGAACGCCCACGCTCACGCGCGTGACGCCGGCCGCGGCGAGCGGATCCACGAGCCCGGCGTGCAGAGTGTCCGGGTTGCCCTCCACGGTGACCTCGGCCGCCTTGCGTACCGGGAACCGCTCCAGGATGTCGGTGACCAGGCGGATGAGCTGCCCGCCGAGGACCGTGGGAGTGCCGCCGCCGATGTAGAGCGTCTCCAGAACTCCCGGCAGGCCTCTGGACGCCCAGCGGTACGCCTCGGAGGTCGCCGCGGCGACGTAGGTCACGGTGTGCTCGTGAAGCTCGTCCACGATGGAGTAGAAGTCGCAGTAGTCGCAGCGCGACGCGCAGAAGGGCACGTGCACGTAGACGTGGCCGGGCAGCGCGGGCCCGCTCAGCTCCTGGACGATGTCGTAGTCGGCGTCCGGGGGGGTGCTCACGACGCCTCCAGGTAGGCACGGTACTCGCCCAGCACGCCGTCGAGCTCAGGCATCGTGCGGCACCGATTGGCCGCGTTTCGCACGTGGGTCGCGCCTTTCAGGCCGCTCGTGTACCAGGCGACGTGCTTGCGCATGCGCACGACCGCGTGCTCGCCGTCGAACGCCACGAGAGCGCGGGCGTGCTCGAGCGCCAGATCCACGCGGTCCACTGGCCCCGGCGTCGCCGGCGGCTCGGCCCCGTCGAGGAGCGCTCTGGCCTCGGCGAATATCCAGGGGTTGCCCTGCGCGCCGCGCGCGATCATGACGGCGTCCACGCCGGTGCGCTCCACCATCTCCAGCGCGTCGTGCGCCGAGAACACGTCGCCGCTGCCGGCGACCGGGATCGAGACCGCGCTCTTGACCGCGGCGATCGCGTCCCAGTCGGCCTCGCCGTGATAGAACTGCCCGCGAGCGCGGCCGTGCACTGCGATGGCCGATGCCCCCGCCGCCTCCATGCGCCGGGCGAAGTCCGGTGCGCTCGAGTCGTGGGCGTCCCAGCCCTTGCGCATCTTGACCGTGACCGGCAGCGGGCAGGCGTCGACGACTCGAGCGACGATGGCCTCGGCGAGATCGGGCGTCCGGATGAGGGCCGCGCCCTCGCCGCGATGCACGACGCGCGGAACGGGGCAGCCCATGTTGACGTCGATGAGCGCTATCTTGCCGGCGTGGACCTCGGCAAGGCGCACGGCCTGCTCGGCCATCATGGCGGGGTCGGCACCGTAGATCTGGACGGCGCAGGGGACCTCGGCGGGATCGAAGGACAGGAGGCTGCGCACGCGGCGGCCGTTGGGGTCGTAGTGGAGGCTCTTGGCGCCCACCATCTCCGTATACGTGAGGCCCGCGCCCATGCGCTTGCAAATGCCACGGAACGGCGCCTCGTTCACGCCGGCCATGGGCGCGAGGAGCACGTTGTTGCGTGCGAAGATCCGCTCGACAGGGTTGTCCGACGGACTCATGTCCCTACTCGTCCACCTTGAGGATCGCCATGAACGCCTCCTGCGGGACCTCCACGCTGCCCACCGACTTCATCCGCTTCTTGCCCTTCTTCTGCTTCTCGAGCAGCTTGCGCTTGCGGCTGATGTCGCCGCCGTAGCACTTGGCGAGCACGTCCTTGCGCTTGGCGCGCACCGTCTCGCGGCTGATGATGCGCCCACCTATGGCCGCCTGGATGGGCACCTCGAACATCTGCCGAGGGATGATCTCGCGCAGCTTCTCGGTGAGCACGCGGCCGCGTGTCTGGGCCTTGTCCTTGTGGACGATGAACGAAAGCGCGTCCACGGGCTTGCCCGCGAGCAGGATGTCGAGCTTCACGAGCTGGCTCGCGCGGTAGCCGATGAGTTCGTAGTCCAGCGAGGCGTAGCCCTTGGTCCGCGACTTCAGCTGGTCGAAGAAGTCCATGATCGATCTCGGACAGCGGCATCTCGTAGTGCATCTCCACCGTCGTGGCCGAGAGGTACTGCATGTCGGCGAAGGTCGCCCGGCGGCCGGTGGCCAGCTCCATCACCGCGCCCACGTAGTCGGGCGGCACGAGCACCGTGACCTTGAGGTAGGGCTCCTCGATGAGCTGGATCGATCCGGGATCCGGCATGTCCTGCGGGGAGTGGACCGGGACGACCTCGCCGTTGGTCTTGGTGATCCGGTACTCCACCGACGGGGCGGTGGCCAGCAGGTCCAGGTCGAACTCGCGCTCGAGGCGCTCCTTGATGATCTCCAGGTGCAACAGGCCCAGGAAGCCGCAACGGAACCCGAAGCCAAGCGCGTGGCTGGACTCGGGCTCGTAGATGAGCGCCGGGTCGTTGAGCTTGAGCTTGTCCAGGGCGTCGCGCAGGTCCGGGTACTGGTCTCCGTCGATCGGGAACAGGCCCGTGTACACCATGGGCTTCACGTCGCGATATCCCGGGAGCATCTCGGTAGCGCCGTGCTTGGCCCACGTGACGGTGTCGCCCACCTTCACGTCGCTGGGGTCCTTGAGACCGGTGATGAGGTAGCCCACCTCACCCACGCCGAGGGAGTCCACAGCGACTTCCTGCGGGCGCCGGACTCCGACCTCCTCGACTTCCGTGGTGATCCGTGTGGCCATGAGCAGCACCTTGTCGCCCTTGCGTATGCGGCCGTTGACCACGCGGATGAGCGCGACGACCCCGCGGTACGGGTCGAAGTAGCTGTCGAAGATGAGCGCGGCGAGCGGCTCGTCCGGCTCTCCCACAGGAGCGGGAACGCGGTGGACGATCGCTTCGAGGACGTCGCGGATGCCGACCCCGGTCTTCGCGCTGGTGAGCACGGCATCCTCGGCAGGGATTGCGAGGGCCTCCTCGATCTCGTGCTTGGCTCGCTCCGGATCGGCGGCCGGCAGGTCGATCTTGTTGATCACCGGGATGATCGTGAGGTTCGCGTTCATGGCCAGCAGCGCGTTGGCCACCGTTTGCGCCTCCACGCCCTGCGCGGCGTCGACGATGAGGAGCACTCCTTCGCAGGCGGCGAGCGAGCGGCTGACCTCGTAGGTGAAGTCGACGTGGCCCGGGGTGTCGATGAGGTCGAGCGTGTACGTGACCCCGTCGTCCGCCGTGTACAGCACGCGGACGGCCTGGGCCTTGATCGTGATGCCGCGCTCGCGCTCGAGGTCCATCGAGTCGAGGACCTGGTCCATCATGTCCCGGTCCTCGATGGTGTGGGTGAGCTCGAGGATCCTGTCGGCCAGAGTGGACTTGCCGTGGTCGATATGCGCGACGATCGAGAAGTTGCGTATGCGGGAGGGGTCGGTCACAGCGGTTGAGTCTAGCACGGCCCGCGCCGGGAGCGCCGTGCCGGGCGGCCCTTGGGCGCGCCTGCCGGCGTCTGTCCTGCCGCGTCTCTCCTGTACCGCTGAGCTGCGCGAGGTCACTTTGCACGCCCGGAGCCGTGTGCTAGACTACACCGGCTTCGCAACCCCACTGCGAGGGCGAATGAAAGCGAAAGGACATCGTACGTGGCTAACATCAAGAGCCAGAAGAAGCGCATCCTGACCAACGCCAAGGCTGCCGAGCGCAACAAGTCGGTCCGCTCGGAGCTCAAGACCGTGGTCAAGAAGGTCCATGAGGCCGTAGCCGCCGGTGACAAGGACGCGGCGAAGGTCGCTGCCGAGGCCGCGAACCGGACGCTCGACAAGGCTGCGAGCAAGGGCGTCATCCACAAGAACCAGGCGGCCAACCGCAAGTCGGGCGTGGCCAAGCAGATCGGCGCTATGGAGTAGCGCGACACACCGTCGCGATCCATCGCTCGAAGACGAGCCCCGTTTCTACGGGGCTCGTCTTCATTTCCGCCTCGGAACGGGCGGCCGCTGCCAAGGCGGCCCTCAGCTCACCCTCGTCGAAGGCGCTCGCCTGCCTTATGAGGGCGCCTACCTTCCACGGCTGCACCCGCGCCCGCGACGCGATCGCCGCCTGGCTCTCCCCGCGAGCCGCCAGCGCCTTGATCGCGAGCAAGCTTCGCACGTACCTCACGGCAAGGGCGTGGAGCCCGAAGACGCTCTCGCCCTGGTTGATGAGCTCGCGGGTCACCCGCAGGCTCGCTTCGAGGTCACGCGCGCCCAGTGTGTCCTCCAACGCCCAGATCCTCACGGGGGCGGTGCGGGACACGACGTCGAGCACCTCGTCCCTGCCCAGGTCGTTCTCCGGCCCGACGTAGGCAGCGACCTTGTCCACCTCGGACGACAGGCGCGCGAGGTCGGTCCCCACGGCCTCCACGAGCACCGATGCCGCCTCACGCGACACGCGCACGCCCAGGGCCTCGAACATCTCGACGACCAGCCCGGGGTACTCTCCCCGCTTGGGCGCGGCGTACTCGGACACCTGGCCGGACTTGTCCACGGCCTTGTACAGGCGCGTGCGCTTGTCGGCCTTGGTCATGACGAGGACCAGCACCGTCGTGGGCGACGGATCCTCGGCGTACTCCGCTATCTCGTTCAGGGCCGCGGCGTTCATCTTGTCGGCGAAGCGGACTATCACGAGGCGGCGCTCGGACATGAAGGGCATCGTGTTGGCGGCGCCCACGACGTTGTCTGCCGAGGCTGTTTCCCCATCGAAGACGTCCAAGTTGAAGTCGAGGTCACCGGCACCGGCGAAGCGGCTCTTGAGGCGGGTCACGGCCCGTTCGAGCAGGAGGTTCTCGCCACCCCATATGAGGTAGACGGGCTTGAGCGATGAAAGGTCGTCGGCTGCCATGGAGTTCCCGGGTCGCGGGCGGTGGGTTCGCGCTTGAGATTGTCGCATAGGCGACCTCGGGTGCCGCGCACGGCGCGCGAGCCGTGGCCGGCCGGGCCGGCGAGCCGGGTGCGCGCGCCCAGCGCGAGCCGCGGGCCGAGGTCACGGCGCCGGTCGCGAAGTCGAAGACGAGGTCGCCCTCCAGGTCGGTACGCCTGGCGATCACTCCGGCGCGGGCCCACTGGGCAAGCACGGAAGGAGCCGGGTGCCCGAACCGGTTACCGGCCCCGACGCTGACGAGCGCCTCGCGCGGCTGCTCGAGCGGCTCCAGCGCCTGGGACCAACCGTTGGTGCTGCCGTGATGCGCGACCTTGACGACGTCCACAGGCCCCACAGCGCCCTCCGACGCCAGCCGGTCCTGGACCTCCCGCTCCGCGTCGCCAAGGAGCAGGGCACGATGCCCGCCGCATTCTGCGAGCAAGACGATGCTGTGGTCGTTGTCGTTCTCCACGTCTTCCGGCGGCAGCACAGGCGGTGGCCACAGGACGGTCACGGCGATCCGGCCCACGCGCATCCGGTCACCGGCCTTGATCACGCGCCGCTCCCCCGGCGTGTCCGTTCGTGTGTCCGCGACGCGCGAGCCACCCTCCCGGGGCGCGTCGGGAGCCTGCGCGCGAAGGACCTTGGAGGCGCGCAGCGCGGGCAGGCCGCCCTCATGGTCCGCGTGGGCGTGGGTGATGAGGACGACGGCGGGCTGAGGGCCGGGCAGTCGCGAGAGCGCTCGGGTCAAGGAGGCTTTGTCGGGACCGGCGTCCACCAGGAGGCGATCCGGCCCGTCCGCCAGCATCAGGGCGTCGCCCTGGCCCACATCCATGACTTCCAGCCGCGGCCCGACGGGCGCAGAGCCCGGGACAAGCAGCGGGGCGACCAACGCGAGCCCGCACACTCCGAGGACCCCGCGCGAAGTCCATCGCGCCCTCGGCGAGGGCCAAACGATCCACAAGGCCGTGAGGGTAGCGGGGACCGTCACCGCCAGCAGCAGCGCGTCCGCGGGCGCGGCGGCCAGCGGCGAGCCGGCGACCGCATCGGCCACCCACGCGCACAGCGAAGCGGGCGCGGCGGCGGCCGCGAGCGCCGGGCGTGCGAGCGCGGGAGCGAACGCTACGACGGGCGCGAGGAGGGTCACCCCCACCATCGCCACGGTCGCGGGAGCCACAACCGCGAGCGCCACGAAGGGTCCCGCGGCCGACACGCTCCCGAAAGCCGCCGCGGCTAGGGGTGACGCGCCGGCGGTGGCGCATATCCCGGCGGCCAGCGCGGGGACCACGGCGCCAGGTGCACGCGGCAGCGCGTCGGAGAGCCACCCGCGAACCAGCGGCCCCACGAGCTGGACCGCGGCGACGGCGGTGACCGGCAACCACAGCCCCACTTCCAAGGCCGCGCCCGGGTCGACGGTCACGGTAGCGGAGATCGCCACGGCGAGCGCCGCCAGCGGATGGGCCCGTCTCCCCACAACCGCTGCGGCAAGAAGCATGGTCGCGGCGATCGCCGCACGCAGAAGCGTCGGCCGCCCTCCCGCGAGGAGCCAGAACCCCCACGCGCCCGCGATCCCCAGTGCCGAGGGCGCGAGCCTGACCCTACTCACCCACGGCAACGCACGGCCGACCAGACCCAGAGCGAAGACGACGAGCGCGAGCTGGGCCGCGCCCGCTCCCCCGAGCCAAGGCACCCCGGCCGACCGCATCGACTCCGATCGCTCCTTCACCTCCGCGTCCGATGCCGTAGCCGTCCATGCGGCGATCAGCGCGACGCCAGGGTCGCGGGTCGCCGACGCCACGACGGAGCAGAACCTCGCTCTCGCCTCCCACAGCGGGCCTAGCGCTCCTTGGTCGGGAGCGCGGGCCACCGACCGGGCCTGGGCATCGACCGCTGGGAACGAGCCGCCAGGGCCCCTGCCGGCCTCGGACAGGACAGCGGTCACCGCCACCCGTTCGCCCACGTAGGGCTTGCGCGCGTCGCCGGCCGCCAGCGTGGCCCGGACCGGTGGGCGGCCCGGCGGCAGCAGCACGACTTCGGCCTTCCAGGTGCCGCCCTGGGACAGCGGCTCGGAAGCGATCTCGCCATACCCGCGGTAGAGCCGGTGTGCGCAGGCCCACGAGACGTCGGCGGAGGAATCCGCGGCAAGGCCCAGGGCGATCCCGGTGACCACGCAAGCGGAGAGGATCAGTGGCCAGGCCAGGCGCGTCACTGACCGTGAGCGCGCCTGTGTGCATCGTGCGCCGGCGAAGGCCAGCACCGGGCCGGTGCAGACCGCCACGGCGGTGGCGACCTGCGCCGCGGGGACAAGAGGCGCCCCCGCGGCCCCGGCAGCGAGGCCGAGCGAGGCGATCAAGAGCGGCGGGATGCTCGGTCTGGGCTGGAGTCCTCGCATCCCCATCAAGGTTCCGCTGTCACGAGGTCTTTGAGGGCATCGAACTTCTTGGGCCCGATCCCGGCGACCCGCAGGAGGTCCTCGGCCGTCTTGAACGGGCCGTTCGCCTCGCGATCGTCGACGATCTTCTTGGCCGTGGACGGGCCCACGCCGGGAAGGGCGTCAAGGGCTGCCGCGTCCGCGGTGTTGAGGTCCACCTTGGCCCCGGGCGCGCGAGCCCCGCCGCCGGCCGTCACGGGCGCCGCGGAGCCACCCTGCGTCCCCGCCGGCCCCGACGGCGCCCCTGCCGCGGGCAGCACGAGCTGCTGCCCGTCCTTGAGCGGCGCCGCGAGGTTGACCGCGCTCGTGTCGGCGTCGGGCATCGCGCCACCCGCTGCGGCGACGGCGTCCGCTCCCCTGGCGCCGGTCCGCAGCCGGTACACACCGGGGCGCGCCACGCGGCCGGCCACGTGCACGACCACCACGGTCGCTTCGGTGGATCGCTCCTCCCGCGAGTTGTCGGTCGTGGCGGCGGTAGCGGACAGGCTCACGCCCGAGCCCGGAGCGGCTTGCGCCTGGATTGCGCGCCACGCGGCGAGGCACGACAGGACCACCAACGCGGCGGCCAGCGCCATGATCACCGGTTCGGGAACGCCCGCCAGACCGGCGCGCACCGCCACTTCGCGGAGTCGCTCGCGGAATCGCTGCAGCAAGTGGACCTCCCGGAGCGGACTCGCTCCCTACGGGGAGCATGACGCGACCAGGATGACCTCGGGAGTCTACCGGCGCCCTACCCGCGCCGTACCGGATCCGTGCCTAGATATGACGAGAGCCCGCACCGGCGGGCTCTCGTCGGCCGGGCGCCACCGAGGGCGCGCGTACCGTCCGCGGCCGACGCCTCTTCTACTTCGCTACCACGCTCACGAGCTTGCCGGGCACGACGACAACCTTGAGCACCTCGAGGCCCACGAGATTGGCGGCCACCTTCTCCGACGCGAGCGCGGCGGCCTTGACGGCGTCCTCGTCGGAGCCGGCCGGCACGACCACTCGATCGCGGACCTTGCCGTTCACCTGCACGGCGATCTCGATCTCGTCCACCGCGGCGGCGGACGGGTCGTACACCGGCCACTCAGCCGCGTGAACGCTGCCGTCGTGTCCGAGGACGACCTGCCAGAGCTCCTCGGCGAAGTGGGGGGCGAACGGTGCCAGCAGGAGCACGGCCGTGTTGGCGGTCTCGTGAACGAGCGCCAGGTCGTGCGCGGCCGGCTCGCGGTCGCGGCGGTATTCGTACGCCGCGTTCACGAGCTCCATGACCGCGGACAGCGCGGTGTTGAACTGGAAGCGCGCCACGTCCTCGTCCACGCGCCTGATCGCGGTGTGGATGGCGCGGCGCAGCGCGGCGGAATCCGGATCGCCGGCTGCCGCGACGCCGCAAGCGCCGGAGGCGGCCAGCTCGGTAAGGTCGTCCACGAGGCGCCACACCCGGTTGAGGAAGCGCCACATGCCCTCGACGCCCTCGTTGGACCAATCCAGGTCTTTCTCGGGCGGTGCCATGAACAGGATGTAGCCGCGCAGGGTGTCGGCTCCGTACTTCTCGATGACCTGCTCCGGCGGGATCACATTGCCTCGGCTCTTGGACATAGTGGCGCCGTCGAGCTTCACCATCCCTTGGGTGAGCAGGTTGGTGAACGGCTCCCCCTTGTCCACCATGTCCATGTCTCGGAAGACCTTGGTGAAGAAGCGCGAGTACAGCAGGTGCAAGATCGCGTGCTCGATGCCGCCGATGTACTGGTCCACCGGCATCCAGTAGGCGGCCTTCTCGGGCGCCCAGGCGCCTGAGTCGTTACGGGCGTCGGTGTAGCGCAGGTAGTACCACGACGAGCACGTGAACGTGTCCATCGTGTCCGTCTCGCGCTTGGCGTTGCCGCCGCACACGGGGCAGGCAACCTCGTAGAACTCGGGATGGTCGGCGAGCGTCTCGCCCTTGGTGATGTCCACGTCCATGGGCAGGCGCACCGGGAGGTCCTCCTCGGGCACCGGCACGAGGCCGCATGTGGGGCAGTGGATAGCCGGGATGGGGTTGCCCCAGTACCGCTGGCGCGAGATCAGCCAATCGCGCAGCCGGTAGTTGATCGCGGGCCGGCCCTCCCCGGTCTGCTCCAGCCGAGCGAGCACCGCCGCCACGCCCGCCGAGTCCTTGCCGCCCTCGATTCCGTCGAAGTCGCCCGAGTTCACCATGATGCCCGGGCCGGGATATGCCTCGGCCCATTCGACCTCTTGGGGCACGTGCCCGATGGCGCGGCTGTCGTAGGTGGCGACCTCTTGGGCCGGCACCACGACCGGCACGATGGGCAGCCCGTACTGCCGGGCGAACTCGAAGTCGCGCTGGTCCCCCGACGGGACGGCCATGACGGCGCCGGTGCCGTACGTCATGAGCACGTAGTCGGCGACCCAGATCGGGATCTTGGCGCCGTTGACGGGGTTCACGACGAAGCGGCCGGTGTCCGCGCCGTGCTTGGCGCGCTCCCCTCCGGCGCTGCGCTCTACCGCGGTCTCCTTCTTCGCGATCGTCACGACCTCGCGCACGGCCTGTTCCGCGGGCGTCCCCGCGACGAGGCGGTCGACGAGCGGATGCTCCGGCGCCAGCAGGAAGAACGTCGCGCCGAAAAGCGTGTCCGGGCGCGTGGTGAACACCGTGATGGTCTCTTCGGTGGGCTGACCCGTCTCATCGCAGAGCTTGAAGTCGACCTCGGCACCGTGCGAACGGCCTATCCAGTTGGCCTGCATCGTCTTGACGCGTTCGGGCCAGCCTTTGAGCTGCTCGAGGTCGTCCAGTAGCTCGTCGGCGTACTCGGTGATCTTGAGGAACCACTGCTCGAGCTCGCGCTGCTCGACGACGCTGCCGCACCGCCAGCACGTGCCATCGGCCAGCACCTGCTCGTTAGCGAGCACGGTCTTGCAGCCGGGGCACCAGTTCACCGGCGAGCTCTTGCGCTCTACCAGGCCGCGCTCCCAGAACTTGAGGAAGATCCACTGACCCCAGCGGTAGTAGTCCTCGTCGCACGTGACCACCGCGCGGTCCCAGTCGTAGCTGAAGCCCATGCGCTCGAAGCTGGCCCGCTGCTTGGCGATGTTGTCGTACGTCCATGTGGCTGGGTGCGAGTCGCTCTTGATGGCGGCGTTCTCCGCGGGCAGGCCAAAAGCGTCCCAGCCTATCGGATGCAGCACGTTGAAGCCCGTCATGGTCGCGTGGCGCGCCACGACGTCTCCGATGGTGTAGTTGCGCACGTGCCCCATGTGGATGTCGCCCGAGGGGTACGGGAACATCTCGAGCACGTACTTCTTGGGCTTGGCCGGGTCCTCTGTGACGTGGTAGAGGCGAGACTCCGCCCATACCTCTTGCCACTTCGGTTCGATCTGCGAGGGGTCGTACTTCGAGGTCACGAGCTGGCCTTCCGGCTCGGGGACATGCCCCCAGATTCTAGCCGAAGAGCTGGCGTCCCACCGACCGGGCCCAGTACACCCAGAAGCCGGGTATCTCGCGCATGATCATCACGGGCGTGTGCCCGATGTCCGACATCCATGCCGAGGGCACCGTTTGCACGTCCACGCCGGCGGCTCCATAGGCCAGCTTGATCCTGGGCAGGTGATAGAACTGGCTCACGACGATGACGCGCCGGGCGCCGGACGCCTCGAGCATGGGCACCGTGTCGGCGACGGTGGCGTCCGTGTTGGCTCCCTTGGCGTCCGTGGCTATCGCCGGCGCAGGGACGCCCTCCTCGATGGCGCGTGCCCGCATGACCGCCGCCTCATCCTGGCCGTTCGCGCCCACGCCGCCCGACATGATGAGCCGGCCGGTCAGTCCTCGACGGTAGAGGTCCACGGCTGCCGTGATGCGGTCGCGCAGTGCCGCGGACGGGCGCCCGCTGTCCTCCACCCTCGCGCCGAACACGACGGCGACGTCTGAAGGCCGGGCGTAGTCGGTGGTGCCGAAGAAGAGGATCTGCAGTACCGGGAAGGCGAGCATGAGCAGTACTAGAGCCACGGCCGTGCCCCACCAGCCCCCCGCCTTCTCCCCCGCCTGACGTGGGATCGCCGCCCTCCAGGCGGTGAACCCGAAGGCGGCCGCGTAGCCCACCGACAGCGGCACGGGGATCCCGGGGGAGATCAGGCCTCGCGACCAGGCATCGTAGAAAGCCCACGTGTTCACGAGCGCGACGACGCCCAGAACTGCAGCCGCGCTCGCGGTGGCCGCATGGCGCCACCGGCGTCCGACCGGCCGCAGCGCCCAGGTCAGCAGTAGGAGCGCCGCGAGCGCGCCCAGCGCGGCCGCGAGCACAGGAGGGAACACCCGCAGGTCGACCCACCACAGGCTTGCCGAGCCGCTACCCGAGCGCAGCGCGGCGACGGCGCTCACCGATGAGAACGCCCCGAACAGCAGCGCGAAAGCGCGCGCGCAAGCGTCCGCCGCCCACGCCCCCAGACCTCGGGACGCGCTTCGGCCCGTCCAAGGTGTGGCGCCGCCCCACGTCGTGAGGATCGATCCGGCCCCCTCGGCGGGGACGGAAATGGTCCCAAGAATAGCCATGTGCCGAGGATACGCCACCGTCCGCCGGACAAGAGCGCCGATGTCTCCGCTCGTCGGAATCCCGTCACGTACTCTGGAGTCCACCGTGGCCACGACGGGCCCCGACCATCGTGACGCCGCCGCCGCGACGCGGGGCGTCCGAGCCTCCCGGGAAGACTCCGAACGGACGAAACATCGCAGGCCGCAGCCCATGAAACGGGGTCCGACATCTCCAGAGCGAGTGGCGTTACGCCGACATTCCGTTAAGACGGCTCCCTATCCGGAGTTCCAGGAAGGTTGGACACTCACAACAACACCCACGAGACGAACGGGGCGCCGCCGGACCGCATCGCGGAGCCGCGCCTCGTGTACCCGGTGGCCCTCGCCCTGGTGTGGCTGGCGCCGTCGGTTCTCCCTGTGCCGCCCACGGTCGCGTCGAGCCTCTCCAACGGGATGTTCCTAGCCGCGACCGTCGTGGCGTGCGCCTTGTGCGTGTGGGCGGCCCGCTTCACCCGGCGTCACGAGCGTCTGGCTTGGTCGTACCTCGCGCTCGGCGCGGGTTTCACGATAGTCGCGGACGTCTACACGCTCATCACAGGCGGCGGGATCGGCAGCCCTTGGGCAGGCTCGTCCGCGGAAGCGATGACGTTGTGGGCTGCCGCGCTGCTGATGTACTTCGCGGCCGCCGTCTCGTTCGCGGAGTCGCCCCGCGTGTCCCCTATCGAGCGCACTAGGCGCGCGATCGATTTCGTCTTGATGGTCTTCTTCTGCGCGACATCGGTGTTCGCGTTCATCCTGTCTCCCATCGCTGCGCGCGACCCCGGCCAGCCGCTGGGGGCCACCCTCATGGCCGCGGCCGCCCTAGCTCTCTCGCTCAGCATCGTGGTGCGGATCCTCATCCTGCGCCCCACCCTGCGGGGATGGCTGCTGCCGCTTGCCTGGGCGCTCACGCTCATGGTCGTGGGCGCGGCGATAGCCTTGGGGCTCGTCCTCATGGGCGGCACCCTCGCCACGGGCGCGCAACTCGCGACGATGCCGTGGTTCGTCGCCACGGGGCTGCTGGGCTACGCGGCCTGGCTCAGACTCGCGCAACACGACCGCCTTCAGCGCAGCTACGTCATCGCCCTTCACGAGCCCGGGCTGCGATGGGGTCTCCTGCTCACCCTGGTCATGTTCTGCGCTCTGCCGGTCTTCGTCTTCTTCGACGAGACCTGGCAAGGCGACTCGGTGAGCCAGACCATCTTCTCTACGGCGGTGTTCGCCTACGCCATCACGGCTATCGGGCGCAATCTCGTGATCGCTCTCGAGAACTCCTCGCTGAGACGCCGATCCACCACCGATGCGCTCACGGGCCTGTTCAACCACCGCCACTTCCACGAGCGTCTCGATGCCGAGGTCACCCGGGCCGAGCGTGAGGGCGGCAGCCTCTCTGTCGCCATCATGGACGTGGACGACTTCGACCGCGTCAACAACATATACGGCCACGCCGTGGGCGACAGGCGGCTGCACTCCATCGCCGAGAGGCTGTCCGACTCGGCGCGCGGCAGCGACATCGTGTGCCGCGTGGGCGGCGACGAGTTCGCCGTGGTGATGCCGGACACCGACCCCATCGAGGCGTACAAGGTGTGCCTGCGCCTGCAAGACGAGATGTGCGAGCCCGACGGGGTGTGCCCGCTGACGACCTCCGTGTCCATCGGCATCGCATCCGTGCCCGCGCACGCGCGCAGTCGCGAGGAGCTCGTGCAAAAGGCCGACGGCGCTCTTTACTGGGCCAAGTTCCACGGCAGAGAGCAAGTCGTGATCTTCGACGCGGACCTGGTGCAAGCGCTCGGTCCAGAGCAGAGGATCGCGATGCTTCGCGAAGAGGCCTACCTCAACATGGTCCACCTGCTGGCCGCGGCGGTGGACGCCCGCGACCAATACACCCGGCGTCACTCGGCCAACGTGGCTTCCCTGGTCGTGGCTCTTGCCGGTGACCTCGCGTTCTCGGCCCAGCACACCGCGCACCTGGAGACCGCGGCGCTGCTGCACGACATCGGCAAGATCGGCATCCCCGACGCGCTGCTGCGCAAGGAGTCACCGCTGTCGGGCCCCGAGCGCGCGAGCGTGGCCGAGCACCCGCAGCTGGCCACCCGTATCCTGTCGGCCATCCCGCGGCGCGAGATCTTGCCGTGGATCGAGTCGCACCACGAGCGCTGGGACGGCTCGGGCTACCCCATCGGGCTGGCCGGAGAGGACATCCCGCTCGAGGCACGCATGATCGCGCTGTGCGACGCCTACGACGCCATGACCACCGACCGGCCCTACCGGGAGGCGAGCTCACCGGCGTCCGCGAGAGCCGAGCTCCTTGAGCACGCGGGCACCCAGTTCGACCCGCAGCTCACCGCCCGTTTCGTCGAGATGCTGGAGCGGCGCCACGAGGCGCCCCAGGCCCACGTGCAGGGCCATCCGGTCCCGCGCCCGGCCGAGGCGGCGGCACGATGAGCGCCACCGCCGGCACCACCACCGGCACCACCACGGGCGCCGGCATCTGGACGTCGACGCGCTGGATCGTCCTCGCTGTCCTCGCCGCCATCACCTACGCCGCCGCCTTCGCGGCGTTGAACCTCGTGTGGCCCGAGTCGCCGCTGCACGAGGCTGTGGCCTCTGTGCTCCTTCTGTTGCCCCTCGCCCTCATCTCAATGGCCACCACCGTGGCGGTGGGGCGCTTCCAAGGTGCGGAACGCAAGTTCTGGCTCGAGCTCGCCGTCGCGTCCTCGGCCCTGTTCTTGGGCGAGGCCGTGGACGTGGTGTGGCGCATGCATCTCGTGCCCTGGGAGGGGCTGCTGCTGGTCGCCCAGATCCTGACGTTCGCCATCGCGTCGGTCTTCGGGGCGCTCGCCATGTGGTACCTCGTCGCCTCGGCCACGCCCCCGCGCGAGCGTATCCGGGGCTACACCCTGGACCTCGTCGTGATCCTTCTGAGCATGTTCCTGGTCATGCTCGTGCTCGTGCTGCCGGCCATCCGGGACCTGTCCGAGCCGGCGTACGTGAGCGACCTGCTGTTCGCGGTCTACCCGAGCATCCTGCTGGGCATCGTGGTGTTCCTGCTCGTCTTCAAACGCACGCCGTGGGAGACGTGGCAGATCCTACTCGCTGCCTGGGTGGCCGTGCTGGGCCTGCGACACGTCGTGCAGGTCATGCAGATCGCCGGAGTGCACGAGGTGCCGCCCGGCGCCTGGCAGTCGATGCCCACAGACACTCTGCTGATCATGGCCTACGTGATCGGGTTCTTCGGGGTCTTGGACCGGCTCGTGGAGATGAGCCAGGTACGGTTCAAGAGTCACGTCCGCGTCGAGCCCGTGTGGCCGTCTCTCACGGCTCCGGCCGTCCTCATCGCCCTCGGGCCCATCCTCTACGTAGGACTGCTAGGCCAGCAGGACCTGACCTCGCGAGAGGTGTTCACGATCATGACCGTGGCGGTCCTGATCGGAGTGATGACCACCGTGCGGACCTACGACCTGGCTCTCGAGAACTCCTCGCTGAGACGCCGATCCACCACCGATGCGCTCACGGGCCTGTTCAACCACCGCCACTTCCACGAGCGTCTCGATGCCGAGGTCACCCGGGCCGAGCGTGAGGGCGGCAGCCTCTCTGTCGCCATCATGGACGTGGACGACTTCGACCGCGTCAACAACATATACGGCCACGCCGTGGGCGACAGGCGGCTGCACTCCATCGCCGAGAGGCTGTCCGACTCGGCGCGCGGCAGCGACATCGTGTGCCGCGTGGGCGGCGACGAGTTCGCCGTGGTGATGCCGGACACCGACCCCATCGAGGCGTACAAGGTGTGCCTGCGCCTGCAAGACGAGATGTGCGAGCCCGACGGGGTGTGCCCGCTGACGACCTCCGTGTCCATCGGCATCGCATCCGTGCCCGCGCACGCGCGCAGTCGCGAGGAGCTCGTGCAAAAGGCCGACGGCGCTCTTTACTGGGCCAAGTTCCACGGCAGAGAGCAAGTCGTGATCTTCGACGCGGACCTGGTGCAAGCGCTCGGTCCAGAGCAGAGGATCGCGATGCTTCGCGAAGAGGCCTACCTCAACATGGTCCACCTGCTGGCCGCGGCGGTGGACGCCCGCGACCAATACACCCGGCGTCACTCGGCCAACGTGGCTTCCCTGGTCGTGGCTCTTGCCGGTGACCTCGCGTTCTCGGCCCAGCACACCGCGCACCTGGAGACCGCGGCGCTGCTGCACGACATCGGCAAGATCGGCATCCCCGACGCGCTGCTGCGCAAGGAGTCACCGCTGTCGGGCCCCGAGCGCGCGAGCGTGGCCGAGCACCCGCAGCTGGCCACCCGTATCCTGTCGGCCATCCCGCGGCGCGAGATCTTGCCGTGGATCGAGTCGCACCACGAGCGCTGGGACGGCTCGGGCTACCCCATCGGGCTGGCCGGAGAGGACATCCCGCTCGAGGCACGCATGATCGCGCTGTGCGACGCCTACGACGCCATGACCACCGACCGGCCCTACCGGGAGGCGAGCTCACCGGCGTCCGCGAGAGCCGAGCTCCTTGAGCACGCGGGCACCCAGTTCGACCCGCAGCTCACCGCCCGTTTCGTCGAGATGCTGGAGCGGCGCCACGAGGCGCCCCAGGCCCACGTGCAGGGCCATCCGGTCCCGCGCCCGGCCGAGGCGGGAGTGGCCGGCCACGCGGAAGGGTCCGCGAGCCCGCTCAGAACCGCCGATACCGAAGGGGCGCCGACTGGCCTGTGAAGAACGCCTCGGCGGGTGAGTGGCATCCCAGACAGGCCTGGTGATCCCACGTGCTGCTGCCGTGCCGGTGACAGGACAGGCAATCCGATGCCTCGTCGGGCGTGTACACAGGCACCTCGGTAGGCGCGTGGCCGCTCACGACGGCGTCGTGGCACGTCGCGCAGGGCCGGTGCCAGTCCGCCACGGTCCCCTGGTGGCACGAGGCGCAAAGCGCCCGTGACGACGGCCCGCCGGTGACCGATACCTGCGTGGACCCGTTCATCCACTCGTTGAAGTGGAACGTGTTGGAACCGCCGTGGGGGTCGTGGCAGGCGACGCAGGCGATCGCCGACGAGCCGCGTGAGTAGCCGGGCGCAAGGCCTCCCGACCCAGTCCCGGCGGCCGCGCCGTGAACGTCGCCCGTAGCCGTGGTCCATGCCGAAGCGACCTGGGTCAGACCAGCCGGCACCGTGACGCCCGGGGGCGGCGTCGCGTCGTGGCATCTCAGGCAGAAGGCGTCGGGCACCGACGGCGACGTCTTGGCGGCGGCCACGGCGTCGGACCCTACCGCCGAGCTGTCGGAGACGGACTCCCACGAGCTCGTGGTGCTGTCCCAAAGGTAGACGACAGTGTGGTAGCCGGTCGTCGGCTCGCCGTGACCCGCCCAGGAGAGCGCGAGCTCGCGAGCCGACGCCAGATCGTCGGCGGTCAGGTTGAAACGCGACACCTGCCAGTTCCAGGCCCGGTCCGCCGTCGCCATGTCGGTGGTCCAATAGGCACCGTCGGGCGTGCCGGTCGCCGCCAGCGAGCCGGCGTCGGCGTCGCCCGGTGAGACCGGGACCGGCTTCATGATCTCCGGGCCGAAGCTCGACCACCCGGCCGAGGGACCCCGAGTCGCGGCGGGTCCGTCACCTCGGCGAAGCTCGATCGCGATCCGGTCGGTGTCCAGGGAATAGCCCTTGGATGGAGCCTCCGGCTCGGCCACTGCCACCTGAATCGCTTCGTCAGGCACGGTCGCGGGCGGCGCGAGCATCGTCTCCTGCGCGAAGAGCCGGGGCCCGCCCCAGAACGGCGCCATGCCCTCGTCGGGATACGACAGATAGAACGTCCACGGAGACGTGAACGGCGTCGATGCGGTGGGATGGACGGAGTCTCGGGCCTTCACGCGCCACGAGATCGACGAGTTGGCCCCCGGAACGCGCGTCGTGAGGGTGCTCGCGAGGGTGTCCACGGAGCGAGTCTCCTGGTAGATGCCCCACGTGCGCGTGAACTCCAGCGTGTAGACCGGTGCGTGGCCGTCCGACACCGTGACCGTGTTCCATTGGAACGTGACGTTCACCGACGACGTCGTCCAGTAGACCGTGGACCCTTGCGCCGGCGCCACCTGCGTGGGTGTTCCGATGACCGAGGCGCCCGGCGCGTACTGGCGATCGGCGGTCACGGTCTGGTTGCCCAGGGCGTCGGCCGATCGGATCCGGTAGTGATACGTGGGCGTGGCCGTGTCCACCCCCGACAGCTGCACGAGGTGCGCGGTGGTGAGCGGGAGCGTAGTGCCGAAGCTGCCCAGCTCGTAGCCGGTCGTCGCGCCCCAGTCGATCCACGTGGTCGCGGCCTCGTTGGTCGTCCAGGTGAACGCCGGCGCCCCCGTCCCTGCCGAGGTGTCCAACGACTCGGCGGAGATCAGTGGTCCGTTGCCGTCGTGCTCCGCGCCCACGAGGGCCCAGACCTGGCCCGACTCGTTGACGAAACGGCCGAAGCCCGTGGTCATCGAGCTCGTGATGCGCTCGGGGTCGGAGAACCGTTGCGCCCGGGTCTCGCGATGCGGCTCGTGGCAATCGGAGCACCGCAGGCGGCTGCCCGTGCGTCCCTGCGCCCCGGGCATCACGTCGTGGTGGGCGGTGTCGTCTGTGGTGGCCTCGAACGACGCGAACACCGACACGCCGGCCACGGATC
The DNA here is from genome assembly GCA_963768865.1 of uncultured Coriobacteriia bacterium. Lineage (GTDB taxonomy): Bacteria > Actinomycetota > Coriobacteriia > Anaerosomatales > CAVYJL01 > CAVYJL01. The sequence goes on along the minus strand of CAVYJL010000009.1, from coordinate 73,456 downwards.
CCGCCGCCACCGCATGGCACGCCGAGCCGGACCCGGTGCACAAGGTGCCCTCGGCCTGGCCCAGCATCCCCGGTGCCGTGGTCCCGTCCACGGACACGGTGCTGCCGTGGACCGCGTGACACACTGCGCACGCGCCCGCGCCGGCCGTCGTATCCAGGCTCGCGTGCGCCGAGGTCCCGAACGTGGACGATCCTTCGTACGAGTAGGTCGCGGGACGCGAAGCCCAGCTCACGTCGTGGCAGGCGTAGCAGAGTTGGGTGCCGGGCGCTGCAAGCATCTTGGGCGCGCCGTTCCCGTGCACCGCGTGACACTGCTCGCAGTCGCCGGCGGGCGCGGTGCTGCCGGGGTACGCGGTGGCCGCGACCGACGACTCGGTGACCCGGCCGTGGGGGCCGGCTCGTAGACCGCCTCGCCCGCGAACGCGCCTTGCGCGGAGTCGTGACAGCCCACGCACATAGGCCGGGCGCCGGACGTCGCCGTCACCGAGACCGTGTTGGTCGACCCGCTCGTGCCCACCACGGCGGTGGCCAGCAACGAGACGTTGGACGACCCGTGCGGGAGGTGGCACCCGCTGCACTTGATCAGAGTGCCCGACACCGGCGCCGGCATGCTCGCGTCGTGCGCGGATCCGGTGAACGTGGACAAGATGTCCCCGCCCGGCAGCGCCGATTCCACACCGTGGCATCCCCCGCACACGGCGTTGCCGGTGCTCTCGCGCGATGCACCCACGGCCAGTGACCTGGGGTTGCCCTCGGCGAGTCCCTCGTGCGGTGTGTGACACGACGCGCAATCCAGCCCCGCCTCGCCAACAGGATGTGCCGAGGTCGCCGGCTGGGACGTCGTGCCCAGCGAGCTCATGACGTCGTACGAGCTGCCCGAGCCGTCGTGGCACGACAGGCACAGGGCGAGCGCGGTCGGTCGCGTGAAGAGCAGGTCGTTGCCCGGCGAGGCGGCGTGCGGCGCGTGGCACTTCCCGCAGCTGGTCGTGGACTCGGTGAAGCCGCCGTGTGGCAGGCCGAACGCCGCGCCTGCTCCGGAGAAGACCAGGCACAGCGCTATCGCGGACGCCAGCAGCCAGCCCGCCGCGCTATGGGACGATGCGCTGCGCAAAGCCGGACAGTCCCCCTAGTCGAGTCAGAGTCGAAAGAACGAGGGTTATGAGGTCATAACACGCCGAGGCTAAGCATACACCCTAAGACGGCCTAATCCGTGCTAATGCTGGCCGAACGGCGCTGGTCATGGTATTCGCCGGGCACGCGCTCGGCACCTGTTGACGTGCTCACGGAAACGTAACAACGCCCGCCGCTGATGCGACGGGCGTTGCGATGATGCGTTGGTGGAGCCTAGGGGGATCGAACCCCTGACCTCATGGCTGCCAGCCATGCGCTCTCCCAGCTGAGCTAAGGCCCCACTTGCTGGCGCCCAAAAGGCGCAAACGGAAGTATACCAGCGGCTTTGCGGTGGTCAAGGAGACCCTCCGAGCTCCTGGCGGCCTCCAGCTAGAGCTCCGGGCGGCCCCGGTCGCGCTCACTCGCGTCGCGGGGGTCAGCCCGGCCCGTCATCGGGACCGGGCTCCTCTTGCACCGGCGCCGGCATGCCCTCGACGGCGGGCTCGAAGCCCACGCGCTCGCGATCGGGAGCGAAGGCGGCCACCGCCTCGGAGCTGATCATCCCGGCCAGCATGAGCCCAGCGCCGGCGATCTCGCTCAGCGGCCACACGCCCGCCACGGCCCAGCCGATCAGTCCGCCGAACGCCGGCTCGGTGACGAGGATCAGCGCGACCCGCGACGGAGCGATCCGCCGTTGCGCCCAGGTTTGGACCGCGAAGGCCAGGGCGGACGCGACCACACCCGTGAACACGATCGCCCCCCAGACGAACGAGTCCGGCGGCATGCCGGGTCGTTCGACGACGGCGGAGATCCCGCCGCAGACGATCGCCACGGTGACGAGTTGCACCAGCGCGAGCGCGGTCGTGTCGTGCCGGGTGTCGGTGGAGCCGAGCACGATCATGTGCAGCGAATACGCCACCGCGCATAGGACCACGAGGGAATCGCCCGTGTTCCAAACGCCTCCCGTCCCCACCCCGGAGAGCAGCCACAGGCCCACGAGCGCGAGCGCGCCGCCCGCCAGAGTCGCCTTCCTAGGCAGGCGCCGCAGCAGAACCGCCTGCAGGATCGGGACGATGACCACGTAGAGGCCGGTGATGAACGCCGCTCTGGCGGGAGTCGTCCCCACGCCGGGCGCGAGGCCCCAGGTCTGGAACACGTAGCCGGCGGCGAGCAACAGCCCCGCAAAGACCCCCTTGCCGAGGTTCGCGCGATTCAGCGATCTGAGCGACCTCGGGAAGAAGACGACGAACGCTACCGTAGCGATGCCGAAGCGCCACGCCAGGAAGCCGAACATGGGGTAGCGGGCGATCGCATCGGCAACGACGACGAAGGTGCCGCCCCAGACGGCGGCCACTGCCATGAGGGCGGCGGGGACCCCGAAGCGATCGGCAAGGCCCCGCACTGGCTACTCGGGCTCGGATGGAGCCTGCGGGGCGGCAGCCTCGGCAAGGGTCTCGGGGATCGGGAGCCGTTCGACGTCTCCCCAGAGCTTCTCGATCCTGTAGAAGTCGCGCATCTCGGGCTGGAACACGTGCACCACGAGGTCTCCGAAGTCGATGAGCACCCACTGGCGCTCGGCCTCCCCCTCCCGGCCGCGCACCTTGAGCCCGGCGGCCTCGAGGCGTGCCTCGACCTCGTCGGCGATGGTCTTGACCTGCCGGTCGTTGGCACCGGTCGCGATCACGAAGTAGTCGGTGATTACGATGACCGGAGCGACGTCGAGTATAACGACGTCCTCGGCCTTCTTGTCCAGCGCCGCCTCGGCGGCCAGCAACGCGTACTCGCTGATCTCCACGAGCCTCCCTCGCGCCGGTCTACTGTTTGACCGGCGGCTTGTAGTCGGTGCCGATGATCACGATCACGTCCGCCAGGTCCTGATCGGAGACGGCCTTCTGGATGGTCCCACCGCCGAGGATGTCCTTGATGCGCTGGGCGGTCGCATCCTGTCCCTTGTACAGGATGATGAGCGTGTCCTTGCGCCCGAACGACGGGGCGTTCTTCGTGTCCACGACCTGGTATCCCGCGGCTATCAGCGCACGCGCGGCCACGCCCGCGATCCCGGGACTGCCCGCGCCGTTCTCCACGATGACGCGCACGCGGTCGTCCGGGCCCACGCTCACGCCCCACCACGACTTGAGCAGGTCGGCGACCTGCTGGCGCTGCGGCTGGAAGAACTGCTGGTCGCCGATGGTGATCGGTCGCACCGGCAGCGGAACGAGCGCGACGTCCTTGGACGCCACGGCGTCCACCGTGCCACCGAGCACCTTGAGGTCGGAGGCGTTGATGTCGGTGGACAGCACTTGATCCGTCAGCCCTGCTAGCGACTGGTTCTTGAGAGCCGCCTGGTACTGGTCGTACGGGATCGCGATGTAGCGGTCGAACGGCACGGACAGGTAGTTGGACACGGCCGCCTTGGATACGTCGGCGCCCGCCTTGTACGAGTCGCCTATCTTCTCGAACCCTTGCCCGGGGACCTCCACGAACGCGCCCTCCGGGATCGGCGATCCCGAAGATGCGGCGAGTCCTCAGGTCCACGCGCGCCGCGAGGAAGCCCACCGCCCTGCCGTCCTTGACCCCGATGACCAGAACGTTGTCCCTGGCCGCCTCGCTACGCCGAGCCGCCACCGCGTTGCCCGCCTGTGAGTCGAGGTACCACCGCGACAGCGCGTTGATCCCCACGGCCACTCCCCAGAGCACCAGCAGGCTGAGAGCCACGCCTCCGATGAGGCCGGCACCGATGACGAGCGTCTGCTGGCCCACGCTCATCGCCTTGAGCCGCATGCGAAAGCGCGCGAGGTCGCGCCGGTGCGCCTTGCCCGTGCGGGTGGAACGCCTGGAGGACCGGTATCCCGACGGCAGGCTGCCCCTGGCCGGGGCGATGGGCCCCTGCCGGACCGAGGGTGCGGGCGCCGAAGGCCCGGTGGAAGGGCTGCGGACCGTGGACTGTGGCCGAGGTCCACGCCGCCCTTGGGTGATGGAGCTGCCCCGGCGCCCGGAGCGGCGGTTCGCGCGCTGATGAGCGGAGCGGTCGGCCGCCTGAGCCGCCGAGGCTTCGTCGGCGCCCGTGGGCTCCTGTGGCGCGGGGCTCGTGTAGTCCTCGTCCGTCACGACGGGGCCTTGCTTGCGGGTCGGGTCTCGATGAGCGAGTTCCACACGGCCAGGGTCCTAGGGTGCAGGGGCCTGCGCTTGCGTACGAGATGCATGATAGAGCGCGCGTACGCTCGTCGCATCAACTCGGGAAGCTCCACCGTCCCCACCGACTCACGAAGCTCCCCCACGCCCTGGTAGTCGCGCGCGGGCTCGATCATGTCCGCGACGTACACGACCCGGTCGAGGTCGGACATCTCCTCGGCACCGAAGGTGTGGACGCGCACGGCATGCACTATCTCGGGGTCCAGCCCGGGGTAGCTCGCCGCGAGCTCCTCGGCGCCTACCGGGCCGTGCAGGAGGTACGGGCGGATCTCGTCAACCGGTGTGATGGCGATCCCGTGGCGCGCCGCGGCCGCCAGCAGGTCGTCGTGGCCGGTCTCCTTGCACCAGTCGTGAAGCAGCCCGGAGAGGCTGGCCAGCTCCGGATCGACACCGTAGGCGGAAGCGAGGCGCGCGGCGGTGGTCGCCACGGCCTCGCTGTGCGCGAGCGCAGAGTCGCCGAGCCGCTCCCGCAGCGCGGCGCGCGCCTCGTCGTACGTGGGCCGCGTCACGTGCTCTCCCGGTAGAGGCGGTTCTTCGTGATGTACGCCGCGACCGCCTCGGGCAACAGGTAGCGGATGGGCCGGCGGGCGCGCACCCGCTGACGGATATCGGTGGAGGAGATCGCGAGCGCGGGCACCTCCATGAAGTCCACCTCCGGGATCCGGCCCACCGAGGCCTTCATCGCGCTCTGGAAGCGAGACAGGTCGTAGCCGGGCCTGGTGGCCGCGATGAGCCGCGTCAGGTCCGCGAGCCGGTCGGCGTCCTTCCAGCTCAAGATCTCCCACACGGCGTCGGCGCCCGTGATGAAGTAGAGATCCGCCGAGGGCCCCCATACGCCGCGCATCTCCGTCATGGTGTCCACCGTGTACGTGGGCCCCGGCCGGTCGATCTCCCGGCGAGAGACCTCGAAGTCGGGGTTGGACGCCGTGGCGACGACCGCCATCAGGTAGCGGTGCTCGGGGTCGGTCACAGTCTGGTCGCGCTTGGCCACCGGCCGGCCCGTAGGCATGAAGACGACGCGGTCCAGGTTGAACTGGACGAGCGCCTCCTCGGCGGTGACCAGGTGCCCGTAGTGGATGGGATCGAACGTCCCACCCATGATGCCGATGCGCGGGTTCTTCCTCACGAACGGATCTGACCGTCCCCCATCGCCATCCACTTCGTCGTCGTGAGCGCGGACAGCCCCATGGGGCCGCGCGCGTGCAGCTTCTGCGTCGAGATCCCGATCTCCGCGCCGAGGCCGAACTCGCCGCCGTCGGTGAAGCGCGTGGAAGCGTTCACGTAGACCGCGGCGGCGTCGATCTCGTTGAGGAAGCGCTTGGCGGCCTCGTAGTCGTCGGTGACGATGGCCTCCGAGTGCTTGGTGCCGTAGGTGTTGATGTGGTCTATGGCCTCGTCCAGGCCGGGAACCACGCGCACGGAGATCTTCATGTCCAGGTACTCGGTGCCCCAGTCCTCTTCGGTGGCCTCGCCCACGCCGGCGGCCAGCGCCCGCGTGGCCTCGTCCCCAACAACCTCCACGCCGGCGTCCTGCAGGGCCGCCACGAGCGCGGGCACGGCCCGGGGCGCGATGCTCTCGTCCACCACGAGGCTCTCGATGGCGTTGCACACGCCGGGACGCTGGGTCTTCGCGTTCATGACGATGGGCAGCGCCATGGCTAGGTCGGCGTCCTCGTGGACGTAGACGTGGCAGTTGCCCACACCCGTCTCGATCGTCGGGACTTTGGCGTTCTGGACCACGGACCGGATGAGGCCGGCGCCGCCGCGCGGGATGAGCACGTCGATGAGCCCGTGGAGGCCCATGAGCTCGTTGGCGCTCTCGCGGCTCGTGTCCTGGACCTGCTGCACGCTGTCCCGCGGAAGGCCCGTGGACTCCACGGCCTGGGCCAGCACGGCGGTCATGGTCTTGTTGGAGTTCTCCGCCAACGATCCGCCGCGCAGGATCACGGCGTTGCCCGTCTTGACGGCGAGCCCGGCCGCATCGGCGGTCACGTTGGGTCGCGCTTCGTAGATCATCGCGACGACGCCCAGCGGGACCCGCACCTGCTGAAGCCAGATGCCGTTGGCGAGCCTGCGTCCGGTCACGACCTCGCCGATGGGGTCCGCCTCGCGCGCGAGCGTGCGCAGCGCGTCGGCGATGGCGCCGATGCGGGCGTCGTCGAGCATGAGCCGGTCCAGCAGCGGACCCGGCGTCCCCGCCTCGCGCGCCGCGATCATGTCGGCGTCGTTGGCGGCTACGATCTCCGGCGCCCGCGCGACGAGCGCATCGGCCATCGCGTACAGGGCGTCGTTGCGCTGCGCCGTGGAGGTCGTCGCCAAGTGCCGCGCCGCCTCGCGCGCCGCGAGAGCGAGGTCGCGTACGTCGGACATGCTCGGCTCCTTTCGCCATGGGCGAGGACGCGACCGGTTCGCGTCGTCCCTCGTAATGGTACCGGATGCTACCGTTGGGGGCCGCCCGCGGCGTCCCCGTGCGGCACCTCTCGCGTGCTAGAGAATCACCAGGTGATCGCGGTGGACGACCTCGCGGCCGGCCAGCTCGGGCTCGCTCGCGGAGATCGCCGGCGTCTTCATGCCCCTGATACGCTCCAGATCGGCCGAGGACAGCCCGGCGAGGCCCCGCGCGAACACGAGGCCGTCGGGCCCGGCCAGCGCGACGGCGTCACCGGCGGAGAACCGCCCGCTCACGCTCACGACCCCGGCCGGCAGCAGGCTGCTTCCCCTCTCGGTGAGGGCGGCTCGCGCACCGGCGTCCACGTTCACGGTCCCGGTCGGGTGGTTGCCGTACGCGATCCACAGCTTGCGGCCGCTCACCGTGGTCGCACCGGCGGCGAACGAGGTGCCCACCGGCCGGCCCTCGGCAGCTTGGACCACGACGTCGGCGCGCCTGCCGTCGCACACGATCATCGGGATTCCCGCTTTCATGAGCACCCTCGCGGCCTCGATCTTCGTGGCCATCCCCCCGGAGCCCAAGCCGGAGCCGGGGCCGCCCGCGGCCGCGACCACCGCTTCGTCCAGCTCGGTGACGTGCTTCATGAGCGCGGCTTCCTCATGGTGCCGAGGGTCGGCGTCGTAGACGCCCTCGATATCGGTGAGCAGCACCACGAGCTCCGCATTGACCATGATGCCGGCGAGCGCGGCCAGCGTGTCGTTGTCGCCGAACCGGATCTCCTCCACGGCCGTGGTGTCGTTCTCGTTCACGACCGGCACCACGCCCAGGTCCAGCAGCGTCTCGAGGGTCCTGCACGCCAGCAGGTACTGCTGCCGATGGGCGGTGTCGTGCCGCGTAAGGAGCACTTGGCCCACGGTCATCCCGTGCGCGTCCATGATCTGGGCGTACGTGCCGATGATCGCCACCTGGCCCACCGAGGCGGCGGCCTGGAGCTCGGCCATGTCCTGCGGACGGCTAGCCATGCCCAGAGCCTCGAGCCCGGCCGCGATGGCGCCCGACGAGACCAGCACGACGTCACGACCGGCCGCGCGGACCTCGGCGATCTGGCGCGCGAGGTCGTCGAGGTAGACGCGATCGACCCGGCCCTCGGCATCGGTGAGCGTGGACGACCCGACCTTGACGACGATGCGGGGGCGTTCGCTCACGGGGCGCCTACTCCTCTTCGGTGGCTGTCCGGGAACCGTCTTCGTCCGACCGTAGGCCCAGGTCGAGGTCGAAGCTCATGGGGCCTATGGTGACCTCGTCACCGTCCACGGCTCCGGCCTCGGCCAGCGCCTTCTCCACTCCGGAGCGGGCGAGCCGGCGCTGGAGGAACGCCACGGCCTCGGGGTTCTCCATGTCGGACATGATAACCATGCGCTCCACGTTGCGGCCGGTGACGGTGAAGGAGTGCTCGCCCGTGCGGTGCACGACCATGTCGCGGCCCGCCTCGGGCTCGAACGTGATCACGGCCTCGGGACGGACGCTCGCGGCGGCCTCGGCGGCCAGGCGCGCCTCGTGCACGAGCTCACCCACGGCGAGCACGAGCGGATCGATGCCCTGCCCCGTGACGGCCGACACGGCGAAGTACTGGCGCTCGTGCTCCCGAGCCCACTTCTCGAGCCGTGCCGAGGCCTCCTGGGCGCCCTCGACGTCGATCTTGTTGCCGATCACGACCTGTGGCCGCGCGGCGAGCTCGGCCGCGTGCAGGGTGAGCTCGCGGTCGATGGTCTCCGTCTCTTCGATGACGTCGCGATCCTCGTAGCCGCCGGAGAGGTCCACGACGTGCAGGATCGAGGCGGAGCGCTCGATGTGGCGCAAGAAGGCGTGGCCCAGGCCTGCTCCTTCGTGAGCGCCCTCGATGAGCCCGGGGACGTCCGCGACCACGAACGACCGCTCCCCGGCCTTCACCACGCCCAAGTTCGGGACCAGCGTCGTGAACGGGTAGTCGGCGATCTTGGGCCGGGCGGCACTGATGCGGGCGATGATCGACGACTTCCCCGCGCTCGGGAAGCCAACGAGCGCCGCGTCGGCCAGGAGCTTGAGCTCGAGCGTGATCCAGCGGTCGAACGCCGGCTCGCCCTTCTCGGCGAACGCCGGGGCGCGCCGGGTGGGCGTCACGAAGTGGATGTTGCCCCGGCCACCGTGGCCTCCCTCGGCGACGACCGCCCGCTGGGTGTCCCATGTGAGGTCGGCGATCAGATCGCCCGTCTCGGCGTCGCGGACCAAGGTGCCTACCGGGACCTTGAGCACGAGATCGGCGCCGTGCGCGCCGTTGCGCCGCGAGCCTTCGCCGTGCCGGCCGCGGTCGGCCTTGAAGTGGTGCTTGTAGTGGAAGTCCATGAGGGTGGACATGGAGCGGTCGGCGACCATGACCACGTCGCCTCCCGGCCCGCCGTCCCCGCCGTCGGGGCCGCCCTTGGGGACGTGCTTCTCACGGCGGAAGGACATCGCGCCCGCGCCGCCGTCGCCCCCTTTGACGTTGATCTTGGCCTCGTCGATGAACATGAGACTCCTCGGACGGATGGCGCTCGCCACCGGCCCTATAGACGACGCGACCCCTCGCCGGACCTAGCCGGAAGGGGCCGCGAACACGCTGCGTTGGGTGAGGTGCCGCGGGCTACTGCACCTCGGCCGGTCGAACGTGGACCCTGCGGTCCTTGCCCTTGGTGAAGTCGACGGTGCCCGTGATCAGCGCGAACAGGGTGTCGTCCTTGCCGATACCCACGTTCTCGCCCGGCTTGAGCCGCGTGCCGCGCTGGCGCACGAGGATGGTGCCGGCTTTGACTTCCTGGCCCGCGAACCGCTTGACCCCGAGGCGCTGCGCCTGGGAGTCGCGACCGTTCTTGCTCGAGCCGAGGCCTTTCTTATGAGCCATGGTGCATCTCTCCGCTTCGTCTACTCGGCCGACTCGGCAGCCGTGTCGGTGTCCTTGACGTCCTCGGTCTTGGCCTCGGCCGCGGACGCGGCCTTCTTGCGAGGCGCGGCCTTCTTCTTGGGCGCGGCGCCGATGGTCTTGACCTCGATGCGGGTCAGGTCCTGGCGATGACCGCGAAGGCGGCGATAGCCCTTGCGCTTCTTGAACTTGAAGATGATCTTCTTGTCGCCCTTGAAGTGCTCGATGACCTCTGCCGTGACCGGCAGACCCTCCAGCTTGGAGGGATCGGTGGTCACGTCGCCGTCATCGCTGATGAGCAGCGGCGTCAAGGTGACGGTGTCGCCCGGCTGGGCGTCGAGCAGCTCGACCTCGGCGATGGTGCCGGGCTCGACCTTGATCTGCTTGCCGCCGGTCTTCACGACTGCGTACATGGGGTGGCTCCGTCTTCCGTCGGGGGTGAAATCACACGGAAGGGTATGCTAACACCCCCTGACGTGCGGGTCAACGCAGGCAACGGCCCCGGGTGTGGCTATCCGGACCGCCCCGAGGCTCGGTCAGCCCCTTCGGCCCTCCATGACCACCTTGACCTCGGTGGGCTGCAGCTCGGCGTCCTCGATGAACGTGACCGACTTCCCCGCCTCCGACGCGAGCTGAGAAGCAAGGTTGAGGCTCGGGTCGGACAGCACGGCGTACGTTGCAGGGCTCAAGGCGAACAAGTACGCCTCCGACCGGCCCAAACGCAATATCTCTCGGAGCCGGCGGGTGACCTGGATCCTCACGGTTGGATCGGACAGGGTGCGTCCCTGGCCGGCACACGTGGGGCACGTCTGCGTGAGCACCGTCCAGAAGCCGTCGGTCACGTTCTTGCGGGTCATCTCCACGAGGCCCAGACGGCTGATCTCTGAGACCCGCGTCTTTGTCCGGTCACGCTCCAACGCCTTGTTGAGCTGGGCGAACACGGAATCGCGGTTGGTAGACTCGGCCATGTCGATGAAGTCGATGATGATGATCCCGCCTATGTCGCGCAGCCGCAGCTGCCGTACGACCTCGTCGGCGGCCTCCAGGTTGGTTCGCAGGATCGTGTCCTCGAGGCTCTTGCGGCCCACGAACTTTCCCGTGTTCACGTCCACCGCGGTGAGCGCCTCGGTCCGGTCGATGGCCAGGTATCCCCCACTGGGCAGCGGCACCCTGCGCAGGAGCGCCGCCTCGAGTTGCGGGCCCAGGGCGTAGTAGTCGAAGAGCGGCACGGCCTCGCGGTGGATCTGCACGCGCCGCACTAGGTCGGGTTGCGTGCGCTTGAGGAACGAAACGACCTTGGACTGGACGTTCTTGTCGTCCACCACCAGGGACCTGAAGTCGGGGGTGAACACGTCGCGCACCATCCTGAGCGCGAGGTCCATCTCGGTGTAGAGCACCTCGGGCGCGACCCCTGTCTCGGCCTGTTTGCGCACGCGCGCCCACAGGCGCGCGAGGAAATCCAGGTCCGTGGTCAGGTCCTTCTCGCTGGCACCCGCGGCCGCGGTGCGCGCGATGATGCCGACACCGGGAGGCGCCATGCGCTCGATGAGCTCGTGCAACCGGTCACGTTCCTCGTCGGCGAGCCGCCTGGACACGCCCACGGAGTCGGAGAACGGCATGAGCACGAGGAAGCGGCCGGGAAGGGAGACCTCGGTGGTGACCCGAGCGCCCTTCGTGCCCATGGGGTCCTTCGTGACCTGCACCGTGATCTGCTGCCCCGGGCGCAGGAGCGACTGGATATCCCGCGAAGGGACCTCGTCCATGCCCTCGGGCGTCACGACCTCGTCGACGTAGAGGAAAGCGTTCTTCTCGAGGCCGATGTCCACGAACGCCGCGGCCATGCCCGGCAGCACGTCCTTGACGCGGCCGAGGTAGACGTTTCCCACGACGCTGCGGCGCGCCCGCTCCACGTAGAACTCGACGAGCTCGTCGTCTTCGAGGATGGCGACCCGCGTCTCGTCCGGATCGTGTGAGATGAGCATCTCGCGAACGGGCGCAGCCACGGGCTGACGGGCCTCCTCTCAGTGAAGCGGGTCCACAAGGTCTCCATCGCTGTCTTCAAGCAGCTCGATACGGGTGACCACCAGGTCGGCGGCACCGATTTCACTATACTCCAGCGCCGCTGCTACCAGCGCGTCCGGGCGCAGCGAACCTTCCTGGCCCAGCCGCAGCGTCAAGTGAGCGAGCGCGTCGCCCTCATCGCTCTCCACCACAGGAGCGATGAGGACCTCGGCGATCGGTGAGAAGGTGCGCATCTTCTGTTTGTGCGGCACCAAGAGCGTCTCCGAGGCGGCGATCCGCCGCAAGGAATCCTCGATAGCCGAGGCGGCGTGGCCCCTCCCGCGGAGGCGCACGGCGTAGCGGGCCACCCCCAGCGCGGCCGAAAGGGACGGCCGCCGCTCGTTCACGTATGCGCCGCCCACCGGCGCCAGGTCCGGCGGCGACGAGCGCCGCAGGCGGTCCAGCGTCTCGGCGGACCCTACGAAGTCGCGCAGCCAGACGTCGAAGAACTCGCCCTCCCCCGCGAAGCCTACCGGCAGCGCGGGACCGAAAGCGACGCGCATGCGGGGGCTGAAGCCGTGGGTGATCGCGTACGGCAACTCGGCCCGGCGCACCGAACGCTCCAACGCCCGCGCCACCTCCAGATGCGACAGGAAGCGCAGGCGGCCGCTCTTGCGAAACGACGTGCGCCAGCGAAAGCCGCTGCTCATCGTCGCACCGCCGCGGTAGAGACGGCGAGATCGCCCGAGCACACACCGCACGAGCTGCACGCGCCCGCAGCGCAATCGGGCGTGGGCTCGCCTTGGAACGCCAGCTCCCTCTCGCGCAACAGGAATCGGCCCGTCACGCCGGTCTCGATATGGCTCCACGGAAGGGGCTCCCCCGGCTCCGCGGGCGCGCGCCCGTCCGGGGCCGGCAGGCCGGCGGCCACGAAGGCATCAGCCCACATCGCGGGCAGCAGCTCGTCGGTCCAGGCCGAGAACGCGCCGCCAGAGCGCCAGACGGCCTCGATGACGTCGGCGAGTCTCCGATCGCCGCGAGCGATGGCGCCTTCCAGCAGCGACGTCTCGGCGTCGTGATACGAGAGCTCCACGCCCTTCCGGGGCATCGACGCCCTCAGAATATCCTGGCGGTGGGTCGTCTGCTCGCGGCCGAGCTGCGGCTCCCACTGGAACGGCGTGTGGGACTTGGGGACGAACGTGGTCACCGACACGGCAAGGCGCACCGAGCTCGCGGCGGAACCCGCCGACACGCGCGCCCTCTCGAGCACCCGCGCCACGAGCGAGCCGATCGCCGCGACGTCTTCGTCGGTCTCGGTGGGCAGCCCGATCATGAAGTACAGCTTGAGGCGCCGCCATCCGAGGGAGAACGCGTGGTCCACGGTCGCGAGCAGGTCGGCCTCGGTGATGTTCTTGTTGATGACGTCGCGGAGCCGCTGAGAGCCGGCTTCCGGCGCGAACGTGAGCCCGGCCCGTCTCCCGGCCGAGGCCAGCCTGGCCAGGTCCACGGAGAACGCGTCCACCCGCAGCGAGGGCAGCGACACGTTGATCGCCCGGTCACGTAGCCGCGTGGTGAGCCGCCGCAAGAGCTCCTCGATCTGCGAATGATCGGCCGAGGACAGCGACGTGAGCGCGACCTCCTCGTAGCCGGTGCACGCGAGCGCCTTCATGACGTCGGAGACGATCGCGTCGGCGGGACGTTCGCGAACGGGGCGGTAGACCACTCCTGCCTGACAGAACCGGCAGCCCCGCGTGCATCCTCGGGTGATCTCCACGACCGCCCGGTCGTGCACGACCTCCATGAAGGGGACCACCGGCGTGCGCTCCTCACGCCGGTCCCCGAAGTCGGCCAGCACTCGCCTCCGCACGGTCACGGGCGCGGCCGTGTCCGTGGGCCGCGCCCCCGAGGGCGCGCCCTCGTAAAGCCCCGGGACGTAGAGGCCGTCGATCTCGCCCGCGAGGCGCCGCAAGGTCTCCGAGCGCGACAGGCCCTGCTCGAGACAAGCGCGATGCACCGACACCAGCTCGAGGATCGCGTCCTCACCCTCGCCGATGAACATCGCGTCGAAGAACGGGGCCATGGGCTCGGGGTTGTACACGGCGGGGCCGCCCGCGACCACGAGGGGGTGCTCCTCGGCCCGATCGGACGCGCGCAAGGGCAGGCCGGCGAGGTCCAGCGCCTCGAGGACCGTCGGGAAAGTGAGCTCGTACGGCAGCGTCACACCGATGAGCTGACAATCCCGGAGCGGCACGCCCGATTCGAGCGTGAGGAGCGGGACGTCGTGAGCGCGCATGGCTGCCGCAAGGTCCTTCCATGGGACGAAGGCCCTCTCCGCGGCCACGCCGGGCACGTCGCTGAGCCGGCCGTAGAGGATCCCGATTGCCTGGTTGGCCATGCCCAGCTCGTAGGTGTCGGGATACACGAGCGCCGCGCGATACGACGGATCGTCCGCGTGACGGGCGCCCCACTCGCTGTCGATGTAGCGGGCGGGTCGCTCGACCCGCGCGAGATGCGGTTCGAGACTCGACCAGGCGTCAGCCGGCGGCGCCACTTGGCTCCGCGTCGATCTCGGTGGCCGGCGTGCCGCCGGCGACGGTGTAGGAACGCTCCCGCCGATGCAGGAGCAAGGAGGCGGCGGGGCTCTTGCCGCTGAGCTCGTCGGGGACCTCTCCCCGTTCCAGCATCTTGCCCGCCTGTTTGCCTAGGTCCTCGGCCTGCATCTGGAGGCGCGCGATCACCGTGTAGATGTCGGCGCCGTCGTCGAAGTACTCGGCGGCTGCCTTGCCCATGGCGACGGTGCCCGTGTAGGCGACCCCCGCTTTCAGGGCCCAGCCGAAGCCGGGGATGAAGCCCACAGCCTCGCGAGCGATGGTCCGGAACAGGAAGCCGGCGCCCACCACGACGCCCAGCTCCTTGATGCGCTCGGCCCCGAGCGGCTCGCCGTACACGGCCGCGATCTGGAGCACCATCTTGGCCTGGTTGGCCGTCATGAGCGGCAGGTCGGCGCCCGGAAGGAACGCCACCAGGCCGATGAGCGCGTTCTGCCACGCCGTCGTGCGCACCGCGTGGTCGGCCACCGCCCGGCGCAGTACCGGGAAGTTGTGCGCGAGCGCGATGCGCGAGCGCGGGAGCCGGCCCACCACCCACGGTGCGAGCTGGTCTTCCAGCAAGGCGGGGACGTCGAGCCCGGCGAAGACGGCCTCGGGAGCGAGACCGGCCGCGGCCGCGACCTCGGCCTTGTCCTGGGTGACCGCGAGCGCCGCGATAGGCACGGCCGCGCGCCTGAGTGTCTCCACGGACGCGGCCGCCCCCGTGCCGGACCCCAGCAGCATGATCGCGATGTCCGGGATGATCACGGGCGCACCCTCGACGACCTCGGTCGTGAGCTTCACGTCGATGCTCGCCGCGCTGGTGACCGCCTGGAAGCAGCTCTGGACGTGGTCGAGCAGCTCGTCGGGGGCGCTGGGCTCGATGACGAAGAGCACCCTTACGGGGGCCTCCCGGTCCTTTGTAAGCTGGCTGCCGGCGCGAAGCAGGTCCGGCACATCGATGGGCAGGCGCATCGGTTCCCCCCTGGTGTTTCCGCTACTTGCCGTACCGGTGGGCCCACACCGACATGAGCAGCCCGACCGCGGCTAGGTTCGTGACCATGAACGAGCTGCCGAAGCTCATGAACGGCAGCGGGATACCCGTGATGGGCATGATACCAATGGTCATTCCCATGTTCTCGAGGATCTGGAATAGCCACATGCTCATGACGCCTATGACGACCAGGGCGCCGAACAGGTCCCGCGAGGACGCTGAGATCGCCAGGGCCGCGGACAGCAGCCATAGGAACAGCCCCAGCAGGATCACCGCCCCAAGGAACCCGAGCCCCTCCCCGATCACCGAGAAGATGAAGTCGGTGTGCCGTTCAGGCAGGAAGTGCAGGTTGCTCTGCGTTCCGGAGCCCAATCCCTTGCCTGTGAGCTCGCCCGACCCGATCGCGATCTTGGACTGCTCGAGGTTGTAGCCGGCCCCCTTGGGGTCACGGCTCGGGTCCACGAACACGAGCAGGCGGTCCACCTGGTACTTCTTGAGCACGCCTGGCTGCAACACGGCGAACAGAGCCACCACTCCCACCAGGCCGATGACCGCGAACCACCGGGCCTTGAGGCCGCCGACCAGCAGCATCCCCAGGGTGATGGCCACGAACACCAGCGCGGTGCCCAGGTCGGGCTGCAGAAGGATGAGGACGATGGGCACGGCGGCGTACAACCCCACCTTGCCCACCTGGCGCCAGGTCTCGATAGACCCCTTGAAGCTGGCCACGACGCTGGCCATGATCACGATGAACAGGAGCTTGGCCGGCTCGGACGGCTGGAATAGGCGCAACGAGCCGATCTTGAGCCACGAGTTGGCGCCCTTCGCCGTGTCGCCCAGCCCGGGGATCTTGACGCTGACCAGCAGGACCACGAGGGCGACCATGAGCGGGACGATCCAGTGCTCGAGCGACTTGTAGTCCACCACCCATAGGACCGCCATGGCCAACAGGCCCACACCCACACCGAAGAGGTGGCGTGACAGCATCCCGCTCATGCCGATGGTCGCGGACTGCACCGCCATGGTGCCGAACACGAGCAGACCCGCCACGGCGAGCGCGAGCGATACGTTGACGCGTGTGAAGAAGGCCGATCGCTGCATGGGCTACCTGGACTGGTCCGCGCCGGTGTGCACGAACTCCACAGGCTGGCCCGTGAGCTTGGCCAGGATCATGCGAGCCGCTGGCCCCGCCACCGAGGCGCCGTGCCCGCCCTGCTCGATGAGCACCGCTACGCAGTACTTGGGCGCCTCTGCGGGCGCATAGCCCACGAACCACGCGTAGTCGTCCTTGCCGTAGACCTGCGCGGTACCGGTCTTGCCGGCCGCGGAGACGCCGAACCCGGAGAACGTGGCCTGCGCCGTCCCCTCGCTCACCACAGCGCGCAGGCCGGCCTGCAGCGCGGCGAGGTTCTCCGGCGACACCGGGAGTTTGCGCTCCACCTTGGGCGGCGAGCCGAGGACGACCTTGCCGTCCGTCCCGATGACGCCCTTGAGCACGTGAGGCTGCATGACGGCGCCGCCGTTGGCGATGCCCGCGTACGCCTGCGCCACCTGGAGAGGCGTGGACAGCATGTCGCCCTGCCCGATGGACAGGTTCACGGTGTCACCAGGCTGCCAGTCGGCGTTCTCCGGGAAGTCGCGGTTGTACGCCTTCTTCCAGGCCGCGTCCGGGACGCGCCCGCCTATCTCGGCGGGCAGGTCGATCCCGGTCTTCGAGCCCAAGCCGGACTCTCGGGCGAACTGCTGCAACTTCTCCCCGGGTGTCGTGTAGAACTGGTAGCCCAGCGGATAGAAGTACGTGTCCGCCGACTGGGCCACTGCCTGCGTGAAGTCGATCACGCCGTGGCCGTTGCGGTCCCAGTCGTGCTTCTGCCACCAGGCCTGCGAGCTGTTCTCGTGGCCCGGGAAGTACCAGGTGTAGGGCGCGTCGTACGCCGTGGACGGGGTTATGAAGCCCTGCTGCAGGGCCGCGAGCCCCGTGATGGCTTTGAACGTGGAAGCGGGAGGATAGGCCGAGGAGATCGCCCGGTTGTTGAGCGGCCAGCCGCTCGCCGTGTCCGTGAGCGAGGCCCATTCCTTCTGGCTCAGGCCCCCCAAGAACTTGCTGGGGTCGTAGCTCGGGGCGCTGGCCATCGCCAGGACCTCGCCGGTCTGGACGTCCAGGACCACCGCGGCGCCCGCGTTGGCCTTGGGGAACTTCTGGTTGTGCGCCTCGACGATCGCGTCTTGCAGCGCAGCCTCGGTGACCTTCTGGACGTCGAGGTCGATAGTGAGCTCCACGTCGCGGCCGCCGATGGGGTCGCGCTGCTCCAGCACGCGGCGCGGACGGCCCTGCGCGTCCACCTCCAGCATCTTGTAGCCGCGATCGCCGCGAAGGACCTTCTCGAACTCCGCCTCGGCACCGGACTTCCCCACGATGTCGCCCAGCTTGTAGTCGGCCATGTTCTTGCCGGAGATCTCGTCCTCGGACACCTGGCCCACGTACCCGAGCACGTGCGCGGCGACCGGGCCGTTCGGATACACGCGGATAGGCACGGTGTCCACGGTCACGCCGGGGAAGTAGTCGGGGTGCTCGGCCAGGAAGCTCGCGGCCCTAAGGCTCACGTCGAGCTTGACCACCCGCGCCTGCAGCGGTCCCAGCTTGGAGAACTTGATCTCATGCTGGATGTCGGCGGGCTTCATCCCGATGATCTTGCCGAGGCGCGCGATCATGGTCGTGTCCCGGGACGCCGAGGGCTCCACCGTGACCGCCAGCGACGGCCGGTTCGTGACGAGCGGGCGCCCGTTGCGGTCGAAGATGCGTCCGCGGGGCGCGTCGAGCAGCACGGTGCGCACACGGTTGTCCGTGGCCTGCGCCGCGTAGGAGTCGCCGGCCAGCACCTGCATGCTCCACAGGCGCACGAGCAGCGCGCCTAGCACGAGCAGGACGAGCAGACCGAAGACCGCGAAGCGCGACTTCAAGATGTCGCGGTAGCTGGTCATGTCTAGGAGAGGCCTCTCAGTTCGGTCATCTCCGACTCACGGCGCAAGAAGCTTGCCAGCCACGGATAGACGAGCAGCGCCAACAGCGTGTTGTACAGCGCCGTGGGCAACACGATCGTCATGACGATGCTCAAGATAGACTGGTTCTCGGCACCGATGAAGGCGAGAAGGGCGCCGTACGCCAGCTCGGTGACGACGCTCGCGATGGCCACGACGGTCACCGGCATGACCCACGACTCGGAGAACATGTTGCGGGCGAGGCTGCCGGCCAGGTATCCCACGGCCGTGAGGACCAGCGCCCCGGGGCCTATGGGGCCCGAGCCGAGCATGTCGAACATGAGGCCCCCGGCGAAGCCGGCCACCGCCCCCGGCGTGGGCCCCTCGACCATAGCCAGGGTCACGATCACGAGCAGGATGAAGTTGGGCGTCACGCCCATGATGGCCATGTGCGGGGCCAGGGCCGCCTGCAGCACCGTGGCCACGGCGAGCGCGACCGCTGTGGGGATCCATACCCTCACTGGTTCACCCCCGCTGGCGCCGCCGACGGCGCCGTGATGATCAGGACTTCCTCGATCTCGCTCACGGGCACGCGCGAGGTCACCGTGATGGTCGGATACGCCTTGTCGCGCTCGTCGCGCACCTGACTCACGTCACCCACGACGATGCCCTTGGGATAGACGCCGCCAAGCCCGGAGGTCACGACGACGTCTCCCGCCTGCGTCTTGAAGCTGCGGTCCACGAAGTCGAGCGTAAGGATGCCCTCGAACGAGCCGTGCACGATGCCCGGAGCGCGGGTCCGCTGCACGTACACGGCAACGCCACTCCGGCGATCGGTGATGAGCCGCACCTTGGCCGCGTTGGGCGCGACCTCGATCACCTGGCCCAGGAGACCCTGCGACGCGACCACCGGCATACCCAGCTTGATCCCGGCGGAGGATTCCTTGTCCAAGACGAGGGCGCCTTCCCAAGAGTTCGTGGGCAGACCGATCACGTGAGCGGCCGTGCTCGGGAGCTTGAGGGCCTGCTTCAGGCCCAGCAGACCGGTGAGACGGTCGTACTCGAGCTTCTGTTCCTCGAGCTGGGTCACCTGGTTGCGAAGCTGGAGGTTCTGGTCCCTGAGTTGCGTGACCTCGGACCGGGAGACGCCGAGTCCGCCCACGAAGTCGCCGGCGAACCGGAACGGCGCCGTGACCCAGGAACCGGCCTGCTCGAGGGGTGCGGTAACGGCGAGCACCCCTGCGCGCGTAGTGTGCAGGGGGCCGCGCTCCCCTTCCCGGAAGTAGACCGTCGTCAAGACGACGGCCACCACGAGGAGGGCCACGAGCACCACGAGGTTGCCCCTTGAGGTGTCGATCTCAGGCGTGCGCATACGAGGAACCTTCGTTGGTCAGGCACTCCGGGGGCCTAGCGGCCCACCGTGAGTACCTTCTTGAGAGTGTCGATCTCCTCGAGAGCCATCTCGGAGCCGACCACCACGTTGATCAGTGCGTTCTCGGAAACGTGCGTGGGCATCCCTGTCTCCATCCGGATACGCTGGTCCAGACCCTTCAACAGCGATCCGCCGCCGGTGAGCACGATGCCGTACTCCATGATGTCGCTGGCGAGCTCCGGAGGTGTCTCCTCCAGGCAGCCCTTGATCGCGGAGACGATGGCGGCCGTGGGTTCCTCCACGGCTCCTCTGATCTCCTCGCTGGAGAGCTGGATGTTACGAGGCAGACCGGTGAGCAGGTCGCGCCCACGGACCTCGACGTCGATCTCCTCGGGCAGCGGATACGCGGAGCCGATCTCGAACTTGATCTCCTCGGCGGTACGCTCACCTATGAGCGTGTTGTACTCCTTCTTCACGTGCGCGATCACGGCGTCGTCGAACTCGTCGCCGCCGATGCGGATGGACTGAGCCACGACGATCCCGCCCAGCGAGATGACCGCGACCTCGGTGGTGCCGCCGCCGATGTCCACGACCATGTTGCCCGTGGGCTCCTGTATCGGAAGGCCGGCGCCGATCGCGGCCGCCATCGGCTCCTCGATGAGGTACGCGTTGCGCGCGCCCGCCTGCATAGTCGCCTCGAACACGGCGCGCTTCTCGACCTCGGTGACGCCCGACGGCACGCACACCACGACCCTGGGCTTGGGCTGCCATGGGAAGCGGTTCACGCGCGTCTTGTTGATGAAGTACCGCAGCATGGCCTCGGTGACCTCGAAGTCGGCGATGACACCGTCCTTGAGCGGCCGGATGGCAACGATGTTGCCCGGCGTGCGGCCCAACATCCGCTTGGCCTCGCTGCCAACCGCGAGGACCCGCTTGGTGTCCTTCTCCACGGCGACCACGGACGGCTCGATGAGCACGATCCCGCGTCCGCGCACGGACACGAGCGTGTTCGCGGTTCCCAGGTCCACGGCCATGTCATGGCCCCAGGAATTGAAGAACATGTCTACGAGCGACACAAAAGCGCTCCTTTTCGCGGACGCACGTCTATGCGGCGTCCCGCGTCTATAGGACGTCGAAGCTCCAATAGTATACGGGAACGGGCATCCTGCGCCAGCAAACGGGCTGGTTACGGCTCCGCTCGACTCACGCGCTGACGGGGCACGGCCGCTTCGGGCGCTCGCCGCCGTATCTCACAAGAGGCCCAGCTCGCGAAGGCTCGCCCAGGCCCCGCCATCCCCGATGACCACATGGTCAAGCAAGTCGATGCCCAACACGTCGCCCGCCTGGGCTAGCCGGCGCGTCAATCTAGTGTCCGCCGCGGAGGGTGTGGGGTCCCCGCTGGGGTGGTTGTGCGCCACGATCACGGACGCGGCCGAGACCCGGACGGCGTCCTTGAACAGCTCCCGCGGATGCACGATGGACGCGTTCAGGCTCCCGATGGAGACGTCGATCACGCGCAGCAGCTGGTTCTTGGTCCCCAGCGCCACAGCCCAGAAGTGCTCGCGGTCCTGCCCGCGCGCACGCGGACCCAGCAGCGCTACGACGTCCTGCGGGGTGGTGACCACCCGTCTTGGCGACACCGGCCACGTCACGGCCCTGCGGCTCAGCTCCAGACACGCCACCACACGGGCCGCGGACGACGGGCCTATCCCTGAGTAGCCCGTGAGCTCCTCGGCACCCAGACGCCAGAATCGCTCGGGCGCCGGATGATCGCGCATGACCTCACGCGCGATGGTGTCGTCCCGATGCCCCAGAACCACCGCGAGAAGCGCCTCGTCGGTGAGATGCTCGGCCTTGCCGAGAAGGACTCGCTCAGTGAGCGCACCCATACCCGCCCCTTCGTCCGTGCGACCGTCGTGTGATGATCCTGCAACAGGCGGCTGACCGGTTTCCGACTCGCACCTGAACGCACGTCGCCCCCGGTGCCGGCGGCAGCGGGGGCGACGATGGAGGCGATGTGTGCGGCTAGCCTGCGAAGAAG
The DNA here is from genome assembly GCA_963768865.1 of uncultured Coriobacteriia bacterium. Classification (GTDB taxonomy): domain Bacteria; phylum Actinomycetota; class Coriobacteriia; order Anaerosomatales; family CAVYJL01; genus CAVYJL01. The sequence continues at coordinate 51,856 of CAVYJL010000009.1, read as the reverse complement.
ATCGCGATCTCACGCTCGGCGCTGGCCTCCGAATCGGAGCCGTGGATGACGTTCGCGTCCAAGACCAGCCCGAAGTCCCCTCGGATGGTGCCCGGAGCGGCATCCACCGGGTTCGTCGCGCCCATGAGCTTGCGCGCGACGACGACCGCGTCTGCGCCGGACCAGACCATCTTCACGACGGGCCCCGACGTGATGTAGTCGATGAGGCCGTCGTAGAACGGCTTGCCCTCATGCTCGGCGTAGTTGGCCTTGGCCTCCTGGGCCGTCACGTAGCCGTACTCCATGCGCTCGAGCTTGAAGCCCACATCCTCGAATCGCGTGATGATGCGGCCGATCTGGCCCCGCGCGACGGCGTCGGGCTTGATCATGATGTACGTCTTCTGATCCATGAACGTCGGTCTCCTGGTTCGTCGGGTCTTACGAGTGCGCGACCGCACCCGGCGTCACGGTGTGGACGTCGAGCGCCAGTCGTTGTCGATGCCTGAGACCCGCCAGCCCACGCCCTCGCGTTCGAGACTGACGGTGTAGTCGAGCGGCGAGCCGTTCTCGATCGTGACCGCGAGGGGGAGCCTCGCGGTGCTCAAGGAGGTGTTCTTCACGTCTCCGAGCTCGAAGCTCTTGAACGTGGGTGGGATGCGGGCCATCTCCTTGTCGATGTCGGCCGGCGGGACCGCGACCCAGAACTGGTCCACCGGCTGCCCGGCCTTGTACGCCGCGAGCAGGTCCGATGTCACCGACTTCTGGCTGGGGAACCCGAAACCGGTGAGAAGTGCGGCAGCGACGAGGCCCGCCACGAGCGCGATCACGAGCACCGTCGCGGCCACGGCCGACCACAGACCGCGCCGGCTGTGCGGCTCGGCCTTCTCGGCCGCCCTGCGCTCGGCGTCGAGGCGCTTCATGTCGTCGTCGGTAAGATCGAAGAAGTCGGTGTCGAGCCTCGAGTCGCCCGCGGGTATGGCGGCCGGACCAGCGCCGGCTGCGCTCTCCCCCGGCGCCTCGCCCGCAAGCTGGGCGTCATGCTCCGAGACCACTACCGTGGCGGGCTCGGCAACCCCTGTCATGCCGGCGGCCGAGCCCATGGCCACCAGCGCCTCCACGCCCTCGTGCACCGGCCCGGGGCCCTCGGGCTGCTCGGCGGCGGGCGCGGGCGGTTCCCCCGCCGCGGCCCGTGCCTCGGCGAAAGGACCCTCGAGCGCGAAGCCCTGGGCGGTCGCGGACGCGAACGCCTCGGCGGCGCTGTCGGTCAGGCCCAGACGCAGGTACGCCACGCCGAGGTTCGCGTAGGCGCGCCCGGCGCCCGCGTAGCTCGACTGGTCGATCGCCGCCTTGTACGCCTCTACGGCGTCTTCTGGCCTCTCCAGGGCCATGAACTGGAGACCCAGGTTGTTCAGAGCCTTGCCGGGGTCCGTGTTGCCTGGCGTGAGCGCGGCCTCGCGGTAGCACGCCGCCGCCTCGGCACTGCGACCCATGCCGGCGAGCGCCCCAGCGCGGCCCTGGAGAGCGCGCCACGGTGCGTACTCGGCATCCTCCATGGCCCGGTCGTACGCGTCGAGAGCCTCGCCGTACTCCCCCGTTTCCAGCAGCGCGGCGCCGAGGTTCGCCCATACGGCGCCCCGGTCGGCGTACTCGGGATCGGCCAGCGCGTGCCGGTAGACGGTGGCGGCGTCGGCCCATCGGCGCATCTTGGTGAGGGCGTTGCCGGCCTTGCAGTAGGCGCGGGCGGCGCCCTCACCGCCGGCCTGGGCGGCCGCGAGGAACCCCTGCGCCGCCGCGCGCCAGTCACCGGAACGGTAGGCTGCCTCGGCGGCGGAGAAACGTGCTTCGTCGACCATGAGTGTGCGGGATCCCGACTACTTGGCGGTGACGACGGTGACGGACTCCATCTTGTCGCCCTTGGCGATCTTCTTGACGACGTCCATGCCGGACACGACCTGCCCGAACACGGTGTACTGGCCGTCGAGCATGGGCTGCGGCGCCAGGGTGATGTAGAACTGCGAGCCCGGCCGAGTCCGGGTCCTGGGAACGGGCCATGGCTACGGCGCCCACGTCGTGCTTGCGCGAGTTGAACTCGGCCTTCAGCCGGAAGCCGGGACCCCCGGTGCCGAAGAGCTGCGGATCGGCGCCCGGCTGCTTGGTGAGCGGATCGCCGCCCTGGATGACGAACCCGGGCTCCACGCGATGGAACGTGGTGCCGTTGTAGAACCCGCTGCTCACGAGCTCGAGGAACGTGGCCACAGTGTTGGGCGCGTCCTTGGGATACAGCTTGATCGTGATATCGCCTTTGGCGGTCTTGATCACGACCTGCTCGTTGCCATTGACCTTGTACTTGGAGACGTGGAGCGGCTCCTGCCCGGGGACCGGCGGGGTGGACGCGTCGGGAGCCGGGGCGCTCGAAGTCTGCTGAGCCGAGGACTGACCGGCGGTATCGGGTGACGGCGCGGGTGCCGATGCGGCACACGCGGAGAGAGTGATCAGCAGCGCTGCGACGGCGAGTGAAACGGCCGTGAGCGCGGCGAGTCGGCGCGGCATGAGTGAGGGGCCCTCCCTGTCGTCGGACTCGGTACGTGACCCCGCGGCATCCCCCGGAGCCACCACATTGTAACCAGCCCGCCGAGGCCCGACAAAGTGCCCCCGCGACCGGCCGCGCGGGCGGTGGTACAGTCGAGTCGCGACGCGTCCCGCCGCCTCGAGCGGCCCGACGCGCCCGTCGTTCACGGCCCACGGGCCCGGGCAGGGCCCTGGCAGCACAAGGGAGGCGATGGGATTGGGAGCAGCGTCCACGGACAAGATCCGGAACGTCGTGCTCGTCGGCCACGGCGGCGCGGGGAAGACCTCGCTCGCCGAGGCTATGCTCTACCTGTCGGGAGCTACGAAGCGTCTCGGCAAGGTGGATGACGGCAACTCGACGCTCGATTACGACGACGAAGAACAGAAGCGCAAGTTCTCCATCAACCTCTCCCTCGCGCCAGTGGTGCACAAGGGCGTCAAGATCAACGTGATCGACACGCCCGGCTATGCGGACTTCATCGGCGACGCTATCGCCGGGATGGAAGCCGCCGAGATGGCGCTGTTCGTCGTGGACGCGGTCTCGGGACCGCAGGTCCAGACACACCGACTCTGGAAGATCGCCGGCGAGATGGGCATCGCGCGATGCGGTGTTCATCAACCGCATGGACAAGGAGCACGCGGACTTCAACGGCGCTCATGTCGCAGTTGACCGCGGCGTTCGGCGACCGTGTAGTGCCGGTACAGATACCTCTTGGAGCCGAAGCCGATTTCCACGGCGTCGTGGACATCATCCGCATGAAGGCCTACCACCACGAGGGTGACGGCGAGCACATGGATGAGATCCCCGCCGAGTACAAGGAAGCCGCCGAGTCCGCCCGTGAGCAGCTCGCCGACAAGACCGTCGCCGAGGCGGACGACGATCTCATGGAGAAGTTCCTCGAGGGAGAGTCGCTCACCCAGGAGGACCTGGAGAAGCTGCTCGGCTTGGCTATCGCCCAGGGCCTCGTTCATCCCCGTGTTCGTGGGCTCCGCCGCGGGCCTTCAGGGCGTCGAGGACCTCATGGACGAGATCGTCACGTTCTTCCCCGAGCCCACGGCGCACGGCGCCATGCACACGGTGGACGGCGAGGACGTGGCCTTCAGCCCGGAGGGCGACGTTCGCCTGCATGTCTTCAAGACCCTCTCCGACCCCTACGTGGGCCGCCTCATCGTTCGTGAAGGTCGTGTCCGGCACGCTCACGCCCAACACCGATCTCGTGAACTCGCGCACCGGCAAGAAGGAGCGCGCGTCGCACCTGCTCAAGATGGTGGGCAAGGACACCTCGGACATCGACGGCGCGACCGCCGGTGACATCGCCGTGATCCCCAAGCTCGCCGACGCGCACACCAACGACACGCTGTCCACAAAGGGCGATGTGGCGTTCGCGTCGCTGCCGCTGCCGGAGCCGCTCTACCCGGTCGTCCATCGTGGCGAAGACCAAGGCCGACGAGGACAAGCTTGGCACCGCGCTCAAGGCGATCGTCGACGAGGATCCGTCGCTCACCGTCCGCCGCGACGAGGAGACGCACCAGACCGTGCTCACCGGCATGGGCGACACGGCCATCGACGTCGTGCTATCGCGTCTGCACGAGCGCGCTCCACGTGGAGGCCGAGCTCGAGGACCTTCGCATCCCCTACCGCGAGACGATCCGCAAGACCGCCAAGGCGCAGGGCCGCCACAAGAAGCAGACCGGCGGCTCCGGCCAGTTCGGTGACTGCCTGGCTGCGGCTCGAGCCCAACCCGGGCGGCGGCTACGAGTTCGTCGACGAGATCGTGGGCGGCAGGATCCCGCGGCAGTTCATCCCCGCCGTGGACAAGGGCGTGCAGGAGACACTGCACACCGGCGTGATCGCGGGCTACCCGATGGTGGACGTCAAGGTCGCGGTCTACGACGGCAGCTACCACGCGGTGGACTCCTCGAGATGGCGTTCAAGACGGCGGCACGCATCGGCTTCCGGGCCGCCGCGGAGAACGCCGACGCCGTGCTGCTCGAGCCGATCGCCAACCTGGACATCGAGGTCCCCGACGCAGTACGCCGGCGCCGTCATGGGTGACATCTCGTCCATCCGCGGCCGCATCCTGGGCATGGACTCCCCCGAACCGGGCATCCAGTGCATCCACGCCCAGGTGCCGTACGCCGAGGTCGTGCACTACTCGCCGCATCTGCGCTCGCTCATCGAGCGGCACCGGGACGTACACGATCGCCATCGAGTCGCTACGAGCAAGTTCCCGGCGACATCCAGAAGAAGCTCGTGGAGCAGTACCAGAAGGAGCGTGCCGAGGGCCACTAGCCCCGCGGCGCACCCACACGAGCTTGCCCGAAGGGCGGGGCCGCACGGCGGCCCCGCCCTTCCGCGTCGCGGGCGTTGTCCGGCGTGACTCCCCCGCCGGCCCGAGCGATCGTGACCGCTCGTCCTCAATGGGTATTGTGCTATTCGGGAGTCGCATTTATATTCTGCTGTGCCGGAGTCTCATATTCGATGGAGGGATCCGATGCACATCAACCGGCGTACCGACTACGCGGTGCGCATCATGCTCGAGCTGGCGAGGTCCGGTGACCGGGTCTCTTCCAAGAAGCTCGGCACGCTGGCGGAAGTCACCTACCCCTTCGCACGCTCGATAGTGACCGACCTCGCCTCGGCGGGCCTGGTCGACGCTCGCCGAGGGCCCGGAGGTGGCGTCGCCCTCGCGCGACCCGCGAGCGACATCACCCTCCTGGACATCGTCGAGGCGATGGAGGGACACGTGGCCCTCAACGTGTGCGTAGACGACCCGGCCTACTGCGCGCGATCCGGCGCGTGCGCCGCCCATGGGATCTGGAGCGAAGCGGGAGACATGCTGGCCGCCTACCTCGGCCTGCAAGACCTCGAGTCGCTCGTCAACCGTCCGGTTCCTACTACTGCAGTGAGGTGATGAACGCGTGGACGCAGTAACGCTCGCTCGGGTGCAATTCGCATTTACTGTCGGCTACCACTTCCTGTTCGTTCCGATCAGCCTTGGGCTCGCGCTCATGCTGGTGCTCGCCGAGAGGCGGTACTACAAGAGCGGTGACCCCGGCGACCGTGCCATCTCGGACTTCTTCATCAAGCTGTTCACGGCCACCTTCGCGATAGGCGTCGCGACGGGCATCACGATGGAGTTCGCGTTCGGCACGAACTGGGCCGCCTACTCCCGGTACGTGGGCGACATCTTCGGTGCGCCTCTAGCTGCCGAGGGCGTCTTCGCCTTCTTCTTGGAGTCGACGTTCCTGGGCGTTCTGATCTTCGCTCGCGAGAAGGTGAGCAAGCGCTTCTACTACGTGTCCGCATGGCTGGTAGCGTTCGGCAGCTACCTGTCGGCGCTGTGGATCATCATCGCGAACTCGTGGCAGCAGACGCCCGCGGGCTTCCGGGTGGTCAACGGGCACGCGGTCCTCACCAACTTCTTCGCCGCGGCCTTCAACCCCTCTACGCTCCCCCGCTACTTCCACACCGTGGTCTCCGCCATGGTCATGGGCGCGTTCATCGTCGCCGCGATCGCCGCGTGGTACCTGCTGCGCGGCCACAAGCAGCGCTTCGCTCGCGCCGTGCTCCCCACCGCACTCGCCGTGGCTCTCGTCACCACGATCGCGATGCCGTTCCTGGGCCACTGGTCCGCGTCGCAGGTGGCCGCTACGCAGCCCACCAAGCTGGCCGCCCTGGAGGGCCAATACAAGACGATGGCCAATGCGCCTCTCATGCTCGTGGGCTGGACCGACCAGAACACGAAGCAGACGGTGGGCATCGGAGTCCCCGGCATGCTGTCGTGGCTCGTGGGCTTCAACACCAACACCACTATCAAGGGTCTCGAGACGTGGCCCGCGGACCAGTGGCCGTCGGTCAACGCCGTGTTCCAGACGTACCACGTCATGGTCGCGCTCGGCATCGTGCTCATCCTCATAGCCGCGGCCGGCGTCTTCTTCTGGTGGCGCAAGTCCATCGAGGATCAGAGATGGCTCCTGTGGCTGCTCGTGCTGTCTCCCTTCCTCGCTACCGTGGCCATCCAGACCGGCTGGGCCGCCGCCGAGCTGGGCCGTCAGCCGTGGATCGTCTACGGCCTGCTCAAGACGGTAGACGCCATCTCGAGTGTGGCGGTGGTACCCGCGTACCAGATCGCGCTCACGCTGGGCATCTTCGCCGTGATCTACCTGCTTCTGTTCATAGGCTGGGCGCGCATCTTCTTCGGGATCATCGCCGCCGGCCCGAGAACGTCCCGGCCGCCGCGCCGGTGCGCTCCCCTGTCCCGTCCACGACCGGGCAGACCGCAGTGACCGCGGCTTCCCCCATCGAGAGGAGGTAGCGAGATGCTCGGATTCCTTCAAGCGCTCTGGTTCATCCTCGTAGCCGTGTTGCTGGCCGGCTATGCGGTCCTGGACGGCTTCGATCTCGGAGTCGGCGTCCTGTATCCGTTCGTGGCCAAGACGGAGGAGGACAAGCAGATCGTGCGAGACTCGGTCGGGCCGGTCTGGGACGGCAACGAGGTCTGGCTACTCACGGGCGGCGGCGCTCTGTTCGCAGCATTCCCGCCGGTGTACGCCACCGTGTTCTCGGGCTTCTACCTCGCCCTCATGCTCGTCTTGTTCGCTCTGATCTTCCGGGCCATCTCGTTCGAGTTCCGCGCCAAGGACCCGGCATGGGCCGGCGTCTGGGACTGGGCGTTCGTGATAGGCAGCGCGCTCCCGGCGCTGCTGTTCGGCGTGGCGGCCGGCAACATCATCCGCGGTGTCCCATTGGCGCCCGGCGGCGACTTCGCGGGCAACTTCTTCACGCTGCTCAATCCCTACGCACTGCTATGCGGCGTGGTCGGGCTCGTGTTCTTCGCAATGCACGGAGCTTCTTGGCTCGCCATGAAGACCAGCGGCGACCTGCGCGAGCGCGTGCTGCCTATCCGCAAGTGGGGCGGCTATGCGTACGCCGCACTGCTCGCGGTGCTCACCCTCACGACCTACCTCGTGCTCCCACAGCGCTTCTTCGCCGATGTCACGGGCATCTTCGGGTGGCTCGGGATCGTCCTCGTGTGGGGTGGCGCCATCGGGGCCATCTGGCTCGCCAACAACGAGGTCGACCTTTGGTCGTTCGTGTCCTCGGGCGCCTCGATAGCGGGCCTCGTGGTGATGTGGGGAGCGGCGATCTTCCCGTTCCTGGTCCCCGCATTGGGCCGGCCGGGCGGCCTGAGCGCCTTCGACGTGTCCTCCGGGGCCCTCACCCTCACCGTGATGACGATCATCGCGGTCATAGGCGTGCCCATCATGCTCGTGTACACGGCCATGGTGTATCGGGTCTTCCGCGGCAAGACGGTGCCCCACCAGGGGTACTGACCCCTGACCCCGCGCTCAACGGCGAAGGCCCGGCGACGACGTCGCCGGGCCTTCGTTTCGTTTCGATGGCGCCCTCAGCAGGATTCGAACCTGCGGCCTTCTGCTCCGGAGGCAGACGCTCTATCCACTGAGCTATGAGGGCATGCGGGGCGCCGCCCGGCGTCCGAATGTACCATATGCCCTGGACGAGGTCATGAGGCGTGTCGGCCGCGAGGAGGGTACCGCTTGGAGTCGTTCTCAGCCGAGCGGCGCGGCACGCTCGTGGTCGTGAATCCGGCCGCGGGCCAGGGCGCCGCGGCACGGGCCGCCGGCCTCGTCCGCGAGCTCGTCGAGGCGCGTCCCGACTGGTCGGTGATGTCCTCCGCCTCGGCACGTGATGCGACGGCGATCGTGGCGTCGTGCGGGCCCGAGATCGGGCTCGTGGTGGCGGTGGGCGGAGACGGGACCGTCAACGAGGTCCTCAACGGGCTCATGCTCCATCCCAAGCCTACGAGGCCCGCTCTTGCGGTCGTGCCGGCCGGGTCGGGCAACGACTTCGCGAGGCTCCTGTGCCTGCCCACCCCGGTCTCCTCGGCACTCACAGTGGCCGCCACCGGACGCAGGCTGCCCATAGACGTGGGCCGGTGCAACGATCGCTGGTTCGCGAACGCGGTGTCGTTGGGGTTCGACGCCCAGGTCACCGCTCGCGCGGCGGAGCTCAAGGCCGCCTCGGGCCGGACCGGGTTCGGGCTCTACTTCTCAGCCCTTCTCAAGGTGCTGTTCACCGAGCTGCGCGCCTACGACGTCGAGATCGCGGCCGACGGCGGCGATCCGCGGGGGTGTCGCGCGACGCTGCTCGCCGTGGGCAACGGCCGCACCTACGGCGGCGGCTTCCGCATCCTGCCGCTCGCCCAGGTCGACGACGGCAAGCTCGACGTGATGGCCGTCGACGAGCTGAGCGTGGGTTCGGCCCTGTGGCGCCTGCCCTTCTTCGTGGCGGGACTCCATACCGGCATGCGGCCGGTCCACATGTCCACCTGCGAGACGATCACCATCACCTCACGGGAGGTCGTCCCGGGCCAGATCGACGGCGACGTCTTCGCCGAGGACCGCTACGAGATCACCGTCGAGCACGCCGCGGTGGACGTGATCGTCCCCTAGGCGGCCCGTCGCGCCTCCTTGTGCCGGGCGAGCCCAGCTCGTCACTGCCTCCGGAAAGCGCGAGAGGCGACCCTAGGGCCGCCACTCGTCACACGCCGGAGTGTCCGCTCGCGGACTGGACTAGTTGTAGTTCCCACGGACGTTGTTGTCAGCGGACCCTGCTGATCGGGGTGGCGCCGTTCAAGCCTCCGTGTGGACGAGACCGATTGTAGTAGTCCAGGAACGGGCCGAGACTATCGGCCCGTTCCTCATTGTCCGCATAGGCTGCGGCATACGCCCACTCGTTGGTCACGATCTTGACGAACGCTTCTGCCTTGCCGTTGGTCTGGGGACGGTAGGGCCTGGTCTTGAGCACTGTGATGCCCCGGCCTTCCAGGTACTCGCGGAACAAGTGCGACCGATAGTTGGCGCCGTTGTCGGTCAGGACTCGGTGCACCGTCATCCCCGCGCACGCGAAGAACTCGAGCGCTCGTTCCAAGAATGCCACCGTGGTCTCGGCGCGCTCGTCGGTGGCGATCTCCGCGTAGCCCAGGCGCGAATGGTCGTCGATCGCGACGTGCACGTACTCCCAACCCTCACCGTCTCGGCGGTAGCCGAGCCGGCCGTGCGCGTGCCAGCCTCCACCTTCGGGGATGCGCCCGAGCTTCTTGACGTCCAAGTGCACCAGGTCACCGGGACATGGCCACTCGTAGCGCACGATCGGCTCGGTCCGGCTTGTGCGCAGCCGTGAGAGCCCGACTCGCCGCAGCACCGCATAGATCGTCGAGCGGGCGACCTTGAGTCGCCACGACAGCCAGTGTGGACCACGCCGGTGCCGCAGACGTGCCTTGATGATCCGGCGGCACCGTCTGATCGGGACGCTTGGCCGGAGCACACGTGGTCTCGAGCTCGCGTCGTGAAGACCGTCTGGTCCCGACTCCCGGTAGCGACGCACCCACTTGCCGGCTGTCTGGCGTGAAACGCCAGCGGCACGGGCCGCGGCGCTCACCGTCCAGCCTGCTTCGACCCGCAACGCGAGAAGCAACCTGCCGTGCTCTGTCAGCCGCGCGTTAGGATGCGACACGAGGACCCCTCCTTCAGTTGTGGCTTCGACACCTACAACCGACAGGACGGGGTCCTCGACTGTCAACAACCTATGTGGGAACTACAACTAGTCCTCCATCGTGATCGCGCCGTTGGGGCACGAGTCCGCGCACACGCCATCGCCGTTGCAATCGGCGGGACGAGCCAGCACCGCGACGTCCTCGAGATCGAGGGAGCTCGTCGGGCACTCATCGACGCAGATGCCGCACGCGGAACACAGGCTATCGTCGACAACGGGCTTTGCCATGTCTCGGATCCTTTCTTTCAGGCGGCCGCAGGGTCGGCCGACCGATTCGGGCGATTCATTGTAAGACCCCGTGCAAACCGCCACAACGTCGTCGTGACCGCTCGCCGGCGGCGCCTAGCCGCTTACCGAACAGGGCCGGTCAGGGGCCTGGCCACGGGCCTACATGGTGATCGCTAGCGATCACCATGCCTTGTCGGCGACCTCCGCAGGGTCCCAGTATGCGAAGGGGTACGTGCGGTCGGTGAGCACGTCTTCGGCAGCCCGCAGCTCCCTGAGATGACCCAGGCGCTCCTCGAGCTGAGCCCGCAGAGGAGCAAGAACGGCCGCGAGCCGCGCGTTGACGTCACGGATCTCCTTGCCCACGGCCTTCTTGTCGGCGCCGTCGGCGCGGATAGCCTCTACCAGCCGTGCCTTCTGCGCGGCGAGCTCTTGCGCCTGAGCGCGCTCCTCCTCCGAGTCGAAAGTCACTCGGTCGAGCATCTGATCCGGGTTGTGCTCGATGCGGTTGACGTCGTCGGCCGCCGCAGCCAGCTCCTCGTCGCCAACGAGGCGCGCGCCCAGCGGCAGGTAGAGGGTAAGCGACGCGACGGCGTAGTCCGGGGCGGTCACGCCGTACCATGCCTCGGCAAGGCCGTCGGTCACGGCATCGTATCGGGCGCCTCCGGTGCCGTGGATGAACAAGTCGGCGAGGAACATCCGCGCGAAGAGGGTGAGCGTCACGGCCCGGGGGGCCACGATCGCCTCGGCAGCGTCCAACGCGGCGACCGCGGCCTCTACGTCACCCGGCAGGACGGCGACCACGCCGCCGCCGGCGTCCTCCACCGTCACGCCGCTCTCCCCCGGCCGTGCCCATGCGGCCGATCGCCGGCCGTCGCGCACGATCCAGAACGGCAGCTCCACGCGACCCTGGTCCCGGCCCAGATCGGGGAACGGCTGGATCTTGCTTCGTATCCCCTGGCAAGCCCGGTAGCGGCGCAGCTCTCCGTCGTACGCGTCGGCGAACTCCCCGGCGCGAAGAGCGATGTCGGCCACGTAGCGAAGATACGGCTCCGTCCGGGCCAGCGAAGTGAGCGGGAGCTCCAGGTAGCCGGTCCCCGCCGAGGCCTCGTAGCGTCGCCGTGCGAAAGTCACGAGCTCGGCGATGGTGCGCGCGTCGCCGGCCGCGCTTTGCAGACACGAGGCGAACGTCCTGAAGTGCCGGGCGATCGAGGGGCCGGCAACGTGTCGAGCAGCTGGAGCGCGATGTCCGCGAACCGCGCCACGTCGTCGTGCGTGAGCGTGTTGGGCGAACAGTAGCAGGTGTTCGGGCCGCCCACGGCCAGGTACTGCCGGCAGCGTGAGACCGCCGGGCTCATGCACGGCGCCTCGATCGCGAGCAGATCGAAGACGTCGGTGTCCACGACCAGGTCGATGCCGAGAGCCCCGGTCTCGCGAGTGAAGCGCTCGACCAGGAAGTCCTTGATCCACACGCCGGGGTGGTACAGCTCGGGCTGGTGCCCGGTCATCGCTATCGGGTCGCCGGGAACCCACGCGTCGGCCGTCTCCACACCCAGCCGCGCGGAGAACGCCCGGGCCGCGGCCACCGCGGCCTCTCGGGCAGCGTCGGCGAACGCGGGAGCCCTGACCCCGCCCACCTCGAACGACCACGACGCGCGCTGGGCGCGGTCGGACTCGAGAAGGGCCGGCCACTCCTGTGCGGGCGGACTTACGAGCACCTCACCGTTGCCGGTCGGCTCGGTTGCCCGCACGCGCACCATGTCACGCCTCCGCGGCAGCCAGGGCTTTGTCCCAGGCGTCGCAGTAATACTTCATGCGGCGATCCGGATCGTCCAGTTCGGGGCCGAAGCTCCGGTGAAGGTCCACATAGATGCGCTCGACGGGCAGCTCCACCATGGTCAGGCCCGCCTTCCAAGCCTTGGCCCAGAACTCGACGCACACGGCGTAGCCGGGCTCCAACAGGTGGATCTTGTCGAAGACGGACATGTCGTAGGCCTTCAGGCCGCAGAACGCGTCCGTGATGTCGTAGCCGGTGGCCGAGTCGATCATCTCGGTGAGCACGTGATTGATGTGCTGGCGATCCTCGGGAGCCGAGCTCGTTATGTGGCTGTCCGGGCGGTAGCGGCTACCCGAGACGAAGTCCACGCCCTCCAGCGCCTGGAAGAAACGGGGCACGTCCTTGGGAAGGTGCTGGCCGTCCGCATCCATGGTCACTACGCGCTGGATGCCGGCGAACCGCGCGAAGGTGAACGCATCCATCAGCGACTTGCCGTAGCCGAGGTTATCAGGGTGCGTGAGCAGCAGGATGTCGTCTCGGTTGGCGAGCACCTCGGTCGAACCGTCGGTGGAACCGTCGTCGACCACGATCACCTCACCGTGCCAGAACTCGCGAAGCACGTCCAAGATCGGGTCGACGTACTCGACCTCGTTGTAGACGGGCACGACGACAGCGTCATCAATCGACATGGGGAGCGTCCTCTTTCGGCGATCGGAGGGGGTCGGTCGTCCGGCCGCTTGGCCGTCCGGATATCCTACCTCTCACAAGCCGGTTCTTCGAGTAGGCGGAACGAGCTCGTCAGCTCTATCTCGGGCGACAGGCTGCCGCGGACCGCGCAGTACTTCTCCTCGGACAACTCGATCGCGCGCGCCGCCGATGCGGGCTTGATTCCAACGCCGGTGAACTCGTACTCCACGTGGATGTTCTTCCAGCGGGTCGGGTGCTCTTCCCGCTGCTCACCGGACACGCGGACGGTGACGCCCGTGACCACCTCGCGCTTCTTCTCGAGGATCGAGATGACGTCCATGGCGGTGCACCCGCCCAAGCCCGCCAGGAGCACCTCCATGGGGCGCATGCCCACGTAACCAGTGCTGGGAGAATCCATGACCACGCTATGGCCGTGCTCGTCCGCCGCGACGAAACGGCGCTCGCCGTTCCAGCGGATCGTGACCTCAGGCATGTCTCGTCCTCCGGGCTCGCTCAGGAAGGCTACGAGACCTTCCTTCCCATCATGTGCGCGAGGTCCCGCGGGTTGGACGACTTGCTGGCCGCCTCGTCCCAGGTGACCTTGCCGGCGTTGAGCAGCGCCTTGAGGTGCTGGTCGAGGGTCTGCATCCCGTACTGGGCGCCGCCCTGGATGATGGTGTCCATCTGGTGCGTCTTGCCCTCGCGGATCAGATTGCAGATGGCGGGCACGCCGATCATGATCTCCATCGCCATGACGCGGCTGCGCCCGTCGGTGGACTTGAGGAGCACCTGTGACAGGACTCCCTCCAGTGTCGCGCCCAGCTGCGTGCGAACCTGTTCTTGCTGGTGAGGCGGGAAGACGTCGATGATGCGGTCCACGGTCTCCGGACCGCCGGTGGTGTGCAGGGTGGCGAGCACGAGGTGCCCGGTCTCGGCAGCCGTGATGGCGGCTTGGATCGTCTCGAGGTCGCGCATCTCGCCCACGAGGATGACGTCCGGGTCCTGCCTGAGCACCCGCTTGAGCGCCGCGCCGAAGGAGTGCGTGTCCTCGCCCACCTCGCGCTGGTTCACGTACGCCATCTTGTTCTTGTGCATGAACTCGATCGGGTCCTCGAGCGTGATGATGTGCACCTTGCGGGTCGCGTTGATGTGGTCGATCATCGCCGCGAGCGTGGTGGACTTGCCGGAGCCGGTGGGCCCGGTGACGAGCACGAGGCCTCGCGGCCGCTCGGCGAGATAGGTGGCCACCTTGGGCAGGCCCAGGTCCTCGATGCTGGGGATGTGGAGCGGGATCATCCTGAACACGGCGCCCATCGAACCGCGCTGCATGAAGATGTTCGCGCGGAACCGCGACACGCCCGGAAGACTGTATGCGAAGTCGAGCTCCAGGTCGGTCTCGAAGCGCTTGCGCTGCTCCTCGGACATGATGGACAGCAGCATCTGCTGGGTCATCTTCGCGGTGAGCACCGGCTCCTCTTCGAGCGGGATGAGCTCGCCGCGCAGGCGCAGCCCTGGAGGGCTGCCCACGGTGATGTGGAGGTCGGACGCGTTGCGTTCGATCATGAGCCTGAGCAGGTCGTCCACGTGCGGCGCGTTGCGCGCCCCGGGCTCCTTGGCGTCCATCGGCGCGGGCGCAGGGGCGGGCGCAGGGGCGGGAGCGGGAGCGGGCATAGGCGGCGCCGTCGCGCCCATGCCGCCGGCTGCGCGGCACCAGGACCAGGCATGCCGGTGACGGGCGGCGGTGTCATGGGCGGACCGGGGACCACCGCGGGGCCGGCGCCCGAGGGCACCGCGCCCACGGCCACGGGCTGCGCCACGGGGACGGCCGGCGCACGGGCGGGCACACCGCGCAACGCCTTGACCTTGGCCACGAGGCCGGCCGGCTCCGTGTCCTTGGGTATGTGCGCCGAGGCGCCCACCTGGCGGGCCTTGAGCGCGAGCATCTCGTTGGGCTCGTTGGCCAGGATTATCACGGGGATCGCGGCGAGGGCGTCGTCGCCCTTGAACTCGGCGGTGAACGTGTAGCCGTCCATGCCGGGCAGGTCGCCGTCGACGATCACGGCGTCGGGATGGCTCGCGGACGCGAGCCCCAGTGCCCTCGGCCCCGAGATGGCGTTTGCGATCTCGAAGTCTTCGGGGTCGGCCGCGAATGCGTCTCTCAGTCGTTCGAATGCGGTCTGGTCGTCGTCTACGACGAGCACCCTGATGCCTGCCACCATCGTGCTCCCTCCGGGGCATGTTTCGCGTCGTCGCGCAGTCGCGCGTTCATAAGCAGTTATCGGTTTCCAACACCGGCGGCTTGAAACGGCTTCTTGCCAACGGAGCGCCGGGCGTGCCCTTCCACGGCTGGCGTATGATGCGAGTGACCTGCCCCACGAAGCGGAGGGACCGTGCGCCTAGAGATCAGGAGCCTCGCCTACGGCGGCGATGCCGTCGCACGTGCCGAGGACGGGCGCGCCGTGTTCGTCCGTGGGGGTTGCCCGGGAGACGTCGTCCAGGCCGACGTCGTCTCCGACCGCGGCCGATACCTCAAAGCCTCGGTGTCCGAGGTCGTGGACCCCTCGCCCGAGCGCGTGACGCCGCCCTGCCCCTGGTTCGGCGAGTGCGGCGGCTGCCAGTGGCAGCACGTGTCCTACGCAGGGCAGATCCGCGGCGAAGAAGGCCGCCATCTCCGATGCGCTGGCACGCATAGGCCACGTGACAGACTACGAGCTCGCCGAGCCCGTGCTCGGCGCCAGCCCCTACGGCTATCGCAACAAGGCGGAGTTCACGGTCGTCCGCGAAGGCGGCTCCGTCCACGTGGGCTATCTCGCTCCAGGCGGCAAGCATGTGGTCCCCGTCACCCAGTGCCTGATGCTCCCGTCAGAGCATCGCAAGGCGCCCAAGGCCCTCGCCGGGGTCGCGCGCTACCTGGCAGGGGACGCCGCCACCGAGTCTCCCGGATCGCCCTGCGTGTGGCACACAACCGGCCCGACGTGGAGGTCAACGTGTGGGGCCCTCCCGGCCCCTTCCCGCGCGCGTTGGGAGCAAAGTCCCTCACCAGTGCGGTGGGCGCCACGAGCGTCACGCGCGCCTTGCTCAAAGGCCGCCCCGGGGAGCGACGCGTCGCGCGCGTGGAAGTCCTCTCCGGCCGAGGCTTCTGGCGCGAGCGCCTGGGAGACTACGACTACGCGGTGTCCGCCCCCTCGTTCTTCCAGGTGAACACCGCAGCGGCCGAGCGGCTCGTGGCACTCGTGCTGGAGGGCCTGCAGCCCACCCGCAAGGACCGGGTCCTCGATCTGTACGCGGGCGTGGGCACCTTCACCCTCCCCCTGGCAGCCGTGGCAGCCGAGACGGTAGCGATCGAGGCCGAGGGCTCGGCCATCAGGGACCTGCGACGCAACCTGGAACGGGCACGGTTGGGCGCCGTCGTGGTGCCCGGCGACGCCGGACGCGAGCTTGACGGTCTGGGCAGATTCGATGCGGCGGTCGTGGACCCGCCGCGATCCGGCATGAAGCCGGCGGCGCTTCGCCATCTCGTGGCGAGCGGCCCCCGAAGACTCGTGTACGTGTCGTGCGACCCCGCGACGCTGGCGCGCGACGCCGCGCAGCTGCGCGATGCGGGCTACCAGCTCGTCAGGGCCACGCCCGTGGACCTCTTCCCGCAGACCTACCACATCGAGACGGTGGCTCTCTTCTCGCGCGAGTGATGACGTTCGCCGCTCCAGGGGCCTAGAGCAGGTCGCCCACCACCGGGAAGTCCGTCACGAGCACGTCGTGCGGCGCCTCATCGTGCTCGGCGGTGAGATCCGCGCCCGCCGTATGCTCCCCCTCGTCGTCGCCGGCGTCCCACATCGAACTGTCGGTAACGTCGTAGATGACGCCCTGGTACGCGACGTAAGCGGGGCTGCCGTCGCGGCCGTCGAACTGCGCGAGCTGCTCCCTGGTGTAGTCAGGCATGGTCGCTCCTTCGTCGGGGATATGCACGCAGAGTATCCCCGTGACGGCCGCCGGCGGTCACGGGAGCTCATGTTATCGACGCGATCCAGCGCACCCACCGCCAAAGGGACGCGCCCAGAGCGAACGCGATCGATCCCAGGACCACGTAGCCCAAGGTGGTGGGTCTGCCTCCCGCCTCCAAGCCCGAGCCCCGGACCATGTCGTTCCACGCGTAGGTGACCGGCCAGCGGTGGTCCCCCTCGGCATACAGGGCGTGGAGTCCGGCGGAGTCAAGGGAGATCGACCGGGGCGAGAGCCTCACGAGCTTAGCGGTGGAAGTCGCATCCGTGGCCGGTGCCGAGGCCCACGCGGGCGGTACCGTCAGGGCGAGCACGACCAGGGTGCTCGATACGATGACCAGGACGCTCAGCGGCTTGCGCGAGTGTCCTGTGGGTCGTGAGGAGTGCATGCCCCTGTATCGGCACGCGAGGCCACCCGGTCAAGAGGCCATCAGCCCTCCCCCAGCAGCTCCCTGAGCTTGAAGAGGTCCACGAATATGCGCCTGCCTCGGCTCAGGACGACGCCGTCACGGGCCAGTTGCGAGATGACGCGGCTGGCGGTCTCCCGCGAGGTCCCCGCGAGCGCACCGATCTCGTAGTGCGTGAGTCCCGTCACCACGGGCGCGCCCACGCTCTCGAAGGACGCGGTAGCCACGTTGAGCAAGACGCGCATCACCCGATGGCCCGCGTCGTGAAAAGCGAGCTCCTCGAGCCGGTCGATGGCGTCCCGAAGCCGCTCGCTCAGGCCGGCCATCATATCCAGGGCCAGGCCGGGATCCACGGTGATCGCCCGCTCCAGATCGCCACGATCCATGAGCAGCATCTCCACATCGGAGACGGCGACGACGTCGGCCGCGCGGGTCCTGCCCTCGATGACGCCGCTCGTGCCGAATTGGGACGGCGCCTCGAGGTAGGAAAGCGTGAGCTCCCGGCCGTCGGGTGAGACCAGACACAGCCGAGCCCGGCCCGACACGAGCAGGTACACCGTGTCTCCGGGCTCGTTGCGGGAGATGAGCAGGGTGCCCGCCAGAGCGGTTCGTGGCCGCACCAGGTCGGCCACCCGCTCGAGACGGTCGTCGGGGCTCGTCGCGAGGCCCGGGAGGGTGCGGAGCCGGTCCACTATGCCTGAGCGATCCAAGCGCCGTACCTCCTGCGACTCCGCCGCCGACTCCGAAGAACGCCAACGAAGGCCATCATACCTGGTCCGGTCCTCCGGCCCATGCACGACGCACGAGAGCCGCGTACGAACGCGGCTCTCGGCACGGGGGCTATGTAGTGGCGCGTCGCGCCGGGGCTCTACATCTCGGTGCGGATGTAGTCGATCATCCTCGGCGTCACGTGCGGGATCAGCAGCGGCAAGCATGTTGGGCATCAGCGCGTCCATCGTCTTGGGCAGCAGGTCCGGCATCAGCGTCGTCCATGTCCTGCGGGCATGCGGTCCCACTCGACGCTCCGACCTCGGCTAGCATGTCCGGCATCACCTTCGGCATGATGCCCGGCATCAGCATCGGGAACATCGCGGGCATCATCATGCCCATCAGGTCGCAAGCCCGCCGGGGACGTACTTCATGCGACCTTCATCATCGGCACCATGCCCGCGGGCATCGCGTCCATCATCTGCGGGAAGAGCGAGGCCATCAGGTCGGACATGGTCTCCGGCTTCATGAGCCAGATGAACTTCTCGAAGTAGCCCCACATCTCGTTGCGAGTAATCGGTCTGGTCGGCGATGTGCGTATGCCGAGGCCCTCCATCGGCGAGGCGCGCGAGGTCGGTCGACCGGCATGTCGATGTCGTTCTTGAGCGCCGAGTCGCGGAGCTGCACCTGGCAGCAGGGGCAGAGCGCGACCATCGCGTCGGCCTCGACGTCGACCGCTTCATCGCAGCCGCATGCTTGCCCAGGACCGGCGCGACCTGGCGTCTCACCGACCAGCGTGAGCACCGAACCGCAGCACAGCGCCGTCCTCGCGGTTGTGCTCCATCTCGACCAGCTCCACGCCCGGGATCGCCTTGAGCATGCTCGCGCGGCGGCTCGTAGTTGCCCTGGGCGCGGCCCATGTGGCAGCTGTCGTGGAAGGTGACCTTCGTGTTGACCTCGTGGTCGAACACAGGCGGCCGTCGGCGATCGCCTCGGCGGCGAACTCCGAGTAGTGCTTGACCTCGAACTCGTACTCCTCGCCGCGCTCGCGCGCGAGGTTGGCGTAGAGCTCCTTCCACACGAGCCCGCACGCCGGGCACGACGTGACGATCGTCTTCGCGCCGCGCTTGCGGGCCTCGGTCGTGTTGTGCAGGTAGATCTCCTCGAAGACGTCCCACTTGCCGGCGACCTTCATCGGGATGCCGCAGCACGCCTCGTCATCGCCCATGTAGGTGAACTCCACGCCGGCGCGCGTCGAGCAGCGCGGACGGTGGCCTCGGCGACGTCCGTGTTCACGTAGCTCGCGGTGCAGCCCGCGAAGTACAGCACGTCGGCGGTGTCTCGTCGATCTTCGGCTTGATGTCCTCGGGCACCCAGTCGGCGCGCTTCTCGCGCTTGCCGGCCCAGATGTTGCTCTCGCCGCGCAGCGACGCCGCCATCATCTCGAACGGCGGGAACGTCATGCGTCCCTCGTCGTGGATGAGCTTGCCGCGCATCGTCATCCAGGAGTGCTCGACCGGCAGCTGCAGCTGGCAGCGCGTGTTGCACACCTCGCACGTCGTGCAGACGAGGAAGCGTGTCGACCATGTGCTGGTCGAACTTCTCGCGGCCTTCGATGACCTCGCGCAGGTACAGGTACTTGCCTCGCGGCGAGTGGCTCATCCAGCCGCGACCGGAGTACTCCTCGCAGGTGGGAACGCAGTAGCCGCACTGGGCGCAGGCGTACGCGTAGAAGCGCCACGTCGGCCGGGATGCCGTTGCGCTCCTTGGTCGTCGACCATGTCGCCGGTGGGCGGCTTGGCAGCGTTGGCGATCGGGCCGCACGAGCGGCTCGAACGCCGAGGCGGTGCCCATGAGGGCGTCGATCGCGCCGCGTGCCGAGCACCTTGCTCGGGGTTCATGATGCCCGTCGGGTCGTCCTGCGCGCTTGAACGCCGCGAGCGCCGCGATCTTCGTCGGCGCCGAGGACCGAGGTCGCCTCGCGGCGGAAGTACAGGCCGGTCGAGTAGGCGGAACCGCCGTGGCGCTTGGCGATCTTGATGACCGACAGCGACAGCGCGAACGCCAGCGTTGAACGCGAGCGAGCGCTGGTCGTGCGGGATGAAGCCGAGCAGGACGACCTTGTCGCCCTTGCCGACCATGCCCTCGAGGATGAACGGCTGCTTGATCTTGCTCGTCGATCTCGGCGAGGACCGCCGGCGATCTCGGTCGAGGGGGACGACGACCTCGGTCGGGATGATCGACGGGCCGATCGCGCTTCAGGCGCATCGGCGCGAAGCGCTGGTCCCACTCGTGCTCGGCGGCCTCCGGCGTCCAGCTCCGTGCCGCCGATGCCGCGATGATCGCGGTCAGCGCCGTCGATCGACCTCGGCACGGCGCGACGCCGGGTACGCGATCACGGCGAGGTAGGACTCGGGGAGCACGGGCTCGTGGTGCCGCGTGCGCCATCTCGTACGGGTGCCCGTGCCGGTGCGGCAGCGTCTTCTTGAGCGACACCGACTCCGGGTTGAGGAACGTGATCGACCAGATCGGGAGCCTTGCGCTCGGAGATGCGCGACAGCGCCACTACCAGCGAGTCGGCGTCGTCGAAAGAGACGAGCGCGGTGCACCTCGCCTCCTCGAAGCGGGCGCAGGCGGATCGTGACCTCCGTGATGATCCCGGTGATGCCCTCGGCGTCGGCCACGTAGCGGTCGAGCTCGTCACCTTCGTAGGTGGCCACGGTCTCCGTCGGGCAGCACGACGCGAGCGCGAGACGACGTTCTCCTTGAACGTGCCGTACTCGTAGCTGCCGAAGCCCGAGCCGCCCTGAGCGAGCCAGCCGCGCGACGGTCGACGACGGCGTCGACGAGGGATACAGGCGAAGATCGAGGCCCTCGCGTTGAGCTGGCGCTCGCAGGACCTCCCAGATGATGCCGGGCTGGACGCGCGCGGTCAGCCCTTCCTTGTCCGATCTCCAGGACCTTGTCCATGCCCGACACGTCCACGACCACGGCGCCTTCTTGCGGGCAGGACGCCGCCGTAGCCCGAAGTGGAGGCGCCACGCGGCACGAGGGCCAGACCGCGCTCGCGCGCGACGCGCGTGAGCTCGACGATCTCCCCCTCGGTCTCGAGGCCTGACGACCGCACCCGCGACGCCGGCGGGCACGAACGGGGCGATCAGCACCGGTAGCGCGCCGATATCGGACGAGTACATCTTGCACTCGACGCGATCGGTCTTGATCCTGTCTCCGCCCACGACTTGAGCAAGCGACTGTTGGGCGTACTCGTTGACTCGACTCACGGCCGGCACTCCTTGTCGACGGGACCTCGCGGTCCGGTGATATGGCGGCACGTCCCCGGTGCCGCTCACATTGCTTATGTACTGTGAAGAAAATACCCCCCGCGGTATAGCAAGTCAAGCGCCACCCGGCGGGTGGGACGTCTATGACCGCGCCGATTCTCGCGGTCGGCGTGGGGCCGTGCACGGCGTGCTAGCATGTGGCGTCCAGGGAGCCCGCCGATGCCGGAGGAACCATGCGCGCGATCCTGTTCGACCTCGACGGCACGCTGCTGGACATCGACACCGGCAGTTTCATGGACCGGTACTTCGCAGCTCTCAAGGAGGTGCGGGTTCCCGGCTACGCCGGGTCGGTGTTCGAGGCCGTGTGGCAGGCCACCGGCACCATGATCCACTCGCACCCCGGCCGCACCAACGAGGCGGTCTTCTGGGAGGCGTTCATCCAGATCACGGGCGGTACCCGTGACGACTTCGAGCCGTTCTTCGCGGCGTTCTACCAGGACGTGTTCCCAGGCCTGAGAGGCGAGGCCGGGCCTCGGCCGTTCGCGTTCGAGGCGGTGTCCACGGCTTTGGACCTCGGTTTCGCCGTGGCGGTGGCCACGAACCCGCTGTTCCCCCGTGTGGCCGTCGAACAGCGCCTGGAATGGGCGGGCGTGAGCACCCTGCTGGATCGGGTCTACGTGACGACCTACGAGAACAGCACCGCCACGAAGCCGCACCCGGCGTACTTCGAAGAGACCGCCGCGATGCTCGACGCGCGCCCGGCGGACTGCCTGATGATCGGCGATGACGCCGAGATGGACCTCCCGGCGGCCAACACCGGCATGAACACGTTCTACGTGGGGCCCGACGCGCACGTCCCCACCGTCGCCCGCGGGGATCTCGCGGACGTGGTGGACGTGCTGCGCAGGCTGTAGCGGCCGCGCGCGATCCCCAGCGCTAGACGCGGGGTGTGAGACGCGCGAGCCAACAGCCGTCCGACCGTTGCGAGGCGTCGAAGTCGAACTTGCCGCGCGTGTCCTTGCGCAGCTCGAGCTCGTAGCCCAGACCCACAGGCTCGTGGTCGTAGACGATGTTGAGGACGTCGGTGAGCCCGCTGGCGATGGACTCCCTCAGGACGGCGTCGATCAACGGGCGCCGGAACGCCGGCGACGCAGCCGTGATATCGAGGGTCACCTGCGGTCTTCTTGCCATGTCCTCCCCTTCTGTCCTTCTCACGGCCTCCGGGCGGTCTCGCGCCTAGGAACCGCCGCTCTCTTCGTTGTCGTACTGGCCCGCGAGGTCCGCACCCGCGCACTCGGCGGTCTCGTGCGCCGCGAGGGTCTCGCGCTCCGCTCCGCACTTGCGCGCGGTCTCATCGAGCTCCTCGTCTTCCGTGGGACCGACGGCATCTTGCGGCACCGCCTCGAACTTCTCTTCTTCATCCATGGGATTCTCCCTTCCGCGGGGGACGCGTTTGGCCTGAGAACCCCTTACCCGCGCGCGGTTGCGATACACCCTATCGAGAGTCAGACTGGACGCGGTCGCCGTCTCGTGCGGAATGGGGGGCGGTCCAGCGAGTACACGGTGCGCGCAGGACTGGGACGGCGGACCCGCGTCTGCCCTACTGGGGTCACGCCGAGAGCCGGCTTAGCGTGAGGGGTGTCGTTTGGGTCGCTCAGGGGAAGGTGCCGCTGGCCCGTGCGCCTCGGCTCCGACAGTCTGCTTCGTCGCGCCCGCGCATGCCGCGGAGCGTCCGATAGTCGCATCCGAGAGGCGTCTCCGCACGGGGACGCCTCTCGCGCGTTAGCCCTATAGATCGACGACGTTCACGAGGGGGGGTACTCGGCGGATTCGTGCGGTCGGGCCGGTACCCGGCGTTGGAAGTGACGTTTCGAGACTAAGGTCAGGAGGTGTGGGATGACGAAACGGGTGACGGGGAGCGGCCTGTACGAGACCCTCGAGGCACGCGGAGTGTCGCGAAGGGACTTCCTCAGGTTCTGCGGCACTATCGCCGCGATGATAGGCCTGTCCGAGGCCGCGATACCCCAGATCGCCGCCGCCATCGAGCAGGGCGCGAAGCTCAAGCCGGCTATCTGGCTGTCCCAGGGCCTGTGCACGGGATGCACGGAGTCCATGGCTCAGTCGTTCTATCCGGATGCGGGCCAGATCGTTCTGGACATCTTGTCCGTCAACTACTGGGAGACGCTGTCGGCAGGCGCCGGCAAGTCGGTGACGGACGCGATCGAGAAGACGGTGGTCGACGAGAAGGGCAAGTTCATCCTTATCGTCGAGGGGTCCGTGATGCAGGGCTGGAACGGCAACGCCCTGCGAGTGGGCGGAGCGCCCGCGATCGACGAGCTCAAGCGGGTCGCCGACGCCGCGGAAGTCATCGTCGCGGTGGGCTCGTGCGCCGTCGACGGCGGATGGGTGATGGCAAAGAACGGCAACGGCGTCCCCAACCCGTCCAACGCGACCGGCGTGGAGAACGTGGTCGCCGACCCATCCAAGGTCATCAACCTGCCCACTTGCCCGGTCAATCCCGAGTGGGTCGTGGCGATGGTCGTGGACTTCCTGCTCGTCGGCAAGGCCCCGGCCCTGGACGACCAGCGCCGGCCCACCCTCATCTTCGGACAGACCATCCACGACAACTGCCCGCGACGCGGCCACTTCGAGAACGGTGAGTTCGTGGAGCAGTTCGGCACCGCCGAGGAGCTGCAGAACTTCTGCCTCTACAAGGTCGGGTGCAAGGGCCCGCAGACGAAGACGCAGTGCCCGGTGATCAGGTGGAACGCTCGCACGAGCTGGTGCGTGGAATCCGGCTCCCCCTGCATCGGGTGCGGCAACTTCAATTGGGTCGAGAACGACGCGCCGTTCCTGTCGCGCACGGCCAACATCCCGGTGGCGGGCACGAACGTGTCCCCGCAGACCATCGGCCTGGTGGTGGGAGGCGTGGCCCTCGCCGGTCTCGCAGTCCACGGCGTGGCCACCATGGCGAGCGGCCGGATGGGTCATGGTGCCGAGGTGGAGCCCGCTCCCCCGGCGCCCGGTGAGGCCGAGCCCGACAGCGCGGCCGAGGCACCGTCCGAGGAGCAGAAGGGAGGCGATGCCTAGTGGCACGCGTAGTCGTCGACCCGATCACACGGATCGAGGGTCATCAACGTGTCGAGGTCGAGGTCGAGAACGGCAAGGTCGTGGACGCCTGGTCGTCCGCCACGCTGTTCCGCGGCATGGAACACGTGCTAGTGGGCCGCAAGCCGGCCGACGCCTTCTACATCGCCCAGAGGATCTGCGGGGTGTGCCCGATCTCGCACGGCCACGCCTCGTCCATGGCGACCGAGGCCGCGCTGCAGATCAAGGTCCCCAATGCGGCCAGGCTCATCCGCAACATCATCGAGTCCGCCCAGTTCCTGCACAGTCATGTCCTGTGGTTCTACCAGCTCAATGCGCTGGACTACGTAGACGTGACCTCGGCGCTAAAGGCGAACATCGCCGACACGTACGCGCTGGCCGAGAAGGCCGGAACGACCACGTCGGACTTCGGTGCGGTCCAGGCCAAGCTCAAGACGTTCGTGGAGGGCGGTCAGCTCTCGATCTTCTCGGGCAACTGGTTCGGCAACAAGGACTACAAGCTCCCGCCGGAGCTCAACCTGATCGCCGTGGCGCACTACCTTGAGGCCATCTCCATCCAGGCGACCGCCAGCCAGGTGATCGCCCTCATGGGCGGCAAGTTCCCGCACTTCATGACGTCGCTGCCGGGCGGGACCGCTTGGATGCCCACGTCGGAGAAGCTCGGCGACATCCTGTTCAGGCTCACGAAGGTCAACGACTTCGTCACCAACACGATGCTCCCCGACCTGCTCGCCATCGCGGGCGTGTACAAGAACGATCTCGCCACGATAGGCGCGGGCACGACGAACTTCCTGTCGTGGGGCGTGTTCGAGGACGCGACCTTCGACCCCAAGAAGCGCTGGCTGCCTCGCGGGGCCATCATCGGCGGGAACCTGACCGCGCCGGTCGACTGCCACGCCGGACAAGGTCATCGAGTACGTCACGCACTCGTGGTATCAGCCCGAGGACGGGAATCTCAACCCGGCCGTGGGCAAGACCGACCCGGTGTTCACGGACTACGACGTGACCAAGCAGTACTCATGGGCCAAGGCGCCGCGCTACGACGGCAAGGCGATGGAAGCAGGCCCGTTGTCACGCCTGCTCGTCGCGTACGTCCAAGGCACGAACCCCGCGGTCAAGAAGATCGTCGACGACACCCTCGCGGCGCTTGGCGTGGCAGGCAAGCCGGCGATCCTCGTGTCCCTACTGGGCAGGGTGGGCGCGCGGGTCCTCGAGGCCAAGCTCATCGCCGATCAGTCGCTAGCGTGGGTCAACGAGCTGGTCGCCGCCCTGAAGGGCGGGGACAGCTCCACGTTCCAGTCCTCCACCGCCACCGCCGGCCAGGGCGCCGGGCTATGGGAGGCACCGCGAGGCGCGTTGGGCCACTGGATCGACATCAAGAACGGCAATATAGCGAACTACCAGGCGGTCACTCCGTCCACTTGGAACTGCTGCCCGCGCGACACCGACAACCGCCGGGGTCCTTTGGAGGAAGCGCTCATAGGCATTCCCGTGGATAATCCGGAACAGCCGCTGAACGTGGTCAGGATCGTCCACAGCTTCGATCCTTGAATCGGCTGCGGGGTTCACGTGATTGAACCCAAGACCGGTAAGGAAGTCACCGTGCAGACCAGTCCCTACGGGCGATAGAGGGCAGATGGCACACGGCGCGTTCCATGAGGAGCACCCGCTTCCCGCGGTGATCATGCACTGGGTCCACCTGGTGAGCATGATCATGCTGGTCGTCACCGGCTTCTACATCCACTGGCCCTTCCCGATAGCGGGGCTGACCATGGGTGTCATGCGGTACCTCCACTTCGCGTTCATGTACATCGTGCTCGTGGACCTCGCCGTGCGCGTCTACTGGGCGTTCTTCGGCAAGGGAAGCAGCCTCACGAGGGGCACTCGCGAGACGGGCAAGGACTGGCGGAACTTCGGCCCGCAGAAGGCCAACCGCGGGCAGTTCGTCCAGACCGTGAGGTACTACCTCTTCATGCGCAAGACGCACCCGCGCACGGCCAAGTTCAACAGCCTCCAGAAGGGCACGTACGTCTTCTGGGCATTGCTGCTGCTGCTGCAGGCGTACACCGGGTTCGCCATCTACGGGCTCACGTACGACTGGCCGTTCTTCGCGGCGGGAACCGCGTTCGTGGGCGGGCTCATGAACATGCGCACCATCCACTACCTGATCATGTGGGTCTTCATCATCACGACGATGATCCACGTGTACCTGTCCGTCGCCGAGGACGTCGATGCGATACCGCTCATGTTCCTGTGGCGGGAGCGCCCGGCCCCGACCGAGGACGAAGCGGCGTAGCGACGGCGCGGTGCTGTGACGAACGCTCTGGAGGGGCCCCCGCGCGAGCGAGGGCCCCTCTTGCGCCGGTGCTAGACTCGACACCGGGCGGCAGGCCGGCCGCCCTATCCACCCGGAGGTGACCAGTGGCTGACGAAGCCCGTATCGCCGTCGTGGGCGTCGGCAACCCGCTCAAGCTCGATGAAGGCGTGGGCGTGCGCGTGGCCGAGGAGCTCATGTCGCGTTGGGACTTCCAGGGTGCCGCCGACATCGTGGACGCCGGGACCATGGGCATGAGCATGCTCCCGATCTTCCAGGAGTACGACGTCGTGATCGTCGCCGACGCCATGGACGGGTCCGGCCTGGACGCGGGCACCGTCGTGGTGATGACCCCCGACGAGATAGCGCCCAATCAGGTGATGCACTCGCTCCACGACATGCGGCTCCCCGACGTGCTCGCCGCGGCCGAGATCATCGGCTGCTCCGCCGAGGTCCGTGTCGTCGCCGTCCAGATCCAGGAGATGTCCGCGGACGCAAAGGTGGGCCTCACCGAGCCGGTCGAGGCGGCGGTCCCGGATGCGGTGCGCGCGGTGCTCGATATGCTCGCCGAGCACGGCGTGAACCCGCAGCCGCGCACCGAGCCGAGCCCCGAGGCGGCGATGCTTCGCGCGCTGCGCACCGGGGAGGACATGCCGGACATGGCGCCGGCCTCCGGTCCCGCGACAGGGAGCGCCCCGCAGGGACCCGAGACGGCTTAGCCCAGGGCCTCCCCGATCACCGCGGCGATACCCTCGGCATCCAGACGCACCATGCGGTAGAGGTCCGTGGCGGCGCCGGAGCTCTGGTACGCGCTCACGCCGTGACGCACGAGCCGCGTGGCCGCGCCGGATCCGGACAGCGCGAGCGCGACGGTCGCGCCCAGCCCGCTGTGCACGGAATCGAGTCCTCCACCGTCACGGCTAGTGGATGGGACGCGACCCAAGCCGCGTCGTCGGGAGACATGTGCAGCGGTGACGAGACGATGCCCAGCGACGCCGAGACCCCCTGGCCCCGCAGCGCTCGAACGGTGTCCACCGCTGCTGCGGACGGCGTGCCTGTGACTAGCACGCACACGTCGTCGCCCGCCACGACGCGCTCCACGACGCCGTACTGAAAGTCGTAGTCACCGGCGAACAGGGGCGAGCCGTCCTCGGCAAGGATGACGGGGAGCTTGCTGCGGCCCATGGCCACGCACACGTTCTCGCGCATGCCCGCGGCGGCGCGCACCGCGCGGTCGCACTGGTTGGCGTCCGCAGGCACGATCACGCGCCAGCCGAAGAAGTCGCGCATGGCGCCTATGTAGTCCAGGCACTGGTGCGTCTTGCCGTCCTCGCCCACATCGAGGCCGCAGTGCGTGACCGCGATCTTGAGACCGGCATCGTTGATGTCGTTGAGCCGCTGCTGGTTGTAGACCTCGTCGATCCCGAACACGCCGAAGTCGGCCCAGAACGTGGGCACGCCGGTCGCGGCGCACGCGCCGGACGAAGTGGCGGCGTTGTTCTCCCCCACCCCGCACTCGACGAACCACTCGGGGTGCTCCGCCGCGAAGCCGTCCGTCTTCACCGACACCGCTAGGTCGCAGTCCCACACGGCGACAGGACCCGCGGCCGCATTCGCGATGTCCAGCAGCGCATGGCCCCATGCCGAGCGGCAATCCGCCTTCGTGCCCGCCTCGTAGGTGCGCGGCGGGCTGGTCACGCGGATGACCTGCGTGTCCGGGTGAGCGGCAGGGTGCAACGCGGGCATAGGGTCGCCGCGCCGCGCCTTCGCCCGGTCCAGCCGAGGTTCCAGGCCCAGCTCCGCCATCGCCCGCTCGTATTCGTCCGGAGTGAGCCCGCGCCCGTGGAACTCCGGCTCGTCCTCCATGAAGGAGACGCCCTTGCCGATCACGGTGTGGGCGATCACTGCGACCGGGCGGTCGCCCGAGCGCGCCGCCGCCCCCAGAGCCTCGTAGACCGCCACGAGGTCGTGCCCGTCCACCTCCACGACCTCCCAGCCGTCGGCCCGCCACAGCGCAGCGACATGCACCGGCATGACGTCGGCTGTGTGCCCCGAGATCTGCACCCCGTTCAGGTCCACTACGGCCGTGATATTCGTGAGCCCCCTGCTGACGGCGAGCCTGCGGGCCTCGGCGACCTGTCCCTTGTTCTGCTCACCGTCGCTCATCGCGACATACGTGTGCCATCGCGCACCCGTGAGCTGCGCGGCGATCGCGAACCCCACGCCCGCCGAGAGCCCCTGGCCCAGATTGCCGCTGTCCCACTCCACGCCTGGGACCGAGCGCTCCACGTGGCCTTCGAACGGGGAGCCGGCCTGGCGGAAGTGGGCCTCGGCAAGGGTCACGTCGAAGAACCCGGCGTCGGCCAGGGCCGCGTAGACGCCGGGCGACACGTGGCCGTGGCTCACGACGATGCGGTCGCGGTCGGGCCAGCCCGGCTCCTCGGGCCGAAGCCGTGCGTAGCCGTAGAGGACCATGAACGTCTCCAGCGAGGAGAACGAGCCGCCGGGGTGCCCCGAGCCCGCCGCCGAGGTCATGGTGAGGATGCTGCCGCGCAGTAAGCGGGCGCGTTCAGCTAGGGCGGCCGCCTCCTCACCGGGCAGGGTCGCATCTACGAATCCGCGCGGGCTTGGCATGGTCACTCCTGTCTTGTTCCGGTTGCGTTCGCGTGGTTCTTTCCCGACCTTGGGTGGCTGGACCGCTGCTGGCACCGGTGCGCCTACAATGTGCAGGTCAGACAACCCATTCAGGAGGAACGATGACCGAGGCCCTTGAACTCGCGCAACGTGCGGCACGCCGCGCAGGGGTCCTGCTCGCGGCCAGGGCGGGCGATCCGGGGCGCACGGGCACCAAGTCCACGGATGTGGACATGGTCACCGAGGTGGACATCGCGGCCGGTGTGGAGATCGTGCGCGAGCTCATGGCGGCCGACGCGTCCGCCACCTTCGTGGTGGAAGAGCCCGAGGTCTACGACCTCACGGGCGCCCCGCGCGGGTCGCTGGAAGACGACGCCGTGTGGGTCATCGACCCCATCGACGGGACCACCTCGTTCATCCACGGCTATCCCACGTTCTCGGTGTCCGTGGCGCGACTGGAGCACGGCAAGCCCGTAGCGGGCGTGGTGCTCAACGTCCCGGCCGATGAGATCTTCTGCGCGACCGCCGGCGCTGGCGCCACCCGCAACGGCGCCTCTATCCATGCGTCCGAGGCCACCACGATCGCGCGCTCGCTCATCGTGACCGGCTTCCCGTACGACCGCGGGGCGCCGCTCGACCGCCAGCTCACGATCTTCGGCACGATCCTGCGCACGGTCCACGGGATCCGCCGCGATGGGTCGGCCGCGGTGGACTGCTGCCACGTCGCCGCCGGGCGGGCCGACGCCTTCTGGGAGTTCGGGCTCAAGCCCTGGGACACGAACGCCGGCATCCTCATAGCGGTGGAGGCAGGCGCCGTGGCCACGGGCATAGACGGCTCGCCCTGGACTCCCGGCGCGCCGGACATCCTCGTCGCGGCCCCGGCGCTGCATCCCGCGCTTCTGGCGGCGATAAAGGAAGCGGACCCGCTGCAGTAGCGAGCCCGCTTCACTAGCGGTCCTGCCTCACTAGCGGGCCTGCCGAGGTAGCGGAGCCCGCGATCCGAGATGCCGGGCGCCCCGCGGGGCCTCCCCCGCAGCGCCTAGAACTGGCGCCCCATGGCCGGAGCCGAGTCCTCTGCAAGGGTGATGTCCAGGTCGCTCAGGACCTTGGTCGCGGCGGCCTCGCCGCTCTCCGCGCAGTTGGGCAGGCCCACGCCCGTGTACGAGCCGCCCGCGAGCGCCAGGCCCGGGATCGTCTCCATCTCTGTCTGGATGGCCGCCACGCGGTCCAGATGTCCCAAGGTGTACTGCGGCATGCCGTCCACCCAGCGGAACACGCGGGCGAACGACGGTTCGCGCGTCAGGCCCAGGATGTCGCGCAGCTCGGCGGTCACGATCGAGACCAGCTCGTCATCGGACTTGCCCACGATCTCTTGGTTGTGAGGGCCGCCCACGAACCCGCGCATGAGCGTGCTGCCGGACGGCGCGCGCCCGGGCCACTTGGTGGACGAGTACGTCGCCGCCATGAGGCTGCGCTTCTCCACGAGCGGGCACAGCACACCGAAAGCGTTGAGATCGAAGCCGATGTCCTCCGAGTCGAACCCGAGCGACACCGTTGCCGAGGACGAGTGCGGGATCTTCGCGAGCGCGGCCGAGGCTGCCGGGGAAGCGCCCGCGACGAGGCTTCTCGCGGCCCAGCCCTCGGTGGCCACGATGACGGCGTCCGCGTCCAGAGAGCGCCCATCGGCCAGCGTCACCTTCCAGCCGGACCCCGTACGCTCCAGCTTGTCCACGGCGGTGCCCAGCAGGATGTCGTCGCGGCCGATGGCGTCGGCCATACCGTCCGTGAGCTGCTGCATGCCGCCCTCGAAAGTGGAGAAGAAGGTGCGCTTGGGAGCGCCCGGCTTGGGCGGGTACTTGCGCCGCATCTCCTCGACCTTCTTGCGAGACTCGAGGAAGGCGAGCATGAGACTGCCGTGCTTCTGCTCCATGTCCAGCAGGCGCGGGAACGTCGCGGCCAGCGACATGACCGCCGGGTCGGACGCGTGCACGCCGCCCACGAGCGGCTCGGCGAGCCGGTCCAGGCACTCGCGTCCCATGCGGCGCACCACGAAGCTCTCGAGGGTCTCGTCGTTGCGCTCGCCCTCGGCAACGTTCTTCTTGGGGATGACGAGGTCCATCGCCATGCGCGCCTTGCCGGCCGGCGAGAACAGCCCGGTAGTGGCGAACGGCACGAACTTCGTGGGAGCGAACATCATGACGCCGTCCGGCATCTCGTGGAGCTTTCCGCGAGCCAGGATGAGCGTCTTCTTTCGCGACTCGTCGGATGGCAGGCGGGCGTCCGACATGCCCAGGAGCTCGGCGATGCGGTGCAGTGCCGGCTTCTCGGTGAGGAAGGAGTCCGGGCCGCCGTCGACGACGAAACCGTCCACCATCTCGCTGGCGACCTTGCCCCCTATGCGCCCGTCCTTCTCCACCACGGTGACGGAGACCTCGTGGCCTTCGGCGGTCGCCGCACGACGGACCTTGTAGGCGGCGGCGAGTCCGGCCATCCCCGCACCGATGACGATGACGTTCTTCATGTGCTCCCTCTGAACAGAAACGGATAGCGACGCTAATGCGCGCGCTTGGTGTCCTGGAAATCCTCGGCGAGGGTCCAGCCCCACTCGCCAAGCAACTCTCTCACGGCCTTCTCCCCGCTGTCGAGGCAGTTGGGGACTCCGACGCCGCGGTATCCCCCGCCCACGAGCCTGATCCCGCCCATGGCCGCCGTCCGGGCCTCGATCTCATCCACCCGGTCCAAGTGGCCCAGGGTGTACTGCGGCATGCCCTTGTCCCAGCGGTAGAGGCGAGCGAACAGCGGCCTCGCGTCTTGCGGCATGCCCAGCAGCTCGACAAGTTGTGTCCGCGCCAGCTCCACAAGCTCCTCGTCGCTCCCTCGCAGCACCTCCTGGTCGCGAGCCCCGCCCAGAAAGCCGCGCAACAGAACGCGGCCCTCCGGCGCCCGGCCCGGCCACTTGGAGGACATGAGCGACACGCCCGTGAGCGGCCGGTGCTCCACCGCCGGTGACAGTATCCCGTGCCAGCCCAGGTCGAACGGGCAGTCCTGCGCACGGAACGCCATCGCCACCGTTGCCGAGGACGAGCACGGGATCGACGCCGCCAGCTCGGCGGTGCGCGCGTCCACGCCGCGCATGAGATCGGCGGCGGCCCACGCCTCCGTGGCCATGATCGACCGCGTCCCCGTTCACCCTCTCGCCCGAGTCCAGGGTCGCGGTCCATACGCCCGCGTCCGACCGCGCCAGCGACCGCACGGCCGTCCCCGTCCTCATGTTCTCGCGACCCGCCGCATCGGCGAGGCTGTCGGTGAGGAATTGCAGCCCCGGCGAGAACGAGCTGAAGAAGGTCCGGCGGCGCTGCCCGGGCTTGGGCGGATGCGCCTTGCGCATCTCCTCCACGCGGCGCCGCTGCGCCAGGAAGCCGCGCACGAGGGAGCCGTGCTCCTGCTCCATCTCCAACAGATTGGGGTACGTCGCGGCCAGCGACATCTCGGCCGGATCCGAGCCGTTCACGCCTCCGACGAGGGGCTCGGCGAGCCGGTCCAGGCACTCACGGCCCATCCGGCGCACGACGAAGCTCTCGAGCGTCTCGTCGTTGCGCTCGCCGGCGGCCACGCGCTTGGGCGGGATGACGAGGTCGAGCGCCATGCGTGCCTTGCCCGCAGCCGAGTACAAGCGGGTGGTCGCCAGCGGGACGACTTTGGTTGGCGCGAACATCATGATGCCGTCGGGCATCTCCACGAGCTTGCCGGCGCGGACGATGAACGTCTTCTTGTTCTCGTCCAGGGTCCCGGTCTCGTCGCCCAGGATGCCGAGGTGCTCGGCTACGCGGTGCACCGCCGGCTTGTCGGTGAGGAACGAGTCGGACCCCGCCTCCACGACGTACTCCCCGCCGCTCTCGGGGTCAGCGATCCGCTCGGTGAACAGCTTGCCGCCCAGGCGGTCGTCCTTCTCCACGAGCGTGAAGGTGACGTCGGACTCGGCCTCGGCGGCCCGCCGCAGCTTTGCGGCGGCGCCGAGGCCCGCCACGCCGCCACCCACGATGATCACGTGCTTGGTCATTGCCTTGAGTCCCCCATCGGCCCTCGGCTCGTGTGCGGGCGGCCTAGGCGGCCCGCGCGATGTCAGTCTTCGAGCAGCGGTTCCAGCCGCGACGCCAGTGCGTCGATCATGAGCGGAGACGCGTTGGGCACCGCTGCGCGCGTGAAGGCGAGGCCCTCCCCGATCGCGTGCTGCGCCGCGACCACGTCCAGGTCGTAGAGCGTCTCCATATGGTCGGTCCCGAAGCCCACGGGGCACACCGCGACTCCGTCGAACCCGTTCGCCTTGGCGGCGTCCATGACGTCCTCGAGCATCGGCCCGAGCCATTCGCCGGGCGCCACGCCCTTGGACTGGAACGCGAAGACCCAGGGCCGCTCTCCCGCCGAGCCGAAGGCGGACACACCGGGCAGGACCTCGGTGTCGGGAGCACCCGGCGCCAGCTCCAGCCTTTGCGCGACGGCTGCCGTGGCCTCGCGCAGCTGCTCGAGGTAGCGAGGGTCGGCCTCGATGTCCCGTACCGGCAGCGAGTGCGCCGAGAAGATCACGAGCGGGCGCTCGGCCACTATGTCGTCGATGGCGTCGCGCGCGCCCTCAGTGAGCGCGTCGAGGAAGCCCTGGGCGTCGTAGAACGACGCGGCCTCGACGACGGGAAGGTCATGGGCCTTGGCGGCTTCGAGAACGGCGGCACGGTAGGCGCCGGAGCTCACGGCCGACTCGAACGGCGACAGCGAGAGTTGAACGACACGCCGAGCGCCGGCGGCGGCGAGCTCGTCGAAGCCCTCGCCGATCGTGGGGTGCCAATAGCGCATGCCCACGACGACGTCCACGTCGTGCCCGTCCTCGCGCAGCCGCTCGGCCAGGCGCTCGGCGATCTGCGCCGTGCGCTCCGGGAGCGGCGAGGCGCCGCCGATAGCGGCGTACTTGCCCTGCGCCCGTGCCACGATCTCGGGCGCCGGCTCGCGGCCCATGAGATTGCGCATGAACGGGCCCACGGCGTCCAGGCTGTCCGGGCCCCCGAACGCGGTGAGCAGGATCCCCGTGCGCACGATCAGGCCCCGGCGCGGATGCGCTCGGACTGCTCGTGCACGATACGCACGAGCGCGCGCGCCTTGTCCGGGTCGGTGGTCTTGTGGATGCCGTGGCCCAGGTTGAAGATGTGGCCCGGCCGGTCGCCGACCTTCTCCAGGATCTCGGTGACGATGACCTCGAGCTCGGCCTCCGGCGCGAAGAGCGCGACCGGGTCGATGTTGCCCTGGATGGCGAAGCCGGGGCCGATGGCCTCGGCCGCCTTGGCGATATCGATGCGCCAATCCACGCCTATGACGTCGCCGCCGGCCTGCTTCACAAGGTCCAGCATCGAGGTCGCCTGGTTGGCGAAGTGGATGACGGGCACGCCTTTGGCCCCGACCTCGGCAAGGACGCGCTTGGTGTAGGGCAGCACGTATCGCTCGTAGTCGTGGGGCGCCACGTAGCCCACCCAGCTGTCGAAGAGCTGGACGGTCTGAGCGCCGGCGTCGATCTGCGCGGACAGGTATGCGATGACCGTGTCGGAGATCTTGTCCATCATCCTGGCCCAGGCCTCGGGCTCGGACCACATGAACGCCTTGGTGATCTCGTAGTCGCGGGTCCCATGACCCTCGATCATGTAGCTGGCCAGCGTGAACGGCGCGCCCGCGAAGCCGATGAGCGGAACCTTGTCCTCGAGCTCACGGCGCAGGATCTTGATGGTCTCCATGACGAAACCGGTGTCGTCGACCGGGTCCGCGATGCGCAAGTTGTCCACATCGGCCACGGTGCGGACCGGATTGTGGATGACCGGCCCCTCGCCCTTGGCGAACTCCAGATCCAGGCCCATGCCGGGGAAAGAGACCAGGATGTCGGAGAACATGATGGCCGCGTCCACGCCCACGAGGTCCACCGGCTGCATGCTCACCTCGACAGC
Organism: uncultured Coriobacteriia bacterium; assembly: GCA_963768865.1. Classification (GTDB taxonomy): domain Bacteria; phylum Actinomycetota; class Coriobacteriia; order Anaerosomatales; family CAVYJL01; genus CAVYJL01. Next base: position 16,610 of record CAVYJL010000009.1, on the reverse strand, counting down.
GAGCTCCGGCGTGCGGCACATCTCCAGGAAGCCGTGCTTCTCGCGGATTGCCCGGTACTCGGCCAGGTACCTGCCTGCCTGACGCATCATCCAGACCGGCGTGCGCTCGAGCGGCTCGTTGCGCGCGGCGCGCAAGAATAGATCGTTGAAGGCCATAGAGGAAGGTCCTTTCAGGGTCTGTTCAGGGGCTTTGGAAGTATAGCAGGAGGCCCCCACATCCGCCTCGGGACGTGGGGGCCTCGCTGTGTGCATCGGGCGCGATGAGATCGCGCTTCGCCGTGCCTTAGCTGGTGGTGACCTCAGGCGCGGTCTCCACGATGGTGGTCACGATCGAAGGATCGGCCAGCGTCGTGATGTCACCGAGAGCCGTCATGTCGCGCTCGCCGGCCGCGACCTTGCGCAGGATGCGCCGCATGATCTTGCCCGAGCGCGTCTTGGGAAGCTCAGGCACGAACTGGATGTAGTCCGGGGTGGCGATGGGGCCGATCTCGCTGCGAACGTGACCCCGCAGGATCTTCTGGAGATCGTCGTTGCCCTCGTTGCCGGCACGCAGGATGACGTAGGCGTAGATGCCCTCACCCTTGATGTCGTGCGGGAAGCCCACGACCGCCGCCTCTGCGACCGCCGCGTGCGAGACCAGCGCCGACTCCACCTCGGCGGTGCCGAGGCGATGGCCGGAGATGTTGATGACGTCGTCGACGCGGCCCATCAGCCAGTAGTCGCCGTCCTCGTCCAAGCGGCAGCCATCACCGGTGAAGTACTTGCCGGGGAAATTCGAGAAGTAGACCTCGCGCACGCGGTTGTGCTCGGGATCGCCCCAGGTGCCGCGCAGGATGCCGGGCCACGGGTACTCGATGCACAAACGGCCGCCGTGATTGACCTCGGTCTCGGTCTGGTCCTCGTTCATGATGATGGGCTGGACGCCGAAGAAGGGTCGCGTGGCCGAGCCCGGCTTCATCGGGGTCGCTCCGGGAAGCCCGGTGATCAGCTGACCGCCGGTCTCCGTTTGCCACCACGTGTCCACCACGGAGCAACGCTCGCGGCCGACGTGCTCGTAGTACCACAGCCAAGCCTCGGGGTTGATGGGCTCGCCCACCGTTCCCAGGACCCGCAGCGTGGACAGGTCGTACTTCGCGGGCCACTCGTCTCCGGCCTTCATGAGCGCGCGGATGGCCGTGGGCGCCGTGTAGATCGTGTTGATCCCGTGCTTGTCCACCATGTCCCAGAACCTGCCGGGGTCCGGGTAGTTGGGCACGCCCTCGAACATGACGGACGTGGCTCCGTACGACAGCGGGCCGTACACGATGTAGCTGTGGCCGGTCACCCAGCCGATGTCCGCCGTGCAGAAGAAGACGTCGTCTTCGCGGTAGTCGAACGCATACTTGAACGTGGCCGTCGCGTACACCAGGTAGCCGCCGGTGGTGTGCAGCACGCCCTTGGGCTTGCCCGTGGAACCGGACGTGTACAGGATGAACAGCGGATCCTCGGCGTCCATCCACTCGAGGTCGCAGTGACGCGCGATGTCCGAGCCCTTGACCTCCTCGTGGTACCAGAAGTCACGCCCCGGCTCCATGTCCACTCGGCTCTGAGTGCGCGAGACCACGATCACGGTCTCGACGCTCGGGCACTCGAGCAGCGCCTCGTCGGCACTGGCCTTGAGCGGGACGAGCCTGCCTCCACGCACGCCCTCATCCGCCGTGATGAGCATCTTGCAGGCGGAGTCCTGGATGCGGTCGCGAAGCGACGTCGCCGAGAACCCGCCGAAGACCACGGAGTGGATCGCGCCGATGCGCGCGCACGCCAGCATCACGATGGGGAGCTCCGGGATCATCGGCAGATAGATGGCCACGCGGTCGCCCTTGCGGATGCCGTGCTTCTTCAGGACGTTAGCGAAGCGGCATACCTTGTAGTAGAGCGATTGGTATGTGTACATCTTCGTCCGACCTTCGTCGGACTCCCAGATCAGGGCTGCCTTGTTACGGCGCCCATCGGTGAGGTGCCGGTCCAGGCAGTTGTAGGCGACGTTGGTCTTGCCACCCTCGAACCACTTCGTGTACGGGACGCTCCAGTCGTACTCCAGGACCTTGTCCCACTTCTTGTCCCAGTACACGAGCTCCTCGGCCATGTCGGCCCAGAAAGCTTCCGGATCCTCAACCGAACGTCGATAGATCTCCTCGTAGTCCCCCATGGACTTGACGTGAGCTCCCTCACGGACACGCGCAGGCGGCTCGATGACCCGACCCTCTGCCTGCATGGAGTCGATGGAGATGGACTCGTCGGCCATATCCGGACCTCCCTTCCCCTCAAGGTTGGACAGGTGCCCGCCGGCCACGCGACGGGCATTGCTACTGGGTAGCCGATAGCACAAGTGGCGTCTCGAATAAACCATTTCAGCCCGCCATATCGGGTTGTGGCTAGGTTCCTTCGGTGGACGGTACGGTTGGCGGCCTGTCTGGCCCTCCCGTCGCGCGGCCCGCGTGACCGGTGTCCTTCCCCCAATCAGCGTTTCTGGACGACCGCTCACTCCCACATCGGACCGTTAGTGCGGCACGTCACAGATTTCCATGTAACAGATGTTGCAAAGGCGATGGGTTCGCGTTATCGTCCTCAGTGACAGGTTTCCCTTCCCTCGCTGGACGGTAGAACCGGACAGCCCAAAGCAGCAGGCGGAACGCATCGACCGGCACACGATGTTTCGAGCGACGTCCCCCCATCACAGTCGCACGAGATGCCTGCGGAGACTCAGGGGTAACGAAGGGGATAGGGACTGAGGAAGCCCCGGCCCGAAGGTCGGGGCTTCCGCATTTAAGCAGCTAGATGGGCCTCCCCACGGATTCCAGCCCGTGCCCGGCCGAGTGTCTAGCCGGCTTCCTGACGCTCCCTGAAGTTGACCATCCCGTGCGACATCGGCGCGCCGCCCATCAGGTGGACATGTAGGTGGTTCACCGTCTGGTTGGAGTCGGGCCCCGAGTTGACGATCACGCGATAGCCGGACTCGGCGACCCCTTTGATCTCGGCCACGTGCCGGACCGCGCGGAAGACCGCTGCGAGCACCTCGTCGGGGACTTGGTCTTGCAGGTTGTCGTAGTGCTCACGCGGGATCACGAGCGTGTGGACCGGCGCCTGGGGCTCGATGTCGTCGAACGCTACGACGAAGTCGTCTTCATAGACGATAGACGCGGGGATCCGGCCGGCACCGATCCCGCAGAAGATGCAATCGTCACGGATCATCAGTCCTGGCCCTCCTCTTCCTCGACCCTGCCCAGCAGAGCCGTGACGCGCTGCTCGGCGTCGGTGAGACGCGCTCGGCAGGCCTCCAGGAGCTCTACTCCCCGCTGATAGCGGTCCAGTGCGTCCTCGAGTTCCAGGTCTCCCGTCTCGAGTTCGCGGACGACGCCTTCAAGCTCGGCCAGCGCGTCTCCGAAACGCATGTCCTTGGGGTCGGTCACGGGCGCTTCACCAGTCACGGTCGGACCTCCTCGACTCGGCACGCGACCGTGCCTCGGTACAGACGTGCCTCTACTCGTTCATCGGGGTGCAGGGCGGCGGCCTCCCGTGCGACGCTGCCGTCGCTGCGGTACACGACGGCATAGCCCCGTTCCAGGACCGCTAGCGGCGACAGCGCTTCCAGGCTCGCGCCGGCCCGCTCCAGGCTAGTGCGGTTCAGGGCCGTTATCTTGCTCCCGGCCGTGGCCAATCGGGCCGAGTCGGCGGCGAGCCTCGCCTTGCCGCCCGCCAGCGCGGCGGCGCCCGCGCGCGCAAGCCCATCGGCGGCGAGGTCGGTGGCCTGCGCACGCAACGCCAGCCAACCGCGCGCGTCGGCGAGCACCGCGCTTCGCTCCGCCAAGGTCAGCCGGTGACCCAGGAGGCGGACTTCGTGAAGGACGGCCCGGCCCATGGCTCGCGCAAGGGCATCCAGTCGCGCCTCCACCTCCTGACAGGCCGGAGACACGGTCTCGGCGGCCGCGGTGGGCGTGGACGCGCGAACGTCGGCGACCATGTCGGCGATCGTCGTGTCCGGCTCATGGCCGATCCCGGTGACCACCGGCACCGTCGTCGAGGCGATGGCCCTGGCGACCGCCTCGTTGTTGAAGGGCATGAGGTCCTCGTAGCTGCCTCCGCCCCTAGCCAGCACGATCACGTCGACGCCGGCGGAGTCGGCCGTGGCCAGTCCCCGTGCGATCTGGGCGGGCGCGTCCGCTCCCTCGACCGTGACTCCGGCGAACACGACTTCGGCCGCGGGGAACCTGCGGCGCAGCGTGCGCAGGACGTCGTGGACCGCCTTGCCTCGCGGCGAAGTGACGAGGCCGACGCGTTCGGGATACGCGGGCGGTCGCCGCTTCCTCGCCGGCTCCATCAGGCCCTCCGCCGACAGTTTTGCGGCAAGCTCCGCCACCTGCATGCGGAGCAGGCCCTCCCCGGCCGGCGCGAGGAGACGCACCTGGAACTGCATGCGGCCCTTGGCCGGGTAGACGGTCATGCCTCCCTGGGCCTGCACCCGCATGCCGCTGCGCAGCAGGCACTCCGAGCGCTCATACGCGTCCCGCCACATGAGGCACGGCAGACTCGCCGACCCGTCGCCGAGCGTGAAGTAGACGGCCTTGTAGCCTGGGCGATCGGTGAGCTCGATGACCTCACCCATGACCGTCACGGCGAGCGGCTCCAGCGCGCGACGGGCGAGCTGCAGCAGCTCGCTGACGGTCAAGGCCTCGGTATCACGTGCCATCGAGCCCTCCCCTCGCGTCCGGATTGGTCGGACTATAGCAGGAGGGAAGCCCGACGCATCACCTCCGTCCGGCCCTTGGAACCCCGCTCGGCCCAGGGCCGCGCCCCGGCGCAGGAAGACAGACGTCGCACGCGGTCCCGCACGGTCGCAGGACCTCGCCGAACCACTCGGCCACCACCATGTGCCGGCAACGAGCGCCCGCGGCGAACCGGAGGACGGCGTCGGACTCCATGAGGGCCGCATGTCGCCTCGCCTCATCGCCGATGGTCGTCCGCAGCGCCCGATGACACTCCAGATCAGCCGCGGACCACAAGAGAAGGCAGTCGGCGGCTCGCCCATCGCGCCCTGCCCGGCCCACCTCCTGGTAGTACGCGTCCAGAGACTCGGGAAGTCCTTGGTGGAGCACCCAGCGAACGTCGGGCTTGTCGATCCCCATGCCGAACGCGACGGTCGCGACCACCACGCGCAGCTCACCACTAAGGAACCGCGCCTGGATGTCCGAACGCTCGGGCGCAGGCAGTCTCGCGTGGTACGACTCCGCCCGCGTCCCGTTGCGGCGCATGAGCGCCGCGGTCGCGTCGGCGCCGTCGCGGCTGCGCGTGTACACGATGCCGGAACCAGAAGCGCCTGCCGCGTACTCGCACACCCCCGTTGCGGCCTCACGGACGTCGCGCACGGGGCGTGCTCTGAGCCTCAGGTTGGGCCGCCGGCACGATGTGCGCACGACCACGGGCGCGTGCAGCCCCAGGACGTCTTCCACGGCGCGCCGGGTGGCCGGAGAGGCCGAGGCCGTCACCGCGACGCACGGCGGGTTCCCGAGCCGTTCGCGCGCGTCGCCCAGCTGGAGGTAGTCGGCACGGAACGTCGTTCCCCAGCGGTCGACGCAGTGGGCCTCGTCGATGGCGAGCAGGCCCACGTCCAGTCCCGCGAGCACGTCGAGGTTGCCGCCACGCAACCCCTCAGGGGCGACGTACACCAGTTCATGGCGGCTTGCGCAGACGAGCGCTCGCCGCGCAGTCCGCTCGGCAGGCGACGACTCGCCTCCTAGCCGCACCGCGCTCAGGCCTCGTCCCCGAGCGGCGCGCACCTGATCTTCCATGAGGGACACCAGAGGCGACACCACGACCGTCGTACCGCCCAAGACTCTCGCGGGCAGCTGGAAGATCGCCGTCTTGCCGGCGCCGGTGGGCAGGATCGCGACGCAGTCGCGGCCGGACAGCACCGCGTCTACGGCCTGCTCCTGCCCGTGACGGAAGTCCTGATGTCCCCACACATCCATGAGGACCCGGCGCGCGGCGGCGGCCTTCCCCGCGGCGGTCCGGGTGGTCGATGTCCTCGTGCCCTCCATACCGGCACGGTGCCACGCGAGCGCTACCCCGCGCTCAACGAGTCCCTACCGAGACCCGACCGGCCGGAGCATGCCCACGAAAGGGCGGCGCCACGCCGCACGCACCCAAGCAGCCGGTCTCAGTCGCGCCGAGCGAGACCGATGTAGTACAGCAGGTAGATCACCGAGATGAGCGCCGCCGCGACGTACGTCATGGCAGCGGCGGAAAGGACCGACCGGGCCCCGGGAAGCTCCTGGTCGTCCAAGATGTGCACGGAACCGAGGTCGGCTAGGGCGCGCCTAGAAGCGTCCAGCTCCACCGGCAGAGTCACGATCTGGAACAGGACCGCGCCGGCGTACAGGACCACGCCCAGCCACGCCAAGCCCGTGAACCCGATCACGATGCCGAGGATGATCAGGAACGGTGCGGCCTGAGACCCGATGTTCGCCACCGGCACGATGGCGGACCGTATGGTCCCGAACACGTAGCCGCGGGCGTGCTGCAGCGCATGCCCCGCCTCATGCGCGGCTACGCCGGCCGCTGCGATGTTGCGCCCCTCGTAGACCGCCTGAGACAGATTGAGCACGTTGGTGCGCGGATCGAAGTTGTCGGTGAGGTTGCCGCCTATCATCTGGATCTGGACGCCCTGAAGCCCCGCCGAGTCCAGAACACGTCGTGCGACCTCGGCACCGGTAAGGCCGCTCCTGAGCGGCACGGCGCCATAGCGCTTGTAGCGGCTTTGCACCCACCACTGGGTCACGACGCCCAGGACGATAGGCACGATGAGTATCAGTATCCACCCAGGGATCGTCGTCCCCGAGCCATAGCCGTACAACACACGGTCTCCTTATGGACACGTCGCGGACCGGGTCCGCGAGAAGACTTCCATCACGTGGCATACCCGCAAAACGCGAGCCGGATAGGACGGTCGGTCCTAGCCTCCGTACTTCACGACCTCGACGGGGGTCACGGTCACGAGACCGCTGCCCGCTATCTGAGCGATCTGGCCCAACAACGGCTCGATCCTGTCCCGGCGGTCCACGGCTATCACCACGACGGGCAGGTCCTCCGACAGGCGCAGGATGCTCGCCGTGTGGATGCGGCTGGCGTGCCCGAACCCCTCGACACCGTGGAGCACCGTCGCACCGGCGCACCCGTTCTCGCGCAGGAAGACCACCACCGCGTGCGACGTCGCAGACCCGCCGTGACGGTCGTTCTCGCCCACGTAGACGCGGACCTCCAGCGCTTCGCCGGTGATGTCCATCGCGACCTCCTAGATCAAGCGGCCCAAGGCCAGCCCCACGAACACCGCCGCTACGCCTGCCGCCGCGCTCCCGAGCATGTTGCCCGCCGCTGCGGCCCACGCACCCTGCTGGATCAGTGTCATCGTCTCGTACGAGAGGGTCGAGAACGTCGTGTACCCTCCCAGGATCCCGGTGGCGAGGAAGAGACGCCAGTCGGCACTGATCATGCCCTTGTCCAGGGACAACGCCATCACGAGGCCGATCAGGAACGCACCCGAGACGTTCACCGCGAAGGTGTGCCACGGGAACGACGCCCCGGCCCTGTCCGCGATCCACCCGCCCACGACGTAGCGTGCGGCCGCGCCGAGCGCGCCGCCCAGCGCGACGATGAGCACGTTCTTGAGCAACCTATCCTCCGTGAGCCGAACCGCCGTCCGGCTACAGGCTAGCTCATCGGCTTTGCGCTTGGGCGCCTATCGATAGGTTGCGCGGGGCCGCTCTCCGCGAGCGCTGCCGCGTAGATGTCCCGCAGGTTCGTGGGTATCGGGTTGTCCTTGAGCACACGCGCCATCCACACGGCATTTGTAGCGAGGTACCGGGCGCAGCGGTTCGTGTAGAGATGCCTCTCCCCTCCCGCCTCGATGTAGCTGGGCCCGGGACCCGCGTCGCCCACCCAATAGGCGTCCACGTTGGGCGGGATGGTGCAGCCGAGGTGCGTGAGGTTGAACAACGTGTTGGACGCGCAATCGTGCGCGCCGTCCTCGTTGCCGGTGATCACCACAGCGCCAACTTTGTTGTAGAGCGGGAACTGCCCCGTCACGGGGTCGGCGTCGTCGTAGGTGGCATCTAGCCGCTCCATGACCATCTGGGCCACGGATGACCGTACGCCGAACCAGATGGGCATCGCCATCACGAGGATGTCCGCCGCCAGGACCCTCTCGAGGATCGCAGGCCACTCGTCCCCGTCGCCTTCGTTCGCAGACACGCCGAATCTGACGTCGTGATCCACGACCCTGATGTACTCCGTGGTCGCACCCTGGTCGCGCATGTGTCCGAGCACCTTGTTCAGCAGCGCCTCGGTGTTGCTGACCTGCGGCGAGCGCTTGAGCGTGCAGTTCAGGCCGAGGGCATGGGGTTCGGGCATCGGAGTACCAGCCTTTCTTGTCAAAGGTCCAACGTCAGGTTCTGTCCGGTCTCGGGCTCCACCTCGCCGGGCGGCGCCCCGGTGGCTCTGTCCGCGGCCCCGCCAAGGATCAAAGCAAGGTCGTGGGCGTTGCGTGGCGCGTAGTCGTACCGGCAGTTGTTGAACATCGCGAAGACGGTGTCCGCGCTCGCGGCAAGGTCCCGGATGGGCTCTTTCCACTCGTCCAGCTCGCCGGGCGTGTACAAGTAGTCGAACCGGTCCGCCGCCGTTGCGCCCTGGATGTGCCACGTGCCGGCGTTGCGCCCATGGAAGCGGACGTACGCCAGAGGCGACGTCACCGCCGAGACCGGCGGCAGCGTGGTGGGGTCCGTTCCCGGCATCCTGGGCTCGTCCACGCACACGAACGACATGTCGTTGTCGCTCAGGAACCGCAGGACGCGCTCACGCCGGGCGTCCTCGAGCCACGACACGTGACGGAACTCCACCAGCATCCGGTGCCCGCCCAACAGCTCGCGATCGCGCTGGAGCCTCTTGAGACCCAGACTGAGCTCACGCTCATCCAGCGCACGGAACGAGGGCGGGTACTGCATGAGGATCCCGCCCAGTTTGCCGGCCTCCCCGCAACGGCTCCACAGCCTCCGTGAACAGGCCGAAGACCGCCTCGATCATCCGGTCGTCGGGGTCGTAGACGCGGCCGCGCTGCGAGATCGAGTACTCGTGCCCCTCGCGCAGCTCGGGCGGCAGGGTCCGCTCCGCCACGGTGTGCCCGGTCATGAGCCCGTACGCCTTGATGTGGAACAAGAACCCCGGGGGCGTGCGCTTCGCCCAGTTGGCCGTCACGGTCGTGGTGGGGATGGCGTAGTACGGGGAGTCGGCCTCCACGGTGTCGAAGCGCGCCGCATAGTACCGCAGCCGGGCCTCGGCAGAAGAGACCTCCGGCGGGTACCAGGCCTCGACCATGGTCTTGTCCGCCCACGAGCAGGTGCCTATCCTCACATGTCCCATGGGCGCTTCATACCCGGTCGTCCCGCGGCTCCGCCACGCCCTTGTGCACGTCGTTTGCTACTACGCGCGTATGGATGACCTGCTCCTCATAGCATCGGCGCGCTCATGCTGAAGGCGGGCCGGCTCTTCTGGGCCTTCGTGGCTGCATGCGCCCTGCTCATCGGGGGCCTCCTGGTCCACTCGTACCTGACGTACCAGGCGCTCGCGCGCGTGGCCGCGCCCGCGACGACGCGGGCCATGCCGGCCAACCAGCTCAACACCATCGCCTCCGCGACGACGATCACGACCGATCACGCCCAGGCAAGGGCGTTGGACAGCCCGCGCTTCGTGGTAGCCGACCAGGCGGCGGACTTCATGGCCCCGGGCGAGGATGTCTACCTCGTGGAAGCTCCTGAGGGCGCGCTCGTGTTCCCTCGCGCGGTCCTCGCGGCATACGAGGTCGTGAACACGTCCGTGGGCGGCCGCGCCGCCACCATCACCTACTCGCCCGAGACCGGTTCGGTCATCGGGTTCTGGGGCACCGTGGCGGGTCTCACCACGGGTTTCGACCCCACGCCCCTGCTCGTGAACGGAAACATCGAGTTGCGCGACCGGGCCACGGGCAGTCTGTGGCCACAGATACTCGGAGCTGCGGTCAACGGCCATCTCACCGGCGTGCAGCTGGACACGGTGCCCATCTACCACACGACCTGGGAACAGGTCGTGCGCGTGTACCCCTCGGCGCTCGTGCTCACCGGCGATCCGGGCATGCCCATCACAGACCGCGACGACGCCGTCATGACGAGAGCGCCCAAGATCGCCGACGACCCGCCGCCCAAGGGCATCGACAACCGCTTGCCGCTCGGCGAGGACGTGCTCGGTGTCACCACGGACAGCGACTCCGCGGCGGTGCCGGTCCACGTTGTGACCGTGCGGCGCGTGGTCGTGTTCCAGGCCGGCGACGCGAGGTTCGTAGCCCTGTATGACACGTCCCTCGGGGTCACGCGCGTGTTCGACCGTCGCCTCGGCGGCACCGCCATCATCCTCGACCCCGTCAACGGAGCTATCGTGGACCGAGCCACGCGCTCGGTGTGGGACGCGCGCGGCCGCTGCATCGCCGGCGCGCTGCGCGGGGTCGCACTCAAGCCGGTGCCCTCCGTCGAGTGCCTGTGGTACGCGTGGGCCGCGTTCCACCCCGACACCGAGGTCTATCGCTAGTCCCCCAGCCATCTTGTCCGCGACGCCACCGTGTGCGAACCTCAATTCACGTGCGGATGTTCGAGAAAGGCTTCGAGATGTGGGGCTACGCGCCTGAAGAACCCTCCCCGAGCCCCTTCTGGGGCTACGCTCCCGCCGCGGCGCAGACCGACGGCGGCCCCGCAGAGGCTCGGCCGCGACGTTCGAGACTCGCCACCGCATCGCTGATCGTGGGGATCGTGGGCGCCGTGCTCGCCGTCCTCACGCTGATAGCACCAGGCCTCATAGCGCGTATCGTCGCGCTCGTGCCCACCGTCACCTTGGGGATCCTCGCCGTGGTGTTCGCCGCGATGGTCTTCACTCGGGTCCGCCGCTCTCCGCTCGCGGGCCGCGCGCTCGCCCGCGCGGGCCTGGTCCTGGGCATCGTGGACCTCTCGCTGGCGGGCGTGATGCTCGCCGCGCTGCTCGTCGTGTTGCTGGTGCGAGTGATGATGCCGGGGTTGCTCTAGCGACCCGCGCCGCGCGCCGAGGGTCACTGCTCTCGATGCTCGCACACGCGGGCTAGCCGATCTCGGCAGCCGAACCGCGCTCGCAGTACTTCCACTCGTCCAGGCCGTTGGCCCGGTACACCGGACAGCCCATGCACAGGCAGTTCTTGGAGAAGTCCAAGTCCTCGCACGTCGCCTTGCCGCTGGAGCAGTACAGGCCGGCCAGTTCCTTCGCCGCCGGCATCTGATCCATGCCCGCGGCCATCGCCGCCGCCTTCTTCCCTTGCAGACCCGCGACACAGGCACTCGCGGCCTGCACGGGGCATCCACTGCAAAGGCACGTCTTGGCGTTGTCCGCGGTCCACGCGACTTCGGGCATCTCGTCCTCCTTCGGTCGACGCGCCGTGCGGCGCGTTGGCTCACGTGCGAGGACATACCCCACACCGCGCGTTACTACCGGCCCCCGGTGCGGTCCCGCGCCCGGGAACGAACCGCCCCAAGTCATTGACAACCCTTAAGTAGCCCTAAACAATCTAAGGTTGTGACCCGTGGGCGCAGGGCCGCGAGGTGGCGCCGATCGGGACCGGGCGTAGCAGGCAAGGGCACGATCCGAGGTCCGGAGGTCTCAACGTGACCGGCAGCAAGCAACCACGACCCGCATCGGCGAAGAGGCCCGCGCTCAAGTTGCCTCGATCCATCACCACCCCGCCCAAGACCTCCCCTCCTGCCCAGAGGCTCTTGCCGCTCCTGTTACTCCTCTTCGTGGGCAGCGGTGTGGCAGCGCTCATATACGAGATCGTGTGGTTCCAGCTGCTCGAACTGACCATCGGGTCCTCGGCCATGTCCATCGCGGTCCTGCTGGCCACGTTCATGGGCGGCATGTGCATCGGCAGCCTGGGGCTCGCGCGGGTCGTGCCCTTGGAGCGCCACCCGCTCAAGGTGTACGCGCTCATCGAGTTCGGGGTGGGCGCGAGCGGCCTGCTGGTGCTGTGGCTCCTCCCCTACGCCGGCGGCCTCTACCTCGCCGTAGGCGGCTCCGGCATGGGAGGGCTCATCCTTCGCGGCCTGCTGGCCATGATCTGCCTGCTCCCGCCCACGATCCTGATGGGCGCCACGCTACCCGCAGTGTCGCGCTGGGTGGAGACCAAGCCCGACGGCGTGTCGTGGCTCGGCTTCCTGTATGCGGGCAACACGCTCGGCGCCGTGGCGGGCTGTCTGCTCGCCGGGTTCTTCTTGCTCCGCGTGTACGACATGGCTGTGGCCACCTACTTCGCGGTCGCGGTCAACGCCCTCGTGGGCGTCACCGCCATCCTGCTCGCACGCGCCACCGGGTACGAGGCGCCGTCCGAGAAGCCGAGCTCGGCGAAGAAGCGGCCTGAGGCGCCCATCTGGCCCGTCCTCGTGGCGATAGGCCTGTCCGGCCTCACGGCCCTAAGCGCCGAGGTCGTGTGGACACGCCTGCTCTCGCTCATGCTGGGCGCCACCGCGTACACGTACTCGCTCATACTCGCCGCGATCTTGCTGGGCATCGGGATCGGGAGCTCCGTAGGACCCCTGATCATCGAGAAGACGGATATCGCCCCCCGCAAGGTATTGGGATGGTGCCAGGTCCTCCTGGTCGGGGCCATCGCCTGGTCGGCGTTCCTGGTCATGACGGTCCTGCCCTTCCAGTCCAACGACGCAGCGCTGTCCGGGTCTTTGTGGGTCTCCTTCCAGCATGATCTGACGCTTTGCCTCGTCACCGTCTTGCCGGCCGCCTTGCTGTGGGGAGCATCCTTCCCGATGGCGCTTGCGGCAGTCGCGCGTCACGGCCGGGACCCCGGCCGCGCAGTGGGGTTCGTGTACGCTTCCAACACCTTCGGCGCCATCGTCGGCGCCCTGGGGACCTCGCTCGTGGCCATGGCATGGCTCGGCAGCCAGCACATCATGCAGGTCCTCATCTGCACGGCCGCCGTCAGCGGAGCGCTGATGCTGCTTCCGGTGGGCTTGGATCGGAAGCGGAAGCCTCAGCTCACGACCGCGTCCGCCAGTTTCGCCGCGTTCCCGCTCGTGCTCGCCGTGGTCCTCGCAGCCACCGTTCAGCCGGTCCCGGGAGCGCTCGTGGGCTACGGCCCGGGGTCCTCGGCCTGGCAGGCTTCGTACGGCAGGTTCATCTTCGTGGGCGAAGGGATGAACTCGTCCGTAGCGATCTCGCAGCTCGCCAACGGCGTGCTCAACTACCACAACGCCGGCAAAGTGCAGGCCTCGAGCGAGCCTCAGGACCTGCGCCTCGAGCGGATGCTCGGCCATCTCACCACGCTCGATCCCCCGGCACCCCAGACACGTGCTCGTGATCGGTTTCGGGGCCGGGGTGACCGCGGGAGCGGTGAGTGTGGACCCGCAGGTCCAGCGTGAGTCCATCGTGGAGATCGAGCCGCTCGTGCCGCAGGCGTCGCGCAAGTACTTCGCCGCGTTCAACGAGGGGGTCGCCACGAATCCGAAGGCGGACGTGGTGATCGACGACGGCCGCCACTACCTCATGACGGCTCGCCGGAAGTTCGACGCGATCACCCTGGATCCCTTCGACCCATGGACCAAAGGCGCCGCGGCGCTCTCCACGCGTGAGTTCTTCACATCCGCGAGGCACCACCTCAATCACGGCGGCGTCATGACGGTGTGGGTGCCGCTCTACCAGATGCGCCCGGAAACGGCGAAGAGCGAGATCGCGACGTTCATGAGCGTGTTTCCCAACGGGGTGGTCTGGGCCAACCTTGCCGACAAGCGCGGGTACGACATCGTGCTGTCGGGCCGAGAAGGCGACGAGCCGATAGACCTCGACGCGCTCGACGCCCGGCTCAAGCAGCCGGGCTACCGCCGAGTGCGCGAATCCCTGGCCAGCGTGGGTTTCGGCAAGCCGGACGACCTGTTCGCGACGTTCGCGGTGCAGGGCAAAGACATGGCGTCCTGGCTTTCCGACGCCGAGATGCAACACGGACGCGAACCTGAGGCTGCAGTACCTGGCGGGTGTGGGCCTGGACAGCAACGACTCGGATGTCATCTACCAGGACATGACCGCCGACCGTACGTGGCCCGCCGGACTGTTCACTGGGTCGGCGCAGCGGCTGGCCGCCTTGCGAAAGGCCCTGGCCGCCCGGTAGAGAACCGGCAGGGGTACCGCCCGATCGGCCGCCTAGTCCAGGCCTTCTTCCACGACAGCCGCCTGATGCGCGGCTGCGAGGCGACCGAACATCTCCGAGGTGTGATGCCTGGTCGCACCCGGGTTCTCCTTGAGCCGGAAGCACGCGTCTTCCGGCGACGGGTACGGCGGTCGGTAGAGGCACACCGCCGAGAACAGGCCCGCGGCCGTGCTGTCGCCGAAGACGTCCTTCGCGGCAGTTCGATCCCGGTCCTGCGCGCCTCCTGTCGTGCGCCCGATGCGACACACGACCTCTCCCGTCTCGTCGTCTGTCTCGACGCAATGGGAGAGCCCTTCGCCAATGGTCGCATCGTCGAAAGCCCGCGGAGGCTCGCCGCCACAGAAGAAGGGTCGCACCACGACCAGCGTTGGCGCGGGCCCCGTGAGCAAGTCGCCCTTGGACGCGTAGGTGCGGGTGATAAGGCCCCGCACCTGCTCGGCAGCGGAGGGGGTCTGCAGTGGCTTCCCGTCGGCCCCGAGCCTGGGCTCGCACATCCATGACCAATCCCACGGCGCGACCACGACCTGGACCGCGCCCGAGCCGTCCCTTACCAGGATGTCACCCGAAGCCATCGACCTTTCGCCGGGATGCGCCACCGCGTCAGGGTAGCCCGCCCTGATGAACAGCAGCATGATCTCGAGGAGACTGAGCTCCATGAGGAGCGCGGACTCCGCTCTGTCTGCGTCGAACAACTTCGCTGATCTCCCTGCCGGCGGACAATTGCGGACGACCCGTGTAAGGCCATGCCCTTGCTGCCGAGCGCCAAAACAGCTGAACGTGGCGACCGAGCTGGGACAGATCGTCGTGTACGCCAGCTCAACCGGCGGGCCCAGAGGGACCCATGCGTACCGGTCCCCTACTGGCTGGCGATCGCCCGGCGAAGCGAGGCGAGGTGTCGCGATGAGCCGGCGAACAGCCACTTGGGAAGCGTCCGACCGCTGACCATCTCGTCGTAGATAGTCCCTTGGCTGACATCGCCGATGCTCATGCCCGCGAGGTACTCGAGGCGAAGGTTGCTGTCCAAGTTGATCTGGGCGTCGGCGAGCCAGGGCGCGAGGTCGGGCCCTTGCGTGGCGTACGTGGCGAACAGATCATCGGTGGACCGGAAACCGACGCCCGCCATGGACTCGCGCACCTTCGCATACTCCGGTTGGGCCACACGTGCCGCAACCTTGTCCAGGTTGATCGGCGTCTCATCGGGCCCGCCAGTCAAGCAGATGTCATAGCCCCGACCGTTCGCCGTATTTCCCCAGACGATCCCGTCGGGGAAGACGTCAACGAACGTTCCGATCTGACACTTGGCCGTGTCGGGACGCTCACGGAATAGAGGGACCCAGAAGGTGGCCACTCCGCCCGGGTTCAGATGGTCCTTGACGGACTGGAAGAACTCGCGCGTGAACAGAGGGGCTGTACCCTTTGTCCACGGCTCGAATGGGTCAGCGGTGATCGCGTCGTACTTGTCCTTCGAGGTCATGAGGTAGTGGCGCGCATCGTCGATCACGACGGTGGTCTTCGGGTTGCTCACCACCCCATCGTTTATCGAGGAGAGGTACTTCTGGGCCGCCGGCGGGACGAGGGGCTCTATCTCGACGATGGTCACGTGCTTCACACGCGGGTCGAGGCTTGCGGCTCCGGCCATCACCCCCGCCCCACAAGCGATCACCAGCACGTTCTTCGGATTCTCAGGAATCAGCGTCGTGAGGTGCCCCACCATGCGCTCGGCACGAAGGTCTTGAGGTTCGCTCGATGCCTGGACCTTGCCCGCATTGTGGTAGCTCAGCGTCCCGTCGGGGAAACGCGATATGGCTATGGACCCGTTCATGCCTTCGCCCACGTAGAGCCACTGCCCGTACGAAGGCTTCCAGTACGCCGCACCCGGGCCGTATCCGATGAGTGCCGCAGGCACCGGCTGAACCACGATGGCAAGTGCACCCGCCAGCAACGCAGCCACGAAGGCCGTGCCGGTCACCCGAGACCGAGTAATAGACCGCTTCACATCGGCAGACGCAATGCAATGTCCTCCTGCTGTGAAATCTGTCGTCGATGCCTGTCGCAGCTTGCGAGCGGACGCACTGGCAATAGAACTGCCAGAGCAAACCATCGTCGCCGTACTAAACGCCTATGATGACACCTATGCTGCGGCAATATGTGACCCGGATGCCCTCTTGTCTGCTATCCGTCCGGGGCCTGCAGGTAAAGCTGGATTACTCCGGGTTACACGTCGAAAGCCCCGGCGCATTCCTGCCGGCGGCAACTGTGCGCTCGATCCTGGGCCGCTGGGAGCGACAGATCGCCCTGGTCTTCGGCAAACCGTACGCGGCAG
>CAVYJL010000008.1:0-429434 GCA_963768865.1 uncultured Coriobacteriia bacterium | reverse complement strand
CGAGAAACCGACTGAATCTGAATTTCCGATGCCATGATGACGAGGAGATTCCACCCGGCAGTTTCCTGCCCAAGACAATGAAGGCTCGCTGCGTTTTTCAGGTTTGGGGGCGTGCAGTACACCCGCGGGAACCCGTAATCGTGCAGCAGTCGCCAGATTTCTGGTCATGCCGACGCAAGGATGCTGACATTGCAATGAAAGCCTATGGCGGCTCGGGCGACTGTGGAACCATCATTGAGCCCCAGGCAGTGGTCAACCCGCGGGCATATCACTTCCTGAAACTGCGGATTCCGTCCATCAGGCATCGACTGAAGACCCTGGAGTTCTACCCGCTATCACGTTTTACCGTCCGACAAGATTCCTTGGGCATGTCGGATTTGTACTACCTCTATGGACTGAGGTATCCCAATCATCCATGAGTCACCGCCGTTCGTTCTTTTACGCTCATCGCAAACAACCAGTAGACTCGACGTGCCGAACCCTCAACTTTGCATCCTGGGTTCTCAGTGTCCTGTTTCTGGTCGCCTGCGGGTGCGCCATCCTCTATTTCCTACTTTCGGAGTTCTAACATGCGAAGTTGCACGGTCAGTCTTGAGTCAACCAGTCCCTATAGTCAGGGCAAGCACATCACTGAAGAGAAGAAGGATCGCGAGTTACCCAAGGACTATGAGGCCCGCACATGGCGACATCGGTTGCATACAGATGATACCGGCAACGTCGTCATTCCGCCGATGTCCTTCAAGAACTGCCTCACCGAGGCTGCCAAGTTCCTCGGCCTCCAGATTCCGGGCAAAGGAAAGGCAACGTACACCAAGCACTTTGAGGCCGGCATCATGGTTACAGAGCCGATGCCGCTCGGTATTCCAGCCGACACGGTGCCAGGAGAATGGCTGTTCGTCCCCTCGGATGGCCAGAGGGGCAGCGGCAAGCGTGTGGACCGCTGCTTCCCGAAGATCGAGAAGTGGTCCGGGAAGGTCACGTTCTACATCCTGGACCCCGTGATCGGCAACGAGGTCTTCGAGAAGGTGCTGACAGAGGCCGGCAAGTTCGTTGGCATCGGCAGGTTCCGGCCCGCGTGCAACGGCTACTACGGCCGCTTCAGGCCGATGAAGTTCGAGTGGGCGGATGAAGAGAACAAGGCCGCAGCGTAGCGGGTCCCGTCGAGTCGCGTCCCGGCTGATCTCGTCCCGTCGTATCACGTCCCGGCCGGTCGCATCCCGTCAACGCAACATAAGGAAGACTGTGCCCTCGGCAACGAGGGCCAGTCACTCTGACCCTCTTAATAAAGAGGATCAGAGTGACTGCGGCTTGTCCCGTCACGTCAAGTCACGCCGGGTCACGTCGTGTCTTGTTGGCGCAAGTCAAGATTCATTGAGTCAACGCAAGGTTTCCTTTATGCACGGCATCCCAACCTTTTACAAAGGCGTCCGGTTTCGGTCTATGGCCGAGGCCCGCTGGGCGTGCTTCTTCGATTCGTTGAAGTTGCCGTGGTTCTTCGAGTGTGACGAACGACCCGGTTACCTGCCTGACTTCCTGATTGGTGGCGAACTTTTGGCGGAGGTCAAGGGCGATTGCCACAAGGTCGCAGACCTACATAAGCATGTTGCCAAGATCACAGAGTCAGGTTGGAAAGGACCGTGGGTACTACTCGGTAGCCACCACACGCTCCAACTTGGTCAGCGCATTGCGGTCCCTGAGAATGCAGACGCTCTTTGGGCTGAAGCCTGTAACGTGACACAGTGGCATCCTGTATCACAACGGCCCATTGCCTACGCTAGTCAGATCCCAGGCTTTGATCCAAGCCAATTCCAATGTGAGGCATTGCAGTCGGTGCTGATTGTTCCGCTACAGAAACCAATTCTGCCGAAGGTAATGACCTACAAGTTACAGGCGTCACCGCGCACTGTGCCAACACTGCCGAGACTTCCATCAGGATAGGTTGAGGCATGACATTGCATGTTGTGGCACATCAGGACGAGGCGTAGCATGTCAAGTCTTATTTAACATCACACTTAACATCACACTTTAGGAGTCAGTATGGGCGCAATTGTTACTGTTGTTGTTTCCATCTTGGGAATAGTGATTGTCACCATGACAGCCCCGCCAATAGTCGCAATTGCCACCGTCTGCGCAATTGTGGCCCTTGGTGTTGTTCTCGCCAAGGCTACCGGGAAGGTCTGACCATGTTGGCTCCAATGACTTTTCATGTTGTGGGTCTGCCTTATGCACCCACAACGCATGAGCGTGCAACCTGCCCGTTTGTAGGACTGACACTGCGCTTCTGCCAGATGATGAAGTCCTTGGGGCATCGGGTCTTCCACTACGGCGTCGATGGGTCCGATGAGACCATTTGCACGGAACATACATCTGTCGTGTCGCCAACCGACGAGGTGACCTGGTTCGGAAAGCATGATCCCAACAGCCTGCCGCACGTTGATTGGACTGGTAAGGCGGCCTATTGGGCAATCTTTCATGAGCGCATGGCTGCTGCCATCCGGCGGCATAGTTGCTCAGGCGACTTTGTTTGCCTCCTGATTGCTCAGAACACGCCACTTATTGAAATGCTGCCAGTCGATCACTTTATGGTCGCCTATGCGATCGGCCATGACACACCGTTTGCTCGATTCCGGGTCTATGCCAGTTACTCGAATCTCCATCGCTTCCTCGGAGTCGGCACGCGTAGGGATGATTGGTTTTCAGGTATATCATTTCGATAACCCTCTACGTTTCCCCCACACGTGTAGGGATGATTGGTGAGTGCAAATATTGGAACATCGGAATATTTTAGATTTGAAGCATGGATGATCGAAAATCACCCCAATGAATTTGCCGAATGGGAAACCGTATGTCAGGGTTGTTTTATTGAACTTGACGACTACATGGAAAGAAATCATAGAAAACTTGTAAAAGAGTGGCGAAAAGAAAACTCAAACTAACTAGGAAAGGAAAATTAAATGTATTTAGAGGTTCGAGAATTTTTGCAGAAAATTGATGACTTCAATTACTTTACCAGAGGATGTAAGAAGCGAAATGGAACACATTCTTTTTGAACTTTGGGATAATGGCTATCATAAAAGGTATGGAAGACGGAGGAAGGATAAATGAATAAAGAAGAAATTTGGGCGAATATGGATTTGTTGCGAATTGAATTGGCAAGAGTTGAAAAAGAAGAATCAAAAAGAAAGAAATTTAAAATTGGTTGGAAGTTATTTAGGGGTGGCCCCTGTGAAGATACTTATTATAAAATAATTGGATTAAGCGGTGACTTTGGATTTGAATATTCTAGCATTTGAGATGGACGCTTTAAATACCATCGATCGGTATTATCGGCATCTGCGGGACATGATTGGTTGCCAGAAAACGTAATGGAAATCAGTCGAGATGAATTTTATGCAAAGTGGTTGGTGTTTTTGTCAAAATTGAATATGTTGGCTGTTTAGAAAATATAATAAAAATATGATTTTATTGGAGAAAAGGAGATAAAAATTGAGTAGGTGTTGCATGAATTAAATGGACATTCGTATGTGCGGCAATAATCAGACAAGAAGGTAATGGACTAAATGATGCGCCCGGTTGATCCAGTTTGCTGCGAAGAATGGCAGCAGAATATAATGTCAATTGTTATTCTACCTGCCAAAATTTTAATAAACTAGGAATAAGTAAGTGTAGTACGTGACGGATGACAAGTGCGACAATAGGGTATAGTGAAATTACTCAGAATGTAATAAAATAAGGATTTCATAGACAAAACAATGAATGAAAAAAGCGAAATCGAAAAATTGGAACATTGCAGTATACCAAAATTACGGTTGTGTAACCTATGTAAGTATATCAAGTGATGTACGCGTCCGCGACGGCGGCCGGCGCGGCGAACGCGGTCCCGCCGTGCTCGCCCACGACCCAGGCACGCGTCTCATCCGCCAGCTGGACCGTGGCCGAGGGCGTCATACCCGTGTAGCGCCACGTGGAGTTCGTGCGGATCATCCAGGCGGTCACGCCCGGCGTCGCGACGAGGCCCACGGTCACGCCCAGAACGAGAGCGGTGAACAGGATCGCGATGATCGCCGCCTCGATCACGTCGAGGACCCGAAGCCACACGGGCCTGGTGGTCACTCGGCGGTCCCCCACTCGCCTACGTCCCACTCGTCGGGCTCGGCGGCGCGGGCGGCCGCGGCGGCCGCGGCGGCCGCGGCCTCTTCGTCGGCCTGCTGCCTGAGCCCGGCGGCCGACACGGCCCGGTCCCCGCCATCGGCAAGGGCGGCCGCGATGGCGTTGTCCGCGGCGTCGACGAGGTCCTCCACCGTGGCGCCGTCGTCCGGGAAGGTGGCCACACCCACGCTCACCGCCACGCGCAGATCGCCTCGGCGAACCAGGTGCGCGCGGTTGCGCACGCGCTCGGCCAGGCGCAGCGCGCGCGGTTCGGCGGTGCGGATCGCCTCGCGAGCGGTGACCTCATGGGGCATCACTATGGCGAACTCCTCGCCCGAGAAGCGGAACACGGTGGCGAGGTCGGCGTCGTCTTGGGCGCCCAGCTCACCGGACGCCTCCACGATCTCGCCGGCGAGCTCGGTGAGGATCACGTCGGCCTCTTCGTAGCCCAGGATGCGGTTGAAACGGTCGAAGTCGTCGGCGTCCACGAGCAGGACCGACAGGGCCTTGCCGTGGCGCGTCGCGCGCTCTAGCTCGCGCGAGGCCGTGCGGAAGAAGTGGGCGCGGTTGTACAGCCCCGTCTCGTGATCGAGCAGGGAGTCGTCGGCGATCGCGCGCTCCTCGCGGCGGTAGCTCGTGACGATGAGGTTGGCCACGGCGCCCGCGCCCGCCATCATCGTCGCGCCCCACAGGAAGCGGACCGCCGCGAACGTGCTGTTGAGCTCGAGGTGCCCGTACATGAACGGTATGTCGGGCATCGGCAGCAACCTGTGGAACTGGCCGAAGATCACCAGCCCGTAGGCGGCGATGGCCACGAAAGCCACGAAAGCCACTTGCGACCGCTTGGGCAGGATGAGCGCTGCCTCCAGGATGAAGAGCAGGTACATCGAGTCGAACCACGAGTACACGCCGCCCGAGTACACGACCAGCACCGTGGCGGTGAGGATGTCGAGCACGAGCTGCAAGACGTTGAAGATGGCGACGTTGGCGAAGCGCCGATACGTGAGCTGGAAGAACGTGTTGTAGACCAGCACGAACGTAAGGGCGATCGCCGGGATCACGAGGTTGCTCACGAAGCCGCGGACGCTCACGTCCAAGCTGTAGACGCCGGCGGCCGCGATCGAGAACAGGATGAGCACAGCCACGAGGATCCAGCGCACGCGGATCACGAGGCCCACCCGTGCCGAGTTGGCGGCCAGCTCCTCGATGTCGAGCTGGCTCGGCTGCTCGCGCGAGGACACGCGCAGGCCGCGCGTAAGGTTCTTCAACGCACGCGGGGTCGAAGCCACGGATGCCTTCCGGGTCGGTGGTCGCCAGACGGTCCTTGCTCAGGCCCTCCGCGCAGGCAGGGCCCGGTATCGATGGTAACGCCGGGGGACGGCGGGCGCCAAAACTCACCAGGGCGGTGAGGGCGCGAGGGATGGGGAGGGTCCGGCGCTCGGGCAGTCCTTGCAGGGGGCCCTCGCCGCTTCGCGGCTCCCCCTGCTGCGGAACTCGCTGCGGACCCTCCCCATCCCTCGCGCCTAGCGGCGCCTCGGGGTTCTGGCGACCACCTCCTGGGCCCGGCAGCTGCTTTGCGCGGCTCCGTATACTGGAAGCATGACCAGTCTCGCCAACGCAGCCACATCGATCCGCGCCCTCATGGCCACGCTGGCCGCCGTGGGCACGCCCCTCGGCTGGCTGCTTGTGGCGGCTTCCATTGTGCTCGCGGTGGTGTGCCTGGTACCGGGCCTGGCCTCGGCGCGACGTTGGGCGCTGTGGGGGACGACCGGGCTGCTCGTGGCGGGCTACGGCGTGCTGGCTTGGTTCAACTACTCGCTGTACCAGGTCGCCGACGTTGTGAACCCGGCCACCGGCGCCAGCGTGGGACACGTGGCGGTGCCGCTGTGGGTGGAGTCGGACAAGCTCTACGTCTGGGCGCTTGCCACCGCAGTGGCCACACTGTTCGTGCGCGAGCATCGCGACGAGATGTGGCGGATCCTCGGGGTCTTCGTGGCGGTGCTCACGGCCTCGGCGATCCTGTGGGGCCAGCCGTTCACCAGCCCGCTGCCGCAGTTCCTGGGGCAGTACTCGCAATACCTCGCCGCGATGGGCAGCGGCGTGCCGCAGGCGGCGGCCGGGGCCTTCCAGGGGATGCGAGCGTCCATGGACTTCTACTACAACGCCTGGTTCATGTGGGTGCACCCGCCGCTGCTGTTCCTGTCGTACGGCACGTTCGTGGTCGCGTTCGCGGCGATCATGCTCACCGCCGTGCGTCGGCGCTCCCGCTACGAGGCCCAGGCATACTCCTGGACGAGGATCGGCTATCTGGCGCTCACGCTGGGCATGCTGCTCGGGTTCCCGTGGGCGCTGATCGCCTGGCAGGGCACCGCGTGGTGGTGGTCGGGCGTCGTGAACATGTCGATCATGATGTGGCTCATGTACTCGGCCTACCTGCACTCGCGTTTGTACCTGCGGCGGCGAGGCATGTGGAAGTGGGTCGTCGCGATCGCGGCGTTCGCGTTCCTGGCCCTCGTGCTCACCTACATCGCCGGCTACGTGGTGCCGGGCGCGCACTCGGTGGCGTGAGTGTGGTGCCGATGACCATGCTGCTCTTCGATATCGCTATAGCGCTTCTGGCCGTGGGCACCCTCGGGGCGACGGTGGCGGCACCAGTCGCCGCCGCGGCATGGGCGCCCACGCGATCCCCGGTGCTGCCCACCCTCACGTACATGCTCGCGGCCGCGCTCGTGCTGCTGCTGCTCACGGACCTCTACGGCGGCGCCGGTTCGCCCTATCGCGAGGCGGTGATGTGGATCGCCGCGCTCCTTGTGCCGGCGCCGGCGCTGGCGAGTATCGCGGCCCTCAACGAGGTCCGCCGCGCCGAGGTCATCATTCCGCGCTGGGTCTTCGTCGTGTACCTGGTGCCGCTGTGCGTGGTGGCGCTCGGTCTGGGACTGTACGTCGCGGCCGGGTTCCTGGCGCTGTCCGGTCCCAGGTCCAGCCTGTTCGCGACCGCATCGGGCGTGCTCACGATATGGACCGCGGCCGTGGTGTTCGTGGGCGTGGTCGCGGGCGTGGTCGTGCTCGCGGTGAGCCTCACCCGCAAGAACGAAGGCGAGGCGTAGCGATGACCGAGCACACGGATGAGACCCGCGTGGCCGCACCGGAAGCTGAGCGCGTCCGCGAGACCTCGACAGGTGAGCCGCCCCGCGACCGCGTGATCGAAGGGGTCGCCGCGCCCGGCGGGTGGGACTTCGCACTCGTGGTGGCGACGCTCGTGCTGCTGGCTGCGCTGGGCGTGCAGAGCATCGTGGGCACGGGCTACTCGTGGTGGGCCGAGCGCACGATCCCGAACTGGGAGCAGGTGGGCTACAACGGCTACGTCGCCGTGATGAATGTGATCGCGGCGCCGCTGGTCGTGGGACTCGTGGTGGTGCTCGGACTGTGTGTGCCCAAGCGGTTGCTCACCCGGCGATGGCTGCTTGGCGTCTCGGTCGCGCTCGTGGTAGCCGGCATCATCGGCTGGGCGGCGACCGGCTCGCTGGCCGCCGGCCTGGCGGTGTACCTCGTGCTCGCGAGCCTGCTTCAGGCGGCGGTGGTGATCATGACGCTGTTGGGCGCCGGATCCTGCGCTACCTGACCGAGGGCCGCTTGGTGAAGACCGGCTCCGGCGTGCTCCACATGGGCTTCCTGCTCTTCGCACTCGTGGTGGTCTCGCTCGAGCAGTCGCCGCTCATGCTGCCGGTGTTCACGCTGAGCGCACTGCTCATCGTCGCGGGCACCGCGATGAGCTTCTACGCCGGCGATTGGACCCGCCGTACGCGGGCCGGCACCGCGCAGGACTCCATGGAAGAGTAGGCAGCCACGCGACGAGAGACCCCGAGCGACCGCGTCAGTGCCACAATGGGAGTCGTCGCGTCGAGTCCACGCGCGCCCGGTCGCCGTGGGGCGGGCGGTCCCGGGGACTCAGCGCTCGGACGCAGGGGGTTCGACATGCGTGCGAATCGTTGGGGATCGGTCGTCGTCCTGGCCGCCGCGCTGGTCGTGAGCGCTTGTTCCGGCGGCGCACCGTCAGCGCCCGGATCATCACCCGCGCCCAAGACCACCAAGCCCGCGCCGCAGCCTCGGCAGTTCTCGGGCAAGATCGCCGATCTCGGGAGCGTCACCGGTGACGTCCGGATCGACGACCCTGGAGCTGAAGTCGGCGACACTCTCATTCGAGCTGTCCGGGGACGGCAAGAGCGTGAGCAACGGCATGATCGAGTTCGCCATGAACGAGAGCGCGCCGGACGGCGACTTCTCGACGACGGGCCGCGAGATCTTCCCCGAGAAGGCCGCCGTCCAAGGCGGGAAGTTCGTGCTGTCGGACCCGAACACCGGGAGCAAGGTCGACGGCCAGGTGACCTCGCCCACGTCGACGAAGGGCACAGCTCATCTCGTGTACCTGAACATGTCCGGCGATTCCGGCGGCTCATCCTCACCCGCGCCGATCGATCTGGGTTCTTGGCAGTGGACGGCAAGCCCGCAGCCGCCGACGGCTCCTTAGCCCGAGCGCGCTCGCCGCGCTCCCGGCCGCCCTGGATTCGCCTCGCCGTGGCCGGGATAGCGGCGGTCGCGGTAGCGGGCGCGATGGCGCCCGCTGCGACAGCCGGCCCCGCCGTGTTCACCGACGCGTTCGAGGGCTCCGCGCTCTCGTCGGCGCGATGGCACATCCCGACGTGGACGGGGCCCGGCGACGGCACCTACGTCGGGCGCACGCAGTTCCGAGTGAGCCAGAACTCGCCGCTGCCTCCCGTCGCGGCCGGCAACGTTCGCATTTCGGTGCAGTCGTTCAATCCGACCGGGTTCTCCTTCTACGGCACCGATCTGATCGGCAACAAGCGTTTCTCCGTGGGGCGGGGCCTGCGGATCGCGGTGCGCGCCAAGCTGGGCGCTCCCCCGCGGCTAGGCACCGTAGCGGGCATCTTCCTGTACTCACCGCCTGCGACCGGAACGAACCACGACGAGATCGACTTCGAGCTGCTGGGCAATCACCCGGACCGCGTCCAGACGAACGTCTACGCGGACGCGCCGCTCGGGGCGGGCGACCCGACGTCCACGCCTTTCGCGACCGGGTCGGCGACGGACTACCACCTCTACGAGATCGAATGGCTCCCCGACCGGGTGTCGTGGTTCGTGGATGGCACTCTCATACGCACGGAGACGGGGCAGGTCCCGACCGGTCCGATGGACCTGCACCTGAACATGTGGGTCCCCGACGTCGACTGGGCCTATGCGTATGACGCCGGCTTCCAGCCCGCGAGCGTGGAAGCTTCGAACCAGACGTTCGCGATGAGCGTGGATTCAGTGATCATCACTGCCGAGGGCACCGACGTCACGCGCGTCGCGGGCACCGACCGGTACCGGACGGCGGTCGCGGTATCCGAGCACGCCTTCCCGACGGGCGCGCCGGCGGCCGTGGTCGCGTGCGGCGCCGACTTCCCTGACGCCCTGACCGCCGCGCCGCTGGCGAACGCCGTAGGTGGGCCGGTTCTTCTCACACCGCGCGCTTCTCTTCCCGCATCGGTGACGGCAGAGCTCAAACGCCTGGCACCGTCGCGGGTCTTCGTGGTGGGCTCGACTGGAGCGGTGAGCTCGAAGGTCGCCAGCGAGATCGCCGGTCTCCCTTCGGGTCCGCACGTGGAGCGTCTGGGCGGGATCGACCGCTTCGAGACCGCCGCGCTCATCGCCGGAGCGCTACGTGGCGAACGCGGAACGCCATCGCGCGCGGTCCTGGTGAACGGGTACGGATTCGCCGACGCGCTGGCCGCGGCCCCGCTCGCAGCGGCGCGAGGCTGGCCGATCCTTCTGGCCACCAAGGACAAGCTCCCGCGGCAGACGGCCGACGCCATCGCGAGCTCGGAGGCGACCGGCGCGCTCGTCGTGGGCTCGACCGGTGTCGTGTCCGATGGGGTGATGCACCTGCTCCCGTCGCCGGTACGCAAGGGCGGGTCTGACCGATATGAGACCTGTGTGCGCGTCGCCGACTTCGCCGAAACGGAGGGGTGCTCGTACCGGCACGTGGGCTTGGCGACCGGAGCCGGCTTCCCTGATGCGCTCGCGTGCGGTCCCTTGCTCGCGCGGGACGCAGGGCTGCTCCTGCTCACGCCGCCCAGCGGACTCCCCGCCGCGGCGGCGGCGCGCATCAGCGCCCACAAGGCCGAAGTGGCCGACGCCGACGTCGTCGGTGGCAGCGGGGCCGTCACGCAAGTATGCGTGACGGCGCTCGTGGATGCTCTGCGATGAGGGCTGCTGCTGCCGATGCGCGAACGGCCGAGCATCGCCGCGTGACATATGCGCTGGCGGCGACGGCGTTCCTGTCGACATACGAGGCACTGGAGCTCCTCGGCGGGGGCGCGATCCAGGGGGGCCTGTGGGCGGTCGCGGCAGCCGCCATCGTCCTTGCGCTCGTCGGGCGGCGGACCGGGTCGCGCTGGTGGCGGCTGCCCGCCGCCGCCGGTTGGGGTGCCGCACTGTTCGGGGGACTCGTGATGGTCGGCACGCGCCTGTGGAGGCTCGCGTGGCTGGCGCTGGGTGCGTTGTGGCTGTTGGACCAGTGGGCGCGCTCGGGCGGCCCGGGAGCGCCGCCGAAACGCCTCTGGGCGCGCTGGGTCCCGCTGCTCCCCGGCGCGCTCACGCTGATCGCCGCGCCGGTGGTCACGCGCCCGTCGTGGCGCATGGTCTTGTACGTCGCCGGCTTGGGCCTGCTCGGCTGGGGCGCCGCGACGGTGGCTCGGGGACCCACGCAGGCCGCCCGCCGAGGCGGCCCCGACGGCGGCGCCCCTACAGGTCGCGGATGAGCGCCGTGACGAAGTCCGCGGCTGCTGCCACAGCTTCCTCGTTGACCGAATCAGCGGTGTCGTACAGCGAGCGCCACTCGCCCAAGCGCCCGTTGATGTCGAACGCCATGATGCTCATGGCCTTGATCCCTGCGCGGCGGGCGACGAACACGTCTGTGGCGGTCCATCGGCTCGTGCGGCTCTTGACCGGCAGCTCGTGCTCGCGCGCCACGCGCTTGGCAGTGGTGACCATGCGGCGGTCGGCGCGGACCTTGCCCACCGGGCCGCCCTCTTCGTCCACATACGCGAGCGCGCCCGTGCCCACGCAGTACAGCCCGATCACGTACGCGTCGCGCAGATCGTCGGCGTTGCTGCGGATGAACTCCTTCATCCCGTAGCCGCCCACCTCGCCGGCGCCGGTGCCCACGAACCAGATCTCCTTCTCGGTCAGGTCGCGGTCCACACCCTGGGTGACCTTGCGCCGGATCCGGGCGATCTCATCGTCGGTGAAGTTCGGGTCGTCCACGTCGAGCGGGCCGCTCACCATCCCGTAGGCGTCGCCGCGCGCCGCGGGTGAATCCCACATGGTGGGCTGAGTGTGCTCGGGTACGGACGGCATCGGTGCCGAGGCGGCCGACCACGACGGTCTGGGCGTCGCCGCCGGAGCGGTCTCGCGCGGGTACACGGGCTGGCCCACGGGCTCGGGAGCCGGCTGGTCCCACAACGACTCGGTGCCGCCCGAATCATCGTCCTCGGGCACCTCGCCGCCCTTGAAGCCCGAGCCGGGATCGTCGTGATCCTCCTCGTCGTCGAACTTCTCCCAGCTGCCGATCTCGCGGCCCTTCTTGCGCGCGTCCCAGCTGCGGTCCACGCCCAGCCAGCCCAGCACGCCGTTCTTCTCCTCGTCCTTGCCTGCGCCCTTGCCCTCCGTCGGCGCCGGAGGCTCGATGTCCCCGAACAGGCCGGACTTGGCGTCCCCGCCCCCTGCCGAGGGCGGCACGCTCGCGTCGCGCCGCGACGGCCCCGCGAGGTCGGCGAACGCGTCGTCGAGCAGGTCGTCGTCGGCCAGCGGCACCGGATGGCGCCTTGAGACGTCGATGTCGGGTGGCGGCGCGGTCTCGCGCCCGCCCCGGCGCGAAGGCATCTCGATGCCGCCGGTGGCCTTGGACGCGTCGGTCCACTCGATGGTGCCGGTGTCGGCCCACTTGTCGCCCTCGGCAAGGGGCGGTGTCGTGCTTATGGAACCGGTGCGTGCGCGGCGGTCGGGCACCGACCCGATGTCCAGGCCCGCCGCTCCCGAGCGCTCCGGCTCGAGATCGGACAGCTCGTCGGCGGAATCCTCGGCGCCCTGCTCCGCGCCGCGGGCGGGAGCGGCGCCCGGCGCGTACGACAGCGTCGCGTCCTCGGGAACGAGGTCCGCGGCCCAGACGACGTCCTCGCCCTGCCGCACCGGCTCGGTGGGCTCCACGTGCACGGTGGCGTCAGCCTTGTCCGGGATCAGGCGATCCACGACGGCCACCATCGCCGCGACACCCGAGGCGTTGGCGTTCGCGCCCGGGCTCGCCTTCATGATGAGCTCACGCTGGAGGATGACGACGATCGGGAAGAGCAGCCACACGGCCGGCACGAGCGTGATGTACCAGAGCCACTGCTCCCAGCCGATCTTCCACGGCGAGAACGTGGCCAGGAGGAAGAAGACGATAAGCCACACGGCGGCGAGCGTGATGAGTGTGATGGCCCTCTGACTGCGGACCATCCACGTGTTGGTGATGATGCTGGGCCGTGCCGAGTCCAGGTTCGCGACCACGATCACCTTGCGCGCGCGCTCGTTGCGCCCTGTGCGCGGCACGTGCTTGGCGATCACGTTCTGGCTCGGGCCCTTGGGCAGGATCGACGCCAGCGAGAACCGCTTGAGCAGGTCCAGCTCCACGATGGCCGCGGCGACGATAGCCACGACCAGACAGGCGATGCGCAGCATCGGGAAGAACGCGGCGCCGGCCGCGACGATCGCGAGCACGTAGCCGATGAACAAGCCCCAGGATTCGGTCCGCGGCGTGTCGATCTCCTGCCGCTGGACCTGCAGGCCCTTGGCCTCCATGACGGCCGTGAGCCAATCGGCGGCTCGCGCCTCGGCGTCGGTGGTAGCAGGCCTGGGGCCTATGGCCTCGGCAAGCTCCCTGACATACGCCGATTCCCCGCTCATGTGCCCCTCCCGCCTCTGTCAAAAGGCCCGCTGCGATGGGGCGCGAACAGCGCGGCTTGCGCCCTGATTCACCCTAGCATAACCCCAGCGCACGACCATCGTCCGTACGTCGCCGAGGAGAGGGATCGGCCCGCGGCGGGAGCGGCACCTCTCACCGCGGGCCGTCCGCACGATCGGGGTGGGTGGCCCGGCCTAGTTGACGTCCCTTGCGGGGTGGTCCTCCGGGTCGCTGAGCAGGAGGTCGGTGGTCGCCTGACGGCGCATGACCTCCTCGGAGTCCTCGATGAGCCAGAGTCTCGTCGCCCTTGCGCACCACCGCGTAACCGTCGGTACCCAGGCGTTCCATCGCCTCGGCCAGGCCGGCTTCCACCTCCGCGGGCGGGTGGTCGTGGACCTCCACGCGCACGGGCGCTTCGGCGATCCGCATGAAGTTCGTGACGATGCGGTCCCACAGCAGCTGGGGATCCTCACCGGGTTCATGTTCGACGATGTGGCGGTCCAATGCGTCCTCCGAACGGGCGTGTGGGCTGCGGTGCCTACGCGTTACCCGTTCGGGACGCGCGCCGCGCTCCCTGCCTCCCACGCGCCGATGGTCGGTGAGCGGCGGCCGAGCCGGCCCTCCCGACGCTCCGGCGCGACCGCCCGTCGCTACTGCGGCGGAGAGTCCTCCAGGGGCTGGCCCTCGATGGATGACGGCTCGTTCTCGTTGCCGTGGCAGTCGCCGCACTGAGACAGGGTCCGGTACCGATGCGCCATCACGATGGTCACGTCCGGCTGGCGGCCGGGGACCTTGCTGGCGATGTTGGGGTCTGCGGCGTGGCACACGCACCCCGGGATGGCGATGCGAAATCCGGGAGCGGGCGCGAGCGGTTCCGCTTGACCCGAGCTGACGAGCTGCTGGTACTGCGCCTCTTCAGTTGCCGAGGGCGCCTGCATGGTCCCGTAGTCGTAGAGGACCGCGCCGGCCGCGACCAACACGACGGCTGCGCCCGCGACCCAGAGCAGGGTCAAGACCGCGAGACCCGCCAAACCGGTCAGGCCGAAGATCCAGACGCGTTCGCGCCGGGCGCTGTCGCCGTCCTCAGCGTCAGAGTCCTGGTCGAGCACCTCGCCGCCGGCGTCCGAGCCCATATCCACATCGATCGGCGGCTCGTCCTGCTCGGCGAGATCGCGGTACTCGAGGTCCGACTCCTCACCCATGGCCTGGCCCTGTTCGGGCTCGGTCACGTCGTCGTTCGGATGTCGGTTGGAATCTGGCATGTTGCTGGTCATCTCCGTCTGCGAAGCTCGCACCCGGCCGCCCGTTCGGGGCGACGTCCGTCCGGACGGCCGGGTGCGTCTGTTCCCTAGTTCGCCGCGGGGGCGAGCATCTCGTCCAGATCCGCCTGGGCGGTCTCGCCTATGGGCGTGAGGTTGAAGTTGTCCACGAACACCTGGAGCACGTTGGGGGTGATGAAAGCCGGCAGGCTCGGTCCTATCCGCATGTCTTTGATGCCCAGGTACAGAAGCGTCAGCAAGATGGCGACCGCCTTTTGTTCGTACCAAGACAGGACGAGCGTGAGCGGCAGGCCGTTCACGTCCGTGTCGAAGGCCTCGGCGAGGGCGAGGGCGATGCGGATCGCGCTGTAGGCGTCGTTGCACTGCCCGACGTCGAGCAGACGCGGGATCCCGCCTATGTCGCCGAGCTGGTGATCGAAGAAGCGGAACTTGCCGCACGCGAGAGTGAGCACGACCGTGTCGTCAGGGGTCGCGTCCACGAAGTCCGTGTAGTAGCTGCGACCGGGCTTGGCGCCGTCACACCCGCCAACGAGGAAGAAGTGCTTGATAGCGCCGGTCTTCACGGCATCGATGACCTGGGGCGCAACACCCAGCACCGCATCGCGGCCGAAGCCGACCAGGACCTGACCGCCGTCGGTCTCATCGGTGAATCCGGGCAGCTCGAGGGCCCGGGCCACGACCGCCTGGAAGTCGCCGTTGGCCACATGCGTCGTGCCGGGCCAGGCGACGTTGCCGGTGGTGAAGATGTTGCCCACGTAGCCTTCCTTGGGCGCCTGGATGCAGTTGGTGGTCATGAGGATGGCGCCGGGGAACGCGCCGAACTCGGTGCGCTGGTTCTGCCATGCGGTGCCGTAGTGACCGTAGAGATGCGGGTACTTCTTGAGCTCGGGATAGCCGTGCGCCGGGAGCATCTCGCCGTGCGTGTAGACGTCGATGCCCATGTCCCGCGTGGCCTCGAGCAGGACCGCGAGGTCGTGCAAGTCGTGGCCGGACACGAGGATGGCCTTGTTGGGCCGGTGGCCCAGCGGCACGGGCGTGGGCGTGGGCGCTCCGTACGCGCCGGTGTTCGCCGCGTCCAGCAGCTCCATGACGCGCAGGTTCGCCTTGCCGGCCTCCAGCGCGAGCCCAACCCAGTCGTTCACGGTGAGCGTAGGGTCGGTGAGCGCCACGAACGCCTTGTACATGAACTCGTAGACCTCAGGGTCCCTCTGGCCCAGGATGGCGGCGTGATCCGCGTACGCGGCGATGCCCTTCACGCCGTAGATCGTGGTCTGCTGCAGAGCTCGGACATCGGGGTCCGTTGCGCGGTCGGAGAAGTGGCCCACGTGCTCGCCCTGCTCGACGAGGCCCTCGACGGTCTCCGCCGGGGTGAACGTGAACGCGGGATCGGGGCTGCTCACGCTTCCGCCGCTCGCGGTGACGATGCGCACGAGGCGCGAGATGCGCCGGCCCAGGTCCCAAGCGACCTCGGCCAGGCTCTGGGCATCGAAGTCCACGTTCGTCACGGTGTGGAACACGGCCTTGGCGGCGACATCGTCCACGTCGTCATCGATCACGCCCACGCGCCGGCCCGCGAGGGCCCACAACGACAGGCGCACCATCTCGTGCAGGATCACATCCTGCAGCGCCGCGATCTCAGGCTTCTTGCCGCACACACCCACCTTGGTGCACCCGACCCCGCCCAGCGTCTGCTCACATTGATTACAGAACATCCCATCTCCTCTTGTCTCGTAGTCCAGTTCTCTGCCGGCGCGTACCGGCCCAGCCAATCAACAGATCCAACGAGCGCCGCCCGGTCCGCCCAAGCGAGCTGCCCTTGCTAGCGCGGGCTCCGGCGGGGGTGCGCCGCGAGTTCCGCAGCAGGGGGAGCCGCGAAGCGGCGAGGGGCCCCTGCAAGGACTGCCCGAGCGCCGTACCCCCGCCGGAGCCCGCGCCGCCACCCCCTACCCGTGGATGAGCGACGGCAGGCAGCGCGTGCACACCCACGTGCTCGTCCCTTCGGTGCGCACCGGCAGCAGCGGCGCGTCGTCCTCGTGCGGTCCCGCACTGGAAGCAGTGCTGGGCGATGTAGGTCTTGCCGCCCGTGGCCGCGGCGGCGGCGATCTTGGCGGTCACGTCTCCTCGACGGCGTCGTGGTCGAACGGCACGGTCTCGCGGATCTCGATCGTCAGCGCGCCGGTCGGGCAGACGCCCAGGCAGAAGCCGGCGCCGTCGCACAGCTCCTCCTTGCACGACCTTGGCCTTGCCGTCGACGATCACGATGGCGCCCTCGGCGCAGGGCGAGACGCACACGCCGCAGCCGTTGCACAGCGTCTTCATCGATGTGGACGATCTGGCGGGTGACGGTGGTGGTCATCGTGGGTCTCCTTCTGGTAGTCGGGTGCCGAGGTGCGCCGGACTTCTCGGCTCGCGGGTCGGGCCTCGGCGCGCTTGCGGTACTTGCGGCCCTCGAGACGTGCTTGATGCCGTCGATCGCGTGGCCTTGCGCCACGACTTGGGGCCCGAGTAGCGCATCATCTCGCGCTGCCACTCGCGCTCGTCGGACTTGTAGCAGTGGACTGTCGCAGTACGCGCAGAACGGCTTGGGGTCCTGGTGGCAGTAGGCGCGGCGCTTCTCGGCGTATGCGAGATGTGCCTCGCACACTCGTCGCACAGCACCGGCGGCCGCTTGCGCCCGTAGACGCCCAGCTGCGCGGCGTCGGTCTGCGGAGCGGCGCGCGTTCGCGGTCCGCGTGCATGCCGTCGCACCAGATCTCGACGAAATCGCCCAGCAGCCGCGTGTCGTGGCGAACCTTGCGGTCCCCACCCATGCGCTTGGCGAACTTGGCGGTCGGGTCCATGAAGCGTCTCCCTGGACGCGAGCCTCGCGGCCCCTTGTTTCCTGGTCCCCGGCGCACCGGCATGCGCTCGGGGTACGCTCATCATCGGGCCCGCGCACCAGGCATTCCTTGACCGAAATCAAGAATCGCGGGAATTTCTAGAGAATCAGTAGCAATTCGAGCCGAGGAGCCGCCGTGGCCGCCGCGCCCAGCATCGACATCGCCCGCGTCCTGCACGCGACGCCGCTGCTCGGGCGAGCGAGCATCGCGGGGATCGAGCACCTCGCGAGCGAGTCGTCACTTCGCACGCTGGACCGCAACGAGGTGCTCGCGCAGGAGGGCGCCCCGGCGCGGGGCTGCGCCGTGGTCGTGACCGGCCGGCTGTCCGTGTACCACCTGGGGGCGGACGGCCGAAAGCTCCTCTTCGAGACCGCCGAGGCGGGCCAGCCGGTCGCTGCGGTGGCCGCCTTCGCCGGCGGACGCTACCCCGCGTGGATCGAGGCGACCGAGCCCACGAGCATCGTGTGGGTCCCGCGCGAACCGCTGTTCGAGCTCATCGACTCCGAGCCCGCGGTAGCCCGCTCGGTGGTCACCGACCTCGCCAACCGCGTCGTCAACTTCACGGCGGTCGCCACCAGCCTGTCGCTCGACGTGCCCGCGCGCGTGGCGCGCTTCGTGTTCCAGCGCTCGCTCGCGGTGGGCCGCACCAGTGCCGACGGCCTGTTCGTGGACCTGGGCATGAGCAAAGGCGAGCTCGCTCAGTCGCTGGGCACGGTGCCGGAGACCCTCTCCCGCGCCCTCGCCAAGCTCAAGGCCGAGGGCCTGCTCGAGGTCCGCGGGCGCGACGTCGTGGTCCTGGACGTAGGCGGGCTAGCGCGACGCGGCGAAGGGTTGGAGGAGTAGCACGTCGTGGCCCACTGTCCGACCTCGGCATGAGGCGATGGACGCAGGTCGGGCGATCCCGTATGCACTAGCGTAGGGTCCGCGCTTCGATCGTCGCGAGCCGGCCGTCGGGCGTGACGCTGATGGAGAGCGTGCCGCCGCCGTCCTTGAGCGATCTCCTGGAGGCGGTCGAGCGTGACGGCCTGACCGTTGGCGAGGTACAGGGTGCTCGGCGTGGACTGGATCGTGCGCGCCGGCGTCCCGGCCAAGGTCCCCTGGAAGGTCCCGTTGCTCACGGAGTAGCTGCTGAGCGTCACGCCGGTGTACAAGCCCGGGCCGAGCGGTCGGGCCACGAACGACGACGCGAACCAAGCGGCCAGCACGACGACGACCGCGACGAGCCCCGCCCGGATCACGAACCTGCGGATCGGCGCGTGCGCGCTGTCCGCCGCCGTCCGTGGCCGGCTCCGGGTCGCTCGTGACGTCCTGGGCGGTCATCGCTTCGTCCACCAGGCTCTCCCTAGAACGAGTAGTCCGCGCTCATGCGCTCGGTGGTGAGCTGGCGGATCCTCTCGGCAACCTTCACGTGCTCGGGGTGGACGCCGTAGTCGCGCAGCGCGTGCCAGTCGTCGAACTCGGTGATGAGCACCAGGTCGGAGGCCTGATCGCCCGCCATCTCGTTCACGCCCACCTCGAGCGACCGGATCCCCGGCACGAGTCCGGGCAGCGTCTCGAGCATGGCGCGGATCTCCTCGGCCGTCGCGGCGCGATCGTCGGGACCGGCGCCCTCGACCTTCCACATGACGATGTGCTTGACCATGACCAGCTCCTACTTCTTCACGATCTTGGTGGCGGTGAAGCCCGCGGCGCCCTTCGTGTAGGTGACGGTGACACGGCCTTCGAGCGCTCCCGTGCCCAGCTGAGCCTTGGCCGGGCCGGTCTTGCCGTCGGGCCCCTGGAAGGTCGTTGCCGATGTCACCAGGAACGGCTGACGCACCTGCACCTCATTGCCCTGGTACTGCACGGACCCCAGTACGGTGACGGTGTCGCCGTTCGCCGAGGAGTCTTCGCCTTGGAGCGACCCCGCGAACGTCCCCGCCGATTGGGGCGTCCCGGCTATGTCCAGCTGGGCGGCCGGAGCCTGGGCAGCCTGCTCGTAGGCCGTGACGGCCGTGGCGACGTGTGCCGCCCCGTCGGTCTTGAACTCGACGCGCACGGACTTGCCCATTCCGGTTCCGGCGCCGCGGCTGGTCGCGCCGTCCAGAAAGAGAGTCATGAAGGCGCGGACGGGTGCTCCACCGCTCATGGCGGTGAACATGACCTGGATCTGCTCCCTGCCCGGCGCGCCGCCGGGCACCCCTTTCGCCTCATCCGTCACCACGCCCACGACGGTGCCGCCGGCCATCCCCACGTTCACGACCAGCGACGCCGCCGGAGCGGGCGCGCTCGCAGCGCCGCCCTGCGTCCCGGCCGGGCTCGTGGACGTCGTGGCGGCGGCCCCGCCCGTCGTGCCGGTGCCGGACGACTTGGGCGCAGATCCCCAGCAACCGGCCAGGGCCGGCACCAGAGCGCATGCGGCCACCACGGCCGCGACTCTCATACCTCGGCGGATCGTCACGCGCTTCCCTCCGACTTCGCGGCTGCCTTTCGTTGCGCCCGGACCGCCCGGGCGCCCTTGTCGAGTGTCCCCGCCATCAGGAATCCGGCGAGGAGCAGGGCGCTAGCGACCATCTCGGCAGGATACAGGCCCAGATTCGCGCCGGCGTGCGCTCGGGCGCCCGAGGCGGCGATGATGATGGTCCCGGCGGCGATGAGCACGTTCGCCCACATCCGGTAGGCGAACTCCCTCTTGCGCGAGAAGCGCCAGATGGAGATCACGGCACCGCCCAGTAGGAAGATCGATCCCGGGATGTTGAACACGAACGACATCACACGCGGGAAGGAGCCCGGGGGTCCCAGCGGGTTGCCGCCCACCGTGACGCCCGGCACGAGCGCCGCCATGTTCAGCGGCACCACGAACGCTCCTACCAGGAAGATCGCGAACGCCACGACGTTGAACCCCAGGTAGATGTCTGGCCAGAAGCGCTTCTTGGCGATCAGGTAGAACGACCCGGCGCCCAGGAAGCCCACGAGCGATGCCGCGAGCACGATGTAGACGCGATACATCGTCGGGTCCCAATGCCGGGTGAACTCCGAATACGCCTCCATGAGCGCGGCGACCGCATAGAAGAGCAGGCCTATGCTCCAGCACAGCTGGTGCATCCTGCGACGTTTGAGCCACTGGGCAAAGACCAGACCTGTGAAGACAAGGCCCAGCACGGCGGTCGCGAGCGGCCACCACCAGCCCGACCAGAACTCCGTTGCCGTCACGAAGACCCCCTTCGCCGACGCGGTATCCGCCCATCCTACGCGGTGCTGTCCGCTGGAACAAAACACCAGCTCACAGAGGAGACGTCGCTCTTCCAGCGGCCTTTCGGCGACACCGGCAAGCCGTTGGCTGGGATACCCAGGCGGGTTTGTGATGCTGGCACGCACATTGCAATCTTCTTCACGTGAGCTGAGCGGCCCGCCTCCTCCTCCCCCCTCGGGGGCGGTCGAATCGCCGGCTCGTTATCGACGAGGCGCTCCGTCCCCCCCGGAGCGCCTCGCTCTGTCTGCTGGTTCCTCCGGCCGCCCCCGGCTACCATGGCGTCAACGTCAGGCTGCCCAAGCAGGATCCACGTGGCCGACAGCACCGAACGACTCCTCAACCTAGCGATGCTCCTCGCGCGTGCCGCCGAGCCCGTCTCGGCCGCCACCATCCGCGAGGCGGGCGACCTATACCCGCCCGACCAGGACGACCTGGCGTTCGAGCGCATGTTCGAGCGCGACAAGAAGGACCTGCGCGACAGCGGCCTCATCCTCGAGACCACCGGGGACGGCAAGGGGTCGCGATACCGCCTGGACAGCGCCGCCACCTTCGCCTCGGAGGTGCAGCTCAGCGCCGACGATCTCGCCGTCCTGGGCATGGCCAGCACCGCGCTGGCCGGAGACCCGTCGTTCCCCTTCGGCTCGGACCTGCGCCTGGCACTCGCCAAGCTAGCCCTCCAGACTGCCGAGGGCCGCGTGGCCAACCCCGGCTCCTTCGCGGACGAGGACCCGCGCTCGCAGGGCCGGCTCGCCGCGCACCTCACGGAGGCCGCGCGAGCCCGCAAGCGCGTGGAGTTCGACTACTCCAGCGCGACGAGCGGGGATCGGCTGCGGACCGTGGAGCCTTACGGCGTATACGGCCGAGAAGGACGCTGGTACTTCGTGGGCCGGGACGTGGACCTGGACGGCACGCGGGTGTTCGCGCTCGCGCGCATGGGCAAGCTCACGACGCACTCGGCCAAGCCCGGGACGCCGGACTTCGAGCGGCCGCGGGACTTCGACATCGCCGCGTGGGTCATGCTCCCGTTCCAGATCGGGCCGGCGGCCGCGGCCTTCGAGGTGCAGATCCGTTTCGCCCCCTCGGACGCCTGGCGGGCGCCCCGGCTGAGCGCCGGGCGCGGCACGCTGGAACAGGCGGCGCCGGACGGCTCCGTGACCTGGCGCGTTTCCGCTCGCGACGATGCGGCGCTCATGCGATGGGTCGTCGAGAACGGGCCGGGCCTGGAACTCGTGGCGCCCTCCGAGCTGCGGGCGCAGCTCGCCGAGCGCCTGCGCGACGTGGAGGCATCGCATGGCTAGGCGCTCGAGCACCGACCGCTTCCGCGAGATGCTCGCGATCCTGCCTCTCCTGCGCCGCGGCGAGACCCTGTCGGTGGACGAGCTCGCCAAGCGCATCGGCGCCACCCCGCGCGACATCGTCGACGACGTGTACACCCTGTTCATGGTGGGCGCGCCCCCGTACTCGCCGGACATGATGATCGAGGTCGACTTCTCCGAGGACGAAACCACGTTCACGGTCACCAACGAGCCCCCGGCGCTGGACCGCACCGTGCGCTTCACCGTCCCCGAGACCACCGCTCTGCTGGCGGCGCTGCAGGCCTGCGGCGTGGAGCCGGACGACCCGCTCGCCGGCAAGCTCTCGCAGGCGGCCGGTTCGGACGTGGATCCCGACGAGCTCACCCACGTGGTCCGCGCCGCCATCTCGCCCGGTGACGCGGGCGCCGTCTACGCCGCGATCGCCCGCGCCGTCGTGAACTGCGAGGCCGTGGAGATCGAGTACTTCTCCGCAGGCCGAGGCGAGACCACGGTCCGCGTCATCCACCCGTACGTCCTGGAGCTGCACCGCGGCCAGTGGTACCTGTCCGCATACTGCGAGCTCGTGGAAGGCGACCGCGTGTTCCGCCTGGACCGCGTGGGCTGGGTGACGCCCACGGGGCGTCGCTTCGAGCCGCCCGCGCAGCCTCCGCCGCCCACTCCCGACCTCACCGGCCGCACCGACTTGAGCACCGCCGAGGTCGTGTTCGCGCCCGGCGCCGCCCTCCCCAGCGCTCGCGAGTGGCCGGGCATCGAGCTCGAGGCCCGCGACGACGGCTCAACGCTCGCGCGCGTGCCGTTCGACGGCGTTGACTGGCTTGCCCGACGCATCGTCGCGCGCCTGGGAGATGCCCAGGTCACGGCACCCGCCGAGTTGCGCGCCGCCGTCGCCGGCCTCGCCGGCCGCATCGCCCGCGACTACGCGGACGCCTCGTGAGCGCGACCAAGGCGCCGCCGGCGACCGCCGCGCCTCCGCCCCCGGTCCAGCGCAGGGGCCGGGTCACGGTCGTGTCGGCCACCGGCGAGCCCGTAGTCGCGCGCATCCGGGTGAGCCCCGGGCTCCGGCACGTCATCGCCACGGTGCTCGCCGAGTCGCTCGCCGGGTGGGTGGTCGTCGCCGTCATCACCGTGGTCGCCGCCTTCTGGGACAACCCACCGCTGCGCGCCGGCCTTCCGGCGTGGTGGGCCGCGGCGGCGTTCTTGCCGTTCCTGGCCGCCGTGGACACCGTGATATTCGGCCAGAACGAGGCGGCTTACGTGGGCGCGTCCACGATCGCGCTGCGGCCGCCGCTGGGGTTCTGGTACGTGCTGCGCCGAGTCTCCGCACTTCAGCCCCGCTACGCGCCCATACACCAGCCGTGGTGGGCGCCGCAGCACGAGATGGGTCAGCAGGGCGCCGGGGTGGTGCTCGTCGGGCCCGAGCCGGTGGGCGTGCGGTTCGGCAACGGGCTGTCGGAGGAGGAGGCGCGCTTAGTGTTGGACACCATCGCCTCCATCCCGCCCAGCCTCGAGTTCCACGAGGAGGTGGGTCCCAGCACCACCGACGTGACCGTGCGCTGGGCGATAGGCCTGGTCATCGCCATCGCGGCGTTCGCTCTCATCTTCACGGGCCTAGCGAACAAGCAGCTCCAATGGCTCGTGGGGGTGGGCGACCTCACGCTGCTGTGGGTGGCCTACCGGTTCTGGTTCAACCTGTTCCGCCGCCGCCCGGAGTATGCCAAGTAGCCCACGCGCCGCAGCCGCCCGCCGTCGCGCACGCCCGGTCACCGACTCGTCACCCGTTCGGTACTGGCCGCGAGCCCCTCACGTGCCCTAAGCTGGTACGAGTCCTTCACTCCCTGCCCCCGAACCCGGAGTGACCCACATGGCTCATGCCGAGCACGATCTCCACGTCGCCAGGGTGAACCCCTGGGACGGCGCGGTCCGCTGCACGTTGTGCGGCGACCAGCATCGACAGGTGGACCACGACTGGTGCCCCGCCAGCCAATCCATCGTGTGCGACGAATGCTGCGAGGAAGTCCTGCGGGGCGAACCTCGGCGCCTCATCGCCGCCGCCGAGGCATCGCCGCGGTCCACCTCGCCGCTAGAGCTCATCGCGTTTTGCACCGCCTGCCCTCGGCTACAGAGGATGCTGGTGGAAGACGACGAAGATGAATCGGTGGCAGCCGAGGAGGAGCCGGGCAGCATCCATTAGTCCCTGGGCGGACTTGGACGGGTGGGCCCGGCGCCGTGCGGACCCTAAGGCGGCGACTACATGATGCTGATCCTGCCCGTGGTTTGGATGCTGGGCGTAGGTATGGCGACGTACCTGTTCAACTTCAACGCGAGGACGCGGTTCCTCGCGCTCTTCCTCGTCGCCTTCCCGCCCATCTTGGGCGTGACGCTCGCACTGGGCCCGGGCGGCACCGGCGACGCGGCGCGCGACGCCGTGCTCGTGAACTGGTGGCTCGTGATCGCCGCAAGCATGATCGGACTTTCGATGGTCCTGAGTACCTGGGAGATCGCTCGGCACCGTGCCGAGGTCCGCGCGACGGCGGGGCTGGGCCCCAGCGCGTGACGGGGGCCGCGCGGTCCGTCTCCCTGCCGACGGACCCGCGCCCCTTCCCCAGGACCCACGGCCGTGCGGGGCGGCGCTCGGTCGTTAAGCCGTACGGCGCCAGACTCGCCAGCGGGGTCCCAGGAGTCGAGGTCCCGGCGGCAAGGACGTGCCGCAGGGACTCAGGGAACCAATTCAAGGATCTGGGCCGCGGCGACTACCAGTTCGTCGTGAACATTCGGAGGCCAACCAGGCCTTCTTCGCCACCATCTACGTCGAAGATCGGAAACTGAAGAGAGCCCAGCGTACTGAGCTCTTTGAAGCCATCCTTCGGAGGGTTCGGATAAGTCGAGTCTGGTGGACGTGACTACACGCTACGCGAACAGCCCGTCAATGGTCGAGTCACTCACATTCTGCCTCGAGCTACGTGCTGAGTTGCTAGAGAACTGTGCGGAAGAGACCGTTCTGTAACATCTCCGGCGACGTTTCGCGCGAATGATGGTTAGGCGCGGCTTTGGGCACCCCTTTCGCAGCATCGGATCATCACCCTACGACTTACATGCGCTAGTGAACAACCTTCTGTGCAACCGCGAGCAAGAGGGAGTCCGTCACCGGA
This sequence comes from uncultured Coriobacteriia bacterium, assembly GCA_963768865.1. Lineage (GTDB taxonomy): Bacteria > Actinomycetota > Coriobacteriia > Anaerosomatales > CAVYJL01 > CAVYJL01. Next base: position 404,428 of record CAVYJL010000008.1, on the reverse strand, counting down.
TGGTCAGGAGCACAAGTCAGCCAATACATGGTGCTTCCGTCGCGCCAGTCTACAGAGGGCGGAACAGGACTCAGACCGCCGCGTTTCGATGTCTGGACACCACTGCGACGATACAACACCTTCACGCCATTGATCCATCGGACCTCGTAGTGATACACCCTACCGTCCGTGTATGGGACACTCGGGTCTACCGCAGGCGGAGGCGCGTTCGTTACGAGCGCACTCTCGAACTCGGACAACGCCCTGCCCGGCTGAGCCTTGAATTCCACTCCATTGGAGTACAGGGCGTCGATGCCCTGGCGGCTCCTGGTCTCGCCCTCAATGATGATGGCCTTCGTTGGTTGGCCCATCACTGAAGCGCCGGGCATTACCACATCAGTCGATATCATCGATAACGCGTTGGTCAGCGCGACAGACGGGACACTCGCATCGTACATAGGATCCTCAAAAGCCGCGCTCCTTGCTCCCCCTCCCGAGCCCGACGATCCAGACTTGGTCCCGAGCGGGTTCCGGACTTGTTGCACGGTGGAGATTGACCTGGACAGAATCAAGCCAACCACAGCCACAGCAACAACAACCAACAAGACCACGGCGGCTCGTGCGCGCAAAGACACAATCAACTCCTCCTCAGTACTACTGTTCTATTGGGACTACTGGACATCAAAGGCCACCCAGTTGGCGTTACCGTAGTAAGGGAAGATTATCTTGTACGGAGGGTCGTCCAGGTGATCTCTGACGGCCTGCTCGCGGAACCATGGCGAATATGCCGACGAAATACCGTACCAGGTATTCGCACCGGGCTGTCGCAACTGGAAGTACCTATCTGAACCTGTGTTGGTATCCTGGTACGTACTATCACAGTACTGACGTTCAACACCCGCCATCGAGTAGCCGTTGTAGAATCCCGTACCAGTCCAAGAATACGCCACCTGATTGTTGATGTAGGCTGTCCAAGCGTCACCTGAACCGTTGGAGAGCGTAAATGGCACCCAGACGTTGACCTGGCTGCCATTGTCAGCCACATCCTTATCTATGATGTCGGCGTTATTCTTTCTTTGGTGAACGAAGTCTTGGGGCTTGGTTTGCGGCGGAGCCCCAATCGGATACGCAGGGAGAAACCAACTCCACCCCACTTCAACGCTGTCACCTAAGGCTTGGTTCACGACGTAGATGGAATTGACATGTCCTGAAGAGGGATCAGGGTGACCCGTCAAACTAACGCTAGAGGGCCAGTAGAGGCTCGATGCGGTGCCCCAAGAGGTCATTGCGGAGCTGCCTGACATTGCACACGCCAAGAGCTCGTAGCCGTTTTGCAGCGCAAAAGCTGGCGCGGCACCAACGGCAAGCGTGAGTGCAAGAAACATCGCCGTAACGAGGGACACTCGAGCCGCTCGACGCATCTTCATCAATGGCCTCCTATCGTGTTGCTGGACGCGCTCTAGGAAATACGATGTCCGCTGTTGGAACCGACTGGCAGGCATCCCAAGCGAAGTGCGTCAAGACCTTAGCGCCAGCCCGAAGGGGGAGCTGCACCGAGAGTACCTCGCCTCTACGGATGCAAATTGCGAGCCGACCACGTCGGGCAGGGCGACAAGTAGGCGACGACGAGAATCGCCGGAATCAAGTGACTGCCCGTAAGAACCTGCCTTGGGCCCTCCTTGTCGGAAATCCCGCTCCCTCGGTATCGCCTTGATCCATTCGGCGCTGAACAGTCTGGCGGACTGCGGCCTTCCGCAAAGTAGACGCGGCGATTCACCGTCCTGCTTCTGCTTCTACCTGGCGTGCCACTAGTCGGCAATTGGCTGACTTGTCAAGATTTCGTTAGACCAACAAGTGCCATCAACGGGCCGGGGCTGGACTAGCGGCAGCTCTGGATAGTTCGCAGATCGTAAGCAGGGTCAGACCGACCGACCACTGGGGTTCAGCTTCACCCAGTCGACCGCTCGGGCCGGCCCGTGGTGAGCGATCATCTTCTCGAACGGGTCCGCGAGCAGCTCGGTTCTTGACGACCACTTCACGATGGTGTCAACGAGATCCAGCCAGGACCCAGGAAGGAGAGGCCATCGCTCAGCGATGCGTAGGAGGCGGTCGCTTGCGCTCACGGGCAGGGCAGCCGACCTGAGTCGTCGGCGCAGGGGCGTCAGTCGAGTTGTGCTCATGAGAATCAACCTCACCTGGGGCGATTCATCTGGTGAAGCATGCCAGCGTTTGCTCCGGGTGCGATTCACCTCGCAGCTTCTTCGCGGAGCGACCTCGGCTCGCCCCTGCGCCCACACTCCGCCAAGTAGACAACGAAGAAGTGCGAACCAGAAAGCTGCTCTGAACAGCGCGAAGAGAGGGGACCGGGGAATGGCTCCGCGGACGTAATGGTCCGCTATACGAACCCAGCACAGCTAAACGAACTTGCGGGTCTGTGCGGCCCTGAAGCGCTTGAGCACTGCTACTGAGGCACGCCGCATCAGTGGGCTTCATTGAAGGCGGAGCCGGAGGCATTGTCAGGCCCAGCGATCCCCCGGAATGCCACCGGGAGACCAATACTGCCTATGGCTATGGCCGCAGGCGCCTGTGCGTAGCGGACGGCGACCTCCAGGTAGTCCGCCCACCAAGGGGGCAATGCCTCCATCTGGAATTCGATGCCGAGGAACACCCCGGCTACCATCAGAAGGCCCAGGGATGCGAACACACGGGCCAGGCCGGGTCCGCGTATGAGCAGAAGCACACACACAAGGATGGCAAGTAGCAAGAGAACCAGGTAGCCGTAACCCGCCAAGCTATCAATCACTGCTCCGTACACCGGTGGCGTTCCGAGCAGAACCCACACCACATCAGCTGCAGTGCCCCCGATGAGGAGGCCGGCGCAGATGGCCAGAAGCCAGTTCATGATAAGCCGAGCCACGACACCCTCCTTCGCCTGGTGGAATTGCTCAATACGTGCTCCCAGCTCATGAGCCGGAAACGGAAGAACCGCGCGAAGAAGGCAGTGCTTCTGCTGTCTGAGAATCTCCCCAGGACCACTGACTCGAAGAACCGCGGCTAGTCGCTCGCCGGCGCTTCTTCGTCTGACTTGAGCAGTTCCTCTGCCTTGGCCAGGAACCGCTCAGCGCTCTCGAGCGCGGAGGTCGCTCCCTCTCGCGAGAAGTCCGATCGGTAGTCTGCCGTCTCGCGAAGCAGCATCGTCGTGTCGAAGTCGTCGACGAACTCCTGCTCCAGGACCCCTGTGTCCACATAGAGCGCCTGGATCGCCGCCTTCAAGCAGAAGTGGCTCTTCTCGCGGTAGCCCTTGGCAAACAGCAGGGCTCGGGCGGCGTGGAAGATCGAGTAGTAGGCCTGGATCGTCGCCCACTTCTCGTTTCGCTCTTCTAGGCTGCGCCGAGCCCAGTCAAAATCCTTGTGGGCGGCGTCAAGCTCGGCAGGGATCAGACCGGCCGTGAAGTCCTGGCGGACGATCCGTCTCTTCTTCTTGCACTGATCAAAGTCTCTGTTCATCGACGCCTTTCTCGAAGAGGACGAGCCCCTTGTTGACCTCTTCGATGAAGGCCTTGTCGGTCGTGCGGGCCGATGCGTATTCCGCCGGAGTCTGAATGACCGGCGCGATCTGCCGATCGCTCGGGAACGAGCGGATCGCCACGGCAGCGTCTTGCGGACGGTCCGAGATCACGAACAGATCGATGTCGGAGTCGGCGGTATCGGTACCGTTAGCGGCACTACCGTAGAGGATGACCCTTTTCGCGACCTTACCGAGCTCGCTGACGAGCGAGGCCAGCACGATGAGGTTCTCGAAGACGCGGAAGTGGCTCACGACGGGATGCGGCTTGGGAGTGTAGAGCCACATCTTGCCGGTGCGCTGTCTCGTCACCAGATCTTGCGCCAGGAACTCGTTCAGAATCTGGTTGGTGGCCCCACGGCTGACCCCGGTCGCCTCGGAGATCTGCTTGCCGTATGAAGGCTCGTCAGGGTGCAGCGTCAAGAAGCTCCAGACCCGATAGGGCCTGGTCTTCAGGAAAAGCCTTGGCAGCGAATCTGGATTCAGTTTCTGTGACATGGTGTTCATTTTATGGAACACAGGCACCCGATGTCAAGGACTTCGTATCTCCGCGGGGTCAGCGGCCACCCCGCTGAGGTCTCAAGGCGTCCAGGCGCACCGCGGCCGCCGGAGCGTATCTGTGCGAAGCACATGGCATACACACCGCATGCTTTGGCCAGCGCCGATCCTGTGCCCCGACTTGACCTCCACCGCCCCGATCGGACGAGAGCCGCACGGGCCCACGTGCACGCGGATCCGCGCGGCGCCCGCCCCCTACCGGCCGAACCTGATCCGGATCTGCTCCACGATGTCTTGCGCGGGCAGCATCTCCACGCCCCGGACCGGCAGCGCGTCCAGCAGCACCGGCGCGTACCGGATGCCGCTGGAGAGGCGCGAATCGGCGATCACGACGCAGCCGCTGTCACTGGACGACCGGATGAGACGGCCCACGGCCTGCTTTAGATCCAGGGCGGCCACGGGCAGCGCGTGACGCTCGAAGTGCCCGTTGGGCTCGCGTTCCTTGAGCTCGGCCATGACGGGGTCGTTGGGATTGGGGAACGGCAGCTTCGCCAGCACCACGCAGCGCAGCGTGTCGCCCGGCGCGTCGAAGCCCTCCCAGAACGACCGGGTCGCGAAGAGCGACAGGTGCTCATCGGCCAGGAACTCCTGGCGCAGGCGCTTCACGGAGCCGGCGCCCTCCTGCATGCGCACCTCCAACCCGCTCTCGGTCAGCGGGCCAACCACCGACTCGAAGGTGCGATGCATCTCGCGGCGGTTCGTGAAGAGCGACAGCACCGACCCGCCCATCGATCGGTGCACGCCCTCCAGCAGCTCGGCGACGCGGTCGAGCCATCCGGGATTGCGCGGGTCGCCGCAGTCTGTGGCAACGTACACGGCCATCTGGTTCTCGAGGTCGTACGGCGATTCGAGCTTGAGGGTGCGCCACTGCTCCGGCGGCAACAGGTCCAGGCCCAGCCGTGCGGTGAGATGGCCGAAGTCGTCGCCCACGGCAAGCGTCGCGCTCGTGTAGACGACGGATCGGACCGCGGGGTAGAAGTCGGCGACGAGCGCTGGGCCAACCTCGAGTCGTGCCGAGACCAGCGAGTCCGGCTTGCCCCACCGGTTCGTGCGCAAGATGTAGACGTAGTCGGGATCGTCGCCGTTGACGAAGCTCGCCAGCGCGTCGAGCTGGCCCGCGAGCGGCGCCACGCGCGAGCGCAGGTCGGAGCGCTCGTCGGCGAGGTCGTCGCCGGCCTCCTCCAGCAGCGCCGTGAGCTCGGTGCCCGCGCGCACGACGTCCGTGAGGCGTTTCACCAGGCTGCGGCCCACGCTCATAGCCGAGCTGAACCCGCCGCTCATGCGCAGCCGGTCGGTCACGCGCTCCGACCCGCCGCCGCGCGTCTCGCTGAGCTCGGGGATCTTCGGCCACGTACTCGGCGAAGTTCGCCAGGACGGTGGAGGCGGTCGCGGCTTCGGTGCCAAGCTGGTCGGTGAGCGCGGCCAGGGCCTCGGCAAGGTCCTGCTTCATGGGGGGTGGGGCGCCGTGGGGCGCCACGATCGCGCGCACCGCGGCGGTGGCCGAGCCGCGCTCTCGCAGCGTGAGTCCTGCGAGCAGTCCCTTGGCGCCGGAGAATGAGAATCGGCGCGAGAGCTGGTCGCGAGCGCTGATCTCGGCGGCGTGCGCCTCGTCCACGACCCAGTAGCGCAGCGGCGGCAGTATCCCGCCGGCGAGCGAGACGTCGTTGAAGAGCAGCGAATGGTTGGTGACCACGATGTGCGCGGCTTGCGCGCGCTGGCGGATGCCGTGCACGTAGCACTGACCGGGGTAGAAGCGGCAGCGGCGCTTGGCGCACTCCTCAGCGACGCAGGTGACGGCCATGCGGTAGTCCTCGGTGCGGTGCACGTTGAGCGCGTCGAGGTCGTCCCACGGCGATTGCGACACCCACGCCACGGTGGCGGCGATGTCCGCGAGCGCGACCGGCGGCTGCTCGGTGTCCGTGAGCAGGCGGTCGAGTTTGCGCAGGCAGGGGTAGTGCTCGTAGCCCTTGAGCGCCACGAAGCGCAGCGGCTCGGCCTTGGTCTCGCCGGCGGCGTCGAGCGCGCGCGCGAGCGCGGGAAGCTCCCGGTACATGAGCTGGTCCAGCAGGGCGTTCGTGCGCGTGGCCACACCCACGCCCACGCGGTTGCGCAGCGCGAGCAGTGCCGAGGGCACGAGGTACGCCACCGACTTGCCCACGCCGGTGCCGGCCTCCACGGCCAGGTGCGTCTGCTCGCCGAACGCCTCCAGGACCGCCAGCGCCATCTCGCGCTGCGCGTCGCGCGGCTCGAAGCCGGGATACATCTCGCCGAGCAGCCCGTCGGCGGCGAACGCCGCCCCGACGTCGCGACTCGGAGGCGCGACGACGTCGGACTCCTCGGCATCGGTGAGCGGCTTGGCCTTGCCGGTCTCGCGCGCCTCGTTGCGGAGGTGCTTGAGGTCGAAGGCGCGGGTGTGACGGCCGCGGCCGGCGCTCGCCGCCAGCACCTCGCGCAGCGGCCAAGGCACGTCGGGCGACAGACGCGAGACCGCCTCGACAAGGTCGCGCGGGAGGATCTCGAGACCGGCCATGCACACGCGCCACAAGCCGAACGTGGCCTGCGCGTCGTCGAGCGCGCGGTGCGGGGCGGGACCGAGCCCGAAGGCCTCGGCCAGGTCCGCCAGGCGGTGCGTGCGCATGCGCGGCAGCGCGATGCGCGCGAGCTCGAGGGAGTCGAACCACCGGCCCGGCAGGGGCCCGCCGCCCGCGGCCTCCAGGAACGAGCGGTCGAAGTTCGCGTTGTGCCCCACGAGGTCGGCGCCGGCGGCGAACGCCGCGAGATCGGCGGCGGCGGCGTGCGGGGCGGGCGCGCCCGCGAGGTCGTCGTCACTGATGCCGGTGAGGCGCACGATCGCGTCGGGAAGCGGGCGGCCGGGATCCACGAAGGTGTGGAACGTGCCCACGACCTCGGGGCCGCGCGCCCGCACCGCGCCGATCTCCACCAGGCGCTCGCGGGAGGGGTCGAAGCCGGTGGTCTCCACGTCCACGAAGACGAGCTCGTCCTCCCACAACGACGACGCCTCTCCCGCGCGTTGCGCGAGAGAGGCGTATGCGTCGATCACTCTCGGGTCGGTGCCCGGCGCAAGGTAGGGCTCGAGTCCCCCGTCAGCCATGCGCCGCCGATCCCCCGTCCGAGTCGTTACTGACCAGTTCCGCCCATCATCGTCTTCTTGCCGGCCACGTACCACTCACCGTTGACCTTCTGGAAGGTCCACTGGTTGGAGAACGCGCCGAACGACTGGGTGTTCATGCTCACCGTGACGGTGGCCTGATCGCCAGACTCCGTGGCGCCGGTGACCTTGAAGCTGTTGATGCCGTAACCCTGCTGGGTCTGGGCGAACTGCTCCTCGGTGGACTGGCCCTTGTTGGCGGCGGGAAGCAGCGTGTACGCGGTCTTCCAGTCGCCCTTCACGGCGGCGGCGTAGTACTTCTCAACGTGCGCCTTGGGGGTGCCGTCGACCTTGGTGGAGGTCTTCGGATCCACCGGGACGCTGGGCGGCGCGACCATGCCCGCGGGGGTGGTGGCCTGGGAGGACTGCCCGGTAGCGGCGTTCACGCCGTTGATCTGGGCAGCCGAGCCGACGCCGCCGGCCGGCAGCACGCCGCTGGGCTGACTGCGCTGGTAGACCATGAAACCGACAACCGCGACCAGGACCACGACGACACCGATGAGGACGTACATCAGGGTCTGCTGGTCGATACCACTGCTCTTCTGCTCGGCCATTCGTCGAGTCCTTTCTACGTACGTGCGCGGCCCGGATTCCCTCACCCGGGCCAACGGTTCCAAAAGCATACCCGACGGGTCTGACACGTCAGGCACGTGACGAACAGCGAACATCGTGCCCAACCGGGCTCGCGGCGGCTCCGGTCCTATGCGCGGTCACAGGCCACCGGGGCATCTAGACTGGTGCGAACAGGAGCGGCGAGTTGTCTCAGGGGGATCGAGCATGCGCCTGGCGATCATCACCGGGGGATCGGCGCGGCCTGGGAGCCGCGCTGTGCGAGCTGTATCGCGAGCGCGACTGGACCGTTCTCGAGTTCTCGCGCTCGGCGCCACACCCGTATAGCGTGCCCGCGGACCTCGCCGACATCCGCGCGGCGGCGGCGGCCTTCGCGTCCGCGTTGCCTCCCCTCGCCGCCACCCACTGTGCCGAGGTCGTCGCCATCGGCAACGCCGCCGTGCTGGGACCGGTCGGCCCCGTCGAGCACGCCTCGCCCGCCGGGATCGCGGCGCACGTGGACACCAACGTGACCTCGGCCATCCTGTTCGCGCGGGCGTTCGTGGACGCGTTCCAGGGTCACGCCTGCCCCAAGACGTTCGTGAACATCTCCAGCGGCGCTGCCGAGAAGGGCTACGCCGGCTGGTCGCCGTACTGCGCGAGCAAGGCGGCGATGGAGAACTTCGTGCGCTCCCTCGCGCTCGAGCAGGCCGCGCGCGAGCACCCGATCCGCGCCATCAGCGTGAACCCCGGCGTCATGGATACCGACATGCAGGCCCAGGTGCGCGAGTCCAGCGTCGCCGACTTCCCAGAGGTGGCGCGCTTCCTCCGTCTCCAGGCCGAGGGCCGGCTCGCGCAGCCTTCCGCCGTCGCCGACAGCATCGCCGAGATCGTGGCGTCGCGGCCGGAGGCGGGCGGCGTGTACCGCGCGTAGGCGCGCTGCGCGGCGTGAAGCCGCACGGTTCGTTGCGGGTCCCGTTCGTGTCACCCCGCGGGCGTATCCTTTGAGCTGCGCGGGGCGCCGGAGAGCCCGGTCCCTGCTTGGGGTGATCCGTGACAGGGGGTTTTGATGACAGACTTCTCGGCTTCCGGCCCGCCGGCAGAGCCGTCGCCGATGCCCGGCTCGTGGCAGGCGCTCGTGACGGCCGCCGGCCTGGCGCTGATGCAGTGCCAGCTCTTCGAGTCGTCCATGCGCGTACTGCTCGCGTACGCCCAAGAGTCCGGCGCGATCCGCCTGGGCTCGGGCTCCGGCGACGAATTGCTCGAGGCGCTGGGCAAGAAGACGGCCGGCCAGCTCGCGGCGATCCTGCGCTCCGACCTCCACCTCGAGGACGAGGGCGGCGTGATCCAGGCGGCGCTCGCGGGACGCAACCGCATCATGCACAGCTTCTTCGTCGACAACGCGGACCGGATCTTCGACGAGGAGTCGCGCCGGGCCGTGCTCATGGAGCTCGAGGATCTCGCGCAGGCCGTGACGGCGGGCGAGGCCTTCGTCTCCCCCCACGCGCGACTGCTCGCCGCCGCGCTCGACGGCACCGACTACGTCTCGGAGGCCAAGAGCAGGATGGAAGAGACGCTCCTGGGGGCCGAGCCCGAGACCACTGTCGACCCCGCGCCCGAACCCGAGGACCCGAGGCTCCCATGAACCTGAACGACGCCGATCACAAGCTCATGGCCTTGTGGGCAGCGGACTGTGCCGAGCACGTGCTCTTCCTGTTCGAGCGCGACCGGCCCAGCGACGCGCGGCCCGCACAGGCCGTGGATGCAGCCCGCGCATGGACCCGCGGCAAGATGAGGCCGGTCGAGGTGGGCGTATACGCCGCCGCCGCGCACGAGGCCGCTCTGAAAGCCGCCGAGCCGTGCGCCCGGGCCGCGGCTCAGGCCGCGGAGTTCGCCGCGGCCACCGCCCTCTACCCCGAGGAGGCCGTCCAGGCCGCCGAGTACGCCGTCAAGGCGGCCACCGACGTCGTGGGCCCTGCCGGTGGGCACAACGCCGGCGTCCGCGAACTGAACTGGCAGCGGTACCGGATACCGGAGCACCTTCGCAAAGAGGTGTTCCCGCAGCCGCTGCGATAGGGGGCGTTCGCGCCTGCGGTCACGGGCGTTCGCGTCCTGCGGTCACGGACGTTCGCGGGCCCATACGCCCCGCTCGCAGGGCGAAGCGGACCGCTGCCGGGATCGGCGTGGCGCGATACGGCGCGATGATAGTAGACTGCACCCATCTTGATACGCCGGGGGTTCCGGGCGCCGGATAGGCACCCTCCTCGGCAGGCTTCTGACGGAATCAAGATGGGTGAAACCATCGGGAAGCCTCCTTCGATAAGAGCCGACCGTCTGGGCTCTCAAGAGAGGAGGCACGACGTGGTCTCACCGACCCCGGAAGTCCCCAACCCCACCGGCCGGCTCGTATGCCCGGCCAACGATCCCGGCGGCGTTCGCGCCGGCCGAACATCGCGGCGGCGCGCCCTTCGCCGCCTCGCCCCGTCCCCTCTGCCCTCGCGGGCGGACCGGTGCACGAGGTGAGCGCATGTCGAAGGGATATCTGCATTCCGTAGAGGTCGGCGGCTTCGTCGACGGACCGGGCGTGCGGTACGTGGTGTTCTTGAGCGGCTGCCCGTTGCGCTGCCGCTACTGCCACAACCCCGATTCCTGGCGTCTGGACAGCGGCACCGAGACCTCGTCAGACGAGCTGCTCGAGCGCATCGGCGTGACGGCGAGCTTCCTTCGCGCGAGCGGCGGCGGCGTCACCATCAGCGGCGGCGAGCCCCTCGTCCAGGCCGGGTTCGTGCGCGACGTGCTGGCCGGCGCCAAGTCGCTCGGCCTGCACACGGCGTTCGACACGTCGGGCTTCCTGGGCGATCGCGCCACCGGCGAGATCCTGGACGCGACCGACCTCGTGCTGCTGGACATCAAGTCGTTCGACCCGGCGACCTACCGCGACGTGACCGGCGTGGACGTCGAGCCCACGCTGCGATTCGCGCGTCGCCTGGCCCAGGCCGGCAAGCCCACGCTCATCCGCTACGTGCTCGTGCCCGGGCTCACCGACGGCTCCGGCAACCTCACGCGCCTGGCCAGGTTCGTCGCGACCCTGGGCAACGTCCAGCGCCTGGAGGTGCTGCCGTTCCACCAGCTGGGCCGGCACAAGTGGGAACAGCTGGGCATCCCGTACTCGCTCGCCCGAACGCCCGTGCCCACCGACGAGGAGCTGTGGCGCGCCCGTGAGGTGTTCCTCAGCGCCGGCGTGCCCATGGAGATCCGGCGGCCACGCGGCGTGCCGTCCGGGCGGGTCGGCGAGTCCCGCCGCCTCCTCAGCCTCACCCCCGCACCCATCCCCACGCCCGTCCCCACCGCGAAAGGAGCCCACCGATGAGTACTCCCGCGAACGACCCCAAGAAGACCTCGGCCAGTGAAGGCACCGCCTGGCGCAGCTTCGTGCCCGGACCGTGGAGCGAGGCCATAGACGTCCGCGACTTCATCCAGCTCAACTACCAGCCCTACGAGGGCGACGAGTCGTTCCTCGCCGGGCCCACGCCTCGCACCGAGCGCCTCATGGACCAGCTCGAGCGGCTCATGTGCATCGAGCGTGAGCGCGGGATCCTGGACGCGGACACCGGCGTCGCGTCCACGATCACGTCGCACGCGCCCGGCTACCTGCGTCGGGCCGACGAGGTGATCGTGGGCCTGCAGACCGACGAACCGCTGCGCCGAGCCCTCATGCCGCGCGGCGGCATCCGCATGGTCGAGACCGCGCTTCACGCGTACGGGCACGAGCTCGCACCCGAGCTCGCGCAGTCGTACGGCCCCCGCGGCTTGCGCAAGACCCACAACGACGGCGTCTTCGACTGCTACACGCCCACGATCCGGGCCGCCCGCCGGTCCGGCATCATCACCGGCCTGCCCGACGCCTACGGCCGGGGCCGCATCATCGGCGACTACCGTCGCGTGGCGCTCTACGGCGTGGATCGCCTCATCGCCGACAAGCAGGCCCAGCGCGCGTCGCTAGCCACCGAGCGCATGACCGAGCCCACCATCCGCCTTGCCGAGGAGCTCGCCGAGCAGGTCCGCGCCCTCGAGGAGCTTCGCGACATGGCTGCGTCGTACGGCTTCGACATCTCGGCCCCGGCGACCGGCGCCCGGGAAGCGGTGCAGTGGCTCTACTTCGGGTACCTAGGCGCGACCAAGGAGCAGAACGGCGCGGCCATGAGCTTGGGACGGGTGTCCACGTTCCTGGACGTGTACTTCGAGCGCGACCTGCGAGAGGGCGTGCTGTGCGAGACGGACGTGCAGGAGCTCGTGGACCAGTTCGTGATGAAGCTGCGCATGGTGCGCTTCCTGCGCACGCCGGACTACGACGCGCTGTTCAGCGGCGACCCTACCTGGGTGACCGAGGCGCTGGGCGGCGTGGGCGAGGACGGCCGGCATCTCGTGACCCGCTCGACCTACCGCTTCCTGCACACGCTGCGCAACCTGAGCGTCGCGCCGGAGCCCAACCTCACGGTGCTCTGGTCGCGTGCGTTGCCGGATGCGTTCAAGCGCTACTGCGCCGAGCTGTCCGTTGAGACGAGCTCCATCCAGTACGAGAACGACGACCTCATGCGCCCCACCTTTGGCGACGACTACGGGATCGCATGCTGCGTGAGCGCGATGCGCATAGGCAAGCAGATGCAGTACTTCGGCGCGCGGGTGAATCTTGCCAAGGCGCTGCTGTACGCCATCAACGGCGGGCGCGACGAAGTCAGCGGGGAGCAGGTGGGGCCCGAGATCGACGCCGTCCAGACCGACGTGCTCGAGTACGCGGACGTCGCCGAGAGGTACCACCGCATCCTCGATTGGCTCGCGGACACGTACGTGGACACGATGAACATCATCCACTTCATGCACGACAAGTACTGCTACGAGCGGCTCGAGATGGCGCTGCACGATAGGGACGTGGAGCGCTTCATGGCGTTCGGGATCGCGGGCCTGTCCGTGGCGGCGGATTCACTCTCCGCCATCAAGCACGGCCGAGTCTCCGTGCTGCGCGACGACCGCGGGCTCGCCGTGGACTTCGTGGTGGACGGCGAGTTCCCGCTCTTCGGCAACAACGACGACCGCGTGGACACGATCGCGCGCGATCTCGTGCACGGGTTCATGGAGCGCCTGCGTGCCAGGCCCACGTATCGCGACTCGATCGCCACGCAGTCGGTGCTCACCATCACGTCCAACGTCGTCTACGGGAAGGCGACCGGCTCCACCCCCGACGGCCGACGCGCCGGCGAGCCCTTCGCCCCCGGCGCCAACCCCATGCACGGCCGAGATTCGAGCGGGCCGATGGCGTCCATGTGCTCAGTGGCCAAGATCGCCTACGAGGACGCAGCCGATGGGATCTCGTACACGTTCTCTGTGGTGCCGTCGTCGCTGGGCGCGTCGCGCGAGGAGCGCACCGGCAAGCTGGCGGCCATGCTGGATGGGTACTTCGCGTCCGGCGGACACCACATCAATGTGAACGTGCTGGATCGGGCAACGCTGGTGGACGCGATGGAGCATCCGGAGAAGCACGCGCAGCTGACCGTGCGGGTGTCGGGGTACGCGGTGCGGTTCAACCGGCTGACTAGGGAGCAGCAGGAAGATGTGGTGGGGCGGACGTTCCACTAGGGGTGGCGGGGGCGGGGCGGCCCCAGGGGCGGCTCATGCAGTGCGCGTAGAGCAAGCCTCCCCTAGGCTTCGCCGCCCCGCTCCAACTGCCCGCGCCCAGCCCGACTTGCCGAGGTGTTGCAGCGGCTTCGTATACTGGAACTAGGCAAGCTACGGTCCTGTTTGTATTGGGACTGCACAATCGCTGGTTGGACGGAGAGTTAGGGGGTGCTCTAGGAGTGACCAGGTACGAGCGCATTTCGATTCTAATCAGCGTAGTCGCCCTCGCTTGCTCAGTGCTCGTGCCCATCGCGATCAACTACTTCTTCAGCGCCCCAGCAGAGGAGATTCGGTATCAGGGACGACTGGATGTCCAGAAGACCATCGTCGTGGATCGCAATGCGCATCAAGGCGAGTGCACTGTGGTCGTGACGAATGTCGGCAAGTCGCCGGTAGGCGGGATTACCATCCAGGGTCGCACCGGAGATGCCCGCGTCACGCCGTCCCACAGGGCCTCATGTGTCTCGGTCGACCCGCCGGTGCCGGTTGAGTACAAGGCATCCGGTCCGGACTTCACGGTTCGACTTGACGCGACCCTCGCCGCCGGAGACTCGATTCGCGCTAGGGTCACTGGTATCGCGGTGCCGGCGGGCTCATCCACCGCCAGCTTCGATATTGGAGTAAACGGGTCAACAGGGCTCGGCAGCGTGAGATCTGCGGTGCAGCGAGCCGAATCGAAACCCTAGGTCCGCTCCCGTCTGAGTTCAAGTTTGAAGTGCAACGCCGGCTCTGACCCGGCCGCTCGCGCCTACCCGGCTGGTACATAGCATTCCTCCGGTGTCCGAAAGCCCAGGCGCTTCCTTGGTCGCGAGTTGAGCTTGGCCGCGATCGCGTCGCAGTCGGCTTGGGTGACGTGCGCCATGCTCGCTCTCTTGGGCAGGTACTGGCGGATCAACCCGTTCGTGTTCTCGCATGTCCCGCGCTCCCAGGAGTGGTGCGGTGTGGCGAAGTAGAACAGCGCATCGGTGGCGGCCTCGATGTCGGCGTAGGAGTGGAACTCACTGCCGTTGTCCGCGGTGATGGTGGTCACCCTGCCCGGGTGTCGCCCGATGAGTTCGATGCAGCGCGCGGTCGTGTCCGCCGCCGTGTGGCGCACGAGCTTGCCGATCGCGAGGTAGCCCGTCGCCCGCTCCACCATCGTCACCACCGTATGGCGCGCCTGGTCGTCACCTTTGACCGTGTCTATCTCCCAGTGACCGACCACCTGGCGGTCCTCTGCTTCCGCTGGGCGCTCCCAGATGTGGCGTTTACCAGGCAGTCTTCCGCGGGAGTCGTGACTTCGGTAGCGCTTGCGCTTCTTCTTGGTGGCCTGGCGCAGATGCCTCCAAAGCTCTCCGCCGGCACACTTGTCGCGCCACAGGTACATATAGATGGTCTCGTGGCTGATCGAGAGGTGGCCGTGTAGCCGCAGCCACCCCGACACCTGCTCGGGACTCCACTCCAGCCCGATCAGGTGCTCGACGAGTGCCCAGTCCTGGGCACAGAACCGCGAGTTGCGCCGACACCGCGAGCGCCTGGCCCGGGTGCGCTGGTCGGCCTTGAACGGCGTGTAGCGCCCCTGGCTGGACAGGTTGCGGGAGAGCTCTCGGCAGATCGTGGAGGGGGAGCGCCCCAGGTGGCGCGCGATCGCGCGACGCGACAAGCCCTCCTTCTTGAGCGCTTGGATGACGTATCGTTCACTCGAGGTGATCTGGCGGTACTTCGGCAACGGTTCCCCTGTTCTTGGTGGAGGAGAGGAACTCGGAGTATCCCAGGTCGCCTCACCCTCGCGCCTCGGGGTGGGTGTTGCACTTAGTATCTGAATCCGCGCTCGCTAACAAGCGCATCGAGCAGACGCGACGGATCGTGCGTGGCGGGCGTGTATCGTGGGTGGCGCGCAGCTCATGCGCTTAGCCGTTAGATGCACCTGGAGGCATTCCGCTGCGGGGGTGAGGCATGCTCAAGGTCGAGTCGTTGGCCGATCTCGAACGCCTAGTGACCGAGCGAGTCCAGAAATCAGCGCAGGTTGAGTTCAAGCGACAGTTGCCCGAATCGGGGAAGAACGACGACCTCGCCAAGGACCTTGCGGCCATGGCCAATTCGGGAGGCGGCGTCATCCTCTACGGAGTTGAGGAGACCGGTGGCTCTGCGTCTGGACTCACCCCCTTCAATCTCGATGGGGCGGTGGAGCGCGTCACCCTAGTGGCCACGACCATCGATGAACCCCCTGCCCTCCAGTCGGTCGTGCGGATTCCCGAAGGTGACCTCGGCTACTTGGTAGTCACAGTCGCGGACACCATACGTGGGCCTCATCTAGTGAAGGGTCACGCCTTCGGCAGAACCGCAGGAGGCAACTCGACTCTGACTCGCAGGCAGGTAGGAGCGCTGTTTGCCCGGTCTGAGGGATTCGCCGCCGAGTTTGGTCTCGCCATCGGGCGACCCGGTCGGGTGACGGCGACTAGCGAGCGAGAGGAACACCAGCGCATTGCCTTCAGCGAGCTGCGAATCGACACGGCACGATACCTCGTGCTGGCGAACGATGGCGACACACCTGTGCACGCAGTGGGCTGGCGGCTGGAGGTTGAGGGCGACGGCCGGCTAATCGCAAACGATGATCCCCAGCCCATAGCCACTCTTCATGCACACAGCGCCGTGAGGATCCTAGTCATACCCGTCCTTGGGGTGGGGCCCAAGGGCGTAAGAACCACTTGGATTGACGTTGCGGGCCAGCCGCATGAGGAGCTGTGGACGATCTCATTTGCGTAGTCGACCAGCACCGGGAGGTTGGGCATCTAACCAGCGCATCGAGCAAACGCCAGGACAGCCGGGTGGCTGTCGCCGATAATGAGCACGAGGGCGCAGCTCATGCGCTACACGCTAGATGCACTCCTGGAGCAAGCGATGCGAACGATTGAGTTCCCGGAACTACACCAGGCCGCCGCCGTACTCGTGGCGGGCGCGTCCCGCTCCATCGAACTCATTGGCGACATCAGGTATGGCTTCGGGCATGACGGGTCGGGACCGATGCTGGACGACGTACTAGGCACCGCGGACCAACGCCTTCACTTGCGAGCAATACTCGGTCTGGGACCCCTGCCACCCCAGGGGCGCTATGAGCATTGGCGCCGGTCCCTATCCGAGATGTACGCCTCACTCGGCTGGGAAGCACGTTTTGCGTTGCGGCCTGCCTCGATTCACGTACTCCTCGTCGACCGCGAAGCTGCGCTTGTCTGGCGTACGAGATCGACTGTGACGCTGACCAGAGAACCCGTCGACATGAGGGCGCTTGGGTCCTCCTTCGACGAGGAGTGGCCCGCTTGCGCTCCTCTACAGCCGCTCTACTCAACGCCGGACGCACTTGTGCAATCCCTGCTTGTCGCGGGTCAGAGTAGGTGGGACGAGCTGATCACGCTTCTGGCAAGAGAGCCGCATCTCATGCACTCGATGGACCCGCACTCGTTCGAAGAGCTCACCGCGGAGCTGCTCTCCCGAGAGGGTTTGGAAGTCACCCTCACTCCGCAGACAAGAGACGGTGGCCGCGACATACTCGCCTTCGCGGACACCGTAGTCGGTCGCCACCTCTACTACGTCGAGTGCAAGCGGCAGTCAGCTGAACGGCCGGTCGGAGTTGGCGTCGTCCGGCAGCTGTACGGCGTCGTTGAAGCAGACAGGGCCACTGCTGGCCTTCTCGTGACGACATCACGGTTTACGCCTGACGCGCTCAACTTCTCTCAGTCTCTCGCCAGTCGAATCGGCTTGAAGGAGTACAGCAATCTCGTGGAGTGGCTAGGTAGGCACGCGCGGGGAGGCATCTAACCAGCGCATCGAGCAAACGCGACGGATCGTGAGTGACTGACGTGTATCGTGGGTGGCGCGCAGCTCATGCGCTACAACGTCTGCTCCATGACGGGGGACGGAGGCGGAGGGTGGGGAGAACGCATCGACGCGGGAGGCGCGACACAAGGAGGACCCCGCTCGAGAGGCAGAAGCGTGAGGGGAGCAAGCTTGTAGCCCCCTTCGATGCGATGCCGAACATGAAGCCCTCGTCGTGGCTCGATGAGGTACTCCCCGACCTCATGTGGGCCGCATTGATCGTCAGCAACTTCGAGCGCGATCACACACTTCGGGTCTTCAGAGTCATTGGGCACGCGATTGATGATGGCAAGCTCGTACTTCCGGATGGTCGGCTGACTCACTCAGCGCTGGCTGACCAGCCCGTGGCGCTGGAAGCACTAGGTGCAATCCTAGGTCAGCTGCCAGATGTCCCCCGCGCGCTCGCACCGCTCTCTCTACTCACCGCGCTGCCTGGCTACGACGCGTGGGCTTCGATCGTCGAGTCTCCGGCGAGTTCGGAGGAGGGATGGAATGAACTCGCCCACGCTGTTGTCACCTGCTTCGATCACCAGAGCCAAGAGTCGACTGACTGTCGCTGGCTGATCGTGCTCGCGATGCTCTTGTCGGGCAAGCTGCACCCGCCCGACGAGGACTATGCTCGCGACATACTCGAGTATCCCAACCGCGGCGACATGCGCAGGGTTCGGCCCACCATTCGTGCAACCGAGATGGCATTTCGGGCTGCCGAGACACCGCCAGAGTGGCCAGAGACTTTCTGGGAGACAGCACTGCGCGCATCTGAATGTGGACCCTTCTACAGCTATGCTCCAGAGGCCAGCGGGATTGAGGTGGGGCTGACCGCCGACCAGCTTCGTGACCTCAACGCGCAGATCCGAGTGGCCTACTGGGCCACGCTACTGCACACGCGCGTTGACGCGCGGCGGGATGCGGTGTTCGGCTTGTGCGCCTACGCGGCGGCGATCCTGGGCGAAGTAATGCGACCCGGTGCGTCAACATCGATTTCTGCACGGTCGTCGTTGCGGACGCTCGTCGAAATCGCTATTACGCTGAGCTACCTAGTCAAGAAGGACGACCCTGATGTGTGGCAACAGTACCGGCACTACGGCCTCGGCAAAGCAAAGCTCGCTCTTCTGAAGCGCGGCGAAGATGTGCCGGCGTCCTTCGTCCATGCGGACACGCTCGAAGGCTTTGCGAACGAGGATCGGTGGGAGGAGTTCACCTCCATTGAGCTCGGCCATTGGGACAAGCGGGACTTGAGAAAGCTTGCTGCCGCTTCGAACACCAAGGACTTGTACGATGCGTACTACGACTGGACGTCGCATCACGGACACGGTCATTGGGGCGCCGTTAGGGAGTCGGTCTTCCTGGTGTGTGCGAACCCGCTTCACAGGATGCACCGAGTGCTTGCACCGCAGCCGCTGCCTCTGGGTGATGTTCTGCCTGACGCAGCGACGGTGATGGACAGAATCCTCGATGCTGTTCGGATTGCGTATCCAGACGCCGCTATCGACGCTCTGGGGCAACGAAGGACAGACTAGTCAATGGGCGCGGGTCAGGCCCAGCAAGCGCATCCAGCAGACGCGACGCAGTGGTCGGGGCATGCGCGACAATGGGGGTGACGCGCCTCATGCGCCTCAACGTTGGGCGCCCAGCCGCAGAGTTTGTTTCTGAAGGCACGCGCGATTCGTCTCGTGCCGGTTCGGCTGTTGACCCCTTGAGGCTGGCTCGACTCTGACCGACTAAACGATTGGAGTCGGTCAGGCGCCAGGGAGGGGTACCCATGGCTTTGTTCGCGAACGCGCTTCTTCTGTACGTCGTCTTCCTATTCTCGACGTCCTGTCATGAGGCGGCGCATTCTTGGGCTGCATTCAAGGGCGGCGACCCGACGGCCCAACGAGGCGGCCAGCTGACACTGGACGTCATCCCCCACATCAAGCGCGAGCCCATCGGCCTTGTCGTACTGCCGTTGATCACACTGGCGACCATCGGCTGGCCACTGGGTTACGCAAGCGCCCCGTATGATCCCTATTGGGCCCAGCGGCATCCCGAGCGAGCGGGGTGGATGGCCCTGGCCGGACCTGCCGCGAACCTGGTTCTCGCCGCCTGCGCGGGGCTCCTTATCAACGCAGGCCTCTTCGCGGGGGTGTTCGAGACACCGCGCCAGATCGCTTTCAGCAACGTGACGATCGCAGCTGCAGGTGCAGGAGCGATGTGGCAGGCTGCCGGCCACATCCTTGGGGCCGTGTTCGCAATGAACCTGCTTCTGACGGTCTTCAACCTCCTTCCGCTACCCCCTCTGGACGGAAGCAAGGCGCTTCTCGTTCTGTTGCCGGAGCGACTCGCACTGAGGTATCAGTCCCTGCTGTCCTCGAATCCGTACCTGGGCTGGATCGGCATATTCATCGCCTGGCAGGTGTTCGCTTTCGTCTTCAGTCCGGTGTTCACGCAGTCTCTGAACCTCCTGTACTTCCTGCATGGCGTGTCGTACTCGCTCGGCGCCTAACCAGCGCATCGAGCAGATGCGACGAAGGGTGCGTAGGCCTTCGGCGACAAGGAGCCCGGCGCGCAGCTGATGCGTCTCAACGCTTGCCCGACGCTACCGCGGCAACACCCGGGTTGCTTGCTCCCGGGCACAGCTACTCGGCGAGCGCGCGAAGTGCGTTGCGGTAGGTACCCGCGACCTTGCCGGCGATCGCCAACGCCTCTTCGATGTCCGGGTCGTACGGGGTCAGCAGGATGCCCCGATCGGTCTCGATAGCCAGCACAGTCTCGCCCGCCTTGAGATGCAGGCGCGCGGCCATGTCCTTGGGCAGCGTTACCGCGATCGAGCCGCCGGCCGGCCGCAGCTTGAGTCCACGGGTCACGGTATCCTCCATGTGCACGTGGATGGGTCGCTGCAGTGAAAGTAGCACAGGTGTGCTACCTCGGCGCCGCGCCTGCCAGCCTCAACGCGGAGGACCCGCTCATGGAGATTGCCCCGGTCCAACAAGCAGACCTGGCCGCCATCGGCAACCTCCACGCCCACTTCTGGGGTGAGGTCTCCGACCCTGTTGCGATGGCACAAACCCTCGCCAAGCTCGCCACCGACCCCGACCACATCCTCCTGGCCGCCCGCATCGACGGCGAGTGCGTGGGAACCGCCACCGGCGTCGTCTGCCACGGCCTGTACGGAGGCTTCGACACCTACCTCGTCATCGAGGACGTCGTCGTGGACCCCGGCCGCCGCCGCCAAGGCGTGGCCTCGGCACTGCTCGCGGAGCTGGAGCGCATCGCACGCGAGCGGGAGTGCAAGCAGATGATCCTGCTCACGGAGACCACGCGGGACGATGCCGTGGCGCTGTACGAATCGGCAGGCTTCCTGGGCCGATGGAGCGGCTTCAAGAAGAAGCTGTGACGACGCGAGCAGCCTGACCAGCGTCAGCGACCGCCGCGGTCCACAGCCTCTTGCGCCGCTCGCTGCTGCAGCGACAACGTGAACGTGGACCCCTCGCCCTCCACGCTCGTTACGCCGGTTTGGGGCGCGAGAGCCTGTACAAGGCGCTGTCGGCGGAGGGCAACCCCGAGTTCGGCACGCTGCTCAAGGTCGTACACTCACTTGGGCTGAAGCTGCGCGTCACTGCCTGCTAGGCAGGGACGGCGCATAGTGAATCGGAGGGACTTTGCAGGAACCAGAACAGGGAGCGGGTACGGCCATCAGCCTTCGGCGGGGGCTGCGTGAAACTCTAGCCACAAGGGGGCTTCTGCTGGCGGTGCTCGTCGGGGGCTTGCTGTACTTCATCCCATACGTGGGGACGTGGGCAGTACTCATTCTCCTCGGTGGCTACTACCTGACGTACCAGCGACAAGTGAGATCGGGGCGGCAGGGCCTCCCGCCCATTCAGGGCGCGGCCGACTGGCTCAGGCGCGGGCTCGGCGTCACCGCGATCCTGATCGTCCTGGCCGTCCCGCCCATCGTGGTATGGCTAGTGCTCGTGATCAGCTTGCACATGAATCGTCCAGTCACGACAGGCGTCCTGTACGTCCTTCTTCTCGCCATCGTGCCTCTTCTGCAAGTCCTCGGGATGCGGTACGCCGCTTATGACAGGCTCCGCCCGGCCCTTCAGGCTTCTCGGGCTGTGGAAGCCATTCGGCCATATTGGCGTTCCTACTTGCGGGTGCTCGCGTGGTACGCGCTCGTGCTGGTGGCGTCCCTCCTGGCGCGCTACGTGAGCGCCTCGCTTCTCGGCGTCAGCGTGAGCGCCTCCTGGAGCCTCGTTACGGGAGTGACGGCGAAGGCCACGGTGAACGCGTGGATGGCGCTCGTGGTGAGCTATGCCATCTCCGTGCTCTCCGTGGCTAGCGGACTGGTCAGTGCCCACCTCATGGGCCAGCTCGGCGCCATCGCATACCCGCCCGGCACCGAGAGCCTCGAGGAGCTCGCAACCGCGCAGGTCGTGCCCGCGGTAGCTGGGCAGGACAGCTTCGAAGACTGGTAGCAGGAACGACCACCCCGGAGGCGAGCACGGATGCGCGGTTGGCGAGACGACGACGTCGTCCTCACGTACCTGAACATGGCCGACGTCATGCCCCATCGTGCCGAGGGCGACGCGGCGCTGCTCGACGAGCTCCCTGCCACGGCCGCGCGAGTGCTGGACCTCGGCTCGGGTGACGGGCGTCTACTGGAACTCGTGCTTCTGGCGCTTCCCGGGGCGCGCGGCGTGGCCCTCGACTACTCGCCCAGCATGCTGGGGCGCCTGGAGGAACGCTTCGGCGCCGACGAGCGCGTCCAGATCGTGGAGCACGACCTGGACGAACCGCTGCCGGCTCTCGGCCCCTTCGACGCCGTGGTGTCCAGTTTCGCGATCCACCACCTCGCTCACGAGCGCAAACGGAGCTTGTACCAGGAGATATGGGGGCTGCTGGGCACCGGCGGGGTCTTCTGCAACCTCGAGCACGTGGCCTCCCCCAGCGCGTGGACGCACGAGCGGTTCCTCGAGGCGATGGGCATCACGGTGGACGACGAGGACCCGTCCAACCGGCTGCTCGACATGGAGACCCAGCTGGCTTGGCTGCGGGAGATCGGATTCTCCGACGCGGACTGCTACTGGAAGTGGCGAGAACTCGCGTTGCTGGCGGGGCGGAAGCTCGGTCCGCTCTGACCGGGCGCATGCCCACGGCCTCGCAGGGCCGGTAGACTCCGCCCGCTACCGCAGCCGAGGCGTGATGGCCTGCATCTCCGTCCACATGGCCGGCGACGTCCCCACCCAGCCGTAAAGGCTGGCGCCGTACACCTTCTGCTGCACGCAGGCCTGCGCGAACGCGCGCACCTCGGAGTCCGTGGAGTTGTCCGAGATCCCGCCGATCATGTGGATGGGCTTGTTGGCGCAACCGGGCTGGCTGCGCAGGATCTGGATGTTGTCCAGCGCATCCTGCAGCGCGGCCGGGCCGCCGCTGCCGTGGTAGGTGTAGTAGGCCATCGGCACGAAGACGTCGTACGTCTTGGCCAGGTACTCGTAGGGAAAGCTGGGCCAGTACCCGGCGTTACGGGCGACCCCCACCGCCGAGGGCGTGATGGCGCCGAGGGGGTACTTGGGGCCCACGAGACCGCGGATCCTGTTGGAGAAATCGACGAGCGCCGCGTTGCGCTGGCTCTCGGAGGCCACGACCGTGGACTCGATATCCAGGCCGAACGAGT
The DNA here is from genome assembly GCA_963768865.1 of uncultured Coriobacteriia bacterium. Lineage (GTDB taxonomy): Bacteria > Actinomycetota > Coriobacteriia > Anaerosomatales > CAVYJL01 > CAVYJL01. The sequence continues at coordinate 381,427 of CAVYJL010000008.1, read as the reverse complement.
CGAACCGCTGGCCGTCGCTCGTCCGGAACTCTATCGCGGCCTTGACGCGGTCAAAGTCCATTGGAACGTCGGTAAGGTCCGGCAAGTACCATGCGACGACCTTCATCTTGCGAGCGTGCGCGGCCTGGATGAACGTCGCCAGCGCGCCAGCGTCCTTGAAGGCGGAATTGGAACGGGAATTGGAGGTCTCTATGTAGAGAGTGCGAACGCCGCGAGAAGCCATGTCGGACACCGCCGCTACGGGGTCGCTCCACGCCTTGTCGTCGTAGATGTCCACCCAGCTTCCGAGGCCCCGATACATATCTATATAGGAGATCTTCGGAGGCACCGGCTTGGCCTTCACGGTCGGAGGCGGCGCGAGAGCCGCGTTCAACGAGCCCGTTGCCGAGGTGGACGGAGCCTGTACCTGTCCCCGGGCCAACGCGAGCGTCGCGTCGGTGGCCACGTTGGAGAACGCCGAGTTCTCCATGGGCGTCGCTGTCGGGACCACCGCCGTGAGTGAGGCGGCTTCCGGCCGCGCGAGGCGCCGTTTCTGCTCCGCCGTAGCCTTTGTGGCCAACAGGAAGCCGGCGAGACCCACGGCAACGACCAGCGCCGCAGCGCCGATCACCGCCGAGATCCGTCCGATCTTGCCTACCCGCCTGAGCACAGGACATCCTCCGTCGTCACAGCCGCACCGTCCGTGTGCCATCAACCCTTGCGAGCGGCCTGCCAATCGCGCTGCCGGGCACACCCGAAGGTGCCCGGGCCGCTAGTTCACGGTACCGACGACGGCGTGCCCGCGCGAGGCCGCGCGCAGGCCCAGTGTGGCTACTTCTTGCGGGGACCGCCCTCGCATGTGCGCGAGCCACACGTGCCGCAGCTGCCTGAGCAGCCGCTAACCAGCAGCGTGAAGCATCGCGGGCAGCGGATCTCACTGAGCTCGGCGTCATAGCCGCAGGTCGGGCATTTCCGTGCCGTGGGACACGACTCGCCGTCCTCGTCGGCCCAGGTGTCCTCGAACAGCACGCTGGGGTCGGAGACCTGGTACTTCTCGGACGTCAGGTCGGGACTACCGGGCCGTCTGGGCGGCTTGCGCTCGGGCATCTACGCCACCCCCAGAGCCAGCAACACGTGCGAGACGATCCCGCCGAGCAACAGGGCCAGCCCGACGGAGAACGTGAAGATCCCCAGCATATAGGCCCAGCCTCGTTCTTTGAGCACGACGATGGTGCTTGCGATGCACGGCACGAACAACGTGATCGTGACCATGGACACGAGCATCTGTCCGTAGGTGAGCTTCATCTGGAAGATCCCGGCCGCGCCGAAGTCCCGGCGGATCATGCCCATGACGAACGCCGTCGCCGTCTGCGGCGGGAGTCCCAGCCAGCCCACGACCACGGGCTGCGCGACGCGGATGATCCAGTCGAGCGCTCCGGTCACCTGCAGCACGCCCAGGAACAGCGTCCCTACCACGAAGAACAGCGCGACCTCGGTCATGAAGCCCCAGACCTTGGTGCCGGTCTTGCGCAACGTGTTGTCCAGCCTGGGGAGCCGCAGCGTGGGAAGGTCGATGAGCAAGCTCGTGGACTGCCCGGGCACGAGGCGATTGAGCACCGTCCCCATCGCGACGAACACCGCGAGCAGGATCGCGAAATAGACGGCGGTGTAGACCGGTGGCGCAGTGGACATCACCGCCGCGACGATGCCGAGCTGCGCGGCGCAGGGCACCGCGATAGCCATGAGGGCGGTCGCGATGAAGCGCTCCCGCTTGCTGCCAAGGATGCGAGTGGTGAGCGTGCCCATCGTCACGCAGCCGAGGCCCAAGATGAGCGGGATCACCGCGCGCCCGTTGAGGCCCATGGACGTCAGCGACCGGTCCGCCAGCGCGGCGATCCTCGGCAGATAGCCCGTGTCCTCCAGCAGCGACAGCAGCAGGTAGAACGACGTCACGAGCGGGAGGATGATCCCGAACAGCGTGGACGGGGCCATCGTGAGCACACCGAACTTGCCCACGAGCAGCTGGAACACCGCCGTGCCGGGCGCGAACACCTGGGCGACCAGGCCCTGGACGAACGGGATGTAGTACTTGTCGAACAACGTCCCTTGCAGGAAGCCCACGAGCCCACCGGCCACCCACTGGCCTATCACGATGTACATGGCCGCGAGCAGCGCGAGCAGCATCGGGATCCCCGTGAGCGGGTGCATCATCGCGTAGGAGAGCTTGGAGGAGAACGTGGCGCCGGTGATCGTCTCGGTGATCACATGGCCGCACACGTCGTTCACGCGGTCGCGGCGCCGGGTGTAGATCGCCTCGCGGTCTCCCACGGGCTCGAGGTCGTGACGTGCCGCGATGACCTCGTCGCCTTCGAGGACCAGCAGAGCCTCCGACCGCGAACCGGTGCGAGCCGCCATGAGGACGATGTCCTGCTCCAGCTCGGGGTCGGCATGACCGGGACGCGCCCGGCACAGCGCACCCTCGAGATCGTCGAAACCCGCACCGGTGGTGGCTACCGTCTCGATGACAGGCACGCCCACGAGGTCCTCGAGCAGGTCCCGGTCTATGCCCAGCCCCTGCTTGCGGGCCTCGTCCACCATGTTGAGCGCCACGATCATGGGCAGGCCCATGTCCGCTAGCTGCAGGGTCAGGAAGAGATCGCGTTCGAGGTGGACGGCGTCCACCACGTCCACGATCACATCGGCGTGAAGGATGACGTCGCGGGCCACCGTCTCCTCGTCGTTGAACGACGAGACGCCGTAGATGCCGGGCGAATCCACGAGGTCGGCCTCGCCCCAGCGGCCGCGCGTGAGCTCGACGGTGGTGCCCGGGAAGTTGGACACGTCCACATACGTGCCGGTGAACGCGTTGAAGAAGACGGACTTGCCCACGTTTGGGTTGCCCGCCAGGACTATCGTGCGCGCGCCGGTGGTGGCGGCCACCGATGCGTCGCCGTGGCAGCTCGCCATCTTGGTCGCTCCGGATCCTCTAGCTCAGCTCGCGGCGAGCGACCTCGGCAGCGGGACACGCGTCCTCGCCCGGGCACGGATCCACCGTGCAGGGACGGACGCAGATGAGTTTGGCCAGCTCGCGGCCCACGGCGATCTCCTGGCGACCGCTCTTGAGCACGATCGGGCCGGCCGGGATCTTGGTCACGCACTTCACGGTCGAGCCCTCGGCTATGCCGAAGCGGATAGCCGTCACCCGGGCCTGATCGTCGCCGACCCTGGTCACGACCATCTCGTCGCCGCGATGGACGCGGTCGAGGGTCGTGTGGGTGGTCTCATCGTATGGTTCCTGCGCCATGTGAGGCACGCTCCTGCGAGTGATGTCGTGTAAGTCGTCCGCGGGACTCGTCCCGCCGGGCCTTAGCATATACTAAGTTCCCACCTAAGAGCAAGCGAACCCCATGCCGCTTGTCTCGCGCCGAACGGCCGTGACCAGGGCCTGGGTCGCGAGCGGGCTCGGTCGGTTACCATCAAGGCCGGCCCGCGCGCCGTCCGTTGCCGCCGCGCCCCGCGACCCGGGAGTCCCGATCGATGATTCCGAGCTCCGGAGACTGGCATCTGCTCACCGTCGCCGAGGTCGCCCAGGCCCTGGAGACGGACGAGGAACGCGGGCTCGCGGCCCAGGAGGCCGCCGGCGCCTCACCGGCTACGGGCCCAACCAGCTCGTGCCGCCCGCGCGGCGCTCGCTCGTGCGCATGTTCGCGCGCCAGTTCAACGACTTCATGATCTGGATCCTGTTCGCCGCCGTGGTGCTCGCCGCGCTCGAGGGCCAGCTCGTCGAAGCCGCCGCTATCACCGCGATCCTGCTCCTCAACGGGATCCTCGGCTTCGTACAGGAGTACCAGGCCAGCAACGCGATCGCGGCGCTCGAGGAGATGACGGCGCCCACCTCGGCGGTGATCAGGGACGGCCGTGAGCTGCGGATACCGGCGCTCGATCTCGTCCCCGGCGACATCGTGCCGCTCGAGACCGGCGACCGGATCCCCGCGGACGGCCGCCTGGCGGTAGCCGTGGGACTGCGCGTGAACGAGGCGAGCCTCACCGGCGAGAGCGAGGCGGTCTTCAAAGACACCTCCCCGGTCCCAGAATCCGCCGAGGCGCCCGGCGACCAGACCGACATGCTCTTCGCGGCCACATCCATCGTCGCCGGCCGCGCGCACATGATCGTCACGGAGACCGGCCCCGAGACGGAGGTCGGCGCGGTCGCGCAGCTCCTTGAAGCCACCGAGCAGGATCGCACCCCGCTCCAGAAGGAGCTGCGCACCGTGGGCTCGCGTGTCGCGGGCGCCGTGCTGGTTATCGCCGTGGTCGTCTTCGTCACGGGCGTCGCCGAGGCCCAGCTGCACGCGGGCGGGTCGCTGCTGAGCAACCTCATGCACCCCGGTTTCCGGGCGGTGCTCTCCACGCAGCTGCTCGTCGCGGTCTCGCTCGCCGTCGCCGCCGTCCCCGAGGGCCTTCCGGCGGTCGTGACCCTCACGCTCTCCATAGGCGTGAAGGCCATGGCCGCGCGAAACGCCATCGTGCGCCGCCTGGACGCGGTGGAGACCCTCGGCTCCACCACCTTCATCGCCACCGACAAGACCGGCACCCTCACCCGCAACGCCATGACCGTGTCGCGGATCGTGTTGGGCGACGACACCTACCAGGTCCTCCCTGACTGGACCCTGCGTGCCGAGGCCGCCCAGCCGGACGCGGGAGACCTGGCGCTCCTGCTGGAGGCTGCCGCCGGCGCCAACGACGCGCGCATCGATGCCGCCGGCACCGCGATCGGCGACCCGACGGAGACCGCGCTGCTCGAAGCCGCGGCGCGCCTCGCCGCCCCCGCGAGCGCCGACGCCGCGGACGCCCGGCCGGCCGGCTCGCCCACGGCCGACGCCTTGGCCCCGCCCCGCGTCGCGGAAGTCCCCTTCGACGCCCGGCGCAAGCGCATGACCACCGTCCACGACACACCGCGAGGCCTGGTCGCCTACATGAAGGGCGGGCCCGACGTCGTGCTCGAGCGCTGCGATTGCGCTCGCCTGCACGGCCGCACGGTCCAGCTGGACGACGACCTGCGCGCCCGGCTTCTCGCCGGTGCCGAGCATCTGGCCGCTCAGGGCTACCGCACCCTCGCCTTCGCGGTCCGCGACCTGCCCGCGATGCCGGACGAGCGCGCGGGCCTGGTCGTCGACGACGCGGCGCTCGAGCGCGGCATGGAGTTCCTCGGCGTGGCAGGGCTCGACGACCCGCCTCGGCCTGAAGTCGCCGAGGCACTGGCGCAGGCCCGAAGCGCGGGCATCCAGGTCGCGATGGTCACGGGCGACCACGCGGACACCGCTGCGGCGATCGGAAGGCAGATCGGGCTGGGCGGCGACGGCTCGGTGGTCACCGGCGCCGAGCTGTCCGCCATGACCGACGACGACCTGGACCGGACCACGCGCGAGACGCGCATCTACGCCCGCGTGGACCCCGGCCACAAGCTGCGCATCGTGGACTCGCTCAAGCGGCAGGGCCACGTTGTGGCCATGACCGGCGACGGCGTCAACGACGCGCCCGCGCTCAAACGCGCCGACATCGGCGTGTCCATGGGGCTCGTGGGCACCGACGTCGCGCGCGACGCTTCCGACATGGTGCTCGCCGACGACGACTTCGCGACCATCGTGGAGGCCGTGCGCCAGGGCCGGATCGTCTTCGACAACATCAAGAAGACCATCCTGTTCCTCTTGTCGTGCAACACCTCAGAGGTCCTCATCATCTTCATAACGCAGTTCTTCGTGACGGCTCCCGCGCTGCTGCCGTTGCAGCTGCTCTGGAACAACTTCATCACGGACGGGGCGCCGGCGCTCGCCCTGGGCGTGGACCCGCCCGATCCCGGCGTCATGGAGCGCGCCCCCAGGTCCGCCGAGGCCGGGGTCTTCGCGCGCGCGAACCAGATCCAGATCCTGTCGCAAGGCGCCCTGCTCACCATCTCCGGCCTCGCCGTCTTCGCCTGGGCCCAGTGGTTCATGCCTGGCCGAGAGGTCGTGCTCGCCCGCACCATGCTGTTCACCACGATGATGCTCACGCAGCTTCTGCACGCACTGAACTTCCGCGTGCCCCGCTCTACGATCTGGTCGGCCCAGTCCCTCAAGAACCGGTGGCTGCTCCTGGCGGCCGCGGTGTCCTTGGCCTGCCAGATCGCGATCGTCTACGTGCCCGTGCTGCAGCGGGTGTTCGGCACCGCCGCCATGGACGCGTACCAGTGGCTCGCCGTGCTCGCCGCCGCCGTCGTGCCGGTGGCGATAATCGACGCGGTCAAGGTCGCCCGGGTCCGCCGCGAAGTCGCGCAGGCGCAGCCCGGGCAAGGGTCCGGCGAAGCGGCTTAGACGCCGGCCGCTCGTCGGCCGCTCGCCGCCCTCGGCATCTCCGTTCACCGAACCGCTCGCCGCTCGTCCCTCCAAAGCATCCCCCGGGAGGTCAGGCTCAGCCATAATCGATGCGCCTTCGTCCTTGCCCCCTGCAAGAAGACGCGACCATGCCCCAAAAGACCACAGACAACGAGGGGATATCCTCCCTCCTCTACAGACTCGCCCCTCGCACCTTGCGCGGTCGGCTCATCGGCACCACGGTGGTAGTCGCGCTCGTCGTGGTCGGGTCCACCTTCACGATCGCCTCGGCACTCAACGCGCGCATGGCTCGCGTCCGCGCGGAGAGCGAGGCTGCGCAAACCCTGCGCGGCCTATCGGACTTCCTCAGGACCCAGGCCGAGGCGAACAAGTTCGTGGCGTCGCAGCTCGCAGGCCGCGAAGAGATCCAGACGGGGATGCGCCTCCACGACAAAGCGCTTCTCACCAAAGAGTTCACCGAGGCGCTGCCGCTGGGCGCAGCGGGCTACGAGTACGCGGCGCTCGATCCCCAGGGCACGCCCATCGTGTCGCACGTGAACGACCCCGGCTGCCTGGACTGCATGGTCACGTTGGCCAGGGCGGCAAAGGAAGACACGACCGGGCCCATCTCGATGCCGGACGGGCCGTTCCTCATCGCGTCCCAGAAGGTGCACGCCGGTGGCGCGAACGGTCCGCTGCTCGGCAGCATCACCGTGGCCAGGCCGCTGAGCCAGGCCGGGGCGCGGGACTACCCGTCCATCGCCGGCGTGACCATGTCGCTGATGGCCGCGGGCGAGGCGACCCGGCCGGCCTGCTGGCAGCCGATATCGGTGCCGGGCTACACGAACGACACGCGCTTCAACACGAGCGGATCCGCGGTGGACGTGGTGGCGACGCTGGCCGGCGTGGACGGCAAGCCGGTCACCGACGTGAAGCTCACCCAGATCGACGAGACGCTCACGCGCACCGGCACCATCGCCTGGATCTCCATCATCGCGAGCAGCATCTTCGCGGGGATCATCGGCCTGTCGGTGGGCGTGGTCATCGCCGACCTCGTCCGCGAGCCCGTGGACTCGATGGTGGGCCGCGTGAAGAAGGAAGGCTACCGCGCCATCGAGGGCATGCCCTACTCCGGCGTGTCGCTGGACAACCCTCGGCTGCCCAAGGAGTTCCGCGAGCTCGGGGCGGTGATCGACGGCCTGCTCTACGGCCTGTCGGCGAGACAGGCGGAGCTCAAGCGGGTGACCGCCGCCACGCAGGAGGCGGAAGAGGCGCTCGCCGTCACGGTGAACGAGTCGGTGGACGCCCAGATCCTGGTCCAGGACGGCCTCATCCGCATCGCGAACCCGGCGACGATGAGCCACTTCGGCCTGTCGCCGCGCAACCTGTTGGGGCACACGCCGCAAGAGGTCTTCGACGACCTTGGTCTCGCCAGCGAGGACGGCACGCTCGTGCGCTGGAGCGACCTGGCGGACACGAGCGTCTCCGAGCCGCGGCTCGTGCGCCTGTCCATCTCCGGCCGAGGCGAGCGGTGGCTCCAGCTGCGCATCGTGCACCCGCCCGCGGCCATCAAGGACCGGCTCCTGCTCACGGCCCGTGACGTCACCGACTCCCGGCGCCTGGAACAACTGCGCTCCGAGCTCATCTCGATGATCAGCCACGACCTGCGCTCACCCCTCACCGTCATCGTGGGCTACCTGGACCTGCTGGGCACCGACCTGCCGGAATCCGCCCGGGACAAGGCCATCACCTCGGCACGGTCCAGCGCCATGCGCATGGAATCCATGCTGGACGACCTCCTCTCCGCCACCCGCGCCGAGGAGCTCTTCTCCCCCAAGGTCCTGCTGCCGGTCAACCTTTGCGATCTTGCCGAGGACGTGGCCACGTCCATGCGGGCCACCGATCCCAACCACACGATCGAGGTCGTGTGCGACAAGGACGGCGTGGCGCTGGGCGAGGAGAAGCGGCTGCGTCAGGCGCTCGTGAACCTCGTGGGCAACGCCATCAAGTACGCGCCCGCGGACACCGAGATCTGCATCAAGGTGGAGCCCGGGCGTGACGAGAGCCGCGTGCTGCTCGTCGTGGAGGACCACGGCACGGGCATCCCGGAAGACTATAAGCACAAGGTGTTCGACCGTTTCGCGCGGGTGAAGTCGTCCTCGGCCGGGAAACCGGGACTGGGGCTGGGCCTCTACATCGTGCGCGTCGTTGCCGAGGGCCACGGCGGCCGCGTCCACGTGGAGGACACCAAGGGCGGCGGGGCGAGATTCGTCATGGAGCTGCCCGCCACCGACGTGGCGCTCGTGCGCGCGGTGTAGCCGGACCGCCTGCGGGCCGACAGCCTGCGGGGCCGGACAGCCTGCGGGCGCTACACCCTGATGCGGCGCTCCCAGTCCTCGAGCGCGTAGATCACGAGCCGCTCGCAAAGGTCCGGGAACTCGATGCCCGCGGCCCTCGCCGCGTCGGGCAGCAGACTCGTGGAGGTCATCCCGGGGATCGTGTTCGTCTCCAGGACGTACACGTCGTCGTCGGGGGTCACGATGGTGTCGGTGCGCGACATGCCTCGGCAGCCGAGGGCCCTGTGCGAGGCCACCGATTCGGCCTGACAGGTCAGCCGCAGGGCCTCGGACACGTTGGCCGGGATCAAGTGCTGGCTCATGCCCGGGACGTACTTGGATTCGTAGTCGTAGAACTCGTGGGCCGGCACGATCTCCAGCGTGGGAAGCGCGAAGGGCTCATCGTTGCCCAACACGCCCACGGTCACCTCCACGCCCTCGACGAACTGCTCCACGAGCACGCGGTCGTCGTGCGTGAACGCCTCTTCGATGGCCGAGGGCAGCTCCGCCGGGTCGTGGATGATGTGCACGCCTATCGCCGAGCCCTCGCAAGCGGGCTTCACCACGGTTCGAGTGCCGAGGTCGGCGAGCGCGGCATCGTCGATCTCCTCGCCTCGGCGAAGGACCGCGAACGGCGGGGTGGATATCCCGTGCGCGATGTAGGTGTTCTTGCTCACGACCTTGTCCATGGCCATCGCGCTGGCCAGCACTCCGGAGCCGATGTACGGCGTGTCGAGCAGCTCGAGCATGCCCTGGACCGTGCCGTCCTCGCCCAGTCGACCGTGCAGGCAGATGAAGACGACGTCGGGGGTCGCGTCCTGGATCTGGGTGATGAACGACGCGCCGGCGCTGTCGATGGTGAGCACGTCGTGCCCGCGCGTGGCGAGCGCCGCCGCTACCTGGGTACCGGTGTTGAGCGAGACCTCGCGCTCGGCCGAGCGCCCGCCCATGAGCACCGCGACCCTGACCGGCCGCACTATCGGTTCACGCATGTAGGCCACCTCAGCCCTTGGCCAGGGCCACGGTCGCGTAGTACGCGATCCACCACAGGACCATCCCGCCGAAGATCGCGATGGCGCCTTTGAGCAGGGAGCTCGTGAACTGGCCATCGCGGTCCCCTTGGACACGCTCGTGGCGCGCCCACAGCCAGACACCCAGGATCAGCGCGAGGCCCACGGCCGCGAGCGCGATCCCGCCCCAAAGGAAGTACTGGTAGTACGGCCACGCCATGATGTTCCCGGCCGCTGCCGGCGCGCGCTCGAGCAGCACGAAGGCTACGACGAAGACGAGCCACACCCCGGCGTACGCGAGGAACGGCCACGTGGGCGTAGCTGGGCGCTTCTCCAGCACGACGGCCGCTGCCTCCGACGTTTCGCCGTTCGCGGCGGGCGTCGTCTCCGCGAGCTGGGCGACCATCTCGTCGAGGTCCTGCTCACCGTAGGTGGCGACGTGCGTCTCGGATTCCGCGACGGCGACCGCCGCAGCCGCCTCGGCGCCCGGAGCGGCGGCTTCGACCGCACCCATCTCGAGCGTCTGCTGGCCCTCGTCGGATGGGCCTTCGGTGGCTTCGGCCGCAGTGGGCTCGGCGCCCTCAGCGGCCTCAGCGGCCTCAGCGCCAGCTTCCGCTTGCTCGCCTTGTTCGGGCTCGGCCGGCGTCGCTTCATCCGGGGCCGGTTCCGCGGCGACGGCTTCTTCCGTGCCGGCCTCGGGAGCCGTGGCGGGCTCGGCGGCCGGCGCGTCGTCGGCCTCGGCGGCGGGCGCCTCGGCCTGCGGGGCCTGCTCTTCGCCGGCGGCCGGCGCGATCGGATCGGCCGCGGGGATCACGTCCATGGGGACCTGCGCGTCCTCGGCCTGCGTTCGAGCTTCGTCGTGCTCGTTGATCTCGTCCACGTTCCCCCTGCCCTCATTCCTTGTGCTGCCACGACAACAGAGCGCCCACGGCGGCTATCCCCGCCGCGCCCCAGAACACGATGGACATCGCGCTGGTGAACGCAGCGGCTTCCGCTTGACCGAGCCGACTCGCACTGAGCGTGGATACGGCGGCGAACCCGAGAACGGCTGCGGCGAGAGCGATACCCACCGACTGCCCCACTGTCCGCGCTTCTCCCACGATAGCCGAACCGACGCCCAGGCGTTCCCTCGGAGTCTCCCCCAATATCACGCTCGTGTTGGGCGTCTGGAACATAGCTATCCCAAGTCCGGCTACGAACAGACCGAATGCGATGAACAAGTACGGCGTGCTCAGTCCAGAGAAAGCTAGCATGACCATCCCGGCCGAAAGAACGAGCATGCCGCTCGTCGTCAGTCCGCGGCCGCCCCACGAGTCCGACAGCCTGCCGAAGAGCGGCGACAGTACCGCCATCGCCAACGGCAGCGCCGTTAGGATCAGGCCGGCATCCTGTTCGGACAGACCGCGCACCTCGGTAAGGTAGAAGGGCATCGCGAAGACCGCCGAGGAGATCGTCGTGAACGCCAGGAACGCGGCGAGCACCTGCAGGCCGAATCCCGGCGAGCCCAGCAGGTGCATGTCCAGGATCGGGTCGGCCAGCCTCCGCTCGTGGATCACCAGCAGCACGGCCAGGATCACCGCGAGCACTGTCGCCGCGACCACCCAAGGCCAGCTGGTTCGCAGCGAGTCCGCCACCGACAGGCCTGCCAGCAGGGCGAACAGCGAGGCCCCCACGAGCCCGGCGCCAAGCCAGTCGAAGTCCGTCTTTCGCCTTACGTCCGGGGGCAGGGCCCACAGCGACAGCGGGGCGACTATGAGGGCGAGCGGCACGTTGATCAGGAAGATCGAGCTCCAGCCGAAGTGAGTCGTGAGCAGGCCGCCCAGCGGCGGCCCCACCGTCAGCCCGAGCGCCACGGCCAGCGACACGAGGCCCAAGGCCCACCCTCGGCGTTGCGGAGGCACCGCAGCCGCGACGATGGCCGGCCCTATGGCGAAGATCATGGACGCGCCAACGGCCTGAGCCACGCGGGACGTCACGAGGAATGCGAGCGTGGGCGACAGCGCGCACGCCAGCGAGCCCAGCCCGAAGATGCCGAAGCCCGCCGCGTACACGAGCTTTAGCCCCCACAGATCGCCGAGTCGGCCCATAGTGAGCACGAGCGTGGCGTTCGCGAGCAGATAGGCCGTCGCGACCCACTGCACCGCGGTGAGCGACACCCCCAGCTGCTGGGAGATCTTGGGCAGCGCGACGTTGACGATGCTCGCGTCGAGCGGCGCAAGGAAGGTCCCCACCATGACCACCGTCATGACGAGGCGAACGTTCACGAGCCGGGGATCGGCATCGGGAGCGACGGGCCTCGCGGGCCCGGCCTCGGCCATCGCGCCTCCTGCGAGAGCGGGAGCGGGTACGAAAGACGCCGGGCGCAAGCGACCGGCGGCTAATGGCTACACTATACAGGAGGTGCCGCGGCGCCCCGGCCGCCACCTGATCCCAGGAGATGACAACGATGACCTCGGCTGACGACACCACCCCCACGGCTCCCGAGCCCGGCCCCGAAGCGGCTCCTCAGGCCCCGGCGCAGCCGCCGGCCTCCGGCGACGCCTCAGCGGCGGCGCCCGACCCTTCGGCCGCCACGCCCCCGCCCGCGGAGGCGCCCGCGACGGAGCCTGCGGGCGGATCCCAGGCCCCGGCCACCGAGCCGATCCGCATCGACACGCCCCAGCGGCCGGAGCCGGAACGCAAGCCGATGTCGCCCGGTTCGATCATGGCGTTCGGCGTGCTGCTGGCCGTGCTGCTCGCGGCGGTCGTCGGCTTCGCGGCCGGCTTCCTGGGCGCCTACTTCGGTATCCACGCGAACCCGATCCTGCCGGACCGGATCACGGTCGTCCCGCCCAAGACGGCTGAGCCCGTTGCCGCCGCGGCGGCGGCGATCATAGGCAGCGTCGTGAACGTGGACGTCAGCGGGTCGCAGCCCGCGACCGGTCTGCCCTCCGGGCACCCGTCCGTGCCCACGCAGGGCAACGGGTCCGGCGTCGCGTTCAAGTCGGTTCCCGGCGGCGGCACGTACATCCTCACGAACGACCACGTCGTGAACGGCGCGACCAAGATCACCGTCACGGATTCGCTGGGCGTCGTGTACCCGGCCACGCTCGTGGGCGCCGACACCGAATCGGACATCGCCGTGATCAAGGTCGCCGGCAAGCTCCCGCTCGCTCAGCTCGGCAACTCGGACAACCTCACGGTGGGCGAGCTCGCTGTGGCCATAGGCTCGCCGTACGGGCTGCAGCACTCGGTCACGTCGGGCGTCGTATCGGCCATCCACCGCTCACTGTCCGCCGCCGAGTTCGGTACCAGCGGCAACCTGCTCGATGCGATCCAGACCGACGCGGCGATAAACCCCGGCAACTCCGGCGGCGCGCTCGTGGACCGGTTGGGGCGGCTCATCGGCATCAACACGGCCATCTTCTCGCAGAGCGGATCGAGCGCGGGCATCGGCTTCGCCATCCCGATCAACAGCGCGATCCGCACGGCCGACGACCTGATAACCACGGGCAAGGCGCGCCACCCGTTCCTCGGGATCTCCGGCAGGTCCGTGGACACGTCGCTCGCGGCCAGCCAGAAGCTCCCCGTCAACTACGGAGCGTACGTCGATAGCACGATCCCCGGCACGGGTGCCGCCAAGGCGGGCCTCAAGAAGGGCGACGTGATCGTGCAGGTCGGCGACCGCGCCGTGCGGACCTTCGACGATCTGCGCGCGACGGTGAAGTCGCTGCCGGTGGGCTCCACGGTCACCGTCCAGTTCTACCGCGACGGCGTCAAGCAGTCGGTGAGCATGACCGTGGGGGACCAGCCCAAACAGTGAGCCGGAGGGACCCGGGCGGGCACGGCCTTGCGCGGGTATGTACAATCTCGTCCCGTTCGGCGATCCCAGGAGGGTCCTCCAATGCAGATGTATCGATGCAAGACATGCGGCTACTTCCACGTCGGCCCCGCGCCCGAGAACTGCCCCGTGTGCGGCGCCGCGCAGACCATGTTCGAAGCCTACTCGGGCCCTGGTGACCTCACCGGCACCAAGACCCTCGAGAACCTGAAGGCCGCGTTCGCCGGCGAGTCGCAGGCCAACCGCCGCTACACCCTGTGGTCGCGCATCGCGGGCCTCGAGGGCGACACGCTCGCGCAGGACGCGTTCGAGCACGCCGCCGCCGAGGAGACCGCGCACGCGCTCGGCCACCTCGCGTACATGGGCGGGCTTCGGCGACACCAAGACGAACCTGCAGGCCGCGGCCGCCGGCGAGGGCTACGAGACCGTCACCATGTATCCCGAGTTCGCGGAGACCGCCGAGGCCGAGGGCTACCACGAGATCGCCGAGTACTTCCGCGCCGTCGGCCGCTTCGAGAAGGAACACGAGATCCGGTACAAGAAGGCGCTCGGCGAAGTGGCGGAAGGCTGACATGGCGTCTGCCCGTCCCGGTCCGGAGGAGGCGTCCGGCACGCCCGGCGTCTCGAGGACCTCTCCCGCCCAGGGCGGGCCGGTCGCCCGAGCGCTTCCCGACTCGACCACTGACTCAACCACCGACCATCTCTCCGGCTCTCTCCCCGACATCAAGGCGTTCGACGCCCGCGGGGCTCGCCGAGCTCGTGTCTGAGCTCGGCGAGCCCCGCTATCGCACCCAACAGCTCGTCTCTTGGCTCTACGGCCGAGGGGTGGGCTCCTTCTCCGACATGAGCGACCTCCCCGCCCGAACCCGAGAAGCGCTCGCCGAGCGCTTCTCGCTGAGCACGGCGACCGTGGAGCGCACGCAGGTCAGCAAGCTGGACGGGACGCGCAAGTACCTGGTGCGGCTCGCCGACGGCGTCACGGTCGAGACCGTGGGCCTTCCCGCCGGCGACCGGCTCACCGTGTGCTTCTCCACCCAGGCCGGCTGCGCGATGGGGTGCGCGTTCTGCGCCACCGGGCAAGGCGGCCTCGAGCGATCGCTCTCCCCCGGCGAGATGGTGGACCAGGTGCGCCTGGTCGCCGAGGACTTTGGCATGCGCGTGAGCAACGCCGTGGCCATGGGCCAGGGCGAGCCGTTCGCCAACTACGAGGCGACCCTGGGCGCACTGCGCTTCATGAACGCGCCCAAGGGGCTCGGCATCGGGGCGCGGCACCTCACCGTCTCCACCTGCGGCGTGATCCCGGGCATCCGCCGCTTCGCCACCGAGCCCGAGCAGTTCACGCTCGCCGTGTCGCTTCACTCGGCCGTTCAGGCGACGCGCGACCGGCTCATGCCGGGGACCCGCCGGTGGCCGCTCAAGGACCTGCGCGCGCGCCCTCGGTGACTACGCCGAGGCCACGGGCCGCCGCCCCACGCTCGAGTACGCGCTCATCGCCGGTGAGAACGTCGGCGACCTCGAGCTCGCGGCGCTCGTGGAGTTCTGCGCCGGGACTGCTCGTGCACGTGAACCTCATCCCGATGAACCCGGTCGCGGGGTCGGAGTTGACCCGCGCCACCAGGCAGCGAATCTCGGTCTTCGCGAAGAAGCTGCGCGAGTCAGGCGTCGAGGTGTCCGAGCGCGTGGAGCGCGGCGCCGACATCGACGCCGCGTGCGGACAGCTCAAGCGCGGCGCCTAGGGATGCTGGCGACCCGCGTCTAGGCCGCGTGCGTGGCGGCTGTCTAGGCTCCCTGAGTACCGGCCGTCTTTCGGGGACCGCGCATATCGCACAGCGGGCTCCGGTAGGCGGGACAGTGCTTGCACCCCGGGTCGTAGCGGGCCCGGCGCTGGTACGGTCCGGAACGCAGTGAGGCTATCCTGCTGCGGATCCCTTCCTCGAGTCCGGGAAGCTCTCGCGCCAGGAACGAGTGCGTGACCGTTCTGGGCGCACCCTGGGCACCGAGGACCTCGGGCAGGATGAAGCACACGTCCACGCTCGTCGCCCCTTCCTCCAGCACCGCGATCGCGTAGCACTCTGCCTGCAGGCGATGCTTCTCGAGCAGCTGCGCGTCGGTCTTGTCGTGGTCTCCGGTGCCGGTCTTGTAGTCGACGACCAGTGCCGCACCCGTGGGACCGCCCGCGACGAGGTCCAGCGAACCTTGGAGATACGGAGCGCCCCGCCCCTCGGGTCCGAGCTCTCCCAACGCGACGGCGAAGGGCGCCTCTTTCCGGACGCCCCCGAGATCGGCGGCCGCCGCGATGACGTCCGAGCCCAGGACCGCCGCGACGGCTGCGTCGAGCCGTGATATCGCCTCTTCGTCCAGGCCCGCCGACTTCGCGATAGCGCCGATCCTCTCCGGTGAAGGCGGCTGCGTGCCCCGGGACAGCAAGAGCGCGGCGTGCACGGCAGCGCCGAAGCCCAAGGCTCCGGGCTCTGTCTCGGTCAGGCCCCCGATGCCGGCGACGCTCTGGAGCAGGAACCGTCGTCCGCACTCGTGGAATCGCTCCAGGAGCGTGTATGAGACCTCCTCGTCCGCTCCCTGAGCTCGCGGCGCATCCCACGCGGGACCTCCCGCCTCCGAGGCTCTTGGAAGCGCGCCCCCGGGGTCGGCGTCGGACGTGGGCGCGGGGATCATCGTTGGCGCGGCCTCCCAGGGCCTGGCCGTGTCCTGGTCTATCACGGTGACGTCCACCGGCACGGCTCCGGCCGGGGCCGTGACGGTCCCGGGCTCCAGAGGCGCCTCCAGACGCAGCGCCCCGCGCAGCCAGGCGGCCATAGTCGCGTCCATGGATCCGTCCAGCTTCGTGCGGCCCGAGAGGATCAACGCCTCCCGTGCCCTCGTGCATCCGACGTAGAAGAGCCGGCGCGCCTCGGCGGCTTCGTCCTCCCTCGCCCGCTGGACCGCGGCCCGGAACAAGGGCGGACGGCGGCTATCGGCATCGCCGGGCTCCGATGCGGGCAGGGAGGCGAGCACCTCGGGACCCTCGGCTCCCTTCGTCACGACCAGGGACGTGTCGTGGGAGCCGGGCGATCGCCCGAGGATGGGCAACACGACCACGGGGAACTCCAGCCCCTTGGCGGCGTGTATCGTCATGAACCGCACGGCCTCGATGGATTCGTCCGCGACGGACGCCGGCGCCTCGCGGTCCCCTATCTCCTCCTTGACCACGAGCCAGGCTTCGAACTCCGCAAGGCCCACCCCGCCGGTCGCTTCGAACGCGTCGGCGAGCCGTGCGACCTTGAGCGTGTTCGCGTACGCGTGCTCCCCGTCCAGCCCCATGCCCAGCATCTTCATGTCGTATCCCAGCACCTCGATGGCCCCCAAGATCACCTCGGAGATCGCCCTGGTGCCCAGACGCGCGCGCGCGCCGTCGATCGCCTCGCGTGCGCGCGCCGCCTTCTCCGAGTCCCGCGCCCCGAGCGTCGCGCCTCCGAGTCCCGCCCAGAGAGGCGCGTTGGGACTCTGTGCCGAGGCCGCCTCACGCACGGCGTATAGGCCGTCGGCCGAGAGGCCGACCATGGGCCCTGCGAGGATCGCCGCAGCCGCCTCGTCGTCGGCGAGGTTGGCGATCGTGCAGGCCAACGCCCGCACGGCGAAGACCGCCGGGTCCGCGAAGAAGTCCCCGCCTCCGGTCACGGCCACCCGGAGCCCCCGCCGGCGCATCGCTCTCTCGAACGCGCGCATCGGGCCCAGCGTACGCATGAGGACCGCGATCTCGTTCTGGCGCACACCCGAGGCGACGAGCTGCGCGACCTTCTCCGCGACGAGCTCCGCTTCCGCCGCCTCGGCCTCGGCGGCGGTAGGGCCGTCGGCGAAGACCACCGAGACGCGGGGCCCGCCCGGCCAATCGAGGACGCCGTCGCCGGACTCGTCGCGTCCGTGCTCCAGCGGCCTCAGGCCCGCACCGAAGAGCTGTTCCGACGCGAACACGCTGTTCACGAAGCCGAGGATATCGGCGTGCGAACGGTAGTTGGCGCTGAGCGAGACGGAGTCCGCCCCCTCGCGGCGCATGCCGTCCACGTACTCAACGAAGTTCTCGACGTCCGCGTACCGGAATCCGTAGATCGATTGGTGCTCGTCGCCCACGGTGCACAGGTCTCCAGCGGACACGAGGCGGACGATGGAGGTCTGGAGCTCGTTCGTGTCCTGGAACTCGTCCACCATGACCAGTCTGAACTCCCGACGGTACCGCTCGGCGAGCCCCGGGACGTCACGCAGGGCGTCTCGGGTCTCGAGCTGGAGGTCATCGAAGTCCACGACGCCCAGGGCAGCCTTCTCCTCCGCGAGGCGCTCCTCGAAAGTCCGTGCCGCGAAGACGAGTGCCGAGGCCGCGTCGGCCGCCACGATCTCCGTGGCACGGTCGGTGATCGCGCTCAGTTCCTGCCGGAACCCCGCGACTCGTTCCTTCTCGACCTTGGCGTCGAACCAGAACTCGTTGGGAACGCGCCTGAGCAGCAGAGCTCTCTCGACGTCGTCGTGCTCTGTCTCCCGCAATACGGCGACGCTGCGCACCCCGCCCGCTGCATGGTCGCGGCACTTGCTCATCGTCTTGCCGTCCGAGCAGCCGCCGAACTCCTCGCCAGCGCGCTCATAGACTTCGCTCATCCGGGCGAGCAGCCGGTCCACCTCTCCAGGCTCGGCTTGTCTCAAAGGCGTCGTGAGCTCACGCGCGGACCGGCCCATCGCTCGCGCCCGGTCGTAGGCGTCCTGGATCGCGTCGGCCGCCGCCCTCCATCCGACGCTGCCGACGAGCGCAGCGACGCGCGGATCCGCGGCCACGGCGGCCTCGAGGGCCTCGGCGGAGACACGCGCGCGCAACGCCCCGGACTCCACGTCGCGAACGATCCTGAATCCGGGATCCAGTCCGGCCTCGAGGGCATGCCGCTTGAGGAATCGGTTGCAGTAGCTGTGGATGGTGGAGATCCAGGCCTCGTCCACATGGCGAGCCTGGTCCACGAGCCCGTCTTGCGCGCACGCGCGCCGGACCCGCTCGGCCAGCTCGCCGGCCGCCTTGTCCGTGTAGGTGATCGCGAGGACTTCGCCCAGCTCAGCCGGTCGCCAGCCGTCCACCGCCGAGTCGGGAGAGATCCCGGTGACGAAGCGTTTGGCGAGGACCCATGTCTTGCCGGAGCCCGCGCCCGCCGTGATCACGAGCGGCCTGCCCAGACTCCTGATCGCCCTGTCCTGGTCGGGGTTGGGCTGGAACGCCACGGTCACCGCCCCCCGTCGCAGAAGACGCAAGCGGCGCAGTACTTACAGGCATCGGGACCGGCGGGATCCACCGCTATCCGCCCGGCCCGGATCCCGTCCGCGGCATCGCGGGCCCTGCCGAGGGCCTCCTCGATGACCTCGGCCACCTGGTCCTCGGTGACCGCGTCGGACGGGCGCAGGCCTTCGCCGTCCAAGACGTCCTTGCGCCAATACCCCACGGCCTTCCCGTCCTTGAGCGTCCGGTAGACCGCGGCGATCACCGGCTCCCTGGTGACCGACTGCACCGCCGCCGCATAGAGCGGCAACTGCAGGACGCGCTCCTTCGCGAAGCTCTTGTGACCGGAGCCGCGGCTCCATTTGTAGTCCTGGACGACGAGCCCTCCGGGACCACGGTCCACCCTGTCCACCCGGCCCTTGAGCCGGAACCCGCCAAGGTCCACGGCGCCGTCCTTAGCCAGGTCGTACTCGAGCATCTCGGGCACGAAACTCGGCATGAAGCTCGCGTCGCTAGTGACCAGGGAGACGACCCGCCGGCGGGCACCGTTGACCACGTCCGTCTCCATCAGACTCGCCGGTTCCAGCCCGGTCTGTGCCAGGACCTCCTCGAACAGGTCTCCGGCCAGGGCGCGCGCCTCGGGAAGCACGTCTGGGATCACTCGTTCCACACCCAGGCGCTCGCCGAGAACGCGGTAGAAGCGTTCCAGCGTGCGGTGTACCGTACCGCCTCCCTCACGCACGTCCAGTTCGCGGTCGATCGCCCGCGGCCGGACCATGCGCTCGTAGAACCACCGATACGGACAGGCGCTGTACGCCTCCAGCTCCGTTGCCGAGAACTCGTCGCGGGCGCGCAACTCCCGCAGGGCCTCCCCGGCCTCGAGGACAGCGGCCTGGGTGAACGGCTCCCCGCCGCGCCTCCGCGCAGAGGCGCGCGAGGCGCTGCGATCACCAGTGATCATCGGGGCTACCCGGTCGAGCTCGTTCATGGACAGGCCCACCAGCGGCACGCGGACCTCGTCGCCGTCCGCGTCGGGATCGGGCGAGCGATAGAGGTCCAGGAGCTCGTCCCAGAATATCGAGGGCCTGACCGCGCGCCCCTCGGAGTCTGCCGTGAGCCTTATCACCTCGAGGTGCTTTCGCGCTCGCGTGAGCACCGAGTACAGCATGAGACGCTCAAGAAGCTGGTCGGAGGGCAGCTCAAGCCCCGTGAGTCGCTGGGTTGCGTCGAACGCGAGCGAGGGCCGGCCCGCCGACGAGAACTCGTCGGCGGTGAGCCCACCCACGATAAGGGCGTCGAAGCGGCGAGACCTGAGCCGATGGGCCTCGGTGACCAACAACCGCTCCCCGCGAGGCGGGGGCCCGGCGGCGACCTTGAGCTCTCGGAGGGCCGTCACCGCCGCCGCGAGTGACACCGGAGGCTCGAGCGCCGACAGCTCAGCCAGCGCAGACAGGATCGCGCCATGCGTGCGTGCGGCCAGCAGGCCCGCTTCCTCGCGTTCGATGGCCTCAGCATCGAACGCGTGGGCCAGCATGAGGTCTAGGAGCTTCTTCCACTCCCCGATCGTCTCGGCGTTGAGAGGAACGTCACGGACCCGGCGCGCGAGGCGCACAGTCTCTCGTGCCTGGGGGCTGACTATGGCAACATCTTCCAGCAGACGCTCGCGGTCCAGGGTGCGGCGCCCCCGCCACGCCGCCTCCAGCCCATCAAGGCGGGCATGGTCGACGTCGAGGAACGGTCCGCGCGCGACGCCGGCGAGTTGGTCACGACTGCCCTCCCCGGCGACGAACCGCAGCAGATTGGTCACGGCGCGGCCGAAGGGCGTCGACATCGGCGGCACCCGCACGTCGAAGTCCGCGGCGATCCCGCGCGCCAGCAGTGCGGCGCGCAACGCGGTCACCCGTTTGGCAGCGTCCCTGAACACGATCGCGATCGAACCGGGCGCGATTGGCCCGTCCGCTCCCCTGCCGGAGATAAGGGCTGCAGCCCTCTCGGCGACGAGTGCCGCCTCGGCCTCGGTACCTGCTGCCTCACCGAGAACGAGGTGTCCCGCTCCCGGTTCCGGCCGAGGCGACGAGAAGAGAAGCGCCTCGAGACGCGCGAGTTCTCCGGTGCGCCCGGGCACGGGAAGCTCGACGTGCTCGTCCGCCACCGCCTCGAGCTCGTCGACGAGCAAGTCGAGCGCAGTCGTGGGCGCGAACCCTCGAGCCCAGGGCAGCGCGATGACGACATCGATACCCGGCATCCGCGCCCACGACGTGAGGAGACCTCCCTGACGGGGCGACAGATCGGTGATCCGTCCACGAAGACTGCTGCATCAAGCGGCTCCGCAGAGGAGAGCAGTCGCGCCGCCTCGCCGCGTTCAACGAGGTCGGAGGCATGGACGAGGCTCGTGTACCGGTCAAGGAGGCGGAGGATGTCGGCATCGAGGGCCGACTCGGCCGTGAGATCCTCGCGATCGTAATCGCCGAGGCGGGACATGACGGGCTCGAGCGCCGCCACGAAGCCCGGGCGCGTGGCCGACCGCGCGATCCGCGCGAAGTCGGTGCTCGCCGCAGCCTCCGAGAGCAGAGCACGCCGCTGGGGAGCGCCCACCAACTGCCGACCGTCTCCCCGCAGGCCCCAAAGCTGAGAGACGTGGTCGTCGATGGTGGCTACGCGCACGCGCGCCACGCCGCGTGCCGCGAGATCGCGCCGAGCGCGGACCACGTCCGGGTGCGTGGGCACGAGCAGCGCGCAAGACCCCGACCGAGCGGCATCGACGATACCCGCACCGACCGCCTCCGTCTTGCCGGAGCCGGCCCGTCCTGTGATGAGCTTGAGCGTCACCGACCCCTCCTCCTGCGATCAGCTCATGAGCAGGCTAGCGGAGGGGTCTGACATGCGCCCTATCTGACCGAGGCGACGTCCTGGGTCTCCGAGTAGCGGGCGACGCCCTCCCGGATCTCCCGGACCTTCCGCCACGCGATCTCCTCGTCTCCGCCCAACGCTCGTCCAACCTGGTCTCCCAGGTAGTCGGCTGCGACCTCCGCGCGGTCGGCGACGTTCTTGGCAATATCTGCCAGCGTGAGCAGTTGTCCTCTGATGGCCCTGCGGGTCTCGGCGCCGCTCGACGGCGACAGCAGCAGCGCCCCGAGCGAGCCCAGCGCCGCCCCCACGACGAACCCGACTATGAATGCAGGCAGCGAGCGCCTCATGCCGTGGCCTCCCCCGTCACAGGATCCGGCACCTCTGAGATGGCCTTGTAGATCCGCTCGAGTTCTTCCTCATTTTGGAAGTCAATCTCGATCTTGCCCTTGTTCTTGGTCTGTTTGACCCGTACAGCAGTGCCGAGGAAGCGCCTCAGGCCCCGCGCCACTAGTTTGTACGATTTGGGCGCGATAGGTCGAGGGGCTCTTTCGACGTCTCCCGCCAGGTACAGTCGCGAGAGATTCTCGGCCTCTCGCACCGAAAGCCCATCCTCGACGATCTTCGTGGCGAGGCGGATCCGACGCTCCTCATCCGGGACGCTCAGGACCGCGCGCGCGTGGCCCGCGGTGAGCTTGCCCTCGAACAGCATCTCCTGGACCTCTTCGGGAAGATCGAGGAGGCGCAGGGCGTTCGTGATGGCCGAGCGCGATTTCGACACCTTGTCGGCAAGCTCGGCCTGTGTCATCTGGTACTCGGTGAGGAGCCTCTGGTAGCCGCGCGCCTCTTCCACCGGATTCAGATCCTGCCGCTGGAGATTCTCGATCAGCGCGAGCTCGAGCGATTCCGTTTCGTCCGCGTGCATGATCCGCACGGGGATCTTCTCAAGCCCGGCCACGCGAGCGGCACGCCACCGGCGTTCGCCGGCGATGATCTGGTAGCCCGCGTCTCGCGGCCTCACGATCACCGGCTGAAGGATCCCAACCCGTTTGATCGATTCCGCCAGCTCGTTGATGAGGCCCTCGTCGATCGCGGTCCTGGGCTGGTCGGGATTCGGAAAGACCTGGTCGAGCGGGAGTTCCTTCTGGTCACCGCTGTCACCCTGCCCACTGGTCGGGATCAGCGACGCCAGACCTCGGCCGAGGCCGCCTGGCTTAGACACGCTCCATCACTTCCTTCGCAAGTTCACCGTATGCGGCGGCTCCCTTGCCGTTGGGATCGTACAAGGTGATCGGCTGCCCGAAGCTCGGGGCCTCGGATAGTCGGACGGATCGCGGAATCAGCGTGCGGAACAGAAGCGTGGGGAAGAAGTCCCCCACTTCCTCCACGACCTGGTTCGACAGCTTGGTCCGCGAATCGAACATCGTCATCACGACGCCAAAGATGTCGAGCGAGGGGTTCAGGTGCGTCTTCACCAGACGGATGCTATCGAGGAGCTTGGACAGGCCCTCGAGCGCGTAGTACTCACACTGGATCGGGATCACCAGTTTGGTACATGCGGTCAACGCGTTGATGGTGAGCAGGCCCAGTGAAGGCGGGCAGTCGACGATGACCAGATCGAACTCGCCGGCGACCGGATCGAGCACCTGCTTCAGCCTCGTCTCACGACTCATTGCCGAGACGAGCTCGATCTCGGCGCCGGCAAGCTGGATCGTTGACGGCGCAACGTAGACGCGCTCGACGGCGACCGGCTCGATGATGTCCGCGAGAGGGACATCTTCGAGCAACGCATTGTAGATGCAGTGTTCCCGCTCGTTCTTGTTGAGTCCGAATCCAGAGGTGGCGTTCCCCTGAGGATCCAGGTCGACCAGGAGAACCTTCTGCCCGAGGTCAGCAAGGCACGCCGCGAGGTTCACCGATGTCGTGCTCTTCCCTACGCCACCCTTTTGGTTCACAACGGCGAACGTGCTGGGGGGGCCGGGACGAGCCCTACGAGCGTCACCGAATACCGTATCAGGCACCAGTCCTCCTCTCTGGGCGAGACGGCTGGGATTGTAGCACAGGCAAGCGTACTCGAATCGGAACGATTCCTCGCAGCGGCCCGACCGCTGCCCAGACCTGGCCGTCCGTGAGACTCAGTCGGTTTGGCGGACGGCTGGACATGGTTCATGCGAGCGGCTGGCTCTGCGCCAGTCCTGTTCTCCGCGGCAGCCTGACAGTGGCCCCACGGGTCTTCCTGAATACGACGATCACACGCTTGCTGGGCTCGGGATACGGCAGTTCTGTGCGACGGACTTCGCTCAGGTCCATGCCCACGAGTCTCGCCACCTTCTTCCCGGCGGCGATCTCCTCGGCCCCAGGGTCACCCTTGTACGCGACCAAGACTCCGCCCTCGGCAAGCAGGGGAGAGGCGAGCTCAACGAGGGAGGGGAGTGCCGTGAGCGCTCGAGCTGTCGCGATCGCGAACGATTCGGGCTGTTCCCTTGCTAGGTCCTCAGCTCGGCCGGGGTATCCCCGGGCACCGATTCCAAGGTCTCTTGCGGCGTTCGTCGCGAAGTTGGCCTTCTTCTGGACCGATTCGACCAACAACACCGGCCTCGCTGTCATCACTGCGAGCGGTACCCCAGGAAATCCCGCGCCCGACCCTAGGTCGACCAGTGAACCAAGTGGTGCCGCCTCGACCTCGGGCAATGCGAGGAGGGAGTCCACGAGGTGCAACCAAACCGCGTCGGTCCATTCGCGAATCGCTGTTAGGTTGAACGATCGGTTGGTCTCCAACACTCGTTCCAGATAGGATGCCAGGAGATCGCTCTGCCCGCCGGTCGTACTCACTCCGACGGTCTCAAGCGCCAACCTCACCTCGTCTCCGTGCACGGACATCGTTGCGAATCCCTTCAGGGCCCTCCAGATGTTTCACGTGAAACACTAGGGTCGTCGGCTCGCCGTGTCGATAGTGCACGCCGATGTTTCACGTGAAACCTTCCGCGACCCGTGGCGCGTGGCGCGCTGCCCGCGGAAGGCGAACATCCTTCTCAAGACCCACCGTCGCCTCCCCGGCCAATAAGCTGCCCCGGCTCCGAGACTCGCCCCCGTAGCGCGGTCCCGCAGCCTAGGCTACGCCGGTGGATCACCGCGGTGGCCGCACTCGGAATCTACTGCCCCCTAGATGATCAGCTGGCAATGGCGTCTCTTGGAACTCCCAGGCCCAGACCCCCAGCCGTGTATCAACCGAGTAGGCGCCGCAGACTGGACGTTGGCCTTCGAATCGCGGTCCGCGCTCCTCCAGGCTGCAGCGCCGACCGCTAGGCGCGCTTTGCGCGGCAGGAGACCACAGGGAACCTCCTTTGGACCGCACACTCCCTCACAACGAATGCCGGGCACGGTCAGCGGCCGACCAAGGTCCGGCGAGTACGAGTCCGCCACCAGCCGCCACAGCGCCTCGCTTCCAGGGTCTCCGACAGAGACTGGCCGAAACGGCGGCCGCGGCGCGGCCGGCACGTTGGGTGCCCTGGCCGAGCCCCCCGCTTCTTCCCCCCCTCGGGCGCAGGCCTGCCTGCCCCTACCCTTGCCAGCTCGTCCCCCAGTCCTCCCGGGACGAACAAAAGGGGAGGGGGAGCGCATCGCGCTCCCCCTCCCCTTGGTGTCGAACCGGGTTGGCTACCGGGGCGAGACGACGACCCTGCGGAACGGGTCTTCGCCCTCACTCGCCGTGGTGACTCTGTCGTCCCGCCGCAGGGCCATGTGGACGATCTTGCGCTCGTAGCTCGACATCGGACGCAACCGGACCTCTCGGCCCGTGCGCCGGGTCCTATCCGCCGCAGACCGCGCGGTCTCCTCCAGCTTGACCTTGCGCCGGCTGCGATAGCCCTCCACGTCCACCAGCACCGGGTACCTCTTCTCGATCTTGCGGTTGGTGATCGCGGAAACCAGTGTCTGGAACGCGTCAAGCGTGCGGCCGTGGCGCCCGATCAGGACCGCGAGCTCGCCGCCGACGACATCGAGGATGATCTCCCCTGATCGCCCTCATACTCGTCGATCGTAGCCTCTATATCGAAACCCTTGAGGATCTCCTTGACCGTGTCTACCGCCGCATCGGCGATCTGATCGAGTTCCTCGTCCGTGAGTGGCTCTTCGGAGACTTCCTGCACCGACGAGGGAACCTCCTCGGGGGCCGGCTCGGCCTCGAGAACCTCGGTAGGCTCGGGCTCGGGCTCCGGAACGGGCGCGGGCGCGGATTCCACCTCGGGCTGACCATCGGCCGTGGCCCAAAGCCTCACACGCGCGACCCGCTTGGAGGTCAGGCCCAGGAATCCCTTGCCCGGCTCGGCCAGCACTTCGTAGCTGACCTCGTTCTTGGGCAAGCCGAGCTCCTGGATACCCTGGACGATAGCCTCCTCGACCGTCGCCGCCTCGGTGACCGTCTCTCTCATTTGGCCTCAGCTCCCTCAGGGCTATTCATCATGCGCATGGTGATCCACTGCTGTGCGACCTGCCAGGCGCTGGACGTGACCCAATACAGCATGACGCCCGCAGGCGCAAACCATCCGAACCACAGGAACATGACCGCCATGATGAGCCCGATCCGCCGCTGCTGGGGATCCTGCGTGGTCATCATCTGCGGGATGTAGATGGACAGTGAGAACAGACCGATCAGGATGATGTACGGCAGCATGGCGAGCACGCCGGGAATGCTGAAGCCGGTAGCGAGGGTGGCCTTCCAGACATCGCTCGCGGCATGCGCGAGGTTAGGGATTATCGCGTAGAAGGTGGGATCTCCGTCGCAAGGGGAGAGGTGACCGACAAGCCCAGCTTCCCGAGCTTCTCCACGCTGCCCACGGCGGCGAGCACCTGGTACAGAGCGATGAAGACCGGCATCTGAATGATCAGAGGCAGGCAGCCACCCAGAGGGTTGACCTTGTTCTCCTGATAGAACTTCATCGTCTCTTGTTGAAGCTTCTCAGGATCCTTCTTGTACTTGGTCTGCAGCTCCTTCAGCTTCGGCTGTAT
This sequence comes from uncultured Coriobacteriia bacterium, assembly GCA_963768865.1. Lineage (GTDB taxonomy): Bacteria > Actinomycetota > Coriobacteriia > Anaerosomatales > CAVYJL01 > CAVYJL01. Next base: position 354,833 of record CAVYJL010000008.1, on the reverse strand, counting down.
GCGCTGCATCTCGACCATGGACTTCGTCTGCTTCCAGGTCAGCGGGATCAGGATGATCCGTACCGCAACCGTCAGCGCGATGATCGCAAGACCGGCGCTTCCCAAGTATTGGTAGAAGAACGCCAGTGAGAAGAAGATCCCGGCCACGAGCGTGTTCCACAGTGGCGTGAGCACGGGTATCTGCCATCCCGTGTTCTGCGCCGTAGCCATCAGGAAATCGAAATGCACGGATTCCTCCTAGCGAGGGGTCGGTCGATCAGGGTACCGGGTCGTAGCCGCCTGGATGCCACGGATGGCATCGCCCGATGCGTTTCGTGGCCATCCAGCCACCCTTGGCGACTCCGTACCGCTCGATCGCGGTCACGGCGTACGAAGAACACGTGGGGTAGTAGCGGCAAGACGGGCCGATAGCCGGCGAGATGAAGTGCTGGTAGAAGCGTATGCAGCCGATGACGACGCGCCGAATCACGACACACCCAGCCCGCGAAGATGGCGACGCACGGACGCGTCCAAGACGGAGGAGGGGGCGGACCCGAGGCCACGACGGGCGATGAGGGCGACATCGCGGCCCTCCCACGGTGCGCCCGGCCCTGCGGGCGGCCTCACGCATCACGCGTTTGCTTCGGTTGCGCGCAACAGCGTTGCCGACCTTGCGCCCCGCGATGAAGGCGACTCGGCCGGTCGTGAGCCCTGCCGGTGAATCCGCGACGAACACGGTGAGGAGATCGTCTGCCGAACGCGCTCCTCGCCTGAAGAGCTCGTCGATCTCGCGGGAGGAGCGAACCGTGACCAGGGCTCGCGGACGCTTGTGGTCGCGCGTGCCTGTGGCCATCAGTATCGCGCTAGGCAGACAGGCGCGTGCGGCCCTTGGCGCGGCGCCGAGACAGAACGGCGCGGCCCCCCGAGGTCGCCATACGGGCGCGGAACCCGTGCGTCTTCGCACGCCTGCGCGTGTTCGGCTGGTAGGTGCGCTTCGACATCTATGATCCCTCCGATTAGGAGATGGGTTCGTGGTAGACGGGTCCCGGAAGGGTCCCGAGCCGGATGATTATAGCGGCGGCCCCCCGAAGGTGTCAACGCAGTCGTTCCCAACCCCCAGATAAGCTCGGCCCAGCTCTCCAGCGCTCTGACCTGGGCCGTTGCTCGTCCAATATTTCCCATCTGGTCGCTGGACGTGCTCTTCGTCCAAGACCGGCGATCTTCCGCGCTCCAGATCGTGCCGTTCCGGCATAGGGTTTCTGCGGGCTCCCGAAGGCTGGCAATGCCGTTCGTGAACTTTCTGAGAAATCTGTGGATACTGTGGAAAAGGCAGGTTCCGCTGCGGCTCGCCCTGTGGATAACTTGCTCGCGCCCGTTGTGGCCGAGTTGGGCGGGTGTTAGCATCCTCCCTGCTAGAACACGCCATCGGGCGTTGCGGATCATTGAAAACGCCCAGTTTGCAGGAATGATTCCGCCCGGCGGTCCCCAAAGGGGCCTCCGCTCCGGGTTTTCCACATGTTCGGCCCGCGACGACCTTCAGCCTGCGCGCATTCGAGCGCGGCGGGCTGGTTCGTCGTCGCCTGAGTCGCCACCGGCGTGCTATCGAGCGGCCCTCGGAGGCCGGCGGTCGCCCTTGCCCGCCCACGCGGATGCCGCGCCTGTGGAAACCCGGTGGGACGCTTCCAGGCCTGTTGTCCACACGTGTGGAAAGGCCTGTGGATAACCCAGGAAGCCGCAGCTCAGCGCTTCCGGAGTCGAGGTACAGACTGGGTCGTGAAAACGATGGATACGGTCGCCAGCAGGGGGCGTGCACGACCCGTCGGGACGGCGAGTTGTGGAAAAGGCTGTTGATAGTGTGGAAGTTTCCACGCGAGGGGGTGCAGACGTGAAAAGGTTCTTCGGGTCGGACTTCCGCATGTCCGCACGCCCTGAGGCGTTCGGATTCCGGGGTCGAGCGCACCCACTCATCTATAAGTGCCCCCACCGCGGTCACGAGCGCGGACCGCGGTGCTGGTGCAGGCACGGCTGCCACGTCAGCCGTCTCGCCCTTCGAAGAGTCGCTTCCGGTGATGGCCGGCGTCGGGATCGCAGAGGACACACGGGTGGCCGCGCCCACGATCGTCCGCATCGCCATATACGATTCCATGACCGCCGCGCCGCGGATCGAGGAGGTCTACGGCGATTCGCCACTGGAACTCATCGAGCGGATCTCCGCCAGGGTCTATCAGATCGCCCGAGATGCGGGTGGTTCCATCGCGTACACCGTCATTCGCGAGCTCACGGAGAACCTGGCGCACGCCCGATTCGAGGGCGTCGTCGTCAGCGTCCTGAACGGCGGGTCGGTCATCAGATTCACGGACGCCGGTCCGGGCATAGCCGACGTAGGCCGGGCTCTCAGGCCCGGATTCTCCACCGCCACCCTGGAGATGCGCGCCTGGATCCGCGGCGTGGACTCGGGACTCCCCATAGTCGCGGAGTGCATGTCCTTCGCCGGCGGCGGCCTGGACATCGACCGCAACCTCGGAGGCGGCGCGGCCGTGACCGTGTTCGCGGCGGCGCCCGAGCAGAATCCCCCCACCGACCCTTCTCACGCACGCGCCTCTTCGCCTGCGGTTTCGGTCGCGGACGAAGCGAGAGGACCTGGATCCGCCTGCTCAGACGACCGGCGCGCCGCCCGTGAGGGTCTCGTACGCCGCCCCGCAGGACCCCGACGCGTCCGTCGCCCGGGAGCGTCGCGAGGAGGAGCCGGCGTCGGTCGATGCCTCGGCCTGCATCCGCGGTGCGCAGGCTTTCCAACCGCCAGAAGCAGACGCTGGTGGCCGTCATGGAAGTAGGCGCTGCCGGGCCGAGCGACGTCGCCGCGGTGCTCTCGGTGGCACCCTCCACAGCTCACCGCGACCTAGCACTCCTCCAGGCCGAGGGCCTCATCGCCCGCGAGCCCAACGGTAAGCGCCGGTTGACGCCCCTGGGCGTGTCGTACGTCGAGAGTCTCTTCTGATCGCAAGGAGCGAACACATGAACGACGTCACCACCCTATGGGGCCAGGCGCTCGACATCATCAGGCCGGAACTCGAAGAGACGGCCTTCAATACCTGGTTCGACGGGTCGGTGTCGCCGCTGGGTATCGTGGGTGAGGACACGCTCGTCGTGGGCGTGCCCAACAACTTCGCGCGCGAGTGGATGGAGGCGCGCTACACGAACCTGCTCATCGCCGCACTGTCCTCCGCGTCGGGCAAGGCTATGCTCGTGGAGTTCCAGATACCGGGCGAGGCCTCGCTCCACGAGGCCGAGCAGCCTTCGGCTCCGCAGGGCAACGGGAACGGCGGCGGCGGGAACGGCAATGGGAACGGCAACGCCGCGAACGCCGGTTCGGCCCGGTATCCTCACGCCGCAGGGCGTGGACGTCGTGGCCGTGGGCCTCGAGGTCCAGGAACAGCGCCGCGTCCAGGAGGCCATCGAGGGCGAGTTCAACGACAAGTACACGTTCGACTCGTTCGTCATCGGCGAGTCGAACCGCTTCGCATACGCTGCCGCCCAGGCGGTGGCCGAGCGCCCGGGTCAGGCGTACAACCCCCTGTTCATCTACGGTGGAGCCGGCCTCGGCAAGACGCATCTCATGCAGGCGATCGGCCACTACGCGCGCACGCACTACCCGCACATGCGCATCAAGTACGTCTCGTTCGAGGGCTTCCTCAACGACTTCATCGCGGCCGTCTTGGACAAGTCGGCGCCCCGGGACAGCTTCCGGCGACTCTACCGCGACAACGACATCCTTCTCGTGGACGACATCCAGTTCCTGTCGTCGAGCAAGGCCGAGCAGACGCAGGTCGAGTTCTTCCACACGTTCAACCACCTCTACCAGCTCGGGAAACAGATCGTCCTGTGCTCGGACAGGCCGCCAAAGGACATGCCGCTGCTCGACGACCGGATGCGGAGCAGGTTCGAGTGGGGTCTGATCACGGACATCCAGCCGCCGGACTTGGAGACGCGTTTGGCGATCCTTCAGGCCAAGGCGGCTCTCGAAGGCGTGACCGTGCCCGACGACGTGCTCGCCTACATCGCGCAACGTGTCTCCAGCAACATCCGCGAGCTCGAGGGCGCGCTCGTGCGGGTGATCGCGTTCGGCAGGCTCACCCGGCACAACGTGGACCTCGAGCTCGCCACGCGGGTCCTGGCCAACGTCTTCCCCGAGCGCTCGCTTCAGCCCATCTCGATCCAGACGATCCAGAACGAGGTGTGCAAGTTCTTCGGGATCAGCAAGGCCGACATCACGGGCAACAAGCGTTCGCAGGTCATCGTCTACCCTCGGCAGATGGCCATGTACCTGACCAGGGAGCTCACCGACCTGTCACTGCCTCGGATCGGCGCAGAGTTCGGGGGCCGCGACCACACCACGGTCATGCACGCGACCCAGAAGATCACGAAGCTCATGAAGGACAGCCGCGAGGTCTACAACCAGGTCCAGACGCTCACTACGCTCGTGAGACAGCGGAGCTGAGCGTGAGAAGCTCCTCTTCACACGAAGCCCGGATCCAGCGCCGGAGTCGTGACCAGCGGGTCTTGCCGAGGGGTCTGTGGACGGTTGTGTGCAAGACGTGGGTACGGATTGTGGATTACCGTGGTCCGGCTGTGGACGGATCCGGGGCCTGGGGAAGCTGTGTACGACGGGTGGCTGTCATCCTCCATGTGTTCAACAATGGGAACGCCGGTCCCCACCTCGCAAGACGGCAGTAGTCCACAGTGTCCACAGGACCTACTACGTACTACTGCTGAGATATCTATCTATGAAAGGAACAGGATGAAGGCGACCCTGGATCGCAGCGAGCTGCTCGGTGCCCTGTCCGTCGTGAGCAAAGGCACGTCCTCGCGGACGACCCTGCCCATCCTCTCGGGCATCTTGATCTCCGCCTCGGGCGACCGGATCGTGATGCAGGCGACCGATCTGGAGATCTCGGTGAAGGCCTCGGTGAAGGCCTCGGTCGAGAAGGCGGGAGATACCGTGGCCGCCGGACGGCTGCTCGCCGAGATCGTGCGAAGCATGCCGGAGAGCGCGATCACCCTCGAGACTTCGGGCCCCGACCTGCTCACGATCTCGGGTGCCCAGTCGTCCTTCAAGGTGAAGACACTGTCGCCCGACGACTTCCCCACGTTCCCTGAGATAGGCGAAGGACCCCGGGTGTCGATCCCGGCCGACACCTTCAGCAGCGTGGTGAAGCAGGTCTCACGTGCCGTGAGCCGGGACGAGACGAGACCGGTCCTCACCGGCATGCTCGTCGTGTTGGAGGGCTTGCGCCTCAAGATGGTGGCCACGGACTCGTATCGGCTCGCGGTCCGCGAGATGGAACTGCCCGAGGCTTTGGGCGAGACGATGGAGGTCATCGTTCCCGGGAAGGCGCTCGAAGAGGTGTCGCGGTTGCTGGGCGATGCCGAGACCGTGGAGTTCGGCTTTTCCGACAACCAGGTGATCCTCGAGTTCGGCGACACCGTGTACGTCTCGCGCCGCATCGAAGGCAGCTACCCCAACTACAACCAGCTCGTCCCCAAGGAGTTCACGTCACGAGTGGTCGTGGACCGGGCCGAGCTCGCCGATGCCGTGAAGCGAGTGGCGCTGCTCGCTCAGCACAACGCGCCGCTGAGGTTCGAGATGACGGACAGCACTCTCACGCTCTCGGCGACTACCCCGGACGTCGGCGAGGCCACAGAGAGTCTCATGGTGACCACCGAGGGCCCGGAGATCGCGATCGCGTTCAATCCGGCGTTCCTGGCAGACGGCATCGCGAGCAGCTCGACCGGCTCCCTGGCCGTGGAGATGACCAACCCGCTCAAGCCCGCCGTGATGAAGTGCCCGGACGAGGAGGGCTTCCTCTACCTGCTCATGCCGGTGCGCCTGTAGGCGCGCCGCGCACGCGGGGCCACGAGAACTGGAGCGGCCCGTGCGGATCACGGCCGTAGCGCTCAAGGACTTCCGCAGCTACGAGACGTGGTCGCTCGAACCCGATGAGCGATTGACGATCCTCGTCGGGCCCAACGCCGCGGGAAAGACCAACGCGGTGGAGGCGATCCGCTTGCTCACCACGGGCTCCTCGTTCCGACGGCCTCGCTGGGAAGAACTGGTACGGTGGGGCACGCCAAGAGCCCGGGCCTCGATCAGGGCCGAGGGCCCGGGACGCCTCGTGGACATCTCTTTGGACGTAGACGAGACCGGCACCCGCTCGTTCATGTTGAACGGCAAGAAGGTCGGCTCGGGGGCGGACATCGCCGGTATCGTGCCGTCGGTGGTGTTCACGCCTGACGACCTGGAAATGGTCAAAGGGCCCGCCGACAGGCGCCGCGGCGAGATCGACGAGCTCGGTCAGCAACTCTCGGCCACGTACGGACGATTGCGGCGCGAGTACGACCGGGTCGTGCGGCAGCGCAACCAGCTGCTCAAGGAGGACGACCCGGACGGCGCACTTCTCGCCGTGTGGGACGAGCGCCTCGTGGACCTGGGCGGCCGGCTGCGGCAGCACCGGGCGCGGCTCATCGGACGGGTGGCGGCCCGCGCGGCGGAGTTCCACGGACGCGTTTGCCCGGGCGAGGAGCTCACGGTCCGGTACGTGAAGGGCCCGCAGAAAGCGCGCGTGGAAGTGGAACCGGACGTGAGCCGGGAAGCCGAGCAGGCCGATCTGGCCAGGGAGCTCGAGGAGCGGCGCGCCGACGAGTGTGCGCGCAAGGTCACGCTCGCGGGGCCGCACAGGGACGACATCGAGTTCCGGATCGGAGGGCGCGACGCCCGGGCGTTCGCGTCACAGGGCCAACAGCGCACCGTGGTGCTCGCGTGGAAGACCGCCGAGCTCCACGTGGTGCAGGAGGTGGCCGGCACCGAGGCCATCCTGCTGCTGGACGACGTGATGTCGGAGCTGGACGCCGATCGCCGGCGCGCCCTCACGGCCGAGGTGGGGTCCTCGGTACAGACGATCATCACCACGACGAACACCGGGTACTTCGATGCGGACCTGCTGGAACGGGCGCTCGTGGTCCGGATCGGGCCGGACCCCGGGGCAGGTGCGTGACGTGGCGGATTCTTGGGAGGACACTCGGCCGGTAGGCGACATCATCCGGGCGTTCCTTGCGTCGCTGGGCCCGCAGGACCGGCGCCGCCTTGCCGAGGCGGGTGTCGTGAGGTGGTGGAACGAGGCCGTGCCCGAGGAGATCGCGCGCCACACCACGGTGGCCGGGATCCGGGACGGCGAGCTGCTGGTGCATGTGGATTCGGGGACGTGGGCCACCGAGTTGTCAGGCCTGTCTGGCAAGCTGTTGGAGATGATCGAGGAGGCTGCGGGTAAGGGCGCGGTCAAGTCCATACGTTTCACTGTGTCCAGGAGGGTGGAGATGGCTCGCGACGAGGAGAGGGAGCGCGAGGAGGTCGACGCGCTGTATCGGCCCGAGGACGTCACGCCCGTCCCGCTCACGCCCCAAGAGCGGGCGCAGGTGGAGCACGCGGCCGAGCAGATCGAGGACGACGAGGTGCGTCAGGCCTTCGTAGAGGCGATGATCACCGACATGGAGCTGGAGAAGGGTCGCAAGGCTCGTTCCTAGTCTCAGACGGCCGCTCCGCGCGTCTCAGGTGGATTCGCGGGCCTTCTACCATCGCTTGTGTTAGAATACCCCAGGGACCCCACTATGTGGGGTTTGCCCCGAGTCTTCATGATTCCCGCAGCTCACGGCTATCGAAGGAGCCTTTGTGACCAAGAGTACGTACTCGGCCAAGGACATCCAGGTACTCGAAGGACTCGAAGCCGTCCGCAAGCGGCCAGGTATGTACATCGGATCGACCGGCCCCAAGGGGCTTCACCACCTCGTCTACGAGGTGGTGGACAACTCGGTCGACGAGGCTCTGGCCGGCTACTGCGACGGCAGTCGAGGTCACCATCAAGGCAGACGGGTCGGTCACGGTCGTGGACAACGGCCGCGGCATCCCGGTCGACAAGGTTCCCAAGTACAACAAGTCGGGCGTCGAGGTCGTGCTCACGGTCCTGCATGCGGGCGGCAAGTTCGGCGGCGAGGGCTACAAGGTCTCCGGCGGTCTGCACGGCGTGGGCGTGTCCGTGGTGAACGCGCTGTCCAGCCGCCTCGAGGTCGAGGTCAAGCTCGGCGGCAAGATATGGAAGCAAGCGTACGACCACGGCAAGCCCACCGGACCGCTCACTCCATCGGGCAGCACCAAGACCACCGGTACCACGGTGACGTTCTGGGCGGACAGCGAGGTCTTCGAGACCCTGGACTACAACTGGGACACGCTGGCCACGCGCATGCGCGAGACCGCGTTCCTCAACAAGAACCTGAAGATCACGCTCACCGACGAGCGCGCCGGGCAGGAGAGCCGCGAGGAGTTCAAGTACGCCGGCGGCATCATCGACTTCGTCAAGCACCTCAACAACAACCGCGACGTCGTGAACTCGAAGGTCATCTACTTCGAGGCCGAGACCACCGACGGCGAGGTGGAAGTCGCGATGCAGTGGAACTCGGGCTACTCCGAGTCCGTGCTCGCGTTCGCCAACAACATCAACACGCACGAGGGCGGGACCCACATGGACGGGTTCAAGAACGCCCTGACCAGGACGGTGAACGACTACGCGCGCCGGGCCGGGCATCATCAAGGACAAGGACGACAACCTGTCCGGTGAGGACATCCGCGAGGGTCTGACCGCGGTCATCTCGGTCAAGCTGCGCGATCCGCAGTTCGAAGGCCAGACCAAGACCAAGCTCGGCAACACCGAGATGCGCGGCGTGGTGCAGTCCGCGGTCATGCAGTACCTCGCCGAGTACTTCGAGGAGCACCCCAAGCCCGCGCGCGGGATCATCACCAAGTCGATGCAGGCGGCCAAGGCGCGGGCGGCCGCGCGCAAGGCGCGCGAGCTCACGAGGCGCAAGGGTCTGCTCGAGTCGTCGACGTTGCCGGGCAAGCTGGCCGACTGCTCGGTGCGCGATCCCGCCTTCGCGGAGGTCTTCATCGTGGAGGGTGACTCGGCAGGCGGCTCGGCGAAGCAGGCGCGCGACCGCTCGTTCCAGGCGATCCTGCCGCTGCGAGGCAAGATCCTCAACGTGGAGCGCGCGGGCATCAACCGGGCGCTCGGCTCCGAGGAGATCCAGGCTCTGATCACGGCGATCGGCACCAGCGTGGCCGAGGAGTTCGACATCGAGGCGGCCCGGTACCACAAGGTCATCATCATGACCGACGCCGACGTGGACGGTGCGCACATCAGGATCCTGATCCTGACGTTCTTCTATCGCTACATGCAGCAGATGATCGAGAACGGCTACGTCTACATCGCGCAGCCTCCCCTGTACAAGCTCAGCGTGGGCAAGACCAACCGCTACGCCTACAGCGACGCCCAGCTGCAGGAGCTCATCGACACCCACGCCAAGGACAAGAACTACTCCGTGCAGCGCTACAAGGGTCTTGGTGAGATGAACCCGGAACAGCTCTGGGACACGACCATGGACCCCGCAAGGCGCACGTTCCTCCAGGTCACCCTCGATGACGCGGTCCAGGCCGAGGAGATCGTCTCCAAGCTCATGGGCGACCAGGTGGAGCCCCGCCGCGAATTCATCCAGCGATACGCCAAGGATGTCAGGTTCCTGGACATCTAGCGGCGGCGAGACTCGGGGGAGGGTAGCGTCGGGCCTCTCATGACGGACGACTCCGTAAGACAACCACGGAAGTTCGAGCCGCCCCCGTGGGAGCGGGACCGGTTCGACGAACTGGCTCGCAAGCGGGCCGAGGAGGAAGCGGCGGCGGCTCAGCTGGCAGCCGACGCAGCAGCAGCCGCGGCAGCGGCGCCCGTGGCGCCCGCCCCGGAGGTCGCTGCCACGGTGGCGCCCGTGGCGCCCGCCCCGGCGGCCCCAGCCGAGGTGGCGCCGGCTCCGCAAGCCGAGGCGCCGGTCGTGATGCAGCCCGCACCGCAGCCGGTAGCCGCGCAAGCGCCGCAGCCCGCAGCCCCGGCGGCCCGAGCCGCGGCGGTGGTGGATCCGGAAGTGGAGATGATGCTCGCGGGGTTGCGCTCGGAAGAGCCGCGAGTGTTCGAACGGGTGTGGATCGCGTGGCTCGTGGCCTCGGCGATGTTCGCGGCGGTAGGCGTGTTCGCGCTGTACCTGGGACTCGCGGGCGTGATCCGTTCGAACGGCAGCGCCGGCGCGACGATGTGGTCGGCGATGTCGGATATCTCGGGGCTGGCGGCGCTGGCCTGCGCGATTTGGATGTTGGTAAAGGCGCTCAGAGAGCGAGGAGCATAGGTGGCTGAGAATCTGGACATGGACAACGTCGGCACGACGGTGCTTCCCATGGATATCGAGGAGGAGATCCGCAAGAGTTTCCTCGAGTACGCCATGTCGGTCATCGTGTCGCGCGCCCTGCCTGATGTGCGCGACGGCCTGAAGCCGGTGCACCGGCGCATCCTCTACGCGATGAGCGATATGGGCCTGGGCCCGACCCGCCCTTACAAGAAGTCGGCCACCACGGTCGGTGAGGTCCTGGGCAAGTACCATCCGCACGGCGACTCGGCCGTGTACGACACGATGGTGCGCATGGCGCAGGACTTCGCGATGCGGGCGCCGCTCGTGGACGGCCACGGCAACTTCGGCTCCATCGACGGCGACAGCGCGGCCGCCTACCGCTACACGGAGTCGCGCCTGACCCGGATGGCGATGGAGCTCCTCCGCGATCTCGACAAAGAGACCGTGGACATGATCCCGAACTTCGACGAGTCCACGAGCGAGCCCAGCGTCCTGCCGGCGCGATACCCCAACCTGCTGGTCAACGGCTCGGCGGGTATCGCGGTGGGTATGGCGACCAACATCCCGCCGCACTCGCTGGGCGAGGTCATCGACGCCACCACGATGCTCATCGACAACCCCGACGCCACCACCGAAGAGCTCATGACGGTGCTGCCGGGACCGGACTTCCCCACGGGCGGCGATGATCCTGGGCCGGGACGGCATCCGCGACATCTACGAGACCGGCCGAGGTTCGGTGCGCGTGCGCGGAAAGGCGCACATCGAGCAGACGTCCACCGGCCGCACGCGGATCATCATCAGCGAGATCCCGTACCAGGTGAACAAGTCCAAGCTGGTGACCAAGATCGCGGATCTCGTGCGCGAGAAGAAGCTCGTGGAGATCTCCGACCTGCGCGACGAGTCCGACCGCAAGGGCATGCGCGTGGTCATCGAGCTCAAGCAGAACTGCATCCCGCAGGTCGTGCTCAACAAGCTCTACAAGCACACGCAGCTGGAGCAGAGCTTCGGCGTCGATCATGCTGGCGCTCGTGGACGGCGTGCCCAGGACGCTGCCGCTGCGCGACATCCTGCGCCACTACGTGGATCACCAGAAGGAGATCGTCACCCGGCGCACGCAGTACGAGCTGCGCAAGGCGGAAGAGCGCGCTCACCTGCTGCAGGGCTACGTCATCGCGCTGGACAACATCGACGAGGTCATCAAGATCATCCGCGCGTCGGAGACGGACGTGGAGGCCAAGGGCCACCTCATGGAGCGGTTCGGCCTGTCCGAGGCGCAGACGGACGCGATCCTCGAGATGCGCCTGCGCCGCCTGACCGGCCTGGAGCGCCACAAGATCGAAGAGGAGCTCGCCGAGCTGCTCGAGAAGATCGCCTGGTACACGAAGGTGCTGGGCGACGTGAACCTCGTGCTGGGGATCGTCAAAGAGGAGATGGCCGAGATCCGCGGCAAGTTCGCGGACAAGCGTCGCACCGAGATCACCGCCGCGGCGAAGGACCTCAACGTCGAGGACCTCATCGCCGAGGAAGACATGGTCGTCACGATCACTCACGCCGGCTACGTGAAGCGCCTGCCGGTGGCCACCTACCGTCAGCAGAAGCGCGGCGGCAAGGGCCTCTCGGGAGTGAACCTGCGCGAGAACGACTTCGTGGACCAGCTCTTCATCGCGAGCACCCATGACTACGTGCTGTTCTTCAGCACGCGCGGCAAGGTCTACCGGATGAAGATCCACGAGATACCCGTCGGGTCGCGCCACGCGCGCGGCACCGCCGTGGTGAACCTGCTGCCGTTCGAGACCGACGAGAAGATCGCCGCGGTCATCAACACGCGCACGTTCAGCGAGGACGAGTTCCTGCTCTTCGCGACCAAGAACGGCATGGTCAAGAAGACCGCGCTCAAGGCGTACGACCGCTCGCGTCGTGACGGCATCATAGCCATCAACCTGCGCGAGCCCGACGAGCTCATCTCCGTGCGGCGCGTGAAGCCCGAGATGAAGGTCATGATGGTGTCCTCGCAGGGCAAGGCCATCAAATGGGACGAGAGCCAGGCGCGCCCCATGGGCCGCGACACCATGGGCGTGCGCGGCATGAACGTGAAGGGCGACTCCGAGGACTACGTCCTGGGCATGGAGATCGTCCCCCAGGGCTCTCAGCTGTTCGTGGTCACCGAGCACGGCTACGGCAAGCGCACCGACACCGGCGAGTACCCGCAGCACAACCGTGGCGGCATGGGCGTCAAGACGCTCTCGGTCACGGCGAAGAAGGGCAAGCTCGCCGGCATGAAGATCGTGCAGCCGGGCCAGGGCCAGGAGCTCATGCTCATCAGCCAGGAAGGCGTCGTCATCCGCGTGAAGGTGGAGGACGTGAGCAAGCTCGGACGCGCCACGCAGGGCGTCAAGGTCATGAACGTGAGCGACAAGGACTGCGTGGTCGCCATCGCCCGCGTGGCCGGCGGCAAGAAGAAGAAGGCCAAGGTGGGCGAGGGCCAGGGCGTCCTCGTCGCCGACGACACCGTCGGGCCCGGCTCTGGGTGACGAGGAGGCCGCGCGCGAGGCCGAGGCCGAAGAGCTCGTCGCCGAGGAGTTCGACGACGTCGAGGAGTCCGAGCTGCCGGATGGCGTCGACGATGAGGACGTCGAGGACGAAGACATCGCCGACGACGAGGCGGAGGAAACCGGCGAATAGCCGCCGGGCCCGAACCGCCCGGCGCGGCGCGCCGGAACCGAGCGATCAGGGCGCCGTCCCCGGCAGGGGGCGGCGCCCTCTCTTCTCCGGGGAGCCCCCGGCTGGTGCCTGTCGGGCGGCGTTGGCGTCCCAGCGGGCCAGAACCTATCCTGTGATGGCGAAAGTCGAGTGCCGCGAGGCGATTAGGGCAGGTGCGCGGATGCGGTTCTGGAAGCGTCGCATCGCGACGTGCGTCGCGGTGGCTTTCATCGGCACCGCGGCTCTTTGGGCATGGCAGCCGCTCCTTGCCACCGCCTCGGCCGGGCCCGCCGGGATCGGCGCCTCGGCTATCGGGGATCCAGGCCGTGGTCACCTTCCCCGACCCGAACCTCGAGGCTGCCGTTCGGGCGGCCCTGGGCATCCCGAGCGCGCCCATCACGACCACCGACATGCTGGCGCTCACGACGCTGAGCGCGGAGTGGCGAGGCATCACGAACCTCGAGGGGCTCGAGTACGCGACCAACCTGAGTTCGCTCGATCTCACCGGCAACCAGGTGGGCGACCTGACGCCGATCTCGGGTCTCACGAGCCTTACCCAGCTGCAGCTCTACGGCAACCAGATCACGAGTCTGAGCCCGATATCGGGGCTGACCGGACTCAGTTACCTCGACGTGGGGTCGAACCCTTTCAGCGATCTGACTCCGGTGTCGGGGCTGACCAGCCTGACGAACCTCCAGGTATACGGTGACCGGATCGACGACGCTGACCCCTGTCGCGAGCTTGTCCGTTCTCACGACGCTCAACGCCGGCGCCAACCAGATCGCCGACATCTCGGCACTGTCCGGGCTCGCGAGCCTCAGGTCGCTGTCGCTCAACGGCAACCGGGTGGACGGCCTCGCTCCGCTCTCGGGGCTTTCCGGGCTCACGACCTTGTCGCTTGCGAGCAACCGGATCACCGATGTCTCGGCACTGTCCGGGCTCACGAACGTGCGCGCTCTGTACCTCGGCTCCAATTCCATCACGGATGTCGCCTCGCTTGCGGGGCTCACGCAGCTGACCACGCTGGACTTGAGCGCCAATCCGGGTTTGAGGTCGGTGGCGCCGTTGTCGGGGGAGACCCTGCTGGCGAACCTGGACATCTCGCAGACCGGCGTCGCCGACGTCACGCCGCTCTCGGGTCTCACCGGCCTCACCGTGCTCGGGTGCTACGGGGCCAGGATCGCCGACGTCACACCGATGTCGAGCCTGGTGAACCTGACGCGACTGGACCTAGGGGAGAACCGGGTCACGACCATCACCCCGCTGGCGGGCCTGCCGCACCTGACGCTGCTGGGGCTTCAGTACAACTACCTGGACATCACCGACGGTTCACCTGCGATGACGGTCATCGCCTCGCTCACCGCGGGCGGGACGCACGTGGACTACCAGCCGCAGAACGCCCCCGGGCCCCGGCTGGCCGTTGGACCGGCGGCATACGATTTCGGGGAGGTGCTCGTGGGGGGCTCCGCGGGCACGACGATCACGATCGCCAACACCGGCATCCAAGACATGAACCTGACCGGCGTGGACATCGCGCCGGGCTCGGCGTGGATGAGCATGGCCGACACCCCGGCCGTGCCCGCCGTCATCGCCCCCGGCGACTCGCTGGACGTGCGCGTCGTGTTCGCCCCCGGCGTCGTGTGCACCTCGAGCGGCGGTCTCGTCGTCACCTCGGACGCTCCCGAGAGCCCGATCACCGTGCCGCTGTCCGGCGCCGGGTGGACGACGGTGGTCACGATCCCGGACCCGCACCTCGAAGCCGCGGTCAGGTCCACGCTCGGCAAGCCCGCGGGCCTCATCACGGACGGCGACATGGCCGGGCTCACGCATCTGTACGCCGAGTCGCAGGGGATCGTCGACCTGACCGGGCTCCAGTACGCGGTGAACATGACCGGGCTGGACCTGGCGTGGAACCAGGTGGTGGATCTCGCGCCCCTGTCCGCCCTGCCGCAGCTCACCAACCTGCAGCTCTACGGGAACCAGATCGTGGACTTGGCGCCGCTGTCGGGCCTGTCCGGCCTTACCACGCTGGTCGTGGGCGGCAATCAGATCAGCGACATCACCCCGCTGTCGGGCCTGTCTGGGCTGACCAGCCTCGATGTCTCGTACAACTTCCTGGACATCAGCCCCGGATCGGCGGCGATGGACGCCATCGCGGCGCTGACGGCGGGGGGCACCGACGTCAACTACCTGCCGCAGTTCAGGCCGCATCTCAGCGTGCCGGCGCTCGTGGACTTCGGCACGGTGAAGCAGGGGACCTCGGCGCTGAGGACGGTGACCATCTCCAACACGGGCGGCTCCGACATGCACGTGAGCGGGCTCGCGCTCGCCGCCCCCGCGGGCATGAGCATGCCCACGACGCCGTCGCTGCCCGCGACGATCGCGCCGGACGCTTCGTTGGACGTGCAGGTCCTGTACACGCCCGCGCAGGTAGGGGCGGTGAACGCCACGCTCACCGTCACGTCGGATGCCGACAACAGCCCTGCCGAGGTCGCGCTGACCGCGGTGGCTGCCACGTACGCGCACCTCTCGGCGACGCCGCCGGTGCAGGACTTCGGCCCGATCCTGGCGGGGACCTCGAAGGTGGCGACCGTCACGGTCACCAATGTGGGCGGGTCGGACACCACGGTGACCGCGCTCGCCGTCCTCGATGGGGCCACCGGCATGAGCATGCCGGCGACGCCGACCCTGCCCGCCCCGCTGGTAGCCGGGGACTCAATGGACGTGGCCGTGAGGTTCGAACCGCCCACGGTGGGCGCGGTGAGCACCACGCTCACCGTGACCTCCGGAGCCGAGAACGACCCGCTGCAGGTGCCGCTCCTCGGCGCGGGGGCTACGGCGCCGCACCTGGGCGTTTCGCCGCCTAGTCACGACTTCGGCGTGGTGAAGACCGGGTCGTCGGCGGTGACGACGGTGACGATCTCGAACACGGGCGGTCTGACGATGAGCGTCGCCGACCTGGCGTTCACGGATGCAACGGCGGGAGTGAGCCTCGCGGCGACTCCCGCGCTCCCCGCGACGGTCGCGGCCGGCGGCTCCATGGACGTGGCCGTGAGGTTCTCGCCCTCGGCGACAGGGACGGTGGCTACTACGCTCACCGTGACGTCGGATGCGGACAACAGCCCGGGGACGGTCTCGTTCACGGGGACCGGCGTGACGCCGGCGCGGCTGTCGGTGACGCCGTCGTCCCACGACTTCGGGACCGTGCGAACCGGCTCCTCGAGTTCCACGACCATCACGATCGCCAACATCGGTGAGTCGGATATGCGACTGAGCGGCCTCGCGTTCACGGGCCCTGCGGCAGGCATGAGCATGCCGGCGACACCCGCGCTGCCCGCGACGGTGGTCGCCGGCGGCTCCATGGACGTGCGCGTGACGTTCTCGCCCTCGGCGACAGGTACGGTGAGCGGCGGGCTCGTGGTCACGTCGGACGCCGACAACAGCCCGGTCACCGTGGGGCTCTCCGGGACCGGGGCCGCACCACACCTGGCGGTGTCACCGCCGAGCCACGACTTCGGGACGGTGAAGGTGCACGCGTCCGTGACGACGACGGTGACCATCACGAACGACGGCGGCTGGGCCATGAGTCTGACGGACCTGGCGTTCACCGACGCCGCGCCGGGCATGAGCATGCCGGCGACGCCCGCGCTGCCGGCGACCGTGGCCGCGGGCGAGTCGCTGCTCGTGCGCGTGGCGTTCTCGCCCTCGGCCACCGGGACGGTGGCGACGACGCTCACCGTGACGTCCGACGCGGACAACAGCCCCGGGGCGAGCGCGCTCACCGGGACCGGAGCCGCGCCAGAGTACTCGGCGATCGAAGGCATGACCCGCTACGACACCGCCGTCGCGGCCTCGAAGGCCGCGTTCCCGGCATCCGATTCGGCGCCGGCGGTGGTCTTGTGCACGGGCGCCGCCTTCCCCGACGCTCTGAGCGCTGCGGCGCTCGCGGGGTCGGTGCACGGCCCGGTGCTGCTCACGCTCACCGACTCGCTCCCCTCGGCTGTGGCCGATGAGATCGCGCGGGTCCGCGAGGCGTCGGCGACGGCGTACATCGTGGGTGGCACGGGCGCCGTGTCCACCTCCGTGGAGGCCTCGCTCGCGGCGCTCGTGGGCGGACCCAGTCACGTCGTGCGGGTGGCGGGCACCGATCGCTACGACACGGCGGGCAAGGTCGCGGGCAAGGTCAAGCAGCTGGTAGGGGCGGTGCCGCGGGTCTTCGTCGCGTCGGGCGCCGACTTCGCCGACGCGCTCAGCGTCTCGCCCGCCGCCTACGCTCTGCGGGCGCCCATCATCCTCACGCGCCAGGCCGCGCTGCCCATGCCCAGCCGCACGGCGCTGCTGGCCATGGGCGCGTCCTCGGCAGTGATCGCGGGAGGCACCGGCGCTGTCTCGGAGGCAGTCCGTGCCGAGGTCGCCGGCATCATCCCCGATACGGCGCGCATCGCAGGCATCGACCGGTACGACACCTGCGTCCGGGTGACCGAGTGGTCGGTCACGCAGGGCATGTCGAACTCGGTCGTGTCGGTCGCGACCGGCCGCGACTACCCCGACGCGCTCGCGGGAGGCGCCATGACCGGCCGGCTCGGCGGCGTGATGCTGCTCACCGACCCGAACCAGCTGCCGCCGGTCGTGGCCACGTACTTGGGCACGTTGTCGAGCGGCTGGCCGCACGTGTACTACCTGGGCGGCACCGCCGCGGTATCCACCGCGGTCCGCGACGAGATCGCCGCGATCCTGCAGTAACGGCAGGCCGCGAGGATCGCGCACACCCGCGCGGGCCGAGGCCCCACCCCCGCGCGCGCCGCGCGCGTGGGGCGTGCGTGCGGCCCCGTCTACGGCGTGGGGTTCAGCAGCCGGTACACGTCCGCCCACACCTGGTCCGACACGGCCGCCTGCCGCCTGGCGATGAAGGCGAAGCGGATCTGCGGCTGGTTCTTCGCCAGCCACGCGGACAGCGTGGAGGGCAGCGACGTGGGCGTCGTGAGCACCAGCACGCCGCCCTGGACGCCGGCCGCTGGCCCGGCCGCGAGCGCGTCGGCGAACGTGGCGCCGCTCGCGATGCCGGTCACCCGCACGGCGGCCCACTGGTTCGCGGTGGACGTCGCGTAGTCCGCCATGAGCTGGGCCGTGTTGTAGCGGTCTTGGCCGGCGATCCGCGTCGCGCTGCCGGGCCCGGTGATAGCCGTGGCCTCGTTCGCCGCGGCCGCTGATACCGCCCCGGTCCCGCCGGCGATCGTGACCTTCGTGATGCCCAGGTCGCTCAGCGCCGCGCCTATGGTAGACGGCAGCGAGCCGGGCAACGTGAGCATCACGGGCGCTTTGCGCTCCCACGCGTACGGCGAGCAGGACAACGCGTCGGGGAAGGCCTCGCCGGTGGCCAGGAAGACCTCATGGTTGAAGGAGGAGCCCTCGCGCGCGGCAACGAGCCGCGCGACGGCGGCCGACGTACCGTAGCGGTTGACGCCGGCGATGCGCACGACGTTCAGGGTGCCGAACCGCGTGCGCAGCTGGCTCTCCACGCCCGAGCCGACCGCACCGGTCCCGCCCACGATCCACACCTTCTGAGTGCCGAGCCGCGTGAACTCCGCGGAGACGGCCGAGGGGATGGACGTGGGCTTGACCAGCAGGATGGGCCCGCCCACCGAGCCGGCGAGCGACGACGCCGACAGCGCGTCCGGGTAGTCCGCACCGGTGGCGATCACGACGTTGACCGTGGTGCTGGCCGGGAAGCTCTGGGAGCTCACGATGGCGGCGGTTTCGTAGCGGTCCGCGCCTTCATACCTGGCGACCGGCGTGCTGCCCGGTACCGCCCCGGTGCCCACGATCGACTCGTAGGTGGCGATGGACCAGTCCAGCAGCGCCTTGGCGTAGTAGTAGTTGTGGACGCCGAACGAGCCGTCGTTGAGCACCATGAGCTGGTTGGTGCGGGCCTTCATGTACGGCGTGGTCTGGCTCGCGACGCGCGAGGCCTGCGAGCGCAGGGTCTCGGCCTGCGACAGGAGGTCGAGGATGGTCGTCTGTCGTCCCGTGACGATGTTCTGCAACCAGTCCTTGGTCGAGTCGGTTTGCAGGTGGCAGTTCACGCCGCTGCACGAATCGTCCGGGAACGCCGAGGGCGTGCCGGGCAAGGGGCTCGTGGTGGTCGCGCCCGCAGGGTAGAAGCTCCAGCCCATCGTGGCGCCGGACAGCGTCGTGGACGGCATCACCGGCTGGAACAGGTGGCTCGAGTCGGCTTGAGGGGCTAGGTCCGAGACCGGCATGTGGCAGTCCTGGCAGGTCACCCCCAGCTGCGAGCCCACCGGCACGTTCAAGTGCGCGGGGGGCATGGGATCGACTCCGTATCCCGCCGTAGCCGAAGTACATCTCGCGCATCGGGTGCTTCACGGCCGGGTCCGTATACGGGATCTGGGCCGCGGTGGACGTGGCCTCCAGCATGGACATGTTCGGGTTGCGGTGGCAGTCGGCACACACGTCGATGGGATCGCCGGCACGCTGCGAGAACATGTTGAGGCCCTGCTGCGGGCCGTGGCTCTGATGGCAGACGTTGCAGCTGTCGCCCACGGCGGTGGCCGTTGTGACGTCGTACTGCTTGAGGTTACCGCCGTCCACGGTGGCCTCCCACGAGTACGGCACGTCGGTGCCGTTGGACGTGTGGGCGATGTAGCCCTGCGTGGAGTGACAGCGCAGGCACGGCTGCCCGCCTGCCGGGACGCCGTTGGGGCCGAAGACGTTCACGACCACCTGCCACGAGTCCGGGTGCCCGGCGCCGCCGGTGGTCTCGACCGTGCCGGGGACCGGCGTCGTGGCGCGCGCTGCGAGGCTTGAACACCTCGAAGCCCTGGTTGGAGTTGGTCCTGGACTGGCCCGATGTCCCAGATCTCCATCGCGATCTGCTGCGGTCTGCCCGTGGTCTCGCCCGAGACGGGCGCGACCGGCGTGCGCTGGTGGCACTTGAGACAAACGGCGGCATCGAAGTACGGGCCCGCGTGGGCGATCGTGCGCCGCCCTGCCGGCGTGGCGGTGTAAGCGGCCGTGTCGGCGTGACAGTTCGCGCAGGTCACACCCCAGTCATCCAAGGCGTACGACGGGACGCCCGCCCCGTCGGTCGTGATGATGGAGTTGTACGAGTGGCAGTGAACGCAACCGTAGTCGGCGGCGGTCTCGGTGCCCGCCGTGGTGCCGGTCATGTAGTTGACCCCGCTCGTGTACGGCATCCACGGGTTCGCCTGCGAAGGCAGGATCGCCGGCCGGCTGGGCAGGATATCGGCCGTGAAGTCGAGCTGACCGTAGGGGTCGAGCTGCGTGGGCCACGGGTAGTCCATGTACCACTGATAGTCGCCGATCTGCGGATACGCGTACGGGGTGGGGCCCACCGTCCCGGTGGCGTTGTACAGGTACACCTCCTGGCCGATGGCGAGGCCGCCCACGACCCAGTTCACCTGGCCGAGGCGTGAACGACGCGCCACCCGGCAACGAGGCCGAGGTACGGGTTGTTGGAGACGTTGGCCGGCTGTCCCCAACGGGCCGCAGCACCATGCCGTGGTTGGCATCGCTCTCGACTCCCTGCTCGTCATGACAACCAGTGCACTGCGACTCCTTATAAGAAGTGCCGCCCGTGCGCTGCGTCATAGCCGAGGGGGGCGTGGCCACCGTCGCCGCGGTTCACGGGTTCGGGATCGCGGCGAGTGCCACGCCCGAGAACGCCGCGACGGCACACGCGCCCGCGAGGGCGGCGACGATCGCCCGACCCGAGCCCCCGCGCCGATGGACCGAGTGCGACAAGGCTTCTCGGACTGCATAGTCTTCCCCCGGTGACGTGGCGAGCAGTCTCCCTCGTACGATACCCGAACGGCCTGACACGGGAGCGTCGGGCGGGGCCCGGGGCCTCGGCAAGGTAGCTGCTATCATGCACGGCCATGGACGACTGCCCCGAAACCACATCCCGCCCCGCGAGGCCGTTCTCGGACGTGCGGGCCGTGCTCTTCGATCTCGACGGCACGCTGCTGGACACGATCGGCCTGATCCTGGCCTCGTTCCGCCACGCCACCATGGCGGTGCTGGGCGAGGCGCTGCCCGACGACGTCCTGCTCAAGAACGTGGGCATCCCGCTTGCCGTGCAGATGCGCGAGTTCGACGAGCTCCGTGCCGAGGAGCTCCTGGAGGTCTACCGCGCGCACAACGGCGAGAGCACGACGACCACGTGAAGTGCTACCCGGAAGTGCCCGAGACGCTGGCCGCGCTGGCCGCCGCGGCATCCCATGGGCGTCGTGACCAGCAAGAGCAGGCTTCTCGCGGAGCGCGGGCTGGCCCTAGCCGGGCTGCGCGACGCGTTCGCCGTCGTGGTCACCTGCGACGACACGCAGCGCCACAAACCGGACCCCGCGCCCCTGGAGGCGGGTGCCCGCGCACTCGGTGTCGACTTGCGCTACTGTGTCTACGTCGGAGACAGCCCGCACGACGTTCGGGCCGCCAGATCGGGCGGCGCCGTGCCTATCGCAGCCTCATGGGGTGTCTCCACGGTGGAGGATCTTCTTGCCGAGGATCCTGCCGCCGTGATCGACAGGATGGGGCAGCTTCTAGACGTGCTTTACGGGGAACCGAGCGTTCGGGTCCCCGTTGACCGTTGCGCGCGCTGACCCCTGCCTGCCGGTCGACGTAGTCGGCTGCCTACGCAACAGGGGGATCGCGTGAAGAACCGCCGTGGCCTTATCGCCATCATCGTGCTCGTCGTGCTGGCACTCATCGTGGCAGGGGTGTGGTTCTTCGCCAGCGCCAACCAAAAGGCCACGGTAAAGACCGCCAAGGTCACAAGCGAGCCCCTCTCGGTGTCGGTGAGCGCCTCGGGCAAGGTCTCTGCCGACAAGAAGTCCGACGTCTTCCCGCCCACGCAAGGCACGCTTTCCGCCGTGATCGTGCCCGACGGGTCCCTCGTGCACGCCGGGGACTCCCTCGCCACGCTGGACACCGACCCGCTCCAGATCCAGGCCGCCCAGGCCAACGCGGGAATAGCCGCGGCCAACGCCCAGTCGGCCCAGGCGCAAGACTCCATGCCGTCTTGCGCGGACGTGGCCGCAGCCAACGCCGCGGTGTCGGCCACACAGTACCAGTACAACCTGGCCAACTAGCGCCTACCAAGCGCTGCTGACCGGCGTACGACTCCGCTCCCGCCACCGTGCAGCCTTCGATGGAGGCGAGCCTGTCCGCGGCCAAGCTGGCCAAGCTGCAGACCTACGCCAGCTACAAGTCCTCGGTGGCCACCCGCGTCAAGCTGTCTCGCACCAGTGGGGCCGAAGCTTCCCAAGACGCCGCGGACGCCGCAGCGACACAGAACGCCAAGTCGCTCGCCTACACCGAAAAGCAGCTCGAGGCCTCCGACATGAAGTCCCCCATCGACGGCTACGTGGTCTATAACGCCCTGGGCGTGCCCGCCGCCGACGGCACCACTCCCAAAGCGGGCCCCGGCGCGGCGGTGTCCCCGGCCGCGGCACCCTTCACCGTGTATGCGCTCAACCAGACCTTCTTCGCCGCCGAGGTAGACGAGACCGACATCGCCAAGGTGCGCACGGGTCAGGGCGCCGACGTGACCCTTGACGCCTTCCCGGGCTCCACGTTCACCGGGAAAGTCACCCGCATCTCCCCGCTGGCGATCCTTACAACGTCCGGCGGCACCGCTTTCGACGTCTACATCCCGCTTGCGAGTGTGAAGTCCCCGGTGCGCATAGGCATGCAGGGCAACACCGACATCCACATCTCCGAGATCGCCGATGCCACCACCATCCCGATCGAGGCGCTGTTCGACGAGGGCGGCAAGTCCTACGTCTACGTCGTGGGCCCGGGCAACAAGCTCGCCAAGACCGAGGTCACGGTAGGCACCGTCACCGACACCCGCGCCCAGATCAAGTCCGGGGTCAAGGCCGGAGACACGGTGGCCCTGTCGGGCACAGTCAAGCTCACCGACGGCCTCGTCATCAACCCGCAGTAGGCAAGGCGGCACAGCGGTCCATGACGGCCGATAACACTCCGGACACCGGCGGCGAGGTCGTACTCGAAGCACGGGACGTCACCAAGTTCTACAAGCTCGGCGACGAGATCGAGGTGCACGCGCTCGACGGCGTGAGCATCCAGGTCCGTCGTGGCGAGATGCTGTCCATCATGGGGCCGTCGGGCTCGGGCAAGTCCACGCTCATGCACATCATCGGCCTGTTGGACACGCCCACGGCCGGGACCGTGCAGCTCGAAGGCGTCGAGGTGTCCAAGATGTCGCCCAACGAGCTGTCTCTGCAGCGCAACAAGCGCATCGGCTTCGTGTTCCAGTCGTTCAACCTGCTGCCGCGCACCAGCGCGCTCGACAACGTGGAGCTGCCACTCATCTATGCGGGGGTCGGCGGCACCGAGCGGCGCAAGCGCGCAATCGCCGAGCTGCAGCGAGTGGGGCTGGGCAACCGCCTGCACAACCAGCCCAGCCAGCTCTCCGGCGGCCAGCAGCAGCGCGTCGCCATCGCGCGTGCGCTCGTGAACGAGCCGGCCATCATCCTCGCCGACGAACCCACCGGCAACCTGGACTCGCACTCCGGCATCGAGGTCATGGTGATGCTGCAGGAGCTGGAGCAGCACGGCATCACGGTCGTGCTCGTCACCCACGATGCCAACATCGCGCGCCACGCCTCGCGGGTGGTGGAGATCGCCGACGGATGCATCATCTCCGACGAAATGGTCGCCGACCGGCTCTTCGCCAAGGACCGGCTGCCGGTCCCGCCGCCGCCCGACGGCGCCGCGGGCAACCACACGCCGCACCCCGAGCCGCCCGGGCGCCCGGAGGGCTCCGGCAAGCCAGCGCAGGAAGCCCAGGCCGCGGACGCTCCCGACGACACGCCCGGCCCTTCGCCCGAGGGCGGTGACGCCTCGTGAACTACACCGAGAGCTTCCGTATAGCCCTGCGCGCGATAGGCGCCAACAAGGTGCGCTCCGGGCTCACCATGCTCGGCGTGATCATCGGTGTGGCGGCCGTGATCCTGCTCGTGTCCATAGGCCAGGGCGTGCAGACGTCCATCACGAGCCAGCTCGAGGGCCTGGGCAGCAACCTGATGTTCGTCCTCCCCGCCAAGGTAGACACGGCCGGAGGCGGCGGAGGTGGCGGAGGCGGCGAGATCACGAAGCCATGGCAGAACTCCGACCTCCAGTACTTGCTGTCCAACCTGCCCAGCAACGTGCTAGTCGTGCCGGTGATCCAATCGCCGGCGACGGCCAAGTTCCGCAACCTCACGCTCTCCACCACGATCGCGGCGGCCACCGACAAGGGTTCCGAGGTCTTCAGCGGCACTCTGACCGAGGGCCGAAACTACACGCTGCCCGAGTACTTGGCCGGCGCGCGCGTCGTTTCCATCGGCAGCCAGGTGGCCAAGCAGCTGTTCCCCACGACCGACCCGGTGGGCCAGACCATGAACATCAACAGCCAGCCGTTCAAGGTCATCGGCGTGTGGGCGCCGCAGGGCGGCGGGATAGGCGGGAGCACGGACAACCGGGTCTACATGCCCATCAGCACCGCCATGAAGCTCCTGGGCACGAACAACATCTCCACGATCATCGCCAAGGCGCCCACCTCGGGCTCGGTGGACGCGACCAAGGCGACGCTGGATCGCCTGCTCGCGCGGCTGCGCCCCGGCGGCGAGTTCACCGTGTTCACGCAGGAGCAGACGCTGGGCATCCTCTCCACACTGCTGGGGACGCTCACCGGCGTTCTGGCCGGCATCGCAGCCATCTCGCTGCTCGTGGGCGGCATCGGCATCATGAACATCATGCTCGTGAGCGTGTCCGAGCGTACGCGCGAGATCGGCATCCGTAAGGCCGTGGGGGCGCGGACGTTCGACATCCTGTCGCAGTTCGTCATCGAGGCCGTGATGCTGTCCGTCCTCGGCGGCCTCATCGGCATCGGCGATCGGGGCCGGCACCGCCTACCTGCTCAACACGTTCACGCCGATACCTGCCAACACGACCTGGTGGGCCATCGCGCTCGCCTTCGGCTTCTCCGCCGCGGTAGGCATCTTCTTTGGCGTGTATCCGGCCTACACCGCGTCGCGCCTGGATCCGATCGTCGCGCTGAGGTACGAGTAGGGCGGTCCTGAGGGAGGTATCGGCTCGTGGCTGCGGAGTCCGCGTCAGACCTCTATGCCATCCTCGAGGTGGCCCCCGATGCTTCAGCGGGCGAGATCAAGAAGAGCTACCGTCGGCTCGCGCGCCGCTGGCATCCCGACGCTGCCGAGGAGGCCGATCGCGAGCTCGCCGACGAGCGGATGAAGCTCGTGAACTCGGCGTGGGCGATCCTGGGCGACTCCCGCCTGCGAGCGCGCTACGACGAGGAGCGCCGGTTCGTCCCCGAGACCGCGTCGCGCCTTGCCGACGAATACGCCGCCGCGACCACGGCGGTGTGGCGAGAGCGCCGCGCCGCCTGGGACAAGGTCGTGGACCGGTACCAGGCTCAGGTCATCCAGGACCGGCGGGACCGTGTGGCTCAGTCCCGCTCGCGCTCGATGCCCGCGGGCGTGCTCGTGACCGTGCGCGCGGGGGCCGAGCACCTTGAACGCTTGCGCGAGGAGTGGGCCGAGCGTGCCAAGGCGCTGCGTGTCGAGGTCAAGGACGTGACCAACACGTTCGCCAAGCATCCCAAGCCCGGGAAGGCCCGCCTGTTCGTCACCGGGGAGGTCGCCGCAGTGCGGAGCTTCCTGGACTGGCTGGAGGTCCGCCTGGACGAGGAACCGGGACACTGGTTCCACGGCCCGAAGCTGTCGTTCTTCTGGCCGCAGATCTAGCGGCTGCGCGACCCCTGCGCTCCCATGGGCCGGCTGCGCGACCAAGCCGCGCCTACGAGTTGCTGCCGAAGTCCTCGGGCTCGATGTTGTCCAGGAACTCCCGGAACTTCTCCACCTCGGCCTCGGCCTCTTCCTCGTCTACCTCGTCCTCGGGCACGGGCTCGCGCCCGGCCTGCGCCATCACGTCGGTGGCGACGAAGATCGGGCAGCCCGCACGCACCGCGAGCGCGATGGAGTCGCTGGGCCGGGCATCGATCTCGACGGTGTTGGTGCCGTCGAACAGCACGACGTTCGCGTAGAACGTGCCTTCCTTGAGGTCCACGATCTCAACGCGCTCCACCATGAAGCCCAGAGCCCGGATGAGGTTGTGCAGCAAGTCGTGCGTCATGGGCCGCGGCGGATGGATCTCCTGAACGTGAAGCAGGATGGCGGTGGCTTCCGGCCCCCCGATCCAGATGGGCAGCATGCGGCCGTCCTCCATGGCTTTGAGCAGGATGACCGGCTGGTCGTTCTCCTGGTCCAGGCCCAGGCTGTGTATGAGCACTTCGATCATTTCGGTCTCCTAGAGGTGGCACGGCTTGCGGTCTCGCGCGACGTTCCCGGCCGCGTCATACGGACGCGCTACCCTGTACGAGGACTGTACCCTGCCCGCCGCGCTCCGGGGAGTGGGCGGGCGCGGCCGAGGCCGGTTTCGAAGCAGGCCCAGCAGGGGGGACGACGTGAAGATCATCGAGCTGTCCACCGATCGCCGCGAGCAATTCGTGGACATCACCCGCCAGGTTGCCGAGGCGGTGCGAGCCACCGGCGTGGGAGACGGCGCCGCGCTCGTGTACTGCCCGCACACTACGGCGGCCATCAGCATCAACGAGAACGCGGACCCCGATGTGGTCGGCGACCTGCTCGCCGGGCTCGCGACGCTCGCTCCGCGCGACGCCGGGTGGCACCACGTGGAGGGCAACTCCGACGGCCATCTCAAGTCCTCGCTGGTGGGAGCGAGCGAGCTCATCCCCGTGACCGGCGGCGAACTCGTGCTGGGCACCTGGCAGGGCGTGTACTTCTGCGAGTTCGACGGGCCTCGGCACCGACGCGTCTACGTGCAGGTTCTTCCTGCATAGGGCCGTCAGGGGCGCTGACCGGCTCGCTTGACGCCGGGGCCTGCCTTTCCTATGCTGGCTCGGCCTGTCTCGGGGGCCCGTAGCTCAGGTGGCTAGAGCGTCCGGCTGATAACCGGAAGGTCGCTGGTTCGAGTCCAGCCGGGCCCACCAGACTTGACTTATCCGAACCCTCCGACAGGAGGGCTTCAAAGAGCTCAGTACGCTGGGCTCTTTTCAGTTTCCGGTCTTCGACGTAGATGGCGTCGAAGAAGGCCTGGTTGAAGAGCCGGCGAGTCTCGGGCTTGGCCTTCGAGTATGCCGCGCGGCAGTCGCTTGCGAGCTGGATTGCCAGATCAAGGATCTTGCCTGCCGAGTCGAACTGGGCGTTCAGCTGGCCTAGTCGCTCCTCGCAGAGCATGATCTCCGCTGACAACCGGGTCTGCTCGACCTTCAGCATCTCAAGCGGGACGGCTTCGGCGTAGTAGGCCTGCATGAGCTTCTGTTGCTGGCCGGTGAGTTCGTCGACTGTCTTGGTGAGTGCCTTCTTCTCCGTGATCGCGGACGACCAGCGAGCAGCGAGCTCGCCCTCTAGACGCGCCTTCAGCTGTGCGACCCGCTCTGGGGAGATCTCAATGGTCGTGTATAGGTCCTCGACCGCGGTCTCGAGTTCGGCCACGTCCACGTATGGTTGCGTACAGCCATTGCCCTTCTTCTGGCCGAGGCAGTAGAAGTACGCGTAGCGGCCCTTGGCGAGGGCGTAGGACATCCGAGAGCCGCATTCCCCGCAGTAGAGCGAGCCCTTGAGGTAGTGCGGGTGCTTGCGCTTGCGCTCACCTGAGACATCGCGAGCTGCCAGCATGTCCTGCACGCGATTGAAGAGGTCTGGTGAGACGATCGCCTCGTGCTGACCGGGATACTCGACACCCTTGTAGGCGACCAACCCGAGGTAGAAGCGATTCGACAGCATGTGGGTGATGGCCGACTTCGTGAGCGGCTGCGGCGGCTTGGCCTTGGAATGGACCGTTCGCAGGCCGCGCTTGTCCATGACCTCGCGGACCTCGGTCAGCGACTTGTCCCCGGTCGCGTAGAGCCGGTAGGCGAGATGGACGAGGGCCGCTGCCTGCTCATCGATAACGACCCGCGCGACGTTGTGTCCTCCGACCATCTCGCGGACGTTCTTGTAGCCCACAGGAGCCTTGTAGACGCATCCGCCGTTCTTGGCCTTCTGCAGCATGCCCTTCTTGACCTCGCTGGCAAGGTTGGCGCTGTAGAACTCCGCCATGAGGGCGTGAATGCCTTCGACGAGTCGTCCTGAAGCGGAATCCTCGATGTTCTCGACAACGGAGACCAGTTGGGCGCCGGCACGGCGGAGTACCGCCTTGATGGCGACGTGGTCTTCCATGTTGCGGGCGAGGCGGTCGATCTTGTGAACGACGACAGCCTGGACGTCCTTGTCCTTGGCAACCCGCGAGAGCATCTCCTGGAGCTGAGGGCGGTCTTGTGAGCGTGCCGACTCGCCGCGGTCCATGTACTCGTCAGCGAGCGTCCAGCCCTTCTCGCGAATGAACTTCAAGCAAGCTTCACGCTGAGCCGGAAGGGAGTAGCCCTCCTCGGCCTGCTCGCGGGTGGAGACTCGAAGGTAGATCACGCACCTCATGACGGCTCCTCCTCATCTGGATCTCTCGTGACCTCGGGTGGCAGCAGGCGTACGATCTCGTGGTAGTAGCGGTCGGCG
The DNA here is from genome assembly GCA_963768865.1 of uncultured Coriobacteriia bacterium. Lineage (GTDB taxonomy): Bacteria > Actinomycetota > Coriobacteriia > Anaerosomatales > CAVYJL01 > CAVYJL01. Next base: position 326,244 of record CAVYJL010000008.1, on the reverse strand, counting down.
AACTCGATCACCTCGTGGATCTCCTTCTCGCCGATCACTCCGGCCTGCTCGTAGACGCTCATGTTGCGCTTCTTGCGCAGCTTCTGGAGGCGCCTGATCATCGCCTTGTCGTCGGGCAAGGCCTCTTCCATGAAGCGGAACGTGTAGTAGTGGTGCCCCTTGTCGGCCGTGACCCGGTAGCCCTGGGAGGCCAGGTAGGCCGTCGAGGACTGTAGGATGGCGTTGTAGGCGATGTTGAGCGCCCAGTCCAGATCGATGGCGGCGACGCCCTGTGCCGTGCGAAGGTCGCGCCTAGCCAACGCCAAGAGCCCCGCGACCTCGCGGGGTGTCACCGCGACCTTCTCGATGGCGCCGATCCTACGCAGTTCTTCGTAGCTCATCTTCGTCTCCTATGAGGAAGATCTTCGGGCCGGCCAGGATGTCGGTCACGAAGGCCTGTCCGATCTTCACTCTGCCGTCCCACTCGGAGCGAGTGTAGACGGTCGGGTTAATCTCTCTGCCGATGGCGGCCTCCGCCGCATCAATCGCCTCGTGCAGGGCATCGGTGTCGATGTCACCGATGACAAGCAGGTCGACGTCCGAGCGCATGCGCTCGACGTTCTTGGCCACCGAACCGTAGATCAGAGCGATCTCGACCGGGCCGATCTCGGCCAGCGAGTCGCGCAGGAAGTCGGCCAGGCCCACCGTCTTGAAAGCGATGCTCTTGAGCTCCGGGTAGATCGGGGAAGCCTTGTTCACAGAAAAGTAGCGGGTGTTGGATTCCCGCGAGCTGATCAGGAAGCCTGCATCCTCGAGCCTGCGCAGCTCCTGCTGCAGTTGGGCGGAAGACATATGCAGGTCCCGGATGAGCTGCTTTTGGTAGAAGCGCTCCTCGGGATGCGTCAGAAACAGCACGACCAGCCGCAGCCGCACCTTGGATGTGATCAGGGTTGAAAGCATAGTTACCTCTTTTCCGGCACCTTAGTGCCGTTTTTATGGTATCTTGCCCCGACACACCCTGTCAAGCACTTTCCGGTCCCTGACCTGCGCTTTTGTCCTTGACTCCGTACGCAGCCAGGTTCCTGATCTGCAGCCGGAAGAGCATCAGCTCGTCGGTCACTCCGAAGTCACGCGCAAGATCGGGGACCGACCTGCCGGCCGCCAGCTTCTTGGTGAGCGTGGGCTCGGGGACGAGCAGCCAGGCCGCAAAGACGTTGGCCTGCTTCTCGTGGTAGTTCCCGAACGAGTAGGTGTGTTCCTGGAGGGTCAGGTGGTTGCCTGCGTGCATCAGGTGGTGTCCGATCGCGTGGGCGATGAGCTCTCGCTTGACCGCCCGCGGTAGGTCGCGCCTGACCACGATGGCGTCTCCGAAGTAGATCTCGGAAAGCCTGCCGGCTAGCTCCTCTTCAAGCACAATGATCCCAAGCTCGGCCGTGACCTTGTCCAGGTTGGTGCCGAACTTAGCGTAGATCCCCTCCGCCGTTTGAACCGCTGTTCTCATGTCGCCTCTTCTGCCCGCGAGCGCGGATGACCGCCTCGTAGGCGTGGATGAGCGATTGCTTCTCTTCGACTGTCATGTGCGGAATCTCTTTGAACATCATGGTGAAGGCAGGGTCGTCAAGCCCGAGCTGCTCGAGCTTCTCTTCGAGAAGCAGATCGTTCATCTCTTCGTTAGTGACTCCCAGGGCGCCCGCGAGTCGCTCGAGCTTGTCTGAGGCCGGGATGAACTTCCCGATCTCGACGTCCGAGACGTAGCTCGAGGTCTCGTAGCCCAAGGTTTTGGCGACCTGGGCTTGGGTCAGGCCCTGCTGGAGCCGGATCTGTCTAATCTTCTTGCCGAATGACATCTTGTTGGCTGTCCCTCACTGTACTATTACAGAACTAGACCACATTCTAGCGCCCTCTACCATATCTTGTCAAGAGCAAAGCGGCTGGTAGGTGTGGATAACCCGGACTTGACAAGTTCTGTAAGAATACGGTATGATGGGTAGTGAACTGGAGCCAGGCGCCTTTAGCACCGCCGAAGCTCCTTCTTCTTGGCCTAAGCCTTCCGTAATCCTACGGAATCGGGCACATGGAGGCTAGTCATGAGCGAGGTATCCGCCAAAGGAGCAAGGAGGGATGACCTCGAGACCAGTATGTCAAAGCTGGTCTCGGCTCTCCTTGCTGTGGCGGAAGAAAGCCTGGCTGACGAGATGCCTCAGATCAAGAAGGACAAGCCTCAAGGGCTTGCAGCAGGTCCTGCAATGCCCCTTGTTGCCAGGAGCAAGACCCCACAACCAGGGGCAAACGGCCGTGGAAACGACCGGGTCCAGTCGGCACGAAGAGGAGGAACCAAGAGGGAGAGTGCCTGAAAAGGAGTCGCGTCGTCGCGGCTCGATGCAAAGACCGGCTGTCCCTCGCATCGAACCCCGACTTCCCGCCCTTTGGGCTGCGCCTTCACCCGCCGCTCCTAACGGAGGCGTCGGGCTCACCCCTCCTTCGCGTCGGGGCAAAGCGCGGGAAGTCGGGCTTGTCGCCCGACGACGCGACTGAGAGGGACTTGGTTCCTCTCCGAAGACGGGAGACAACGAAAGGAGGTGCCCGTGACCAGAAGGCCACGACACAGAAGAGACGTCAGCTACCCGAGGATGGTGCTGACTGAAAGGGACCGCCAGATCATCCTGGCGGTCCACGAGAATCGGTTCTTGAAGCGAGGCCAGATTGAGCGGCTGTTCTTCGCGACCACTTCGGCCGCAAACCAGCGTCTTGCCAAGCTCTTTCACCACGGGTTTCTGGACCGGCTTTACCTGCCGGTCGAGATCGGTTCGGCGCAGGCCGTCTACGCGCTGGACAAGAAGGGGGCCGACTTCGTCGCCGGCGAGCAGCAGGTGCCTGTGGGACGTATCAGCTGGCGGCGCAAGCACAACCGGGTGGAGTTCTTCTTCCTCGAGCACACCGTCGGGGTGGCCGAGGTCAACGTGGCGCTGCAGCTTGCCACCCGGGGTCGAGACGATGTCGAGCTGATTCTCTGGAAGCGCGAGGCGTTCCTGCCCAAAGATCGGGTCCGAGACCCGGATGACTGGGAGGAGAAGCTGCCCGTGGCTCCCGACGCCTTCTTCGGTATTCACGGCCCCCAGGGCCGCTCGTTCTTCTTCGTCGAAGTGGACATGGGGACGGAGAACCTGGAGCGGGTCCGGAGCAAACTTGTCGCCTACCAGGAGTACTGGAGAAGCGGCACCTACCAAGAGCGCTACGGCGTCGGCCACTTCCGGGTGCTCACCATCACCACCGGCCCTCAGCGGCTCGCCAACCTGATTGACGTGGCCGCGGGCGCCGGCGCCAAGAACATGTTTCTGTTCAGCACAGCCGAGGCCGTCTCAAGAGACGTCCTCGGCCCGATCTGGCGCAAACCCAACACCGTGGATCCAATCACCATATTGGATTAGCTCTCGCGGCGGGGCGTTAGCCCGCCCCGCCGCTCGCGCTCGCGCGATGGCCGACGCTATCGCCTTGCCCGCAACGTGGGCCGAGCCGCCAGCGCCTGTGGACCGCATGCGCCTGCGGGTGCTGGATGAGAGCTTGAATCCAGGACCCCGGCGATCAGTCCCACACAGAGCCCCAGGTTCCCTGTCGTCCGGATCTCGTCCCCAACACCAACAGGGGGCGAGGAGGTCTGGAGGAGAGGGGGCGATTCGGCCTCCTGGTACCCACCCGCTGCAGGATGCCCGGCCCAAACGGCCCGGGCTTGCCTCAGCATGTCCCAAGGAGGTGCGCCATGTGTGCGCAAGCAAGGAGGAAGACCGCCGCGAGCAAGGACGTTCGCAGCGTTCCCCGAGTCAGAGTGGTTGTTGAGGCAAGCGCCAAGGTCGGCGAGGGAGACTACCTGGACTGCCCCGCTTCGATCAACGATCTGCCGCTCGTGAGGGAGGATGTGGTCTCAAGCGATCGCGAGAGGTTCGCGTGCTTCCATCTCGACGCCAAGGGTCGGCTCGTCTCGTGGGAGGTCGTCTCGGTCGGCAGCCTGATGGCGGCAATCGTTCACCCGAGGGAGATCTTCAAGGCCGCGATCCTGGCCAATGCGGCCTCGGTCGTGCTGTGCCACAACCATCCCTCCGGAGATCCCACGCCGTCACCTGCTGACCTCCAGCTTACCAGGAGGCTGGCCAAGGCCGGCGATCTGCTCGGAATCGAGGTGCTCGACCACGTGGTTGTCACGGCGACGGACTTCGTGAGCATGAGGGATCGAGGAATCCTGTAGCGGAATGGCCCCACCTGCGCAAGCGGGTGGGGCCATTGGCCATGGCGGCCGCGGGATGGACGTGGTATGCTCACTCCGTCCTTTAAAGCGGTCCCGAGAGGCCGAGAAGGCGTAAGAAAAGAAGCGACTCTCTCTCATGAGATTAGTCGTGGAGCAGATTCCGCCGAAGCAGACGCCTCTCGCTTGCAAAGCGATTGGCGTTTTTTCGCAATATTGGCCAGCAGGACGAGTGGAACTACTGTCGGAGGTCGTTCTCCCGGGTAATCCGATGGAATCAAGCCTACGGTACGGTCAATCGGCGCATGGAGGCAGAGTGACATGACACGGCCAGACGCACCTTGGTCCATCGAGCTCTCGCTCGCGTTGGGAGACGCTGTAGCTGAGGCTCGCCAACTGCAGGAGGCGCATCCGGAGTGGCGACGGCTGGAGGCCGGAATGGGTCTTGAGGGCAGAGCGTTGATCGGCCTGCAAATACGCCGTGACCTCGAACCGGACCTCATGCGCCTCGCAGATCGGGAGTGCCCTGCTGGTTACGAGATGCTTAGGGAATCCCTTATCAAAGTCCTTCGCACCGCCATATGTCGGCCGGGGGTTGGGCCCCGCGGTTGCGAGAATCCGCGCCACGTTGGCTCCCCAAGTGCACGTGGAGTCGGCGGGGCCGTCGGCCACCTGAAAGACCACATTGAAGAGCTCGCGCTCGAGCCGGTGGGGCTCCAGCGGGCACTGGCGGAGGCTCGGGACATCAACTGCGGAGGGCCTGCTGCCATCGGTGCAGAGGATGGGATCTTCATCAGCGCGGCACTTGCCGAATTCCGTCGGCAGGTGACGAATCTGCTTTGCGAGCACGCGTACCGAACGTATGCGCTGGAGGCGCACTCGCATGATGAAGCAGCCCGACACCGTCTGGGCAGCGAAACCGACACAGAAAAGGGCAGCGGCCTCAGCTGACATCCCCGTGTGGGGAGCCTCTGATTTCGCTGCCCTGGTTTGACGGTTGGGGTTACCCCCTCCGTCGGTTCTTCAGGTGCACGAGATTGAAATCCGAGGCTGACTTCGTGGCCTCGAATCCCTCGGACCGAATCCGTGCTGCGCGCGCGTCAAGTTCTGTGATGAACTCGTCGGCGTGCTCAAGGTTCGCGCTGGCGACCGTCTCGTAGAGAGCCGTGACTTGAGCCCGGTAGTTGGCCGTCAGCTTCCGAGCAAGGCTCTCGGCCTCGCGCGCTGCGCGCGAGGCTCTCTTATCCCCGATCATGTCGCCCTGATCGCGCCCCCGGCTAATCGCCTTGCGGAGAGCGAGCAAGGGAGTGACGACATCCCATTGGTCTGGGTCAGCTGCCCCAAGCGTGCGCACGAGGCATTCCCGGGCATTCGCTTCGCGCATCTTCACGCTCCTTCTGTCGTGAGGAAGAGATTCACCAATTTGAGTGTATGCGAAAGAAACCACGCTGTCAACGGGAGATGCGGTCGCACTATGCAGTTCTGTGCATATTGGCCGTGTCTGGTCGTGCATCGGAGCCTCTGTGCGCCCTGGGAGCAAGTGAAAGCTACAAACAACTTGCCGCATCAGTGCCCGGTTGTCAACAGGGTGGGTTGCAGCAAATGGCAACTTAAGGTATTTTGTTACGCCCAAAGGCCTGCGCCATTGCGCAGATGGGGGAAGAGAAGCAAGCAAGTGAAAGCGCGAAGGCACTTGCCATGGCCGGGGGGGGCAAGACGTGGCGCGCCGGCGGTACCATCTGCTAGATCAGCTCACGTTCGTGCTGTTCCATCATGGGCGACCCATGTCGGTCAACAGCGCCCTGGCTCAGGTCGGGCAGCTCTTTGGCCCCGTCAACGGTGGCGGCAAGAACGCGCAGCAGATGGCGATCAAGGACCAGTTCAATCTGCTGAAGAAGGATCGCAGGATTGGCCGTGACTCTGCCAAGCCAACGGTTACCGCAGGCCACTTCCCAGTTCTAGCGAAGGCGCCAAGTGCAGCAATTCTGAGGGGCGTGTTCAACGTGCGGGGTTGCGAGGCGGTTGCGGCATTTGAGTTGGGACCCGTGCTCATGACAACTTGGGAGTCTCGACTTCAGGCCAGGATTGTCGCCAGGGCCCTCAGCGGCGACCCGCAGAGAGGCTATCTGGAACGCCGATCGGTACAGGTCCAGGCTGGACTCCTACCGTCAGAGCCCACTGCCGTGATCACTCTCGAGGCCACTGTCGGAATCGACACGTCGTTGGAGGCCCTGGAGTGCTTGCGCTCACTCAAGTGGGCGCTTCTCGGCTCACTTGCGACCGGCGGCGAGAAGGTCGACGAAGTGCAGAAGGCCGTCGCGGGAATAGGTGTCGATGTTGACGAAGAGACTGATGTGGAGTTGATCTTCCCTGCTGAACGCGTCCGATTGGCCGGATAGCTAGCCCAGCGTCACCCGGCGCGCTGGAGAAGAGCGCCAACTCAAAAGGTAGTCGAGCCGCAACTGAGATGCGCGCAAGGCAGAGTGCGGCCGGGTCGCCTCGAACGCGAACTTGATGGCGACGTTCATCTTGCCAAGAGAGATCCTCAAGGCCGCGGTCCGGGCAAACGCTGCGTCGATCGTGCTCTGCCACAATCACCCATCAGGTGATGCGACACCCTCGGGTGCCGACATCCAGTTGACCAAAAGGCTGGCCGGGCGGGCGATGTGATTGGGATCGAGGTTCTCGACCATGTCGTCGTAAGTAGAAACGCCTTCGTGAGCCTCAGGGAGACCGGACTTCTGCAGCTCAAAGGCCCCGAGCGCGTGAAGCGTGAGGGGCCGCTCCAAATGACGAGCTCTTCGCCTTTCTCGCGAAGACGCTAGCAGAACCGATCTGATCCTCTATTGACACCCACCCACCATGATATGTAGTATGTAACCTGGAGGGGTGTCAGGCTTTGTCGCTGCTGGACACAGCCTTCAACGTATGTATATATCGCTTGTAAGGGACCAGGGGATTGTGACATGAAGATGAAAGCCATAGCAGTGAAGGAGGCCGGAGAGCCGGAATCGCTCAAGGTCGTCGAACTGCCATTACCAGAACCGACAGATCACCAGGTCGTAGTCGCGCAGTCGTTTGCTGGTGTCAACTATGGTGATGCAATCAGGAGGAAGAGGGGCCTCTTCACTCTTAATGAGCATGGCTATTTCGTGCCGGGCTTTGAGGGTATCGGCGACGTGATCTCGGTTGGAAGCTCAGTGACCGGATTTGCGGTCGGTGATCGAGTTGCGTATCTGAGCGAAACTGGCGGCGGCTACGGTCAGCAAGTCTCCATCGATGAGAAGTTCGTCTTCCATGTGCCGGAGGACCTTCCAGACGAAATCGCCGCAGTCACCGCATGTGTTGGCGTAACTGCCTGGGAGCTATTCAAACTCTCGGGCCTGGAGAAGGGCAGCTGGGCACTTGTCCATGGGGCAACGGGCGGAGTCGGTCTGCTCTTGGTTCAGATCTGTGTCCTCCGAGGGGTCAACGTCATTGCCCTGGTGGGGACTAAGGAGAAGAAAGCCTTCCTCGACAGTAGGCACGCGGCTGTAGAAGCCATCGTTCGAGACGACAGCGACCTAGCGCCCCATATCAGGGCATTGTCAGGTGGCGCGGGAGTCCATGCTACTTTCGACTGCGTCGGCCAGGCAGCTCTTGACACCAACCTTGGCTGCATCCGAAAGGGTGGCGTAATCGTCTACTACGGCTCGACCTCTGGGCACTCCGACTTCCCGGGAATGCCTATCTTGATGAACTCCTTGCGCGTACAGGGGTTCAACGTCTTCAACTTCCTGCAAGACACGGAAGCTTGGCGGGCGGCCGTGCAGGACGTAATGCGTGTGATTGCTGACAAGAAGCTTGAGATCGTCATCGACCGCATTCTGCCGATGGAGCGGGCTTCCGAAGCGCATGAGCTGATGGAGGCCAGGCAGTCAATTGGGAAGTTGGTTCTCGACTTACGGTAGCCGACCGACAAACTAGTCAGCTGGGATCTTCCGATCTCGCTTATAGCAAGGAGAGCGAGAATAATGGAAAAGACAGTTGAGCTTCTTCAGGTCTCTAGCCTTGAAGATTACGAATGGCCGGAACAGGACCCGCATTCAGTGCCGCAGCGGACAAGATCGGTGGACGAGTCCGACCTGAACCTGGTGCGCAGATGTCTCCTGAGTGCGAAGATCAACATGGAGGCTTTTCACAAGAGCGCGAGGAAGGACGGTCTCACAGATCCTCAAAAGGTCCTCGCGCTCCTTGCCCACCGCAAGTTCCAGATGAATCCCGCGGGTGCGGTCAAGGCTGAGCCCACGTGGCTTGAGTGTGTAGAGACCGCGATGTCAACCGGTCAGCCTGTAGACGTAGTCTATCCCCAGTTCTGTGTCATCCCAAATGCCCCAAAGCGCTACACAAATGTGGGAATCACTGCTGGCGAAGACTGCACGATTGAGTTCTTCAAGTTCATCAATGCGCACGTCCAAGAGGTATACGCTCCAGGGGTCCGCTTTCATGTACTTGCTGATGCCTCTCTCTACGCAAGTGCCTTTCAGACCCATCAGATTGAGGTCGACGCGTACTATCGTAGCCTTGAGAGCAGAATCGCAGAGCTCGATCCAGCGGGCTGCGTTGTCCTGCATGACTACTCGGAGCTGCTGACAGCCGAGGAGATCAGTCAGGACTATCTGGAGCGGTACTACGAGATTGCTCGGCGGGTCTGGGCTGGCCAAGACGAGGACATCGAGGAGATCATCCCGAACACAGACACCGACACACTCCGCCGCAGTGTGCGTTGCTCCGTCAACACTCGTCGTTTCCAGCTCAAGCATGTTGATCATCTCGCGCTGTTTGGAACGCCAGACGACGCCGTGCGCAGAGAGCATCCCAAGTATGGTCTGATTGAGAGGCTGACCGACATCGCGTACCGGGAGGCCATCACAATTCGTCTCGCCTGTGGGGAGATAGACATCTCGTCTCGCCTGTGGCCGGGTGCCCTCCGCGCGAGTTGCCACAAGGGACCAAAGAATGATCGGTGGCCGATAGGTCTGCGTCCCTACCCTGAGTACTATGGTAGCTGCAAGCTACTTCCGTATCATGGTATGCCGCTTATTAGCCAGGATAGCAAAGGCAGGCCGAAGCTCGAGATTGTCCCCGAGGTCCTATTGAGAGGCCGGGAGGATTTGGTGAGGGCTACATTTATGGACAGTGATGAAGTCTACGCCTACATTGCTGAGGAAATTGACGCGGAGGAGCACTCCGACGCGGAGTACAGCAGGCCAATCGGAATGCGCTGTGCGATTAGAGGAGAAGAGAATGACTGAAAGACTTTTGAAGGATAAGATAGCGATAGTTACTGGGGGATCAAGCGGTATTGGCCGCGCGATCGCTCTCAGGTTCGCAGATGAAGGATCGCGGGTGGTTGTTGCGTCCCGCGACTTGGGGCGCTGCGAGAAGGTCGTCGCAGAGATTGCGGAGCGGGGGCATGAGGCTCTCGCCGTGTCCTGCGATGCGCGTGATGAGATGAGTGTCATCGCGTTGTTTGATAGGGCCGAGTCGGAGTTTGGCGGAGTAGATATCGTCGTCGCGAGCGCGGGAGTCACGGGCGGCAAGGAAGTTGTTGAGAACTATCCGCTCGAGCGGTGGAACGAGGTCATAGCTGGGAACCTGACAAGCGTGTTCTTGACAGGGCGCGAGGCCTTTCGGCGCATCAAGAAGCGGGGCGGCGGACACATCGTCGTGATTAGCTCGGAAGCAGGCGTAATCGGGTACGGCAAGAAGGGTGCATACGCCGCCGCGAAGTTCGGTGCAAGGGGCTTTGCTAACGTCCTGGGTGAAGAGGGGCGTTCGCACAACATAAATGTGTCAACGATTTGTCCAGGGATGGTGGATACGCCTATCCTGGCCGCTTCTGGAAGCAAGGCGGAGCATCCCATGTCTACTGATGCAGTGGCTGACGCTGCAGTCTACCTCTCGACCCTGAGGGGAAATGCCCTTGTGCGAGACATACTTCTCGAACGCAGAATAATGGGATAGCGCACAGAAGGGGCCGACTGATTGTGCGCTGCCTGGTAGCTGATTCGGAGAGGGGGGTCGCAATGCACGTTATTGACTGTCATGTACATCTCACCACGCAACAGGTCATCGAGGACTATGCCACTGACCGCGGCATGACCTATGAAGAGATGCGAATGGCCATGCGCGGCGGCCCGAGGAGGCCTGGCGCTGGGAAACACAACATTTCTGGAAGCGCCGACTTGCCGAGTGACGACCCAGGAGTCACTGCCCGCACGTGGCTGGGACTGCTGGATGAGGCGGGGGTTGGGATGGGCGTGTTCATGGCCTTCAGTCCGCAGTGCGAGTACATGAGGCAGGTAGTAGGCGAATCCAACGGACGGCTTGCAGCGTTCACAAGTGTGGACCCAACCCGACGGAATGCCACAGACCTTGTCGAACGTGATCTGAGCAGGGGTTTCAAAGGGATAAAGCTCTATCCGGTAAATAGAGGCTTTCATGTCTGCGACCCGGCTGCCGGGCCCGTTTACAGGCTTGCGGAAGAGTATGACGTGCCGGTGCTAATCCATTTCGGTTTGTCAATCGATCCCAGGGCTGATCTCAAGTATGGGAACCCATTGGACCTGAATTCGGTAGCCATTGCGCATCCGGAGGTGACCTTCGTGATTCCGCATTTCGGTGCGGGATACTTTCGAGAGGTGCTGGCACTAGCGTACCAGCTGCCGAATGTCGTTGTGGATACCTCGGGAATGAATAACTGGACTAAGTATGTCCCGGGGAGACCCAGTCTTCGCGACGTGTTCGAACAAACCGTGGAGGCTATGGGGCCGACGCGTGTTCTGTTCGGCACCGACTCTGCTGGCGGGGCGGCCGGCTACAGGAAGCACGTACTGGAGCAGCAGCGGGAGCTGCTATGTGAGATTGGGCTGGACGAGGCGGACAGGAACCTGATCCTGTGGGAGAATGCGGCGCGTATCATGCGTCTTCAACTTCCAGGAGTGGGTGTGCAGAAGGCCAGAGATGTGGGGCCTTGGTCTCCCTCCGTGGACACGTGACCGGCGAGGGCGTCCATCGCAGCCTGATACACCAACCCTCAACGTTCACCTTCGCAAGGTGGGCTGTGCACGACGCGGTCACTTCAACGAATAGCGACAACATCGGAATCCAAACCTCTCGGATTCCGGCTTCGCAATCAGAAGATGGGGGCCGGCACGCTAGCGGCCAAACCGCACCTAGGCCATGAAGCTCGGCTACACGACCGACACGCCCGACGAGTTCGCAGGTCTCTACCTGTATGAAGAGCTCTTGACGCACCTGTATGTGGTCGGCTCCTCCGGTGTCGGCAAGTCAAAGGCGCTTGGCCACGTGGATCCTCGACGACATCAACAACGGTGAGGGTTGTGGGGTCATCGATCCGCACGGCGACCTGGTTCGGGACGTCGTCAGCTACCTGCCCGACGCCTCCAACGTCATCCTGGTCGACCCGACCGATCCGGACTACACAATCGGGTTCAATCCTCTGGAGCCTCAGCCGGGAATCGACCCATTCACGCAGACCCTGGAGCTCGTCGAGGTCTTCCGCAAGATCTGGAACCTCTCGGACGACGCAACGCCGCGGCTCCTCGAGATCCTGCAGGAACGCGGTCTACACCCTGATTGAGGCGCGGCGGCACGATGCTCGACATCGAGCCGCTGCTGACGAACAGCGACTTCCGCCAGGAGAGGATCAGGTACGTGACCAACGAGGCCGTCGTCTCGTTCTGGCAGAACCGCTTCGAGAAGTGGGACTCAAAGGACCGGGTTGCCAACGTCGAGTCGACCTTGAACAAGGTCTCGGCGTTCACCTCGGACCCTCGGATCCGACTGATGCTCTCCTCGAAGCACTCGACGATCGACTTCCGCGAGATCATGGACCAGGGCAAGGTCGTCCTGATCAACCTCTCCAAAGGCGTCCTGAGGACGAACAGCTTCCTCTTGGGCGCCCTTTTCGTTGCCAAGATCCAGATGGCGGCGATGTCACGCCAGGAGCTGGCACCCTCCCAGAGGCGGCCCTTCTACCTGTACGTCGACGAGTTCCAGAACTACGCGACGCTCTCGTTTGCCGAGATCATGAGCGAGGCCAGGAAGTACGGACTGTCGCTGATCCTGGCGCACCAGTCCCTTGAGCAGCTCGACGAGCAGCTCAGGAACATCGTCCTGGCCAACGCCAAGAACTTCGTGGTGTTCCGCACTGATCGCCAGGATGCGGAACTCCTGGTGAGAGTACCTGACGGGCTACGACCCGTTCGCGGTGAAGGAGAGTTCGCTTGATTCGGCGACCTACTACGGACTCAGCGAGCAATGGGAGCTCGGCATAGGGGAGCTCACCGAGCTGCCAGAGCGAGTGGCCATCCTCAAGACGAAGGGGTGCGAATCCGCGGCTCTTCGCGACGTACGATCTGCCTGATGCCGGCAGCTTCGAGCTCAACCGCGAGATCGTTGCGAGAGCAGAACCGCCTGGACGGCTACACTCTGAGCCTGAAAGCATTGGACGATGCGACTGTGGCGAGTCCATCCACGTGGGTGGTCCCCGACGAGCCGACGAGCTTCGTCGAGTAGGCACGCCGACAGGCTCGGCCAAGATAGGATTGTGCCGCAGAAGAAGGAGGTCTGTGATGCCCAGGGGGAAGAGCGCAAAGCCTCGGCTCGTTGAGGTCTCTGAACTGCCCAAGATTGTGCGCCGCGGAGTCTACGTCGACCTCGTGGACGAGTTCGCCAAGAGCACGATGAGGTTCGCGAAGGTCGAAGGCGTCAAGGCCACGGCCGCCGTAAGCGCACGCAAGGCCGTCGCCAGCATGGGACTCAAGAACGTCTCAGTCGTGACCACCAATGGCGAGGTATACCTAACGAAGAAGTGATTCCAGCCGCCAAGCGTGGCCAGGAGGTAAGACCATGGCTGAACGTTCGAGGCGAGACAAGCCTGGCGTGTCTAAGGTCGTCCTCTACAAGCTCGATGCGGCGGCTCCAATCGAGGAGGCGCTGGCTGATTACGAGGCGGTGGCCCAGGGGGCATCGGGCGGCTGGGACTACAAGGTATTCTTCCGGTCTCGAGCGGGTCTCAGGCCTGCATGGATGCCTTTGGTCAACGGCCTAGTTCCTAGCGACGAGGTCCCCAGGAACGCGTACGCCTCGCTCGTCATTGTCTTCCGTAAGGCTGACTCGGCGTACGGACTCGCGGCGGGCTATGGATATGCCTCAGTCAGCAAGGTGGCGGTACCGGATTTCGGGATCGACGTGGCGCAGAAGACTCTGGACCCGAACCAGCTGGCGCACCTGATCCAGAAGATTCCCACCGGCAATGTCTATGGGCTCACGCGTGCGCTCCGAGGCCGATACATGCCTGTGAGCGATCCCGTGAACCAGCGCAGCGTTCTGAAGGCCTTGAAGGGAAAGTGCCTCGACAAGAGCATCGGCCTAAGCCTGGAAGGAAGAACGTCCCTCGCCGTGACCGGAAAGAAGGACCTGAGCGACGTTATTCAGCTCCTGGACAGGATCGCTGCCCTGGAAGAGTCAAGCGATTACACAGTGCGAATCCGCGGGCTGGATGAAGCGCCCCGCGGGTTACGAAGCGATCTAGACCAGACCCTGCGGGAGCGAGTCAATGGCGCGGACTTCGATGATGTCATGTTCGGATATGACGACGACCTGGTGTTCAGGAACTGCGAGTTCATTCGGGTCGGGCGGAATGACGCCGACCTTCCATACGATGACGTGCTCGCCATCTTGCAGGCCGCGCGGAAGCAGTATCCGGCCAACGCCGCAAATGCCCTGATCAGGGGATACGACGACCAGAATCACGATGTACTGGAATCTCGCCTCTTCGACCTGATCGAGGGCGAACTCGACTTCGACGGACAGAAGTTCTTCCGTATAGGCCGGAAGTGGTACAAGACCAATCCGGAATATGAGCGTGAGATCGAGGACGAGTTTGCGGCAGTACCTACTGTGTCGTCCGACTACTTCGGCTCTTGGCCGCAGGACGGTGGCGGCCACTGCAGCGAGGACGAGTTTCTCGAGAAGCAGACCGGTGCGACGAAGTTGCTCTCCCATACCCGGAAGGTCCGGCAGATAGAGGTCGCGGACCTTATCGACACGGAGAAGCGGTACTTGATTCACGTCAAACGGGGGCGAGGTGCCTACCTGCGTAACCTCTTCGCTCAGGGCTTTGTCTCCGCGAGCCTGCTGCGCGGCGATTCAGCGTTTCGAAAGCAGGCAGAGGAGAAGTTCGGCGTGGGGGACCTCGAGCAGTACTCGGTAGTCTTTGGAATCTTCCCGGGCGAAGAGGCAAACATCAACTCAGTCTTCACCCTGTTCGCGAAAGTCGACTACCTTGAGCGTTGCAGCAGCTTGGGCTCCCTGGGCTTCGACGTTCGCTACGCCATTATCCACTGACCTGTCCATGGCGCGTGCTCGCGCCGAGGAACACGGCCGCGTTGGGCCGCCAGCGAAGACCCCCTACAGTGGCCCCAGCTTCCCGCTGGTCTTACGGTTCAACCGGGTCTTATCGACCCGGGCTTCATCCAGAATCTGCTCAGCTGCCTCGATTGCTGCCGCATGGGTCGCGGACGCGAAGGCCCGCACCTTGTTCCCGTTGGCAAAGGTGTAGCGCTTTGTGACCGACAAGAGGAGAGGCCCCAGGACTGGCACACGGTAGATCCCTCTAATCATGTGGTCCTGGACCAGCCAGCTGACTTCAAGGTCGGAGCCAACCGAGACGTAGCTGATGAACGCCGAATAGTCCGCATTCATCTGGCACACAAGGAAGTCGTAGATCTCGCTGGAGGTCAGGCTGATGGCGATCCGCTCGCGATGGGCCGCGAATGGGAGTTTCCTGCTCCGAAGCGCCTCGTCGACCTTCGCGAGATACGTGTCTGCCTTGTCGGCTTGTCCCCCGAGCACGGCGCTCCAGCGCTCGACTACCGACTCTTCAGCGTATCGGTTGACCATGAAGATCTTGACGATGAGGAGAAGGACGACCGCGATTACAGCGACCCAGAAGAGGAACGTGATCAGACCAACCACGAGGCTGAAGAGCCCGAAGAGTTCGTACACGACGTCTCCTTGCTACCAGTTGTTGGCAGACCGTATCAGATGCAAGTCCGGGCCACAACGGACTGGAGACAGAGCCCCTGCTGTCCCTGAGCGGAGCCGCAGCGCGCGACTCTGGCCACGCGGGAGGCCCAGCGGCTGAGCGATCTGCGCACGGCGTCAGTCCTTGCTGCTACCATTCAGGCGAAGGAACGAGGACGCTAAGAGAGGGTGGCATGTCGCAGCTCAGTTCGCTTGAGATCTGCTCAGGCGCGGGGGGACAAGCGCTTGGCTTGGAACTGGCAGGCTTCGAGCACCGAGCCCTTGTCGAGATTGAACCTGTTGCCTGTCAAACACTCCGCCTGAACCGCCCGGGCTGGCAGGTGTGCGAGGCTGACCTGCGAGTCTTCGACGGCAGCCCGTTCAAGGGGATTGACCTGCTAGCCGGGGGCGTTCCCTGCCCACCGTTCTCAAAGGCTGGCAAGCAGCTTGGCGCCGAGGACGAACGTGACCTGTTTCCTGAGGCGATTCGGCTTGTGGACGAATGCAGGCCTCAGGCGGTGATGCTAGAGAATGTCCGCGGTCTGCTTGACGCGGTCTTCGACGACTATCGGAACAAGGTTGAGCAGCAGCTCAGGAAGCTCGGCTACATACCTGGCTGGCGTCTTCTCAATGCTTCTGACTTCGGCGTTTCGCAGCTTAGGCCGCGTGTCGTTTTCGTCGGAATCCGCAAAGACGCTGCTGACAAGTTCGAATGGCCACGGCCGCTTGAGTCCGAGCCCGCGACGGTCGGCGAGCTCTTGCACGACCTCATGAAGGAGAATGGGTGGCGTGGCGCGGACAGGTGGCGAGAGCAAGCCGACAGCATCGCACCTACACTGGTCGGCGGTTCAAAGAAGCATGGCGGCCCCGACTTGGGGCCGACGCGGGCTAAGCGCGCCTGGGCGTCTCTCGGGGTGGACGCGCTCGGCCTCGCCGATGAGGCTCCCGCCAGGGACTTCGCTGGAGCGCCCAGACTCACAGCCCGTATGACGGCACGAGTGCAGGGTTTCCCGGACGAATGGGCATTTGCCGGTCGGAAGACGGCTGCCTACCGCCAGATCGGGAATGCCTTCCCGCCCCCGGTAGCCGAGGCGGTGGCGAAGCAGATCCGGGTTGCACTTGCTGCAAAGCGGAGCTTCAGGGTCGCTTGATGTACGAGCGAGGAGAGTTTGCTGAGGCACGGGGGGCCTTTCACAAGTCGCTCCTCCTTTCCACCTTGACTGTCAACGCCAAAGGGCAGCCGAGCAACTGCGATAGCTGCAATCGAACCAGCATTGCCCTGGCGACGGGCATTGCTGATCGGCTCAAGGCCGAAACCGTAGGAGAGCGAGCCGCAGGGCAAACTGCCGGCAACCAGTTTGAGGCGATTTGCGCGGACTTTGTTCGCGACACCTTCCTGTCGCTCGGGCATCTCAGGCCCGGCAAGTGGGAGGTCCAACACGTTGCTGGCCGGAACCGGCTCGAGATTGCCAAGTACGAGCAGTACGCGCACCTTGTGGCGCTCGACAGGGCGGCGAAGA
This sequence comes from uncultured Coriobacteriia bacterium, assembly GCA_963768865.1. GTDB lineage: Bacteria > Actinomycetota > Coriobacteriia > Anaerosomatales > CAVYJL01 > CAVYJL01. The sequence continues at coordinate 309,414 of CAVYJL010000008.1, read as the reverse complement.
GCGACGCGGAACTCGCTGCAGCTCTTGGCAGCGATTACACGATCACGCCGGACATCGTCGTCGTGCGGGAGGCTGAGGACGACCAGGCCATCAACGCTTCAGCGCTGCTCGTGGACGATTCCGTCACGAGGCTAGCTAGTCTTCGCAAGCGCAACGGCCGCCCTCCCATCCTGCACGCAAGCATCTCGTGCAAATGGACCATTCGGAGCGATCGGGCACAGAACGCCAGATCAGAAGGCTTGAATCTCGTGCGCAATCGCAAAGGGCCTCTGCCACACGTGGTGGTAGTGACTGCCGAGCCGACTCCGAGTCGACTTGCGTCAATAGCACTGGGCACTGGCGACATCGATTGCGTCTACCATTTCGCGCTCTATGAACTGCAAGAGGCCGTGCACGAGCTGGGGATGGAAGATGCTGCCGACACACTCGCTGTCATGGTCGACGGCAATCGGCTGAGGGACATCTCTGATCTTCCCTTGGATCTGGCGACTCTAGGACCCGCCCATGGCGATGAGCCGTAGCGAGAACATGCGGCGAATCCGCAGCAAGAATACGGCGCCCGAGCTTGCGGTGCGTCGCCTGCTTCGCTCGCTGGGCTTCATGGGCTACCGGCTGCACCGGAAGGACATCCCAGGGAAGCCCGACATCGCATTCATTGCCCGCAAGAAGGCAATCATGGTGAACGGATGCTTCTGGCATGGACACACGTGCAAAGAAGGATTGCGGCGACCCAGGTCCAACCAGGCGTACTGGCTTCCGAAGATTGAGCGCAACCGCGAGCGCGATGCGCTGAACGAGTCGCGTATGAAAGGCGCAGGATGGGCGGTCCTGACCGTTTGGGAGTGCGAGATCGGCGACGAGGCAGGACTCTCGAGACAGCTAAGGGACTTCCTGGCGCGCTCGTAGCTCCCGCGCGCTCGAAGTTCCGACTCATTAACGGAGTAAGCAGCTATGACCAGGTCACCATTGAACCCGCGACAGGTCGAGGTCCTTCGGTGGATCGCCGATGGCTGCCCAGACGGCTTGATGGCGGACTTTACCTACAAGACCACAAGCTATGCCCTGCGGAACCGGCACCTGGTGACCGTGTCGAAGAAGGGCGGCTGGCAGGCCGCAATCACAGAATCAGGCCGGTTCTACCTCGAGCACGGTCACTACCCTGACCGAGTCGAGCTGGCGCGAGCTGTGCGGAAGACGCGTCAGAGGGCGTCGGGCTCTGATCAGAACGGTCGGGTAGCTCCCAAGTTGAGGCCGATGGCCGCGGAGGCCGCCGGAGCCCTAGTGACGCCAGAGGAGTCGGCGAAGCGTGTAAGGATTCCCATCCGCGCCCGACTTGGACATCCGCATCCGGCCGTTGCAGCGCTGCGGGATGCGAAGGACGACTACCGGATCACGAAGTCGGCCTCGGCCCGTGCCCTGCTCATCGCTCAGGCGCTCGCCGAGGCCGCTGAGCAAGAAGGATACTTGGCTCGGCTCCCCTCGGCGGACGAACCGCGGCGCTTTCGGGCACCGAGCTACGAGCATCGCGCTCGACTTGAGATTGACACTGGAGAGTGCGTGATCGGAGTCGTGCTCGTTCAAGAGAATGACCGCGAAGTCCATATTCCGACGAAGTACGAGGCTGTTCAGAAGGCTCGGAACGCCTGGATTCAGATTCCGGAGTGGGACTACATCCCGAGTCAGCGCCTGCGTCTGGAGCTGGACTCGCGATTCGGTTTCGGCCGCAGGGGCAAATGGGCTGACCGGAAACGGTGGGCACTAGAGGACAAGCTTCATGAAGCGCTCGAGGAAGTTCGCGAGAGGCACGAGGAAGCCACCAGAGATCGTCTGAACCGCGAACAACGTGAGGCAGAGCGCCAGAGAGAGTGGCGCGCCGCGATGGACGCGGCGACCTTTGAACTTCGCGAGAGTCACCGCAGCGAAGTCCTCTCGCGGCACGAGGCGGCTTGGAGCAAGGCGCGCCGCCTCCGCGAGTATCTGGCGGCGATGGAAACGGCCATTGCCCAGATCGCCGATTCCCGCAAAGAGAGCGCAGCTCGTGAATGGCTGGAGTGGGCTAAGGTTGCGACCGAGAGGATGGACCCCCTCAACCGCCCTATCCGCATGCCCGATGATCCCGAGGCAACGCCCGAAGCGCTCAAACCCTTCTTGAAGGGCTTGAGCGCATATGGTCCGCGGGGATGGTAGCCGGGCTGGGTGTTCGAGCATCGGCGCCTGCGAGGCCCTTCGTGCTGGAGGGACTCCCACTGGTAGGACATGCCAGTAAAATCCTTGAGTGCTTTGCGACATCTTAGTGGCGCTGACAGTCTCTCCATGCTAGTCTGTTCACGTCGATAACCCTCTTGAAAGGGGTGCGTGTGAACGGAGCAGAGGTTGAACGCATCACATTCGAGGCTCTGGGCGAGCAGTTCGTGAAGGCTGTACTGCGGTCTGCGTTTGACTCCCGGAGAGAGGCACGCGATGTCTGCAAGCGATTCCCCGATCGTGCAGAGGCATCTAACGCCGTGCCGATTTGGGCACGCGAGGTCCAGCAGACACTGCTCGCAGAGGCGGCGGCCATGTATGGCCACGAAGCGCCTCCGGAGAAGGCGGGCAGCTTCTGGAACTACCGTGAGGTCCATGCAAGCCGCGATGGTGGTCCGGAAGTCATTCTTACCGCCGCAACGGTCCCGAAGCCTTGCGCATTCATCCGCGTGGGCGACTATCACCGCACCCTGGCTGGAGACATGCGGCTGTTCGACGATGGGGACGACCCGCGCAACTGCATCTACGTGCTCTTGCTAACAAGTCGGTATCGCGGCCTGACTCTCGACGACCGCCGAGAGAACTCACACCTGCCCGGGTCGGCGTATCTCGCATGGCCGTCACCGGATCTCCTCCACTACACACATGCTGTCAATCTGATCGAGCGGTATCCCGAGATTGTGAAGGCGTACTTGCCAGAGACGTGGACCAATGTTGTCGTCATGCGGTACCTCGCACAGGCAAGAAGGATGGCGTTCTAGGTGGCAGTGGGGACTCCTGGATTCGTTGGCGCGCGCCTCAAGGAGGCGCGCGAGGCTCGCGGCATGACAGCGGTGCAGCTTATCGAGGCTTTGGGAAGCCGCGGGCTGACGATAAGCAGCTCGTCGATCACCAAGTATGAGACCGGCGCCGGGTCACCGAGTCCCGAGGTGTTCGAGGCGATGGCTGCAGCCCTCAACGTGCCACGGACCTTCTTCTTGCAGCGGCCAAGGGCCGCCGAAGAGCGAACCGTCTTCTTCCGTTCGCAGGCGGCGGCAACCAAGCGTGCGCGAACGAGGGCGGAGAAGAAACTTGACTGGCTCGCCGACATCAGCCTCTACGCTCAGGGGTTCGCGGCCTTTCCATGCGTGGATATGCCGGACCTCGGTCTGCCCCACGATCCGGTCATGATCTCCAACGATGACATAGAGCAGGCGGCCGAGGACCTACGCCGGCATTGGAACATGAGCTCGACCGCACCAATCGGGAACATGACGAGTCTGCTCGAGAACCACGGAGCCATTGTCGCGTACCATCCACTCGACGCCGATGCTCTGGACAGCCTCTCTGGCTATGACGATCGGGATGGCCGACCCTACGTCATCGTGGGGACGGAGAAGAGCTCTTCGGCGCGCTGGCGCTTCGATTTGGCGCACGAACTTGGGCATCTGCTGCTCCACCGCTACGTCACCCAGACTCAATGGAACACCCCGGAGGTCTTCAAGCTGATCGAGGCTCAGGCCAACCGCTTTTCCGGCGCATTCCTACTTCCTCTTGAACCGTTCGCCGAGGACCTCTATGTGCCAGATCTGAACCTGATGCGGACTCTGAAGATGAAGTGGGGCGCGTCGATTCAGGTTATGATCGTCCGCGCTCAGCAGACCCGCCTAATCTCAGAGAAGTCCGCCAAGGCGCTTTGGATCACGCTAAGCCGCCGCGGGTGGCGTCGTTGCGAGCCAGGCGACACGGACACGTTGTGCGAGGCGCCAGCTCTGCTGCGCAGTGCCTTCGAGATCATCATGGAGAACAAGGCTCAGGCACAGGAAGATGTACTCGCGGCGGTGCCCCTGGGCTCCTTCGACATTGAGACGCTAGCGGGGTTGCCGAGCGGCTATCTTGGCAGAGCGTTTTCGCCAGTACGGGCCAAAGTAGTTGACCTCTTCCCGAAGGGTGCCGACCAAGACGCCTGACACACTCCTGGCTCAGGGAGAGCCGCTCGCCCGGCCCCAGCTAGTCCTCACGGCCAGGCTTAGCCACTCGTGTTGAAACCGCCAAACGATGTCACGTTACGACTAGGCAGCTCCGCCAAAACATGGCGGACGATGACGTCCGGCCGCGAAGCAAGCGGCGCCCGTTCGGGCAGCTCGCGCCTCGGACTCCGCCCTACAGGGACATGACGGAGGAGTACGTGTCCTCGCTGATCCCAGTTGCGTGGCACCAGACAATGCAGAAGTCCCGTAGCATCACAACGCTCGCGATATCTCCGAACGGTGTCGTGGAACCCTCCAGGTCTGAGTGGCCGACTAGCTGGCACCACAGGTACACGGACTCGAGGCAAGGCAGGACTCGCGATGCGGCTTTCGGATTCTGCAGGACTCGCTGCACCAGCTCGATCAGCTGTGGCCAGTATGCCGGCAGCAGGGCCTCGTTGGCTCCAGTGAGCTTGTTCAGGAGCGTGACGAACCTCTCCTTGTCCGCAAGCTCCAGCGATCCTCCAAATGCGTACATCCGGGCATACTTCTCGATCTCGGAGAGACCGCATGAACTGATGTGGGAAACCAGCTGAAGGATACTCAGGATGAAGCGCTCGAGCCCGACAAAGGCGAGAACAACGTCCCGAGGGTCGTCGCTCGAGACAAGGCTGGCGATCGCAGACATCTTCTCGACTGTGCCCAAGAGTCGCCGGTGTTCATCGAGGTACCAGTACCGGTAGGAGAGGAATTCGTAGACGGGCTTGAGCCGTAGCTGTTCTTTGGTCGGCGAGCCCCCCTTGGGCACCACGATGCCCCAGAGGTCTTCCCGTTGAGCGTAGAGTTCGAGAATCGGCTAGAGGAAGCAACAACTCGTCAGCTCGAAATGACTTCTCCATCGCCAGGAGTTCCGATTCGCAGAGTGCCCCAACGCCAAGCTTCGGGGCGATGGACCTTGCATGAGGTGCCAGGGTCCGGCGAACGAGGTAAGCCGCGTCAGCACCAAAGTAGTCGGATACTCCTCGAAGCCAGAAGAGCCGGTTGGGGTCCGAGACCAGACGCCCGCTCTTGCAGTCACAGACCACTGTGTGACGGACGAACATCTCGTCAAAGCGAATACCGAGGACGTCGAGGTCCGTGAGCGCCCTCCGTTTCACCGTTGTTCTTTCAACCGCATAGTCGCTGAGTTCCACTTCTGTGGGCGAGTAGTAGCCCATTAGGAACAACAACCTGCGGAATCGGAGCTTGAGAAGGAGGTCTTGGTCCCCCTTAGCCACGGCCAACCCCCCTCAGGAGCCCCAGCATCTCACCCATGATTGCCTCGCGCGTCTCCACGGAAGCTGCAACCTCCGTTGCCATCCGGGGCCGCGCAGAGACCGGCCCAAGATAGCTGTGCGGGCTTATCAAAGCCTTCTTCGCGTCCAAATTGATCTTTGGGCTCGGGGTCGGCGACGCTTCGATCATGTCGATTGCCAGCTGTAACGCTGCGGTGTTCTCATCGGTGTCGATGATCTCGAAGTTCCAACTGCTTCCCGTCTTGACAGGCCGCCCAATCAGCTTCTCAGTCAGCAGGCTGTATTGGGTCTTGAGATCAGGATGGCCCTTCCGAAAGCGCCCGTTGTCCTTCAGGGTCTGAAGGAGAGCGCTCGGGTACTGGATCGGACGATTCGCCGCGAAGCTCTGCCCGTATCTGACGCTTGCCACTATTGCTCTGGCCTTGTCCAGGATGATACGGTCGGTTGGGTCCAGGCCCCCTCTTGGGCTGAACACGAAGCTGTGCCCGCCTGTACCCCCCTGGACAGTGACGGGCATGAGAACGCCCATCGATATGGCGGCCCGCAGGGCCTCACTCTCTCTGAGGTTGTCGCTATCCGCATCTTGCCAGGTGCAGTAGCAACGCCAGATAGCAGTGCCGCCGCCTCGCTGCTGTATGCGCGCGACCAGCCAAGGTAGGCCTGTGGGTTAGCGTCCACGGCGAGAGGCGTGTAGGCGAAGCGCTCCTCCTCAACTTGCTGGACGTCGAGGAGCCGACCTGACTTCATGACGTCGGACACTATTGACAGACCTGTCTTGTCGAGCCCGATGTCACCTAGCCTAGCTTCCGGAATTGGTGACACGATCAGAGTGTCCAGCAGCGCCACGCCGGCGACTTCAATCTCGTCTGGATGGCGGGCCAACCAGAGCGCTCCAATGTCCTCGTAGCCATTTCGAAGCTGGGGCACTCGGACGTCGACGCGCTTAACATAGGAGCCGTCGCGGATCGACTCTCACGAAGTCGAGTTCCTGGAGGGTGTCAAGAACCGAGGGGAGCTCCACGCTCGTGATGCCGAGCTCAGCGGCTGCGTACTCAAGGTTGTGGTAGTCCTCCACGTACTGGAGGCCGCGAAGATGGATTGCGAGCGTCGCGGCCTTGCCAAGGAGCAGCGTATTCATGAAGTGGGCGTCGCGCGGGCCGAAGGCCACGGTGCCGCGAAGTGCTTCGTGGTAGTCCTGAACGCGCAGACCGATTGCGGCGTTATCCATTCTTCCCTCGCATTCGCGCAACGGGCGGTCCGGTACGAGACCTGAGAGACGTTCACGACCTCGGTGCTCGCGGACAAGTTGCCGTGTCTCGCTCTAGCAGCTAGCTGCAGTCAGAGTACTGCATCTCCGGAGTCCGCCCGCGTGGATGAGTGCCGCTTGCCCCTCCGCGCGTGATTCCCTGCCTGCGGCACCCGATCTCGAGTTCTTGCCCGGGCGAGCGACCCAGCTCCTTCGCTGAATCGGGGCAGCCCCGTGATACGCTCATCGCACACTGGCGCGTTCTCGCGAACCGATTCTCGCACTATCATAGGGAATGGACCGACGAACGCGGTCAGGTCATATGGAGTTGCGGCAGAGAATCGAAGGAGGACTCCATCGTGACGAGCGAGCAGTTGCCCAGCGTTGAGGACTTGTACGCGAAGCGCCAACAATTCGGTGCCCCTTGTGGTCATCCGTTTGAATGGCAGGCCAGAGTCCAGGCCCCTGGCGATTTTTCAAATGAGTTGGCAGTCGAGTTCTGCAGGAAGGCCGCGCTTCTTGGTCTGAAGCCCGAAAGCGATCAGCACGCGGGACGTGAACGCCGCGGCTACTCCGTGGAGGCGCCTGCGGCGAACATCGCCGGTTCCACCGTGCTCGAACCCCTCTTCGTCGATTGCGATGACGTCTCCATCGTCACGGGCAGGACCGCGATCAGCGGCCCCTATGCCCCCCTGGAGACCCTGGAGTCCCGTGGTGCAGGTCTTGATTCATTGTGGACGGGGCTGCCACGCGCCCTCGCAGACGCCCTTAGCATGAAGCATTGGCCTCTGGCGTAGCTGGCATTCTCACTGAGCTGAGGACCGACGACTGAGCTCGCCCCCGACGGGACCGAACACGTGTCTGCGGCAGCCCTCGAGCAGTTCCACCAGGTGAGGGGCGTTCGAATAGCGGACCATCACCTCCATCGGGCCTCCTCGGCGTGCTTCATCGGCTACGCTCAGACCCCTCGTAAGTTCGCACGACGCACCGAAGTTGTCCTCGTGTCCTAGGTCGATCCGACCGGATCTTCGCCGGTCAACCCGAGGCACACCCTCATCCTCTGGACGCTGATAACAGTCCCAACGGCATCCAAGTAGGACCACTCGATTCGGAAGCTCAAGCTACCGAGCGCGTGAAGGAAAATCAACTTGTGCGCCGCTCTGTGTTTCTGACAGTGTCATTCATACTGGGTGCGATTGCCATGTCGGCGGGGAGGCTGGCTGGCGGCGCACCGGTGTTGCAGACGTGACTCAGAGCAGGGGGCATCTCGTGAAGTCTCGTAGGCTGCGTTCGCTCTTGTCGTTTGGCGTGGCGGTCGCGCTGACAGCGCAGATGGTCACGATTGCGCCGGCATATGCGGTCACAAGACCTCGGGCCGAGCTGGCGAGCAAACGGACCCGATTCAGCCGCACCTTCGATAACGGTGACGGCACCTTCGACTACGAGGGCTATACTACGCCGATCAACTACGTGGACGCCGTGAGCGGCGCGTTCGAGCCCATCGACGAATCCCTTGTAGACTCGTCCACCGGTTCTTCGACGAGCGTCTGGCGCAACGCAGCGAACCAGTTCCACTTCTCGCTCCCAAAGAAGTTGGCGGGAGGCTGGATCAGCTTCGAGACCACGGCCGCGACGCTGAGCTACCGCCCGGCGTCGCGCGCGTCGGCTCGCAACGGACACGCAAACGAGTCCACAGGTGAAGCTCTACCGATGGACGGGAAGCGCGTGGGCTACGGACGAGCGTTCGACGACGCCAGCCTTGAGTATCAGTCGATGGCAGACGGGCTCAAAGAGAGCATTGTGCTTCCCGATTACGTCGGCTCGTCCACGTTCAGCTTCGACCTCATGAGCCAAGGGGCCACGCCAACGATAAACGCCCAGGGCGGCATAGACTTCTACTCTTCTGACAGCACTTCGCCGGTCATCTCAATCGCCGCGCCGTACATGGTCGACTCTGCGAGCGGACCTGGCGGCGATGGGGCAATGTCCGCAGCGGTGCATTATGAGCTGTATCCGCAGTCCTTGGGCTGGCGTCTGGATGTTGTCGCCGACCCGTCATGGCTTGCCGATTCGGCCCGGGTCTATCCTGTGCGAATCGATCCCACGACCTACGCGGATTGGCCTGACGCACCGGACAACAGCGGCGATACATACGTTTCAGATGCCAACCCGAACACGAACTACCTCAACCACTACGACAATGGTTTCGGCATCTACAATTTCTCGGCGGGGTATGACGGCAGCCAGAACTGCCGGGCGTATGTGAACCCGGACCTCTACGACTTCATCACGAACGCGAAGACCTTCGGCTGGGACGTGGTCAATGCCTACCTCGGTGTCACGTCCTACTACCAGGAGACCAATTATGGCAGCGGCCCGTACTCGATCTACCTCGATCGCATCGACAGCAGCTGGAATCCGAGCACGCTGACCTGGAACAACCAGCCAACGCTAACGGGACTGGGGAAGTCGTCGAGCGTCTATGCGGGGCAGATGGCGAAGTGGTACATCCAGGACCAGCTCAACGACTGCATTACGAACGGCCGTGCTTACGCGGGGTTCGCCCTGGTCCCGCCTACATTTGGCGACCGTCTCTCATGGTCTAAGTTTTACTCCTACCTGAACGCGATGCCGACGGGCCCGTTCGCCTATGTGCGCTATACGACACATCCGAGCGTGAAGCTCACCGGACCCACGCCCGACACGACGCCGGGTAATGGCGTCCGTGTGTCGTGGGACTACTCCGACAACGGGACCCCCGGCGGCAAGCCGCTGCACGACGTGCACGTTGTGGTGAAACAGGGTTCCACTGGTGGCCCGACGGTCGTTGACCAGACTACGCAGGTGAGCGCGTCGGCAACGTCCCTTGTGTTGTCGCCACCGAGCGGAGGCTGGGCGGACGGCCAGTACTGGGTCCAAATGCAGGCTTCGGGTATTGCCGAGGATGGGTCCATTTCGTGGTCGCCTTGGACGGCACTGCAACCCTTTGACTACAAGAAGCTGTCGGAGGCACCGGTCGGAAGGATCGAGCCCTATCGGGCCCAGGATTCCGTCGGGGGCGGTGCGAGCGTCGATTTGTCCAGCGGGCGACTGCTGATCTCGCGCTCCGACTTCTCCGGTCCGGGCCTTGGGGGGGCGCTCGGCATCGGGGCCACGTACGACTCGTCAGCGACCGTGGACACGGGGTTCGGCAAGGGCTGGTCGCTCGGCGTGCCTCAACTCGCCCTGGCAGATCAGCGTGCGCCCAATCCGAGCTTTGAGACCGTCGGCTCCGGCAACGAACCATCAGGCTGGACCGTGTCCAACACGACGCGCATCTTCCTGGCGACAACGCCCACGCACGGCGGGGGGCGCGCACTCAAGTTCAGCGTCCCTGGACCCAGCTATCAGAACTACTACGTTAGTACCGCACCTGATGGGGCGCACGGAATCTCCGTCTATCCGGGGCAGCGTCTCTACGCAAGCGTGTGGGTCGACACCTTCGGGCTCACAGCCGACACGAGTCAAGCGGAGTATGGCGCCATAATGAAGATGCATCTGTGCGATAGCACCGGTGCTGAGCTATCGACGGTCAAATCAGAGAACTTCAAACAGTCATACAGCAATGGGTGGACGAAGCTGAGCGTTCAAACGAACGTTCCAGCGGGCGTGTACCGCGCGACGCTGAACCTTGAGTGCCGCAATGCCTATGGGACCATCCTGTACGACGACGTCTACTTTGGGGACTCTACCCTGGCACTGACAGGCAGTGACGGGGCTGCACGCTCTTTCAAGCAGACCGGGTCGGGCACCTATCAGCGAGATCCCCTGCTGGGCAAACTCGCGGTGAAGCGTACGAACGTAGCCCTGTCTTCCACAGTTACGAACAGCCAGGGCAGCTCCGGGCTTGGAGACTCGGTCAACGGGGTCATCAACAACTGCCCGGCGCTTGGCAACTACGACACGGTCTCTTGGAAGGCGGACGGCACCGCTTACCTTGAGTACGCGCTCAAGAAGCCGACCGTGTTGTCGGAGGCCGACCTGTACTTGTGGGACGGGGCTGAGACGACCTCGCGCACCTACACCTACGCCATCAGGGCCCATCCGGCCGATGCCCCCGACGCTAACAGCGGGTGGGTCACGGTGACGCCGGACCCCTCCACCAACGCAACCTCCGTCGTGAGTCGGTCGTGGAATCAGCACTTCTTCTCGCCCATCAAGGCGGACAGGGTTCGGGTGATCGCCCTGGGCAACACGGCGAACTCGGGCTTCCATGTGTGTCAGCTCGAGCTCCCGGTCACGAGCCTCGCCGACGACCCAATCGGCTTTGACGCCAACGGTCGCGTAACTGGGGTGGCGGACCTGTCGGGGAACGTGACGACGTACCGCTACGATTCGTCCGGTAGGCTGAACCAGGTCTCCGATCGTCCGGGACGCACGCTGGCTGTGAACCGCGATGCAAACGGCCAGGTGTCTATGCTTGACTGGACCGGGATCGGGTCCAACGCCGACACGTCGACCGAGACGGGAATCGTCAGCTACGACTACTCCAGCGGGCTCGCGGTCAGACGCAAGAACGCGGACGGAACGTACGCGCAGGTAGTAACCTACGGATATGATGGGAACAACCGGATCCAGTCGGTAACGGATGCCGATGGTGCCCATAGCACGATTGGCTACGACCCCGGCGGAACCGTTCATAGCGTGACTCGTTCCGGGGGCGGAACGTCCACACCGGATCTGGTCACGACCTACACGTACGGAGCGAATTCTGTCACGATCACCTCCTCCGGCGGGGCGGACAGTGTCACGCGCGAGATCGATTATGACCCAGCCTGTGGGTATGGGCCGACGAAGACGATTGCCGATCCGAACGGATCGTTGAAGCTGGCTACGACAGTCACGCGGGACGAGTATGGACACGTCACGAAGGTGACCGACCCAGCGGGCAAGTCTGATACGTACGTCTCAGACCCACACGGCAACGTGCTTACCACGCTCATTAAGGGCAGCATCGCTTCCACGGCAACGTACACGAATGACCACGTCGCGACCACCGTCGACCCGAAGGGCAACTCGAGCTCATACCAGTACGACGACGCGTGGCGACTTCTCAGCACAACGGTCCCCATGACCGATGACGGGACGGGCACGGTTGTCGCCGCCCAGGTCTACGACTCGTGGGGCAATCGAACGCTCGATGATGTGGGCGGGTCCACCGGCTATGACTTGCTCACCAACGGTACTTTTGAGCGCGATCCTTCCTTGGCCGGCGACGGTTGGGACCAGTACGCAGCAAGTCCAACGGATGCCGCTGCCTGGCTCGCGACGGGCTCACTGCCCAACCCGGATCACACCTACCTCGGCGCGCATGTGATGGAGGTGGGACAGGCAGCGAGCGCAACCAAGACCGGCGCCTACTGGAAGGATTCGAACGATATGGCAGTGACCCCCGGGAAGACCTACGTTGTTTCCGGGTGGACGGCCGGCCAGGGTCAGATCCGCATCATCCAGCTCGACTCTGCGGGGAACGGGGTCAGCCCCTTCAACGTCCCAGTTAGCACGGCTGGCGGCCTGTCGGGCAAGCTGCGCCGAGTCTCCGGCTACTACGTTGTGCCGTCAAACGTGGTGAAGGTCCACCTTCAGCTCTTCGTGCAGGATGGCACGCTGTATGCCGACAACGTCACGTTCCAGCAGGCTAACGCCGCCGGAGCCGACAACTTCCTCGATAATGAGTCCTTCGAATGGCTTCGGTCACCGGGTGGTCTCCCCTTGAGCTGGACGGCTCGCAGCACCGGCACAGCCACACAGGAATCGACCACGGCTGCATTTGTGTCCGGAGGCCACTCGGTGGCGGTAACATGCTCACAGAAGAACGACTCCAGCGGAGACGGCTACTTCATCTCCGACTACATCCCGGTCAATCCAGGGGAACAGTACTCGGCATCGGTGTTCGCCAAGCTGGCGAGTATCACGAGCACGGCATCAGGTGGTGTGGTGCCCAAGGTTTGGTTCTATCGAGATACCGGTGGAACTCCCAGTTCGACCGCTCCCCAAAGCATCACGAGTACCCTGACCGGCACTGCGGATTGGCGGCGCTACATCGCGCCGGTGAGCGTCCCCTCGGATACGAACTATGTGCGTGTGGATCTACACACGTGGTCCTGTTCGGGCACGGTCTACTTCGACCAGGCGTGTCTCGAGCCGGCTGTGAGCGTGGGCAGCCACACCTTCGACAGCCAAACCCACACGTTCGATGTGAGCGATACCGACCTTGCGGGCCATCAAAGTCAAACCACATACGACTCCCGCGGACGCGCGACGAGCGTCAGCCACGCCGATGCTACTGGAGCCGGCAGTACGACCGACGCCCAGATGTCGTACGACGCCCTTGATCGCCTAACGACTGTCAGTATCGCTCCGACGAGTACCCTGGGTGTGACCGCTGCGTACGGATACAGCGCTGCCGGTCGCCTGACGACCATCACGGCTCCCGCGGGTGATGGACAAACGCACCAGACGGTCATGGCCTACAACGCTGCAGGACAACCCACCACGGCCCAGGATCCCCTTGGCTACCTCACTCAGACCGAGTATGACGGGTTGGGGCGTACGAAGACGACCTATCACGCGCATCTGGCTTCAGAGGCCCCCGTTGCAGATTCGACATCGTCCTACGACGCTGCAAGTAGGATCACGTCCGTCACAGCATTTGACATGTCGGGTGGGTCCGCTACGACCAACTTCACGTACGATGCAGACTCCCGGATTACGCATATCGGGCTGTCGGGCGCAGTCTCGGCATCTGCTGATACCACCTACGACGCAGTCGGCCGTATGGCGACCACGTATGTGCAGGGCCCTGCGGGGTCCTCGTCCTTTGCCTTCGCCTACGACGCATCCAGCCTGCTTACGGGCATGAGCTGGAACGGGCTGGGAACATCCGCGACTGTCGCCAACGTCTACGCCAAGACCGGTCAGCTGAACTCGACCACCAATCTAGGTCACACCTGGAACTTCAGTTGGCATAGTGACGGAGCTCTTGGCGGCTGGTTTGCGGACAAGTTCGCTTCGCGCTATGTGGATTACGACTCCGCTCACCGGCAGGCAAACGTCCGCTTGGGTGTGAGCGTACAGTCTTCGGACACGTTGACGCCCATCGCAGACTTGGAACTGAGCTACGACGGACGCAATCGACTCGGCTCGGTCGTGTCCAAGTCGACTACGGGCGGCGCCGATGCTACGGACGCCTACGCCTACGATCCCGTTGGGCGCTTGTCGACCTGGACCTACTCGTCCGAGGCGACCCCTGTCGACACCGCAGCCTATGCCTACGATGCGGCTGGCAACGTGACCTCCGCTACACTCGATGCGACTGCCACGGGCTTCACCTACGACGCGGCGAATCGGCTTGTGGGCAGCACTTCGGCTGGGGCATCCACCGCTTTCACCAACGATGGAGACGGTCACAGGACTGCAGCTGTATCGGCGAACGCCACCACGACCTACGCCTGGGATGCCCAGGGCCACCTCGCGAGCGTAGTCTCGTCCCTTACTACGGCGACTTACGTCTATGGGGTCTCTGGCATGCGCGAGGCCAAGACCGTCGTTGCCCAGGGAATGACGACCACAACGACTGCTATCTGGAACGCCGGACAAATGATTGCCGAAAGGGATTCGGATGGAACGACCTACAAGTACGCCTACGGCCCGGCTGGCGCGCCCCTGTCACTGACCGTCATCAAGGATGGAGTATCGACGTCATACGCGTACATGGTCGACGCTCAAGGTACCGTCATCGGCCTCACCGACCCTAGCGGCACACGCGTGGCGATGTACCGCTACGATCCCTGGGGACGTGTGCTTGAGGCATCTGGTGGCAACCTCGCACAGCGGCAGCCTCTGCGGTACCACGGCTACTACTATGACGCTGAGAGCGGCTTCTACTACATGCCCAACCGCTACTACGACCCGATGACCTATCGGTTCCTGTCGGCAGACCCTGCTCCGGCCAAGCCCGGCGACCCCGCCTCGCTGAATGCCTTCAGCTACTGTGAAAACGATCCTGTCAACAACTCGGATCCCTCGGGGGCGGACATGGGATCCGGCGGAACTCGGCATGGGGCCTACACGCCAGGCCAGACCTTCTGGGTCAACGGGGTCGAGTACATGGTGGACAAGGACGGCAACCTTATCGTCCTGTGGGAACCGGACTACGACAGCCCTGGGGAGAATGTCGCTCAGGGCTACCAGAATGAGCAGGCGGGCGGCGAGGACCTCAACAACGATCCGGACTACAACCGGTCGGGTGAGGCCGGGCAGCGGGCTCGTGAAGCCAAAGTCGCAGCGAGACGTCTTGCCAAGGCGAAGGCGGCTGTCGCAAGTCAGAACGATGCGTATCAGCGCGCGGTGGCAGCGGCCATCGCCAGGGCGAAAGCGTTGATGGGGTCACGGCTTAGCATGAAGAGGAGCAGACCGGATCGATTCTTGGACCCTTGGCTCAATGGAGCATCGTGGTGTACCGGAGCAGTGGTAGTGGCGAGCGGCGTGGCAACCGCTGGCTCACTCGCTGCAGATGCGGTGACCCTGGGGTCAACGTCAGAGATTACGCTGGGCGCAGCCGACGTCTTCGTCATGGCGAATGGCTACGACAAGGCCGTAGGCCTCAGCAAGCTCTCCTACACGGGCGCAAAGTGGGTGGGCGGCGCTGCGACCATGGGCGACGTTATGGATGCCACGGCGGGCTTCATAGTGCCGGCCTCAGGATTCCTATTCAAGGGAGAGTGAGTCGACATGGCCCCGTGGACCCCCCCAAACAACCCGGTTCTCGGCGGGGCTGTCATCGCTGGAACCCTGCTCGTATGGAGTTCGGGCATGATTCTAGTGAGTTACCTCAGGCGTCGGAGTTCGATGAGTCGAGCCGGTGTCGTCGGAATACCTGCGAGCGCGGTCGCAGTAGCGACGTTCGCGGTGTGGCAGGTCACGATTGGCTTCCCTGCCCCGCTGACCATTCTCGGTGCTGCGGCGCTAGGCCTCGAGTTTCTCGTGTTCGAGGACATCCACCTCGGTATCGTCGCTCGCCGAACAGATGCCGTGGGCGGGAGCACGGTCGGCCTCTCTGAGGTCGTGGCCTATGTCGCAAATGGCCTGTTTGTCCTTGCTCTTCTACCTGGACTCGCAGTTCTTGTAGGGATGGCAGGCATGGGTGTGTTCTACGCGACTGGGTTCGCGTGGGCCGCGGTCCTTGGGTACTCAGCCTTCATCGCACTAGGAGTCGCCACTGTTGTTCTGTCGCTCCGCAGCAGCGGGTTCTCGCGGCACAGGCCGGGCTAGGCAGAAGGATTCCGTCGATTGACGAGGAGCTTCTCAAGAGACGAGCGCCCCTCGGGAGAAGCTCCCTGATCAGAGGAGTCGGGCAAGGAGTTCGGTGTTCGGATCGTGACCAACTACGTCCGCCAAGTAACCACGAAGAGAGCATAATCACGCCGCAAAGCAGGTAAGTCCCTCAAGGGACCTCAACAGTCCAGAATCGTTCGAGTAGCGGACCATCACGTCCGTCGGCTCCAACGAAGCTCCCGAATCGGCGCTGGTAAGAGCGCAAGTTCGGTTCGCACCCTCTTCTCGTTGCGGCTCAAAGAGGGAACCAAGGGGAATATGGTGCTGTCCCAAGGTACTCACCCCGGGGTGAGGCTGCAGTTGCCGCCTGGCCCAAGGTCGAGTGGGGCCGGGGACGATCTCCTCGGGCGATTGCTCTTTGTTGCCGTGCCCAGGACGTTAGATGACTAGTCTGACACGCACGGGCTGGCTGGCGAGTGGGACATAGGCGGCATCAAGACGACCGATACCCAGCACATCGCGACGTCCCGAAGGACCGGCCTCGGAACTCAACCCATCGGCTCTCTCCTGCTACGCCCGCGGACGGCGCAAGCGGATGACCAAAAGTCCTGGCTAAGTTCCTGTCCCTTTTGTGGCAGCCCAGGCGTTGTAATCACATGGACCATTGCAAAGGGAGCTCCCCGTGATCGATGAGCAGCGTTTCGAGTCGATATGGCGCCAATACGGCGGCAGCGTCCTTCGCTTCTGCCGATTTACGTCTGGTTCGCCCGAGGAGGGCGAAGATATTGCAGCTGAGACGTTCGCGCGCCTTCTTGTCAAAGGGAACGATGTGCCCGACGCCAAGATCGAGGCATGGCTGTTCACCGTCGCCCGCAACTTATGCGTGAGCCATCATCGGCGTAAAGCCCGCTGGAGCCTTCTGTCTCGGGAGATCGCGGCGCAATCGGGCGAGACGGCCCGGCGTGAGGAGCAATCCGACGTGCTCTCAATGCTTGGGTCGCTCAACCAGAAGGACCGGCTGGCCGTCTACCTTCGCATCGTTGAGGATCGCCCATTCTCGGACGTCGCACGGCTCTTGGGCACATCGGAGGACGCCGCCAAGAAGAGGGTCTACCGCGCCCTTGAGCGATTGCGGCGGTCCATGAACGAAGCTGCCATGACCACATCAGACGAATGCGTGGGAGGTTTCAATGTCTAGCTCGTCACATATGCACGACTGGTCAATCGAGGATGTAATCGGCTCCCTCAAGTCCACGACGGGGCCTCCAACTAGCGCTGACGTGGAGCGAATGATCAAAAGGGCGAGGAAGTCTGCCGAGGCCGGTCCGGATGCCCGGCGACTCTCTAGCCGGACTCTGAGGGGCCTTGCCGTCACTGCGGCGGCTATGACAGTGGCTCTTGGCCTCGCGGGTCTTCTGCTCGGGCGGACACACGTGGTCCCTACGGGCAGCCCTCCCGAGCAGAAGGTAGTGACTAATAGCCCGGGCGGGCCTGCGGAGCCCCTCAGCCATTACCACAGCCGCGTGAGTTCTCTCGACTACATACGACAGCACACGACCGTTGTGACTAGCACGGTAGCCGCACAGGCGGCTCTCGGTGTCAGGGTGGGCGTTCCGTCGCAGACGCTGGGAGGCTCACTAATCGATATGCGCACCGACGCGTATCTCATCTACCAAGGCAAAAGGCTACCCGCAGACAAACGCATCTTGTACCTCTTCTACAGCAATGGGCTGGTAGTGTCCGAGCACTCAGAGGGGGCCGACTATCATAGCGACGGTCCGTTCTTGAAGTCGTTGCTCTCAGATGACACGGAGGCTGAAGCTGCTCACTACTTCAACGTGGGTGGCCACCGCGCAATAGGGTGGGACTCGGGAACGTACGTGAAGAAGAGGGGTAAGGGTGCCGGTGTCTGGACGCTCACCAACTCCGCGGCCAGGCTCGCTTGGTGGCAGGGCAACACAACAGTTGTCATCACGATGCCTGGGAAGAAGGCCGCTGACCTCCTGCCGGTGGCTGAGTCTCTGTCCTCCGCGCTCGGCCGGTAACTCGGCCCAACCGAGCCCTAGGACGCTTTCGGAGCAGGAACCTGACGCGTCCTCCGGGCTTTGGGGGTGCGTCCAGCATTGTCAAGAACGCAGATCCGGACAGGCGGCAAGTCCGGGTCTGCCGCCCGTGTCGGTGCTGGGTGTAGTGGCGTTTCCTTGAGTCGCTGGCACACGGAGCCTGCCGGCATCGTCTGCAGCGGCGGCGTCGGCGATGGCAGGAGTTCCAGGCGTGCCGACCCACAACCTGTCCGCCTCGTTCACGCCAAAGTCACGACCCCGTTACGTCTGTATAACCCCAACAAGCGGCGCTGCTCTTTTGAGCGGCGCCGCTTGTCAAAGAATCGTGCCTGGAGGAGTGGACAAGACGGGCTCACTGGCGTAGAGCAGATGCTCATGATGCAGCTCCAGTATCTTCGCGGAGGGGGGTGTGGTCTTAAGTCCTTCGGTTGCACGAGCCTTGGCGACGCTGCGTGCACAGCCCGCCGCGCGGGCAATGGGTCCATCGGCTGAGATGTCTGCAATCCCCGCGCGCGCACTAGAGGAACACCGAGGGCCTGAATCGTCGCCGACTCCGTGCAGCTCGTCGTCAATCCCGATTACGCTCATAACGTACTCGCATGTTCGAGAGTCCGCCAAGAGGAAGGAATGGACATGAGCTCGCCGTCCATGGTCATCTGCCGCCGACCGAAGCTCGCGGTGTTGCTACTCATTGGACTAGTGGCACTGCTGCTGTTTGCAAATCAGCCAAGTGCACGTGCCGACGCCAACTACTCTCTGGGCATGTACGAGATGGCATCTTCAGGGAACTACTGGAAAGGTATCAACGGTGATAGCCATGTGCCGAGTAACCGGAGCACCTATGGTAATCTCAAGCTGAACGGTTTCTACCTGGAAACTCTTGGCGTGGGATACTTGGAGTATGTGGAGACCGGCTGGGAGTGGTACGCGCAATACAGCAACCCGAATATATATACGGCCTATGACAACAGCCAAACCAATGGAAACCAGGTGTACAACACCTATGGTGACATCAGTAGTGGGTCAAACGGTTATTGGGAAGTCAATGTCTACCAGCGCGTCGCCGGGCCTCCGGCCTACTGGGAATGGCGCACCGCCTGCAACGGCACCCTTCTCAACAAGCCTCACATGGACTATGGGACAGGCTATGTTAGTGCGTGGGAGGAGCGCTGGGACCAGAGCCACGACGACCCGTACTCCCACTTCTACAGCATGGGCAAGAAGGATCCGAATGGCAGCTGGTATTCCTGGAGAAACTCCGCCCAGGCCTCCGCTTCTAACCCGGGGTCGTACAACGGGTCCCAAGTGTATTTGAATAAGATTGCAAATAATGAATGGTACGTGACCTACTGAGGAGGCCATCATGCGTCTGAGTAAGTGGGTGGCGGCCGCCTGTTCGGCGCTGGCCGTCGTTGCTGTCGTGTCAGTCCTGGCCGGATGTTCGTCAAGGAGCGTGGCGCCGGCGAACACGCCGTCAGCCCGTGTCGTGGCCGCTAGAGCTGGTTCTCAGGGGGTCCCGGGCCACTACCATGGACCAAGCTTTCTAGAGCGGTTGCGGCAGCAAGGGGTGCCCGCTTCGAGCATTTCATCGGCTCGAACAGCGCTCGGCGTCCCGGTGGCACTTCCGACTGCCACGCTCGGCGGAACACTAACGGATATGCGCACAAATCAAAACGATAAGGTAAACGGGCAGCCTGTGCCCGCAAATAGGCTTGTTCTCTTCCTGGTGTATGACAACGGGCTCGTTATTTCCGAGCATGCGGACGGCCAGGACTACGCGACTGACGATGCGTTCGTTCAATCGCTGTTCGCCAGCGACACGGAGGCCGAAGCGGCCCAAACGTTCAACGTTGGCGGGCATCAGGCCGTTGGCTGGGATTCGGGGACATATGTCAAGAAGAGCGGCGCCGGTGCTGGCGTCTGGACCACCAGTTCTCCTGCTGCGAGGCTCGCCTGGCGCCAAGGCGCAACGACGATTGTTATTACGCTGCAAGGAAGGAAGGCTGCGGACATCGTTCCGGTTGCACAGTCAGTCTCTGCGGCCCTGAGCAAGTAGGGGCTGGAGCGGCATATGCTTGATTGACTCGGACCGGTTGGCTCCTAGTCCGCGTCACGGGTTAGCTCCGTCTCTTCCTGGCTGCGATGGTAGACGAGGGGAGGTCCACTTACGTAAGTGGACCTCCCCCCCCGGCCTGCGTGGCTTCGTGCAGTCAGGACGTACCCTAGGCGGCCAGTCCCCTGCACTTCTCGAGCAGGTCGCCCAGTGCGGAGGTGTTCGCGTAGTGCATGGTCAGGTCCACCAAGTTCCCATAAAATGACAATTAGTGGCTTGGCGAAGCCATAACTCGCCGATTTGTTCGAACTAGATCTAACGAACCTGACTGCTCCTACTCAAACCCGAGCAGGGACTTCGCAGTTGCTTGAACCTGACCTGGGTCGGGTTGTTGTCAGACCCCACTGGTAGAATCTCGGTGTCGCAGGCCATGTGGAGGGGGCGACGTCAGTTGGATCAGGCAGAGCAAGTTTCAGAGAACCGTGATCTGGCGGTCCAGCGGGCCTGCGACTATGCAAGCTCCACCTTTCAGGCCGGGCTGACTGAGATCGAGAATCTCAGGAACCGGTCTCTGATTGCGCTCGGACTCATGTCCGCGGGAGCGGCCCTCCTGGCGACCGCTGAGACTGTTCAGCGTCTTCGTCCCGTGATGTGGATTCCGGGCACTCTCTTCATCTTCGCGCTGGCGGCAGCGCTGCCACCGCTGATGTCGGTGAGCATCGTGCACCCCGTCAAACTCGTTCGCCTGCACAAGAACCTGGACGACTACACCTCGAGCCAGGTTGACGAGGGGCTTCTGCGTGACACGGCTGAAGCAGACACTCGGGGTGAGAGAATGGCCCATGCGACCGCGGTCTATACGAACAACGCGCTTAGGTTGGCGACCCTGGGCCTGGTCGCACTCGCCGCTCCAGTTGTCGTCACGGCCCTGCCGGCGACAGCGGCTTCCTTGCTCGGGGTCCTCGTTGGAGCCGGGATGCTCGGCCTCGTCGAGCTTGGCCGCAATGCGATTCGCTTATCAGTCGAAGATGGCACAGACAACCGATGAAGGGAGTCAGTCATGTTTGCGGACGATGAGCAGGCCCAGTCGGGCGGTTCCGGCGGTTCGGACGGTGGATCGAGCGGCGGAGACGACACGTCGTCGCCCTTGCCGCCCAGAGAGCTCGATCAGCACACGGCCGGCCTCGACCCGAGCCGGTTTCAGACTCGTGTGAATCCGCCATCGGAGCACAAGGACGACTAGTCAACCCACAGCTCGCGGCGGATAACAAGCGCAGGTGCAGGGCTCGGAGATGGAAACTCTTGACAGCCTAGCCCTTGGTTCAGTAGAATGAACATGTATACTAATGGAATGAATCCAAGGATGCTGCCAGAGCTTTTACTACAACCTAGGGCCTATCGAATCCTCAGCTATCTGAGTCTGCATTCGGATATTCCTGCCTACGACAAGGAGATCTCCGAGAAGACCGGGGTCAGCCGAGGAGCCACCAACCAGATCCTGCATGACTTCCTGGACAACGATCTTGTGACCAGAGAACGCCGCGGCCGCATGTGGTTCTACCAAGTAAGACCGCACGCCCTCGTGCGAGCCTTTCGCGTCTTCGAGAACCTGATCCAGCTCTCTGGGCTCGTTCGCGAGCTCGAGCACTCCGCCAAGCGGGTCATCCTCTACGGCAGTGCCGCCGAGGGCACGGACACTGCCTCGTCTGACATCGACCTCTTCGTCCTTACCGACGATCCCGAAGCCGCCTCAAAGGCTATCCGCGGCTTTGCCAGTGATCGGCCGATCAACCCTGTCATTCAGACGCTGGACGAGTACGCCGCGGCCAGACACACCGACGCTACCTACGTCGCCGAGGTCAAGCGGGGCCTGACCCTGCTTGAGAAAGGGGTTGATGAACAGAGACTTTGAGAAATGCTTTGAGAGACGATCGATCGTCCGCCAGGATTTCACGGCCAAGTTGATCCCCGCCGAGATGAGGGCGGCCGGCAAGGACCTTGAGTGGGCGAAGGCCAGTCTCGCAGACGGCAATCCCAAATGGGCCACGATCCAGGCCTATTACGCGATCTTCCATGCCGCCCGAGCCCTTCTCTTTGCCAAGGGCTACCGTGAGAAGAGCCACAACTGCCTCAAGGTCGCCATCCAAGCGCTTTACGTCGATGAGGGTCTTCTGGGCCAGGGGTTCGTCGACGACTTCGATACCACCATGCTGCTGCGCGAGACGGCTGACTACCGGTCTGACTTCTCGGCCGAGGGCGCCAAGTCGGCCATTGAGAGCGCGGAGCGGTTTCTCGCCGAGACGGCACAGATCCTAGGTTCCGAGTCGAACCCGACCACATAGCTCTGTTCTGGGTACAAACGGGTACCCACGGTCGGTCTGGCGGTTAGGAGATGATAGCGATGCAGCTGGTGAAGAGGATTTCGATTGACTGGCGAGAGCTCAGTCCCGGGGGCCAAAGGTGCCCAGAGATCTGGGAACTCGACAACGGCGACTACGCCGTGGTCGGGACTGACGTCACATCTGACGCGAGGGGTCTTCTGCCCGATCCGTCGCTCCTGGGCGACGATGAGAAGATCGTCACGATTCCCAGGGCGGTGCTGATGTCTGCGAAGGCGGGCATCCCTGACTAAGGAATCTGGAGAGAGAATGACCAAAGAGACACTCGATTCTGATGAGGCGGAACTGGCCGCCTACAACGAGCGCTGGGCCACTGTTGAGCGCGAGTTCTTCAAGTTGGAGACGCTGCAGCGCTATGCGGACGAGTACTCCCCGGGCTTCAGAGAGTACGAGAAGGGGCAGCTGACCGACGATCAGCTCGTTGCACGGCTGCGCCAAGAGATGTCTCAGGGCCCGGACCCTTGGTACGAGCGGGTGAAGGCTGGAGCAGTCTCATTCAAGCGCGTGCACCTCGTTG
Source organism: uncultured Coriobacteriia bacterium (assembly GCA_963768865.1). Taxonomy (GTDB): domain Bacteria; phylum Actinomycetota; class Coriobacteriia; order Anaerosomatales; family CAVYJL01; genus CAVYJL01. The sequence goes on along the minus strand of CAVYJL010000008.1, from coordinate 286,333 downwards.
ACCTGCCTCTCAGTCCTTATCTCTGGTATGAGATCAAGTCCTACGAACTCAGCCGCGAGCTCGGAGAGCAGATATTCATTCTTGCCAGAGACAAGGCGCAAGGCTTGGGTGGGGTGCCTCTTGAGGACCTTATGATGTTCGACGACAGCTCCGTTCTCGTGCAGCACTACGACGCCGAGACGGGCAAGTGGCTGTACACGGACCTGTTCGAAGGGGCCGAAGAAGTCCGCCCCTATGTAGTCCTCAGGGACGAGCTCCTTCACCGAGCCGAGTCTCTCGAGGAGTTCATGGCGAGACAGTCCGAGCCTGCGACCTAGCCGAAGTTCTTGAGGAGGCGTTGTGGGGGCGATCCACACCGTCGGCGCTTGGGTGTCATCCAACAGCCGCCAGATTCTCGACGTGATCCAGAGCGTCGCGATCGTAGGGACCCTCCTCGTCACTTACTTTCAGCTGCGAGCTACCAACAGGTCGAACCGGGCTGTCGTGTCTCTTCAGGTCACGGCATCACACCGCGAGATCTGGACGTTGATGTTCACCACTCCCGGTGTTGCGCGTGTCCTTGATGAGAACCCGAACCTCGCTGAGGAGCCGATCACGAGGCGGGAGGAGTACTTCGTGATCATGGTCGTGAACCACATGAGTGCGGCCTACGACGCCTATCGCGAGGGCATGTTCAGGCTCTACGAGGCCGATGTCCGTGACTTCTTCACACTGCCCATCCCAGCACGCGTTTGGGAGGAGATTCGGCCCTACCAGGGCCCCGAGCTCGTGGAATTCATTGACGGGCTCCTGCCAGCCCACTGACAGCGGTGCCTGGTTCATCGATGACAGCCCAGGCCAAGGGCCGGGCTAGCCAGGCCACATGTCCTGGCTCGAGGTTGACTGCCCCCGCCGATCACCCGTGATCTCCCAAGATGAGGTCATGTCAGACCGCTCTGGTACAATCCTGGTGGACCGAACACCAGTTCGGTCGCACCGTCTAGGATTGGAGGGTGACGTGAGCTATCCCACGACCACGCGGGCCGCCAAAGACTACCTCGGCAACTCGAACACGAAGGAAGTCCACGATCTCCGCAAGGAGGACACCAGCGCGAGCGGCTGCCAGATCGACGAGATCTTCTCAGCCGGCCATGGTGTCGGCTTCTTGCCGGACACCCTGTCACAAGCTCACACCGAAGGCTACGACAACTGTGCGAAGTGCATCGGCGGGTCGACGCGGTAGCTGACGCGCATGCCTCGACCTGACGATGAAGACCGCTACCCGATCGAGGAGGTAAGGCATGTCTAAAGACGCGCCGGGCATGAAGGGCGATCGTTCTCGGGACCAGAACGGTGAGCTTCGGCGGAAGCGCTCGGACACGCACGTGGGTTCGATTGAGCAGGAGTACGGCGTGGATCTCGGCCGGCGATCGGACATGCACCTGGGTACCCTGCTCGAGCAGGAGGGCGTCGACTCGCTCGACCAGCTCCTGCGCAAGAAGCAGGGCTAGATACTCTCGGGCCAGGAGCCCGAACTAGCCACCACCCGCGTGCCTGGGGTGGTGTCGACAGGCGAGTTACTACAAAAGTATGCCAAACAGCCTACTTTTGCAGTAACTCGCCGGCCCCCACTCAGGCGACATGGGGCGAACGTGAGGTACCACAAAGAGGGCACCATCGTGCCGAAAAGTAGGCATGTGGTCCGGCTGCTAGCTCGCCTCACCGAGTACCAGGTCCTGGCACTTCTGCAGCAGTTCGGTGAGCGCCTTGGCGTTCGCATAGTGCGTGGTCAGGTCCACCATCCAGAACAGAAGGCCCCCGAGGAGTCCACCTCCAGGACTGCGAAGGGGCCTTTTCCTGTCGCGCACCCCACGAGGCCTCCTCGTCGCTCTTCCCACGATGCGGCGGCGCCCCACCAGCCAATAGCAAAGGGTCCCAAGAGGGACCCCGCTTCGTTGCCCTTGGGAGACCGACCTCGTCCCCGGGCAGCTTCATTGTACGACGGCACCGCGCCGAGGTGCAGTCTGCCGTTTCGTGCCCGCGGGACGCATACTGCAGCAGACCCGAGCGATCTCGAAACAGGAGAGGAGTCGACCGATCCGACTCCGAGGGAGGGCGTGTGGGCTGCTACGTGCTGGATTTTCGGGAGATCGACCAGACCCAGGCCGCGGTCGTCGGCGGCAAGGGAGCGAACCTCGGCGAGCTCTCTCGGATCGAAGGCATCAAGGTGCCTTCCGGCTTCTGCGTCACGACGGACGCGTTTCGGCGGATCCTGGCGAAAGCGCCTTCGATCGACGATCTGCTTGACCGGCTGTCGAGCCTGAACCCGGATGACCAGGCGGGCATACGCGCGCTCGGCGCGGAGATCCGTGGCGCGATCGAAGGTGCCCCGATCCCGGACGACCTGGCGGAGGCGATCACCAGCGCGATCGCCCCACTCGGCGAACGAGCCGCCTACGCCGTTCGATCCAGCGCGACCGCGGAAGATTCGCCCACCGCCTCCTTCGCGGGCCAGCAGGACACGTACCTGAACGTCGTTGGGCCGGCGGCGATCCTCCAGCACGTCAGCCGCTGCTGGGCGTCGCTGTTCACCGAGCGAGCCGTGACCTACCGGCTGCGAAACGGCCTCGACCACCGGAAGGTCCTGATGGCCGTGGTCGTGCAGGAGATGGTCTTCCCGCAAGCCGCCGGCATCCTCTTCACGGCCGACCCCGTCACGGGCAACCGGAAGGTCGCCTCCGTGGAGGCCGGCCTCGGCCTTGGCGAGGCGCTGGTCTCCGGGCTGGTGAACCCTGACGTCTACAAGGTTCGGGACGGCGCAATCATCGATACAGCCATCGGCTCGAAGCAGCTTGCCGTGTACGCGTCGCCGGGAGGCGGGACACATGAGCAGGCGATCGAGCCGGCGCTGCAGGAGCAGCCCGCGCTGACGGACGCGCAGGTCGTGCGGATCGCCGAGCTGGGCCGGCGTATCGAGGCGCACTTCGGCCGCCCCCAGGACATCGAATGGTGCCTCGTCGACGATGACTTCCAGATAGTCCAGAGCCGACCCATCACCACGCTGTTCCCCATCCCCGAAGTCGACGACCGGGCCAATCACGTGTACGTGTCCGTCGGACATGGACAGATGATGACCGATGCCATGAAGCCGCTGGGGCTCTCGGTGTGGCAGCTTACGACCCCCAAGCCGATGAAAGAGGCCGGCGGAAGGCTGTTCGTCGACTTCGCCCAGCGTATGGCATCGCCGACGAGCCGCGCCATGTTCCTCGACATGATGGGGAAATCCGACCCGCTGATGCGAGCCGCGCTGGAGACCGTCCTGGAACGCGGCGACTTCATCCCCTCGCTTCCCGACGAAGTCCCCGCCGGGCCGCCGGCCGGCATGCCGCAGCGCGCACCTATCGAGACCGATCCGGCCATCGTGAGGGAGCTGATCGAAGAGAACCAGGCTTCGGTCGCCACTTTGAAACGCGACATAGCGATGAAGTCCGGGCCGGAGCTCCTCGATCTCATCCTGGGCGACTTCCAGGAGCTCAGGCGCCTCCTGCTCGACCCGCGCAGCCACGAGGTGTTCATGTCGGCGATGGAGGCCGCGTCGTGGCTCAACGAGCACCTTGAGGAATGGCTCGGCGAGAAGAACGTGGCGGACACGCTCACGCAGTCCGTCCCCGACAACGTCACGTCGGAGATGGGGCTGGCGCTTCTGGACGTCGCGGATGTCGATCCGCCCGCATCCGGGCGTCGTGGCATTCCTGCAGCGCATCGAGGACGAGGGCTTGCGGGACGACGGCTTCTTGGACGAGCTGCCCAAGCTCGAAGGAGGCCGGGAAGCGCGAGATGCCGTCCGCGCCTGGCTCGACAAGTACGGCATGCGCTGCGTGGGTGAGATCGACATCACGAGGCCGCGTTGGGCCGAACGCCCGAGCGCGCTCGTGCCCCTGATCCTCGGCAACGTCAGGAACTTCAAGGGGGGCGAGGCCGAGCGGCGGTTCGAGCAAGGGCTGCAGGAGGCCCAAAACAAGGAACGGGAGGTGCTGGAGGGGCTGCGCGCCTTGCCGGACGGTGGCGAGAAGGCCGAGGAGACCAAGCGGAAGATCGACCTCGTCCGGACCTTCATCGGGTACCGGGAGTATCCGAAGTACGGCATGATCAGCCGCTACTTCGTCTACAAGCAGGCCTTGCTGCGAGAGGCGGAGCGCCTCGTAGAAGCCCAGGTGCTTGGCGACAAGGAAGACATCTTCTATCTCAGGCTCCAGGAGCTCGCCGAGGTCGTGCGCACGAATCAGGTGGATGGCGAGCTCATACGCGAGCGCAAGGAAGCGTTCAGGTCGTACCGGGCGCTCACACCGCCCCGGGTGCTCACCTCGGACGGCGAGGGCATCGCCGGTGCGTACCGACGCGACGATGTTCCTGCCGGTGCGCTGGTGGGTCTGCCGGTCTCCGCCGGGACGATCGAGGGGCGGGCCCGCATCATACTGGACATGGCACAGGCCGACCTCGAACCGGGCGACATCCTGGTCACCGCGTACACCGACCCGAGCTGGACGCCCTTGTTCGTCGCGATCGAGGGCCTGGTGACGGAGGTTGGCGGCCTGATGACCCACGGCGCGGTGATCGCACGCGAGTACGGTCTACCGGCCGTCGTGGGGGTCGAGCATGCCACCCGGCTGATCCGGGATGGGCAGCGGATCCGCGTGCACGGAACGGAAGGGTACGTCGAGATCCTGTCGTAGCGCGGGGGAGTATGGTCATGGCCGGCGGAATCAGGCGGGCGAATACGACACGGACCGTGGCGGCCATCCTCGTGGCCTGCTGCCTTGCTGTCGCCGGATGCATCCCGGGCTCGCCGACCAAGGTCACTGGCGGACCCGACCAACAGAGCGCCTCGGCCATCCGGGTGGGTCAGCAGGTGTCGGGCACTGTGGCGCCCGGTACGGAGCAGTGGTTTAGGCTTGAATCAGGCTCCCCGGGCAAGGTCGTGTTCAGGATCTGGGGACACGGCGGGCCGCTCGAGGTGAAGATCGAACGGCGCCCATTCTGGCCCGAACCAAGGGCCGGGTTGGGGCATCGTCTGGCGCATAGCGCCCCGGAGCCCAGAGTGGGTCCGGATATGGTCGCAGAAGGGCTCGAAGGAGCCCGGCTACTTCGAGATGTCGTTCTCGGACGAGTAGCCGGATCCGTCGCCCCCGGACGATCCCTGCCGAGGCGCCCGCCAGCGGCAGTCTCGCCATTCACCGATCTTGAGCGCATGGACCACGGCCCGGGCAAGCACCAGGCCGCGGAGTCGTTGCGCCGCCTGGTCGGTCCCCGAGGCCACGGCGACCTGACGGCCACTCACCGAAAGTGCATGTCGAACGTAAAGGAGTCTTTAGACACGCTAAGAATTCTCACAAGTGTGTGGCGGGAGATCCGCGCTGCATTCCGGGCCGAGCCGATCGACGTGCGGGGCGTCCTACAAAGCCTACCTGCAATCATTCAGCGCCCGAGGAATCGGGCCGAACAGGGGGGTATGCTGCTATGGCTTCGTCTCTCAGGATCCGGGTGGCTGTGCTGGTGCTCTTAGGGACGTTGGTGGTGTCGCTCATCGCGCCCGCTGTGGCGTCGGCGGCAACGGCCGTGGGCGGGCCGTATTCCGAGTCCGTTTCGAACCCCGACGACAACGGCGTCTTCGTCCTGACTCCTTCCGGTGGCGACTGGACGGCGAAGTCCGGCAAGCTGGGATTCTCGGCGCCCGCAGGCGCTGTGGCCGCGGACACCGACGCCTCCGCCACCGTATGGACGGTCCAGGGCGGCCCCAAAGCTCCGGACGGCGGCACCATCGTAGCGGTCGTCCAGATGGAGCCTGACGGCTTGCCCTTCGCCGTGCCGACCACGATGGACTTCGTGTATCCGCCCGGCCTGAGCAATCCAAGGGCTTACGCCTGGGACCCCGGCACCTCTGCCTGGGTGTCCATGGCAAGCGCGGGCCACGTCATCGACGAGTCCAGGTTGCTCAAGATCTCGCTCAGGCACTTCAGCTGGTACGCCATCGGCGGAGACCCGGCCGTTCCGCCCACGGTCATCGGTGCCGATGGTGCGTCTGTCTTCACGTACCAGGACCTGCAGGATTCCGGCGCCAAGTACCAGGGCGGCTATGCCGCGTTCGAGGGTGCTGTCGACGCCACCACGACGATCATCGCCGGCGACGGCACGATGACCTCGACCCTTCGCACCGGCGTGGATGGCTACACCACCAACCCGCACGGCGGCTACAGCGCGAGCTCGAACAAGTGCAAGATCTGCCACGCTGTCCACCGTGCCGAGGGTGCGTACTACCTGCTTCGCGGCGACTCGCAGTCCGACGCGTGTGACTACTGCCACATCGGCGGTTCCGCTCACTCGGACAAGATCGTCTACGACAACAACGTGAACGGCACCAACACCACCAACGGCCACACGATGGGCTCGTTCATCGTTCCGGACTCGTCCGTCGCCCAGACCGCCACGCCTGTGACGATCTCGGGTACCGACGGCACGGGCGCGACGATCACCGAGGTCGTCAACGTGCGTTCCTACGACGTGACGCCTATCGAGCTTTACCGCTTCAGCCGTCACCACTCCCAGTCCCCGGTCGGCACCGGCCGCTCGGGCTGGAAGCCTGTCGGTCCCAACGCCCTGTCCTGCTTCTCCTGCCACCAGCCGCACAACGCGCCTGCGCAGGTCTGGCAGCCCAGCCGTTTCGACCCGACTCTCGTGGCTGACGTCCCCGGTGGCAACCCGACGGGCTACAAGCTGCTTCGCCGCTTCCCGTCCGGCAACTGGGCCGGCGCTCTGAACTCGTACGGCATGGTCGACTCGACCGCCGCCGTCAAGGTTCCTGAGACCACGCTGACCGCTGGTGTGAACTACTCCACCACGTACAGCAACGCCACGACCTACACGGAGAACGGCTACACCGGCCGCACCCCGACGTGGATCTCGCAGAACATCTCCGGCGAGGCCGGCGGTTCCGGTCCTGCCGAGGATCCGGCCACGGTCAACCAGTACACGCTTTCCGTTTGGTGTGCTGACTGCCACAACCTCAACATCGGTGGCTCGAACCCGCTCGCCAACGAGGAGCTCGGGTTCAAGGCTCACGCCGAGCGCACCCACCCGGCTCCGTTCACCGGCGCCCACAGTGGTCCCGCGCAGTGCTACTCCTGCCACCGTGACGACCTCTCGGTCCTGTCGGGCACCGCTGACCCGGCCGGCTACGGTCGCGCCCAGGTCGCCGCTGTCGGCGCCAAGGACAGCTGCTCGCAGTGCCACTACGGCACCAAGGCATACGCCGACGACCACAACACGGGTCTTCGCAACTCGGACTTCCCGCACTCGGGTGGTTCCAACGACATGAAGCTGCTCGGCAACTACACCGCTTCGGTGGCCACTGCCGGCTCCTACACGCCTGTCTTCACGGCCACGACCATCACCGAGAACAACCTCGATGCGGTCTGCATCCGCTGCCACCCCGGCATCGGTGTCCACAACTAAGTCTCACTTGGTTGTGCTGACCTGACAGGTCATGGGAGGGCCCCCGCGAGAGCGGGGGCCCTCCTAGCTTTGCGGGGCCGCTCGGGCACCTCGGGCTGGGGACGGCTGGGATCGATGGCGTTCCGCGCAGCCGTGGCCGTCGTCGCACGAACTAGGTAGTCGCTCTGGATGGCCCGCCCTAGCGATGTCCCGGGCTCCGAGGGGTGTCTTCGCGGTCCGCTGCCGCTCGGCCCCGGTCGATCCGAGCGACCGCCCTTCTCAGGGACGGCCCGTGTACGGTGTGGCGCCCGCGAAATCGCTGGCCATCGTCGAAGTGATGCCGCGGACGATCACGCGGTTCGTCGTGATGAGTCCGGCGTTGCGATTCTGATCGGTCATCGCGGTCGTGAAGTTGGAGCTGCCCACATAGACGGTGTCGCCGTTCACCGAGAGCGCCTTCGCGTGGATGTAGATGGGGGCGTTCGGCTGGTAGAGCCTCACGCGCACGCCGCCGGCGGCCAGCGTGGCGAGCTCGCTAGCGTAGGAGGATGAGTAGGTCATACAGAAGTCGACCGTGACATTTCGCTTCGCCGCCTGGACGAGCGCGGCCTCGATCGGCGGGCTGTCCAATTGCTCGTCCTCGGCATATAGCGTGGTCCCGGGACGGGCCGAGCCGATCAGAGCCACGAGGCCCGGTTGTGCGCCGGGTGACCAGATGAGCTCCGACCCTGCGGGTGCTACGCCCGGGGTCGGCGGGCTGCTGGTCTCAGCCCAGTCGTGGTCGAACGTGGCCTGCATACCGGACGCCGTGGCCGCGTTGTCCGTGATGACGGCGTAGTCCCTGATGATCGGATAGAAGGGCGCGTAGAGGTTGCACGTCATGACAGCGGCGCTCGTGCCGTCACGGACGATGCTCTTCTGGTGCCACAACGTGCCCGGCCAAGCCCATCTCACGTTCACGCCATGGGCCTGCAAGTCGTCGTAGGCCGCCTGGTTCGCCTTCTTGCCTCCCCCGCCTTGGGGGTCGGAGTCCAGCAGGACCCTCACGGCGACGCCTCTGCGCGCGGCGGCTTTGAGGGCGGCTTGGGCCGTTGGGTCGGCGAGCTGGTACATGGTCATATCCACGGTCTTCTGTGCCGCTGAGATGACGTCGTAGATCGGCTGGTAGCCGTCTTGCGGGAGGATGACCAAGGCGTCTGAGCCCGTGGCACCTCCCGCAGCGGGCTTGGCTTGCGTGCACCCGGACAACGCTGCTGCGAGGAGCACCGCCGCGACGACCGTCATCAGTTCGCGCGTAGGGCGCATGGCAGACCTCACTCGTTATCTGGCGCGGCTGGTTGGGACCGACGGGCGAGCAGTCAGCGATGCTGCGGCAGGGACGCCATCTCGTGCGCGCGGATCCGGGCTGCCGCTGGCCACGGCCTTCGCGCCTTTCGCGTCTATCCAGAGGATCTCGTTGAGCAACGCGTACGGAGCGGCATCGGCGGTATCCCAGTCGATCTTGCTCGAGAGTTCGGCCAGCCGGCGCCGCGGGTCGGTGGGCGCGTAGGACTGCGCGCTCGGGTTCACCTCGCCGATGATACTCTTGGCGGGGAGTATCGGCTCGTACGGGGCGCTGTTGTTGGGCGCCGAATCCCATCCTCCCATGATGGGATTCGCGAAGTGGTCGTACTGGCTCATCGGAGACAGTCCGAGCAGCAGCTCGATGCTCTTCAACATGCTGTTCGTGTCGTAGAAGCGCGAGTCCACGGTCGACTTCTTGATCCAGGGGCTTATGACCTGGGCGAAGGAACGATGGGTGTCGACGTGGTCGTTGCTGAACTGGGCATCGTCCTCCACGACAAGGATCACGGTGCTCTCCCAGATGGGGCTCGTGCTCACGGCCTGCACGAGCTCGCCCACGGCGTAGTCGTTGTCGGCCATCATCGCTTGGGGAGAGCCGTACCCCGGGTTCAGTCCCATCGTGTGATCCCGCCCGAGCCGCACGGTCATGAACGCAGGAACGGCGTTCCCGGCGGAGTCTTGCTTGAGCATCTCTTGGAACTCCCGGTTCCATTCCGAGAAACGGCTCGGCTGTGCCGGCACGGGCGAGCGCGATGACGCGTAGTAGCCCGGGGGATTCCCCGTGGTGAGCCCCAGCTGCTTCGCCTCGAAACCGTGCTTGAGCCAGGCGTCGCTGTCCGCGTAGTTGAAGTCGAACCGGCGGTAGTCGTAGTCGCTGTACCCGGCGACCTGCCCTTGGGGTGTCGGTATGTGCCCCGGGGGAGACAGCCCGGCCACGGTGGGGTAGTTGTCGGGAACCGCGAACGGCGGGTTCGCGGGGGCACCGTTGGAGAGGAAGAAGCCGTAATTGCGGTACGTCAGCCCTGCCTTCCTGACGCCGTCCCAGATGAATCCGCCTGGAGCCTCGGCCACGTTCGGGATGCTCGGAGCGGCTTTGCGCGTGGGTGAGAGCCAGTTCCCGTCCTGGTCCTGGGCCGGGAAGCCGCCGGTGATGTAGCCGTTGACCTGTCCCTCGAAGCCGTAGTTGATCTGGTAAGTGGGCAGCGCGAGCTGGTAGATGTACGGGACGCCCCTGATGGTGTACGCGTTCGCCAGGCTCTGGGTGCACCAGACCCAACCCTCACCGCTGACCGGGGCGTTGTTGTAGAAGTTGTCCAGAAGGATGAACCGCTCCGCGAGAGCGTGCTGGTTGGGGGTCACTTGCTTGCCGTAGATGGTGAGCGATGGATCGCCGTTCCCCTCAGGCAGATCGCCGAGGAGCTGATCGTAGCCGCGGTTCTCCTTGATCACGTAGATGACGTGCTTGATCTTGCCCGCTCCGATGCCCAGGTCGGTCAGGGTCTTGTCGCCGGAGCTGCCCATCGCGGGGCTGTTCTCGTTGTTGTGGATCACCGCGGCCGTGGACGAGCCGAGGTCCTGTAGTGACTTCGCAAGGGCGATCCGCGAGACGTTCCCCGGAATGGAGTTCAAGACGTAGCCCTTGCCGGGGGCCGAGGCCCACGCGGGGGGCTTGACGCTGGAGTCGATGCCCACGACATCAGGGTCCAGGTAGTCGAAACCGGGATTGGGATTCCTCGCGGTGGTCCCCCAGCCGTTCACCACCAGCAGCGAATCGCCCTGAGCGGACACCGCCAGCGCTGTCGGATACCAGCCCACGGGCATGTAGCCGCTCAGCTTGTTCGTGCTCGTGTCCACGACGCCTACCGCATTGAAGTCGCCGAGCGACGCGTACAGGGTGTGCTGGTCGGGGGAAAGCGCCAGACCCGAAGGAGAGACGCCGGGCAGGTTGACGACCTCGGCAGGGCGCAGCAACACGGTCGCTTTCACGCGGGGCCGGCCGGCCGCGACATCGACGACGGATATCGTGTCGCTCCCCGCGTTCGCCACGTACAGGAGCGTCTGCGCCTTGTTCAGAAGAAGTGCCGAGGGATGGCTGAGGTTCGCTACCTTCGAGGCCAGGACGATGTGGCCGGGGTCGCTCGTGTCCAGGACGTAGACGCATCCATCCCGCTGGCTCGCGACGAAGGCTCTCGTGCCGTCGGACGTGGCGGCCACGGCGTGCGGGAACGAGGGCGTGTTCGTCTTGGCTTCGTCGTTGAACGTGTAGCTTCCCAACCGGGTCCGGTCGCTCGTGCGGTAGATCGAGAGGGTCGACGCCGGCTGGTAGGTCGCCGTGAGATCGACGGAGAAGTAGTTGGCCATGAACAGCATCCCGTTCGCGACGGCGATCCCTGCCGGCTGGTCCACGGGAGTGAACGGACGAGGCCGCGCCGGGATCGTCCCTGCCCGGGTCAGGGTCCCGTCCGAGGCCAGCAGCACGACGGCGACGGCGCCGAAGGCACCTTGCGAGGCGTAGAGCACGTACTTGCCGTCTCGGGGTGTGGGGTCGAAGGCCAGACCGTAGAAGAGTCCACCGTTCGGGATCTTCGGATCGTCGGCAGGGAAGGCGATTGAGGTCACGATCGAGCCGTCGATCACTCGCAAGACACTCAGGCGCGCGTTCAGGCAGCTGGACGTCGTGACGGCGTACTTGCCGTCCGGGCTGATGACTATGTTCAGCGGCATGTTGCCCACGGGGGCCGTGGTCGTGCCCAACGGGGTTATCTGACGCCCGTTGACGAGGACATCGGTGCTGGACCGCGGCACGGCCGCGGGCTGGCAGCCGAACAGGAGCGAGGCGCACAGGGCGCCCACAGTGCCGGCTGCCGCGGCCCTGCGCAAGAGACGTGAGGCCTGCCCGAACCCGGCGATCCTCGTACGACTGCGTCGCATCATGTCACGAGCCTCCACTTCGCTTCGGGACCGAGACGGCGGGGAGCACGCCATGGGCGTAGCGACGTGGCGCCGCGGTCATGGCCGAGGTCGTGTCTGCTGCTCTCGCAGATAGCGAGCGATCCTGGCCGCGGCGTTGGCCCGGATGTCGAAGTAGTAGAACGGATAGTCGAAGGGGTGATATATGCCGCTGGCGACCATCTTGTTGCCGGGCACGAGTTCGCTCCCGTTCGCGGTGCTGCACACCAGCACACCCTTGGCGGTGTCGATCTTCGCATCGGCGTAGTGGTCCACCTTCACGGGCTGACCCGTCGACGAATCCACCACCGCGTAGCCGGTCTGCGGGTTCACGCTGATCCCGCCGAGGTTCTGCGCAGCCGTCGCCGTGGCCTCGGCACGGGTCCATGTGATGGGGTTGATGACCATGGCCTCGGGCAGCACGACCGGATCCGGCATCATGAGGTCTGGGGAGACCGTGTTGTACGAGACGATCACCTGGGTGTCGTCCGCTCCGGTCGCGAACTTCAGTTCCGGGTTGTTGGCCAGGTACTGCGGAGTGATGGAGTACCCGATGATGTAGGCGGCGACCATTCGCTTGTACACGTCCGGGTGCTGCTTCATGTAGTCCGCCAGCACGTTGATCATCACGTTGGAGCCCTGCGAGTGCCCCGCGAGGATGAACGGGCGGCCGTGATTCAGGTTCTTGATGTAGTAGTCGAACGCCGACAGCCCGTCAGCCGTGGGCGTGCCGCTGATGATCTCGGACTGCTTCGCATACGGCAGGAGCAGCACCTCCGCGCTCGACTGCCGGTAGTAGGGTGAGTAGACGTTGGCGAGCGGCTCGAACACCGTGGCCGATGCGGAGAACTTCGCCTTGGCGCCCGCCTGCATCTGAGCGTCGTCGATGGCGCAGATCTCAGGCGAGGTGGGACTCGGCTTCTGGTACGTGGTGTCGCCCATGTAGAACACGTCCACGCTCTTGCTGGCCTCGGCGGGCCGCGACAGCCAGTTGGCGGGATCCGCGTAGTCGGGTGCGCTTTGGGTGCTGTCCGTGGAGGCCTTTGCCGAGGGCTTTGCGCTCGGCCCGCTCGCGCAGCCGGCGAGCAGCGCGACGGAGCAAGCGGCGACCAGCAAGCCCACGGTGACGCCCGGCCTTCTGCTCATCGTCGTGCAACCCCTTCTTGGTAGACGGCCGAGCTCAGCGGGCATGTCCGCTCTTCGCAGGCGGGAACAGGCTTGTTCGTTCCCGACGAGGCAACGGGGCAAGCGGCGGGCGGGAGGCCGGCCGGACGAGCGTGAGACGCGCGAAATGCCCCGGGTGGTATCATGCGGTTCGTTGCGCGTTCACCGGCGCGGCGCAGCCGCAAGAGAGGCCCATCAAGTCGTGAAGATGAAGATGAAGGTACGGCTGGTCTTAGACCTGGCCCTGCTAGTCCTGTACGTCATCGCCATGAACACCTCGGCCACCGGCATACCTGTCCATGAGTGGCTGAGCGTCTTCGTCGCCGGGGTCGTGGTCGTGCACCTGCTGACCGAGTGGGATTGGACGCTGCACGTGCTCAAGCGTTTCTTCCGACGGCTCATCGGTCTTCCCAGACTGAACCTCGCGCTGGACGTGCTGCTCTTCGTGTCGTTCACGCTCGTCATGCTCAGCGGGTTCATGGTGTCGGAGTCCATCGCTCCGCTGCTGAACATCAGCCTGCCGTTCGGGCCCACCTGGCGCATCGTGCACTCGCTCTCCGCCGATGTCGCGCTGGTGGTCCTGGGCGTCCACATGGGCCTGCACTGGCGCTGGTTCCTGAACGCCTTCAAGCGGCTGTCCAGGCCCTCGATCGTCCCCGACGCCGCCGACTGAGCGGCCAAGGATCGAAGATGCAGACCTTCTTCAAGACGCTCGTCATCCTCATGCTCGCCGTCGCTCTCTCCCTGGGGCTCTACATCCTGGTGGACTCGCAGTTCTCCATGAGCTTCGCCTCGGGGGGCATAAGCCCCGGCTTCTCCTGGCTGCTCAAGATGCGGGCGGACGAGAACGGCGGGCAGATCGCGCCGTCGTTCGAGGAGATGCAGGCATCGGGCAGCCTGCCGCCCTTCATGCAGGGCGGTTCGGGCACCGGCTTGAACCCGGGATTCCCTGGAGGTCCGACCAGCGGACGCCAGCCGGCCGCCCTGTCGCAGGGCTTCGACCCGCAGAAAGCCGGCGGGACGGCGCTCAAGGACCTGGGACGACTGGCGCTGGCCGCGCTCATCGCGGCGGTGCTGGAAGTCCCGCTGTTCTGGTTCTTCGGGCGAAAGCGCACCACGACCGCGGGCTGAGCGAGCGCTGCGCGCTACAGCGCGGCCAGATCCACCTGCCTCCGGCCGCCGCCGATAGGGACGGCGTTCCCAAGCAGCTCGAACAACGTCTGATGTGCCGAGGCCAGCGCCTCGCGTGCGGGCAGCCCCGTGGCCAGATGACACGCGAGCGACGTGGCCAGCATGCATCCCGTCCCGCGCACGTCCCCCACGCCCTGCACGAGCGGGTGCGCGAGCGTGGCCGCCTCGTCCGCGCCCGTGACCAGCAGGTCCACGGCGCTGCCGGGGTCGTCGGCGGCAAGGCCGGTCACGACCACGTCGCACCCGAAGCGGTCGTGTAGCTCGAGCGCCGCTGCCCGCGCCGAGTCCTCGTCGCTCACAGCCAGCCGAGCGAGCCAGGCCCGCCTCGTCCCCGTTGGGCGTGATCGCGGTGGCCACCGCCGCTACCGACGCCACCGCGCTGTCGGCCGCGTCCACCAGCGCTCCGCCGCTCGAGCTGGCGAGCACCGGGTCGAGCACCACGAACGGAAGCGCTGCTCGCTCCAGCCACGCGGCCAGGGCCTCGGCAAGGGAGGAGTCGCCTAGGGCGCCCACTTTGGCGCAGGCGAAGGCGCCCTCGGCGGCTAGTGAGTCCAGCTGGGCGAGGAGCGTTTCCGGGGTCACCGGCCAGGAGCCCGTGAACGATGCCGAGTTCTGCGCGGTCACGGTGGTCACCGCTACCGCCGGCTGGAGACCGAGGCGCGCGGCGACGAACGCGTCGAGCAGGACGCCCGCGCCGGCGGACGGGTCGAGCCCGCCGATGAGGAGCGCGCGGCGCGGCGCGCTCACGAGGCCACCTCGTCGGAGACCCGCATCGCGCACAGCGGGCCGCACATCGTGCACTCACCGTCGCCCTGAGCCAGGCCGCTCGCGGCGCGCATCGCCTCGGGCCGCGCCGGGTCCACGGCCAGCGCGAACTGCGCGCCCCAGTCCAGCGCCTTGCGCGCGCCGGCCATGCGGTCGTCCCAGTCGCGCGCGCCCGGCAGCCCGCGCGCCACGTCGCCCGCGTGCGCCGCGATCCGGGACACGACCACGCCCTCGCGCACGTCGTCCGCGTCGGGCAGGCACACGTGCTCGGTCTTGGTCACGTAGCACAGGAAGTCGGCGCCGGCGCCCGCCGCGACCGCGCCGCCGATCGCCGACGTGACGTGGTCGTAGCCCGGCGCCACGTCCGTGACCAGCGGGCCCAGGACATACAAACGGCACTCCGCCACACACGTCCTTGATCATCGCCACCTGGCCGGCGACCTCATGGAGCGGCACGTGGCCGGGCCCCTCCACGATCACCCGCACGCCCGCGGCGCGCGCCCGTTTCACGAGCCAGCCGATGATGTTGACCTCGGCACGCTGGGCCTCGTCACCGGCGTCGGCGAGACATCCCGGGCGCAGCGAGTCGCCCAGCGAGAGCACGACGCCGTGCGTGCGGCAGATGTCGAGCACCTCGTCGAAGCGCTCGAAGTACGGGTTCTCGGCGTGATTGGCGCGCATCCAGCACGCGAGCAGCGCCCCGCCGCGCGACACGATCCCGGTGCGCCGGCGCTCGACGGCGTCCGACGCGATCAGGTCGCGGGTGATCGACGCGTGCACCGTCTGGAAGTCCACGCCCTCTTCCGCCTGCCGCCGGACCGCGGCGATCATCGAGTCGGCGGTCATCCGCGACGGCCCGCCCAGCTCGGCCGCCTCCACCGCGGCCTCGTACACCGGCACGGTGCCCACCGGCACGCCCGCGCGCGCGAGCACCTCGGCACGGATGGCTCGGACATCTCCGCCGGTGGACAGGTCCATCACCGCGTCCGCGCCCGCGCCCACCGCGGCGTCGACCTTGGCCAACTCGCCCTCCAGCGTGGACGACAGTGCCGAGGTCCCGATGTTCGCGTTCACCTTGGTGCGCAGCCCGCCGCCCACCACGCACGCGCGCATGCGCCCGACGCGCGCGTGCGAGCCGAGCACCACCGCGGAGCCGTCGAGCAGCAGCGTCGCGCAGGCGGTCGGGCGAGACGCCCTCGGCCGAGGCGAGGTCTTCCAGCACGTGGTTCGGGGGAAGCATCTAGCGGCTCCTTGATCGCCGGGCTATGTCGGAGAGCCGGCGCGCGGCGGCCAGCGGGTCGGGCGCGTGCGCGACCGCGGAGATCACGCAGATCGCGTCGGCGCCGGCGGCCAGCACGTCGGCCGCGTTGTCCTCGGAGATCCCGCCGATGGCGGCGAGCGGCAGGTCCACAGCGGCGCGGATCTCACGCAGGCCGTCGAGGCCTATCGACGGCTCGGCGTCGGCCTTTGAGCCGGTGGCGAAGATGGGCCCGACACCCAGGTGGTCCGCGCCGAGCTCTACCGCCCTGCGCGCCTGTCCCACCGAGGAGACCGAGATCCCGAGCGCCCGCCCGCCGGGCAGGCGCCGGCCTTGGAGCTGCGCCAGGTCCGATTGGCCCAGGTGCAGCCCGTGGGCATCGAGCTCCTCGGCCAGGCCGAGGTCGTCGTTCACGACGAAGGGAACTGCGTAGGACCGGCACACCGCCTGCACCGCCGCGGCTGCCTCGGCCCGGCGCCGGTCGCGCTCCTTCTCCCGGAACTGGATGATGCTCGCGCCGCCCGCGGCAGCCAGCGCCGCCAGCTCCGCGTGGGAACGGCCCAGCTCCGGGGCGTCGGTGGTGATGAAGTACAGCCCGCGGACGTCCATGGCGCTACAAGGCTTGGATCTTCGCGCCGGCCGCCACGTCGTCGGGCGTGAGCGCGTCCAGGGCGTCGTAGAGGGCGGCGTGGAAGGTGCCCGGGCCGCTGGACGCCGCCGCCGCGCGCTCTCCGGCGAGCCCGAACACCGCCAGCGCGTGCGGCCGCGGCCTGCGCGGGGTCCGGGCACACCGACGCGAACGACGCGCACATGGTCGTGGACATGCACCCCGAGCCGGTGATGCGGCCCATGAGCGGGTGGCCGTTGGCGATGCGCCAGGTGCGGTCCGCGTCGGCCACCACGTCCGTGGCGCCGGTGACCGCGACCGAGCAGCCTCGCTCGCGGGCCAGCGCGCGGGCGACCTCGGCGATGTCGTCGGAGGCGGAGATGGACTCGACGCCGCGGATCTCCGCGGCCGCCCCTGCAAGGAACGCGACCTCGGCGGCGTTGCCGCGCACGACGGCGACGTCCACCTCGTCCAGGATGCGCCGGGCCGAGTCGTTGCGCAGGGTCGTGGCGCCCGCGCCCACCGGATCGAGCACGACCGGCACTCCCGCGCGGTTGGCGGCCTTGCCGGCGAGGACCATCGAATCCACGAGGTCGGGCCACAGCGTGCCGATGTTCAGGACCACCGCGCCGGCCATCGAGGCGAACTCCTCCACCTCGCCGGGCGCGTGCGCCATGACGGGCAGCGCGCCCAGCGCCAGGATCGCGTTGGCGGTCTCGTTCATCACCACGAAGTTCGTGATGTTGTGTATGAGCGGCTTGGTCTCGCGGATGCGCGTCAGGTCGGCGGCGGCGGACGTGGCTTCGGTCATCTGTGGCCCTCCTAGGGTCCTCGAGGCAAACAAAAAGGACCGCCTCGCGAAGAAGAACGGTCCTACGAGCACCTTTCCCTGCGCTGGCATTACCCAGAGGCGCTCTCGCGCCGTACAGGTTCGAACGGTCGAGGGGTGAGCCCCTCCTCTCAGCCGCCTGACAGCAGCTCCCGTCGGCTATGTGGTTGTGCGCGCATCATAGGCCAGCCCCGGGGGGCGGGCAACCGCCGCGCGCGGCCCCGGCGCCGACCACCGGCGCCTGGCCTCTCCACGGGTATGTTCTCGGTGTCCATCCGGGCTGCAGGGGGGCGGAAGCATGGCCGAGCCACGCGTGAAGCGCATCCGCGAGTTCATCGAGCCGTTCCGGGTGCCGCCGGGCAAAAGGGTGAACCTCGGCAAGCACTACGATCCGGGATTCAAAGCCGGCATCAAGAACAAGGCCGAGGGTCGTGAGCTGCTCGCTCGCGGCATCGAGATCCTCTCCGACTATCAGGCGCGACTGGCCGCGCAGGACACCCACGGCGTGCTCCTGTGCTTGCAGGCGCTCGACGCCGCCGGCAAGGACGGCACCATTCGCCACGTCATGAGCGGAGTGAACCCGCAGGGCGTCGAGGTGCACAGCTTCAAGGTGCCTTCCGCCGAGGAGCTGGACCACGACTACCTTTGGCGTTATCAGTCCAAGCTGCCCGAGCGCGGGCACATCGGCATCTTCAACCGGTCGCACTACGAGGAGGTGCTCGTGGTGCGCGTGCACCCGGACCTCCTCGAGCGCCAGCGCCTGCCGAGGTCGGCGCGCGGGCGCGACGTATGGAAGCGCCGCTACCAGGAGATCAACGACTGGGAGCGCCACCTGGCCAACAACGGCTACAGCGTCGTGAAGATCTTCCTGAACCTGTCCAAGGAGGAGCAGCGCAAGCGGTTCCTGGCCCGGATCGACACACCTGAGAAGAACTGGAAGTTCTCCGCGGCGGACGCGCGCGAGCGCGAGCACTGGGACGAGTACCAGAAGGCGTTCTCGGAGATGCTTTCGAACACGAGCACCGAATGGGCGCCGTGGTACGTGATCCCCGCCGACCACAAGTGGTTCGCGCGCATCGGCGCCGCCGCGGTCCTGGGCGATGCGCTCATCCGGATCGACCCCAAGTACCCGGTGGTGAGCGACGAGCAGCGCGCTGCGCTGCACGATGCCAAGCTCGAGCTCGAAGCCGACGCGCCCAAAGGCGCCGCGCCCGATCCGATCGAGGCCGCACGCGACAAGGCCAAGGCCGAGGGCGGGGAAGCCCGCGACCAAGGCGCGGCGTCGTGAGCGCCCACACGGCCCCGGACGTCGGCGCCAAGGGCGGTGACGGAGCCTCGGCAACGGCCTGGTACTCGATGTCGGCCGCCGACGTCGCCGCCAAGCTGGCGGTGGACATCGACAGCGGCCTGACCGCCAAGGAGGCCGCCGACCGGCTCGCCAAGGACGGCCCCAACGCGCTGCCCGAGGAGAAGCCCAAGCCCGGGTGGCTGCGGTTCCTGCAGCAATACACCAGCTACATGCAGCTGATCCTCGTGGGCGCCGGCGCGGTCTCGATCCTCATCAAGGAGTATCACACCGGCGCCGTCCTGTTCCTGCTCACCGTGGTCAACGCCGTCGTGGGCCTGCGCCAGGAGGGCAAGGCCGAGAGCGCCATGAACGCGCTCAAGTCCATGATGAAGACCACCGCACGAGTGCGCCGCGACGGTGCCGAGGCGGAGATCCCGCCGAGGAGGTCGTCGCCGGCGACGTCGTGCTCATCGCCGCCGGCGACCAGGTGCCGGCCGACGGCCGCATCGTGGCTGCGAGCTCGCTGCAGATCGACGAATCGGCGCTGACCGGCGAGAGCGTGCCGTCCACCAAGGATGTGGCGACGCCCTCCGGCGGCGAGCCGGGCAAGCCGCTCGGGCCGGGCGACCAGAGCGACATGGCGTTCATGAACACGCCCGTAACGCACGGCAGCGGCGTGCTCATCGTCACCGGTACCGGCGCGAGCACCGAGGTGGGCAAGATCGCCGGCATGCTCACCACCACAAAGCGCGAGGAGACCCCGCTCACAAAGCAGATGAACACGCTCACGCTTTGGATCGTGGGCGCCGCGGGTCTCACGATGGTCGTGATGTTCGCCCTGGGTATCAGCCGAGGCGAGTCCTGGGACATCCTGTTCGCGGCCGCCGTGGCGCTCGCCGTCTCGGCCGTGCCCGAGGCGCTGCCCACGGTCGTGCAGGTGATCCTGTCCAAGGGCAGCCTGGAGCTCGCGCAGCACAAGGCGATCGTGAAG
Source organism: uncultured Coriobacteriia bacterium (assembly GCA_963768865.1). Taxonomy (GTDB): domain Bacteria; phylum Actinomycetota; class Coriobacteriia; order Anaerosomatales; family CAVYJL01; genus CAVYJL01. Next base: position 266,480 of record CAVYJL010000008.1, on the reverse strand, counting down.
GACCTGCCGTCGGTGGAGACCCTCGCGTTCGTCTCGGCCATCAACTCGGACAAGACCGGCACGCTCACGATGAACCAGATGACGGTCATCGAGGTCCTGGACCCGACCGACCGCTACGCGATCTCGGGCAGCGGATACAGCCTGGAAGGCAAGGTCAGCCATCCCGCCGGGACCACCGACACGATCGATGGGGCGATCCTCCCGTTCGTGGTGGCCAACGATGCCAAGCTCCAAGACGGCGCGGTGGTGGGCGACCCCACAGAGGGTGCATTGCTCGTGCTCGCGCACAAGGCGGGTCTGCACATCGACGCCACGCGGGAAGGCCTGCCTCGGCTCGCGACGCTGCCGTTCGATCCCGACTACAAGCTCATGGCGTCCTTCAACGACGCCAAGGACGCATCGGGCAAGCAGGTCGTTCGCTGCTTCGTGAAGGGAGCCGCCCCGGCGGTGATGAGCCGGGCGGCTACGGCGCTGTCCAACGGCGACAGCGTCGCGTGGGACGACGACCTCAAGGGCCGTGCGCAGGAGAACGTCGAGCGTATGGGCGGCGAAGGCCTGCGCGTGATGGCCGCGGCGTATCGCGACCTGGACCCGGCGTCGTTCGACGCCGACGGCGACCTGCTCGGCTACTGCCAAGAGCTGGAGATGACCGCGCTCGTGGGCATGGTGGACCCGCCGCGCGACCAGTCCAAGGCCGCCGTGGAAGAGGCGCAGAAGGCGCACATCCGGGTGCGCATGGTCACCGGCGACGACGTCGTCACCGGCGCCGCTATCGCCACGAAGCTGGGCATCGAGGGCGACGCCATCCTGGGCGCGGACTTCGCCGCCCTGTCCGAGGAGGAGCGGCTCCGCCGCATCGACGACATAGGCGTCGTTGGGCGCGTGGCCCCCGAGCACAAGGTGCTGCTCGCGCAGACACTCAAGAAGAAGGGCGACGTCGTGGCCATGACCGGCGACGGCGTGAACGACGCACCGGCCATCAAGGCGGCCGACATCGGCATCGCCATGGGCACCGGCACCGAGGTCGCCAAGAACGCCGGCCGCATGATCCTGTCCGACGACAACTTCGCGACCATCGTGTTCGCGGTGGAGCAGGGCCGCAAGCTCTACGACAACCTCACCAAGTACATCCGCTTCGTTCTGCTCCTGCTCGTGGCCTTCATCGTCACGTTCCTGGGCGCCAGCCTGCTCAACATCGCCGCCGGCCAGCCGTTCACGCCCTCGCAGGTCCTGTGGATCCACTTCGTCGTGAACGCCCCGTTCGGCATCGCATTGGGCTTCGACCAGGAGACTCCGGGCCTGATGACGCGCAAACCGCGTCCCAGGGGGGAGTCCGTCCTCACCGGCGGCATGTTCGTCACGTGCGGGCTAGTGGGCCTGTTCATGGCGCTCGCCAACCTGGCGCTCGTGGAATACGGCATGGCCGCCTACAACAGCACCGCGATCGGCTCCTCCATCGGGATCGTCGCCTTCGCGCTCATGCTCGTCGTGGCCGCCTTCGAGTCGCGCAGCCAGACCGGGAGCGTGATCTTCCCGGACACGTTCAACAGCCGCCACATGAACTGGACCGCCGTGGCCGAGGTCGCCGGCGCCTACCTGCTCACGCAGGCGGACTTCCTGCGCGGCCTGCTGGGGACGGTGAAGCTCACGCCATCGCAGTGGGTGCTGGGAGTCGTCGCCGCGGTCGCGCTGCTCCTGGTGTGGGAGCTGGGGAAGCTCGTCGCGCGGATGACGGTGCGAGCCACGCACGCCTCGTAGGCCGGCGGCCGCTGCGTAGGCCCGGAGGGCGCCGGACCGAAAGGCCGCTGCGGACCCCCCTTGCGGGGCCCATGAGCCCTCGCATGATGGGCCACTGCGCGCGCCGCTTGCAGGCGGTGGGGCCAGCTCTCCGAATACCACGTTACGGCCTGGATACGCCGGGATCCGGCTCACTACCGCCCGCTATGCTCGGTGGCCGCCGGCTGAACGGTAGGGCCGTCCCGCCCACGGACCTCCGTCCGTCGGAAACATGCGGTAGACGCCCTGGACAGGCGGTATTCGCCGTGGTGATTGGCACGACGAATGCATGCACGTATTGTTGCGAAATCGCCATTCGAAGTGCGTATCGGCAGTATAGTCCGTTGGTTCATCGTGGCACTTCCAGGGGGAGCGAGCGATGCCTCGGCCGGACGAGCGAATAGCCGTGCCGAGTCGGCCAGAACGCGAGTGCAATTGGGGAATGACTCGCATCGTCAACGCGGAATCAGTCGAGAGTGGTCACCGTCCGCCTTCGGCCCGCGCATCTCGTCCCGCCGCATCGTGCGGCGCGGAGCGTTTCTCGCTGTCCTGACCTGCGCGATCGTCGCCGCCGGCGCCCAAGCCGCTCTGGCACTGGGCACGCCGACCATCAACGCTCCCACGCCCACGACGAACCTCGTGAACAACACTACGAGCTACGGCGCCAGCGTCACCTACGGCGCGTTCCTCAGCACTGAGACGCTGCAGACGGTCACGTTCACCTTTCCGGCCAACACCGATCTGTCCGGCGTGAGCGCATCTACGGTCACGGTATCGGGCGGCAGCAACGTGCCCGTGGTGAACAACGTCGCCCATACCGTGACGTTGTCGCCGAACCTGACCTCCAGCGGCATCTCGTCCAGGACCTACACGGTCACGATCGGCGGGGTCGTGAACCCCTCGGAGCCCGCCGCCTACACCAATGGCGAGATCGTCACCGCGGTGAGCAACCGGGCCACGACCTCGGCAACACGGACCAACACCTTCAACCCGAACGCCACCGCGCCGCTCGCGGGCCCGGTCTCTTTGGGCAGCTACTTCGAATCGGCGGTCACGACCACGACCGTGCCCGTGAAGGTGGGCACGCTCGGACGCCTGGGCGCCGACCCGGCTCCCGGCGGCGTGGTGACCCCCAACCGGATCACCATCACGTTCCCGGCGGGTTACACGGTCCCCGCGAGCCCGGCCGCCGCGAGCGTCACGGTGAGCGGGACCCCTCTGACCACCGCGCCCACCGTCTCGGGGCGCCGGGTGACGCTGCGGATCCCGGCGGGCGTGACCATAGCCAAGAGCACGACGGCGACGGTGTCCTTCCTGCCCTCCTTCGGGATGGCCAACCCCGCGCCCGGCACGTATTCGGTTGTCGCCACCACCGATGCCGAGACTGGAGCCGCCACGACCGCCGGTTACACGATCTATGCCGCGCCCACCACCCTGTCGGTCACGACGTCCCATGCGCCCTCTCCCGCGTACGTCACACCGGGCGCCACCCGCGCGGTGGACGGCTTCTCCATGGTGCGCAACGCGAGCTCCAAGACGGTGAGCGTGAGCTCGGTCACGATCGCGGACGCGGGGACGTCGCCATCCGCGAACGTCTCGGGCGTGACCATCTACCGCGACAACGGAGACAGCGTGTTCGGCGCCGGTGACACGGCGCTCAACACGCCGCCGGCAACGTTCTCCGGCTCCGCAGCCACGGTCACCTTCGCCAGCCCCGAGGCGGTGACCACCACCCCGCTCCAGTACTGGGTGGTCTACAGCTTCGCCGCGGGCGCCGCCGACGCGGCCACCGCCGGCTCGGAGATCACAACGCTTTCCGCCGTGGCGGATACGGTGTCCGACACCACGGTTGCCGGACCCGTCATGACTGTGGACGCCGTGCCTCCCACGGTGTCGATCGCCGCTCCTGCGCCCGACGGAACCTACCTGGTGGGCTCGATCCCTCCGTACACGATCGCGGGTGTCGCCGCCGACACGGTCTCGGGGGTCACCGGCGTTCGCGTCGCAGTGCAGCGCGCCTCCGACTCCAACTGGTGGAACGGTCTGGGCTGGCAGTCGGCCGCCACGTCGGTCGCGGCCTTCACCGCGGACGGTTGGGCGACGTGGACCTACCCCTGGGCCTTCACACCGCCCGTCCAGAACGACGTGGATACGTACACGATCACCGCCGCCGCGACCGACGCCGTGGGCTTCACGACCTCCGACACGCGCGGGAGCATCGGGATCGACAACGTGCCGCCCAGCCTGGTGTCGGCCGTGGCGGTGGATCCCACGCACGTGGACGTGACCTTCACCGAGCCGCTGGCCGCCTCCACGGTCGCACCGGGCGACTTCTCGATCCCGGGGCTGTCCCTGAGTGAGGCCACTCTCCAGCCCGGTGCCGCTGTCGTGCGGCTTGCCACGACGACGCAGACCCCCGAGCAGGCATACACGGCGAGCGTCACCTTGGGATCGGTCGCCGACGTGGCGGGCAACGCCAACGTCGCGCCCACGTCCGCCTCGTTCTTCGGCACGGGTGCCGAGATACGTGTCGCCAGCGCCGGCCAGCCTCCCGCGGCGTGGGCCACGGCCGGCGCTGTGCTCGCCGCCGACGGCTTCACGTTGCAGAAGGTGGCCGGGGTCTCCTCGGCCACGGTGGCCACCCTCACGGTGGAGGACACGGGGACCGCCACGGGCGCCGACGTCACGGGAGTCACGATCTACCGCGACGCCAACGCCAACGGGGTCTTCGACGCCGGCACCGACACCACGCTCAACGCCGCGCCCGCCGCGTTCTCCGGCATCGACGCACTCGTCACCTTGGACGCCCCCGAGCCGGTCACCGCCGGCGCCACGCAGTACTTCGTCGTGTACCGTTTCGCGGCGGCCCCCACGGACGGGTGCGTGGCCACGTCCAAGATCGTGGCGGTGGGCACCACGGCGAGCCTCGTCGACGACGCCACCGTGCGCGGCAACCCCCTCACCATCGATCCAGCGCCTCCGGGGATTCCCGTCCTTAGCGCCTCGGCTGTGTCCACGGACACCATCGGCCTGTCGTGGACCGGGGTCACCGACGCCACTTCGGGGCTCGCCTACTACGCGCTGCGCCGTGACGACGGCTCGCTCGTTACCACGACCACCGCGACGTCCATGGTGGTGACCGGCCTCGTGCCGGCGACCGTCTACGGTTTCTACGTCGAGGCGTTGGACGTGGCGGGCAACGTGAGCACGAGCAACACCCTGCTCAAGCGCACGCTCAGCGACCAGTACGTGGCGCCCGGCGCCATCGCTCCCCACGTTTCCACCGGGCCGGACACGGACGTGTGCGCCATGTGCCACGCCACGCACAGCTCGGCCAGCGGGATAGGCGTGTCCGTGGATTCAACGAGCGACGCGCTCGTGCACGGCATGGGGACGCGGGAGAACGGCGACGCCCAGCTCTGCTACACGTGCCATGGCGTCGGGGTCCTGGGCTCCAGCAGGGACGTGGAGAGCGAGTTCGGGTCCGGGCCGGGCCATCGGCTCACACCCGCGACCTCGGCCTACGGGCCCAGCCACAAGCAGTGCGGAGACTGCCACGACGCGCACGGCTCCGAGCGCCAGCCCAGCGGCCTGCCGTTCCCGGCGCTCCTGCGGTCGCGCGACGCGTCAGGCAACTTCGTCGACGCGGGCGTCGAGTATTGCATCACGTGCCATGCGGTCCGGGCGGGCAACGAGTTCCCGGGCCTCGCGTTGTGGAACCAGACGGCGCACTCCACTATCGCAACACCCGCGTCGGGCACGGGCATCACGTGCTCTGTGTGCCACGCGCCGCACGGCTCGCCGTACGCCCCCAGCATCCAGCCCGAGATCGACCCGCCGGCGGCGCCCGCCACCTCCACCATCACCGCCAACGACCGTCAGCTGTGCCTCGCGTGCCATACGCCGGCCGAGCGCTCGTGGGTGGGCGCCGCCGACTACGCGACCTCGGCCCACGGCACGTCGCCGGCGACGATAGCAGCGGGCGGTGAATGGGCCAGCGCCGACTCCACCACCGGCTCCCCCGTCTCGCGCACGGTGGGCGAGTGCCAGAACTGCCACGCTCCCATGGGGAGATCGGACAGCGCCGGCGGCATCTTCCCGAGGCTGCTCAACGAACGGGAAGCGGCGGTGTGTCTGGAGTGCCACAAGGTCGGCGGCCCGGCGGTCACCGACTTCGCGAGCATCGCCCACACCGACGCCCCGGGCACCGATTCGCTCGTGGTGGCGTACGGGGCGGCGCCGCAGACCGTGGACTACGGTCGCGTGGACGTCTTCTCTCGCGCGTCCACGTCCTCGGCGACGCTCGCCGGGCCCCGGCCGTTCGCGCGCAACGGCGACGTGGGCGCGGTGGCCGCGGGCGACATCGACGGCGATGGCCGCCGGGAGGTCCTGGTCACCAAGCCGGGCGCCGCGACGCTGGACGTGATGTCCGCCTCGCCGTTCTCGGGCCTTGCCGAGGCCGCCACGGCGCTCGACTCGCCCGCCACGTACGTGGCGGTGGGCGACGTCGCGAGCGACGCCGGCAACCTCAAAGAAGTCGTCACCGCCGACGCGACCACGGTGCGCGTGTACCGCTGGAACGCCACCGGGCTCGATCCGATCACCTCGTATGCCGTGACCGGGCAGGTCACGGGCCTGGCCGTGGGCAAAGTGCTCAGCGGCACGCTGGACCAGGTCGTCGTCACGACGCACCAGGGCACGGCGCCGGACCAGCTCATGGTGCTGCAGGCCGCAGACGGTACGCTCACGGCAGTGGGCTCGTACCCCACGCGCTCGATGCCCACCGGCCCGTCCATCGGCGATCTCGACGGCGACGGGCTGGGTGAGATAGCGGTGGCGAACTCCGGCGAGACCGCGCCCACCCTCTCGGTCTTTTCCGGCGCGGGCTCCGAGATCATGACCGGCGGCTCGGCCACGGACGCCTCGGCCACGGCCACGGTGATCTCCGACGTGCTCCCCGGGATCACTCCCGCCGGTACCACCGGTGCCGAGGTCTCTGTGGCCCTCGCCGGCCCCGGGGGCGTCGCGCGGGTCGAGGTCTTCCCGCAGAGCGGCACGGGATTGGGCTCCCCGCTCACCGGCACGCTCGCCGCGCGCAGCAACCCCGGCGCGCTGGCCGCCGGCGACCTGGACGGGGACGGGCGCAAGGAGCTAGTCGCGGGCCTGTCCGGCGTGTTCTCGCGTGACGCGAGCTCGGCGGCCCCGCCCGGTGTCGCGATCGTCCATGCCTCTGTCGACGGCTCGAGCCTGGGCATCGTGGACACGCGCACGGGCGGAGGCGTGGAACAGGCCGGGTCCACCGGCGTGGCCGTGGCGGACATCGGCAGCATCGGCGAGTCGCGGCACCCCGTGGAGGCGGCGGACCAGTCGCACGTCTCCACCGAGGCGGCCGGGATGCCCGAGCATGTCGCGTGCGTGGACTGTCACAACCCGCATTCGGCGACGGCGGCGACGGCCACAGCGCCGGCGCTGCCCGGCGAGTTCCGTGGCGCCGGCGGCGTCTCGGTCCTGAACAACACGGCCACGGACATCGTGCTGACGCAGAAGGCCCCCGTCACGGCCGAGTACGAAGTGTGTCTGAAGTGCCACTCCACCTGGGCCGGCGCGGGCGCCACGTCCATCGCCGCGCAGGTCAACACGCTCACGGCGTCGTTCCACCCGGTGGAGGGCCCGAGCCCCGCCACCAACGCCACCGGCGACACGCTCGAGGCGAGCATGACGGCGACGTCGCTCGTCTACTGCACGGACTGCCACGGCGACTCCACGGCGGCCGACCCGCCCGGTCCCCACCGCTCGGCGGACGCGCCGTTGCTGGCTCGGCCCACCATAGGCGTGACCTCGGCCGATTCCTCCGGCCTGTGCTACCAGTGCCACCGCTACGACATCTACGGGACCGGGCTCGCCGACGGGACCGCCGGCACGAGCGGCTTCTGGGGCTCGACGCTGCCGCCCGGACGGCAGGCTCTCCACGCGCTGCACACGCAGGCGGGCTTCACGTGCGCGTCGTGCCACGTGAGCCACGGCTCGGTGGACAAGCCGTACCTGCTGCGAAACGACCTGGGCTGGGACGGGACCGTCCCCAACGGCGGCGCCTGCCAGGTGGACTGCCACACGGCGGGCGCGAGGCACGAGTACACGCGCTAGCGCGTGACCCGCTCCTTTCACGAACGGAGCGCCGCACAGGACGGCGCGACCGGCCCGGCGGCGGCCGCGGCACGCCGGTCGCTTAGAATGACCTTGGGGACGGCGGGCGACCGGAGCACAGGCCGAGGAAGGCCGGGGCCGGACGGACCAAGGCCCCACCCCGACCGAGTCAGCCGGCTGGAGGTCGCATCAGTGAACAATCGTTGGGTGGTCGGGTCGTTCGGAGCTCTCGTCGTCGTGGGCGTCGCCCTCGGCGTGCTCACGCTGCTGTTCCCGCCGCCGCCGCAAAGCGGCATCGCGTACAGCATCACCACGTCCATCGGCGCCGTGCCCATCCCCCAGAACGTGGGCGGATCGCAGGGAAGCCTGGTACCCACGCCAACGGCCTCGGGGGCCGCGTCCGGTTCCGCGACCGCGACCGGCACCGTAGAGGACACGCAGAAGCAGCCGGTCGACCAGCCGGCCCGCAACGGTGCGCCGCTGGCCGTCGTGGACAACCCGCCGCCCGCTACGGCGGCCATGCTGGAGCCGAAGATGGCGACCGCGGGCTCCGTGTACCTGATCACCTTCGCGCCCTACGGCCTGGGCCCCTCGGACGAGGCCCAGCCGCAGCTCGTGATCAGGATCATCTCGAGCACCCCGCGCGGGACCGTGGCCAAACCCTATCAGTGGGCCAACACCAACGCGCTCGTGAACCTGGCGCCGGACTCCGCCGGCAAGGTGACCAAGGGCGGCGAGTACCAGGCCGTGCTCACGCTCAAGGACCTCGAGAACCTGCTCGTGCCGGAGCTGAGCCAGGTCTCGGCGGTGCGCACCCGCTAGCGACCGCGCCGCGACAGTCTCGCGAGCACGATCTTCGCCCCTGCGCGCAGCTGGTCCGGTCGCAGGTACGGGCTGCCGCCGCGCTCCGAATCCGGTGCGGAGGCCAGGATCACCGCGTGGTCGCCGAGCCGCATCGCCAGGACGTACTCGGCACCCGGGCCTGCCGGCACGGGACCGGCGAACGCCTCGTCGCCTAGGCCGGGCACCTCTCGCGCGAACGCCGCGCTCTCGCGCGCGCTCGCGTAGTAGGCTGCCGGGCCCTCGCTCATCATGACGACGATGCCACCATCGTCCGTGACGATGTTGACCTGGCCCGAAGTGGGCACTCCGTCGGCGCGGCCGGCTTGCTGTCCAGGCCGTTGATCCCGGTGATGGCCGTGAGATCGTCCGGGGTGAGCAGCGCCGTGGCATCGCGCGACGCGGGCGCCGGAGAGGGCGGCAGCGAGAAGGGCGGCTTGGGCGGGAGCACCGTCGGATAGCGGACCCGGGGCGATTGGACCGGCACCGGCGTGCTCGGTGACGGCTCCAGCGCGCATCCCCCTATGACCACGAGAACGACCGCGGCGAGCATCGCCAGCCACAGCACCGACGCGATCGATCCGGGACATCGGCGACCTCCGATCAGTGACGTGCCTGGGAGAGCGTCGGAGGGAGCGCCCGGCGGGGCGCTCCCTCCTCGTGCCCCTGGAAGGCGAGGGGCGGGGTGTGTCGAGCGCCTACTTGGTCGCCACCCAGACCGGGTTGCTGTAGAACCACAGATCCGAGTACGCCTTGGCGGGAGTGTTGGCTCCCTTGGCCGAATCGATGACGGGGTTGCCGGCAGCGTCCACGTTCGCGCTGTTCACGGCGCCGTTGGTGCCGCGCAGACGATAGTAGGTGCCGCCGTTCACGTTCTTGACCCGGTAGTTGATCGTGTACCAGCCGTTGGGGTCGGCGTGCATGCCGCCGGTCCAGAAGCGGGCGAGCACCTTCGTGGACGGGTTGACCGGGTTGTTGTAGTCAGGCGAGCCGGAGGCGACCTTGCCGGTCACCGCGCCGGTGATGAGGTCCACGTGGTCCACCACGGGGTGGTCGCCGTTGTTGTTCGTCGCGGGCGAGCGGAACTTGATCACGAGGTTGACCGAGTCGCCCTTGCGGACCTTGATCGAATCACCCATGTTGCCGATGACGCGGTCGTCGTGGCGGACCTGGAACTCGAGCCCGTTGACGAGGTCGCCCTCGGTGACGAACATGCGGCCGGACCGCATGCCGTTGACGACGTCCTGAGCGGTGCCGCCCTTCACGTACGTCCAGGTCTTCGCGTACTCGCCGGGCCAGAAGTCGCCGCCGGTGTTGTGGAAGTCGGAGTTGGTCACGGTGAACCAGCGGCGACCCTCGCCCAGCATGGCGTCCCAAAGGCCGCCCACCTTGGCGATCGATGACGTCGGCGCCACCGAAGGTGGTCTGCTCAGGCGTGGCCTGGCCGTAGCCGCCTCGGCCCGCCTCTTTCTGGTGGCCGGGGATGCCCTCGAAGCTGAAGGCGACGTTGGGCGCCCGGTCGTTCATGTCGCGGAAGTCGGAGATGGTCCACTTGAGCGCGCGGCTCGGGTGCTCCACCGACACGTAGCTGGTGGTCGGGTAGTTGTCACGCAGCCACTCGACGCCCGCCGTGGTGCCGGCGGAACCGACGTTCTGCTTGGCCAGCGCCATGGGGTAGTTCGTGCTGGTGTCGCTCTGGTCGAACTGGTACTCGAACTGCGGCACGGAGCTGGCCTCGTTCGTGATCACGGCCATGCCGGCGTGCTCGTGCTTGGGGGCGTTCCACTCCATGCCCTGCAGGATGTTCTTGGTCGGGTACGCGATGCGCAGGTCGCGGATCAGCGGCCAGGAGTAGTTCTGCAGGCTGCTCCACCGCGGGATCGCCGGGCTGAAGACGTTGCCGAACGGGTCGTGGCCGGAGAAGCCGCCGTGCTCGTTGTTGGCGAAGTAGTCCAGGCCGTACGTCGTGAGCCCGGTGCTTATCACCTTGATCTCGTTCTCGCTGCCATCCGTTTGCCACGAGTGGTTGTGGATGTCGCCGGCCACCCAGTGGGCGACGGCCGGCTTGGCGGGCGCGCCGCCGCGATCTTCGTGAGCCACGGCCACCGCCGCTGTGGCCACGCCCATGCCCAGAACCGCGGCGGCCACGAGGCCGGCTGCGATCCGCGCATGACGGACCTTCACCTTCAGTGCCATCCTTGAGCTCCTTTCGAGTCAGCTTCGTGCCGAGGGCGGGGCTGCCCGGGAGACGGCACGGACGGCTCGAGTGCCCGAGCCGCCGGCCCTATCTCAGCTCAGCGGAAGGACTCGAAGGTTGCAGCGCAGGGGCATCTTCGTAAGAAGACGGTGTTAACGGGCGGCAATGCCCGTAACACCCATGCGTAATGGATGTGAACCGGGCAGGTGAGCGCGTGCGGGAGCTCGCGCCCGCGAGCCCTACCGTGCCGCTTCAAGCTTCACCTGCATCACGTTGATGTAGTCGGTCGCGAAGCCGGCGTTGCACCACGCCAGGTAGAACTTCCACATCCGCCGGAACCTCTCGTCGAAGCCGAGCTCCTTGACGGCGCCGCTCACGCCGTCGAAGCGGTCGCCCCACTCGGCCAGCGTGCGCGCGTAGTCCCGGCCGAAGAAGAACGGCCGGTCCACCATCAGGCCGGCCTTCTCCGCCACGGAGCGGAACGCGCCGGGGCTGGGCACGATGCCGCCGGGGAAGATGTACTTCTGCGTGAAGTCCACCTGCGTGCGGTAGCCGTCCCAGTCCCAGTCGGGGACGGTGATCACCTGGAGCGCCGCGCTGCCGCCGGCCGCGAGGCGGTCGCGCACGGCGCCGAAGAACGCCGGCCAGTACGCGGCGCCCACGGCTTCGAACATCTCGATCGAAGCCACGTGGTCGAACTTGCCGGTCACGTCGCGGTAGTCCTGCATCCTGATCTCCACGAGGTCGTCCACGCCGGCCTGGGCCACGCGAGCGGCGGCCAGGTCGTGCTGCTCCTGCGAGATCGTGATAGCGGTGACCTTGCAGCCCCGCTCCTTGGCGGCCTGGATGGCGAACGCGCCCCAGCCGCAGCCTATCTCCAGGATGTGCGAGCCGGGCGCGGGGTCCAGGATGTCCAGCAGCCGCGAGCGCTTGTTGTCCTGGGCGCCTTCCAGCGAGCACCCGTCGTCGTCGTGGAACAGCGCCGACGAGTACGTCATGGACGGGTCCAGCCACAGCGAGTAGAAGTCGTTGCCCAGGTCGTAGTGGTAGCTGATGTTCTTGCGCGCCTGGCTCTTGGTGTTGCGCCGCAACGCGTGCTCGGCGCGCAGGAGCAGCATGCGCGGCGAATGCGGCAGCGTCTTGGGCCGGTCGAGGATGAAGTTCTCGGAGCCCAGCTTGAGGAAGCCGCGCAGGTCCGGCGTGTCTATCCAGCCGTCCATGTAGCTCTCGCCAACGGCCATGGCTCCGCCGGTGAGGATCCTCCACGGCGCGCCCTCGTCCAAGATATCCACCCGTGCCGAGGACCCCGGCTCGCCCTGGAACACGAACTCGCGGCCGTCGGGCCAACCCACCGTCAGGCGACCGTGCCGCATGTGCTTGAGCACCTCGAACGTCGCCCGGGCGCCTGCGGGCAGTCCCCGGTACGAGGTCGCGCCGGCATCGGACCGCTCGGCGTTGGTGTCGGTCTCGAGATCGGGCGTGCTTACGGCCTGGCCCATGACAGCCTCCTCAGCCACGGCGGTGGGATCGCTGAATTGATTCCCCAGGCGGGCCAAAGGCACGCCCGCCGCGCGACGAGGGACGCGATGGGGCTGCTCACCGGCCCGCTGGGGCCGACGACCGAGATCCCTCGGCGGCGCGGACGAGCGGCCGCGAAACGCCGGTTTTGGGAATCTCCACGACAGACGCCGGTCCAAGATACCCAGGAGAGAGTCGCGAGCCGGCCGCGAAAGGGGAGCCCGCCATGGCAGACGACATCAAGCACGACGACGCGGCCGAGCCGCTCGCGGCCGCCGAGGCCGTAGAGGATCCCGACGAGGACCCGGCCGCGCTGCGAGCCGAGCTCGAGCGGGTGCGCAAGGAGAAGGACCAGCTCGCCGCCGAGCTCGCGGTCACTCCAGAGGAGCAGTCGCGCCGCCGCGTTCGCTTCTGGCGTACGTTCGTGGCCGTCGTGCTCATCGTGCTGGGCTGCCTGCTCGCCGCGGTGGCCGTGCCGGCCATCTGGCTGGACCGGACGGTCAAAGACCAAGCCGTGTGGGTGGACACTGTGGCGCCCCTCGCGCAGGACCCCGGAGTGCAGAACTACGTGGCCGACACGGCGACGAACGCGCTGTTCCAGCAGGTGAACGTCCAGGCCCTTGCCGAGCAGGCATTGCCGCCCAAGCTCGCCCCGTTCGCGCCGGCCATCGCCGGCGCGGTCCGGACCTTCGTGAGCGACCAGGCCCACGCCTTCACCAAGAGCCCGCAGTTCTACCAGGCGTGGGTGGAGACCAACAAGATAGGCCAGAAGGCGCTCATCACCGTGGGCACGCCGGGGTCCAAGGGGGCCCTGGCCAGCAACAACGGGAAGGTCACCTTGGACATAGGCCTGCTCGTGGACGAGATCAAGGCGCGGCTCGTCTCCAGCGGTCTGAGCTTCCTCGCGAACGTGCCCACCTCGGCGGTGCAGGGGCGGCAGATCGTGCTGTTCGAATCGCCGTACCTGGCGCTGCTGCAACAGACGCTGCTCGTGATGGGGCTGCTAGCGATCGCGCTGCCCGTGGCGGCGGTGATCGCGCTTGCCGCCGCGATCGCCCTGGCGGTGGATCGCCGCAAGGCCGTGCTCTGGACGGGGACCGGCCTCGTGGTGGCGATGCTCTTGCCGCTGGGCTCGCTGTATCTGGGCCAGTTCGTGGTCGTGAACCAGCTCGCTACCGCCGTCAGCTCGCTACCGCCGGACGTGGCGAACTCCGTGTTCAACATCCTGCTCCGCTACCTGGTGCTCGCCCAGCAGTTCGTCATAGTCGTCGGGTTGATCATGATCGTGGCCGCCGTGGTGGCGGGCCCGGCACGCTGGGCGATCGCGTTGCGCGACTCCGTGAGTCACGGGCTGTCCAGGTTGGGCGAGAACTGGGACTTCGGGCCGTTCGGTGAGTGGGTCCTCGCAAACAAGCCGCTGCTGCGCGGGGCGGGGCTCATCCTTGGAGTCCTCGCGTTGCTCTTCATCCCGGCTCCCAAGTTCACTCTGCTCCTGTGGATCGTCGTGCTCGAGATCGTCTGGCTGCTGCTCGTGGAGTTCTTCGGGCGCAAGCGGCCGGCGGCCGGCGCCTCGGCCGGTACGCCTCACGGCCCCACGGCCGCGCCCGCCTGATCGGGAGCGGGCTTCTGGGCTCAGCGACGAGAAAGGCCCGGCGCCTCGTGGCGCCGGGCCTCTTGCTTCAGTTGGGACGGACGCCCTAGGCGGCGGCCTCGTCGATGGCCTTCTTGACCTCCTCGGCGTTCACGTCCACTTCCTTCTTGAGCACCTTGGCCGCCCGCTTGGCGAGATGATCCATGCCCTCTTCCATGGTGGTCTCGCCCATCAGGATGATGCCGGCCTGGCCCTCGTCGAGCGCGTCGCCTAGCTCCTTGATGTCCGAACGCGGCATCCCGGTCGCGAAGTGACCCACGACCGCGCCCAGACCTGCGCCCGCGGCGCCCCACACCAGCAACGACACGGGGAAGACCAGGCCCAGGACCGCGCCCACGGCGAGGCCGATGCCGGTCCCCCTAGCGCGGCCCGATTCATCGGTGTCCACGATCTTGACCTTGCCGCCCTCTTCCTTGGTGAACAGAGCCGCGTCGTAGAACCCCACGAACTTCTCCTTGTGGAGCTCCTTGATGGCGGCGAAGTCCTCCTTTGCCGCGTCCAGCGTCGTGTACTGGGCGGCGTACAGGACCATCCCATCCGGCTTGGCCATAGCAGCCTCCTTCGCGTCGTACGACTCTCGAAAGACGCCGCCCGGCACACGGCGGCGTCTCACCGGGCACCGCCCGGTCAGTACCTGAAGAGAGCGGCGCCGGGAGCCAGCTCCGGCTCGGCCTCGGCATCGATGGCCCATACGTCGCCGCCCGCGATCATCGTGCGCACCGCCGCCAGGTCCCACAGATCGGTGTCGCCCGGTGCGGGGGATTCGTTGACGATGGGCTCGCTGCCGTTGACCCCGGGCTTGCCCCACGCCGTGTGGTCCATGTCCAGGAACAGCGTCTCCACCCGCCCCGACAGCGCGGCCGGGACGATTGCGGCGAGCTCGGTGGACGCCTTTCCGGCGCTCTCGTACTCGCCGAACTTCTCCACCGCCTTGGCGCGCGCGGCGGTGAACAGCGGCTCCACGAGCTCCCACGAACGGGTGTGCAGGTCCTCGGTGGTGACGTACTCGGGGCTGCCGGGCACGCCGCCCTCGGCAAGGAAGGGATAGCGGCTCGAGGAACGGTAGATGGGCAGCAGGTACTCCACGCCGGCCAGCACGACGGGAGTGCCGGAGGATATGGCCTCCTTCATGCCGTCGTCCACGAGCCGGAAGTACCGCGCGATCTCCGCCTTGTGCGTATCACCTGCCGAGGACGTGCCGTAGAACGTCTGGGACGCGGTGGTGCCCATGGCCGTGGAGAAGAACTGCATCTCGCGCTCGTAGTCGTCCCACTTGAGCGCGTCGGCCAGCGACGGCGGGATGTCCTCGGCGGGGACCTCGGCGATCTCGTAGCGGGAACCGCGGAAGAGGCGCACGTTCTTGAGGGACAGGGCCAGCACGTAGTAGACGCTGCCGTGATCCACGAACGGGAGCAGGGGCTTGAGGATGTAGCGGTCCGCGACCATCGCGGCGGGCCCTGCCGGTCCGGGCAGCCGGTACGTCTTGAAGTCCTCGCTGGACCCCAACACGCCGAGCCCGCCGGAGGTGCGGCTCCAGAACATGCCGTTGTCCTGCAGCGCCTTGAACGGCAAGAGCAGCGCGGTCACGTCCGAGGAGCGCATCCCCGAGCCCAGCAGGCCGTCCTCGACCTTCTTGACCAGGTTCTTGTACAGGACCTGGTCCTGCTCCGTGTCGGAGCTTCCCGGGTGGGTGGGGAGGTACACCGACACGCACGCGCCGGTGGGCGTTCGGTCGGCGAGCTTACGGATGTCGTCCCGGGTGATGATGTCCATGGGCGCCCTCCTGGGTCGGGGGTGACGGTCGTGCCGGGCCGCGGAAGCGGCCATGCGGCGCGGCGTTCGGGCTAGAGTTCGAAGGTGCCGGTGATGGATCCGCGATCCAGCACCCTTCCGTCGACGGCGGCGAGGAATCCGTCCAGCCCTACATCGTCGCTCACCGCGAGCGGGCTCGTGTCGAGCGCCCACACGGTGAACTCATAGGGGTGCGGGCCGGATCCTGCGGCGGCCGGGGTCCAACATATCCGATGCGGCCCGCCGTGCCCAACAGCTCCCGCGCGCCCGCGGGGATCATCGCGCTCAGGCTGGCGCCCTCGGCAAGGAACGGGAGGTCGGCGGGAAGATCCACGACCAGCCAGTGGAGGAACTCGCGGGCGACCGGATGATGGTCCACGCAGGTCACCGCGAGCGACGCGGTGCCCTGTGGGATGCCGGTCCACGAGAGCGGCGGCGAGGCGTCCCTGCCGCCGATGCCACGAGCCGCGAAGCGCAACGGGAGCCGTCCGCCGTCGGTGAAGGCGGACGAATGGACCTCGATCATGCACCCTCCCTTGTCATGGTCACCGGCGCAGCGCCGCAGCTCGCAGGGGCCGAAGCCGTCCGTGCGGGTCGGGGGGCGCATTCCGGTACATACCCGCGCGGCACGCGGGGTGGACGGGTATCAACCGTTCAGCGAGCCAAGGTGGGCGGTTCCCGACTCGGGGGCCCGCCCGGGGAGGGGACCAATGAACTGGCGCAACATCCTGATCACTTGGGCGGCGACCGCGGTGGCGGTCTGGGCCGCGATCTTCATCCTCCAGCCGTTCGGTCAGGTGACTGTGAACGGCACCGGATTCGCGGCGGCCGTGGTCGTTGGCGGGATCCTGGGATTCCTCAACGCATGGGTGAAACCCATCCTCAAGTTCCTGTCGTGCGGGTGCATCGTGGTGACCCTGGGCCTGTTCATCTTCATCCTCAACGCGTTCATGCTGTGGCTCGCGGGGTGGTTCGCTTCACTGATAGGCGTCACCTTCGAGATCACGTTCTGGGGCGCGTTCTGGGGCGCTATCATCGTGTCGATCGTGTCGTTCCTGCTGGGCATCTTCCTGCCGGATACGAGCAACGGAGACTAGGCCGGTCTTCCGCCACCCCCGACCCACAGGTCCGGCGACGTGCCACGCCGGCCGAGGGGAGCCGCAGTGTCCAAGGACAACGAGTCGCGCCCTGCGGCCCCGCGTTGCGGCGGTCCTCGGATAGGGGTCGTGAGCGACACGCACGGCTTCCTCGACCCCTACGTCCTCGAGGTCTTCGCGGGTGTGGACCGGATCCTGCACGCGGGCGACGTCATGGACGCCTCCATCCTCGAGTCCCTTGCCGAGGTCGCGCCCGTGATCGCCGTGGCCGGCAACCTGGACGGCGACAAGCTGGGCGGCTCGTTGCCCACCGAGGCCATTGGCGAGATCGACGGCGTGACGTTCGTGCTCTCTCACAAGCGCAAGCGGCTCATGAAGCGCTTGTCCGCCGGCAAGATAGACGTGGGCGGCGCCGCGATGCCCGACCTGGTGGTCTTCGGGCACGAGCACATCCCGTCCGCGTCCTGGGTGGACACCACGCTCTTCTTGAATCCGGGGTCGGCCTCGGCGCCGTACGAAGAGGACGACATGCCCACGGTGGCCGTCGTGGAGCGCTGCGAGACAGGGCTGTCCGTGACGTTCGTCCCGCTGGACCACCGGGAGCTCGACGACAAGGCTCCGGTTCGGGTGGCGCGCGGCGACAAGGACCGGCCGCGCGACTAGGCCTTCAGCGCCGGCATAGCCGGTGCCGGGAGAGGTCCCCTACTTCTCCTCCATCTCGGTGACCGCTTTGGCGAGCTCGCTCTCGAAGGCCGCCCGGTCCACTTCCATCTCGCCTTCCCAGCTGCTCTTGGAGCGGGTGAGGGCGTCTTTGACCTGGCCGCCCATCTCGTCCTTGCCCACGATCATGATGGCGGCCTCGTTGGCGCGGATGAGGTCCCCGAGCTCCTTGGCGTCCGACCGTGAGATGCCGCTCGACAGGTGCGCGATGAGCCCGCCGGCCACGCCGCCGAAGGCCGCGCCGGCGAGGATGATGAGGGCCTCGGGCAGCAGGAGCGAGACGAGCGCCCCCGTGATCGATCCCGCCCCAGACACCGTATTGAGTGGGCTTCTCGTGCTTGTGCACGTGTACCTTGCCGTCGGCGTCCTTGGACACGACGGCGACGTCGTACATCCCCACGGTGTGGTCGCGGTACATCTGCTTGAGCTCTTCGTAGTCCGCCGTCGCGTCGGACTCGGTGTCGTACGTGGCGAGGTACAGGAAGACCGGGTCGGCCATCGTGCATCAGCTCCTTGCTTCCAACCGGTGCGCGTACATGGTTGTTACCCGCGGCGCCGCGTGGGCCGCCTAGACGCCCTCCTCGGCGACGATGCGGCCCGACTTCACCGCCTCCATGAAGGCTTTGTAGTCGCTCGCGTTCTGGTCGGCGTACGCCATCGCGAAGTCTGCCATCGCCTTGTCGAACTTGGTGCCGGCGCCCAGGTACTCGGCGATAGCGATGCGGTCACCGCCGCGCGCGTGCGCGTATGCGAGTGCCCAGCCGCACACCCCGGCGTAGAGGGAGAGCCCGGGCTCGTCCATGTTCTCGATGGTCGCGGAGCCCTTCATGTCACGCAGCTGCCGGTAGTAGTAGTGGTGCCGGTCGCCTCCTTCTTGGTCGTCCTCGGCCAGGCCCCAGCCGAGGAAGATGTCGCTGGCGGCCTGCATGAGCCGTTGGCCCTCGACGACGCGGCGGCCGTGCTCCTGGCGGTAGACGCTTCTTCCGCAGAACGGCTCCAGGACCGACTCCACGGCTTCTTTGACCTGGATGAAGAGTGGGTCGCCCTGGTCCCGGCCCAGCAGCAGGACCACCCATGTCCGTGTGCCGACGCTGCCCACCCCCACTACCTTGCGGGCGACGTCCACCGGGACGAACCGCTCGAGCAGCATGCGCCGGTCGTCCGGCAGGGTGCTGCGGTAGCGGCGCAAGGAGTGGAACACGTGGGCGGGGATCTGCTCGGATTCCACGGGAACGAGCAGCGGCGGATCGTGCTTGAGCCTGAGCTGGCCGTTGGCAGTCGTGGTCAGCTTCTTGAAAGCCTGTAGGTTGTTGCGGGAGCGAGCCTTGGCGGCGACCTCCTCGGCATAGCCTTTGGCCGCTCCGGACAGGACGCCGTAGATTCTCCTTCTCGCCGATGCGCTGGTACCACACCTCCAGCTCGCCCATGGGTGCGAGCGCGCGCATCACTTCGCGGTACGAGCGCGCGCAAGTCTCCGCGGCGTCGCGCCCCGCCTTCTCCGAGAAGTTCACGACCCGGGCCGCGGTCACGAAGCTCGTGACCAGGCGTCGCAGGTCCCACTCGAACGGGCCGGGAGCGGTCTCGTCGAAGTCGTTGACATCGAAGAGCAGCTCGCGCTCAGGGCTCGCGTAAGCGCCGAAGTTGTAGAGGTGGCAGTCCCCGCACAGCTGCGTGATCAGGCCGCTGTCTTGCAGCGAAGCGAAGTCGGCGGCCATGATGCCCGCCGTGCCGCGCAGGAACGTGAACTCGTCCACGGCCATGCGTCCGTACCGGATGGGGACGAGGTCGGCCACTCGGCACTCCGACGACTTCTCGAGGACGGCCACGGGGTCGGCGCGGTCGGCCGGGGTCGCCCAACCCGCCAGCGACTTGCGGGGGAGCCGTTTGCGCGCCGCGCGCCCGGCGCCGACGCGTTCCTCGACCTCATAGTGCGGGGCTTTGGCGCTGCTTGCTCTGGCCACGGTCGTGCTCCTTGTCTCGTCAGTCGCGGGCGAGGTGCTGCAGCAGCAGCGCCTGGGCCGCGATCATGTGCTCGATCTCGGCGGGGTCCACGGACTCGTCCGCGCCGTGGATGCGCGACTCGGCCACGTCCTCGGCACCCCACAGGACGAACTCGGCGCCCGGGCTCGCGTTGGAGAGGTAGGTGAGCAGCGGGATCGACCCGCCCGAGCCGGCCTGCGACGCAGCCGAACCGTAGGCTTCCTCGAGTGCCTTGGCGGCTGCCCGCATGCCCGGGCCGTCCATGGGCGCTTCGAATGCCGGGGCCGCCTTGACCTTCTCGACCTCGGCCAGGGCGTGCCAGGGCACGTGCTCCTCGATGTAGCGCATGAGCTTCTCGAGCTCGGCGTCGGCGTCCGCGCCGGGAGCGACGCGCATTGAGAGGCGCGCCTTGGCCGAGGGGATGAGCACGTTGCTCGCGTGATCCGTGGCCGGCGCATCGAGCCCGATCACGGTCACGTTGGGCTTGCTCCACAGCTTCGTGGACACGGTGCCGTCGCCGATCACGTCCACGCCGGGGAGCATACCGGCTTGTTCGCGGTAGAGGTCCTCGGAGAACTGCGCGCCTTCCCACTCGTAGTGCTTGAGCCCCGGCACCACGGTGTTGCCCGCGTCGTCCCACAGCGGGGCGAGCGTGCGTACGAGCGTGACGAGCGCGTCGGGCGCCGGACCGCCGAACACCCCCGAGTGCAGCGCGTGGTCGATGGTGCGCACCGTCACGCTGCAGGCGACGTCGCCGCGCAGCGTGGTGGTGAGCACCGGCTGGCCCGCCGCGAGGTTGCCCATGTCCGCGATGACCATGACGTCGGCGCGGAAACGTTCCGGGTTACCAGCTACGAAGTCGTCGAGGTGGCTGAGGGTCTCTTCCTCGCCCTCGAGCACGAGCTTGACGCCCACGGGCGGCTTGCCCTCGAAGAGCCGCATCATCCCGGCGTGGATCATGATGCCGCTCTTGTCGTCCGCGGCGCCTCGGCCGTACCAGCGGCCGTCGGAGCCTTCGGTGAGCGTCCATGGATCCGTGCTCCAACCCTGCTCGGGCGGCGCGGGCTGCACGTCGTAGTGGCCGTAGAGCAGCACCGTGGGCGTCCCGGCGGGTCCGGGCATCTCGGCCCAGACGGCGGGGTAGCCGCCGGGGATGGGCAGCAGCTCCACGCCCGAGAAGCCCCACCGGGTGAGCAGGTCCATCGTCGCCGAGGCCATGTCGTTCACGGGGTCCGACGGGAATCCGGGGAACGCGATGGAAGCGTGGCCCACGAGCGTGGCGAGCTCCTTCTTCACCTCGGGCATCAGGTCGGCTGCCGCCTTTCGGGCGGTCTCAGGGGACAGGCTCATATGCGCGGGCTCCTTTCGTGGGAACGGGGTGCCCCGGGAAGCGCGGCCGGTGGCGCCGGGTCACGCTCCCCGGGACAGGGGGGTCTATCACCTGAACACGAGCAGTTGGATACCCATGCCCACGCCCACCGCGACCACGGTGCACACGAGCAGCGGCACCATGAACGAGTGGTTGAGGACGTACTTGCCGATCTTGGTGCTGCCCGTCAGGTCGGTGCTCACGCAGGCCAGCTGGTTGCCGTTGGCCGGCAGGAAGAACACGCCGGCGAGCGCCTGCCACATCGCGACGATCGCACCCACGCCCAGGGCCGGCAGCGCGAGGCCTATGGGCACGATGGTGTTCGTCGTCGCCGACTGGCTCGTGGTCAGCGCCGCGAAGATGAACACGGCCAGGGCGAAGGTCAGCGGCACCGCGGTGACCCAGCTGTTGAGCAGAGCGACGATCTGGGAGTTGTAGGCGGCGATGAAGGTGTTCGCCAGCCATGCGATGCCGAACAGCGCGACGATGGCGATGATGCCCGAGCTGAACACCGGCTGCTTGACGATGTCGCCCACCTTGGTCTGGCAGAAGAGCAGGATGAGCAGTGCCACGGTGAACATGATGAGCTGGATGGCGATGGTCATGTCCGCGCCCTCGACCAGGATGTTGACCTGATGGCCCAGCAGCTCCTTGCCGTTGACGAGGCCGATGATCGATCGACCGACGATCACGCCCGCCACGAAGATGTAGGCCGAGAGCGCGGCGCCTTGCTTGAGGGGCGTGCGCTCCGCCTCGTCTTGCGCCTCGGCCTTGGGCGGAGGGACCTTGCCTTCCTTGAGCCGCTGCTGGTAGATCGGGTCGTGCTCGAGCTCCTTGCCGTAGCGCATCATGACGAGCGCCCCGACCACGATGGCCACGAGCGAGCTCGGGATCGTGACGGCGACGATCTGCGTGATGCCGACGCCTTTGGCGGCCAGCAGCCCGATCATGGCCGCCATCGCCGCGGACACCGGGCTCGACGTGATGCCGAGGCCGGTGGCGATGGTGGACAGCGACAGCGGGCGCTCCGGCCGGATGCCGCTGTCGTAGGAGACCTCGTAGATCACCGGGATGAGCGGGAAGAAGATGTTGCTCGTGCCCGCGCCGACCACGAACACGTAGCTGACCAGCGGCGCGATGAGCGTCACGTAGCGCGGGTGGGACCTGATGATCTTGGCCGCGATGCGGACCAGGAAGTCGATCCCCCCGGCTGCCTGCATCGCGGACGCCGCCGTGATCACCGCCAAGATGATCAGGATCGCCGAGGTGGGCACCTCGCCGGGCTTGAGCCGGAACACGAAGACCAGCACGGCCACGCCCACCGCGCCCCAGATCCCGAGTCCCATCCCGCCCATCCGGACGCCCAGCACGATGGCGCCCAGCACCACGATCAGCTCCAAGATGAACAGAACGGTCTGCATCGCGTCTCCTCCCCGGGGCGCCTGCGTGAGGCCGCTGGTGAGTGCTTACCCGGACGGCGGTTCGGGGGGCTCCTCGGCCTTCTCGTCGTCGCCCGGCGGCCCCTCGGCAGGGTGCTCCTGGGGCTCGTAGGGGGGCTGCGCCCATCCCGTGCCCGGGGGCGCCGGGACCTGCGGGATGCGCTGGCCCACGCGGCGAGCGACCCGGCGCACCCTGTCGGGGAAGTAGCGCGCGACCCTGGGCGAGAGTCCACGGGCGTAGGCGTCTGCCACCCGAGCCACACCGAGGCGAGGCGCAGCCCCAGGACGACGATGATGGCGGCACCCGCGGCGACCGGTTTGACGACGCCGAGCCACACGAGCAGCAGGATGTACGTGGAGGAGCCCGCCACCGCGGCCGCCGCGTAGAGGCTGCCGGGCTGCAGGACGTTGGGGACCTCGCCGGTGAGAACGTCGCGAAGGACACCGCCGCCGGTGCTCGTGATGGTACCGAGCAGGATCGCGGGGATGATGCCCAGCGCGGCAACCACGGCCTTGTCGGCCCCGACGATGGCGAACAGCGCGAGCGAGACCGCGTCCACGAGCAGGAAGATGGACCGGCCCTGGTGGATGGCGCTGGCGAAGAAGAACCCCACGAGCGCCGCCACGATCGCGGTCAAGAGCAGGTAGTCGTGCTGGAACGCCGCGATCCCGTACTTCTG
This sequence comes from uncultured Coriobacteriia bacterium, assembly GCA_963768865.1. Lineage (GTDB taxonomy): Bacteria > Actinomycetota > Coriobacteriia > Anaerosomatales > CAVYJL01 > CAVYJL01. The sequence goes on along the minus strand of CAVYJL010000008.1, from coordinate 243,278 downwards.
AAGGAGCACGTCCCGGATGATGCCGCCGCCCAGGCCGGCGACGAGGGCGAGCGTGAGCACCCCGATGATGTCGAAGCGCTTCCGGACCGCGACGAGCGAACCGGACACCGCGCCCACGAACGTCGCCGCGAGCTCGAAGGGCGGGGGCACGAGGGCGAGTGGAGCCGTGATCGCTCCGGGCGCGGCGGTCGTGACCCCAGGGGGCAGGATGCTCGCCACGATCGAAGGGACGGTCGTCTCGACGAAGCTCGCGACGGCGGTGGGGACGATGGACTGGGTGGCCGCCGCCGCGCTCGTGGCGGCAGCGGCGGTGGCGGTGAACGTGGTGGCGACCGACGGCGCTACGGCCAGGAGAAGATGCATGCGCGGCCTCGGGATGGGGACTTGCGGCTACGGGATGTCCATTCCCGAGCGGCGTCCCCGCCTCTCCGATCCCCGCGGGCCCCTCACGCACGAAGACCGCCCCCTGCGGCGGTCTTCGCACTTCGGCTCCACGGAAGTATCACCGTGGGTATGTCTGTGTGGCGCGCTAACCTGACATGTGCCTGCCCCAATCATTCTCCTGTGCGCTGCCGCTGCACAGTGCGCGTCGATGAACGGTCGCCAAACGTCGCCGAAAGGCGCCTGAGAGCGTAGGAAAGGCGACCGCCGCCCGTCACCCGCCGAGCATGGTCACGCGTACCTCGTGGTGCTCGCCGTCGTCCACCAGCGGGATGAGCCCGCCCGGCGCGAGCTCGCCGTCCACTTCGACACGGTCCACGCCACGGTCCACGCCGCGCGGGTTCTCCACTTGTATGCGCCAAGTGGTGGTGCCCTGCCGGTACGTCATCTCGAAGCCGGGCCACGCCTTGGGGATGGTGGGATCTATCACGATGCAGCGGGTGCCGTCCGGGCCGGTGGTGGTGCGCAGGCCGAGCAGATGCTGCGTGGCCACCGTGTAGAACCACGACGCGGAGCCGGTGTACCAGGTCCAACCGCCTCGGCCCACATGGGGCTTCGCCGAGTAGACGTCGGCTACGACCACGTAGGGCTCCACCCTGTAGCGCGCGACGTCCTTGGCCGCGAGCGACCGGTTCACCGGGTTCACGAGGTCGAGCAGGTCCAGGGCCGCCTCGCCGTCGCCTCGCATGAGCCAGGCGAGCGCCACCCACATCGCGGCATGGGTGTACTGACCGCCGTTCTCGCGCACGCCCGGGAGGTAGCCCTTGATGTAGCCGGGATCCTGGGCCATGTGGTCGAACGGCGGGGAGAGCAGGGCCATGAGGCCGTCCTCCCAACGCACGAGGTGCTCGTCCACCGAGTCGAGCGCGCGCGCGGCGCGCGCCGGGTCGCCGGCGCCCGATATCACGGCCCACGCCTGGGCGATGGCGTCGATCCGGCACTCCTCGGCATCGCGGGTGCCCAGCGGCGTGCCGTCGTCGAAGTAGGCGCGCCGGTACCACAGGCCGTCCCACGCGTGCTCCTCCAACGCGGCGGCCACCCGATCGGCGAACGCTCGCAGCTCGTCGGCCGCGTCCTTCTCGCCCCGGGCGGCGGCGATGGGCGCGAAGCGGCGCATCGCGGCGATGAGGAACCAGCCCATCCACACGGACTCGCCTCGGCCCTGGTAGCCGACGCGGTTCATGCCGTCGTTCCAGTCGCCGCCCAGGATCTTTGGGATGCCGTGCTCGCCCACGCCCACTTCGACGGCCACACGCAGCGCCCGCATGGCGTGGTCGTAGACGGTGGCCGTCTCCTCGCCGGGCTGCGGCGTGAGGTAGGCGTCCTCCTGCTCCAGCGGCAGCGGCAGGCCCGTGATGAAGGCGGTGCGTTCGTCCAGGACGGAATCGTCGCCGGTCTGGTCGAGATATTCGGCGAGGACGAAGGGCAGCCACACGCGGTCGTCCACGTAGTGCGTGCGCACGCCTCGGCCTGAGTACGGCTGCCACCAGTGGAGGACGTCGCCCTCGGGGAACTGGTGGCGGCTCGCCTCCACGATCTGCTCGCGGGCCAGCTCGGGACGCACCGGCAGCAGCGCGAGCACGTCTTGCAGCTGGTCGCGGAACCCCATGGCGCCGGACGACTGGTAGAACGCGGTGCGGCCCCACAGCCGGCACGAGACAGTCTGGTAGAGCAGCCATCCGTTGAGCAGCAGGTCCAGCGACGTGTCAGGCGTGTCCACCTGGATCGTGCCCAGGAGGTCCGCCCAGTGCGCCTTGGCCGCGCCGAGGGTGGCGGCCGCCTCGCGGGCCCGGCGGTGCCGGCCCGCGATCTCGCGGGCGTCTTCCAGATTGTCGGCCTCGCCCAGCACCCACACGACCTCCGTGGTCTCGCCGGGCTCGATGGACAACTTGGTGAGCAGCGCGCCGCACGGGTCCAGGAAGCGTCCGGTGCGACCGCTGAGCTGCGTGCGGCGCAGCGCGGCGGGGGCCCTGGGCACGCCGTTGCGGCCCAGGAACTCGGTGCGGCTGCCGGTGTAGCTGTCGATGTCGCGGTTGGTGGTGAGGAAGGCCACGCGGCCCGGGAAGTCGAGGTTGTAGAAGTTGTGCGCGGTGAGCATGCGCTCCTCGGCATCGTAGCGGGTGACCACGCGCTGCTGGCTGCGGGAGCGCGAGTCGCCCAGCGACCACTCTACGAACTGCACCGCGGACAGCCTGCGGATCCGCGAGGCCTCGTTGGTCAGTCGCAGCCGGACGAGGCGCACCGGGTCCTCGGGGTCCACGAAATAGGCGAGCTCGGCCCGGATGCCGTGGCTCGAGTGCTCGAACGTGCTCACACCGTAGCCGTGGCGGATGACGTACGGGGCGTCGTCGCGCGCCGGCTTGGGCGTGGGGCTCCAGACCTCGCCCGTCTCGTCGTCGCGAAGGTAGACCGCCTCGCCGGACCCGTCGGCAACCGGGTCGTTGTTCCAGGTCGTGAGCCGGTTCTCGTGGCTGTTGAGCGACCACGAGCAGCCGATGCCCGCCTCCGAGACCACGGACCCGAAGGTGGGGTTGGCCATGACGTTGACCCACGGCATGGGCGTGACCGCGTCGCCTTCCAGGACGATCACGTACTCGCCGGTCACCGGGTCGAACCCGCCCAGCCCGTTGTCGAAGAGCAGCTCGGGGCGCTCGAACTCGGCGGCCGGCCACTCCTCGGGCTCGCGCTTGGGAACGAGGTCCAGCGGCATCTCGGGGTACTCCGCCTTGCGGTTGAGCTGGCTCGTGACGGAGCCGCGGTCGCCGAAGAGCGTGACGCGCGCGACGGTCTGCAGCAGCAGCCACACGTCGGGGTGCATCTGGTCGGCCCGGCGCAGGAACACGCCGCCGGGCCGGTCCAGCAGCTGCAGCGCGTGGCCGGTGCGAACGAGCAGCCGCAGCTTCTCGTCCAGCTCCTCGAGATAGGCGCTTGGCCGCGTGTTGGCGATGACCAGGTCCACCTGCAGGCCCTTGTGGCGCCAGTACTGGTGCGCGAGGAGCATCTGCCGCACGAGCGGTGTGTCTTCGAGCCGGTCCATGCGCAGGAGCAGCACCGGCAGATCGCCGGAGATGCCCAGCTGCCACAGCCCGGACATGGGCATGGTGTTCTCGGTCTCGGGGATGACCTTGAGCTTGGAGTCCGGATCGGTGAGCAGCAGCCGCGACGCGAGGCGCTGGAAAACGACCGCCTCTTCAGGGGTCAGGCCCAGGTCTCGCAGCTCGATCTGCGAGGCCGTCCACGCCAGGTCCAGGGCGCGCTGCGTGGCGCGGACGTCCGCGTAGGTGTCCACGAACTGCTCGGCCAGCTCCCGGGTCTCAGCGACGCCCGTGGCGAACGCGACGCGTATCGAGGCGCCCGGCTCGACTTCCACGACGCGCCGGATGGACGCGACCGGGTCGAGCACCGCTCCCACGGTCCCGGACAGCTCCGCCTCGGGCTCCATCGCGGCCGGCCGCTGCGGCACTCGCAGTCGGCCCACGAAGCGCGCACGGTCGGTCTCGTACGTGGCCTCGCACACGTCCAGCGGCTCGCATCCCAGGACGTGGAAGCCCCACACGCGCTGCTCCTCGCTGCTGCGCGGGCGCCGCGAGAACAGGATCGCACGGCGGTCCTTGTCCACCTCGGTCTCCACGAAGAGGTTGGAGAACGCGCGATGCGCCTGGTCCGCCGCCTGCGGCGCGAGTGTGATCTCGAAATACGACGTGAGCTCGAGCCTGCGGGTCTCGCGGCCGTGGTTGGTGATGGTGACGCGACGGACCTCGACGTCGTCCTGCGGCGATACCGCGACCTCCGTGTAGGTCTCGATGTCGCCGTCGCGGCGCCTGAACTCGGCCTTGTCGGCCGAGAACGTGACGTGATAGTCGTCCGCCGCGACGCGTGACGGCTGATGCGCGGCGCTCCACCACTCGGCCGTGTCCAGGTCGCGCACGTACACGAACGTGCCCCATGGATCGCGAGTGATGTCTTCTCGATAGCGGCTCACGGACAGGTCCCGCCAGCGGCTGTAGCCGCCGCCGGCGTTGGTGACCATGACCGAATAGTTGCCGTTGGACAGGAAGTGTGTGGCCGGGACCGGTGTGTCCGCGAGCGGGTAGCTGCGCTGCACCGGCGGCGGCAGCTCGCGGCCCGCGCGCACGTACTCGACCTCGTCCACGTGGGGCTGCGCCACCGGCACGTGCCTGGGCACGCGCTCCTGCAGCAGCAGGTCCGCCGAGCGGACCAGCGGGTCGGCATTGAACCGCCGCCGCATCGCGGAGCCGGTGAGCACGTCGCCCGCGGCCGCGAACGCCATGCCCTGGTGGTGCGCGAAGTACGCCTTCACGATCGCGCGCTGCGCGCCGGCCGGCACGCGGCCGGGCGTGTAGTCCACCGACTCGTAGTAGCCGAACCGGCCCTCGGCACCTTGGGCGGATAGACGGCGGAGGTTCTCGATGGAGGATCTCCAGGTCCACCATCATCGCCAGCGCCGACGCGTACGGGGCGATGACGAGGTCGTCGGACAGGCCGCGCTTGAGCCCCATGCCCGGCACGCCGAACGCCTGGTACTGGTAGATGAGCTCGGCGTCCTTGGCGTTGAACGCGGACTCGGACACGCCCCACGGGACGCCGCGCTCCGCGCCGTACTGCTCCTGGCGGCGCACGACCGCGCCGTAGGTCTCTGACAGGAGCGTTTGCGGATACGAATGCATCACCAGCAGCGGCATGAGGTACTCGAACATGCTGGCCGACCAGCTAACCAGCACGTCGCCGCTCCCGGTGGGCGCGAGGGTCCGGCCCAGCCGGAACCAGTGCTGCTGCGGCACGTCGCCCTTGGCGATGGCGAGGAAGCTGGCCAGGCGGCACTCGCTCGCGAGCAGGTCGTAGTAGGACGGGTCAAGGCGGCCCTCGGCCGTGTTGTAGCCGATGGAGAAGAGCTCGCGGCTGGGGTCGTAGAGCATCGAGAAGTCGGTGTGCTCCCACATCTCGCGGGCGATGTCGGCGACGAGGCGCAGCGTCGCGAGCAGCTCCGCGGCGGCGGGCTTGGCGTCGTTGAGCGCTTCTCGGGTGCGCCGCGCCCACGACGCGACCTCCTCGCGGGTGGCCGCGTCGTCGCCCACCGGGTCGCGCGCCAGCGCGGACAGGGCGGTGCGGACCTCGGCCAGCCCCTCGGCCAGGCCCACGAGGCTCGGGAGGAAGTCCATGATCGGGACCAGCACCTCGCCGTAGGGCTCTCCGCGCAGCAGCGCCGGCGCCTCGTCGAGCATCACCGCCCACGGAAGGAAGCGCTCAACGACCTCATGGTCCGAGCGGACCAGGCGCACGACGTCGTCGAGCGAGTGGCACGCGTCCGCCGCCGCGGGCGGCAGGGCCTCGGGCAGCGGCATGCAGTCGCGCTCGAGCACGATGACGTCCGCGAGGCGCGTGAGCTCCTCGAGCGCGGCGCGCCATCCCGCGGCGTTGCGCGGGGGGTCCGGCACCGTGGCCCGGCGCAGCATGTCCTCGAGCGTGCGGCGCAGCCGCGAGAACTGCGTGCCGTCGCCCAGGTGCTCGTGCTGCGCGTCCAGGTCCTCGAGCGCCAAGCGCACGGTGTCCGCGATGCCGTCGAGCGTCGCGGCGGTTAGCACCGGCGCCTCGGACGCCTCCAGGAGCCCCACACGTAGGACCAGGAGGTACCCGGCGAGGTTGCCGCTGTCCACTGTGGACACGTAGCCGGGCGGCAGCGGCGTGAGCGTGATCGTGTCGTACCAGTTGTAGAAGTGGCCCCTGAAGCGCTCGAGCCCGGCCATGGTCTGGATCGTGCGCGTCGTGCGCTCGACGAACTCGGGCAGCGGAAGATAGCCGAGGTCCCTCGCTGTGAGGTACGCGGTCAGTTGCAGGCCTATGTTCGTGGGGCTCGTGCGATGCGCGATCTCGCCGCGCGGGTCTTGCTGGAAGTTGTCCGGAGCCAGCCAGCGCTCGTCGGCAGTGACGAACGCGTCGAAGAAGCGCCACGTCTTGCGCGCCATGCGGCGTATGAACGCGCGCTGCTCCTCGTCGGGAGGCGCGGGGCCGCGGCCGGCGGGCAGGCTCGTCTCGTGGGCCAGCAACGGGCCGGTGAGCCATGTCACCGCGAGCACGGCGGCGAATCCGGCGTAGGCCGGCGCGACGACCGCCGAGGGCACGAGCAGCACGGCCCCCACGACCGCCGAGGGTCCCAACCGGCGCACGTAGTCGCTCGTGTCGCCGGCCAGGTACGCGCTGTCGGCCTCGGCGGCGGTGGTCCACTCGAGCATGCGGCGGTGGGTCACGTTCGCGCGCCACAAGGCTCTCGCGATGGCGTCGACGTTCATCCACGCCTGGTGGGGCAGAAGCACGAGCGCGAACGCTCCGCGCTCCGTGTCGCGCCAGAAGTCACCGCCCAGCGTGCGCAGAGAGCTGCGCAGGGTGACGCCGCTCGGATGCGTGAGCACCGAGTCGAACAGGTGCAGGTACACCGGGAAGAAGACGAGCAACAGCAGGCCCACGGGCCAGATCCAGCCGCCGTTGGGGATCGAGCGCCAAGCCCGCGGCGAAGAGGAGCAGCATCGTGGGCGGGTAGAGGCTGCGGCGCAGGTTGTCCAGTATCTTCCACTTCTGGATGCCGGTGAGCGGGTTGTGCTCGGTGCCGTTCTCGGTGGGCACGGTGGGCAGCAGCCATCGGGCTATCTGCCAGTCGCCGCGGATCCAGCGGTGCAGCCGCGACGAGTTGCTCGGGTACGTCGTGGGGTAGTCGTCGAACACTTCGATGTCGCTCGCGAAGCCGGTGCGCAGGTAGCTGCCCTCAAGCAGGTCGTGCGACAGCAGGGTGTTGGTGGGGATGCGTTCTTGCAGGACCGCCCGATACACCGCGATCTCGAAGATGCCCTTGCCGGTGAAGCTCCCCTCGCCGAAGGCGTCCTGGTACACGTCCGACGCGGTGCCCCCGTAGGGGTCCACGCCGGTGACGCCGGAGAACAGCCGAGCGAACCGCGATCGCGACGCCGCAGGCAGCGACATGGCGACCCGAGGCTGGATGAGACCGTAGCCGGACCTCACGACGTGGCGTTCCTCGTCTATCCGCGCCCGGTTGAGCGGATGCGAGATCGTGGCGATGAGCTTGCGCGCTGCGTCGCGCGGAAGGACGGTGTCGGCGTCCAAGGTGAGCACGTAGGTGATGCCGGTAAGGGCTTGCGGCGGCACCACGCGCGTCCTGAACGCCTGCTCGCCCGCGCCCGCCAGCAGCCCGGTGAGGTCCTCGAGCGCGCCGCGCTTGCGCTCGCGGCCCATCCAGGTCTCCTCGATGTCGTTGTACGTCCGTTCGCGCACGAGCAACACGAACGGCGCGGAACCCCCCGGCGAGCCGTAGCGGCGGTTGAGCAGCTCGATCGCGTGGACCGCCGTGTCCAGCACGACCTCGTCGTCCGGCATGCGCTGGGCGCTCGCGCCCTTGAGGTCGGCGAGCAGGGCAAAGCGGATCTCGGGGTCGGTGTTGGCCAGGTAGTGGATCTCCAGCCCCTCGACGATCCGCTCCGTCTCCGGTGCCGAAGTGAGCAACGCCGGCACGCACACGAGCGTGCGGCTCACGGAGACCACCGGCCGCTCGTGGTCCATCTTGGGCAGGGCCTCGGGCGGCCACACGAAGTTGGAGATGCGGTTCACGAGCGCCAGCGCCGCGTCCGACAGAGGGATCACGGCGAGCAGGGCCACGATGAGGACCGCCCAGATCGGCGAGCCGCTGCGGGCGGCGTGTCCGGCGACGAGCATCACGAGCGCTAGCGTGAGCAGGAAGAACGTGCCGAAGTACCACGGGCCGGCGTGCTTGAGCGGACCCCGGAAGAGGACCTCGTGTGCCGTCAGGCGGTAGTCGAGGCGGGCCTCCAGTTGCTCGCGGCCGTTGCCGACGAGATAGAAGCCCACGTGGCCGCAGGCGAGGTCCCCTGGATCCTTCTCGAGCTCCTCGCCGGCGATCTTGACCGCGCTGTCGGCGACGACCGTCTCGTCGTAGGGGCAGCGCTTGGCGATCTCCTCGACCGCGTGGCGATAGCGGTCGCGCGTGGCGAAGTCCATGGCCCCGTACGTGTCGGTGGGGTCGGAGCGAAGGATGCGCTCGACCAGGCTCACGTTCTCGAAGAACGTCTTCCAGTCCAGCGCGCTCAGGAAGCGCATGCTCGTGATCGCGTTGGCGATCGAGACCTGGTCGGCGGCCTGCGTCCGGTTCTCCTCCGACGCGAGCGTCTCGAGCGACAGGCCGCCCTCTTGGGCCAGGCACGACGCCACCCACTCGTGGACCGGCACGATGGCGACGTCCTGGCCCTGGAGACGCTGCTCGAGTCTGACCAGGAAGCCGGCGGAGCACTCGCGCCGATCCGCCCTGAGCTCCACTACCGCGTCGTCGAGCTGCTTGCGATCCGGCGCCTCGGCAGCGGCGATCAGGCGGTCGGCCCAGGCGTCGGCAGCGATCTCGTCGGCTTGGGTGGCCTGCACCCGCGCCGCGAGCCGGCGCACGTCTTCCACCAGCCCGATCCGCAGCATGAGCGGGACCGCCCAGATCTCGCCCATCGTGAGCGGGGCCTTCTCTTGGAAGGCGGCGACGAACGCCTCGATGATGTCCTCTTCGAGCCGCGCGTCCGTGTGCTCCACGAGCCTGACCGCCAACTCGTAGCTGCGGGGGAACGCCGCATACTCGCCGGCCGTGAGCCGCGGCAGCTCCCTGCCGAAGTCCCCGGGAAGGTTGCTGCGCACGTCGCGCACCTGCTCTTCGACCAGGTACGAGTTGTCGAGCAGCCACTCGGTGGCCGGAGACACGGCCCGTTGCGCTCGCACGTCCGCGGCAAGTCGGGCGACGGCGGCGCGAAACTCCGCCTCGTCGCGGGCGAGCAGCTGCAGCAGTGGGGTGGTGCGAGCCTTGGTGCCGTACGTGAACTGCTGCGATACGGCCAGGTCGCGCGCCAGGTCCTCCAGCCGGTCCAGCGAGAGCAGCTCGGCGCGCAGGGGCGGCTCGTTGCCGTCCATCGCCGCCAACGGCCGCGCGGCTCGGGCTGATCCGACGATGGGTTCCTCGGGGGCTGCCGGCACGCGGTCTCCTTGGGATGGGCGCAAAGCGTCGGGCGCCGGCACGAGACCGGCGTCAGGGGAGTACATTCCCCAAGGTCACGGTACCGCACGTCAATCGGCATAGGAGATGCGAGGCAGTCCGTGCAGGCATGGCATCTGCTATACCCCCGGTGGTATAATCGCCGGCGACCCCTCGGACGGAGTAGACATGGCCAAGAGCAAGAGCAAGAGCGGCTCGGGCAAGCAGCCCGCGAAGCCCGCGAGCAAGCAGCCCGCGAGCGCGGTGCATTGGCGCCGCTACGGCATATGGGCGGTCGCGATCGTCGCGCTCGTGGCGATCGTGTACCTCGTGACCAGACCCACCGCGCCGCCCGCGGGGCAGGCGTCTGCACCCACCGGCGTGGTGGACGTGGGCAACGCCGAGTTCAAGGCCGCGATCGCCGCCGGTGACCAGCTCATCGACGTGCGCACCCCCGAGGAGTACGCGCAGGGCCACATCCCGGGCGCGATCAACATCCCGATCGACGTGCTGCCCGCGAAGGTCGCGAGCATCGACAAGAACAAGCCGGTGGCCGTGTACTGCGCGACGGGATCCAGGTCCCTCAACGCCAAGCAGTTCCTCGCCGCCCAGGGCTACAAGGACGTCATCAACCTCCAGAGCGGCATCGCCTCGTGGGACGGCCCCACGGTGGCGGGCACCGCGCCGGGCGACGCCTCGGCGGTCACCGCGGCGTCCGGCTCGACCGGCGGCGGCAGCTCCTCGGCAGGGAACGGCGTGGCGCTGGTCAAGACCACCGGGCTGCCGGTGTTCGTGGAGCTGTTCTCGCCCACTTGACCCACCTGCGCAGCGATGAAGCCTGTGGTCGACAGGCTCAAGACCGAATTCAAAGGCAAGGTCGATTTCCGGCGCTATGACGCTTCTTCGGATCCCGAGGGCGACCGTATAGCCAACGCCGTCCAGGCGCAGTACGTGCCCACGTTCCTGTTCTTGGACAAGCAGGGCAAGAAGGTGGACATGGTCGTGGGCGGGCTCACATACGACCAGCTCAAGGCCAAGATCGCATCCCTCGCAAAGTAGCGTGACCTGCGGTTTCGCAATCGTGCCGAGGGTGGAACACAAACTTAGGACGTTGAGAAACCCAGATTGCCCGGGGCGGCAGATGAAGATCTCCGCGACCCACAACCACACAGTGGACAGGGAGTTGAAGAGCCAACGAGTCCGAGATTCCGTAGGGGCCGCAGGGATCGGGCAGACGCTCCGAACAGGTGAACAGGTAGGGTGACAAGGACGGCGGACAGGCCGCATCCAAGGCACACCCCCAAGACCGGTGCCGTTAGAGGCGCAAGGAGTAGGCACATAGGCCTTAGACCCCGGGCAACAGGTGGAACGGGCGCCCCCTGAGGGCGCCCGTTCTGCGTCTGGGGGGGCTGCGCGGTGACGCTCGGGGCTGGGCGTCAGGCGCTCCAAGCCTCCATGGGCGCAGCGGGGTGCTAGGCTACTTGTGATGAAACGAAACACCTGGATCTGGTACGTCGCGAGTGTGGCCTTGGCGGCCGTGCTCGCGCTCGCCCTGATCCCCATGGCGGGAGCGAGTGGGCCGGGGGCGGCTTGGGGGCCATCCGGCGGTCGCGAGAGTCCCTATCGGCCCCCACGGGCGACTCGGCGATGGCCGGGCTCGCATCGCACGGCGTAGGCATGAGGGACGCGCACGCCGCGTCTCAGCTCAAGGTAGGCACCATCGCTCCTCCGCGCCTCGCGACGGCGCCGGCGTGCCCTCGGCACGAGGGGGTCGTCCGGGGCGATCTGCTCACCCCTCTGCGGATCTGAGTCCTGTGCTTGCCCGGGCCTGAGTGGGCCCGGGACACGCCCAGACCCATCGATCCAAGGAGTGGACACACATGGTGTTCTCCACAGGTCAGCTGATCGGCATGGCCGCGATGCTGCTCGCCGCGCTCGCGGTAGGCCTCCTGCTCATGCGCCTGGACCGCTCGCTGAGCGCGCCGGACAGGTCTTCCGCGGATGCCGCGGATGCCGGGGACTCCGGCGCAGCGCCGGCTCCCGACCCCGGCGCGGCCCGACACCCCGACAAGCCCGCCAGGCCGGCCGCGCGGCGTTCGCGCCCCAAGCGCAAGCATGGGAGGTAGTCGCGCATGTTCGACGTGAGCAAGGGACTCATCGTCGTGCTCGGCATGCCTCGATGAAACGAGACCCCGCGGGGCCGGCACGGCCCGCGGGGTCCCTTTCGGTCCCCTCTGAAGAGGGAAAGCGCGGGTTACTCAGACGGCTTCCACGCCGGCCTCGCCGGTGCGGATGCGCACGACCTCCTGGATCTCGGACACGAAGATCTTCCCGTCGCCGATCATGCCGGTCCGGGCGGCCGCGGAGATGGCGTCCAGCACGTCGCGCACCTCGTGGTCGTGCACGACGACCATCACGTAGGTCTTGGGCAGCAGGTCCACGTTGTACTCCTGGCCCCGCCAGCGCTGGGTGATGCCCTTCTGGATCCCGTGGCCTTTGGCTTCGAGCACCGTCAGGCCGGCGTGACCCAGGCCCAGGAGCGCCCCCTTCACCGCCTCGAGTCTGTCCGGTCTGAAGACCGCCTCGATCTTCTTCATGTCTCGCGCCTTCGCCGAAGAATGATGCCTCGACGATAGGGGCGGCTTGTTGCGGCCGGGTTTCGCGCGGCGAAAGGCGTGGTTAACCGCCGCGGGCAAGCGCGAGCCGAGATCGAGATCGGCGCCGCACCCGGCGGCCCCTAGTCGAGCTTCGCGTCCTCCACGGCCTCGGCAACGGGCGCGGGAGCGCCGGAGAGCCGATCCCGGACCCGTCGCAGGAAGGACGGGCGTGTGCCGGGCGCGGCCGCCTCGGGGAGCGGGTACTGGGAGCTGACGGTCGCGACGATGACGCTCACGTTGTCCGGCGCGCCGCGGTCCAGCGCCGCCTCCACGATCTGGTCGGCGGCGTCGGCGACGGGGCGGTCGGCGACGGCCGCGACGATGTCACGCATGGACACGAGGTCCCACACGCCGTCGGTGCACAGGACGAACGAGTCGCCATGCGCCAGCGCGGTTCGAGAGATGTCCACCTGCACCGCCGGCTCGCCACCCAGGCTGCGGGTGAGTTGGGACCGGGCGGGATGGTTGGCGGCCTGCTCCGGCGTGATCAGGCGCATCCGAAGCATCTCGCCCACCCGCGAGTGGTCCGCGGTGAGCTGCGAGCATCGGTGCCGGCGCACTAGATACGCTCGCGAGTCGCCAACATGCGCGACGATCGCCTCGCCGCCCACGAGGGCCAGAGACACGAGGGTCGTCCCCATTCCGTGCGTCTCCACGTCCAGCGACGCCGCGAACACGGCCGCGTTCGCGCTGCGCACGGCGGAGCGCAGCGCCTGATGGGGGCGGGTGATGGACCGCGACGTCCAGTCGCGCAGGACCGTCTCCACGGCCAAGCGGCTGGCCACCTCGCCCGCGGCGTGGCCGCCCATGCCGTCGGCGACCACGAAGAGGCGGCCGCGCTCGTCGGCCTCGATGGGAGCGAACGCGCCCACGAAGTCCTCGTTCTCGTCGCGAACGCGGCCCGGGTGCGACCGCAGGGCCCACGAGAACTCGGACGATTCCGCCTGGGCGGAGCTCGTCCCGGGCACGGACTCCATTCGGTGCGGTCCTCCTTGGCCGTGTCCGCACCGGTCGGTGCGACGCAGCGATCTCGCGGGGGGACGAACTGGCTCGAGTCGGGAACGACCGGGCCGGAGTCTTCACTCCGGCCCGGTCGGCTGGCTTCACAGCGGCTGCCGGGCAGCTTCCCGCAGTCTACCTTCCCTGAGAGGGTAGGCCTTGGATTCAGGCGGCCGAGGCGGCCTTGGGGTCGGCGATGAGCTTCTGACCCCTGGTGGCCGGGTTCAGGGCCACCCACACGAACCCGATGACGATCCACACGGCCACCACGCCCATCGCGACGAACGCGTCGAACTGCGTGGAGCCGCCGGCCATGATGGCAAGGGCGACGATACCCACGAGTTCGGCGATGTTCATAAGGAAGCCCAGGCCGGGGACCATGTAGTGCTTGAACACGTTGCGGTCCTTGTGGCTGGCGAAGGCGACGATCGCCACCAGGCACGTGATGCCGTACACGAGGAACGTGCCGAAGTTGGAGGCCAACGTTATCTGCGTGACCGTGTCCACGGAGTAGACCCCGTAGACCCCGAACACTGCGGAGACGGCTGCGAGGACCCATACGCCGTAGTGCGGCGTCGCGAACTTGCCGTGAAGGGCGCCGAGCACGCTGGGCATCTCTTTGTCGCGCGCCATGGCGTAGGTGATACGCACGCCGCTGTTGAGCGACGCGAGCGCAGTGCCCAGCAGGGCGAGCAGGACGGTCAAGGAGAAGACGACGGCGATCGCGGTGCCGGCGCCGCCGAAGACCGTATTGACCATGTTGGTGAGCATGGTGCCTATCGGTGCGGAGTCCAGGGCGGCGGCGGCGTAGCCCGACACGGCGGCGCCCGCGGCGGTCTTGGCCGTGATGGTCTGGGCGCTGATCACGAAGTTCGCCGCGAAGTACTGGGCCATGTACGCGACCAGCGCCTGGATGGCGAGGCTGATGAGCACGCCGCGCTTGATGTCCTTGTCGGGGTTGATGGCCTCTGAGCCCAGCGCGGTCACGGACTCGAATCCGACGAGGAGAAGGATCGCGATCGTGGACTGGTACAGGACGTTGAGAAGGTTGTGCGGGATGAAGATCGACGCGGCGCTGGCCTGTTCGTAGGCCTGAGCCGGGTGCGTGGCGCGGAAGTAGAGCGCGAAGACGAAGAAGGCCGCGATCGCGACGAGCTGGATGACCATGATCACGATGGACGTGTTCGTGGAACCGGAGATGCCGCGGAACGCGATGTAGCCCACCAGGGCCGCCACGGCGACTGCGACGAGCGCAAGGACCGGGAAGCTGAGGGCCTGCCCGGTCATCGTCGTCCAGAGGTAGCCGGCGAGGGTAGCGGTGAACGCGACCATGATGCCGGGATAGATCCAGTAGTACAGGTGGCTGATCCACCCGAGCGACACCTTCGCCACCCGCGCGAACTTGCGGAAGTGCGGCTTGTCCTTGTCCAGCAGCGCGGCCTCGGCGTAGTAGTAGCTCGAGCCGGTGCCGGCCTTGGGATAGATGCGCGCGAGTTCGGCGTAGCTGTAGGCCGTGAGAAACGCGAGCACGATCGCGAACATGAGGCCGGTCACCATGTCGAAGGCGGTGGTGCCGCCCCCGGCGTTCTGGGCGGCCTGCAACTGGAACGTGGTCCAGAGGAAGGCTCCCGGTGCGATGAACGCCATCGCGTTCACCGTGACGCCCGTAAGCGTCAAAGTCCTCTTCATCTCGCCCGCTGGGGCAGTCTCGGCTGGCATGATGGCTCACTCCTTTCGGGTGGTCGGTCCGTGGAGTGAGTGTCAGGGGTGCATGTTTCGCGACAACGGACCTCGTGTTTCGGGGTCGTAAAAGGTGTGAGTCGCGCGACCCGCCCGGCCCGTAACAAACCGAGGCCCCGCGGGAGTCCCGCGAGGCCGCGTATCATGTCTGAGCTGCGATGATGCCGTCGTGCCGAGGCCCGCTCGGGGCGCTCGCGCCGCGTCACAGAGCCTCGGGGCCCCGTTCGCCGGTGCGGATGCGGACGGCCTGGGCGACGTCGTAGACGAACACCTTGCCGTCCCCGATCTTGCCCGAGTGAGCGGTGCGCACGATGGCGGCCTCCACGGCCTCGGCAGCGTCGTCGTCCACGACGATCTCGAGCTTCACCTTGGGGACGAAATCCACCGGCTTGACCTCGGAGCCGAGGAAGAACTCGGCCTGGCCCTTCTGGCGGCCGTAGCCCTCGACCTCGGAGACCGTCAGGCCCAGCACGCCCATCTGCGCCAGGGCCTCTTTGACCGCATCCACCTTGTGGGGCTTGATGACCGCCTCGATCTTCTTCATGCGTGGGCGCCTCTCGGGCTAGGCCTCGTCGAAGTAGCGCTCGAGCTCCCAGGGCGTGACCTGCGCGCTGTACGCCTCGATGTCCGCGCGGCCGCCGTCCACCAGGCGCGTGAGCAGCGCCCCGTCGAACGCGTCGACCATGACGTCGTCGGCCAACAGCGAGTCCAGCGCCTCCTCGAGGTCGCGCGGCAGCAGCTCGGAGCGGGTGGAGTCCACGGCCGCGGGATCGAACGTGCCCATCTCTTCCTCGAAAGCCGGCGGCAGTTCCGTGCCGGCGCCCAGGCCGTGCGCGGCCGACACGAGAAGGCTCGCGAACAGCAGGTACGGATTAGCCGAGGGATCGGCGCCGCGGAACTCTATCGAGGCGCCCTCGTTCATGTTGGGCGCCAGTTTGATGAGGGCGCCGCGGTTCACGTGCGCCCACACGATGGCGCCCGGGGCCTCGGGGCCGGAGTGCAGGCGCTTGTAGGAGTTCACTGAGGGAGCCGCGAACGCGGAGATGGCGCGAGCGTGCTCGAGCTGGCCGGCCAGGAATCGGCCGCCCTCCTCGGAAAGGGAGCCGTCGGCGTTCACCAGCAGCGAGCCCACCCGCTGGTGCAGGTGCAGCCCCGAACCGGGCTGGCCGGCGAGGGGACGCGCCATGAAGGTGGCCTCGAGGCCCGCGCGCGCGGCCTCGTCGCGCACGATCTGCTTCGTGAGCACGAGCGTGTCGGCAGCTTCGAGCGCCGGCAGCGGCGCGATGTCGATCTCGTACTGGCCCGGGCCCGCCTCGTGGTGGGCGGAATCCACGCGCACCCCGAACGAGGTGAGCCGGTCGGCCGCCCTGCGCACCGCGGCCATGCCCAGGGATTCCGTCTCGTCGAAGTACCCGCCCGTGTCCACCGGGTCGGCGTCCTCGTCGAATAGGTAGAACTCGAGCTCCGGCGACACCGTGTAGTCCGTCCCCAGCTCGCCGAGGTCGTCGGCGATCATCGCGAGCGTCGTGCGCGGGTCGCCGGGCCACGGCTCCCCGTCGGTGCCCAGCACCACACATACGACGCGGGCGACGCCGTCCTCGAGACATATGAGCGTGTCGGGATCCGGCAGCAGGCGCATGTCGGTCTCGATGAGGCGGGCGCGGCCCTCGAGCGAGGAACCGTCGAACGGCTCGCCGTGCTCCGCGGCGGACGCGAAGCGATGGGCCGGGATCTGCATGGAGTGCCCCACGCCGAAGACGTCGACGAACGAGAGCCGCACCCACGAGATGCCGGTCAGGTCGATGTTGTCACTCATCTAAGGAAGCACCTTTGCGAATAGGATGATGATCACGAGCAGGGCGATCATGGCCGCGGCGACGATCGCAACGCGTATCCACAGACCCTTGGGCGTCTCCGGAGAGCCCAGGACGCTGCCTATGGGCTTCTCGGGCTCCAGGTCAAAGGATGCAGCATCGAGTGTGTCCAGACTATTAAGGTCCGCCTGAAGGTCGATGGCCGTCTGGTACCGGTTGGCCGGGAAGCGCCGCATCGCTTTGAGCACCACTGCCTCCAAGGCCTCGGGGACCTCGGCACGGATGGAGCGGATGCGCTCGGGCGTTCGCTGCAGGTGCCCGGCCATCACCGCGAGCCAGTTGTCACCCCCGTAGGGCACGTGTCCGGCGAGCGCCTCATACATGAGGATGCCCCAAGCGTAGATGTCGCTGCGAGGGTCGCCGCGCTCGCCTTGGATCTGCTCGGGGCTCATGTAGTCGGGCGTGCCCACGTTCTCGGTGAGGTTGCGCCAGGTCAGCCGCCGCGCGCCCTGCTGGAGCGCCGAGCCGAAGTCGAGCACGGTGAGCCGGCCGTCCGCGCTCACGAGGATGTTCTCGGGCTTGAGATCGCGGTGCGTGATGCCGTGGTCGTGCAGGTACGTGAGCGCCTCGGCGAGCTGACGGCCCCAGTCCACCACGGTGTCCACGGGGATGGCACCCGAGTACTCCCGCTCTTTGGCTCGCAGGTTCACGCCCTCGATGTAGTCGAGCACGAGGTACGGCTCGCCGCGCCCCTCCTGGAAGTCCAGGCTTCGTTGCACGCCGGGGTGGTCGAGATCGCGCGTGATCTCCGTCTCGCGCTTGAAGCGCTGGTAGACGTGAGGGTCCGCGAAGAGGTTGGGGTCGGGGGACTTGAGGAGCACGAGGCGTCCGTCGCGCGCGTCGCGGGCCTTGTACGTCTCGCCGTACGCGCCTTCACCCAGCGATTCCACTATCTCGTAGTGATCGATGACCTGACCGGCGTCGTAGCGCATAGGCCGCCTTGTTCGTCGCGTCGATCCGGAGCCGAACCGGCCTGACTATACACGGCCCACTGTGAACGAACGGCAAACGCATCGCTCCAGAGCGTGAAGGATGTGTCGGCGAACAGGGCGGCCCGCCCGCTACCTGCTCAGGCCTGCCGAGGGCGCCGCGCCCGCCTGCGCGCACCCCGCCGCCTCGACCGGCAACGTGAGCTCGAAGGTGCTGCCTTTGCCCGGCTTGCTCGTGAACGAGATCCCGCCGTCCAAGATCTCCTCGGCCACCTTCTGGGTGAGATAGAGGCCCAGGCCGGTGCCCGGCGTCTTGGCTCGCAGGGGCGACTCGAGCCGGGTGAACGGCTCGAAGATGCGGTTCTCGTCGGAGGGCGCGATGCCTATGCCGGTGTCGGCCACCGATATCGTGACCTCGCCGTCCCGGGCTTCGGTGGCCACGCGCACCGATCCGCGCTCGGTGTACTTGACGGCGTTGGACATGAGGTTGACCACGCATTGCAGCACGCGCCGGCGGTCACCGCGCATGATCACGTGCGGCTCGTCGGCCTCCAACGACAGGTGCGCAGAATCCGCTTGCGGCCTGAGGAGATCCACGGCCTCGCGCTCCAGCTCGCCCAGATCGAACTCCTCGCACTTGGCCTTGATCGTGCCGGCCTCCACCTGCGAGACGTCCAGGATGTCGCCGATGAGCTCGAGCAGGTGGTTGCCGGCCGCGTTCACCATCTCGAGCTGCGCGCGCTGCTCGGCGCTGAGCTTGCCGGGGACGCCCGAGAGCAGCACGCCCGAGAAGCCGATCACCGAGTTCAGCGGGGTGCGCAGCTCGTGAGACATGCTCGCTATGAACATGGACTTGAGCCGGTCCAGTTCCATGAGACGCTCGTTCGCCTCGCTTAGCTCGCGGGTGCGGCGCGCCACGACTTCCTCGAGCGCTTGCCGTTGCTCGGCCGCGGCCAGCTCGGTCGCCCGCCGCTTGGTGAGGTCGCGCGCCATGATGATGACGCTGCCCGCGTCGGCTGTGTCGCGGATCATGAGGGTGGAGAAGAAGCGCGGGCCGTCCGGCAGCACGACCGAGACCTCGCGCTCCCTGGCGACGCCGGTCTCGCGCACCTGCGCGAACTCGCGCGCCCACGCCTCCTCGGCATCGGGGAATCCCGCTCGCGCAAGCGTCAGGCCCTCGACGTCTTGCGCGCGCATCCCAAGAAGGGCCGCGCCCGACGGGTTCACGTAGGTGAAGACGCCGTCGGGCCCGACCCGGGCGATCACGTCACTCGTGTTCTCGATGATGGCGCGGTAGCGGGCCTCGGCCTCGGTCAGCGCCGCTTGAGCGCGCTTGGATTCGGTGATGTCCACGATTGCGCCCAGGAAGTGGTCGAACTCGCCGTCGATATCCCTTACCGCTGTGAGCGAGAGATCGGCCCAGACCGTCTCACCGCCCTTGGTGATGTAGCGCTTGACGAGGTGCGCCGTGTCGCGGGCCCCGCTGCGCAGGTCGTCGAGCGCCGCCCGCCCGACCTCCAGGTCGTCTGGGTGGGTCACATCCAGGCTGGTCAGCTTGCGCAGCTCTGCCTCCGAGTAGCCCAGGAACCGCTGCAGCTCCGCGTTCGCCAGGCGCCAGTGCCCGTCGGATGCGACGGTACCGATGCCCACGGCCGCGGCGTCGAAGATGGCCTTGTAGAACGCGCGGCTCCGGACGAGCTCCTCTTGCGCCCGCCGGGTCCCCGTCACGTCCACGAAGGTGCCGGCTATCAGAGGCCTGCCGTGCGCGTCCGTCACGGACGTGGCGCGGTCGTAGACCCAGTGGTAGTCACCATCGGCACCGCGGATGCGGTACTCGACGTCCACGCCGCACCCGGGGCTCAACCCGGCGAATGCCGAGGCCACGCTCTCGCGGTCCTCGGGGTGGATCAGCTCCAGGCGCCCTGGCTCCATCGCCTGCCAGGTGTCGCGGTCGTAACCCAGCGTGGTCTCTATCTGGGGTGATACGAACTCCCACGGATGCTCGGGGTCCAGGCTCGCTTCGTACGTGACGGCGGGCAGGCGCTCCACCAGGTGGCGGTAGCGCTCCTGCAGGATGTGCCGCTCGTTGACGTACGCCGCCGCCACCAAGAGCGTGGCGATCGTCGACAGCAGATAGACCTGCAAGGAGGCGTAGCCGAATCCGCCGGCGTTGGTGGCGAACTGCCCATAGCCTGCCACGGTGCCCGCGATGGCTATCAGTCCCACGACGAAGGAGGCCACGGCGGCGCCCACCTGCTCGTAGCGCACCGTCGCCCATACCATCGCCGGGAGGACGATGAACGGGTATGCCCACGGGGCGTGGCTGCCCGGCGGGCCGAACGCGATCGCCGATGACGCGACGGTCGCCGCGGTGATCGCGGTCATCTCGGCGATCACACCGACGTTCCTCTCACCGAACACCTGCGGCGTGGCCACCGTGGTCAACAGCGCCGGAGCCACGATGAGGACGCCCGTGGCAGCCGACAGCCACCATTCGAACAGGAGCGACAGGTCGGTCGCCCCGGCCACGGCAGCTACCGGCCGAAACCCGGTGGCAACGGCTGCGAGGCCCGGCAGCAGAGCCGGCAGCGTCCCCACGATGGCGCCCCAGAACACGAACAGCCACGTGTCGCGAACGTGCCCCAGGGCGGGATGCGCGCCGGCCCGGTTCACGAGCCATGCGCCCAGCAGCGGGGTAGCGGCATACGAGACGGCCAGCGCCGCGACCACGGCGGGCGGGTAGCCGGTGATGATGGCGATGAAGGTGCCCACGACCAGCACCGAGGGCCACACGTCGTAGCCGAGCAGGATGATCGCGGCCAGCCCCATGCCGGCGGGAAGCCATGCCGGTGCGGGGAGCGCCCCGTGAACGACGACCGCGTCCAGCGCCGCGGCCAGCGCGTAGCCTACTGCGGCGATCGAGAGCCTGAGCCAGTAAGGCAGTTTCGCGAGTTCCACCCGGGAGTCCCCTTCGTCACCTCTGCTTTCCCGAGCCGTGTCGCCGCGCACCGGGGAACTGACGGGCGCGAGCCGGGCCGGTGAGGAGCGCGCGCTGCTCGTCGGGTGTCTGCCCGGGTCCGACTCACAGGGCCCGGCCGAGGGCCTGCGGGAGGTGCCCGCGGGCGGAGCGGCTGCTATACTCCCGGTCGCATACGGGGACGTAGCTCAGCTGGGAGAGCACGGGCTTTGCAAGCCTGAGGTCGAGGGTTCGAGCCCCTTCGTCTCCACCAAGGAATCCGCAGGCCGGCGCCGGAGCGCCGGCCTGTCTCGTCTCTCGGGCCCGCAGCCCCGAATCGTGCGACAATCCGGGGCACGACCCCCGCGCCGCGCGCGGCCTCGGCAAGGCTGCGTGATCCGGCGAGCAGACCCCCAGGAGACGCGTGACCCCCCACGACGACCAAGTGGATCCGGCCGAGTTCGCTCGGCGCATGGCCAACTACGAGCGCATCTCGTCGGCGCTGTGGGTGGTGTTGGGGCTGATCCAGCTGTTCGTGGCGCTCAAGCTGCCGTTCTTTGGGTGGTTCGGGGCTATCGCGGGGGTCTGGAACCTCTGGGCGTCGGTCACGAGGTGGCGTGCCGCCAAGGTCATCCAGTCCAGGGGCCCGGGCGTTCCGGCGGCGTTCAAGCCGCTCAGCCCGTACATCCTCATCGGGCTCGTCAACGTGCTCGTGGGCGGGATGGTGGGGGTCGCGTTCGTGGCACTCGACCTCTACGTGCGTCACCAGATACTCACGCACGCCTGGGTGTTCGACGCTCCAGTGCCGGTGGCGGCCGTCACCCAAGGGTAGGCGGCGCCAAGAGGGATCGGTGGCCGCGAGGCTGCGCGACGGCGCGCGGGGCGATGGGCCGTCCGCCCCGATCACGCGATGAGCGCGAAGCCGAGCCAGCCGGCGGCGGTCACCAGCACGAGCCCCGGCACCACGCGCATCGCGAAGCTCCTGCCGCCGGCCATGTACGAGGCGATCGCCCGGGTCACCAGGCTCGCCGTGATTGCGAGCATCACGGGGAGCACCGCCGCGTGCGGCGAGATGCTACCCGCGGCGGACAGCGCGGCCGCCGAGACGGCAGCCGATTGCGAGTTCACCAAGCCCGAGAGCCCGACGCCTACGGCGAGCCCCGCCTGGCCCAGCCAATCCTTGAGCAGCGCCGCCCCGACCAGCGTGACTCCGACGGACAGGGCGAAGAGGATGGCGCTCTTGAGGTCGAACGCACGCCCTTCCTCCTCCTTCTCGTCGTGCCCACGACGCACGCCCAGGATGGCGAACACGACGGCGTAGACGCCCGCCGCCGCGAATGAGAACGCCAAGGGCACAGCGAGCGCCCACAGGACGCGCATGTCCGTCATGCCCACGAGGACGGCCACGCCCACTAGCGTCGAGGCGTTCGCCAAGACGCCCGCCGCTAGGCACTCGCGCAGCAGACGCGGCTTCTCCTTGGCCCTCGAACCCATCGATGTCGTGGTCGCCAGCGCCGAGACGAAGCCGGCGACGAAGCCGGCCAGCGGCAAGCCATAGCGTGCTCCGAACGCGCGAAGCGCGATGTGGCCCACCGTGCCTATCGCCATGACCGTCACGGCCAACACCCACAGCGCCCGCAGGTTGAGGGCTCCGATGGGGCCTAACGGCGTGCTCGGCAGCAGCGGCAGAACGACGAGCGAGGCGGCCAGCAGGATAAGCCCGTCGGTTATCTCGTCGTTGGTGAGGATCCGCCTCGCGAACGCGTGCAGCGCGGCCATCTTGGACAAGAGGACCGTCGTGACCACCCCGAGGCCTGCCGCGAGCAGCGGTTGCGCCATAGCCAGCGCCCCGAGAAGCACGACGACCATCATCGCGACCTCGGTCGTCATGCCGGGATCTCTGACGTGCGAGTGGGTGAAGTACAGGACTGCCAACGTCGTGACGAAGACTCCGACGACGGCGAGTCCCCATCCGCCTGCTGCGGTAACGGCCACAGCACCCGAGAGCGACAGGAGCGTGAAGGTCCTTATTCCGGCAGGCCCGCCCTTGGCTGCCTTGCTGCGTTCACGTTCGAGCCCGACGAGCATTCCTGTGCCAAGCGCTACCGCGAATCCGATGAGCATCGCGGTATCCATACATGGTGGATTCCCTGGCCTGCCGGGCAGCTCCGACCGCGTCGCAGGCGCCCGACGGACGGGGCGCCGCGACTGGCCGGAGAGCCTTCGGATGTGCCAAGCTCCGGTAGTTGCCCGCACGCGGACCGGAGGAAAGACCGCATGCCCGGTCAGATCAAACGCATCCTGCTGGGCGAGCCTCTCGGAAACGAGCTTGCCGCGCATCAGCGGCTCAGGAAGCTCGTGGCGCTGCCGGTGTTCGCCAGCGACGCGCTCTCCTCCGTGGCCTACGCCACCGAGGAGATCCTGCTCGTTCTGGTGCTCGCCGGGCTCGGCAGCGCTGACGCTCTCGATGCCGATCGCGCTGGCGATCGTGGCCCTCATCGTCATCGTCGTGCTCTCGTACCGGCAAACGATCCGCGCGTACCCGTCGGGCGGCGGGTCGTACATCGTGGCCAAGGAGAACCTGGGCGCCCTGCCAGGACTCGTCGCCGGCGCGTCGCTGCTCGTGGACTACGTGCTCACAGTGGCCGTGTCCGTATCCGCGGGGACGGCGGCGATCACCTCGGCGTTCCCGTTCTTGCTCAAGTACACGGTCGTGATCGCGGTGGTGCTCGTGGTGCTGCTCGCGTTCGCGAACCTGCGCGGGGTGCGGGAGTCCGGCGCCGTGTTCGCGGGGCCCACGTACTTCTTCGTCGCGATGCTCTCGCTGCTCGATCGTCGTGGGCGTGTTCAAGCTCGTCACCGGCCAGCCCATCGACGTCAACCACACGGCGGTGCCGGGGATCGCGACGCTGGGGCTCCTGCTCGTGCTGCGCGCGTTCTCATCGGGCTGCACGGCCATGACCGGCATCGAAGCGGTGGCCAACGGCGTGCAGGCGTTCAAGAAGCCGGAGTCCAAGAACGCCAACCTCACGCTGCTCGCGATGGCCGTGATCCTCATCTTCATGTTCACCGGGACCACGTACCTGGCGTGGGGCACCCACCTCGTGCCCGCCCCCGGCCAGACCGTGGTCTCCGAACTGGCCGCCGGGGTCTTTGGCCGAGGCGCCGTCTACTACCTGCTGCAGCTCGCCACCGCGCTCATCCTCGTTCTGGCGGCGAACACGAGCTACGCCGACTTCCCTCGGCTGGCTTCGTTCATGGCCACGGACGGCTACCTGCCCCGGCAGCTGCGCTTGCGCGGCAGCCGGCTCGTGTACAGCAACGGCCTGCTCATGCTCACGGGGCTCGCCCTCGTGCTCATCGTCGCGTTCGGCGGCGTGACCAACGCGCTCATCCCGCTGTACGCGGTGGGCGTGTTCGCGTCGTTCACCTTGTCGCAGGCCGGCATGGTCGTGCACTGGTGGCGGCTGCGCGACAAGGACGAGAGTTGGCGCCACTCCCTGCCGCTGAACGCGCTGGGCGCCGTCGCTACCGCGATAGTCACCGTGGTCATCGGCGTGTCCAAGTTCATGTTGGGCGCCTGGATCGTGATCCTGCTCATCCCGATCCTCGTGGCGTACTTCATGTGGGTGAAGCGCCAGTACACGCGTGACGAGGAGATCCTGGCTCTCCCGGAGGACGTGCGCCCGCTCGAGGACCTTCCCGACAGCGGCGCCCTTCGCAACCACGTGGTACTTCTCGTGTCGCGCATAGACAAGCGCATCCCGCGCGCGGTGCGCTACGTGAAGTCCTTCGCCGCGACATCGGCCGAGGCGGTGTACGTGGACCTCACCAGCGAGGGTTCCGCGGAGATCAGGCGCAGGTGGGAGGCGTGCGGGTTCGGGCTGCCGCTCACGATCATCCCGTCACCTTACCGGGAGCTCATCCAGCCGCTGCGCGACTACGTGCGCTGCCTTGTGCAGGACGACCCCGGCTCCGTGGCCACCGTGGTGCTGCCCGAGTTCGTGCCGGAGTCTCCATTGGACTACATGCTCCACGACCAGACGCCGCTGCTCATCAAGACGGCGATGTTCGCGGTACCCCGTATCATCGTCGTGGACGTGCCCTTCCACCTCGCCGACTACAAGAGCGAGCTGCTGGACACGCGGCCCAAGACCGGCGAGCCCGGCCCCTCGGCACTGTTGGCCGATGCCGAGACGCCGTGGGCATGCGATATGCCGCCACTGACCGAAGAGGAGCTCGTGGACCCGAGCGTCGTTCCACCCGAGGAGTGCTGATGGACGTCGAATTCGCCGTGCTGGCCGACTACGCCGCCAACACGCAGGAAGGCAAGCTCGTCATAGGCGGGATCTTCGACACGATCTTCGCCGGTGACATGCCCGTGAGCCACCCGATGATGGCGCTGGCGCTGCGCCTGCACGCGCATCCGGGCGAGGAGGGGGCGCACACGGTGCGAGTCCGGCTCGTGGACCCGGACGGCCATGACGTCATCCAGGCGCTCGAGGCTCCGATGAACCTGAGCGGGCTCGATACCGTGGACGGCGGCTCGGCCGACATGGTTCTCCAGATGGCGGGCGTGACGTTCACGACGATGGGGCGCCACAGCTTCGACATCTTCGTGGACAACCGGTTCGAGCGCAGCGTCACGCTGTTCCTCAAGCCGGTGCCGCAGCCCGGCGCAGCGGAGCCGCCCAACCCCGACTTCAACTAGCGCCGAGGGCGGTCCGGGCGGCCCGCTACGGGGGCCGCTTCGGCGGCGCGCCGGCCCACGAGGCCCCGCCTGCTACTCGTCCGGGCCCTCGGGCTCCATGGTGGCCAGGTCGTTGAGCGCCAGGTCCAGGTCGCGTGCCGAGGCCGCGACCTCGCGCTCCTCGAGCGCCGTGGCGCGTCCCATGCGGGCGCGCACGCCCTCGGCATGTTCCGAGGCGACCACCACCACGAGGGCGGCGCGGCTCTCCTCGAGCAACTCGCCGATGGCCACCACGTCGTCGCGGGCCATGCCGCGCGCGAAGTGGCCCGCGAGCGCCCCGAACGCAGCCGTGGCCGGAACCGTGACGATCGCGGGCGGGAACACGAGAGCGAGCGCCGCGCCCACGAGCATGCCCATCCACCCGCCCATGCGCGCGGGGACCTCCACCTTCCTGACCACGCGGACCTCGCCCTCGGCGTCGCGCTCCACCACGGCGGCGTCGAAGAGCGTCGTGAACTTGGTGCCGCGGTCCTCCCAGAGCAGATCGAAGTCGCCCGATCGCGCCCTCGGTGGTGTCGTAGCGTCCGACGAAGAGCGTGAGCTTGGAATCGGCTGTGTTCTGGTCGGCCATGGTCGCCTCCGTGCGGTCGGTCGCGGTAGCGGTCGCGGTAGCGGGCGCCGGTCTCGATGCGTACGACGGGGGCCGGCCGCGGCGGGGAAGCCGCCGGGCCCAAGCCCCGTCGCCCGTTCCACTGGGTGGTTTACGACGCGGCCGGAGCCGCATCCTCCCCGAACGTCTCCTTGAGCTTGGCCTCGGCATCGGCCGAGAGGTTGGTCTGGATGACCGTGACCTTGCCGGCCCAGTTCTGCAGCTCCTCGGCCACCTTGTCCGGCGTGGACTGCTCCACCATCAGGAACAGCGCCGCCTGGCCGGGCTTCACCTTCTCGCCGACCTCCTTGATGAAGGAGTCGTCGATGCCGTAGTCCGAGAAGTGACCGGCAAGCGCGCCGGCACCGGCTCCCACGGCCATGCCCAGCACCGGCATGAAGAAGATGAGGCCTATGAGCAGCCCCCAGAACGCGCCGGAGGCGGCCCCCAGGCCCGTGAGCCCGGTCTGCTGTTTGATCTTCGTCTTGCCGTCGGGGCTGCGGACGACCTTGACCAGGTCCGAGAGCCCCAGGATCTGCTCCTTGCCCATCTGGTGAAGCGCGCCTATGAACTGGTCGGCGTCCGCCTCACTCTCGAACCCGAGTACGATCAGCTGGCTCATATGCGGTCCCATCCCTTCTTTGTGACGGAAGCCGGAAAGCGCGACCGGCACCGCCTGGAAAACGCGATAATGGATGTACCCAATAGCCCGGAACGGGGCGGCCCCCGCCGGAGCGCTCACTCGCGAAAGGACCGTCGATGAGGATCACGTACCTCCAGCACGTCCCGTTCGAGGGACTCGCCGCCATCGCCACCTGGGCCGAGGCGGCCGCCCATCCGGTCACCCGGGTGCGCGTGTTCGCCGAGGATGATGCTTCCCGACATCGACTCCTTCGACTGGCTCGTGGTCATGGGCGGACCTATGAACATCCTGGACGACGAGGCCCATCCGTGGCTCGCCAAGGAGCGGCGACTCATCCGGCGCGCCATCGACGCCGGGAAGCTCGTGCTGGGGGTGTGCCTGGGCGCCCAGTTCGTGGCGCACGCCCTGGATCGCGCGTCTACCACAACCCCGCCGGCCAGGAGATCGGCTGGTGGGAGGTGCGAGCCACGCCGGAAGCGGCGGGCTCCACGACGTTCGCGGACGTGGGCGACCGATTCATGACCATGCACTGGCACGGGGACACGTTCGACCTGCCGCCGGCCGGCGTGCGCCTGGGGGAGAGCGACGCGACGCCGGTGCAGGCGTTCGAGGCGTTCGACGGCCGAGTGCTCGCGCTCCAGTTCCACCCTGAGCTTCGCGCGCAGGATCTCGAGGCGCTGCTCGCAGGGGCCGCCGACGACCTGGACGGCACCGACTTCGTGCAGTCCGCCGAGGAGATCCGAGCGGGCATGGCCGAGTGGGGCCCGCTCAACGAAGAGCTGCTGCGGCGGATCCTGACCCGGATGGAGCGGGTCGGAACCGCGGCCGGCTCGTGACGGTGCCCTCGCTCCCGCTCCTTCCTCTCTTCGTTCGCGGCCTCGTCATGGGTTTCGCCATCGCGGCCCCCGTGGGCGCCATCGGCGTGCTGTGCATCCGGCGGACGCTCGCCTACGGCCGGGCGGATCGGGCTCGCGACCGGCCTCGGCGCTGCGACGGCCGACGGCTTCTACGGCGCCGTCGCGGCGTTCGGAGTGACCGCCCTGTCGGTGGCGCTCGTAGGCGCGCGCGGTTGGCTGGGCCTCGTGGGCGGTCTCGTGCTCGTCTACCTGGGCATTCGCACCATCCTCGCCGCCGCGCCCGCTCAGGACGCGGCCGGCGCTGAAGCCCGGCGCCCGGCCGGTCTCGTGAGCGCATGGGCTTCCACCTTCGTGCTCACGCTGGGCAACCCGTCCACCATCCTGTCGTTCACGGCGGCGTTCGCGGCGCTGGGCGTCGGGGTCGCCGGAAGCGGCGTGCCCGGCGCTCTGGCGCTGGTCGCCGGCGTCGTCGGCGGCAGCGCGCTGTGGTGGCTCGTGCTGTCGTACGGCGTGAGCCTCGTGCGGCATCGGCTGTCCGAAGAGGCGATGGTCTGGATCGATCGCGTCTCCGGAGCCGTCATCCTCGCGTTCGGCGTGATCGCCGCGCTCGCGGGCCTGGGCGCTCTGGGAGTCCGGGGGGTGGGCGTGTGAGCGCACCTGCCGCCGCGACGTCCGGAGACCCAAAGCCGCGAGCCCGCCTATGGACCCCGCGGGTCGTGGGCGCCGCGGCAGTCACGCTCGTGCTGTGGGCCTCGGCATTCGCGGGGATCCGCGCGGCGCTGGCGGGTCCGGGATTGGCAGGGCCGCTCGCGTACTCCCCGGGGCAGCTGGCAGTCTTCCGGTTCCTCGTCGCCTCGGCGGTTCTGGCTGTGGTCGCGGTGGCGACCCGCCTCAAGCTGCCCAAGCTGCGAGACCTCCCCACGATCGCGCTCGCGGGGTTCCTGGGCATCACCGTCTACCACGTGGCGCTCAACTACGGTGAGATCAAGGTCTCGGCCGCGCGGCGAGCCTGATCATCGCCACGCAGACGGTGTTCGTGGCGATCCTGGCCACGGTCTTCCTGGGCGAGCGCATCTCTCGCCGAGGCTGGGCCGGCATCGCGGTCTCCATCGTAGGCGTGACAGTGATCGCCATGGGTGAGAGTGGGGGGCTGCGCATCGAGCCCGAGGCCCTCTTCGTGCTCCTGGCCACGGTATCCACGTCGTGCTACTTCGTGCTTCAAAAGCCGCTTCTCAGACGCTACGACGCGTTCGCCATGACCTGCTACGCGATCTGGACCGGCACGTTCTTCATGCTGCCGTTCGCATGGGGGCTGCCCTCGGCGATACAGCACGCGCCGCTGAACGCGACGCTGTCGGTGCTGTACCTGGGCGTGTTCCCGGCCGCCATCGCGTACGTGCTGTGGACCTACGTGCTCAAGCATGTGCCGTCCACGATCGCGTCGAGCCTGCTCTACATCAGTCCCGTGTTCGCGATCCTGATCGGCTGGGTGTGGCTGCGCGAACTGCCGGGCGTCGTGGCGCTGGCAGGCGGCGCGCTGTCCGTGGCCGGCGTCGTGCTCGTGAACATGCGGGGGGCGGTGACTGCGAGGGTACCGGCGCCGGCGCTGGTCCAAGAGGCGGCGGAGATGCCCATCGACGGCGAGCCCATGCCGTCTGCCGAGGTCCTGGGCACGACCCAGCGGGAGACGCCCGGGAACTAGCGCCGTCCGAATGCAAGCGGACTTCCGCTACACGACGCTAGCTAGCGCGCGATCGAGAAGCCGGGGTAGCCCTCGACCGGCTGGTCGTGGACCTCGACCGAATCCACCACGGCGCCCGACGGGCCATCGTGCGCCCACGCGACCATCGCGTCCACGCTGGGCTCGGGGCCCTCGAACACCGCTTCCACGGAGCCGTCGGGGAGGTTGCGCACCCAGCCGGTGACGGGCAGGCGGCTGGCCTCACGCACCGTGGCGAAGCGGAACGACACGCCCTGCACGAACCCGCGCACGACCACGCGCTTGCTCACGATGTCCATCACGGCGCTTCGGGGGCCGGGGGTTCGGGCGGCGTCACCGCGGCTTCCGCGGCGGTGACGGGAGCGGCTTCGTCGGCGGCTTCGGCGGCGAGGGTCGCGTCCCCGGTCTCGCGCATCGGCGGCACCGGTGTCTGCATGCGCGCCTTGGCCGCGTCGCGCGAGGCCCGGATCCGCTTCTTGCGCTCGGCCGTCTCGGCCGCCCGCTGGCGTTCCGCCGCCTCGCGCTCGGCTTCGTCGAAATCGTCGTCGACCACGACGCCGTCGCGCATCACGATCGTGCGGTCGCAGGCCTCGGCGACCTCCGGGTTGTGCGTGACGATCAGGAACGTCGTCCCGGTGGTCAGGTTGACCTCGCGCATCATCTCCACGATCTCGCGCCGTGCGGGTGTCCAGGTCGCCGGTGGGCTCGTCGCCCATGACGACGCTGGGTCGTTGACGAGCGCGCGCGCGATCGCGACGCGCTGCTGCTGGCCGCCGGAGAGCTCGCTGGGGACGTGGCGCATGCGGTCGCCGAGCCCCACGAGCTCGAGCAGCTCGCGGCCCCGGCCGCGGCGGTGCCTCGCGCCGCATGCCCGGCATACTCGGCGGCGAGCGCGACGTTCTCCTCGGCCGAGAGCGTGGGGATGAGGTTGAAGCCCTGGAAGATGAAGCCGATCTCGCGGCGCCGCGCAGCGAGGTCAGCGCCGGCCCGCAGCGTGTCGATGCGCCGGCCGTCCATCCAGACCTCGCCCGCGTCGGGCGTGTCGAGGCAGCCGACGATGTGCATGAACGTGGACTTGCCGGTGCCGGACGGGCCCATGATCGCGGCCATCTCGCCGCGGCTGATGTCGAGCGTGGCGCCGCGCAGCGCGTCGACGAAGTTGTCCTTGCCCAGCTTGTAGCGCTTGCGCAGGCCGACGGTGTGCATGATGCAGCCCTCGGAGGTCGCAGGCGACCGTCGCGTATGCGCGTGACGGCCGCATCGAGCTCACTCATAGCGCAACGCCTCCACCGGGTTGAGGCCGCGCCGCATGCCACGCCGGATACAGGCCGCTGACCACGCCGAGCACCACCGCGAACAGCGACGGACCCGACCATGAGCCGCGTCGTGACGCAGGAAGAGCGCCTGCCCGCTCGCCGCGCCGGCGGCGTTGCCGCCGCCGCGACGAGCAGCCCGAGCAAGAGCCCGCCGATCCGCCGAGACAGCCCGATCACCGCCGACTCGACGACGAACTGGCCCATGACCTGCGCGTCTGATCGCGCCGATGGCCTTGCGCATGCCGATCTCGCGCGTGCGCTCGGAGACCGACATGGTCATGGTGTTGATGACCGAGAGGCCGCCCACGAGCAGCGAGATGAGCGCTATGCCGTAGATGATGGCCGTGAACGTC
Source organism: uncultured Coriobacteriia bacterium (assembly GCA_963768865.1). Taxonomy (GTDB): domain Bacteria; phylum Actinomycetota; class Coriobacteriia; order Anaerosomatales; family CAVYJL01; genus CAVYJL01. Next base: position 212,405 of record CAVYJL010000008.1, on the reverse strand, counting down.
CCGGTGGATGCCGCTATCTGGTCCTGGAACGCCTGGGGGCCGGTGGCCGTCAGGTCCGTGAGCGTGGGGTCGTGCGTGATGCGTTTGGCCAGCGTCTCGGGGTTCACGCCCCGCCTGGGGTAGACGACGATGCCGTTGGCCATCGACGCTTTGGCCGCACCGGTCCGGGCCGTTGGCGGCAGCGAATCGTAGTACGAGCTGCTGGGCGTCCGCCCACGGGATGGAGACGCTGTTGTCCGGGGTCGTCAGCGTCTTGTCGTACACGCCCACCACCAGGAACTTCTTCTTCGCGCACCTTGATCGTGCTGCCCACGACCGCGTTGAGCTTGTTCACGAGGTCGAGCCCACCACCGCCACACCCCGGTCGCCCGGACGCAGTTTGCGTCCCTCGGCAGCGGTGAGCACGAACGACTCGTACCCCTCGGAGCGCCCGTCGTCCGCGTTCGATCGAGGCCGGCGGGCCGAAGTTCACCGCGGAGAGCGTCGTCGGACAGCGTCATATAGATGTTTGCCGAGGCGCGAGCCACACCCGGGATGGTCTCCAGCCGGCGTACGTCGCCCGTGTTCATGGGCTGGACGATGAAGCTCGTTGCTGCCCTTCTCGCCCACCGACGACCTTGTCCTTGTAGTAGCGGGTCCCGCCGTCCACGAGCAGCGTGAGCTTCTCGGCCATGGAGCCCATGACCACGAGCGCGAACACGCCGATCGCGATGCCGAAGATCGTGAGGAACGCACGCGCCTTCCGGCGAAAGACGTTGCGCAGGGTTCGCACTGGCAGACCTCCGGGACTTCGTTGGTAGGACCCGCCGCACGTCGGGCCGCGCACAGGATAGCGTACGCCGCTCGGAATCCCGCGGTATATCGCCGGTAAGGAGGCGATCCGCATGTCGCAGCGGACTCCGGATACGATCTTTCCGGCCGACCCCGACGCCTACGGGCCGGCGGCGTACGACGCTCTGGTAAGACGCGCCGACACGAGGATACTCGCTCACGCGGCCGCGCTCGGCCTTGCCGAGGCCGAGGGGCGCGACTTCCTGGACACCGTGGCTCGCGACCTCGCGGCGCTGCCGCACGTTTGCTGCGCGTTCGTGGGCGTGCTGCAGGATCCCACCGGGTCACGAGTCCGCACCGTATCGCGGTACCAACAGGGCCGGCGCGAGGACGACGTCGTCTACGACGTGGAGGAGACACCCAGCCGGCACGTCGTGGAGCGCAACGTGTGCGTCCTGCCCGCGGCGCGTTCAGGGTTCCCGCACGATCGCATGCTCGCCGACGAATGCGCCCAAGGCTTCATAGGGGTGCCTCTGCTGGGCCGCCACGGCGACGTCATAGGCCTGATCGCCGTGCTCTCGGATGACGAGATGGCCGACACCGAGACCGCGCTGCTCGCGATGCTGCTGCTCGCCGGCAGGGCTTCGGTGGAGCTGGAGCGCCTGCTCGCCGACCGGATCCACCGATGCCGAGGTGCACCGGCTCGAGGAGCTGCTGGTCATGCGCACCGCTGAGCTGGGCGCGGTGCTCGCGCGCGAGGCGAAGGCGTCGTAGGGCACCTTACCTCGGCCTTCCCGACTCCTGTCCGGGCGCCCGCGCACCGCCGCCGCCGCGCTCTGCTAGCATCGAGCGCAGCGACGACGAGGTGGTGACGTGGCCGAACCCGGATCCATCCAAGACCTGGACGAAGACCTCGAGCAGCCCGAGCGGCCGCTCTGGTTCCGTATCGCGGTGCTCGTGCTCATCGTCGCCATGATCGCGTTCCTGTTCCCCGTGATAGTCAGACTGTTCTTGCCGCCCATCAATCCGGCGCAGCCACCGCCGCCCGGGCATTTCGATTCGCAGTGCGCGGTGTGTCACGAGATGACGCCCGCGGTTGCCGCGAAGACGTACCTGGGCCTCGGAGGTCCCGCACGGATGCACGCGCCGGTCGCGACCACGGCCTACGCGCGCCGATGACACGTTGGGCACGACAGCACCGGAGGTAGCGAGACCATGAGCGTGGACGAGGGCAACCCCATCCCAGGGCAGGAGGGCATGCAGGGCATGCCTCCCGCCGAAGAGCCCACGGCGCAGCCTGCCGCTGCGCCCACGGAGCCCTTCGCGCCGGTCGCCGCGCCCGCCGAGGCCGGCGCATTCCCGGGCCGGCCGCACAGCCGGCGCCCGCCGCCGCCGGCGCACCGGCCGCACCGCCCGCGCCCTCCGACGCCGGCGCCGCCGAGCCGTACCCTGCCGCCCCGGTCACCGACGGGCGAGCGCGCAGCGGACGCCGCGCCCCGCGCGAGCCGGGCGAACGACGCAAGGGGCGCGGCACCGCAGGCTGGGTCTTCGCCGTCCTGGGCGTGCTTCTCCTGTGCTGCGCGTTCTCGTCGTGTTGGGCGCTGGCCGGCGGCCTGGGTCTGTTCGACCCGAGCAGGGCCAAGGCCTCGGACGCCCTCAAGCAGGCCGACGTGCACTGGAACACCGCCATCGTGGCCGTGGACAAGATGGGCACGGTCATCAAGCAGACCCGCAACATCGATCCCAAGAACCCGTCCAAGAGCGTGGCCGCGATCGTCACCCCCGCCAAGGCCAACGTCGCCGCCGCGCGAAACCAGCTGGGCCAGGCCAAGAGCGTGATGACGCCCCTGCGCAAGTCCAAGATGAAGACCTCATATCTGCTCGCCATCGCCGAGGCGGACCAGGCGCTCAGCAGGTCCGACGCCCTGCTGAGCTACCTCGGCCAGATCGGGAAGCTCTATGAGCTCGTGCTGGCGGGCGCGGGGGATGTGAAGGCCGGCGCCGCGAGCCTGGACGCGGCCGTCGCGGCGGCTAACAAGAACGACTACTCGGACGCGCTGGCCGCGGCGAACAAGGCCGACGCCTCGTTCTCCAAGGCGCGAGACAACTTCGGCAAGGGCAACAAGCTGGACAAGAACGCCGGCTTCGACAAGGCGCTCGCCTACGTGAACAAGCTGGACGACGAAGCGTCGGTGCTGGGTCAGCTCGCGCAGGCCGGCAAAGCCAACGACATCCCCAAGTACAACTCGCTGGCCGCCAAGCAGCGCACCCTCCAGGCCGAGGTCGCCAAGCTCCCCCTGCCGGACCTGGTCACTAATGCAGACTGGGCCAAGGCCACGATCGAGCGCTACACGAGCGCCATCGAGGAACACTCGAAGAAGGCCGACGCGCTGCAGAAGGCGGCGCACCAGGCGTTCGACCAGGGCCAGTACTAGGCGGGCCTAGCGTGGGTCCGGCGTGCCCTTGGTGACGGCGGCTCAGCCGGCGGGCAGCGTGGTCGGGGCCTGATCCGTGGGGTAGACGCGCAGCATCGTGCGGTCCTTCCCCGACCGCTTGGCCTCGTACATCGTGTCGTCGGCCATCCGGATCATGTCGTCCATGCACGGCGGCGGCTTCTCGAAGACGACGGCGCCCGCGCTGATGCCCACGTCGCAGTCGCCGCCGCACAGCTTCGCGCGGACGTTGCGGCGCAGCTTCTCCAGCAGACCGCTCGCGGCGGCCCGCCCGGTCTCCGGCATGAGCAGCACGAACTCGTCCCCGCCCACTCGGCCCAGGGTGTCCGTGCGCCGGGTGTCGGCCGAGATGGCCTTCACGAACGCGCGCAGGACCTCGTCGCCGGCGGAGTGGCCGAACCGGTCGTTGACTCCTTTGAAGTCGTCCAGGTCGAAGTACACGACCGTGAACTGATGCCCGTAGCGGCGCGCCCTGATCAGCTCTGCCGAGGCTGCCTCGAACAGCGCTCGCGAGTTGTTGGTGCCGGTGAGGGGATCGGTGCGTGCCAGCTCAGTGGCCGTCACGAGGGCTTGGTGCAAGACGTTGAGCGCCACGGCGAACAAGGCGAGGATCACGGCGATCGGGACTGCCGCGACGGCTTCGCCCGGCGCGGACGCGCCTCCGGCCAACGCTGCCGAGCTCAGCGACAGAGCACCGGCCAGGAACGACGCCAGCAGACCGAGCCAAAGGGTGCCGTACCAGGCGATGAACGCCACACATATCGCGTAGACGATCGACCACTCCATAGAGTTGCGAGTGGATATGTCCAGCGTCGCGACCATGATCATCACGGCGAAAGCGGCGCCCGTGATAGCGGCCCGGAGAGCGGGCCGGGCAGGGCTTGTCGCGAACAGTCTGGCCAGGACCTTTTGCAGCATTGCCACCTCGGGTCTCCCGCCTCTTGCGCGGCGGGACGAGCTACGGGACGTTTCCCAGGTATGCTGGGAGGGGCGGGGGCGGACGGCGCCGGGCGCCGGCTGACTCACCCGATCGGCGAGCACCTTTGGGAATCAATACCCTGTTCGTCCCGAGGGGCTGAACTACCAGCTTAGGACCACGTCGGGTGGGAGGCCCTCATGAGCAAGCGCATAGTGTGCACGATCTGCGGCGCCACGGTGGTCACGTTCGCGCATCCCGATGACGTGGATCCGGACAAGTTGTTCGTGCTGCTCGAACAGGAGCTCTCCAAGCACCGCGACGTCGTGGATGCCGAGATCGCGGCGAACCCCGCCGCGGCCGCGGAGAGCGTGGACGCTCCCGGCTCGGCGCCGTGGAACCGGACGCTGCACCTCTTCAGCGTCTTGGACGACGAGGACAACGAGGTCGAGGACCTCGAAGAGGAGCTCGAGAACCCCGAGCTGTTCTTCTACGGCGACATGGCTGGATGGTGGTAAATGGCTCCCGAGGCCGATGAGGCACCTGCCGAGGCTCGCCCCGAGCGCCCCGGCTTCAAGCCTTCCCGCAAGTCACGCCCGCAATCCACCGGCGAGGAGATCGCCAACTCGATCACCCACGGCCTCGGCGCGCTGTTCGGCGTCTCCTCGCTCATCGCGATGCTCTACGTCGCGATCGCCGGCAGCCGCTCGATACTCCTCATCGTGAGCTTGGGCGTCTACGGGACCACGCTCTTCTTGCTCTACATGGCGAGCACGCTGTACCACGCGCTCACCCACCACACCGCCAAGCGCGTGTTCCAGATCCTCGACCATTCGAGCATCTATCTGCTGATCGCCGGCACGTACACGCCGTTCTGCCTGGTAGCGGTGAAGGGTTGGGCCGGGATCGCGCTGTTCTGCGTGCAATGGGCGCTGGCCGCGACGGGCATCTCGCTCGAGGCCGTATGGCACAGCAAGCCCGGCTGGCTGGGAGCGGTCGTTTACATCGCGATGGGTTGGCTCGCGATCTTCGTGATCCAGCCCGTCGTGGCGTACATGCCGCCGGCCGGGCTGTGGCTGCTTGTAGGCGGCGGGCTGGCCTACACGTTGGGCGTCGCGTTCTACGCCATGCGCAACGTGCCGTACATGCACGCGGTGTGGCACGTGTGGGTGCTGCTGGGCAGCGTCCTGCAGTTCCTCGCGATCATCCTCTACATCGTGCCGAGGGGCTGAGCGCGCTCCGCCCGGGCGGTCGCGGCCCCGGCCGGGGCCGGAGGCTTGGGCTTGCCTCATGGGCGCCCCATGGGCGCCCCGACAGCGCCCCGTCAGCGCCCCGTCAGCTGGTCGATCTCCACGCACGCGGACGGGTCGAACGGGTTCGTGCGCACGGCCAGCGCGAACAGGTAGGGGTAGTCCGTCTTGAGGTGCTCGATGTGGCTCAGCCACTCCTCGACCAACCCCACATAGGCGCGCTGGAGGTCTATCGATAGGTGGGCGAGATCGGCATCGGGCAGGCCGTCCAGCTGGCCGCGAGCGCTGACCTCGTCGGCCAGGTGCATGACCGCCCAGAGCATCTCCGCGAACTCCTGATGCTCGAGGAGGTTCGGATTCTGGAGCATCCCCAGGATGAACGAGCGCTTGGGCACCAGGGACTCTTTGAGCGCGCCGAGGCTCGCGCGTCGGGCGTCGAGCCGGCACTCGAACTCCCTCACGTCGGCGCGAGCTCGTGCGAACGCCTTGCCGTCCCACGACGGCTGCGGGATGAGATCCGCCCGCAGCTGGTCCAGATCGGGGTCGAACGGCGCCAGGCGGGCCAGCAGCTCGGTGCCTACCTCCGAAAAGAAGGCGCCGATGAGCATGTTCATCCGTTTGGCCTGCTGCCGGCGCTCGCGGTAGCTCAGCAGGCCGTTGAGGATGAGGCCCACGACGATCACATTGATCGGGATGAAGGCGATATCCAGGAACGAGTAGAAGACGATGTCCCCGGTACGCCCGGGCGCGTACTCGTACAGCGCGAAGTAGAGCACGACCGAGAGCAGGAACAGGCCCACCCCCACCCAGAGCTGCCAGTTGGACCGGCGCCTCATCCGCGACCTCCTCGCGTCATCCGCTCTCACCACAACGGGCAAGCTCGATCAGGACGTGTGCCGGCGCCGACGAGGCGAAACTCGCGGCCGTGGAGGGATGGCACGTGAAGTAGACGACCTGCCGGTGCGTGGCGAGCTCAGAGAGCATCCCGATCGCCGCGTCCCTGCGCCTCTCGTCGAAATTCACGAGCACGTCGTCCATGAACACCGGGAGCGCCTCGTCCGCTTGCGCGAGGTCTTCCTCGATGTAGGCGACCCGCATCGCGAGATAGAGTTGCTCCCGCGTGGCCGTGGAGAGCTCCGCCGGGGACAGACGGGTCCCGGAGGCGGACACCACATACGGCGAGAACGAGCCGAACTCCGTCGTGACTTCGCTGTATCGGCCGCCGGTGAGGCCCCCGAAGATGGCGGTCGCCCGCCGCAGCACGGCTGGCTGGCGATCCTTGCGGTAGCCATCCAGAGCGTCAGCGACGAGACGTCGCGCTATCGCGAAGACCGCGTACTGCTCTACCGTGTCGAGCGCCTGACGCGCCAGCGCCTCCGTGCGCTCCCGCGCGGTGTCGCGCACGCCCGCGGGATCGCCCTCGTCCAGCCGCGCGGCCAGCTCGGCGCGTGCGACCCGGGCCTCCTCGTACGCGTCGCGGGCCTCGCGCGCGCGCTGCGCGAAGAGCTCGGCCTGGGCCGCGACGTCCTCGTCGGTGGCGGTCTCGTCCGAGGTGACCTGGACCACCAAGCCGAGCCGCTCCCGGCGCAACCCGTCCAGCTCGGCATTTAAGGAGGAGGCCTCGGTCTGGCCCCCGGCGAGCTGCGCAGCCAGCTTCTCGTGGCGAAGGGCCGCTTCGCGCGCCCCGTTGAGAGCTGCCACCGCGGCCTTCACCGCCGTCGCGGCCTCGGATGGGTCGGCGTTCGCCGGGAGCAGACCCGCTGCGGCAACGCGGTCGCGGTACTCGGCCACGACGGCCTGGCCCTCGGTGAGCCGGCGGGTCGCGGTCCGTTCGTCGCGCTGCGCGGCGCGTGCCTGGATCAGGGCGGTCACCAGAGTGCGGCCGGCGGCCGGCGTCAGCGCGTGCTGGCCAAGACCCACAGACCCGAGCCACGAGCGCCAGGCCTCGCGAGCGGCGTCGGCCGCCGCCGTGGCCCGCTGCGCCGCGGCCTCCTCCTGTGCCGCGCCCGCTTGGATGCGCGCGAGATCCGTGAGCGCCGTGCGCGCGGATTCCAGGCGCGCGATCCGCAGGGGGTCGGCTGCGGCGCCGGCGGGGGCACCGGCGCTCTTGCCCGCGCGGAGCGCCAGCGCGGCGGCGGCGACCCCACCCGCCGTGACCAGGAGGCCCAGGACGAGAGAGAGAAGCTCGCCGGTGAGCGCGCCCCAGACGGCCAGCGCGGCACCCGCGACGGCCACCAGGGCGTCGACCACCACGCCCGCCCGCGAGCCGCCGGCCCCCGAAGAAGCCGGAACCCCGGCGGCCTGGGAGGCCATCGCCGCGTCGACCTCGCTTATGCCGGCGCCGGCCTCGAGCCCAGCCGAGGACAGCGCGGTCGCGGCGTTGCGTCTTGCCGGTTCCACGGCGGCTTGTGCGGCCGCGAGCCGCTCCGCGGCCGTGCGCTCGTCCCTCTCCGCCTGGGCCATTCGCTCACCCAGGTCTTCGAGGGTGGGCAGCGTGGTCTGGTCCACGCCCACGGACTCCACGCGCTCCGCATCCCACTCGGCCCCGAGGGCGTCGACCGCGGCCGCGGTCGTGTCTGCGGCCCGTGAGGCGTCTTCGCGCGACGTGCTGAAGCGCTCCAGGGCGCGCTGGAAAGCGTCGTATGCCTGGTCCAGTGAGTCCACGGCTTCGGCAGAGGAGAGCGTCGCGGTGACGTCGTGGAGCGCGGCGATCTCCCGTTCCCAGCCCTCACGATCGGCGGCCAGCTTTCCGGCCCTCTCCTTGCGCGCCCGCACCTCGCGTGCGATGGCGTCGAGCTTCGCCGACACCGTCCCCGCCACGCTGGCGCGGCGAGACGCGGTCTCCGCTTCCTCGCCCAGAGCCGTCAGCCGCGTGCCGAGCTCTTCGAGCGTGCCGCGTCCCTCGGAGCGGTCGGCCAGCGTGCGCTCGGCCTCGGCCACTTCGCGGCGGGCCTCCTTGAGCTCCCGCGTGAGCGCGTTCAGACGCGGCTTGCTGGCCCCCGGGTTGTAGAGATCGCGCGCACGCTTGTCGAGATCGTCGACGACCGCCTGGGGGTTCTCGGACAGCCCCGCGACGGTGGCCGTGAGCTTGCCCGCCACGGAATCCAGGGCCCCCGCGTCCGCGAGCTCTTTGAGGCTGAATCCGAACACCGAGCGATACGCCTCGTCGGTCACGCCGCGGGTGAGCCGCGCGACGAACGTCTGGGCGTCGTCGGGGCCGTGTCCCCACAGAGTGGCCGGCCCTCCGTTCGGGCCGTCCGCGCGCTCGAGCGTGTGCGCGCCGCTCTCGTCCTCGAACACGAGGCGGCCCAGTCGCTTGCCGCCCGGCGGCTTGTAGAGTCCCGCTTCCAGGCCGCGGGTCGGGAACCCATACAGGACATGCCTCACGAGGGTGGCGAACGTGCTCTTTCCGGCTTCGTTCGGACCGAGGACGACGGTGAGACCGTCGCCCAGTTCGCCCAAGCGCGCCTCGGCGAGGGCCCCGTATCGCTCGGCCTCTATGCGTCGCAGCCTCACGACGCGTCCTCTCGCAGCAGCAGGTCGAGGGCGAGGTCCCGCGCGCGGGTCACGAGCTCGAGCGGGTCCGCGGTGGAGCGGTCCTCGTCGGTGAGGCCGGGGACCGACCGGAGCGCGGCGTCCGTGGTCTCCGCGACGAGGGCTCCCGCCCGCTCCGGTTCGTCCGTCAGGGCGGCCGCGGCGCGAGCGACGTCGCCGGCGAGCCCGGGGTCCCGGCCCAGCGCCTCGAGATCACGCGGCGGGGTCGTGAGGTCGGTGAGCGCGTCGAGCCACACAGGCCCCGGGCGCGACGACAGCTCATCGCGCAGGGTCGCGACCAGGTTCTCGCCGGTCTCGCGCTGCAAGGCGGCGTGCGCGGACGTCGAGCCGCGCAAAGTGACCCTGCAAGCGAGGCCCGCGCCCTTGGGAAGGGCGGCGTCGAGCGCCGCGAGCACGGCATCGCGCACGTCGTCGATCCCGGCGCTCTCCTCGACGTTCACGTCGAGACGGGCCCACTCGAACGCCGCGCACGCGATCTCCTCGGCCACGCATCGGCCGGCGGACAGCTCTACCACGCGGCAGCCATGGGTCCCGGTCTCGTTGGGCGTCAGGCCCTGCGGCGAGCCCGGGTACGCCGCGACCGGCTCGCCGGCAAGCAGCACCTGCGGTTTGTGGATGTGGCCCAGGGCCCAGTAGTCCATGCCGGCGCGGCGCAGGTCGTCGAGCGTGCTGGGCGCGTAGGCCGCACCCTCCGCGTCGGCGCCCACGGCGGTGTGGAGGATCCCGATCGCCAGCGCCTCGTCGCCCTGGCGCGAGTACGCGGCCGCCAGGTCGCGGGTGACACGGGGCCGCGCGTAGCTGATCCCGTAGAGCGCGACCGTTGCGCCGTCCGCGTCCAACTCCACGCGCTCGACCCCCGACGTTCCGAAGATCGTGACGTTGTCGGGCAGATCGAGCTCCAGCGCGGCCGCATCCGCGTCGTGATTGCCGCGCACGATGAAGACCGGGATGCCCGCGGCCGCCAGCCGGCGCATCGCGCCCTGGAAGCGCGCGCGCACCGGCAAGCTGGGCTCGGCGTCCTCGTAGACGTCGCCGGCGATCACGACGAGATGCACGGCGCGTTCCAGCGCGGCCTGTACTACGTTGTCCAGGGCCACGAGGGTGGAGTCGCGCAGCATGGCGCGCATGGGCCCCTGCGGCGCGTCGACCCGCTTGAACGCGGCGCCGAGGTGCAGGTCGGCGGTGTGTATGAAGCGCACCGGTCCAGGCAAGGACGTTCCCCCTCCGTGACGAAAGACGGGAACATCGTAAGCGCCAGGTCTGACAGGCCCAAACCGAGGGCCTTCCGGACCGCCGCCCCGATCCCCCGCGAAAGGCGCCCCATTGGCAAGGACCCCCAGGCGCACGCCCGTCACCGACCCCCAGGCCGAGGCGATCGTCATCGTCGAACGGGTGCGCGCGCTGGGCAGCGAGGAGAACCGCGCCGGCATGAGCCGGTACGGGATCAACGTGGACGAGGCTTTCGGCGTCTCGGTGGCCACCTTGCGCGACCTCGGCAAGCCGTACCGGGGCGACCACGCACTGGCGGCCGCGCTGTGGGAGACGGGCTTCCACGAGGCCAGGCTCCTCGCGGCACTCGTCGACGACCCTGCCCAGGTCACGCCCGCTCAGATGGAGTCATGGGCGCTGGGCTTCGATTCCTGGGATCTCACCGACCAGGCCGCAACTAGCCTGTTCGACGTGAGCCCGTACGGCTGGGAGAAGGCCCGCGAGTGGTCGTCGCGTCCGGAGGAGTTCGTGAAGCGAGCCGGGTTCGCGCTCATGGCGGGGCTCGCGTCGCACGACCGCGCGGCTCCCGACGAGCGCTTCGTGGAGCTGCTGCCGCTGGCTGCGGAACAGGCCTCGGACGGCCGCAACTACGTCAAGAAGGCCGTGAGCTGGGCGCTGCGCAACATCGGCAAGCGCAACGCCGCGCTCAACGCGCGCGCGGCGGCGACGGCCGAGGAGATACTCGCGGATGCCGGCGACGGCCGCGACCCGGAGTCGCGGTCCGCTCGCTGGGTGGCCAAAGACGTGCTGCGCGAGCTCACGAGCGAACCGGTTCGCCGGAGGCTTGGGCTGGACACGTGACCGGGTCCCTCACGCGGATGAACGGCCCCTCGGGCACGATGACCGCCCAGGCCACTTAGGGTATCTTAAGCATCTAGCAGCGGTGCGCCGGGGGGAGCGCTGGGCACACCGAGGGGGTTCGCGATGCCGAGGGTCCGTATCTTCGAAGGGTCGTTTCTGGCGGGTGCGGTCGCACTCGCGTTCCTGGCCGCCCTGGCCCTGCCCAAGCCCGCCCTCGCGGCCGAGGCCCAGATCGTCGTGGACCAGACCAGCTTCACTCCCGCGCTCGCTGGTTCGCGGCTCGCGTACGTCCAGTTCGACGACGGCCGCTACACGCTCCATCTCCGCGATCTCGTCGACGGCTCCGACAAGGTGATCCCCGGGTCTGTGGGCGCGCGATGGCGCCCGGCCCTGGACGGAGAGCGCCTCGTCTTCGAGAACCACACTAGCGACACCGGTCCCGAGCTGCAGATGTACGACCTCGCGACCGGCCAGCTGGAGACGCTCACCGACAACCTCGTGGGACATCTGGACCCCTCCATCTCCGGCGACACCATCGCCTACGAGCGCCGGCCTCGGCTGGGTCTGGGAGAGATCGTGCTCCTGGACCTTCGCACGGGCGACGAGACACCGGCCGTCCCGGGCAGGGAGGCCGATCAGCATGACCCCGCCATCTCGGGCCGCACGCTCGTGTGGTCGGAGGGCGACGCGGACGGGTCCAACCTGTACTCGATGGACCTGGACACCGGCCGGATCACCACCATCACCGCTGAGCCCGGCTACCACGAACGGGCGTGCATCGACGGGGACACGGTCGTGTGGGCCGCATGGCCCAAGACGTCCGGCGGCAACCGTCTCGCCGAGCTGTGGGGCTGCGACCTCAAGACGCTCAAGCCGGTGCAACTGACCGACGGCGAGAACGTCGCCTATTCGCCCACCGTCTCGGCCGGGAAGCTGGCCTGGGAGGACTACTACACGCCGGGCTTCAGGCAGGCCCGTATCGCCGAGCTCGATCTGGACGGGTCGTTGCTCTCGGGCGAGGCCGTGGGCCTCACGCGCGTGGCGGCCCGGTCGCCGTCCGGCGGACACGCCCATCCCTCGGCGCCGGCCCCCACCGGCGGATGGCCCGTGCCGTGGCTCGTAGCGCTGCTCGCGGGCTACGCAGGTGCCGACGTCCTGTCCGTAGCGGCAGGGCACGGCCGGCTCTTCTTCTAGGGGTCGGGCGATGACCTGGGTCGCGGGCGTCGACGCGTGCCGAGGAGGCTGGTTCGTCGTCGCGCGCGACCTGTCCAGCGGGCGCACGCTTCACCTGCTCAAACCCACGTTCGCCGACGTCTTGGGCATGCGCGAGAACCCGCGCGTCATCGCGGTCGACATCCCCATCGGCTTGCTCGACGCCGCCGCGCGCGGCGGGCGCGCGTGCGACCGCGAGGCGCGCAGGCTCGTCGGGCCCAAGCGCGGGACGTCGGTGTTCTCGCCGCCCGTGCGAGCGGCGCTGCGAGCGGCGAGCTGGCACGAGGCGAACGCCGCCAACCGCGCGAGTTCGCCGGCGGGCATAGGCCTGTCGCGCCAGTCGTGGGGCATCGCCCCAAAGATCGCCGAGGTCGATGCGCTCATGAGCGGGCAGGTCCGGCAAACGGTGCGCGAGTGCTTCCCCGAGCTCAGCTTCACCGAGATGGCCGGCGGGCCCATGCGCGCCTCCAAGCGCACGGTCAACGGCATCCAGGACCGTGCCGAGGCCCTCGTCCACGCCGGATTCACCGACCCGCTCAACGTGCGGGGCGGGTGGCCGGCCTCGGCAGTGTCGTTCGACGACGTGCTCGATGCTCACGCGTGCTGTTGGACGGCGGCGCGCATCTTCGAGGGAGTGGCGCGCAGGCTGCCGCCGCGCGGAGCCGGAGCGCGACCGCAAAGGCCTCGCGATGGAGATCTGGTACTGAGCCTGGGCCGAGGGGACGGGTCTACGAGATCTCGAGAGCGGTGAGCTCGCCGGTGGCGGGGTCGGCGACGACGATCCGATGCTGCCCCGTGTCCGCGACGAGCACGCGGTCGTCGTTGGCCCAGATGCCCGCGGGGTGGACGAGCGCGTCCCCGGAGCCCGCGTCCCCCGGCCACGCCTCGCTGGTCCGGTCGCCCACGGTCACGCGCTTGAGCTTGCCATTGTAGGTGTCCGCCACGACCAGGGAGCGGCGGTGCACGCCCAGGTCCTCGGCATGCTGGAGGCGCACTTCGTCGCCCGTCCCGTCGCGGTCGCCGTGATCGAACAGGCCGGTGCCCACGATGGTGTGCACCGCGCTCAGGGCGCCGTCGCCCAGGCGGCGCGCCGAGGAGGACTCGCAGTCGGTGAAGTAGACGTTCATCGGGTCGCCGGCCAGGCCGGTGGGCTGAGCGAGTGCCGCGCGAAGCCGCATGCCGTCGACGATAGCCTCGGCGCCGGTGCCGGCGTACAGCTCGAGCTTGCCGCGGGCCGGGTCCAGCGTGAACAGCTGGTGCGTCCCCGCCATGGTGACGAGCACCCGGCCGTCGCGCGCGAGCAGGCCCCATGGAGAACGAAGGGGCGTGGCGAGCGCCGGGCCCGAGCGCACGCCGCGGTCCCCGAGCTCGCCGGTGCCGGCGACGGTCGTGACCTCGCCGGTCTCGAGGTCGACCGCGCGCACGTGTGGTTGCGCCTGTCGGCGACGTAGAGCGTGGAGTCGCGCACCGCGAGACCCTGCGGCTCGACGAAGCGCGCCTGGTCCGGCTCCTCCGTTCGCGAAGCCCGGCTCGCCGCTGCCGAGCGTTCGCGAGACCTCGCCGTCTCCCCCTCGACCTGCAGCTCGAGCACTCGGAAGTGGCCTGAGTCGGACACGTACAGCTTGTCCCCGGCGGCAGCACGCGGCGTCGGGAACCTCAGGACGCCGTCGGGCTCGGGCGGGGTAGCGAGCGTCCACGCCGAGTCGAACGGGCCGCGCCGAGCGTGCCGTCCGTCTCCGCGCGCGCGAGCACCTGCGACGACGGTGGAGGACATGACCTCGACGTCGAACTCGCCCGCGCTCACCTCCGCGAGGCGGCCCTCCGGCGTGACCAGAGCGACGGTGGGCCACGCCTGCACCGCGTACGCACGCCAGATGCGGTACTGGCGGTCGTTCACCACCGGGTGTACCACACCGAGACGCGCGCACGCCTGGCGGATGTTCGCCGTACGTCGCTCCTCGACGAACTTGCCGGCGTGCACGCCGATGACGACGAGCGCGTCCTGGAACCGTTCTTCAAGCTCCGCCGACACGCGGGAGCACGTGCATGCAGTTGATTCAGCCGTACGTCCAGAAGTCGAGCAGCACCAGCTTTGCCGCGCAGTTCGGCCAGGCGCAGGGGCCTGTCGGTGCCGATCCAGTCGAGCCCTTCGGTGAACTCCGGCGCGTGGACGGTGAAGGTGTCTGATGCCATGAGCCGTTCATACCACATGCCGAGGGCCGGCCCGCCCCGGCGAACCGCCCGCCCGGCCCCGGGCCAGCCGCGCCGCCCACCCCGGCGAACCCGCGCCGCCCGGCCCGGCCCAGCCGTCCCGCGGACCGCGTCTTCACCCGCGCGGGTAGGAATCACCGGACGAAGACGCGCAACGGGATCACGTACAAGGAGGACGCCCGTGGCTCTACCGGCCTTTGCCACGACGTTCATGTCGGGGGAGCCGTGCTGCTCCACGACTGACACCTTCCGTTTCGCGCGGCCGGACGGCTACCACGCGCGGCCCGGCCAGTGGTTCAGGCTCACCCTCGACACCCGCGAGGGCCCCCAGACCAAGACGTTCTCCGACGCAGCCGCTCCATCCGAGCCCACGATGGATACTGGCGACCCGTCTCACCGGCTCGGCCTTCAAAGACGCCCTCATGGCCCTCCGGCCCGGCGACGCGGTGACGGTCTCCGGGCCCGGCGGCAGGCTCGGTGTCCCGCAGGACGTGACCCGTGTCGCGTTCCTCATGGGAGGCGTAGGCGTCGCGCCCGCACGCGCCATCATCCGCGACCGCGTGCTGCGCGAGGACGGCAGCGCCGAGCTCGTGCTCTTCTACGGCAACAACACGCAGGACTGCGTTCCGTTCGACGACGAGCTCAGAGCCTTCGCGGACCGAGCGGACTTCTTCCGCCTGGTCGAGGTCATCGCCCGGCCTCGGCCGGACTGGGAGGGCGAGCGCGGCTTCATCACTCCGCGGCTCGTGGAGCACCACATCGATCCGCACGACGGCTGGTACTTCATCGTCGCCGGGCCACCGGCGATCGATCACGCCGATGCGGGCCGTCCTCGACGCCCTCCAGATACCTGCCGAGGACCGGGGCTTCGAGTCGTTCGGCGCGTCGGGCACCAGGCGCGTGGCGGCGAAAGCGTGAAGACGAGCGAGGGGGGCGGCGCGTGCGCGCCGCCCCCCTCGTGTCCGACCGGCCGGAGCCGCCTTTCGGGGCCTCAGCTCAGTCCTCCTCGATGACGTCGACGGTGTCGACGATCGTCTTGCCTTCTTTGGTCTCCACGACGTCGACCTCTTCGAACACGATGCCGTCGGGCGTCTCAACGACGTCTATCTCCTCGGTGTCGATGAGCTCGAGCAGCTCGATCTCGAACGTGAGGGTCTTGCCGGCGAGAGGGTGGTTGAAGTCGAGCTCCACGCCGTCCGCCGCGACGGTGCCGATGGTCGCGGCGAGCTGACGCCCGTCGGGGCCCACGAGGCCCACCATCTCGCCCTCGACCGGCTCGTGATCGCCGAACATCTCGCGCGGCGCCTTCTGGACGGCCTCTTCGGTGCGCTCACCATAGGCGTCGTCCGGCGGGATGGTGACGGTGGTCTTGTCGCCCGGGTTCATGGCCGCCACCGCGCGGTCGAACCCGGGGATGATGTCGCCCGCGCCCACGACGAACTCCAGCGGATCGCCGCCGATGCTCGAATCGAACTCGCTGCCGTCTTCGAGCGTGCCCCGGTAGTGCACGACCGCCGTCCTACCGATGTTCTCAGCCATCACCATGCTCCTTGGATCGAGCACGCCGGGCGGCGTGCGCGGGATCTCCGCTGCGGACCGGCCTCGAGGGCCGTCGCATCATGGTACCCGTACGGCGAGACAGCCGGGCGGCCGTTGCGCCGGGCGCCGTCCCGCGCGGCGTGCTGGCGCCTGTCAGACCACGGATATAAGGTGGTCAGGGACTCGCCGATAGCGGCAATCTGTCGCCGTCGGCGAGAAAGGAGGGGCGCGTGGAAGGTTCGGGAGGGCTCGTGGATCCGGGGCTCGCGCGGTTCGTTGACGCGCACGTCCGCACGCTGCTCGCTTGGGAGATCTCCTCTTCTTCCAGAAGCACCCGTCGGCCGTGCTGGACAAGAGGGCACTCGCGGCGCGAGTGGGCCAGGCGTCCCGACGACCTCGACGACGACCTCGAGCAGCTCTGCCGCTCGGACATCCTGTCCAATGCGGGCGGCCTCATCCGCTACAAGCCCTCGGCGGAGATCGTGAGGTCGGTTGATCGCTTCGCCGATGCTTGCACGGACAAGCGCATGCGACTGGCGCTCGTCGCCGCTGTGCTCGAGAAGATCGACCGCACCTTCCGCATCGAGAGCTGAGCGAGGCGGGCCGGACTCGCCCGCGCCGGCGGGCTAGAGGTGCTCGCTCGGGTCCAACGCCAGTTCCTCGGGGTCCAGGACCTCGGCGATGAACCGCGGATCCCGGGTGAGGTCAACGTCCTGCGCGTCCTCCACCTCGGCGCCGGAACCGTCGAAGACGAGCCGCACGGTGGGGGTTAGCACGTCTTCGCCGACCGCGCACACCACGCCCACGGACGCGTCGGACAGGCGCACGGACGCCCCGATGGGCACCACGCCTATCGCCCGGATGAAGAGGCGCACGAATACGGGGTCCAGCGGCCCTTCGGCCTCGGCCATGAGCCGGGCGACCGCGCGCTCGGGCGGCATGGGCTCGTCTCCCGTGAGAGGCTTCACGAGGTTGTCGTACCGGTTGCCCACCGCGACGATGCGACCGAAGGGGTGCGGCCGGTATCCGGTCGCGGGTCGCGGCCAGCCGGAGCCGTCCACGCCCATGTGGTGCTCGTACGCCACGAGCAGCGGTTCGCGCTCGCCCTCGGGCAGCCCAGCGAGCACCGAGGCGCCCGCCGAGGGGTGGCCCAGGCGCGCGGCCTCGGCACCTTGCGGCGTGGCCTGGTCGAACTGCGCCTTGCCGATGTCGTGGAGCAGCGCCGAGACTCCCAACGCCGTGAGGTCGGCTTCGGGCAGTCCCAGCTGCCGCCCCAGGGCCATCGAGTAGATCATCACGTTCACGGCGTGGAAGAGCTCGGCCTCGCCTTGGGCGCGGATCGTGGCCAGGCCCAGCACTGCCGACTCGTCTTCCAGCAGCCGGGACAGGACGGAGCCCACCATCGCGTTCGCGTCGCGGACGTCGGGCGTGTCGCGGGCGGCGACCTGCCTGGAGACGTTGCGCAGCTGCCCCAGCAGGCGCTGGTATAGTGCGCGGTCCTGCTCGCGTTGCCGTCCGCGCCGCTCCCGGTCGTTGGTCGCGGAGCGGGCCACGGCGGCGATCCCGACGCCGCGCGCGCCACGCGAGGCGAGCTCGGCGGCAGGGTCCAGGGTCATGCTCGTTCGCAGGTTCAGCACCGCGGTGAGCGCATCCGCGTCGGTGAGGGTGAATCCGGGCGCGAACGTGAGGCTTTCGATTCCGCGCGCCTCCAGCGCCCCCGACAGGGTGGCCGCGGCGGGAGTGTCGTCCGACAGCGGCTCGCTCCCCGAGTAGAGCCTGCCCTGGTACAGCGTGAGCGAGAACGGCCCCGTGCCGGCGGCCTCGGCCACGGCCTCGGCGAGAGCCTGGGCCGCCTCTATGTATGCGGGATGCGCGGCCGGGTACAGCTGCCCGGCCTTTCTCGCGGCCGCCAGCGCGCCCACCACAAGCTCGGCGGACTCGTTCATCGTTGGCCTTTCCGAGGGTCCGACATCGTCACCGCCGTTGCATGTGTTGGGCCTGACGGACGATCTCCTGCAGCGCGGTGAAGTTCGCGCGCTTGATGAGCGATCGGCGAGCCGCCAGCCGGTCCAAAGCGCCGATGGCTATCGGATCGTGATGGCGGGCCAGGGACAGGACGATCTCGCGGGCGAGCGGGAAGTCCCGTCCGTCCACGTCCAGCTGCGACAGGCGCTGCGCGAGGGCCCTGGACGCTCCGTCGCTCGGATTCTGTCCCAGGCCGCGCGCCGCCGTGACGGAGACCTCGGCGTCGCGGTCGGAGAGCAGCTGTTCGGAGAGGGTCACGGCGTACTGGGTGTCCACGCGGGCCACCGACGCCGCGAGCTCGCGGCGGGAGGCCGGGTCGGGCCGCGCCGCGAGCGTGTCCAGCGCCGCCGCGCAGCGGGGCTCGGAGCTGGCCGCCGCCAGCCTGCGCGCGACCGCGGCGACGCCGCTGGCGGGCACGGTCCCGGCGGCGCGGCACAGCTCGTCGAGCATGCGCCTGCCCACGAGTTGCTCGGCGGCGGCGAAGTTGCGGCCGTCGCCCGAGGCGAGCGCGATCTCCATGAGGGAGTGCACGGCCGCCTCGTCGCCGTACCGCATCGATCTCGCGGGCGGCGGGCAGCGAGTCGTCACCCTGGGCGAGCACCGCGTCCAGCAGCGCCCGTATGGTGTCGGGCCGCAGCGCCCGATGAACGGCACCCTCGGCACGTTCGCGCACGCCCGGCCAGGCTCCCTGCGAGGCCGTCACGCGCGTGCTGAGCTCGTCGAGCAGCCGCGCCGCGAGCCCCAGCTCGCCGGCGCCGATGAGCCCGGGAACCATGGCCGTGATCCGGTCCAGGGTCTCGCAATACAGCGCGAAGTCTTGCTGCTGTTCGAGCAGCGTGAGCATCGTGGCTATGGCTCGCTCGGAGCCTCCGGCACGTGCGCTCGCGACCTCGGCGTGTTGGGCCGAGAAGTCGTCGGACAGCGACTTGACCGCGAGGGCGATCTCGCCCAGGTCGGGTTCCGCGTCGGTGATGGGCTCGTCCGGGCCGCCCGCGGTGCGCACTTCCACCATGTGTTCGAGGAAGCGCATCTCCTTGTCCCCGTGCCCGAGCGAGGGCAGCAGCCCCTTGACGCTCTCCATCACTCGTCCCAGCCGGCCGCCCAAAGGCAGGCACGCGAGCGCGTTGGACAGAGCCAGCATGTTCTCTCCCGAGCGGCCGCTGGTCAGCGCCTGGGCGAGCTCGTCGTCGGGGAGCATGGACACGAACGCCCGGGTGACGCCGTCGGACGCGCCCGGGTCCACGGCGAGCGCGAGAAGGGCATCGCGGTCGAACGCGGTGAGCCTGGGGAACGCGCCGGCCAGCGACGCGCCGAAGGCGTCTGCGCCGCCGATCGCAGAAGACAGCTGCAACAGCCCCTGGTCCAGCGAGTCGCGCTCGGGGGCGACGCCGGAGATCCAGGCGGCCAGGCGGTTGGGGTCGTTGGCCACGGAGCGGAGCATCGCCGAGGCCTCGGCATCCAGGGCCGAGGGCTCGGCGTCGACGGGGCCGCCCGCGGCGTCGGCGGCGGGCGCGTCGGAGCCCGCGCTGTGGGCGGTGAGCAGGATCGCGATGTCGGACACCTGGATGGAGCCCACGCCCGCGCCGTCCAGCACCGGGCCCAACCCGCCACTCGCGCGCAGGTCGGAGGGCTCGCGAGCCAGTGCGGTCACGAAGGCGAGCACGTCGTCGGCCGAGCAGGGGGCGGTGAACGCGACGTCCGCCACACCATGGCTTCGCAGCAGGTCCGCGACGTCGGCGGCGCCGGGAACGATGCCGGGGATCGCGACGCCGTCGAACGACAGCCCATCGCGCTCCACGTGCAGCGCGGCGAAGTCGCGTCCGTCCAGCAGGCGCATGACCTCGTCCGCGGCGGTGTCCGCCGCCTGGCGCGGGATCGGACTCGCGGCGGGATAGAGGCGCAGTGTCTTGAAAGCGCTGGCTATGCCGCGTACAGCGGCCTCCGCTGCGCGCTTCCTGTCGTGATCCTCGGCTGGCACCTTACCCCCTCCACACGCCCCGTCAGATGGTAAGGTTTTCCGGCACCTCACACCAGGGCGGCCGTCACCCTCGTGCGCCCCCCGGCGCAGGTGACGGCGTCCGTAGCGGTAAGCTCTAGTCCATGAGTGCCTACCTGCTCGAGATCATCGGCATATTCGTCCTCGTCCTGATCGGCGGCTTCTTCGCTGCGGCTGAGATCGCGCTCGATCTCGGCGAGCCGCCCGTTGCTGCGTCGGCGGGCCGAGGAGGGGGAGGCGGGCGCGCGCGTGGCGCTGGACCTTCTGGCCGACCCCTCGCGACTGCTCGCCGCCGTGCAGGTGGGGATGACGCTCGTGGGCTTCCTCGCGAGCGCAGTCGCCGCCGTCAGCCTCGCGGAGGTTCTCGCGGTCTGGCTCGCGGGCGTGGGACGTCCCCAAGAGCATCACCGGCGGCCTCGCCGTGGTGGTGACCACGACGCTCGTGAGCTACATCTCTCTCGTGTTCGGCGAGCTCACGCCCAAGCGCTTGGGTCTCCAGCGTGCCGAGTCCGTCTCCGTGGTCGTCGCGCGCCCGATCGCGTTGATCGCGGCCGCCGCCGCACCGCTCACTTGGCTGCTCGCCCGCTCGGCGGACGTCATGGGGCGCGTCATAGGCCTGCACGCCGGCGGCAAGCCGGGGGTCACCGAGGAGGAGCTCAAGCTCCTCGTGACCGAGCAGGGCACCCTGCTGGACGAAGAGAAGCGCATGATCGCCGAGGTCTTCGAGCTCGGCGACACGACCGCGCGCGAGGTCATGGTGCCCCGGGTGGACATGGTCATGCTCGAGGACACCACGCCCTTGCCGCGAGCGCTCGAGGTCTTCCAGGGCACCGGGTTCTCGCGGTTGCCGGTCTACCACGAGGATCGCGACAGCATCGTGGGCGTGCTCCTGCTCAAAGACACGCTTCCGTGCGTCATGGACGAGCGGCAGTGCGACCTCATCGGCGACTACGTTCGCAACGCCGTGTTCGTGCCGGAGACCAAGCGCGTGATCGACCTCCTGGGCGAGATGCGCACGTCGCACGACCAGATGGCGATCGTCGTGGACGAGCACGGCGGTACGGAAGGCCTGGTCACGCTCGAGGACATCATCGAGGAGGTCGTGGGCGAGGTCGCCGACGAGTCCGACCGCGTCCGGCGCTATGTGCAACCGCTGCGCGCCGGCGACTGGCTCGTGGACGGGCGCCTCCCCGTGGAGGAGGCCAACGAGAAGCTCGGCCTCGAGATCCCGGAGAGCGAAGAGTACGAGACGGTCGCGGGATGGGTCCTTGCCGAGTTGGGGCACATACCGGAGCCGGGTGAGACCCTCGAGCATGCCGAGTGGCGGATCCGGGTCGCCAACGTGCGCAGGCGCCGTATCGCGCGCCTGCGCGTCACGCGTATCGTGCCGGACCAGGTGCCGCGCAAGTCCGACTCCTCGGCAGGAGAAGGATCGGGCCTGTGACCGACGCAACGAGCCGAGCAGAAGGAGCCACGACCTCTATGTCGTCCAAGACCGTCCCTCCCACCAAGCCCGGAGACGTCGTAGACGCTCACATGCACCTGTTCACGCTGGCGATCATGGAAGAGATGATCGCCGCGATGCCGCAGGCCGAGCGCTTCCAGCGGGCGGTCAAGGACCGCAAGTGGGGCCGGCGCGGCGAGAACTTCAACCTGCCCGAGCTCGACCCCGCGCAGATGGCTGAGTGGTACTCCGAACGGCTGAACGACGCCGGCATCACCAAAGGGATCGTCGTGGCCACGGGGCCGTCCCAGTACATGGTGGACTTCATCCGCGAGTCGGCGGGCAAGGTGAGCGTCCTGGCGTCGCTTGACCCGTTCGCGCCGGACGTGGCGGACCAGGTCCGGCGCGCCCACGCTGATGGCTTCAAGGGCTTCAAGCTCTACCCGGTGAACCGGTGCTACCGCCTCTCCGACTCCGGCGCGCGGCCGTTCTTCGATGCGGCCTGCGAGCTGGGGATGAGCTTCATCATCCACTACGGCGTCACGGTGGACCCCACGGGCGACCTGCGTTTCGCCGACCCCATAGACCTGTCGCCGGTGGCCCGCGACTATCCCGAGAGCTCGTTCGTGATCGCGCACTTCGGCGCGGGGTGGATCGACTCGGTGCTCAAGCTCGCGTACCAGTGCAAGAACGTGTGCGTGGACACCTCGGGCACCAACAACTGGCTGGACAACTACGTGCCCCGGATGACGTTGCCCGAGGTCTTCGAGGCCGCGCTCATCGCATTAGGCCCCGACAGGATCCTCTTCGGCACGGATTCGGGTACGACGGCCCCGTACCGCAAGTGGATCACGTTCCAGCAGCGCCGCATCCTTGAGGAGCTGGGCGTTTCGGACGGCGACCGTGACAAGGTCCTGAGGGGAAACGCGGCGAGGATCTTCCGCATCGACGACTAGGGGGACCGAAGTGGCCGAGGCGGGTGCAGCTCGCGAGAGCGTCGCCGACCGCAAGAGGGGCCAGCGTTCCCTCGACCGGCTCGTCAACTTCTCCGACGCCGTCTTCGCTATCGCGATCACCCTGCTGGCCCTCGACGTGCGCCTGCCGGCGCTGGACGCCACCAGCGCAAGCCCTGCCTTGGGTCCGCAGCTGGCGGCGCTCGTGCCCAACTTCTTCGCGTTCGCGCTCTCGTTCGTCGTGATCGGCGGGTACTGGGTGGCGCATCA
This sequence comes from uncultured Coriobacteriia bacterium, assembly GCA_963768865.1. Taxonomy (GTDB): domain Bacteria; phylum Actinomycetota; class Coriobacteriia; order Anaerosomatales; family CAVYJL01; genus CAVYJL01. Next base: position 189,740 of record CAVYJL010000008.1, on the reverse strand, counting down.
TCGCCTGTACAACTTCGTGGATCGCTTCGACACACGGATGTTGTGGCTCAATCTGCTGGTGCTGTTCTTCGTCGCCCTGCTTCCGTTCCCGACCCAAGTCGTGGCCGACTACGGCAACACGCTGCTGGGCGTCGAGATCTACGCCGGCGCGATGACGCTCACCGGGATCGCCGTGCTGTTCATGCTGCTGTACGCGTACTCATCGGGGCTCACGGCACCCGGAGCCGACCGGCGCGTCGCCGTCATCAAGTCCTTCATCACGCCCACCGTGTTCGGCACGTCCATGATCGTGGCCTTGTGGAGTCCGACTTGGGCGTCGAACATGTGGTGGCTCGTGGCGATCGCGTACTTCGTTGTCGACCCCATCCTGAACAGCGATTGGGGTCGGCTTGGCATCAGACGGAAGGGAAGCGCATGAGCTCTGAACAGGACGGCTCCGGCCACATCCATCAGCACCGCCGGTCGGACTACGACCTGATGGTGGATTGGGACGTCAGGCTCGCGCGGGAGCTGCCTTTCTTCGAGCGCCTGTTCGAGAACGCCGGGGTGCGCACGATCGTGGACGTGGGATGCGGGACCGGACGCCACGCCATCGCGTTCTCGCAGCGAGGATTCGAGGTCACGGGCGTGGATCCCGCCGAGGACATGCTCGCTGCGGCGCGGGCAAACGCCGCCTCGCGCGATGTGGACGTGCGGTTCCTCGAGGGCGGGTTCGGCGGACTGGCCCAGCTCGGAGTGGGCCGAGTGGACGCCGTGACCTGTACCGGAAACGCGTTGCCGCACGTGGACGGCGCGGACGGCCTTGCGGCCGCGCTCGCCGACTTCGCCGCTGTGCTGCGGCCCGGCGGGGCGCTGGTGCTCCACCTGCTCAACCACGACCGCCTCTTGGAGCTGCGGCCGCGCTTCCTCCCGGTGAAGGTCCGAGACGTCCCGGGCGGGACCGCGGTGTACCTTCGGCTCCTCGAGTTCGAGCCCCCCGAGGCCCCTGTGCGGATCTGGATAGAGTTCATGACGGCCACCAAGGACGCGGCGCTCGCGCTGGCCGGCGACGAGGAACTGGGCTGGGCCGCTACCGCCCACAGGGGGCCGCACACGGTGATCACCTCGCGCGCGCTCGAGGATGGGCTGACGGCGCCGGCTTCGTGGATGTCGCCACCTACGGGGACCACTCGGGCAAAGCCTTCGACGCCATGACCGACGAGAGCCTGATCGTCACCGCGCGGCGAGGCTAGACGGCGGCGCGGGCCCTCACCCTGCTTGAAGCCGCGCAGCCAGTCCGGCCACGACGAGGCCCCTCTGGTCGGACAAGGGCGCGCCCGGCGAGCGCCATTCCGGGCCGAGCTCGCTTGCCACGGCAACGCGTTCGATCAGCGCCTCGGTGCCCACGTAGTGTGCGCTTCTCCCCGCACCCCTGCTCTCGAGTAGGCCGGAGGACACGAGCTTCGCGAGATCGTGCGCGGCCGTGACATCCGATACGTCAGCCACGTTGCGGTAGTAGCGGTTGGTGACCTCCCGGCCAAAGAAGGCGTCGTAGAGCGCGTTCGTGGTGCGCTCGCGCAAGCCCAGGTCGTGGACCGCGACGTCCTCCAGGACCGTCCAGAGAGCTCGATCGGTGGCGTTGCGAAGCGAAAGAGCTTCAAGCTGGGTCACTTGGGCGCCGGTGTGCGCGTCGATGAACGGGGTGACGTCGACGCTCGGGTCCCAGTGGTCCCCGAGGCACTCGAAAGCCTCGTAGTAGTCGACGGCGTGCCGCCCCCACCACTCCTCGAGACTAGTGAACTGGGGGGCCTTGTAGCCGCCGCGGTACATCGCCAGCGAAGCCGTGATCCGAGCGGTGCGGCCGTTGCCGTCGCGGAACGGATGTATGCCCGCGACGGATACGTGCGCCAGGGCGGCTGTCACCGGTGCGGGCTCGGCGGAGGAGTCGAGCCAGTCCATCGTGTCGACTACCGCGCCGGGCACCTGATCCGGCGGGGGCGGAAGGTAGACCTGCAAGCCGGTGGCGCGGTTCGTCAGCCGATTCTGGCTGTCGCGGAATCGGCCCGCTCCGGAAGCATGGGATCCTGCAAGGACACGATGGTGGAGGGCCAGGAGCAGTTCGCTTTGCCAGGAGAAGGCAGGAGCGTCGGCGCGCGCCAGCACGTACCGCATAGCGTCGCGGTATCCGTCGACTAGAGCCGCGTCTTGTGCCGAGACCCCTGTCGGGCGGTCGTCGGCCAGGATGCGGCGGGCCTCGTCGACTGTGATGTTAACGCCCTCGAGGATGGTCGATGCGGCGATGGCTTCCGCCTCGAGGTCTCGGCGAGTCCTGCCCAGCCAGACCCGAGGCAGCGGGCCTTGCGCGTCGAGAGAGACTCGAAGCTGCTCGATGCGGCCGAGGGCTGCTTGAGTCGCCGGGCTGATCGTGTACCTGTACATGCGGGGCCACTCCCTTGGCGAATAATCACCAAATCACTAACGTGATTATATGATTCTTCGCCGAGGTGTCCAGGGCGCGGGGAAGTCCCCTGTGGGTGCTAGCGGTGCCTGGAGGTCAGCAGCAGTGGCCGAGCATGCAGGGCCCCAGCTTGCAGAACGCCCCCCGAGACGCGTCGCACGCTGCGTCGGGGCGGTCGAACGTCACTCCCGCCGGAATCTCGGCGAACGACGCCAACAGCAGGTACAGGTGACACAGCGGCAGGCCCGCCACGTTCTGGTAGCACTCGTCGTCGTCCACGTAGGCGAGGTGGCGTTCGATGTTGTAGGCGCCGGCGCAACCCAGGAGCTCGCCCTCCTCCACCCACGTCGCGACGTCCTCCTCGGTCAGCCCCCGCATATGCACGTTGGTGACCACGGCCAGGTTCACCGGGTCCGCGTCTCCAGGTCGCATGATCGCCACCGCGGTGACCACCTGGTGCTCCCGGCCGGACAGCGCTTCGAGCATGCGGTAGGCGTCCTGGATGTCGGCGGGCTTGCCCAGGATCTCGCCGTCCAGCCACACCAGGGTGTCGCACGAGACGACGACGTCCCCCGGGTAGGCGGCCGCGGCGGCTCTGGCTTTGCGCGAGGCGATGTCGCCGGCGATCGCGCGCGCGTCTGAGCCCACGGCAGGGTCGGGCGTCTCGTCGACGTCCACTGCGGCGGTTTCGAACGGCACTCCGTACCAGGCGAAAAGCCGGCGTCGCCTGGGCGACGCGGAAGCCAAGACCATGCGCGTGTGGCGGGCCTCGGCAGGGTGAGCGGCACACATGGGTGGGATGATAGCACCGCGCTCGCGACAGTTTCATACTTACACGCACGGCGCGCCCCCGCTCGCGGGAGTGGCGGGGAGGCGCCGCTCAAAGCCGTGACACCGTGGGGAGGCGTGGTTGGCCGAGGGCGCATCAGCCGGCAGGGTCCCTGCGGTGGTGGATCGCTTCGTGAAGCAGCTGTACATCACGGCGAAGGCCGTGAGGCTGTATCCGGCCGCCAGCAACATGCCCAAAGAGCGCGCCGCCGCGCTGCTCGCCGTGCTCAAGACCGCGCATCAGAGCCAGCCGGCCATGCAGCTCCACTTCGCCCGGGACGGGATCTGGTTCGGGCCCGACCCCGTGTTCCCCGGCAGCGACGCGTACGTGGAGTTCGCGCGCGAGTTCTACAGCCGCAACGTGGACTCCGTCGTCTTCCATGTGGGGGTGACCGCTCACGAGCTGGTCGAGTTCCTGAGCCTGCTCGTGCCCAACCCCGACGAGCTGCGCGCAGCCGGCGGCTTCGCGTCGCGACTGTGGGACCTGGGCGTCACCGGCATCACCGTCAAGGAGATCTCCGCGCGCATCGTGGACGCGGCCGAGGTCGTGACCGAGGAGACCCAAGAGGCGTGGCCGCCCACGCCCGAGGACATCGACGACGCGCTCATGGGGCCCGCGGCGTCCCGCCCCGGGACGCGACGCCTGCTCATGCGCGTCGTGCTGGACCGCGACGTGATCTTCGAGTACCTGCGGGCCAGCGACGCCGCGCGGGGAGTCACCCCGCCCGACGCTTTGCTCGCGGGCCGCGTCTCCGCACTCGCTCGCGCAGTGGCGACCGAGCCCGACGAGGATCGCGAGCAACTCCAACAGTCGCTTGCCGAGACCGTTCTGTCGTTGGCGGGCGAGGAGCGGCGCTCGGTCCTGGTGGAGCGCCTTCTTCCGGCCGCCAGGCGCGAGCCGGCCACCGCCGCGGTGATCGCGCACATGGACACCGCCCAGCTCGCCGAGGCCGTGATCGCCGACTTCGACCCCACTCAGCAGGACGCCGCGGCCGCCCGCACGCGCTCCGGCTTGGCCAGGGCGCTGCACAACCTCGAGATGCTGGGAGTGCATCCTCGCGACGAGGTGGAGACCGCGTTCAGCGCACGGCTCGCTCACAAGGGCGCGTCGAGCGAGACCATCGCCTCCATCATCTCGGAGGCGATGCCGTCATCGGTCACGGTCGCGACGCCTGCGCGTCCCGAGGACCCGTCCGTAGCCAGCGCCATCGAGGTCGTCCAGTTCGCGGCGGCGGTCCCGCTCCTCCCGGACGGTACCGACGCGGACCTGGCTCAGCTGCGCGACGAGGCGCGCCTGGGTATCGACGACGGTACGGTCCTGGCCACGCTCGTGGCCGTGGCAACGCACGAACGCCGCCCGGAGGAGTTCGCGCACGCGGTCAACGTCCTGGAGGACAGCGTGGTGCTGCTCTTGGAGGGCCAGCACTTCGCCGACGCCGCCGACGCCGCCGAGGCGCTCATCGCGGCGGCACACGACGAAGGACGCCCGCCCGATCAAGCGCAAGGCGCTCGAGAACGTCTTGAGGTGGATCTCGGACGAGCACTCCATCGAGGCTGTGGCGGCGGCGGTGCGGCTCTATCCGCCCGGGTCTCCCGAGCAGGCGTCCTGTCGTCGGCTGCTACGCCGCCTGGGCGCCGAGTCGCTCGAGACCATCCTCAAGGTCATCGCCGACCAGGCGGACATGGCGACGCGCAAGGCTCTCGTGGACGCGCTGGCCGATGTCGCTTCCGGGTTCATCCCGGAGCTTTCGCGCTGGGTCGCCGACCCCCGCTGGTACCTTGTGCGCAACGTGGTCTACGTCCTCGGCCGTACGAGAGACCCGGCCGCGTTCCCGGCTGTCGCCCGCGCCGCGCGCTACCCGGAGCCCAGGGTCAGGCGCGAGGCGATCCGCGCGCTGGAGGCGCTGCCCGACCCGCGCTGCGTGGACTTCCTCGTCGCAGCTCTGGACGATCCCGACGCCGCCAACGTGCAGCTGGCGGCCCGCGCCCTAGGCAGCCGCCGGGTCATCTCGGCGGTGGGCGTGCTGCAGCGCACCGCCGCGGGCGAAGGGAAGGGCAACCGAGAGCTCGGCCCCCGTGCCGAGGCGATAGACGCGCTGGGCCGGATCGGCGATCCTCGTCCATCCCGTTGCTGGAGTCGCTCGCGCGAGTGCGCGGTCTGCGCGCTATGGGCAGGGGCAAGGAGCTGGCGCCGGCCGCGGAGCGCGCGCTCGCGGCCATCGAGGCCCGGCAGCGCAGGGATGCGCCGGGGGGTGCGGCCCGATGACCGCCCGGTACTCGCCTTCCCAGGTGCAACGCGCGCGCGAGCTGCTCACGAGGCTGGCGGCCGCGCTGCGCGGTGCCCGCTTCTACCCCGTCCACCATCCCGCCGTCCAAGCCCTCGTGGCGGACCTCAAGCGAACGCTCGACGCGTACTTCGCCGAGGGCCGCGATGTCGAGCTCACCTTCAACGAAGGCGAGATCCTCCTGGGAGACACCGTGCTCACCGAGGAGAGCGTGCTGTTCGATCAGCTTCAGCGCGACCTGACCCAGATCGGCGCCGACAGCGTCACGATCCGCCGCGGGATGGGTGTTGCCGAGCTGAGCGCTCTGGTCGGGATTCTCGCGAGGGACGAACCGACGCTGCACGAGTCGGGCGGCCTGGCGGCCGCCGCGACGGCAGCGGGCATCATCCACGCGGAATTCGCGGCGGTGACCGTCTACGTGCCTGAGGAGCCATCCCTCGACACCGATCCCAAGGTCGCCGCGAAGGCGACCTACGACGGCGCCCTGGACGTGCTGCGAGATCTCGACGCCTCCGTCGCGCGGGGCAGAAGCCTGGACGTCGCGCCCATCCGCAAGGTGGCCAACAGCCTGGTAGACAACGCCATGGACAACGGCCCCGCGATCCTGGAGCTGTCCACGCTCAAAGACCACGACGAATACACCTTCTATCACTCGGTGAACACCGCGATACTCGCACTCGCGCTCGGCGCCGCGGTGACCAACGACCGGCGCTTCCTCGTCAGCCTTGCCGTGGGAGGGCTGCTGCACGACATCGGCAAGCTCTACGTGGGCCTCGACATCCTGCAAAAGGAGGGCACGCTGACCGCCGAGGAATGGGAGGTCATGCGTGAGCACCCCGTCTACAGTGCCGAGGCCGTCGCCCGACTGGGCGGGATCGACCGCTCCGTCATCGTCATCGTCTACGAACACCACCAGCGCTTGGACGGGTCCGGCTACCCGGTCGCGACACCGGGGCACCGGCAGTCGCTCGCGGGACGCATGGTGGCGATCGCCGATTCGTACGACGCGATGACCTCAGAGCGCTCATACTCGGCTGCGCGGCTTCCGGACGAGGCGCTCGGGGTGCTCGCCAGCTGCGCGGGCACGTCGTTCGACGCTCGGCTCGTGCGCTTGTTCATAAGGGTGTTGGGCGTGTACCCGCCACGCTGCGTCGTGCGCCTCACGAGCGGTGAGCTGGCGGTCGTGAGCGCGGTCGACGGGCGCGACCCCGCGCTCCCGGTCGTGCGCATCTTCGCCGCCGCGGACGGGTCGCTGGCGCCGGCGCCTTTGCAGATCGAGCTCGCCTCCCCGCAAGCCGCCGGGCTGGCGATCGTAGGCTGCGTAGACGCCAAGGCGTCGGGCATAGACGTTGAGGACTACCTCTAGCCGTACCAGGGAAGGACCACGAGGTGGATCAGAACGACGACAAAGGCACAAGGTCGGGCAGCGACGAGGAGCCGCGCCCGCGCGCGAACGGGTCGGGCTCTACCGGCGCCGGCCGTGAGGGCCGTGAGGAGCCACAGGTCATTCCCGACTTCCACTTCCCCACAGCTGGCCGAGGCGGGACGCCACAGCTCCCCGACCTGCGCAAATGGCTTCGCCCTGGGCGCATCATCGCCGCCCTGGTCGTGCTCTTCGTCATCTTCGGCCTGGGCTGGGTCAACTGGCTGGCCACTGTCATCACCGACTACGGGTGGTACACCGACCTGGGCCACACCAACGTGTTCTGGGTCAACGCCCTGTCCCCCTGGATCGTCGGGTTCGCGTTCGCGGTGGTCTTCTTCGTGATCGTCTACGTCAACGTGCGCATCGCGCGGGCGCTGGCTCCCAAGGTGCGCCTGGCCGGGCCGAGCGCGGGCGATCCCGCCTGGATGCAGGCCGTGAGCCAGGTCCGCGAGTTCGGCTCGAAGTGGCTGGGGTGGGCGCTGCTCGCCTTGTGTCTTGTGCTCGCCTGGATCGCGGGCGCGGGCATGTCCGGCGACTGGCAGCTCTTCCAGGCTGCGCTCCACGCCAGCTCGTTCCATATGAACGACCCGCAGTTCGGCCTGGATATCGGCTTCTTCGTGTTCTGGTTGCCCGCGCTTCGCGCCGCCGTGGACTGGCTGTCGGGCTCGCTCATCGTCGTGCTCATCGTCACGGCCGCGGTTCACCTGCTAGACGGCGCCATCCGGCCGTGGAACAAGGGCAACGTGTTCGCACCGCACGTGAAGGCGCATCTGTCGGTGCTCGCCGGCTTGTGGTTCTTCGTCACCGCCGCCAGCACGTACCTGCAAACGTACGAGCTCGACTTCTCGGCTCGCGGCCAGGTAGTGGGAGCGACGTACACCGACGTCCACGCGTCGCTGCCCGCCCTCTACATCCTCACGGTCGTCGCCGTAGTGGTCGGGCTCATCTTCATCGCAAACATCCGCTCGCGTGGCTGGAGGCTGCCCATAGTCGCGCTGGCGGTGTGGGTGGGAGCGTCGATCCTCGTGGGCGGCCTGTTCCCGTGGGCGATGCAGACGTTCGTGGTCGCCCCCAACGAGGTCACCCTCGAGGCGCCCTACATCAAGCGCAACATCGACATGACTCGCGAGGCGTTCGGGCTCACGGACGTCATCGGCCGCCCGTTCGCGGCCACCGAGGACCTGTCAGCGACCCAGCTCGTGGCCAACAAGGACACGCTCGACAACGTGCGCCTCTGGGGCCCCGCGGTCGTGAAGCAGACGTACCAGCAGCTCCAGGGCTTGCGGCCGTATTACGAGTTCAAGGACGTGGACATCGATAGGTATGCGATGCACCACTCGGGGCAGCCCGAGTCCACGGCGACCCTGCCGCCCGGCACCGTTAACGGCAACGGGTTCGCCACTCCCAAGCAAGAAGTCCTCGTCTCCGCCCGCGAGCTCAACACCACCAACCTGGCCGACCGCGCGCAGACCTGGGTGAACACGCATCTCGTCTACACCCACGGCTACGGCGTGTGCATGAGCCCGGTGAACCAGTCCAGCGCGCAGGGACTGCCCAACTTCATCATCCGCGACGTGCCGCCGCGTTCCACCGAGATCTCGGTGACTCAGCCCGGCGTCTACTTCGGCGAGGACGAGCGCGACTACGTGGTCGTCGACACCAATCTCAAGGAGTTCGACTACCCGCTAGGCAACGCGAACGCGCAGACCCTGTTCTCCGGTAAGACCGGGGTGCCCATCGGCGGGGTGTTCGGTCGGATCCTGTTCTGGCTGCGGTACAACGCCAGTGATTTCCTGTTCTCGGGCTACCTGAAGCCCACCAGCCGGGTCCTGTTCAATCGCGGCATCCAAGAGCGGATAGGCATGCTTGCGAACTGGCTCACGCTAGACAAGGACCCGTACATCACGGTCATCGGCGGCCGCCTCGTCTGGATCGTGGACGGCTACACGACCACGAGCTACTTCCCGTACTCGGAGCCGGCCAACGGCCAGAGCTACAACTACATACGCAACTCGGTGAAGTGCACGGTGGACGCCTACGACGGCACCACGCACATATACGCGTTCGACCCCAAGGACCCGGTGCTGCAGACGTGGGGCAAGATCTACCCCGGCCTGCTCACCCCCATGTCCGCGATGCCCGCGGAGACCCGCGCCCACCTGCGTTATCCGGAGGGCCTCTTCAGCGTGCAGGCCGACGTCTACACGACGTACCACATGACCGATCCCAGGGTCTTCTACAACAAAGAGGACCAGTGGTCCCTGCCCGGTGAGGCTGCGGGCTCGCCCATGGCGCCGTTCTACGTGCTCATGCGCCTGCCCAACGAGACGAAAGAGGACTTCATCCTCATGGTCCCGTTCACCCCGGTGGGCAAGGACAACATGATCGGCTGGATGGCGGCCAAGTCCGATCCGGCCAACTACGGGGAACGAGTCGTCTACCAGTTCCCCAAGCAACGCCTGACTCTTGGGCCCAACCAGGTCTCGGCGCGCCTGAACCAGGACCCTGTGATCTCGCCCCAGCTCTCGCTGTGGAACCAGCGGGGCAGCTCGGTCATCTACGGCAATATGCTCGTGATCCCGATCCGCAACTCGATCGTGTATGTCCAGCCCCTCTACCTCCAGGCCGAGCAGACGGCGATCCCCGAGCTCACTCGGGTGATCGTCTCGTACGCGGACAAGGTCGTGATGGAGCCTGATCTTGAGACCGCGTTGGTCAAGATCTTCGGCCCGCAGGCCGCGGCTGCGGTGCCGGCGGGCACGGGAGGCGGAGCGGGTACCCCGGTCACCCAGACCGGCGGTCCGAACCAGGCGACGCCAAGCGGCGCGACCACCGGCACCGGTGGGGGCGCAGCGGCCACGAGTGACGCAGTGCTCGCCAATCAGCTCTTCCAAAGGGCCCAGGCGGCGCTCAAGGCCGGCGACTTCGCGACGTACGGCAGCCTTATCCAGCAGCTCGGGGTGGTGCTGAACCGCTTGGCTGCCCCCGCCTCCTCGGCAAGCACATCGACGACCGGGCCGTAGCGCCTGCCGAGCGGGATAACCGCAGGTCACAAGCTTGAGCGAGCGCACCCGAGGAGTGCGGCTCAAGCCGTGCCGTTGACGGTCCGATGGTTCCTGTGTGGTAGAATCCACAACGAGCCAAGGGCATCCTCGGCGCGGCGTTGATGAGACGCTCCGTCGCCCCGGACCGGGGTCGAGGATGAACCAGCCCAACGAGTGCCACTGTTACCGGTCCATCCGCCAAAAGAGCAAATCGCTTTTTCGGCCGCGGCGGCGTGAAGCCCCCGGCGCCGGATGTGACCGACAGCCAGTCACCCTTCTTTCCTAGCCCAGCTGTCTCGAGAAGCGCTCATGTGCGCTCTCACTCCGGCACGCCGCAGTCCTATTGCCGGCCCCCGGAGAATGACTTGAGACCTCGAAGCAAGACCCGTCGCCCCGTGCTCGTCACCGCGCTGGTAGCGGTGGCGATAGTCGCCACCGCAGGCGCTATCGGGGCCACGGCGTTCCGTACGGCGCCGGTCAGCGCGGCCGTCGCTCCTTCCGGGATCACCCCCGTCGAAGCCTCTCTCGGCGTGGCCGCCCGCCCCGCCACGCTCTCTCAGATCGCCGCCAGGTCCACCGGCGAGCTCCGCATCCGCGGCATCGCGCCCGCTCGCGACTTCAAGTCCGCCGCCGTCACGGTGGCCATGGTGTCTCCCAAGGCACTTCCCAAGCCCAAGCCCAAGCCGGTCGCCAAGAAGCCGGCGGCCAAGAAGTCCACCTCTTCGGTCGCGGTCGCCAGCTCCGGCGGCTCGTCGTCCAGCGGCTCGTCCAGCGGCTCATCCGGCAGCTCGGTGGATAGCGGCCCGTCCGGCGGCGGAGGTTGGAACACCGCGCAGTGCTCCACCTTCGGCATCGGAGACGGGCTCGTGGGTCAGGGCATGGCCAACGGCGACACGCTTCAGGCCGATTCCATGGTCGTCGCTCACAAGACGCTGCCTCTGGGCACCCGCGTGCAGTTCGAGTACAACGGGCACACGTGCGTGGCCACGGTCGCCGACCGCGGCCCCTACACGGCGGGGCGCGAGTTCGACCTCGGCCCGGGCACGGCCAACGCGCTGGGCTTCGACGGCGTGGATTACCTCCGCTGGCGGGTGCTCAACTAGCGCTCGGCCGCATCGTTCCAGTCTTGAGCGGGCCGCCTCGATCGAGGCGGCCCGTGTCGTGCAGGTGAGCGTCCGCGTCCGGTTCGGGTACATTATCGTGCGGGGCGCCGAGGGTGTCCCCGCACTTCAACGCACTCGTCATTCGCTGGGAGGGTCAGATGGCCGAGCCGACCGCACCGGGTGGCGCTTCGGGACAGGATGCCGGGGCAGCTCGGTCCGCAACCACGGGTCCCGCGCCCGCGCCGCCCGACGGCGTCGCGCCGGGCGCGACCATGCCGCCGCCTCCGGCCTCGGCAGGGAGCGCGAGCGACGATCCCTTACAGAGGATCATCGACTCGGGCGCCGATCTGCTCGTCACCACGCGTGACTGGATCAAGCAGGAGACCGAAGGCATCGTCCGCGAGCAGATCGGGCAGCCACTCCAGGACGTGGGGATCGCCGTGGGCTCGCTGTCCGCGGCCGCGTTCTTGCTGGTCCTGGGCCTGATCTTCATCGCTGTCGCGGCGCTCGTGTTCCTGTCGCAGCTGATAGGCGTGCCGCTGGCGTTCCTGCTGGTCGGCCTCGTGTTCCTCGTGGGAGCGGGCGTCTTCATGACCATCAAGGTGCGGCAGGTGGGCAAGAACGCGCAGAAGATGCAGCGCGCCGCCGCGTTACGGTCGGTGAACAGGCCGCCGAGCGCACCCACGGCCGGCACCTCGGCACCGGTCCCTACGCTGCCGCTGCGCACCGCCCCGCCGAACCCTCCCAGGAAGTGAGCTCATGACGCCGTCGACCCCCAAGCCCGGCGACCCGGCAGTGCTGCCCGGCGGGCCCAACGAGACCCTCGGCTCCGAGGCCGTCACGGTCGAGGACATCAAGCGCCACGCCGAGGCGGTGCGCACTGCCGCGACGGAGGGCATCAAGGCTACGGTGGACGAGCAGCTCAAGTCCAACCGGACCGTGCTCATCGGTGTCGCGATCGGAGCCGTCGTGGTGGGCATGTCGGTGGCCTACCTCGTGGGCCGCTCCACCGCCAAGCGTCTCGCCGAGCCGTGGTGCCCGCCCGGATGCCAGCCTCTCAAGCGCTGACCTCGGGACGCGAGTCCCTCGCCCGGGCATGACCGGGGCGCCGCTCACCGTGGCCTCGGTGACGGTCTTCTCGGATCGTCTCCAGGCGCTCGTCCGCGTGAGCGGGCCGATGCGGACCTCGGCATATCCGGGACTCGCGCGCGGGGCGCTGGACTGGCTTCCCGGCCTGACCGCGCACTCGTGCGACAACCCTGGGGACGTCCCGTTCGCCACCGAGCTCCCCGACACCGAGATCGCGCATCTCGCCGAGCACGTTGCCCTCGATCTCATCCGTCGCGCCGGCATTCGCGGGCGTCTTCGCGGGGACACGTCGTGGGACTTCGAGCGCGACGGAGCAGGGGTGTTCCGCGTGACGCTGGACTGCCCCGACGACGTCGTGGCAGTCGGTGCGCTCAAGGAGGCCATCGGGGCGGTGAACGCCTTGGCGGCGGGCGAGCGGCCCGGCGACCCCCAGCGGATCGTGACGCACCTCAGGTCGCTGCACCGGCGCGAGCGGGAACCGCGGCTCCGCCCTCGGCGCAGGTCCTAGTGCCGTGCGTCCCTGGGCCTACTCGTAGCTCAGGGCGTCCACGATCTTGAGCCGGGCCGCGGTGCGCGCGGGAAGCAGGGCGGCGAGCACGCCCACCAGGATGCCTATGACCAGGCCCGCGGCGAGCCCCTCCCACGGGAAGAAGAACGTGAGCGGGAACCCGGACGTGGACAGCGCGCCCACGAGCGCGTAGGCGATCCACACGCCGCCGAGCAGGCCCAGGATCGTGCCCATCGTGGAGAGCATCAGCGACTCGGCGAGGATCATCGTGCTCATCTGACCGCGCGTGGTGCCCACGGCCCGCATCATGCCTATCTCACGTGTGCGCTCGAGCACGGCCATCGCCAGCGTGTTTATGAGCGCCAGCAGGCTTGGCAGGGCGATTATCGCCGCCAGGATGTAGTAGACGCTGATGGTGGACTGAAGGATGTCCAGCTGGGACGTGCGCCAGTCCGCGAAGTCGTAGAGGGTGAACGTCGGGTAGTCCGAGACGATCTTGCGAAGCTCGAGCTTGGTGCGGGTCGGGTCGGCGCCGGGCTTGCGGTTGGCGAGGATGAGAAGGTCCGTGCTCTCGTTGAAGTCCTTGGCCAGGTTGGCCTGGGAGATGTAGCCGGTGGACAGCTTCGCGTTCAGATAGTCGTTGGCCACACCCACCACCTTGTAGCGGCGTTCGCCCTGAGCGGTCTGCAGCGTGATGTAGTCGCCTAGCTGCGTAGGGTGCTGTGCCGCGAAGATCCCGTTGAGGATGATGCCTCGGCCGGCGTTGAGCGCGTCCCATGCCTGGTTCGCGTCGCCCTGCGTGAACACGAGGCCGCCGACCTTGGGATACACCGTCGGGTCCACGCCTATCACTTGCATCGCGGTGTCGTTCACGACCGACTGCGCGGCTCGCAGCGAGGTCGCGTCCTGGATGCCGGGGGCCGCCTTGACGGAGTTGAGCAGCCCGGGACCCGCGCCGGCGTTGCCGCCCGAGAGCAGGATCGACTGCGGGACCACCAGGTAGTCGGCGCCCAGCGACCGGTCGAGGTAGCTCAGGAAGCCGACGTTCACGCTGGTGATGATCCCGACGATCCCCACGATGATGGACAGCCCGATCATCATCACGGACACGGTGACCGCCGCCCGCGACGGCTGGCGCTCGGCGTTGCGCGCGGCCACGAACCCCTCGGTCGGGAAGAAGAGGGTCGCCGCGGCCGACAGCACGCGCGCCGCCGGCACCACGAGCACCGGCGCCACCATGACCAGCCCCACCAGGAAGACGAGCACTCCAGCCGAGGCCAGCTGCACGTTGTGCGACACGAGCGCGATGGCCGAGACCCCCACGAGCACGATGCCCGCGATAGTGCCCCACGTGACCGAAGCCGAGGTCACCTCGGCGGCCTGCGGGCGCAGGGCCTCGATGGGCGTGAGGCGGCTGGCCTGGATCGCCGGCCACATGCCGCCGACGATGGTCATCCCGAGGCCCACGACGATGGAGACGACCCAGGTGGTGACGGGGAACTCGGGGCCGCCGATGCTGAACTGCAGGAACTGCTTCACGATGGGGTTGAGCGCCGCGAGCCCCGCCCACGCCAAGGCGTAGCCCAGGGCCAGCCCTATGGCGGTTCCCGCCACGCCCTCGACCGTGGCCTCGGCAAGGAACATCCCCAGGATGGTTCGCCGGCTCGAGCCTATCGCTCGCAGCATGCCTATGTCGCGGCGGCGCTCGGAGACGGCCGTGCGGAAGGTGTTGAGGATGATGAACGCGCCCATGGCCAGGGCGAACAGGCCAAAGAGGTTGATCGCGTTCTCGGAGAGCTGCAGGCTCGCGAGCAGCTGGCTCGAGTGATCCCAGCCCGCCGATCTTGAACCCGGAGCCCAGGCGCCGCTGAACCGCGTCGGCCACGGCGGTCTTGTCGGCGCCGGGCGCCACCTTGGCGTCGATGACGTTGATCTTGCCGCCCTGCAAGAAGAGCTGCTGCGCGTTGGGCAGGGTGATGTACACGGACTCGGCGCCCGGGGCCCCCGGCACCGCGGCGATCCCGACGATCCGGTACTTCACGGAGCCGCTCGCGCCCGGGAGCTCGAACTGCTGGCCCACGCTCAGGTTCGCGCGCTGCGCCAGCGTGCTGGGAAGGACGATCGCGCCGCTGTCGCCCGGCGTCAGGAACCTGCCCGACTGCATCCCCAGCGTGTGCACGTTCAGGTAGGTCGTCGGGTCCACGCCCGCCACGTTGACCGAGGTCGCCGGCGCGTCCTTGCCGAGGAGGTCCAGACGCTGCAGCGAAGGCGTGACGACCGCGACCCCCGGCGTGCTGCTCACACGGCCCAGCACGTCGGTGCCGAACGTGTCGTTGCTCACGCTCGAGACCGTGATATCCACCTGGCCCGTGGCGGCCAAGAAGTTGTTCTGCAGCGCGTTGAGCATCGCCGGGAGGACGCCGTTCAGCCCGAACACGAGCATGATCGAGAGGCTGATGGCGAGGATCGTCAGGACGGTGCGCAGCTTGCGCCCCCACAGGTAGCGGGCCGCGAGCCTTACGTCGAGTGTGAATTCGGGGAACATGCCGCGCTCCGGTGTCCTCTATAGCCCCGTCTGCTCCACGAGCAGCCTGGCCGCGTCCGCGGCCGCGGAGCCGTCTCCTTCGGTCTTCTGGTCCGACACGATGCGCCCGTCCTTCATCACGATGAGCCGGTGCGCGTACGCCGCGATCCTCGGGTCGTGCGTGACCATGACCACCGCGCGCTCCCATTCCGCTGCGACCTGCTTGAGCAGGCCGGCGACCTCGTCGGCGGACTTGGAGTCCAGGTTGCCCGTTGGCTCGTCCGCCAGTACGAGCTTGGGCTCGGCCACGAGCGCGCGCGCGATCGCGACCCGCTGCTGCTGACCGCCCGAGAGCTCGTCGGGCCGGTTGTTCAGGCGTTCGCCCAGCCCGACCTTCACGAGCCACTCGCTCGCCTTCGCGTCGGCTTCCTTCTGGCCCACGCCGTCCAGCACGAGCGGCAGCGCGGCGTTCTCGGTGGCCGAGAGCACGGGGATCAGGTTGAAGAACTGGAAGACGAACCCGATCTCGCGCCGGCGCAGGCGCGTGAGCTCGGCGTCCGTGAGCTTGGACAGGTCGTGCTCGTCGATGGTGACGCTGCCGTCGTCGGGCCTGTCGAGCCCGCCCAGCAAGTGCAGCATCGTGGACTTGCCGCAGCCGCTCGGCCCCATGATGGCCACGAACTCGCCGGTGTCCACGGAGAAGGAGGTGCCGTCCAGCGCGGTCACGGCGGTGGGGCCGCTCCCGTAGATCTTGGTCAGGTTCTCCACGCGCACGATGGGCATCGTCCGGTTTCCTTCCGTCGACTCTTCTTGCCCCGCCGAGGGTGTCGCGTCGTCGCTCATCACGCTACCTCCGCCCCGCTACTGCGGGTTGATGACGAGGCCGTCGGTGAGCTTGACGGTGCCCGACAGGGCCACCGTGTCTCCGGCCTTGACCCCGGACTTGATCTGGGCGCGGGTGTCGGTGACGGTGCCTACCGTGACCTCGGTCTTGGCGAGCTTGTTGCCCGGGCCCACGACGTAGACGTAGGACTTGCCGCCCTCGTCGAACAGCGCCTCGATCGGGATGGTGGTGGCATCGGCGATCTCGGAGATGTGGATGTCGGTGTTGCCCTGCATGCCTATGCGCACCGGGGACTTCACACTCGCAAGCGGGATGTAGACGTCGAAAGCGGTGCCGCCGGACGTTGTAAGGATCGCCAGCGGGGAGATGCGGGTGACTTTCCCGGTGAACGTGGAGCCCGGGAAGGCGTCAAGGGTCACGTCGGCGCCCTGACCCGTGCGCACCTTGGCGATGTCGGTCTCGTCTACCTCGGCGGCGAAGAAGGTCTGGTTGAGCGCATACACGGTGAAGGGTGCCGCGGCCGGGGACACCGCCGCGCCGGGGCCCGCTTTGGGAGTGGTGCCGTCGGCGGCGGGCACGCCCAGGGCGTTATAGACCACGTAGCCGTCGATCGGGGACTTCATGTCGGAGGCCTCGAGCTGCTTTTCGGTGTAGGCGAGCGACTTGGCGTTCTGTGTCGCTGCGGCGTCCGCGGCGTCTTGGGAAGCTTCGGCCCCACTGGTGCGAGACAGCTTGACGCGGGTGGCCACCGAGGACTTGTAGCTGGCGTAGGTCTGCAGCTTGGCCAGCTTGGCCGCGGACAGGCTCGCCTCCATCGAAGGCTGCACGGTGGCGGGAGCGGAGTCGTACGCGGTCAGCAGCGCTTGGTAGGCGCTATTGGCCAGGTTGTACTGGTACTGGGTGGCCGACACCGCGGCGTTGGCGGCGGCGACGTCCGCGCACGAAGGCATGGAGTCTTGCGCCTGGGCGGACTGGGCGTTGGCCGCGGCGATGCCCGCGTTGGCCTGGGCGGCCTGGATCTGGAGCGGGTCGGTGTCCAGCGTGGCGAGGGAGTCCCCGGCGTGCACGAGGGACCCGTCGGGCACGATCACGGCGGACAGCGTGCCTTGTGTGGGCGGGAAGACGTCGGACTTCTTGTCGGCAGAGACCTTGCCAGAGGCGCTCACCGACACCGAGAGGGGCTCGCTTGTGACCTTGGCGGTCTTTACCGTGGCCTTTTGGTTGGCGCTGGCGAAGAACCACACCCCTGCCACGATGAGTGCCAGCACGACGAGCACGATGATGGCGATAAGGCCACGGCGGTTCTTCACGCGATCCCCCTAGCGTCGATTGGGCCGCCCCATGTGCGGCCGCGATCCGTTCTGACTGTCTCGAAACCGTCCATCTCTAGGCGCTCGCCGCCGGCCGGTTCTCCGCGAACGCGTCCAGGGCGCCTCGGAACCCCAAGTCCAGGCTGCCGGGCGTGACTCCCAAGATGCGCTCCATCGCGGTCTCGATCTCCGCGAGCCCATCCGCGATGCGCGGCAGGAGCTCGGGCGGACCTTCGAGCGCGGCGACCATCTCCGCCGCGTGCCGGTCCGCCCAACCCACCCAGAGCGACGTGAGCACGTCCGCGGTCCACCCCGGATCGTGGACGTCGAACGAGCCCTCGGCGGCGCCCTCGGCTATCAGGTCCGCGAGCAGGCCGTTCAAGCGGTCCATCCACGTCGTCATGATCTTGGAGCGGAGCCGCAGGTTCTCCTCCGAGTAGAGCGATCGGGCGAACGCCATGGCGGCGTCGCTTCGCTCGGCCTTCCACGCGGCGCTCGTGCGCAGGAGCAGGCCCAGCCTGACGGCGGCGCTGTCCGTCGAGGTGCGGATGAGTCCCTCGGCATGCTCGAAGAGCTCGTCGGCCCATGACGTCGCGAGCTCGGCCAGCAGGTCCTGCTTGGAGTCGAAGTAGTGGTAGAAGTTGCCCTTGGACACGCCCACCGCGGCCGTGATCATCTCGATGGAGGTGTGCTCGTAGCCCACCTCGATGAACAGGCGCATCGCGGTGTCCAGGAGCTCCTTGCGGCGGACGCCGGCGTCTTTGACAACTCGACTCACTGGGGGCGTGCCTCCGTCTGAATGACTGACGGTCGGTCATTGACCGACCGTCAGTCATTCTAGGCCCGCCCAGGGCCTCTCGCAAGGCCCGATGGGGCCGCCGTTCCACGCGCTGCAGCGGCCTCCCGTCGCGTCCACTCGGCGACGGCGCTCAACTCCCACGCCGCATCTCTCGATATAGGTCGTGAAGGATCTCGACCAGGCAGGTGCCCGCTGGGCACGGCCGAGAGCCGGCAAAGGGAAGGCCGAGGGCCATCATGGCACGCAGATGCAAAGAATCCGACCGAGCGGCGGCGATGTCCGAACGTTCGATGGCCGTGGTCACCACGGCCCTCGTCGTCGGGGACACGCTGGCGGTCGTGGCGGCATACGAGATCGCCACGGCTTTCGTGTACCGTGCCGGCGGGGCCGCTTCCTCGGTCCTGCCGCTGTACCTCACCCAGGCGTTCTGGGCGGTCGCTATCTGGCCGCTCGTCTTCTGGGCCATAGGCCTGTACGACCGCAAGATCGATCTCTCGGTCATCGACCAGTGGCCCAAGCTCGCGGCGGGCGTCAGTGTCGCCACGATGCTCCGGCTCACGGTCGTGATCCTGGCCAGCGGCCTTTTGGGACAGGACAACCTCCTGGGCTACCAGGTCGCGGTGCTGGCTTGGGCTATGGCGCTGGTCCTGCTGCCGGTGGAGCGGATGATCGTGCGCTATCTGCAGAGTCGAGCTCGCCTGCGGGGCGCCACCGAGAAGCGCACCCTCATCATCGGAGCCGGGCACGTGGCCGTCCTCATGGCCGACAAGATGATCCGCAACCCGCGTCTGGGCCTGACGCCGGTGGGCTTCCTGGACCCGGACCCCATGACGTTGCCCGAGCGAGACAAGCTCGGCCTGCCCATGTACACGGACGTGCGCGACCTCGAGCGCATCCTGCGCAACGAACAGGTCAACCACGCTCTCGTCGCGTTCTCGTCCGACGGATTCTGCAAGATCTTCGAGATCATCGAGCGCTGCTGCGACTGCGGCGTGGACGTTTCCGTCGTGCCGAGGTTCTTCGAGATCTCGGCGGCCGACCCCAAGACCGACGAGATCGAGGGCGTGCCGGTGATGACGCTCCAGCGCACCACCCTCACCCCCGGTCTCGCTTTCGCGAAGCGGGCCATGGACCTGGTGCTGGGCACGCTGATCCTGATCGTGTCCCTGCCGGTCCAGGCGGTCGTCGCGGTCTCGATCGTGCTGGACACGCCGGGCCCCATCCTTCACGGCCAGGAGCGCATCGGCAAGGACGGTAGGCCCTTCACGATGTACAAGTTCCGCTCCATGGTGAACGGCGCCGGCAGGAAGAAGGACGAGCTGCTCAAGCTCAACGAGGCCACCGGGCCCATATTCAAGATGCAGTCCGACCCGCGCGTGACCAGGGTAGGCCGCTTCATCCGGCGGTTCAGCCTGGACGAGCTCCCCCAGATCTACAACGTGCTCAAGGGCGACATGAGCCTGGTGGGACCACGACCGCCGCTGCCTCGGGAGGTCGCCGAATACACGGACTGGGACACCAAGCGTCTGCGTGTGACCCCCGGCATCACCGGGCTGTGGCAGGTGCTCGGGCGCAGCGAGCTCACCTTCGACGAGATGGTGTCTCTCGATCTCAACTACATCTGGAACTGGTCTCCGTGGCTCGACTTCTCGATCATGGCCCGCACGGTGGGCGCCGTGGTCCACGGGCGCGGAGCATACTAGGGGCGCACTCGCGAACCATCTCTCTAAAGCGCGCGTCGAACCTGTGTAGGGGGAACCGACAAGGGAGAGCCCCGATGACCCGAGTACTTGTCGCGCTGTTCGCCGCACTTCTCACTTCGAGCGTCTACGGGTGCTCCGTCGTGCCCCGCCCCCTGCCTCCGAGCGCGGTCATTGTGCCTGCCGCGGCGCCTGCCGAAGCGCGCGCGAGCGCCCCGCCCTCGTCCTCGGAAGACCTCAGTCGAGCCATCGACTCGTTCGGGTTCAGACTGCTCGGCGAGCTTTCGCGGCGCGGCGGGGACAACGTGGTGGTCTCGCCCCTCTCGGTGCACACGGCCCTGACCATGACCGCCAACGGCGCCGCCGGCGAGACCCGGCGACAGATGGCGGCGGTGCTGGGCGAGGAGCCGTCGCACCTGGAGAGCGCCGACCGTGCGTACGCTCGGTTCCTCTCACAGATACCTACCGGGACCAAGGCGGCAACGGTGCGAGTCGCCAACGCGCTTTTCGCCGACCCCGGCGTGCAGTGGTCCAAGCCGTTCCTGGCCACGGACCGGGACTGCTTCGGCGCGCAGATCCAGAGTCTGGACCTGGCAGCGCCCGGCGCCGCCGACCTGATGAACTCGTGGGTGGCTTCGCAGACCGCGGGTAAGATCCAGCACCTCGTAAGCAGGGTCGACACGGGAGCCGTCCTGTTCCTGCTCAACGCGGTGTACTTCAAGAACGACTGGGAGACCCCCTTCGAGCCGAGCTCCACCCATGACCAGCCGTTCCACCTCGCGGACGGGTCGACCGCCGAGGTCCCTATGATGCACGGGCTCGAGGGGCTCTCCGGCTACGAGACCCAGCGGTTCGCCGCGGCCCGGATCCCGTACAAGGACCTAGGGTCGAGCACCCGCCCGTACCGGACGTCCATGTACGTTTTCGTGCCCAAGGCCGACAGCACGCCGGCCCAGGTGGCGGCTGTGGTCCCGGCTTGGCTGGAGACTCAGACCGCCACGCGGAACCAGTCGACGCTTCTGCGGGCACGCGGGGCCGACCTCACCCTTCCGCGCTTCAAGACCTCCTACTCCAGCAGCCTGAACGAGGCCCTGTCGGCGATGGGCATGCCGGTGGCGTTCGACCGCAAGCGGGCGGATTTCTCGGCGATGCGGGTCGGGCCCACGCCCCAGATCTGGATAGGCGACGTCGAGCACGCGACCGCGATCGACGTGAACGAGAAGGGGACGGAGGCGGCGGCAGCAACCTCCGTGGAGATGATGGCCGGCGCGGTGCAGGTCCCCTCGGCACCGATCAAGGTCACCGCGGACCAGCCGTTCGTCTTCGCGATCGTGGACGACGACAGCGGCTGCGTGCTCTTCGCGGGCGTCGTGAACGACCCGCGCAAGTAGCTCCCGGGCCCTGCACACGAGGCATCGGAGCTGGTCACAGCGGCTCCAAAGGCCGTACACTCGGTACCCCGACCGTCGTAAACGCGTTCCCTGGAGGTCGCGATGAGCCGACCCGCCGCGCTGACCCTGGCCGCACTCTGCTTGGGCGCTGTAGTCCTCGCAGGGTGCCAGCCGGTCGCGCCACCTGTACCCCCTGCACCGCCCTCGGCCAAGACGCCGTCGTCCAAGACGTCCACGGTCCCGCCCGCCTCCGTGTCGGCGGCGGCGGCGGCGGCCATCAAGGTGCTGGAGGAGAAACGCTCGATACTCGCGTCGGCGCCCTCGGTGGTCAACTACGAGTTCATGCCTGAATCCCTGGTCCACCCGCCCACGACCCTGAAGGACGCGGCCCAGTCCACGGCTCAGAAGACGGGTCACCCGTTCTGGATCCCGGATCCGGCGGTCGTGGGACAGGCGAGCGCGATCGCGGACCGGTCGCTGGTCGCCGGAAAGGGGGGCGCGCGAAAGCACGGCTTTGCGGCGGTCTATCCGGACCGCGAGCTTCTCTACGGCGCGAGCCTAGTGTCCGAGTATCCGACCAGCACTCTCACGCCCCCGACGAACCCCTCGGATTTCGGTCCCGAGCCCAGCCGGTACGTGCCAGGGCAGGTCGCACCTCGGTGGAGCAAGGTCACCATAAGGGGAAATCCCGGCTTCGCAAGGACCCGGGGACCCGCCGAGCAGGGAGCTGGCTCTCGGCAGCCGGATCCATCCATACTTCAATGGGTGGAGTCGGGCGTGCGCTACGAGCTCCTGTCGTGGGTGCAGGACCCGGACCAGCTTCTGGTGATCGCGAACACGATGCAACAGGTGAAGCCGTAGTCTGGCCGGTAGCGGCAGAAGGGGCGTTGACCTGCGGCGGCGTGCCGTGCTACCGTCCCCGACACCCGGCGAGTTGCATTCGGCACGGGTCTTACAACCGCACAGCGACAGCACGGACGTGAGGGAAGAGGGCTCGCGTGAGCGGCCCAGCCACCCCTCCTAGGTCCCCCGCCAGGGTCGCGGCCGCAGGGCCGAGGACCGGAAGCGGGACGGTCCCGACCGTTATCCGGGCAACAAGGTCTCTGCCGGAGCGGCACCCCTCAGGGGGCGCGGCGCGAATCCGGCAGGGGCGAAGATAGGTGGTACCGCGATGCCCCCTCGCCCTATCAGAGGTGAGGGGGCGTTTGTCTGTTCTTGGGCAGAATGTGGCGTGAAGCCGGCCCGGGAACCTCGTGCGAGGAGCACACGATGGGTACCGCGAGGATCACCTTCGACCGATGGGAAGACAGCTACGCGGAGCGGATGACCGCGATGCGCAGCAGCGCCGTCAGGGACCTGTTCGCCGCGGCGTCGCGTCCCGACGTCATCTCGCTGTCGGGCGGCATGCCCGATGTACGCCGCATCCCCACCGATGCCGTGAACCGCGCCCTGCAAGAGGCCCTTGCCCAGGACGCCGGCACCGCGCTGCAGTACGGCTCCTCAGACGGGGTGCCGGGGCTGCGCGAACGCATCGTCGCGCTCATGGCCGAGTCGGGCGTGCGCGTGAAGGCCGCCGACATCGTGGTCACGGCCGGCGCGCAGCAGGGGCTCGACCTGCTGGCCAAGACGCTGGTGGACCCGGGCGACACCATCATCTGCGAAGGCCCCACGTACGTGGGCGCGCTGCAGGCCTTCAGCGCCTATCAGCCGCATATCGTCTCCGTGGAGATGGACGAGCACGGCATGCGCATGGACCTGCTCGAAGCCGAGCTCGCGGCGCTGGGGCCCGGCGGCGCCAAGTTCATCTACACGATCCCGAACTTCCAGAACCCCGCGGGCGTCACCATGACCCCCGATCGCCGGCGCCGCCTTCTGGAGCTTGCGCGCGAGTACCGGGTTCTCGTCGTGGAGGATGACCCGTACGGCCGCCTGCGTTTCGAGGGCGGCCACATCCTCCCGCTCAAGGCCATCGACCCGGACGTCATCTACCTCGGCACGTTCTCCAAGATCTTCGCGCCGGGCCTGCGCTTGGGGTGGATGGCCGCACCGGCCGCGGTGCGCGCGCGCGTCCTGCTCGCGAAGCAGGGCGCCGACCTGTGCGGCAGCAACTTCACCCAGTCGGTCGTGCTCCACTACTTCGCCCACGAACGCTGGCGCGCGGTGCTTCGCGACCTGACCGACGTCTACCGTGAGCGCCGCGACGCGATGCTGGCCGCGCTGGCCGAGCACTTCCCCGCCGAGGCGAGCTGGACCCGCCCCGAGGGCGGCTTCTTCGTGTGGGTCACGCTGCCCAAGCACGTCGACACCGGCGCCGTCCTTGCCGAGGCGGTGGAGAACGGCGTGACCTTCGTGCCCGGCGACGACTTCTTCGCGGACGGCCGCGGCAGCAGCTCGATGAGGCTCGCGTTCTGTTACGCGGAGCCCGAGCAGATCACCGAGGGTATCCGGCGTCTGGGCGAGGTGCTCGAAGACCGCCTGGAGGTGTACCGTGCGTTCGTGTCGGCGGGAGCCATCGCCGACGAGGGCGCGGGCGGTCCGGCGCCCGTGACTGCAGGTTCTACTTCCGAGGGGGACGGCTCGTGAGCGAGAAGATCGCGGTCCTGGCCGGTGGACGAAGCCTCGAGCGAGAGGTCTCGCTGGCTAGCGGTGCGCACGTGGTGTCCGCTCTGCGCGAGTCGGGCTACCACGTGGTGGCGCTGGACCTCATACCCGAGCTCGTGGACACGCTGCGTTCCGAGAAGCCCGATGCGGTGTTCATCGCCCTGCACGGCAAGCTCGGCGAGGACGGCACCATCCAGGAGATGCTCGAGTTCCTGGGCATCCCGTACACCGGTCCCGGCGTCCTCGCGAGCGCGCTGGCCTGGGACAAGGACCTGTCCAAGCGCATCATCGCCGCTCAGGGCGTGGCGGTCCCGGCGTCGGTGGCGTTGTCCGTGGACGGTGTGAAGGAGATGGGCGCGGCCCGGTCGCTCGACCTCATCCCGGATGCGATAGGCGGATTGCCCGCCATCGTGAAGCCGGCTCGGCAAGGCTCCGCGCTGGGCCTCGCGCGCGTGGACGAGCCGGCCGGGCTGGCCGACGCCATCGTCAGCGCGCTGGGCTTCGACACGAAGGTGCTCGTGGAGCACCGCGTGGAGGGCATCGAGCTCGCCGTGTCCGTGCTCGACGACTGCGGCGGGGAGGGGCCGTGCGCCCTTCCGCCCGTGGAGATCGTAGCCCGGGGCGGCGTCTTCGCCTACGAGGCGCGTTTCGAGCCCGACGCGGTCGAGTACTTCGCGCCGGCTCGGCTCACGCCGGAGCAGGACGCCGCGGTCCGCGACGCCGCCTTGAAGGTCCACACGATCCTGGGGTGCCGCGACGTCTCGCGCACCGACCTCATCCTCACGGACGACGGCACGCCGGTCGTCATAGAGTGCAACACGAGCCCCGGCATGACCGAGACCTCGCTGCTGCCCATGGCGGTGGAGGCTCAAGGCCTCACCTTCGCCCAGGTCTGCGACCTTCTCGTGAAGGCGGCCCTGAGCAGGCGATAGGCCGTGCGCCAGAGACCTTGGCGGCCGCCGGCTCCTGCCCGCGCGCCGTTGCCTCCGCGTGGCTCGCCCGCCATGTAAGCATCTGCCATACTCGGAGGCACGACACAGCAGGTCAGAGCCACCGGCCGCCTCGGCAGTCACCAGTGTGCGCGCGGCAGGCTCTGGGTATGTTCCTGCTTGCGGGATGGCCTCGGCCCTAGAGGGCCGTTCTATTCGTACGACCCTTGGAGAGGGAGGAGTGATCGGCCATGAATGATGGTTACTACCGCGGTGGCGGCGGAGGCAACGGTCTCGCCGTGCTGCTTGCGTTCCTGCTGGGCGGCCTCATCGGAGCCGTGCTGGGCATCCTCTTCGCGCCGCGTTCCGGCGAGGAGAGCCGCAAGATGATCCAGGCCCAGATGGACGACCTTGTCGAGAAGGGCAAGGGCGTCTACGACGAGAACTCCGCCAAGATCCAGGAAGCCATGGACCAGGGCAAGTCTCAGTACTCCGAGAAGGCCGACGAGATCAAGACCAAGATCGACGAGGCACGCGAGCGTCTGCGCGCGCAGGTGGGCCAGACCTCCGAGAGCGTCACGCCGCATCTGCAGGCCGCTACCGAGGGCGTCAAGACCGCCGCGACCGAGGTCTCGAGCGCCGCGCAGAAGGCGGGCGCCGGCATCCAGCAGGGCGCCGCTACGCTCCAGGACGTGGCCAAGGCCGCGCCCGAGGACCTCAAGGCCGCAAAGGACACGGCTCCCAAGGACGCCGCGCCCAAGGTCTCCGAGTCGCTGCCCGGCGCCGACCTCAAGGCTCCCGCCACACCCAAGCCGGCCGCCCAGTAGCGTCCCCGTCACAACGCACCGAACGGCGGCCGCGGCTCCTCGAGCCCGCGGCCGCCTTCGCGTCGCGGGTAGAATCGAGCCATGCCCAGGATCTCCGAGATAGAAGACGCCAAGGTGGTGGCCGCCGACGGTAGTGCCCTGGGCACCATAGCCGAGGTCCTCTTCCATCCCAGCGAGCCGCGCGTCGTAGGCTTCTTGGTGCATCCGCCCAAGGTGGGCGGGGTCGTGAAGCTGCTCAAGCCGCGATTCGTCCCGTTCCCCAGCGCGCACGAGGTCATCGCCGGCAAGGCGATCCGGGCCGACGTGGACAAGCTAATGAGGGACAGGCAGGCGAAGAAGGAGCTCGGCTTCGACTACCACACGACCGTCGTGTGGCGGGGGATGCCGGTCAACGACCCGCACGGCGAGCGCGAGGGCTGGGTCAAGGACGTGGGCTTCGGCCGGCGCAAAGGCACCGTGCGCTCGCTCGTGATCTCGAGCGGGCCAACGAAGGATGTCGCCGTGGGCGCCACCGTCATCGACGGTTCTCACGTGAAGGGCTTCGACGGCGCGGCCGTGGTCGTGACCGTGGAGGGGCTGGATGCCGGCGAGCTGGCCGGCGGGGCGGCACAGCTGGCGGGCGCCGCGTCCGCGTACGCGAAGGTCCACGGCGAACGGATCGTGGACAAGGCGAACAAGGCGGTCTCGGAGTCCAAGGCGGCCAAGGCCGCCGCGAAGGCGTACGACCCCGACAAGGTGGGCCGCAGCATCGGCAAGCTCATCGGGGGCACGCGCAAGGCCGCCCTCAAGGGGCTCGAAGATTTCGAGAAGCGCCAGGACGACGACGACTGAGAGGGCATGGTCCATGGCCCGCAAACTCAGACCGCTCACGTTCA
This sequence comes from uncultured Coriobacteriia bacterium, assembly GCA_963768865.1. Classification (GTDB taxonomy): domain Bacteria; phylum Actinomycetota; class Coriobacteriia; order Anaerosomatales; family CAVYJL01; genus CAVYJL01. Next base: position 163,220 of record CAVYJL010000008.1, on the reverse strand, counting down.
CTCGTGCCGAGGACCTCTACGACGAGTGCGCGCGCTGCCGTTTCTGGGAGGAAGGCGCTCCCGCCAAGCATCGTTGCGGATCGCTGAAGCGCAGCGACGTGCAGGAAGCCTGGTACCGCACGGTCCGCGACGAGTGGGGCGACCCGGGGCGTATCGCGTACCAGGATAGGGAGGCGCTGGGCTTCATCAAGTACGCGCCCACGCGCTACTTCCGCCGCGCCGGAGGCGCGCTGCCCGCGGGGCCCGCGTCCACCGACGCCGTTCTGATCGCCTGCCTCCACATACGCGAAGAGGCGCGCAACCTCGGCCTGGGGACGTTGCTGTTGCAGGCGGCGCTGTCGGACCTGCGCAGCCGAGGGGAGCGCATCGTGGAGGCCTACGGGTCGGTGGAGCCCACCGGCGAGGACTCGCCGTACATCACGGCCAACTTCCTGCTCCGCCACGGCTTCACGGTGGTGCGCCCCAATCCGGACGTGCCGCTCCTGCGGATGGAGCTCGAGGCGCTCGAGGCCTGGAACGACACGTTCGAGGCGGCGCTCGAGGCCGTGACCTTGCGGCTGACGCCGCAGCGTGTGCCGGGCGCGTCCACCAACGCGACCTCCACGTAACGAGCGGTATGCCGTTTTCGCTGTTGCCGTGAACTGACGTAGACTCGTCAGGACCCCGCCTGCACCGTCGCACTCTTCGTCGCACCCGAGGTGAACCATGGCTGATACCGGACCGCGCAAGCGGAACTCGCTGGAGCGCGTGACCGCTTACCTCTCCGAGCACGGGCTCGCGGACCGAGTGGTCACGTTCGAGGAATCCACCAAGACCGCTCAGCTCGCTGCCGACGCGGTGGGCTGTGAGCTCGGCCAGATCGTGAAGTCGCTCGTGTTCGTGGATCGAGGCCGGCGCTCCGGTGCTCGCGCTAGTTGCCGGCGACCGCCGCGGCGACCCCGCCGCTATCGCCGCCGAGGCGGGCTTGGGCGAGGTGAGGTTCGCAGACGCGGACACGGTGCGAGAGGCGACCGGCTATGCGATAGGCGGCGTGAGCCCGTTCGACCTCCCCGCGCACCTCACGGTGCTGGTGGACGATTCCTTCTCGAGATTCGGCGAAGTCTACACGGCCGGCGGTACGCCCAACTCGATGGTGCACCTGACGATCGACCAGCTCATGGCCGTGACCGGCGGGCGCGTGGCACGGATATCGCAGGCCTGAGCACCATGCCTTCGCACCAGGAACAGATACCTCCCCACGGGGGACCGTCGGCCACGAGCGGACACGCGAGCGGATCCGACGGACCGCGCCACAGCCGCGCGCTCACCTGGGCCGCGGCCCTGGGCGGCGCCCTGGTCGCCATCGTGATCCTGGGTGTGGCCGCCGTCCTCTTCTTGAAGGTCCCGGTGACCATCGACGGCAAGGCGCAGAGCGCGCCCATCGGCGTCACCGTGGCCAAGCTCACCGACCAGCACTACATCAGCGTTCACAACGGCCGGCTGCTGTCGGTCAAGCGGCACAGGATCTTGCGGGAGAACGGCGGGACACGCGCGGTCGTCACGGTCGCCGGCAAGCCGGCGATCCCGTCCACTCGTGTATGGCCGTGGACGCCTGTGATCAGCATGAACGGGACGGACGCGGTCGAATCCGTGGTGACCACGCGCGTGGCACTGCCCATCCGCTCGGAGTTCCAGGGCAGCGGCCCGCTCGTGTTCATGACCGCGCCCGGCAGCGTGGGCCTCGCGGACCAGACCCGCGGCCGCGTCTCGGGCGAGATCGTGTCCTCGCGGACGCTGGTCAAGGCCACGCCGGCCGTGTTCCTGCGCACCCGGCCAGGCGGGGTGGGCAAGCTGATCGCGCTCACGTTCGACGACGGCCCGTGGCCCAAGAGCACCGAGGCCATCCTGGCCATCCTCAAGCAGAACAACGTAAGGGCCACCTTCTTCATGCTGGGCCAGCAGGCCAAGCGATACCCGCAGGTCGTCAAGGACGTGAAGCAGCAGGGCAGTGCCATCGGCACGCACACCTGGGACCACCGCGACCTGGCCAAAGCGCCTCCGGCCGCGGTCTCGTGGGAGAATCCGGTCCGCCGAGGACGAGCTGCAGAAGATCACCGGCGCCTGGCCGATCTGGTTCAGGCCCCCGTACGGCGCCGTGAACGGGAGCGTCTATGCGCAGGCCGCGGACGCCAAGGTGCACCTCGTGCTATGGGACGTGGACCCGATGGATTGGCGACGCCCGCCCGCGGCCGTCATCGCGGATCGTGTCGTGAACGCGGCGCGCCCGGGCCGGGTCGTGCTCATGCACGACGGCGGAGGGGACCGCACCAACACGGTGGCCGCGTTGCCGGTGATCATCCAGCGGCTGCGCGCGCAGGGCTACCAGTTCGTGACCATGGACCAGCTCTACGCGGTCTCCGCGGCGGCCAAGAGGTAGGCCCGCCGCGGCCGGGCGGGGCCTTGTGTCCGGCGGCCCGGTCCCGTCCCTGGGGGACGTCCTAGCCCCTAGCTGACCGGTAGACGCCGCTGGGCGTGACGATCATGTGCACGGGGCGATCGTGCTCCGCCATCGGGATCTCGGGGACTATCTGCACGTCGTAGGCGAGGCCCACGAGCGCCGTGCGCGCCGGCAGCTCGGCCAGGAGCCGGTCGTAGAAGCCACCGCCGAAACCCAGTCTGCAACAGCGCTCGTCAAAGGCCACCCCCGGCACCAGGACGAGGTCCACTTCCTCGAGCTCGGGGCCCGGCGAGCCGGCGCGCGGCTCCATGATGCCCATCGACCCCGTCACGAGCGCGGCAGGGTCATCGACCCAGTGGAACGTGAGCATCCCCTCACCGGCCACGCGCGGGAGCGCGACCCGCGCGCCTTGAGCGCGCAGCGTCTCCAGCAGCGGCGCGGGGTCCAGCTCCTCGGCAAGGGCGTGGTAGCCCAGGACCACACGCACGCCCGCGGTCTCAGGCAGCGCCGAGGCCCGCTCGGCCACCGCGTCCGCGGCCGCCTCGCGCTGCGAAGAGGAGAGCCCGGCCCGTGCGGCGCGCACGGTGGAGCGGAGCTCACGCTTGGGATCGTTCGCGTTCATGCCTAGGCCATACCCAGGACGGTCATGACGATGAGCACGACGGACAGGCCCAGCACGACCACGATCGTGGCCCACGAGATCGCATTGTAGACGCGTCCGTTCACGTGCTCGCCCATGAGGCGGCGGTCGTTGATGAGCAGCATCATGAAGATGAGCAGGAACGGCAGGAGAACGCCGTTGATGACCTGCGAGAAGATCATGATCCCGACGAGGTTCACGTTGGGGATCAGGATCACCGCGGCGCCGAAGAAGATGACGAAGGTGAAGATGATGTTGAACGCGGGGGCTTCGGACCACGACCTGTTCACGCCGGCCTCCCACCCGAACGCCTCGCAGATCGCGTAGGCGGCGGTCAGAGGCAGCACCGCGGCAGCCAGCATCGACGCGCCGAAGAGCCCCACGGCGAACAGCACCGTCGCGAACTGCCCCGCCAGCGGCGCCAGCGCCTGCGCCGCCTGGGTGGCCGTCGTGGCCTTGATGCCCTCCGGGTAGAGCACCGTTCCTGTGGTCATGATGATGAACCACGCGACGACGTTGGCCGAGATGGCGCCGCCCACGACGTCCACCCGCTGCAGCCTGAGCTCTTCCACCGTCGCGCCCTTGTCCACCATGTTGCTCTGGACGAAGAACTGCATCCAAGGCGCGATGGTCGTGCCTATCGTCGCGATCACCAGCGACACGAACGGCCCCGACCACGTGAACTGCGGGATGAACGTGGCCTTGATGACGGTGCCCCAGTCCGGCTTGGCCATGAACCCTGCGATGATGTAGCTCAAGAACACGGCCGACAACGCCAGGAGCACCTTCTCCACGGCGCTGAAGTTGCCGCGGGTGACGAGCACCCAAACCACGATCGCTATCACTGGCACCGAGATGTACTTGGATATGCCGAACAGCTCCAACGAAGCGCCCACGCCTGCGAACTCGGCCACGCTCGTCGCGGCGTTGCTCGCGAGCAGGCAGAACATCGCGAACAACGCCAGCTTCACGCCGAACTGCTCGCGGATCAGCGCGGCAAAGCCCTTGCCCGTGACGGCGCCCATGCGCGCCGCCATCTCCTGCACGATGACCAGCGAGAACGTCATCACGAAGATCATCCACAGCATCTGGTAGCCAAAGCGCGCGCCCGCGGCGGAATACGTGGAGATTCCGCCGGCGTCGTTACCTGCCGAGGCCGCGATGATGCCTGGGCCGAGCACGGCGAGGCCCGCCATGAAGGCGGTCCTGCGTGTGGACAGGGTCTTCCTGATCTTGGACGCGGGGGTCACGGCCGGCTTCCTAGCGCGGGTAGGGGTATGCCGCGACGACCGCGACCATCGCGAGAGCGGCGTAGAGGACGGCGGCCACAGCCATGAGGACGATGTAGACCATGCTGGCCGAGACGCGACGGTCGCGTCCGGTCATCCAGCGGGCCCATCCGCCCACGGCGGTGCCGGCAACCGCGACGAGCAGCACCGTCAGGCCGCTGACCGCGGCGATCACGCCTGCGCCTCCCATCGACTGGAGCGCGGTCCCATAGTTGGTGAGCTCCACGAGAACGAACACGATGGCTGCCAGGATCACGCCCAGTACGAGTCCACCCAGCGCGTCGGAGCCCAGGGTGAACCACCAGGCCGGCACCTCTTCCTCGTCGGACTCCTCGATGAGCCGCGCCACGGTGCGTGCGGCGATGTCTTCGGAGAAACGCAGGAGTACCGGCGCGAGCACGAGCAGCGGCAGACTCAGCGTCGCCACGATGAGGAAGCCCGGTGCCGCACCGAACGCTCCGGTGCTGCGCACGAACGACTGATAGCGCGCCAGGAGTGCGGCGAAGACCCCGAGCGGGATCCAGACCCAGAGCCATCCGTGGCGGCCCACCCACTTCCAGATCCCGCCCGTGGGATCGAACGTCTCCGTGGATCCCGTCGCGAGTGCGAGGTCCTCGGCAGACTCCTCTTCCATGACGTCCAATGCGTCGTCGACCGTGACCATGCCCAAGATCACGCCGCTCTCGTCCACGACCGGGAGCGCGAGCAGGTCGTACTTGGACATCGTGTCGGCGACCTCTTCCTGGTCGTCGTCGGGGTCCACGGTGATCACGTCGCGCTTGTAGACGGACTCGATGCATGTGTTGGGCTGGGCGACCACGAGGTCGCGCAGCGAGACGACGCCGAGCAGGTGGCGAGACTCGTCCACCACGTAGACGTAGTAGATGTTCTCGAACTCCGACGCCTCGCCGCGCAGGTACTCGATGATCTGCGCCACGCTCATCTCCGGCGTGACCGTGGTGACCTCGGAGGTCATGATGCCGCCGGCGGTCTTGTCCCGATAGCCGAGCAACGCCCTGATCTGAGCCTGCTCCTTGACGCCCATGAGCCTGAGCAGCTGCTCCGCCTTGGTGTAGGGCAGGTCGCCCACGACGTCCGCCGCGTCGTCGGGGTCCATGAGCTCCAAGATGTCCGAGGCGCGCTCGTTGTCCAGGTCGTCCACGACCTCGGCCTGGTACTCGTCTTCGAGTTCGGACATGGTCTCGGCCGCCTGGTTGATGTCCAGCTGGCTGAAGACGGCCGCGCGCTGAGCAGGCGTGAGCTGCTCGAGGATGTCGGCCATGTCGGCGGGGTGCAGCTCGTGCAGGCGCTTGTGGGTGACGGACAGACGCACCTGCGACAGGTCGCGGTCGAGGAGGTCCATGTAGTTCCAGGCGATGAGGTCTTCCTTGAGCGGGCGTCCCACTGCCTTGGACAGGCTCACGGCCGCGCGCTCGAGCGCGGGGGACAGCGCGCGCAGAAGCCCGGTGACTCCCACATCCGCGCCCAGGAGGCGAAGCTGGTTGCGGGACTCCGCGAGTTTGAGGTCGTTCACGCGCACGACCTTCATGCCCTGCGTGTCCACGATCTGCTTGTTGAGCAGGTCACGCGCGAGCAGGACCTCGTCGGGCTGCTGGTAGCTGAAGCGAAGGTCCTGGCGGGCGGCGTTGAGCGCGATCCTGTCGGGGTCCACAGACTCCACGTACTTGCGCCAAGACAGCATGAAGGGCGTCTTGTCGGGCCCGGTGAAGGCGAGCGAAGTCACGCGAGGGAAGACTTCCCCGGTCGCGATGGCGACGTCGCGTATGGTCCCTATCTCCGTTCCGGCGGCGTCCACCACCGGCTTGCCCACCATGCGGGTGAGGTAGAGCATGGCATCCTCCGTATGCGTTCCGTTCGCGGCCGCATCGAGCGTCCGCGCCGGCCGATAGCTGTCGGGTCGAGCTCACGGGACCGGCCTATACGGCGGGGTCCCGTCGGGTCATGGTCCCTGGAGCCGGACAGCTGTCACGCATGGGAGGCTCCGGGACCTAGCGACTGTGATACATCGAGTCCTCTTCGATCGGTTACAGGTCCGACGACACGAAAAGACCCCAGGTCCATCAGGCTTCAGTGCCGGGACGAGGGGTCGTCAGAGAGCGGCGCGGCGCGGCCACGGCCATTGGCCGGACCCCGAGCGCACCAAGACGCGGCGAAGCAGACCCGAGGCCTGTCCTGCACCGCATCGATCTCGTCCCTCGTCATCGGTTTTGGCACTGTCGGACGTAGGTAGTCCCGCCTCAGGGAGGTCCGGGGCCAGCCACCTTAGCCTTCGCCTTAAGCCGGCGAGGGCTGTTCTACCCATTGGCGTCTCTCGACATTTCCGGGCAGTGGCCTGTGTTCGCGACAGGAGCCGCGCCTAACGGATGAGATCTTCGTGTTGTCAAATCGCGCCAACGGCGCACCGGCCATTGTAGGCTCGGTATACCCGGCGGGGCAACCCTGAAGCTCCGGGCGTCATGTCCACGGCGCCGCCGCTGTACGGTGTAAAGCTCGTTGCCGAGGCGAGGCGAGGCGCCTCGCCGGCTACCCGGGCCGGAGTCTCGTGATGAGCCAGGCGGCCACGAGCGCGCCAAGGGTCACCCATATGACGACGACCACGACCGCCGCCGTGCGACCTCCCGCGGCGCCCGTCTCCAGGGCCCGGTCGGCGCGGCCGTGACACTCGGCAAGGACCTCGGCCGGCACGAGCTTGATCGCGAGCGCGATCCCGGCGGGGAGCAAGATCAGATCGTCCAGGTAGCCCAGTACCGGGATGAAGTCCGGGATCAGGTCGATGGGGCTCACCGCGTAGGCGACGACGGCTACGGCCACGGCTTTCGCGTACCAGGGTGTCCCCGGGTCGCGCGCCGCAAGGTACAGAGCGTAGGTCTCCCGCTTCAGCGCCCGTGCCCGCTCCTTCAGGGCAGCCAGAGCCGTCATGACGTCGCTTCTGAGTCCCCGGTCGTGGCCGAGGCCGGTACCGGGCTCGCGGGCACGCACGGCCCGGGCGAGCAGCCGGCGAGCGACATGAGCTCCGTGGCGACCTCGGCAACCGTGTCTGCGCGCAGCGCGTAGTAGACCCACAGTCCGCGCTTCTGGGCGGTGACGAGCCCCGCGTCGATGAGCGCCTTCATGTGGTGGGAGACCGTGGGCGCCGACAGGCCCAGCTTCTCCACGAGATCGCAGGCGCAGACCTCATCGCCCGAGCAGCACGAGGTCCCGCCGGGGGCGCCGGACGTGGCCAGCACGCGCAGGATCTCACGCCTGGGCTTGGACGCCAGAGCACGGAAGACGAGGTCCATCCGGTCGGTGTTCTGCGATTCAGCGGGCATGAACGACTCCGGGGTTGACAAGTTCGATACCTATCGAAGTATTATAGCGGCCGGAGAGTAGTTCGACCATCATCAAAGTAGTTGGTGGACCCGGACCGGCTCGGACTCGGGTGACCCGCCCGCAGCCCGGCCGGCGACAGCCACCTACAGGGAGAAGGGATCGCCATGCATGAGGATCAGGACATCAAGACCGCCGTGCGGGAGCGCTACGCCGGCCACGTGACGCAGGGCACGTCGTGCTGCGGACCGTCGGGGGGCGCAGCGACGCTCGGCTCCGCGAAGGCGGCCGCCTCCACCGCGGGTTGCGGCTGCGGGGGCGCAGGCGCGGCGACGACCTCCTCGGCAAGCGAGGCGCTCGGGTACGACGCGGCCGACCTCGCCGCCATCCCGGAAGGGGCGGACCTCGGCCTGGGGTGCGGCAACCCGCTCGCGATGCTCGAGCTCAAGGAGGGCGAGACCGTCGTGGACCTGGGCAGCGGCGCCGGGATCGACTGCTTCCTCGCGGCCCGGCGCGTGGGACCGGCCGGCCGCGTTATAGGCGTGGACATGACACCGGAGATGCTCGACCGGGCGCGCGGCAACGCGGCCGACGCCGGCATCACCAACGTCGAGTTCCGGCTGGGCGAGATCGAGCACCTGCCCGTGGCCGACGGCACGGCGGACGCCGTCATCAGCAACTGCGTGGTGAATCTGGTGCCCGACAAGGGTGCCGTCTTCCGCGACGCCTTCCGCGTGCTCGCTGCGGACGGACGCCTCAGCGTCTCCGACATCGTGCTGCTCGGGCCGGTGCCGGACGCGATCCTGACCTCCGTGGAGGCCTACGTGGCCTGCCTCGCCGGAGCGGCCCAGCTCGACGACTACCTCGGCGCGATCGAGCGCGCGGGATTCACCGACGTGACCGTGACCAAGAAGCAGACGTTCAGCGTCAACGACGTCCTTGCCGAGGACCTCATCGCCGAGTTCGCCAAGTCCACCGGCGCGAGCCGGGCCGAGCTCGAGGCCGCCGCGACCTCGTTCGCGAGCGTGGCGGTGTCGGCGCGCAAGCCCAAGGAGTAGCAGGCGGGCGCGACGCCGCGAGGCCGCGCGACGTCCGAGGCCCCCGTGAAGGCCGCCGCTACTGGAGGAGTCGCTGGAGGCCCTGGGCCACCGGCAGCCCGTCCATGGTGGCGGCCTTCCATGCGCCGTGCTCGAGCACCACGCCGAACGACGCTGCGCGGGGCGTGCCGTTGCCCACGATGATCTGCGCAGTCACCGTGCCGTCGGGCGACTTGCCGTCCGCTGTGAGCGTCACCTGCGCGTAGCTCGGGTCGCCCACGACCCACGACAGGCCCGACTGGTACGGCTGCGCGAGCGTGGCCACGAGCCCGCGGGAGATGCCGGGCGGCAGGCCCGGCGGCGGTGCCGTCCAAGGCAGCGATGCCGAGGTCACGTGGCTCTCGATGGCCGCCCGGTCGTCCGCGGCCCACGCGGCGATGAGGTCCGCGACAGCCCTGGCCTGGGCTGACGCGGTGGCCGCGTCCCCGCCCCCCGCCGGTGCGGCGACTTGGGGCGCCGGCGCCAGCATGCGCCAAGCGAGCAGCCCCCCTACGACGATCACGATGATGGCGACTACCGCGACCACGGCCGCCCAGACGGTCGCGGGGCTGCGCCGCCGCTCGGGGGCGCCCTCGTCGCTCACGCGCGCTCGCCTCGAGCGCTGAGCCACGCCTGCGCGAGCTCGGCCCAGCCGTGGCCCTGGCGCTGCTCTGTGACGACGAGGTTGTCCAGCCGCTCGGCGGCGTCCGCCGTCACCGAGGAGTCCAGGCCGTTGGCGACGAGTGTCATCAGCCCCACGGCCTCGGCCATGCGCAGGTCCGCGATCGAGTCGCCGGCGGCGATGGCCTCGTCGCGCGAGATGCCGCGCGCCACCATGTCCGCCGCCACCGCCTGCGCCTTGTTCACGCCGCGGGGCAGCAGGTGATAGATGTGGATCTCGATCCACACCCACAAGGGTGTGGCGCCACGGGTGGATGATGCCGTTGTCCACGATGTCGATGGGCGGGTGGCCGCCGTCTTCGTCCACGATCCGCTGCGCGGCCGCGATGTCCACGTTCCCGCGCATGACGTGCGATGCCAGCCGGTTCAGGTGGAAAGGGTCGTGATACTCGATGAGGCCCGGGAAGGCGGCCATGAGGCGCTCGGCGGCGCCGGAATCGGCGATCACCTGGTAGGGCGTGGTTCCTTCGGGCACGGCGTCCGCGGCCCACTGCCCCAGGTTGTACGTGATCTCGGCGCCGCGGTCGCGCACGAACACCGCGCCCACCTCGCCGATGAAGCCGGTCCAGCCCAGCATGCGGGTGATCTCCACGAGCTGCAGCGAGTTGCGTCCCGACACGATGACCACGGGCAGCTGCGCCCGATTCAGGTCCACCACGGCGTCCGCCATGACGAGCGTGGGCGTGCCGTCGTGGTCGCTGAGGAGCGAACCGCCTCGGCCTAGAAGGGTGCCGTCCAGGTCGGTGTAAAGGATCCGCGCGCCGGCCAGCACCGCCGCGGCGCGCGGGTCGTCAGTGAGCAGGGGAACCGGAGATGTCATGGGCCGATGCTACCATCCAACCTGCCGGGACAGCCCGCCCGAGCCGTGCGGGCGGCCCACAGTGCCGAGGCCGGGGAGGGCCGCATGACCGATCACGCTTCAGAGCTGCGCCGCGACGCGCTCACGGGTTCCTGGACCATCCTGGCGCCGGTGCGCGAGACGCGCCCGGTGGACTTCACGCCGGACAACTCCGCGCCGCCCATGGCCGATGCCGCCGGCTGCCCGTTCTGCCCGGGCCGCGAGGACCGCACGCCGCCGGAGGTCTTCCGGGCCATCGCCGGCGACGACGCCGCGGCCGGGCTGCCCTGGACGGTGCGAGTCGTGCCCAACCTGTACCCGGCGCTCTCGGCCCCCGACACTGCCGAGGGCTCGGAGCCGCTCCCCGCGCCCGGTCCCTACGAGGCGGTGACCGGCTTCGGCGGGCACGAGGTCGTGGTGGAGACGCCTAGGCACGAAGAAGGGCTGGCGGACTTCTCGGACCGGCACGCGCGCCTCGTCGTGGATGCGTTCGCGGAGCGTCTGCGGTACTGGCGCGACGACGGGCGCACCGCCGTGGTCGTGCTCTTCCGCAACCAGGGCTCGCTGTCCGGCGCCTCGCTCGCGCACGCGCACACGCAGCTCATCGCGCTTCCGCGGGTGCCCGACATCATCGTGCGCGAGATCGGCAACATGACCACCTATGCCGAGGCCCATACCGGCCGCTGTCTGCTGTGCGACGCGACCGCCGCGGACGACGAGGCGGGGCTCACGGTCTGGGACGACGGCATCACGCGCCTCGTGTCACCGTGGGCGGCCACGTCGCCCTACCAGATGCGCATCGTGCCGCATCGCTGTGCGCACACGTTCGCGGACGCGGACGACCCCGAGCGCGATTCGCTCGCGGTCGCACTCACGGCCGCGGCCCGCGCCTACGCGGGAGCCCTCGGCCCGGCGGTGGCGTTCAACCTGGTGGTGCACACGGCCCCCTTCGCGGTGGAGCGCACCGGGGCGCTGCCGTTCCACTGGCACGTGGAGCTGGTGCCCCGCTTCAGCTGCGCGGCAGGCTTCGAGGTGGGCACCGCCATGGGCATCAACTCCACCGGCTCCGACCGGGCCGCGGAGCGCCTGCGGAGCGCTATTATGTGAGTCTTCCGGGCTGCGCGCCCGGAGCGCCCGGGACGGGTCCCCTCGGCCCGGCACCGAATCAGGATACGAATCCGCCGCCGATGGCGGCTGACCGATGGAGGCCCCCATGGATCAGGACAGCGAGCTCGACATGGTCGGGGCGATGGACCTGCCCTACCCGCACTACCGCTGCCCCGTGGACGGCGAGGCGCTGCCGCTCACCGAGGCGCGCATCACCGTCACGTGCGCCAAGCACCAGCCCAACGAGGTCCACGAGGCGTTCACCATCCGTCCCGCGAGCGACGCCGACCGCCACGCCGTGGAGGAGCTGTGCGACCGCGCCTGGGGCGAGACCGAGATCGACACGCTGGGCCGCACGTTCGACGTGCTGTCCAGCGACAACCTCCTTGCCGAGGTGGACGGCCAGCTCGCCGGCATGGTGTCGCTCGCGATCCACCAAGGTGAGCTCGCTATCGTGCTGCTCTCGGTGTATCCGGAGCACCAGGGCGGCGGGATAGGGAAGTCGCTGCTGGACGCGGTGTTCGAGCGTGCGAAGGCGCGCCGGCTCCCCTTCATCCGGGCGGCCGTGTCCAACGACGACATCTCGTCGCTCTACTTCTATCAGCGCAACGGCTTCGTCATCACCGACATCGCGCTCGGCGCCATGGCCGATCGCATGGGAGCGGCCGTGCCCGGCTTCGCCGGGATCCCCATCAGGGACGAGGTGCGGCTGCGCCGTCCCGTGTCCGCCGACTAGCCCCGCGCTTCGAGCGGCACGCCGCCGCATAGCACGCTCGCCACGCCCGCCACGCCTCGCCCGCCCACCGTGACCAGCGCCGTCGCCCCCGCCGGCCCCACCAGGAGGAACGCATGAAGAAGCTACGCAGACTCGTCCCGGTGGTAGCCGTCGCGCTCGCCGTGTCGCTGGCCCTCCTCGCCCTAGGCGGCTGCGCCTCGTCGCAGACCTCCACCACGAGCACGACAGGCTCTGAGACGGGCACGCGTACCGGCGAGCCTGTGAACAAGCCCATCCCGATCAGGATAGGCGTGCTGCCCAACGAGGATTCGCTGCCGCTGTTCGTCGCCGAGCAGGCCGGCTTGTTCCAGAAGGCCGGGCTCTCCGTGACGCTCACCCTGTTCCCCTCGGCCGCCGAGCGCGACGCCGCGCTGCAGGCCGGCTCCATCGACGCGGCGAGCGCCGACATCATCGCCGCGGCGCTGCTCACGAGCCATGGCTTCCCGGTCAAGATCGTGACGCTGGAGCTGGGCGCCACGCCGGAGCAGGGGCGGTTCGGCATACTCGCCGCCAAGAACAGCGGCATCAACTCGCTCAACGACCTCGCCAAGTCCGGCGGGGCGCTTGCGCAGTCGTCCGGCACGCTGCCGGCATACGCCGCGGACCGCCTGATCCTTCAGGCCGGCGTGGACCCCCGCGCGGTCAAGCGCGAAGAGGTCAAGAAGCTCCCCGTGCGCTACCAGCTGCTCAGCCAAGGCAAGGTGCCCGCCGCGGTGCTCCCCGAGCCCTTCTTCTCGCTGGGCGTCAAGGACGGCCTCAAGGTCCTGGCCGACGACAGCAAGGGGCCGGCTGAACATCTCTCAGACCATCCTCATGGTCTCCGACGCGTACCTTGCCAAGCCCGGCGGCAAGGAGAGCGTCGAGACGCTGCTCGGCATCTGGGACCGGGCCGTGGCCGCGATCGACGTCAAGCCGGACGCGTACCGTGCCCTGCTCGTGGACAAGGCCCGTCTTCCCGCCCCCATCGCGAGCAGCTATGAGATCAACCAGTATCCGACCGCCCAGCTGCCCACCCAGCAGCAGGTGGACAACGTGCTCAAGTGGATGACGGACAACAAGCTCCTGGGCACGACGCCGGTGAACTACACCACGCTCACCTGGACTCGCGAGAAGTAAGCGCGCTCCGCGGGGCGCGCGGCCAAGGGACGCGGGGGGCATGGCCGAGGTCAAAGCGTCAGGACTGGGGCTCGTGTACCGGGCGCCCCGAGGGGGGACCGGCGCGCGTGAGACGCGCGCTCTCGACGGCCTCGACCTCCACGTAGCCGAGGGGGAGCCGGTCGCGATCATCGGGCCCAGCGGGTGCGGCAAGTCCTCGCTTCTGCTGGCCGTGGCCGGCCTCGTGTCGCCCACGTCGGGGGAGCTGGCCGTGGCGGGCGAACCGGTAGCCGGGCCTCGGCGTCGCACCGCTTTGATCCTCCAGGACTTCGGCCTGTTGCCGTGGAAGACCGTGCGCCACAACGTGGAGCTGGGCCTTACGATCCGGCGCCTCCCGGTCCGCGAGCGCCGCGCGGCGGGCGGGCGGGCGCTGGCCGGCGTGGGCCTGGCCGATTTCGCGGACGCGTACCCCGCGCAGCTGTCAGGCGGCATGCGGCAGCGCGTGGCGATCGCCCGCGCGCTCGCGCTCGACGCGGACCTGTTGCTCATGGATGAGCCGCTGTCCGCGCTCGACGCCCTCACGCGTGAGGACCTGCAGGACCTTCTGCTCGCTCTGTGGACCGAGCGCGGCCACACCATGCTCCTGGTCACGCATTCGATAGAGGAGGCGGCGTTCCTCGGCCGGCGGGTCGTGGTCATGTCTCCCAGGCCCGGAAGGGTCGCGCACGTCGTGGACAACCCGGGCATGGGCTCTGAGGGCTACCGTCAGTCCACCGCGTTCTTCGAGCGCACCGCGGAGCTGCGCCGACTTCTCGCCGCCGAGGGCGCCCTTCACGGCGCCGTGGTGGACTCGCCCGCGGGGCCGGTATCGTGAGCCCGCTGGCGCGCAGGGCGCTCGGCTACGTCGCCGCGGGGGCCGCGCTGTTGGCGATGTGGTGGCTGCTGTCGCTGGCCGTGGCTTCTCCGGCTCTGCCCGGACCCGGGATCGTCCTGGCCGATTTCGTGCGGCTGTTCCCGTCCGAGTTGTGGCCCAACACGCTCGTGAGCGCGCTGAGGGTGCTCGCGGCGCTCGCGGTCTCGCTGGTGGCGGTGCCCATCGGCCTGGTGGTGGGCCGCTCTCCCCGTGCCGATGCCGTGCTGGCCCCCTTCGTCTACCTCACCTATCCGATCCCGAAGATCGTCTTCCTGCCGGTCCTGCTGGTGCTGCTGGGCATCGGCGACCTGACCAAGGTGGCGCTGATCGCGCTCATCCTTTTCTTCCAGATCCTCGTGACGGCGCGGGATGCCGCGAAGTCGATCCCCGCCGATTCGGTGCTCTCGGTACGGTCATTGGGGGCCGGCAGGTTGGACGTATACCGGCATGTCGTGGTGCCGGCGGCGCTGCCCGAGATCTTCACCGCACTGCGGATCTCGGTGGGCACCGCCATAGCGGTGCTCTTCTTCTCTGAGACCGTTGCCGGTCAGAACGGCCTGGGCTGGTACATCCTCGACGCCTGGAGTCGGATCGACTACCCGGCCATGTACGCCGGGATCGTGGCCATGGCCCTCCTGGGCGTGATCCTCTACGAGGCGCTCGAGGCCATCGAGGCGCGCGCCTCGCGTTGGCGCCGCGCCTGACTCGGCCGGAGTCCTGTCCCCCGGAAGCGCGTTCGGACGCTCGCAGACCCCGCAGGGCCGGGCTTCTCGCCGACCCCGCTGCGCTCGTCTCGCGCGCGTGAGCCCGCCCGTACACTCGGGCGCGCGGTCTTGGCCGGTGCGCGTCGGCTGGAAGCGCCGCAGGCAGGGGGCACATTCCACAGAATGTGATGCAACGTTCACACCGGGTTCGGGTAAACCACAGGAGTGACCGTGTGCCGCGGTCCGGGTGCCCGTCTCGCGGCACCTGCAATTCTTCGGACGTGGACGGGGGCCCATGTCTACGGGGATCTCGAACAACGCCGCTGGTCGCGTCGTAGGCTTGGCGCACGCTCAACTTGCCCATAGACAAAGGGCTATGCACTTAACAGGGCCGGATGCTGCGGGTCCGGGTCGGACGGCTGTGACGGCCGCCGCGATCCCGCTCCCGAGGGGAGCGTCCGGCCATATCGCGCGTGGGCCGTAGGCCCGTCGCGCCCGACTTTCGAAACAGAGCCGTCGCGGCGTCAGAGGAGGTGGTGGTGCCGGGAACGTGCCGCGCCGGATCGAGAAAGCGTAAGCGACAGAGGGGGAGAATTCTATGAAGCCAAGGCATCTCTTGGCGATCATCCTGGTAGGCGCACTCGTGCTGTTGAGCGCCGGTATCGCGTCCGCGGCGACGACCAACTCGTTCGGCCGTACGTACTCCGGCATCAACGACACGACCGACTTCACCGCCAACAGCTGCAATGCAACAGGCGGTGGGTGTCACTCAGATGACGCGGCGGGCTGGACGGTAGGTACTCCGGGCCCGTTCGTCACCGATCCGAACGCGCACTCCAGTATGGTCACGAGCATCCCGGGCAACCTCGGGGCCCTCGAGCCCACGTCAGGCGCCACGAACATGTGGCCGGCGCCGGGCCTCGACAATGGCCTGCGGTTCAACCCGAGCAACGTCCAGTTCGAGGTCGGCGGCGAGGGCTTCACCAAGGAATGGGTGGGAGTCCCCGGTAGCGTCCTTCCGACGGCTTCCGGTCCCGACTACTCCGGTACGGCCACGATGGCCGCAGCCGCGACCAACGGGCTCGGCAACGAGTATCCGCTGATCGACGGCACGAGCTATGACCCGGTCACCGGCGAATGGTTGCTGGAGGCCAAGGTCTCGCTGGTCCCGTACTTCCAGCGTTGCGGCTCCTGCCACAACGTGGGCGTCACCAAGCCGAACTATCCCGGCCAGGGCGCCAAGGATCTTCCCGATCACGGGCTCCATCGACCCATCGGCGACGCCGACGGAGTGGCAGTCCGGTCTCTCCATCCAGTGTGAGACCTGCCACGGCACGGGCAACGTGGGCAACACGCCTACGAGCAACAGCCATGCGGGCGAAGGCGTCAGCTTCGTCGGTTATGTCAACGGCGGTGCCGGCACCGGCGCGCCGTCGGGCAGCAGCTCGATCACGAAGAAGCTCATCTTGCAGGCCGGCGTCTGTGGCCAGTGCCACGCGACCGGCTCCGCGCTGGCTTCCGACACCGCATACGTCAAGCGGTACGACTCGGCCAGCTCGAACTTCTCGAGCCCGCTCGGGTTCACCACCAATAACGTGGGCACCGGTCTTGTGCCTGGTCAGAACTCTCTTCTGACCTTCTTCGATATCAAGACCATCGACACGACGAACGCGGTGTGGCCGGCCTCCGGCTACGCGTTCTATCCGAACGGTGCCAACAAGGGCATGAACCACGGCTACTTCAACGAGTGGGTCAGCGCTGTCGACCAGACGGCCGGCGGCAATACCGGCCCTTGGGACACGACCCGTACGGTCGGCATCACGCCGGTTCCGGGCGGCCGTGGCCACATCAACCCGTGGATCGCTGCCAAGGGTCGCGGCAATGCCAAGTGCATGCGCTGCCACTCGGGTGACGGTCGCATGAACTACATCGGGACCACCCTGGACCCGGTGAACGGCAAGAACATCGTCAGCCAGTCCTCCTATGTGGAGACGGACTTCGCGGGCACCGATCCCACGTCCACGCCCATCGCCGGCGTCACGTGCCAGGTGTGCCATACGGCCCACAGCTCCACCGAGAACACCGTTACCGGCGGTCTGGGCCTGCGCGAAGGCGCCGGCTGCGCGGACTGCCACAACTGGCAGTTCCAGGTGCTGGAGACCCAGCCCCCGAGCGCCGCGGCGTTCGCTACGGGCTACCCGCTCGGCAGCCACATCGCTTCCCATCCGACGCGTGAGACCGTCGCCGGTACCGGCATGGTCGACGTCGCCGACGCCGGGGAGTTCATGGAGGGCGTCGAGTGCCAGCAGTGCCATATGGTGCAGACGCGCGCCGGTCGGCCTACCCACAGCTTCCTGCCGATGCTGCCGGGTAATGCGCAGACATGGGGCGTCATCGCCAATGGCGGCCAGGACTCCTGCCAGCAGACATGCCACCAGAGCCTGAGCCTGACCAACCTGCAGACGAAGATCGACGGTTGGCAGTCGGACTTCACGTCTGAGAACTCAGCGGCTTCCGCCGCGCTGACCGCGGCCCGTACCCGCAAGGGTTGGTCGTCCAGCATTCAGACGACGACGAGCACCGACCCCGAGATCGATCGCCTACAAGATCGGCGCTTGGAACCAGGCGTTCTCCGCAGCTGAGGGTTCGAACGGCGTTCACAACCCGCCGTACCTCGCAGCCGGTCTCGCTGTGGCCACCAAGTACGCCAACGCCATCGGCGGTTCGGTGACCGGCGTTCCGTCGTCCATGGTCGTCACGCCGAGCGACACCGTCAGCATGTTCGGCATGGCCTCCAACGGTGCGACCTCTGTGCCCGCGGCGGGCGCGACGATCGTGATCCAGAAGGCCTCCGTCGTCGGTGGCCCGTACTCCAACGTGAGCACGGTCACGGCTGACGGCACCGGCGCCTATCTCGGAAGCGGTGGCACGATCAGCGCCACCACGTTCTTCCGTGCGGCGTGGGTCGTTCGTGGCGATCCCGGTGCGCTCATCTACACGAGCACGCCGGTCCAGGTGACCATCGGTGGCGCGGGCATCGTCCCGATGCGCATCGCCGGCATCAACCGCTACCAGACGGCCATCAAGGTGTCCCAGTCGCAGTTCGCGACCGGGACGATCGAGAACATCGTCATCGCGACGGGCCAGAACTTCCCGGACGCACTCTCGGCCGCCGGTCTTTCCGGTGCCGCGGGCAGCCCGGTCCTGCTGGTTCCGGCGTACACGACGGGCGGTACGAACCCGGCCTCGATCAACGCGGTCATTGATGAGATCAACCGCATCAAGACCGGCACTCCCGTCCTGTGGGTAGTCGGTGGCACCGGATCGACGGCGGCACCGGTCATCCCGAACGCGGTCGTTGCTGCGATCCAGGCAGGTACCGGCATCACCGGCGGCGACACGCACCGGCTCGCCGGAGCGAACCGCTACGGTACATCCCAGGCTGTGGCCGACGAGGTCCACACCATGATGGGCGGGGCGTTCGCCGATAAGGCGTTCGTCGTGGACGGCACCACCTTCCAAGACGCCCTGACGGTGGGTCCGGTCTCGTACAAGCAGAAGTGGCCGGTCATCCTGACGCAGCCGACGGCGTTGAACTCCTTCACGTCGGCCGCAATCACGGGTAACGGCATCGACACCGTGTACGTGGTCGGTAGTACGGGCAACGTGAGCAACAGCGTTGTGACGAGCCTGAACGGCCTCACCGGCGTCACGGCAACGCGCATCGTTGGCGCGTCCGATCTGTACGTCCGCTCGGCCGACTTCGCTACGTGGGCTCTTACCAACGCGCCTGGCACTAGTGCAGGCTTCGTCGGCATCGTCACGGGTGAGGACTTCCCCGACGGGCTCAGCGCCTGGGCGGCGATCGGCAAGAACGGCGGCGTGATGCTCCTCACGGAGAAGATGACGCTGTCCATCTCGGCCGCGACGTTCCTCACCGACCACAAGAGCACGATCACCGAGGTGATCATCAACGGTGGATCGGGCGCTGTGACGGCAACGTCTTCGAGGCGATCTACGACATCTTCAACCTCTAGGTCACAGGACCTAGAGAGGAGTTCAGCGCGAACTCCTCGATGCTGTAGACGAAGGGGGGCCGGTCCGAAAGGACCGGCCCCTTCCTTTTCGACGGCTTGGTCGAGAAAGGGCCGGCCTCTCGAGGCCGGCCCCGCGCGCATCAAGTTGGTGCCCCCGGCAGGATTCGAACCTGCGACAGACATGGTTTAGGAAACCACCGCTCTATCCTCTGAGCTACGAGGGCGTTTGCACTGTTCAGGCAAACCGGATGCCTCATCTTCCATTGTACGGCCTTCGATGAGCAACCTCCCGCGATCAGGATCGAGGGCTCACGCGGGGCTGAGTGCGTGGAGCCCGACTGCCCGGAGCCCCCGGCCGGCACCTCGGGCGGGAAAGGAGCAGCGGGTCCTCCGCCTGAGGCGAAGGACCCGCTGCCGGGCGAAGGGGCTTGCGAGCCCGGGTGCGAGGGCTCGCGAACCCGGCGCGCTCGGAGGCTATACGCCTCGGCTCGCCATGAAGTCGCCGTCGTAGTCGATGACCGCCCACGCCGCCTTGGTGGCGGTCTGACTCCCTGTCCGGGTGGGTGGACGATGGACACTGTGCCGTGCCGAGGCCGGGCGAAGGTTGCACGCGCGAAAGTTGCGCGCAAGAAGTTCGTGACATCGGTGCGAACGAACGTGAACGCCGTATTGCTAACGGCATGAGACACCGCGGTTACTTCTTCATTGAATGTCGTTCGGGGGCCTCCGGGGGAGGCACACTGTGCGCGAGGGCGTGCATCATACCGGTGCCTCGCACCCCGTCGGGCCCCCGCCCGACACCGTCACAGCCGGCACCCGGACCCTAGGAGGTCAGGATGGATGAGCTGTCGACATGGTATGAGGTGCTGCGGTCCCTTCTTCCGGAGCACTACCGTATGCGGGTCCTTTGGGAGCGCCGCGCGATCATCGTGACCTCCCTCCTGACGGACCGCGTCGTCTGGATCTACCAGGACGACCTCAAGGGGTGCACCCCGAGCCGGGTGGTAGCCGCCGTGCGCCGAAGCCTTCGCGTGAGCGACATGCGCCCGGTCTACGGGTCGCTTCGCTAGCATCGCGAGCGTGCGCGGATGATCGGGGGCGGCGGAGCACCCAGCCCCCGAGGCGAGCCGAGGGTCCGCGGACCGCGGACTGCGCCCCGCTATTGGCCGCCTCCGGACACGAGCACCCGGTCGCTGGAGCCGTCGGCACCCACGGCGTGCAGGTCCGACGTGGCAGAGTTGGGGTCCGCGGAGACGTTGCCGGTGGTGTACGTGAGGGCGGACCCATCCGAGAGCCACCCCAGGTTGTATGAGTCCTTGCCGGCCGATACGTCCTTGGCGGTGCCGCCTTCGAACGCTATGACACCTAGTCGGGCGAAGCCCTGAGCCCCGGACACGTCGTAGGCGATCATCTTCCCGTCGCGTGTCACGAATATGCTCGCGAACGAGTTGGCGCCGTCGATCTTGGGCACCGCCACCAGCACCGCCGGGGAGCTGCCGTCGAGGTTCGCCTTCCACAGCGACTGCCTGGTCGCGTCGCCGTTCGCGTCCGCCGCGGCGTACACGATGCCCTTCTGCACGACGGCGACCTCGTACGCGTTGCCCTTCACGACCACCGTGGTCTTCCCGTTGGCCGTGCCGGCGTTCACGAGCGCGATAGGTCCGTAGCCGTTGCCCTCCGGGTCCTGGATGAAGTAGATGGTCTTGCCGTCCGGCGCCACGCGCGGGGCGGTCCCGTACGCGAGCACGATCGGCTTGCTCCCGTCGGTCTTCACCTGCTTGACGGTGCGCTTGTCGGCGTCGGTGCCGCAGTAGACGACGAACGAGCTGTTGGGCGCCCAGGACGGCTTGACCGTGTCGGCTGCGCCCGCGGCCTTGGTGTCGGCGCCGGTGCCCGTGTTCACGACGTGGAAGACGCCGTTGTCGCCGTCTGCGACCGCGAGCCACTTGCCGTCCGGCGATATCGTGAACAGCGAGTTGGTGCTCGCCGCAGGGATGAGCTTCTTGGGCGAGCCGCCCTGCTCGTTGGCTACCCAGAAGTAGCCGCCCGAGCGGTACGCGACCATCGACGCCTGCGCCACGATGGGCGCCTTGGCGATGTCCTTGGTCGCCTGCTCTACCGAGGGCGCCGGGCCGTTGCTGCCGGTGTCGGCCGTGCTCGTGGTATCGGCGGTCGAGGATGTCTCGGCCGTGGAGGACGTGTCGGCGGCGGCGGCCGTTGCCACCGTGGATGCCGCGACGGGAGCGACACCGTAGGCCATGGGCGTGGCCGAGCCGCCACCCCAGCGCCCGAACGTGTAGCCCCCCATCGCGAACGCGACCAGGCTGATGAGGCTGAAGGTGATGAGCAGCGGGATGTGCCACATCGGCATGCCGCGCTTCATGTCCGTGTCGTACGGCGACACGATGGGCATCTGCCGAGGCGCCGGCAACGGCGGGAACCCGGGGTCACCGTAGGCCGCATACGGGTCGTAGGGCGCGGGGTACCCGGCGTAGGGGTCCAGCGGCATGATGCCCGCGCCCGGGTCCGGATAGCCTGCCGGCGCGGGTGCGGGCCACGTGGGAGCCGGCGGGGCCTCCACCGACCAGGCGGCCTCGTCCCACGCGGGAGCCGGGTCGCCCGGCATCCAGAAGTCCCGAGGCGGCGAGTCCCACAGCGCGGCGCCCGGTTCGCGCGCCTGGTAGACGGGGTCCATCACCGCCGTCGCGTCCTGGTCGCCGAGCCACGGCTCCGAGGCCGCGAGAGGCCGGCGGCCAAGGCGCCGGTCCGGCAGCGTTCTCCCACGGCTGCTGGCGGTTCGTGTCGTTCGATTCGGTCAATGGTCTCCTCCAACGTGCTCGGCGTCCTCGGCAAGACCGGGCGCCATGGATCCCGGGTATCCTTCGCGGCTAGCCGAACGCTCCGGCGAGGTAGTCCCGGGTCTCCGGGAAGCGCGCGTGCTCGAGCATGTGCCAGGTGGGGCCGTGCTCCACGAGGCGGCCCATGAGGAAGAACGCCATCTGGTCAGAGATGCGGCGTGCCTGGGCGAGGTTGTGCGTCACGATCACGATCGTGTAGTCACGCTCGAGCTCCAGGAGCAGCTCCTCGATGCGTGCGGTCGAGACCGGGTCCAGCGACGCGCAGGGCTCGTCGAGCATGAGGACGTCCGGCGTGATCGCGAGCGCGCGGGCGATGCACAGGCGCTGCTGCTGCCCGCCCGAGATCGCGAACGCGGACTGGTGGATCTGGTCCTTCACCTCGTCGAAGAGGTTCGCTTGGCGCAGCGAGCGCTCCACGACCTCGTCGAGCTCGGCCTTGCGGGTGCGCGGCGCGTGCTCCTTCACCGCGAGCGCGATGTTGTCGTAGATGCTCATCGGGAACGGGTTCGGGTGCTGGAACACCATCCCCACGTTGCGTCGCAGGCTGGGCAGGTCGGTGTCGCGCGAGTAGACCTCGTGGCCTTCGATGGTCACGGAGCCCTCCACGCGAAAGCCGCGGACCAGGTCGTTCATGCGGTTGATGCACCGCAGGTAGGTGCTCTTGCCGCAGCCCGAGGGCCCGACGAGCGCGGTTATGGACCTCTCGCCTATCGCCAGGTCGATGTTGTCCAGCGCTTGCTTCTTCCCGTACCACGAGCACAGGCCGCGCGACTCGATCTTGGTGCGCGCCGGCACGGGACGCGGCGGTTTGGCCGCCGGCGCCGACGGCCCCGCGAAGGTCCGCCCGCGGGCCATGGGGTAGCCGGCCGGAGCGCCACCGGGCTGGGGCGCGAAGCCGGGGGAGGCCGGGCGGGCGGGAGCGCCGGGCGCGGGATACGGGTAGGGGTGCCCGGCGGGCGCGTAGTAGCCGGGGTGCGGGCGCGGCGCGTACCCGTGGGGCGGGTACGCCGGGTGCGCGTATCCGCGCTGGGCGTACCCGGGGTATGCGCGGCCTCGAGCCGGGGAGGGCGCGGCCGGGTGCCCCGCGGCGTAGGCGGCAGCCGGCGGCGCGTATCGGCCGGCAGGGTCCGGGGCCGCCTGCGGGGTCTGCTGCGCCGTGCCGGCGGACCGCCACGGATACACGGAAGGCGGGACCGTCGGGTCGGGGGCGGGCGCCGCCGGCGGCTCGGCATGCTGCGCCGCGCCCTCGGGCACGGGCGCGGCCGGTGCGGGCGGCGCGGGGATGCGGATGGGGTCGTCTTCGGGCGCCAAGGTGTCTTCGATCGGGTTCACGGAGTCTCCTTGCGTGGGATCGCCGGGCCTCGGCATGGCTGAGGAGGGGTGGCTCACGACTCGTGGCCCCGGGCCGAGCGGCCGATGAAGGCGATCGCGAGGTTGAGCCCCAAGACGACGACGATGAGGACCAGGGCCGCGCCGTAGGCGAGCATCGGCGAGTTGTACTCGCCCGCAGGCGACATGTTGTAGATGAAGGTGGTGAGCGTGGGTCCGCCGCCCAGCAGCGCGGGCAGCCAGTTCCACGGGAGCCACCACGCGGTCGCGCCGCTGATCTCCACGGAGGCACCCACGGCCAGGATCACGATGGCCGTGTCGCCCACGACGATGCCCAGCCCCAGCACGGTCGCCGTGATGAGTCCGGGCGTCGCGGCGGGGAGGATGACCTTCCTGATCGTCCGCCAGCGCGTCATGCCCAGCGCCGCCGCGCCCGACCGGTAGCTCTGAGGCACGGCACGGATCGCCTCCTCCATGACCTTCACGCAGAAGGGGAGGATGTGCAGGGCGAACACCAGCGACCCGATGATGAACGAGCGCCCCAGTGCCGAAGTCGCTCCGGCGCTCGCCTTGGCGGATAGGAACGACAGCGCGGGCATCGTGAACAGCGCCAGCCCGAACATGCCGAACACGACGCTGGGCACGCCCGCGAGGACCTCGAGGCCCAACCGGATGGCGCGTGTGAGCGGCCAGTCCTCGTTCATGTACTCGGCCAGGTAGATCGACGCACCCAGGGCCGGCGGCAACATGAACAGAACGCTCATCACAGCAAGGATGATCGTGCCGGCGATGGGAGAGCGGATGCCGCCGCCTTTGTTCTCCATCAGCGTCGGGTTCGGGTCCTGCGCCAGGAAGTTCAGGTTCAGCGCATCGGATTCCTGTACGACCAGATACGCGATCATGCCGAAGCACACCGCGATCGCGATCCCCGCGGCGGCCCAGCAAAGCGTACGGCCGATGAAGCCTTGGAAGCGTCTCATCGCGGCCCCCTAGACCCGGCGCTCGGACACGAGGCCCATACGCTTCGAGAACCAGCCGAACGCGACCCGAGCGGCTACGGACAGCGCGAGGCTGAAGCCAAGCAGGAGCAGGGCGAGGCCGAACAGCGCCGCCTGCACCTCGGGGACCGCCGCCAGGCTCTCGCCGTTGTCCACGATCGCCGACGCCATCGTGCGCAACGGTTCGAGCAGCGCCACGAGACCGTGGCCCAGCTCGGGGATGTGCGCGAGAGAGCCGGCGACCATCGCGAGCGCGATCGCCTCGCCCACCGCGCGCGCCGCCGCGAGCACGAGCCCGGCCACGAGCCCGGGGGTCGCCGAGGGCACCACGAGCCTCGTGATGGTGCGCCACTCCGTCATGCCCACCGCCAGTCCGCCCAGGCGGTACGACGCGGGCACGGCGCGCAGCGCGTCGGTGGCCACGGTCACGAAGAACGGCAGGATCATGAAGGTGAGCACGATCACCGCCGCCAGGTAAGACGTGCCGTCCAAGGGCACGTCGGGGAACTTGTTGGCGAGCGTGTCGGTTATGAACGTGCTCTGGATCCACGGCACCACGACGGTGAGCCCGATCAAGCCGAAGACGACCGACGGGATCCCGGAGAGCAGCCGCACGACCGCCTCCACCGGGCGCCCGAGCCATTCGGGCGCCAGCATCGCCAGGAAGATCGCGCAGCCGATGCCGATGAGCCCGGCGAAGAACAGCGCGCCCGCCGTGGTGATGACGGTGCCCACTACCAGAGGCCACACACCGAACTGCCACGTCCCCGACGTGTGCCACGCGTTCGAGACCGCCGAGTCCCAGTTGGAGCCCCGAGATCCACGACAGCCCCATGTGCGCGAAGAGCGGGACGGTTCGCAGCGCGATGAACACGATGACGAACACGACCGCGGCGCCGGAGAACACTGCCGAGGCAAGCAGACCGGCCTCGATGAGCCGCTCGCGCCCGGCTCGCGTCGTAGGCGAGATGCGAGCAAGGTTCGCGAGCGGGGACAGTGGCGCGGCGGCCCCCGAGCCTGCGACTCCCGCCGCGGCGTCCAGGGCAAGCTCCGCTGTGAGGCCGGCCGTCGAAGCGTCGTCCACGTCGGTCATCTGCGGTGTCGTCCTTTCGTCGCTCGTCGCGGGTGGGCGGGGCAGGTGGATCGGGTGACTTCGCGGTCGCGCTCGGCGACCGGGCGAGCGCACCTCCGGCCGGCCGCGTCGCGCGACCGGCCGGAGGACCTCGGCACCGGGAGCAGGGGTCCCGGTGCGTTGCTGGGCGCAGTTACTTGATGGTCAGGTACTCGGTGGCGATGAGAGCCTGGCCGGCCGGCGTGAGCGAGTAGTCGATGAACGCCTTGGCCAGCGAACCGGCCTTGGGAGCGCCCTTCGTGACCCACCAGAGCTTGCGCACGAAGCGGTACTTGCCGGACACGGCGTTGGCGCGGGTGGCCGCGACGCCGCCCACGGAGACGCCGCGCACCGTGGTGTTCACGTACGCCATGCTGCAGTAGCCGATCCCGTTGTTGTTGGCGGCCACCGCGTTGCGGACGAGTCCGTTGGTGCCCAGCTGCTTCACGTTCTTGCCGAAGGGCACCTTGCCGTTGACCATGAACTGGGCCTTGAAGAAGTCGTAAGTGCCCGAGCCGGGGACACGGCCGTACACGATGATGGGGGCGTTGGCGCCGCCCACCTGGCTCCAGTTGGTGATCTTGCCGGCGAAGATGCTCTGGATCTGGGCGAACGTCAGGTTGCGCCTCGAGTTGTGCGGGTTGACGATGATCGTGATGGCGTCACGCGCGAGCGCGGTGCCCACGAGGCCCTTGGCCTTGTCGGCCGCGGTCAGGTCGCTGGACGACATGCCCACCATGACCCGGCCGGCTGCGGCGTCCGCTCGGCCCTGCCCGGAGTTGCTCTCCGAGATCGATGATCTTCACCGACGGGTTCTTCTTGATGAACGCGGTCTTGAGCAGCTGGGCCACAGGCGTGACCGTGCTCGAGCCGCCGAGCGTGAGCGTGCCGGACAGGGCCATCGCCGAGCTCGGCAGGGCCAGGGCGCCGGCGAGTGCCAGCACCGGCACCACCATCAGGCGCTTCTTGAACGAACGGAACATGTGATCGCTCCTCCTTGTCGCATGGACGGATTGGTCTGCGTCCGCCGCGCACGGCCGGCCCGGCGTGAGCGCCGGCACCGGCCGCGGCGGCGGACGCGCCGGGCCTAGTGGATGCCGGCGGCAGTCTTGGCGTCGGCGAACGTGGTGTCGGACACGTTGTTCTCGTCGCCCACCGCGGTGATCCGGGCGATGGTGCCCGCGCGAGCGGTGAGGAAGTCGCTGGTCGCCGAGGAGAGCGAGTCCGCCGTCGTGAGCACGAGCGTCTGGTTGCGGGCGCCAAGGATGGGGGCCGCGGCCAGGCTGTTGAACAGCGAGCCGTTGGCGCCGCCGCCCAGGCCCACGATGCGGGCCTGCATGCCCAGGGTGTCGATGCCGTAGGCGGCGATCCTGGCGGCCGTGTCGTAGCGGTCGATGCCGCCGAGCACGGTCGGGCTGGGAAGCTCGGACACGACCGCGTCGGAAACGACGCCCGAGGCGCCGAAGACGAGCGTGGACTCAGGGTTGTTCTTGGCGATGAACGCGGCGGTCCCGTCGGGGATCGAGGTGTTCTTCACGAGCAGGACCGGCATCCCGTTCGCGGCGGCGACCGGACCACCGGCGACCGCGTCGGCGTAGGCGGCGCCGTTGGCGACCGCGATCTTGAGGCCCTGGTTGCCCACGAGGCCGGCGTTCACCAGTTCCTGGGCGATCTGAGAGGCCGTGTCGTAGCGGGTGGCGCCGAAGAGGCGGCGCACGACCGGCACGCCCATGTCGCGAAGCTCGACCTCGGTGTTCAGGCTCACGGCGCCCGTACCGCCAAGGATCACGACCTGCATCGGCTGCAGGCGCTCGATCTCGGTCTTCACCTCATCCGGGATACCGTCGGGAGAGGTCAGGAGCAGCGGGGCGTTCTCGGCCAGAGCGTATGGGCCGCCGCCGAGCGAGTCGGGAGACCCCTCAGCCGCGAGCACCACGGTACCGCCGAAGCCGTCCTGGAAGTAGGACTGCGAAAGCGCGATGGCGGTGCCGTAGGAATCGGTGCCGCTCACGCGGGACGAGGCCTGCGCGGTCATGGTGACGTCGAGGCCGGTCGCGGGAACGTCCTGCACCAGGTTGGCCGAGGTCGCAGCGTCCACCGTTGAGGCGTTGGTGTAGAAGACGGGCGAGAACACGTCGTTGAAGTCGGTGAACCCGAGGCGGGTGTCACCGCCGGACGTCAGGTGCACGCGGTAGTTGCCGCTGGCGTCGGTCTTCTCGCTGTAGATCTGGATGTACTGGTTGTACGTCGGAGACGTGCTCAGCGTGTCCAGCTGGTACACGCCCACGCCCACCGGCTGGTCGTTGGTCGCGCCGGAGAAGCCCACGTGACCGGACACGATGAACACCGGGTTGGCGTTCATCGTCGCGTCGATGCCGGCCACCGGCGTGGAGGTCGCGACAGTGACCGTCGTTGCCGAGGACACGTCGTTGACGTTGCCGCTGTAGTACGTGTCTTTGTACACACGCTGCGAATCGGTGAAGCCCACCTTGAAGTTGCCGGGCGCGACGTCGATCGAGTAGGCGCCGCTCGTGGTGACATCGGAGAAGTAGGCCGGGGCCCAGGTGTTCTGGACCGGGTCGAAGGAGAAGGCGACGGCCTGGATGCTTGCATCGGCAGACCAGGTGCCGGGCTTGGACACGGTGCCGCTGATGGTCTCAGCCGCGGCGGTCGTGCGAAGGCCGGCCTGCGCGAGTTCGAGCGCACGCACGCCGTTGGCGCCCCGCTCCTTGATCTGAGCCATCGTTACGTTGCCGAGCGGAGACGCAAGCGCCACTGCGGGCACGAGCGCTACCAGGGCGGCCACGGCCACGACGAGCCAGCTCGCCCTCACCAGCGGGGTCATCCTCATGGGAACCTCCATCAGACGGGAATCCTGACATGGTGCGAAGAGCGGGGAACGGCGACGGCGCTCCCCCTCCGGCCGCAGATGCTAGGTGCGTGGAGGTCGGCGATGGTTTCACCGATGAGGCCATTTGCGTTAACTGTCTGTGACGGGTTCACATGGATTTCGCGGGCGCCTTGGAGCAGCGCCGGCCGCCCTTTGGCGTCTACCCGACAGCCGCGCGTAGCGGGCCCCGTTTGACGAGCACCCATGATTCCGGGTTCTCTTGGCGTGTAGGCCCACACCGCGCGCAGGCGCGGAGCGGCACGAGCAGGGAAGGGTGGCCGGCACCGCCGGCCCCATCCGCGGGCGAGCGAGGTTACGGCATGAGCGAGACCGGTCTAGAGGCGGCCCGGCGCCTTGCGGCGCGCAGGGACCCGTTCGCAGCCGCCCAGGCATGCGGGGTCGTGTTCGAAGGCGACGAGCAGCGGGGCGAGTTCGTCGTTCCGTTCATGGGGACCGAGCTGCGCGTATCGTATCCCGGCTTCGCCTGCGAGGAGGTGCCGCCTCACGTTCTCGCGCTCGTGGTCTACCATCTCGCGCTGTCCGACGGCACGGAGCCGTCGGGGCGCTGGGTCTCCTTCGCGGAGCTCCCCGACGGGGGCTTCTACGTGCAGGCCTTTCGCGGGTACGCGGCCAGCGCCGTTGTGAGACGGTTCGCGGCGGATCGCGGCCCGCTCGAGACCGCCGCGCGAAGCCTGGACGCCGCGCCGCTGGCGGGCCTGGCCGATGCCGCGTGGTCCGTCCCGGCGCTACCGAGGATCCCGGTGGCGCTGTTGTGGTGGGACGGCGACGAGGAGTTCGGGCCGCGTGCCGAGTTCCTCTTCGACGAGTCCGCCTCTCGCCACCTCCAGACCGACGGCCTGGCCGTGCTCGGCTCGTGGATCACCGCGATGCTTGCCCGAGCGGCGGGATCCGGGCCGCACTAGGGCCCGCGCGCCCGCGCCCGCGGCGCTCTCCATTATTAGAGAGGGGTGGGAACCGTCTCCGGTTCCCACCCCTTTCCGTCCGGCCGTGGTCGTCAGGTAGGTCGGGACAGCCCGTCAGCTGGAGGGGACCTGACGTCCAGGCCGCTAGAGAAGACCCAATAGCTTGACGTAGAAGGTAACGGTCTTGGTCGTCGTCTGACCGGCCTTGTCCACCGCCGTCACGCTGAACGTGTTGGTGCCGAGCCTGTTGGCCGGTATGCAATCACCGTTCTGGACCACCCTGCCGTTGAGCAGTGCCGTCGTGCTCTGGATGCCGGAGCCGGCGTCCGTCGCGTTGAAGTCGATGTGGATGAGCTGGTTGATGATCAGGATGTTCACGTAGACGGAGCCCTGCTGCGGCGAGTTGATGGTCACGGTCGGGGCGGACTTGTCGATGTTCACGGTCGTGGTGCGCACGGCCTCGCTGTTGCCGGCCGCGTCAACCGAGTAGTAGGAGATGGTCGTGGAGCCCTCGGTGATGACCGGGATGCCGCTGGCCGTGTACGCCATCCACGAACCGCTGCCCACCTTGTAGTAGGTCTGCGATACGCCCGAGGACACGCCGCCCGAGACCGGGTCGGCCGCGTTCAGGTATGCGGTGACGTTGGACGAGTACCAGCCGCCCGAGCCGAGCGTGCCCATGAGGGAGCTCGTCGTGGACGGAGCGGTCTTGTCGATCACGAACGACGCGCCGGCCTGGGCACTGTTGGACGCCCGGTCCGTGGCGCTAACCGATACGGTGTAGGCGCTCTCGTTGGAGAACACCGTGCCGTTGGCGTAGTTGGAGCTCACCGAGACCTGGCTGTCGTTGTCGCCGACGTTGAACGCCAGCGTCTGCTCCGTGTTGTAGGAGCCCTGGTCGGCCGGGTTGGTGATCGACGATCTGCGGCGCGGTGCGGTCGATGGTGAACGCGCACGTCGTGGACGACCGGCGTCCCGCGTTGTCGGTGGCGCTCACCACGAGGGTGTGGTCGCCCTCGGCAGTGATGCTGGTGTCGGAGGAGAACGCCGCACCGTCGAGTGTCGCCGACACGCCGGCGAGCCCGGATCCGGAGTCGTTGGCCGTGAAGGACGGCTTGACCTCGTAGCGGTAGTCGCCGTTGGCCACGCCGGAGAGCGTCACTGCCGGATCGGTGGAATCGATCTTGATCAGCTGTGACTTGGCGGTCTCGGTGTTCCCGGCCGCGTCGGTGGAGCGGTACTGGAGCACCGTCTGACCGTCGGTGGAGACGTTGACCGGGCCGGTGTAGTCGGTCCAGGTAGCCCCACCGTCGGTGGAGTACTGCGTGGCGGCCACGCCCGAGCCGGAGTCGGTGGCGGACAGGGTCACGGAAACGGCGGAAGTGTACCAGCCGTCCGAGCCCGCGGTACCCGAAAGGCTGGAGTCGGTGCTGGGAGCCGTGTTGTCCACGGTCACGGTCGTGGATGCCGGGTCGCCCGTGTTGCCCGCCGCGTCGGTGGCGCGGACGGCCACGGTGTGCGGGCCCTCACCGATGGCGATGGGACCGGTGTACGCGGCCCACGTGCCGCCGTTGATGCTGTACTCGATGCTCGCCACGCCGGACAGCGCGTCGTCGGCGGAGGCCGACACGCTCACAGGGCCGGTGTAGTAGCCGCTCGAGCTCAAGGTGCCGGTCACGGTGACGTGCGCCGCCGGTCCGGTCTTGTCGATCCTGACGTCGGTGGACTGCTCGGCCTCATGATTGCCGGCGGCGTCCATGGAGTAGTAGGAGACGGCGGTGTCGCCCTCGGAGGTCACCTGGATGCCGGTCCCGTCGTACGGGGTCCAGGCACCGGCGCCGATGCGGTAGTAGGTACGCGCGACGCCGGAGGACACGCCGCCCGATACCGGGTCGCCCGCGTTGAGGTAGACGGTCACGTCGGACGAGTACCAGCCGCCCGAGCCGAGCGTGCCCATGAGGGAGCTCGTCGTGGACGGAGCGGTCTTGTCGATCACGAACGAGGCGCTGGCGCCAGCGAAGTTGCCCGCCCGGTCGGCCGCGCTCACCGAGGCGGTGTATGCGCCTTCCGTGGAGAACAGCTGGCCGTTCGCGTAGTTGGAGCTGACCGAGACGCCCGGGTCGGCGTCGGAGACGGCGAACGCGAGCGTCTGGTCGGCGGAGTACACGCCGCCCTCGGCGGGGCTGGAGATCACGACGTCCGGAGCGGTCCGGTCGATCGTGAACGTGCGCACGACGCTAGTGCTGCGGCCCGCCTTGTCGGTGGCGTCGACCACGAGCACGTGGTCTCCCTCGGCAGTGATGCTCGTGTCGGATGAGAACGGCGCGCCGTCGAGCGTGGCCGAGGTGGCGGCCAGGCCCGAACCGGGGGCGGGGTCGTCAGCGGAGAACACGGGCTTGACCTCGTAGCGGTAGTCGCCGTTGGCCACGCCGGAGAGCGTCACGCTGGGATCGGTGGTGTCGATGTCGATGAGGACCGGCTTGGCGGCTTCGACGTTGCCCGCCTTGTCGGTGGAGCGGTACTGCAGGACGGTCTGGCCGTTCGCGGTCACGCTGATGGGACCGTTGTAGGCGTTCCAACTCGCACCGCCGTCGGTGGAGTACTGAGTGGAGTCCACGCCGGAGCCGGAGTCGGTGGCGGCGAGCGTCACAGACACGGCCGAGGTGTACCAGCCGCCGGAGCCCGCGGTGCCGGCGAGGCTGGCGGTGCTGTTGGGAGCAGTGGCGTCCACGGCCACGTTGGTGGAGGTCTCGGCGCCGGTGTTGCCCGCGGCGTCCGTGGCTCGAACGGCCACGGCGTGCGTGCCCTCGCCCACGGTGACCGGACCGGTGTAGGCGGTCCAGGCGCCGGCGTCCACGCGGTACTCGATGCCGGCGACGCCGGACAGGGAGTCCTCAGCGGCGGCCGAGACGCTCACTGCGCCGGTGTAGTAGCCCGCCGAGCCCATGCTGCCCGTCACGGACACCGAAGCCGTTGGCCCGGACTTGTCGATCTTGACGTCCGTGGACTGCGACTGCTGGTTGCCGGCCGCGTCCAGGGAGTAGCTGGAGATACTGTTCACGCCCTCGCCGCTCACGGTGACGTCGGCGGCCGCGGCACACTCGGTCCACGCACCGGTCCCGATGCGGTAGTACGTGTGGGAGATGCCGGACGGTGAGTCACTCGCCGCGATGTGGACGGTGACGTCGGAGCTGTACCAGCCGCTCGCGCCCGGCGCGGCCGTGGGAGCGACCGTGAGGCTCGGGGCGGTCTGGTCGATCTTGACGGCCGTGGTCTTGGCGGTCTCCACGTTGCCGGCCTTGTCGGTCGAGCGATAGGACACGCTGGTCGTGCCCTCGGCATTCACCGCGATGGGACCGGTGTAGGCGGTCCACGTGGCCCCGCCATCGGTGGAGTACTGCGTGGAGGCCACGCCCGAGCCGGAGTCGGTGGCGGCGAGCGTCACGGACACGGCCGAGGTGTACCAGCCGTCGGTGCCTGCGGTACCCGCGAGGCCGGCGATGGTGTTCGGGGCCGTCGTGTCGATGTCGATGCCCGTGACCGAGTACGAGGACGTGTTGCCCGCGAGGTCGATGGCGTGGCCGGTGGTGCTCTGGTCCGCGCCGTCGCCCGCCAGAGTGACGTCGGACGTCACGGAGCCCAGGCCGGAGACGGCGTCGCTGGCGTCGAAGTGGATGGTGACCGGGCCGTTGTACCAGCCCGAAGCGTTGGGCGCCGCGGTGGGGGCGCCGGTGAGCATCGGGGCGGTCGTGTCGATCTTCACCGTCACGCTCTTGGTGGCCTCGGTGTTGCCCGCAACGTCCGTGGACCGGTACTGGACTGTGGTCTGGCCGTCGGTGCCGATGGTCACGGGGCCCGTGTAGGCGCTCCAGGTCGCCCCACCGTCGGTGGAGTACTCGGTGGAAGCGACACCGGAGCCCGCGTCGGCCGCGGACAGCGTGACGGTCACCGGGGAGGTGTACCAGCCGCCCGCGCCGGCCGTGCCGGTCAGGCCGGCGGTGGTGGAAGGCGCCGTCGCGTCGATGTCGATGCCGGTCACGCTGTGGCCGGCGGTGTTGCCCGCGGCGTCCACGGCGATGCCGGTCACGCTCTGGCCCGTGCCGTCCGAGGACAGGACGGTGTCGGGTGTCAGGGACCGCAGGCCCGAGACCGCGTCGCTGGCGTCGAAGTGGACGGTCACCGGGCCGGTGTACCAGCCCGACGCGCCGGGCGCCGTGGTGGCCCCGCCGGTGATCGAGGGCGCCGTCCTGTCGATCTCGATCGTCGCGCTGTTCGCGGGCTCCACGGCCCCGGCGACGTTCGTGGACCGGTACTGGACGGTGGAGGTGCCCTCGGCACTGACCGTGAACGGAGCGCTGTAGGCGTTCCAGGTCGCGCCGTTGTCCAGGCTGTACTCGGTGGAGACGACTCCGGCGCCGGGGACGAGCGTCACGGTCACGTCGGAGGTGTACCAGTCACCGAGACCGGGCGTGCCGGACAGCGAGATGAGCGTGGACGGCGGGATCGTGTCGATGTTCACGACCACGGAGTTCACGGCCTCGGCGTTGCCTGCGACGTCTGTGGAGTAGTACTCGAGCGTCGTCGTGCCCTGACCCGTCAGGTCGATCGGGCCTGTGTATGCGGTCCACGTCGCGCCGCCGTCGGTGGAGTACTGCGTGGTGGCCACGCCGGAGCCGGCGTCGGTGGCCGACAGCGTCACGCCCACCGACGACGTGTAGTAGCCGCCCGAGCCCGAAGTGCCCGAGAGGTTGTCCGTGGTGACCGGGGGCGTGCTGTCGATGTCGATCTCGGTCACGCTGCGGCCGGCGGTATTGCCGGCGTTGTCCACGGCCGTCCCCGCGACGCTCTGACCCGCTCCGTCCGAGGACAGGATCGTGTCGGGGGTCACGGACTGCAGGCCCGAGACAGCGTCGCTGGCGTCGAAGTGGACCGTCACCGGGCCGGTGTACCAGCCCGACGCGCCGGGCGCCGTGGTGGCGGCGCCGGCAAGCGCGGGCGCCGTCTTGTCGATGTCGATGGTCGCCGTGTTCGCGGGCTCGACGTTGCCCACCCCGTCGGAGGAGCGGTACTGCAGGTTCGTCGTGCCCTCGGCGGTGAGTGTGAACGGGGCGCTGTAGGTGATCCACGTCGCGCCGTTGTCCAGGCTGTACTGGGTGGAGACGACTCCGGCGCCCGGGATGAGGGTCACCGCCACGTCGGACGTGTACCAGCCGCCTGTTCCCGCGGTGCCCGACAGCGACATCATCGTCGTGGGCAGCGTGCGGGTGATGGTCACCGACTGCGTCTTCGTGGCCTCGGTGTTACCGGCGAGGTCGGTGGAGCGGTACGAGATGGTGGTCGTGCCGTCGTTGCCGATGGCGATGGGGCCGGAGTAAGTGGCCCACGTCGTCCCACCGTCCAGGCTGTACTGGCTGGCCGCGACGCCGGACAGCGAGTCCGACGAGGCGAGCGTGGCGGTGACGGTGGACGTGTACGATCCCCCGCTGCCCAGGTCGCCGCTCAGGGACACGGCGGTCGTGGGCGCCACGGCATCTATGTTGATGCCGGTGACGGTATGCGAGGACGAGTTGCCGGCCACATCGGCTGCAGACCCGTTGACGCTCTGGCCGGCGGCGCTACTGGACAAGACGACGTTGGCCGTGGTCGTGGCCACCCCCGAGCCGGAGTCCGTCGCCGAGAAGTGGACCGTGACCGGCCCGTTGTACCAACCCGCGCCGTTGGGCTGGGTGGTCGCGGCCCCCGTCAGGGCCGGCGCGGTCTTGTCGATCTTGACGTTCTGGCTGTTGGTGGCCTCGACGTTGCCCGCCTTGTCGGTGGAACGATAGGCCAGGCCGGTCGTGCCCTCGGTGGAGAGGCTGAGTGGCGACCCGTACGCGTTCCAAGTGGCGCCGCTGTTCAAGGAGTACTGCGTTGAAGCCACTCCGCTCCCCGCGTCGGTCGCGGCCAGCACCACGCTCACGTTGGACCGGTACCAGCCGGC
This sequence comes from uncultured Coriobacteriia bacterium, assembly GCA_963768865.1. Classification (GTDB taxonomy): domain Bacteria; phylum Actinomycetota; class Coriobacteriia; order Anaerosomatales; family CAVYJL01; genus CAVYJL01. Next base: position 128,209 of record CAVYJL010000008.1, on the reverse strand, counting down.
GTTGCCCAAGGTACCCGACAGGCTGGCCGTGGTGACCGGAGGAGTCGTGTCGCTGCTCACTGACCAGCCGTTCGCGGCCACCCACGGCAACGCGTCGGAGCCGCCCGTGAAGTTGTAGGCGCGATCGACGATGCCGTCGCCGTTCGTGTCGGGGGTCGTCCAGTCGCTCCAATAGTTGCCCTTGGTGGACGTCGTGCTGAAGGTGTTGCCCGTGGACGTACCGTCCGCGTAGGCCTGGATCGAGTTGGTGACGAAGTTGTTCTGGTTGACCTGGTTGCCGGTGGAGGACGAGCGCAGGTTCATTCCGTAGGCGTTGGAGGTGAACGTGTTCCCGGTGATCGTGTTGTTGCTGGCCGAGTACAGGAACAGGCCGCCGTTCGTGGTGTTCGAGGTCAGCGTGTTCCCGGTGATCGTGTTGCTCGACGTCGTTCGCGCGTACATGCCCGCTTGCGTGCTGTTCCTCAGCGTGTTCCCGGTGATCCTGTTGCCCGAGCCCGAGCTCATGTACATGGCGTAGGAGTTACCGCTGATCGTGTTGTTCGCGATCGTGTTGCTGGAGGCTGTGAGCGTGAAGATGCCGTATGCGAACCCCGAGATCGAGACGTTCTTGATGGTGACGCCGGTGCGGCCGGACGGGAGATAGATGCCGTTGCCGGATCCGCTACCCGTGACCGTGTGGCCGGCGCCGTCCAGCGTCACGCCGTTGGAGTCGATCTGGATGGATGTCGTCACGTTCTTGGTGAGCGTCCCGGTCTGCGTCACGGGATCCCACGTGCCCACCGTCGTGTCGCTGAATCCGGAGGAGCTCAACGAGATCGTGGAGGGCCTTGGGAAGATCATCACGTGGTGCTGGACCGAGATGTCCTGGTCATAGGTGTACGAGCCGTTCGCGTCGGTCGTGAACACGTTCTTGTTGTGCAGGTCGTCCGTGTACATGTAGTACGTGGTCGACGGCGCGAAGCCCGTGAGCGTCAGCGTGCTCGTGGCGTCGGTGCCGTTGGTGACGATGTCATACGTCACCGCCTCGGGGATCGACTCCATGTACAACTGGATGTCCGCGGAGCTGTCCAGCGTGACGTTCAGGTACGTCGAGTCCGCGATCGCGAAATGCGTCCCGGTGCCGGTGATGGTCCCGGGGATGGACGTGTCCGGTGGTGGTGCCGTATCTGCGAACACCGGCTGTACCGGCATGAGTACCAGTGCTAGGGCCGTCGACAGGAATGCCGACAAGACCCTTGTCCACAGGTGCCTGTGAATAAACATGACCCTTACCCCTCTCAGTTGGTGACCAACGGATCGCCGAAGTGTCCGGCCTCGGCGAATCGGACGGTGGAAGCGGCTATGGGCCCGCGCGGGGTCCCGCCGACGACAAGGGGACGCGCGTCGCCACGGCGACGTCGTAAGCTTCTGAGATAGTGACGATGATCACGCCACGAACCCCCTGCAGTCCCCTGGGTGTATGTAACGCCGGGCGCCGGGATCTGGAGTGTCGGCCTCGGGAGGCGATCGCCTTGGGCCGAGTGCCGACGGAGTGCTACGCTCGGAGAGGTGTTATGCACGGCAACGGTTAAGCAAGTCAAGGAGGACTGAAAAATACGGGACGACGCGCCCGGCGGTCAAATCGCCTTCGTATGCATGACTACCGATAAGCACGCGAAAGCAACCGCTGGTATGTATCCGAGCTCCAAAGGTGCCGACGTAGTCTGAACGTGGCGCGGACCGTTGGTCTGAGTAATTTCACCACTCGGCATTGTCGCCCTACCGTAAGTCGAGCGATAAATCGCCGACAGAGCCCTTTCTGGACGCGCGTGCCAAAAAGATGGGCGGGGACGCGCCCGCTGGAAGCAGCAGGAGGACCGTGGGATCGAGCAGCCGCGATAAGAGGATCTGGATCGCCCGCGCGGCGGGGGCGGGCGCGCTCGCCGCTGTGCTCGTCGCGTCGGTGTTCGGCTTCGCTCTCCTTGGAGCGGCGATCCCGCACGTGGTGCTCTTCCAGACCGGCGTGGTCGAATCAAAGGCAGGTCAGCTGGACATCGTGCCCCACCAGCTTGCGCTCAACGCGTCGGGTCAGCGCATCCCGTATACGCTTCGAACGGCGCCCGGGGAGGTCGACCCATCCGCCATGCCCAGCGCCTTCCCGGTGTATCCCGGGGCGACGATCGATACGGTCAGCCGTATACACGTCTCCGGGCCCGATCCTGCGCGGGGTCACGTATGAAGCCAGCGGGACGCCCTCGGCGGTGCTGGCGTGGTACGGCGCGGAGCTCCGCCGCGCGGGATGGACGGTCTCGCCACCGGCGGTGGTCGTAGGGCCGGATGCCCTCCAGGCGCTCTCGGGGATGGGTGCTGTGCTGGTGAACGTGGACCAGCCGGCCTCGGCGGGCGCTCCGGTGAAGGTGGGCGTGTTCTTCGCGGGCGCCCAGCCCTCGGGGGAGTAGCACCGCTCGCCCGGGGCAGGAGAGGCCCCGGTGTCCGCGAACGCTATTGTGTGTAGCGTGCCCCCGGGTTCAGGCCGAGGGCACGTCGACCGACGAGGAGGATGACATGCGCTCCCGCACCGCCCGCTTGTTCTTGATCGTGCCGGCCGCCGCACTCTTGGTGCTGGCGGGCTGCAGCAGCCTCAACCCTCCGGGGACCAAGGCCGCGTCCAGCGAGGCCACCTCCGGCACTGCCGAGCAGACCAGCGGGACCGTGCAGGTGACGACGCCCGGAGGGGCCACCACGTCGCTTCCCGGCAAAGAGGGCGAGACGCCTGCGGGCCTGCCTTCGGACATCCCGCTGTACACGAACGGTGTGAAGACCGGCTCGGTGCTCAACACCCCCACCGGCGGCAAGGCCTACACCGTCCAGATGACCACGGGCGACTCGGTGGAGGCCGTGGTGAAGAACTACCGCGACGCCCTCCACGGCAAGGGCTACACGATCAAGACCGTAGGCACGGCCAAGGTCAAGGGCGAGCAGCGGGGATTCGTGACCTTCTCCAAGGGCAAGGTCGACGGCATGGTGAGCGTGTCCGGCGGCTCGGCGCAAGGCGGCGGCATCACCAAGATCACCATGCAGGTGATCCTGCCCTAGCCCTAGCGGTCCGAGCGACGCGTCCGCGGCCGTCCTGCCGCCGCTCGCAAAGGAAGTAGTGCGCCCGGAAGCGCGTCTGCCCGAGGGTCGCTACCGCACCACGATCTTGCCGAAGACCATCTTCATCCCGCACTCGAAGGGGTATTCTCCCGCCTTCATCGCCGGGAGTATCACGGTGCCGCCGTTGGAGATGTCCTGGGAGATCTGGAACGTCTCGAAACGCACGGTGGCAAGGCAGCCGGTCCCCGGCTTGAACACGATCACCAGGGGCATGCCCGGCTTGGCCACGATCACGTTGGGGTTGAAGATCCCGGTGCTCGGGTCCACCACGATCTGCTGCATGGCGCCCATCAGCTTGGCCGACCCTTCCACGGGTTGGCCGGTCACGGTGGTGTAGCCCGCGCCGGCGGGACGCACGAGCGAACGGCTGCCCACGACCGCGAACACAGCCACCAGGGCGAGGATCACCAGGGCGGCGATCACCGTGGGGTTCCAGAAACCCGACGGGGCCCTGCCCTTCTGGGCGGTCTTAGGCAGATCGTCGATCGCTTGCGGCATCCAGGCAGCCTCGGCAGTAGGTCGTCTCGTCTATGCGTACCGGCGCGTTCATCCCGCGCTCATGCGGCGGGCATCCCACGCGTGGGGTTCGAAGATGTCAGAGAACAACCGCCATGCCATCTAGTGTCGCGTAACGGAAGTTCGCCTGCATCCGGTCGGCGCTACGACACTAGCGGGGCGGGAGCACCTTGAAGAGCGCGTACTCGCGGTCGACCACCACCGGCTGGAAGAGCCGCGGCTGTGCGACGATCCCGGGCAACGCCGCCGCCTGGTCCTGCCGGGACAGGTCCAACACCACGTACTGGATGTCCCACCGCGTGGCGATCTCGCGCCGGGCGGCCTCGGTGGCGTCCGGCGCGAGCAGCGCGACCATGTCGGCGCGGCGCTGGGGACCGGACTGGGCCTCGACGGCGAATTGGCTGTGGGACCTGGGAACGGCCGCCGCGCGTGCGGGCACCCAGCCGATGAGGTCGTAGACCGTGTAGATCTCGCCCGCGACCACGGGGTAGCTCGTGCCGAACTCGCGCCTGGTGACGTCGATCCCGTGGGCGATGGCGGCGCGCCGCCAGTTGTTGAAGTAGCTGGCGCCTACCCACGTGCCTTCGCCGTTGCGGCTCTTGCCGGCCCATGGCGTAAACACCGTCTGGAGGTAGGGCACCGACGTGATCACGAGCACTGCCACGAGCGCCGCGGTGAACAGCACGACCTGCGGCACCGAGCGCCGCCAATGCGACAGCCCCCAGGCGATGGCGATCCACACCGTGAACCCGAGCAGCGCGTTGAGGCGAGCGATGGTGTAGGGCGAGACCGCCACGATGACCGAGGCCACGAGCGGGTTGAGCGTGATGAGCAGCGGGATACCGGCGACCGCCGCTGCTGCGAGGGTGACCCGGTCGTGGCGGATGAGCGCATAGCCTCCCATCATCACGACGAGCCCGGCGGCCAGCAGGAAGGCCAGCAGCCCGCCCGCTTCGGGCGGCGGCCCCACGATTCCCACCGGGCCCCAGATGGGCATGAAGCGCACCGGGTAGATGAGCGACACCTCGAGGTTCGCCGCGGCGACCGGGGCGGCGCGCAACACGATCAGCGGGACCATGAGGCCCAGGCTCACCGCCACCGTGCCCACGACCCACAGCAGCGGTTTGAGCTCGAACTTGCGATGAACGATCTTCATGTAGATCGCGTAGGCGATCTTCCACAGCACGAGGCTGAACGCGAAGACGACCGCCAGCAGCGCGGACCCAAGATGCACCGCCCCAGCGGCGAACAGCGCTATAGCCGAGAGCGCGGCGGCCGGCAGCGACCCTCGTTCGGCAAGGTCCACGAGGGCGGTCATGGCCGCGAAGACCAGGGCGTATGAGAACCGGTTGGGGTAGGCGAACGCACGCCCGTCGCCGAACTGGATGAGCATCCAGTAGCCCACGGCCGCCACGGTGGCGGCCCAGTCGGCGCCGCTCACGCGACGCGCGAGCGACCAGAACGCGAGGACCGTGAGCGCGGCGCCCACCGCCGTGAGGCCCACCCATAAGACCTCCGGGTCCACCGTCGTGACTCGGCACCAGATGGCCGCCATCGTGTGCAGGGCGCCCGAGGTCGGGTCGGGGGTGGAGTTGGCCAGCCCGTAGATGGGGTCGGTGGGCACCGCCCGGCCGGTGATGAGCAACGACCGCACCGCCGCGAGGTGGTAGAACGTGTCCACGGAGCGCGCGTACCAGGGTCGCTCCAGGAACGTGACGACGCCTACGGCGGCGGCGACCCACAGCCCCTGTTCGCCCATGCGCAGCCGCTTCTGGCCTCGGCCTATGAAGTAGCCGGCGATCCAGGTGGCCAGAGTCATCCCGGCGTACGCCCAGATCGCCGTGTCGAGGCGCAGGGAGGTCCCGAACAGCATGAGGATGCCCGCCATGGCCGCGGACACCGCGAGGGCGAACGGGAGGGTCTTGGCGAGAGAGAAGTGAAGACGACGGGCGAGTCCGACCGCGAGCCCGGCGCCTGGAAGCAGGCAAAGGAGCAGCGCGACCGCGAGCCCGATGAGGTCGCTAGGCATGTGCAGATTGTAAACGAGGGGGCCGCGGGGGCCCGCCCACCGGGCCGAGGCACTGTCGCCGGGCTTGTAACGCTGCGTCAACGCGCCGGGAGCCCCGCCGGTCCGGGGTCACGAAGAACGTAAACTCCTATACTCGGCCGAGGGCTGGCGGCGTCGTGACGCCGCGCCCACTGAAGGCCTTGGTCCCCCAGCCGGCAAGGGCACGACGGCATCGCCGCCGCCACGCCAGGAGGAAGCAGCCACCGCATGTTCGAGGGCAAGACAGTGGGCGTGGTAGTCCCTGCTCACAACGAGGAGGGCCTCATAGGCCGGGTCATCGACACGATGCCCGAGTACGTGGACCGGATCATCATCGTGGACGACGTCTCGTCGGACTCCACGGCCGCGGTGGTCCAGGACTACGTGGACCGCATACCCGAGCGGGTGCGGCTCATCCGGCACGAGGTCAACGGCGGCGTGGGCAAGGCCATCGTGACCGGCTATCAGGCCGCGGTGGAGGAGCGCATCGACCTGACCGCCGTCATGGCGGGGGACGCTCAGATGGACCCAGAGGACCTTCCCGCGCTGCTCGAGCCCGTGGCTTCCGGCGAGGTGGACTACTCCAAGGGCAATCGGCTGTTCACGGGTGACGCGTGGCGCATCATCCCGCGATACCGGTACCTGGGGAACTCGGCCCTGTCGCTCATGACCAAGATCGCCAGCGGGTACTGGCACGTCGCGGATTCGCAGACCGGGTACACCGTCGCCAACCTCAAGGCGCTCGAGACGATGGATCTGGACGGGCTCTATCCGCGGTACGGCTTCCCCAACGACGTGCTCGTGCATCTGAACGTCTACGACTTCAAGGTGCGCGACGTGCCCATCCAGCCCGTGTACGGGGTGGGCGAGAAGAGCGGCATCAAGCTGTGGAAGGTCATCCCCACGCTGTCGTGGCTGCTCACCAGGCGGTTCTGGTACCGCATGGGCCAGAAGTACGTGATCCGCGACACGCATCCGCTCGTGCTGTTCTATGTGACCGGATCGCTGTTCGTGCTCATCGGCTTCGTGTTGGGCCTGCTGCAGGTCGTCGCGCGGTTCCAGGGCAGGCCCCTGTCGATAGCCACGACCGTGCTCGCCGCGCTGCTGTTGATCTCGGGGATCCAGTTCTCGTTCTTCGCGATGTGGTTCGACATGGACTACAACAAGGACCTGCGGTAGCGCCATGGCGTCGGGGGGCGCCGATAACCGCTCCGTCTTCGCGGGCTCGTCCGCGGCGCCCGGTCCGCTCCGGATCGCGATGGTCACGACCTCGTTCCCCCGGTGGGAGGGCGACTTCGCCGGTCACTTCATCGCCCGCCTGGCCGAGGCGCTGATAGGCCGGGGCCACAGCGTGGAGGTGGTCGCTCCGCACGCCGCCGGCCTGGCGGCCGAGGAGGAGCTCCCCGTGGGACCCGCCGAGGGCGCGAGCGTACTCGTTCGCCGGTTCCGCTACGCTCCGGACGCGCTCGAGCGGGTCGCCTACGGCGACGGCATCCCCAGCAACGTCAAGCGCGATCCGCTCGCGGGCGCGACCCTTCCGGCGTTCGCGAGCGCGCTGAAGCGCGCGGCCGCGAACGCCGCCGGCCACTGCGACATCGTTCACGCCCAGTGGGCGCCCACCGCGGCGCTCGCGTCTTCCTCCGCGCTCCGCGTGCCCATGGTGGTCACGCTCCACGGCTCCGACGTCGCGCTGGCCGACCGCGGTGGGATGTGGAAGCGGCTTCTGGAGCGCGGGCTCGCGAGCCCGACCGCCGCGGCCATCGTGGTATCCGACGACCTGGCCAGGCGCCTTCGGGCCGCGCTGCCGCAGTCGGCTCTGCCGCCGCTGGCGGTGGTTCCCACGGGCGTCGAGTCCTCGCTGCTCGCGCGCCCTCGGCAGGAGCGGGAAGCATCCGAGCCCGTGACCGTGGCCTATGTCGGCCGCCTGCTCGAGAGCAAGGGCGTCTTGGATCTTGCTGTTGCCGCGGCCTCCCTCCCTTCTTCTTCGAGGCTCGTCGTGTGCGGTGACGGGCCCGCGCGCGACGCAATGGCCTCGCGGCTCGGCGCGGCTCGGCAAGGTCCCGAGACCGTGACCTGGCTGGGCGCCGTGGACCGCGAGCGCGCGCTCGACGTCATGGCCCACGCCGACCTGGTCGTGGTCCCATCCCATGCCGAGGGCGCCGGCCTCGTGGCCCTGGAAGCCTCCGCCCTGGGCACCTGCGTCGTGGGCACGCGCACCGGCGTGATGCCGGAGGTGCTCGCCGAGCGGCAGCTCGTGGAGCCGCACGACGTGGCGGGGCTCGCGCACATGCTGGCCGGACTGGCCGGCGATGCCCATGAGCGTGCGTCGCTCGCGGCCGCGGCGCGCGAGCGCGTGCGTGACCACTTCACCTGGGAGGTCCTGGCCGCCGACGTCGAGAACGTCTACCGCGGTGCCATCGAGAGGGGCGCGACCCGATGAGCCCCGGCCTTCGCCGCGCGCTGCGGATAGGCGGGCAGGTCCTCCTGCTCGCGATCATCGTCTGGTACGTCTACCAGTCCCTGTCCAAAGGACTAACCAGTTCCAACTTCCTGCAGCTGCGCTTCGACTGGCGCTGGCTGGCGGCTTCCTGGCTTCTCCTCGCCGGCTACTACGCGGTCTACACGGCGGGATTGGACTGGATCATGCGCGCGCTGGGCTCGCCGTCGACGATGCCCAAGGCTTTCAAGCTCAACTTCGCCAGCAACCTGGGCAAGTACGTGCCCGGCGGCTTCTGGCCCGCGCTCGGCAGGGTCGCGATGGCGCCGAGCATGAGCCTGTCGCGCGCCCACGCGGCGGTGTCGCTCGTGCTCGAGGCGGGGCTCTCGACCGCGGGCGGCCTGATCGTCTTCGCGGTCTCGCTCGGATTCGGCGGACGTCTGCCCGCCGGGACCCAGCCTTGGATGTGGCTGGTGCTCGCGGCCGCGCTCGTCCTTGCGCTGCATCCGGCCGTGTTCAGCCGCGCGCTCGCATGGGCGTTCCGTCTGGCTCGCGTCGACCAAGAGCCGCCGAACCTCGGTTACGCAAGGACGCTGGGACTCGTGGGGCTCTACGCGGTGTCGTGGCTCGTCGCCGGGGCCGCGTTCCAGTGCTTCACGTACGCGCTCGTGCGCGACGCCGGCGGCAACACGCTCGCGTATGCGGGCGCGTATGCGGCCGCGAGCATCGCCGGGCTGCTCGTGCTGTTCGCGCCCGGCGGGATCGGCGTTCGCGAGGGCGTGCTCGCGTTCCTCATCACGCCGTTCGTGGGACCGGGCAACGCCGTGATCGTGGGCTTCGCGGCGCGCGTCTGGTCCACGCTTCTCGAGCTCGCGCTGTCGGCGGGCGCTATCGCGATGCCCGCGCCGGGCGGGGCCAGGGCCGACGATGGACCCTCGGCAGGGGATCCCAGCGCATAACCGGGCGGGACGTGCGCGTCACCAGCGGCTTCCGAAGTCGAACGATGCCTGGATCAGCTTGCCACCGTAGTAGCAGCCGAGGTCCATCTGGACGGGGCAGTAGATGCCTGAACTCGCCATCGAGGACGGCAGGTAGTCACCTGTCCAAGAGGCCGTAGCCCCAGAGCTGTCGGTCACCGAGGTGCCGGAGTGCGGCGAACTCTCCTTCACGATCGTTCCACGCGGCGCATGCGCGACCCACCACCTGTGGAAGACGTGGTCGATCGAGGCCCCCTTGATCCGCCTGCCCGCCTGGTCGACCACCGCTGCAACGAAGGTGACCGGCTGAGTGCGGCCAAGGGCCGGCTCCGCGGCAGGCCAGCAGTAGATGGCGACCGGTTGGCGCACCAGCGCGCGGAACTCGGGCGAGGAGACCGCCGCCGACTTCCAGTCGGAGTCACCGGGGTAGCACACCACGACCTTGAAGTATCCGTCCCACGGTGCGGTCACGGTCTCGAGGTATTTCGAAGCCGGAGGCGAGGCGTACGCGCTGCCTCGGGGGCCGGACATGGACTGCTTGATGATGATCCACCGGCTGTTCACGTGCTGGTACAGCGTCACGCGAACCCGGGCCTGTGCATCGTCGGGGGTGGTCGCCTGCAAGCTCCCCGAGATCTTGAACGCCTCGCGCTCGAACACCATCGCGGGCGCGTTCGGGCCCGTGAGGTGGGGATCGGCGGGCGCTGCATGGGCGGCCGCGGGCAGCGCGAACAGAAAGGACGCCACGAGGAGCGTCAGCGTCAGCCGAAGGCGCATGGGGAGCCTTTCGCCAGGGAGGACGTCGCCTGGCAGATTCTAGCTCAAAGGCGCCCCGCGCTCGGCGGGGGTGAGTCTCTCTACCAGTATCTGCCGGCCATCGCCTCGGCCCATTGCGCCCAGCAGGCGTCGTCGATGGCGCCCGTCCCGCCCAGCGCCTCGCCGTCGTAGACCGCCCACGAGACATAGTTGAGCGTGTCCAAAGCGTTCGCGTACGGCGTGTGCGGATCGGAGAGCATGATCACGCCCTGCTTCTTGCCCAGGGCCACGCCGCCGGCCAGCGCGTCGGGGAAGTTCTGGCCCGACGCCACGCCTACGGTCCAGAAGCCCGTGTAGACGTGGGTCCACGTGTACATGGTCAGCCGACTTGCCGTGTCGTATCTGTCGACCCCCGCGATACGCGTCCAAGGGATGCCGAACGAGTCCGCGGTCGACGTCGCCACCGCGCCCGATCCACCCACGACCAGCAGAGCCGTGGGGTCCACGTACGCCATCGCGGCCGTCACCGTGGGCGGCACGCTCGTGGGCTTCACCAGGAACACCGGCACGGCCCCGCCGAACGACATGGGTGCCGAGGCCAGCGCGTCGGGGAACTCATCGCCGCGCACGACGATGCCCACTTCGCGCGTGCCCTCCATGGAGCGGATCCGCCGCACGATCGCGGCGGCGGTCTCGTAGCGATCAACCCCGGCCAGCCGTGTCGTATCCACCCCCGCGTGCTCGAGCGCGGACTCGACCGAGTCGCTCACCGCGCCGGTCCCGCCCAGGATGATCGCGTGGGTCGCGCCGAGGCGGGTCGATCTCGCCCGGGATGCCGGAGTACAGCGTGCCCTTGCGAGTGAGCAGCAGCGGCGCGTCGTAGGCTCCGGCGAGACCCGCGCCGGCCAGGGCGTCCGGGAAGTTCTCGCCGCTGGCGACCACTACCGCGGATGCGGTGGGGAACGCGCTTCGGCAGGCTTTGACGGCGGTCTCGTAGCGGTCGATGCCGGCTATTCGCGTGGTCTCGACCGGTTGGCGCGCCTGGGCGTAGATCGTCCCGGTGACCGTGTCACCCGAGGAGAACACGCTCCAGTTCATCCCCCCGCCGATGGTCGTGGACCACGTGCCGGACGCCGGGATCGAGACGTCGTTCCAGATGTCCCAGGTGTAGTCCATGAAGCGGTTCTTGCCCACGTTCACGCAGAACTCGGGGACTCCGTACGAGGGCATCACGACGGTCTGAGTCGAGTCGTTGCGCCAGGTCAGGGTGTAGGTGTTGTTAGTCACCGCGGGAGGCATCGTGAGCGTCCAGCTCTCGAGTGCGAGGTCGGTGGCGGGCGACACGGCCTCCCGGCCGAACGCCTCGATGTCGACGTTGGTGGTGCCTGCGGGAGGAGCGTCGATGTCCGTGGTGAACCCCGCAGCCTGGCCCGGCTTCAACTCGAGGATCACGACGAAGGTGACGTCCATGCGCAAGATCGTCCCATCGGCGGCGAGCCAGCTGATGAACACCGGGCAGTGTGACAGCGGGATCCCGGTGTCGTTTCGCACCAGTCCGTCCACGCGCCACGGATTGCCCTCCCACCATCGCACCTGGTCCTGATAGACGGCCGAGGTGGTCACGGTGGCCTGGTAGAACTTGACCGGCCGATCCTCGATCCAGTTGACCGGCAGAGTGGCCGGGATCCCCTCGGTCGCGAAGCTCGAGGGCGACACCGTCTCGAGGGCGATGGTCCGCGCGGGCGGCGCGCCCAGGCACACCCCCGTGGACGCCACGAGCATCAGGCCGAGCACCGTCGCCGACACGGCGATCCGCAGAAGGATCCGCTTGCCGTTGTTCATCACGAACGCCCCCAGTCGTTGGGCGGCGCAGGCACAGGCTGACGCCAGGCGCCGCCCCATAGGTTGCGGATTCTTCATACCACCGTGCCCGGATATCGCAGCCCGGTTCGCGCTCTACGGGAGCGCCGCGCCGGACGGGGCCGAGCCCGACGGCCGGGAGGGCCGCTGCGTCAGCGCTCGGCCCACTCCTTGATCGCGCCCAGGTAGTACTCGTCCCAGCCCGAGTCGAAGCCCGCGACCTCGGCTTCGGGCACTCCCGTGTGGGTGAGTTCCAGGAGGGTGCCCTCGCCGTGCTCCCCCAGGGTGAACACGGCGAGCGACGGCTCGGGCCAGTCGCCTCCGAACCACTCCTCGGCAAGGAGCTCGCCTGGGACTATCTCCGTGACGGTGCCGTGCTCCGCACCGCCCCACTGTGAGAACTCGCCGCCCACCCGGGCGTCGAAACGGGCCGGGCCGGCTCCCCATTCCTCCATGGCGGCGGCGTCGGTGAGGGCGCGCCACACGACCTCCGGCGGCGCGTCGATCACATACGTCTTTCGGATGTCGGTCATCCCTTTGGCTCCTCGTCGCGCCGGCCGGCCCCTACTTCATGCCCCCGGGGGCACGGCACCCGCCTCGGGGCCGCCGCCCATCAAGGGCCCTCGTGCCCGACCCCGCGCCAGCGGGAACCAAGGAGTGGCTCCCCCCGGGCGCCGGGGCCGAGCCGAGGAGGCCCCAAGTGGAACCCGATGACGGATACGCGACGCCTCCTCCGGTCGATCCAGCGGAAACGCCGGCGACCGGGGGCCGGCACCCTCCAGACTTCATGGTGAGCGCGACCGGCGAGGTCGTCGCGATCGAGGGGGCCGCGGCGGACACCACAGGCGAGGTCGGCGCCCCCGGGGCCCCTGCATCAGACGCCGGCTCGGAGCACTACCGCTGGCTCTTCGCGGGCATGATCGAGGGGTTCGTCTACGGCCGGATGGTCTACGACAAGGCGGGCAATCCGATCGACTTCGTGTACCTCGAGGTGAACGATGCTTTCAAGAGGCTAATGGGGTTCGGGGACATCGAGGGCAAGAGGATCATCGGAGGTCCTCCCCGGGATTCGCAGGACGAACCCCGGGCTCTTGGAGACGTACGCCCGCGTGGCGGCCACGGGGGAGCCTGCCGCGTTCGATGTGAGGATCGAGGACCTGGACGTCGACCTGCACGTGTCCGCGCACCGGCCGCAGCCAGGCCACTTCGTGGCGATGTTCACCGACATCTCGGATCGCGCGCGCGCCGATCGTGCGGCGCATGAAGAGCGCGAGCGCCTGCTGCGCGTCATCGGCGCCTTCCCGCTCGCCGTCCTCATCACCGATGCCGCCGGGGCCGTGCAGCAGTTCAACGCGGCGGCGGCCGAGCTGCTGGGCGTCGAGCCCTCATTGGGCGCGGTCGCGGGGCGTGACCTGCGCAACGTGTGGTGGCCGCGCACCGGGAAGGTCGCCGAACGAGGGGAGTGGGGCACGGGGCGCGCGGATCAGGACGGGGCGGCCCGCGCTGGGCGACGAGCTCGAGATCGAGCGCCTCGACGGCGGACGCCGGTTCATCCGCACCTCGGCCGTGCCGTTCGAGGACGACCGGGGTGAGATCGTCGGGTTCGCGTCGGTGACTGAGGACATCACCGACTCCGTCCAGGGTCAGCGGGCGCTGCAGGAGAGCGAGCACCGCTTGGCCCTCGCCGAGAGGATCGGGCAACTCGGCCACTGGTCGTGGACCGCCGAGACCGACCTGCTGGAGTGGTCAGGCGAGATGTTCCACATATTCGGGGTGGACCCGGCCGAGTTCGAGCCCACGATGGAGTTCATGAACGCGCGGATCCATCCGGACGACATCTCGATACGCATGAGCACTATCGACGACGTCCTGAACGGCCGCCCGTTCCACGAGTACGTCTACCGCGTGTCCAGGCCCGACGGCGAGCGGACAGTCTCCGTGACGGGGATGGGGCCCATCCACGGCGAGAACGGGCGGATCGTGGGCGTCTTCGGCACGTCGTTGGACGTCACGGAGCGCGTGCGTATCGAGCTCGAGCTCCAGCGCCTGAACGACGAGCTCGAGCAGCGCGTGAGACGGCGCACCGAGGAGCTCGAGTCGGCGCTCAAGGCCAAGGATGCGTTCGTCGCCTCGATGAGCCACGAGCTGCGCACGCCATTGAACTCCGTCATCGGGTTCTCGGGGCTGCTGGAGCAGGGGCTCGCCGGCGAGCTCACCGACGAGCAACGACGCCAGGTGCATATGATCCACGCGTCGGGGACCCGCCTGCTCGAGCTCGTGAACCAGGTGCTGGAGCTGTCCAAGATCACGAGTGAGAGCATCGACATCGAGGTGACCCGTTTCCCCGTGGCGGGTGTCGTGGACGACGCCATAGCGGTGATCGCCCCGCTCGCCCAGCTCAAGGGCCTCGACCTGACCGCCTCTGGGAGCGCCGAGGCCGGCACTATGACCTCGGACCGCGGTCGCGTGAGCCAGATCCTCGTCAACCTGCTGGGCAACGGGGTGAAGTTCACCGAGAGCGGCGGTGTGGCCATCGAGGTCCGCCGCGGCGGCGACGAGATCGCGTTCAGCGTGACGGACACGGGGCCCGGCATCCCCGCCCAAGATCTGCCCCGCGTCTTCGAGGACTTCTATCAAGGCGTGCAACAGGGTCAGGCCAAGGTCGCGGGGACCGGTCTGGGGCCGTCCGTGTGCCGGCGCCTGTCGGAGAGCCTGGGCGGAACGCTCACGGCCTCGAGTGCGGAAGGCGTCGGTTCCACGTTCACGCTGCGGCTTCCTGTAGAGGTCTCCGGCCGAGCCGAAGGGTGACGTCCTCGCAGTTCAACTGGCGAAGTATGGGAATCAACCCTTTGGTGACATCCGAGTAGACCAGGTGCAACTCGACTCGGTCGGTAGATGGGAGGCAACCATGCGCTCAAGAAAGAACCTCGTTCTCTTGTGTCTGACCGTCGCGCTGGCGGTCATGGTACTGGTCGTGACGGCGTGCACATCGGGCGGCACGACCACCACGACGGGGACCACGACCTCGACGACGGGCGCGACAGGGGCCGTCAAGATCGCGCTCCTGCTGCCCGAGACGAAGACGGCCCGCTACGAGACCCAGGACAAGCCGCTGTTCGAGGCGAAGGTCAAGGAGCTCGCTGCCCGACGCGGAGATCCTGTACAGCAACGCCAACCAGGATGCGGCCGCAGCAGCAGTCGCAGGCCGAGGCCGCGCTCACCAACGGCGCGAAGGTGCTCGTGCTCGACCCGGTCGACTCCGCCTCGGCGGCGTCGATCGTCGACGAAGGCCAAGGCCGCGAAGGTCCCGGTCATCAGCTACGACCGGCTGATCCTGAACGCCAAGCGTCGACTACTACATCTCGTTCGACAACGAGAAGGTCGGCAAGCTGCAGGGCCAGGCCCTGCTCGACAAGCTGACCGCCGACGGCAACGCCGGCAAGACCGATCGTCATGATCAACGGCTCGCCGACCGACAACAACGCCACGCTGTTCAAGAAGGGCGCGCACAGCGTCCTCGACGGCAAGGTGAAGATCGGCGCCGAGTACGACACGCCCGACTGGAGCCCGGACAAGGCCCAGACCGAGATGGACCAGGCCATCACGAAGCTCGGCAAGACCGGCTTCGTCGGCGTGCTACGCCGCCAATGACGGCACCGGCGGCGGCGCCATCGCGGCCATGAAGGGCGCCGGCATCGATCCCGACGACCAGGCCCGACCACCGGCCAGGACGCCGAGCTCGCCGCCATCCAGCGCATCCTGCTGGGCGAGCAGTACATGACCGTCTACAAGGCGATCAAGCTCGAGGCCGAGGCGGCCGCCGAGCTGGCCGTCGGCTCTGGCGAAGGGCGAGCCGCTCCCGGCGGACATGACGCTCGTCAAGGTGAACAACAAGGCCACAGGACGTCGCCGTCGGTGCTGCTGCACGCCGGTCGCCGTCACCAAGGACAACATCAAGGACACCGTCGTCAAGGACGGCTTCTGGACGGCTCAGCCAGATCGTGAACACGCCGCGAGCTCAAGGCGGCCGGCGCAGGCCGCCGGACTGCAGTGAGCGAGCGTCGCCACGATCGCGAGCGCGACGAGCGCCGGCGTCGCCCCTGCTCTCGCTGAAAGGCGTGAGCAAGGCGTTCGGCGCCAACCAGGCCCTCACCGGCGTCGACTTCGAAGTCGACGCCGGTGAGGTCGTCGCGCTGGTCGGCGACAACGGCGCCGGCAAGTCGACGCTCATCAAGGCGATCGCCGGCGTCCAGCTCGTGCGACGAGGGCGAGTTCTTCTTCCGAGGCGAAGCCGGTCAAGATCTCGAGCCCCCAAGACGCGGCGGCGCTCGGTATCGCGACCGTCTACCAGGACCTCGCGCTGTGCGACAACCTCGACGTCGTCGCCAACCTCTACCTCGGCCGAGAGGTGTTCGCGAAGGGCGCTGCGCGGGCCGCCTACTTCATCGACGAGACCGGCATGGAGCAGAACGCGCTCGAGCTTGCTCGACTCGCTCGCCGTCACGACCATCACAGGACGTCCGCGCCCACGTGGGCTCGCTGTCCGGCGGCCAGCGTCAGGCCGTCGCGATCGCCCGCTCGCTGCTCGGCGAGCCGAGCGTGGTCCTGCTCGACGAGCCGACCGCCGCGCTCGGGCGTGTCGCAGACGGAGCAGGTGCTCGAGCCTCATCCACGACCCTGCGCGAGCGCGGGCTCGGCGTCGTGGTCATCAGCCACAACCTCGAGAACGTCTTCGCCGTCGCCGACCGGATCGTCGTCCTGCGCCTGGGCCGGCGCGCGGCCACGTTCGACGTGCGCGGCGTCAGCCGCGAGGACGTGGTCGCCGCCATCACCGGCGCCGAGTTCGGCGTCGGAGCCGGGATAGCGGGGCGAACGCGTGAAGGCGCCCATGAGGCCGACCCCCGGGCGACGAGCCGGAGAGCGCCGCCTTCCATCCGCGGCATGGGGGCGATGTTCCGTGAGCTGGGGCGCAAGCTCGCGTCAGGGCGAGGCCGGCGCGCTGCTCGTCATCCTGATGGTCGGGGCGATCTGGACGTTCTTCCAGTTCCAGAACAACCGGTTCCTGAGCCCCGGCAACCTCACCAACCTGATGCTCCAGCAGGCGGCCGTGGCGACGATCTCCATCGGTGTCGTGCTCGATCCTGCTGCTGGGCGAGATCGACCTGTCGGTCGGCGGCCGTGAGCGGGTTCTGTTCCGCCGTCATGGCCGTGCTCATCGTGAACCAGCACGCCGCCGGATCCTCGCGGTGCTCGCGGCGCTCGGGCTCGGCGCGCTGATCGGGCTCTTCAACGGCTTCATGGTCACCCGATTCCGGATCCCGTCGTTCGTGGTCACCCTCGCCGGCTCGCTCGTCCTTGTAGGCCTGCAGCTCTACGTCCTCGGCGAGACCGGCACGCATCAACCTACCGACGGCTTCGTCACCGGCCTGACCTACACGTTCTTCCCCCCGGTGGTGGGCTGGATCGTAGGCGGCGCGGCCATCGCGGCCACAGTGGGCGTGTCGCTCTTCGGCAGGGACGCGACGGCGCAGGCCGCGGGCCTGCAGGTCGGATCGCTGCGGCGCTCTCGCGTTCCGTACCGTCATGATCGCCGTCGGCCATCGTGGCGCTCGTCTTCGTCGTCAACCAGGACCGCGGGCTGCCGCTCGTGGTGTGCATCGTCTTCGCGCTGGCGCTCGTTTTCGCGTATCTCACCGAGCGCACGCGCTTCGGCCGCCACATCTTCGCGGTCGGCGGCAACGCCGAGGCGGCCCGCCGTGCGGGCATCAAGATCGACCACGTGCGCATCCTCGTCTTCATGCTTGGGTTCGACGCTCGCTGCGGCCGGCGGCGTGCTCGCGGCCTCGCGGCTGATCGCCGTCAACCAGTCCTCGGGCGGCAGCGACCTGCTGCTCATGGCGATCGCCGGTCCGGTCATCGCCGGCACCAGCCTCTTCGGTGGCCGCGGCTCGGTCTGGTCGGCGCTGCTGGGCGCGCTCGTCATCGGCTCGATCGCCAACGGCATGGACCTGCTCGCGCTCTCGTCCTCGGTGAAGTTCATCGTCACCGGCGCCGTGCTCATCGCCGCCGTCACCATCGAGGCGATCACGCGCATGCGGCGGCAGGGCGAGATCTCGGCCTGACGGCGCTTCTCGCTGCGGTCGTGCGCGGATGCGGGCCGGCACCGATGACCCCTCACGTGCGGTCTTTTGCCAGGCCAGGGGCGGGCCGTTCCGCCACGGGAGGTCGTTTCCGCCTCTCGACGAGCGGTGGCGGGGAATCCACCCACTGTCTATCCGGCCCCGGGGGGAGTCGACATGGAAGACATGCCAGCGCCGGCCGCACAGCGCACGAACGAGCGCGAAGCGCTCCATGCGGAACTAGTGGCCCACTTCCGCGAATCTCGCGAACCGCTCAGGCAGCAGTGGGTCCAGCTGATGACGGCGAAGGGCTTCCTGGCCGGGCTCTCGGCCCAGGAGATCGAGACAGAGTCCATGGTCATCTACGACACCTGCGTGAACTGCCTCGCGACAGGCACCTACCAGGACGCTCGAGAGTACGCGGCACGGATGGCCAGCCGAGGTGTCCTTCAGGGAATGAGCGCCGAGCAGATCCTTGGCGGGATGCTCACGCTCAGGGACGTGTACGGTCGCGACCTCTCGGCTCGGTACCGCGATGACATGGGCAGGCTGTTCGCCGCCCTGGACCTGTACGAACCGGTGGCCAATCAGATCCTGGCCGTCGTCGCGCTGGCTTTCATCCAGGAACGCGAGAAGGTCGTGGCTGACCAGCAGGCCGCGATCAGGGAGCTGTCCACGCCCGTCCTGCGCCTCAGGGCGTCGGGGCTGCATCATCCTGCCCATCATCGGCGTCATCGACACGCAACGGGCGCGGCAGCTCACGGAGCAGCTTCTCAACGGCATCCGCTTGCATCGGGCCCGAGCCGTGGTGCTGGACATCACCGGCGTGCCCATCGTCGACTCCAAGGTGGCGAACCACCTGGTGCAGGCGGTCCAGGCTTCACGTCTGATGGGCGCGACCGTCATCATCTCGGGCCTATCACCGGAGATAGCGGAGACTCTGGTCACGCTGGGTCTGGACCTGAGCGGGCTGGACACCGTGGTGGACCTTCAGGCCGGCGTTGAGATGGCGGATCGGCTCTTGGGGACCAGGGTCCAGCAAGACGGCTCGGGGCCCGGCCCAGGCACCTTGCCGGAGCCAGAACGGTCCTGATGGGCCATGCGGATCCCCGTGCTCAAACAGGGTGACCTCTTGGTAGCCTCGGTCCAGCCGGCGATGGACGACGCGGATCTCCTGGCGTTGCGCGACGACCTCGTGACCAAAGTGGGCACGTGCCGCTCGACCGGCGTCGTCATAGACGTCACCGGCCTGGACGTCATGGACTCGTTCGCGACCAGGAACCTGAGGGCGATCGCGCATATGGCGCGCTTGCGCGGGGCCAAGACCGTGGTGGTCGGAATCCAGCCCAGCGTGGCGTTCGCGATGGTCCAGCTGGGTCTGTCCCTCGAGGGGGTCACCACGGCATTGGACTTGGAGGAGGCCTTGGAGCTCCTGTCTCGGCGACCATACGACGGGGGCGCTCATGGCTGAGCTACGGATACCCGTTAGCGGCGAGTCCGACATCGTCGCCGCGCGCCAGCAGGGCCGGGCGCTTGCCGAGGGCGGTGGCTTCGGGGGCACCGACCTCACCATCGTCGCCACCGTGATCTCAGAGCTCGCGCGCAACATCTTCGACTACGCCCAGCGGGGCGAGATCTGCCTGGAGATGCAGGACGGGGCGAACCCATCCTTCGTCATCCAGGCACGTGACGAAGGCCCGGGCATCGTGGATGTCCCTCGGGCGTTGACCGATGGGTATTCCACCAGTGGGGGGCTGGGCCTCGGATTGCCCGGAGTCCGCAGGCTCATGGACGACTTCGACATATGGTCGGAACCGGGCCGGGGTACCGTGGTCTCGGTCAGGAAGCGATTGTCGCGATGACCGGGCGAGCTGACGGAAACGGCGGCCGATGATGGCTGATGACGCGCAAGTGCAGGAGGCGGTGGCCCAGCTGGGCGCCGAGTACGCTCGCGTCTTGTCCGAATACGTCGCCAGCGGCGGTGAGGAATGGCTGCTCGAGGCCAACACCCTGGGCAGGCGGGCCGTGGAGATGGGGATGGGCGTGCTCGAGGTGGTGGACCTCCACCGGCGGGCGCTGGGCTGCGCGAGCACCGACAGGGAGCAGGAGTTCCTGTCGGCGGTGCTCGCTCCTCTCGAGATGATGGAGCGCAGCTTCATGGAGGTGAACGCCGAGCTCAGGGCGGGCTCGCAGTACGCCCGCAGTCTGATCGAGGCGTCGCTGGACCCGCTGGTCACGATCTCTCGCGAAGGCAAGATCACCGACGTGAACGCGGCCACGGAGGCAGCCACAGGGGTGTCGCGCGAGAAGCTCGTGGGCACGGATTTCTCCGACTACTTCACCGAACCCGAGAAGGCGCGCGCCGGCTACTCGCGGGCGTTCCGCGAGGGATTCGTACGCGACTATCCGCTCGCCATCCGAAGCACGTCCGGCGACGTAACCGACGTCGTCTACAACGCGACCGTGTACCGCAACGCCGCGGGGGAGGTGGCCGGCCTGTTCGCCGCCGCGCGGGACACCACCAAGCGTAACCGTGCCGAGGAGGAGCTCCAGAAGCTCTACACGGAGCTCGAGGAACGCGTGGCTCAGCGCACGGCTCAGCTCACGAGGGCCCTCAAGGACCTGGAGGAGACGAACCGCCGGCTCGAAGAGGCGACGCAGGCGAAGAACACGTTCCTGGCTACGATGAGTCACGAGCTGCGCACTCCACTCAACGTGATCATCGGGTTCTCGGGCGTGCTCAGCCAAGGCCTGGCGGGACCGCTCAACGACGAGCAGCTCAAACAGGTCAGGTTCATCCAGGAGGCCGGCAGGCACCAGCTGGAGCTGGTGAACCAGGTGCTTGACCTGGCCAAGATCGAGGCGGGCGAGACCTTCCTGGCCGTCACCGACTTCGACGCCGGGAATGAGGCACGCAAGGTCTGCGAGGCGGTTCGTCCGCTCGCCGACGAGAAGGGCCTGGAGTTCGTGGTCATGGGGCTCACGCCCGGCACGCGCATGCACTCGGACGTGACCAAGTTCGACGAGATCCTCACGAACCTGCTCACGAACGCGATCAAGTTCACCTCGCAAGGCTGGGTGTCCATCGCTCTCGTGCGCCAAGACGGCCGGTCCATCTTCGAGGTGGCGGACTCGGGCCCCGGGATACCGGCGCAGGACTTGCCGCACGTCTTCGAGGACTTCTATCAGGTGGCGCATCCGCAGGTGGACAAGCCCGCCGGCACGGGTCTGGGCTTGTCGATCACGCAGCGCCTCGTCCGGGAGCTTGGCGGCGAGATCGCGGTCCGCAGCAAGGAAGGCGTGGGAACGACGTTCGCTGTGAGCTTGCCCTGCCAGATCGGGCCTGGCGCCGTGCCCGGGTAGGCCCCCCGATGTTGGAGGGGCTTGTCTCTAGAGCCCTGTCGGAAGGGACAGCGTGAACGCCGACCCTCGGCCTACCTCGCTCTCCACGGTGATGTCCCCGCCCAGCTGGCGCGCCAGCCGCCGCGCCACGGAAAGGCCCACGCCGGCGCCTTCGGTGACGATGCCGGGACGCGTCACCCGGTAGAAGTCGTCGAAGACGCTGTCGAGGGAGTCGCTCGGTATCCCGCATCCGCTGTCTGACACCTCGAACACACACCTGCCGCGGTCTTCGTGGACGCCCACGCGGATCCAGCCTTCGGACGTGAACGTGACGGCGTTGGACACGAGGTTGACCAGGATCTGCTCGACCCTGTCGGGATCGGAGAGCAGCATGGGACCGCCGGCCGACCCCTCGAAGGTCAGCTCAACACTCTTCTCCTGGGCCAGAGGCCTCAGAGCGCGGGACACCGACTCGGCCAGAGCGCCGGCGTCGAACTCGCTGCACCGCACGGGCATCTCGCCGCTCTCGACGCTCACCAGGTCCAAGAGCTCGTCGACCAGAGTGAGCAGATGCCGGCCCGAGGTCTCGACCATCCCGATCTGGCGGCGCTGCTCGTCGTTGAGCGGTCCCGCCAGGTCCTGCAACAGCAGGCCCGTGAAGCCGAGGATGGAGTTGAGCGGAGTGCGCAGCTCGTGGCTCATCCGGGCAAGGAAGTCGTCTCTGGCTCTGTTGGCTTGGACGAGCGCCTGGTTCGCCGCCAGGAGCTCACGGCTGGCTGCGTCGCGCTCGGCGGCACGCTCGGTCGCCGCTTGTTCCAGGCGCATGTAGAACGCTGCCGGCAAGACGACGGTGGCCGTGATGGCAGCGAGCATGAAGAGGGGGCCCAGGAGCGCCGGCCACCCGGCCTCGGGCACGATCCGGGCGGCGGCGGCGAACAGCCCCGCCGCGTTGACGGCGGCGATGCCGAGCGCCCACCGGCTTCCCAAGACGAACCCGGCATAGAGGACCGGCACCGCCAGGAACATGAGAGCCAGGGCGGAATCGGTGGCGACGGGGGCACTCAGGGCCGCGGATAGGACGGCGAACGTGAGCAGCAGTGCCGAGACGGCCGCCGCGACCCGGTATCTCTTCCCGATCAGCGCCGCGGCGCACGCCGCCGCCTGGCCCAACGAAGCCACGAGAAGGAGCCACGGGATGTCGGCCGGCGCGCCCTCGGGCTCGATTGCCACGAGGATCGCTGCCGAGAACCCCAGCACCGCCAGGATCCCGGCGAAGGCGGCAGCAAGCATCCGCCGGGCCTGTTCCGTCTCCGTGTCGGCGGCGGCCCGCCTGTCAGGTCGCGCGGCCACGATGTTCGGGTCCTCCCGCGTAGAACGGATCGGACCCCCCTAGGGACTACGCTACCACCCTGTGGCGGCTCCCCCCTGTATGTGGCGCCGGGCGGCTGTCACCCATTCGGGGGGTCCGGCGCCTGCGCCTGCGACCGAACGGGGAGCCGGACCGTGAACGTCGTTCCGGCGCCGAGCGCGCTGTTGGCCACGATAGTGCCGCCCAGGAGCTCGACTAGGCGCTTGGACACGGCGAGGCCCAGGCCGGTTCCCTCGGCACCCACGGAGCCGCGGTCGCCCGAAGCCTGGAAGAACTCGTCGAACACGTGCGGGAGATCGTCGGCGGCGATGCCGCACCCCGTGTCCGCGACCAGGACGACGGCCTCGCCGTCCCGGGTGAACGCCTCCACCCGGACCGAGCCGGAATCGGTGAACTTGATGGCGTTGCCGAGCAGGTTGAGGAGCACCTGCTCCACCTTGACGCGGTCGGACACGATCGTGCCGTCGCCTACGGGTACGTCCGCGGTCAGGGCGAGGCCCTTGGCGTGCGCCAACGGCGCGACCGACCCCGCGACCTCGTCGACGAGACCCGGCAAAGAGAACTCGCCCGCGTTCATCACCACGGCGCCGCTGTCGATCTTGGACAGGTCCAAGAGCTGGTTGATGAGGTTGAGCAGGTGCTCGCCCGAGGAGTGGATCATGCGGACCTGCTTCTCCTGCTCTGGCTGGAGCTCGCCCGCCAGCCCGTCGGCCAAGATCGCGGAGAACCCTATGACCGAGTTGAGAGGGGTTCGCAGCTCGTGGCTCATGTCGCGCAGGAAGGCAGTTTTGGCCTGAGCGGCGGCGACGAGGTCCTGATTGGCGCGTTCGAGCTCAGCGGTGCGCTCGGCGACCGCCTCGGCCAGGTGCCGCTTCTCGCGCTCGAGCTCGAGCTCGGCATGCTTGCGGTCGGTGACGTTGCGGAAGTACCCGATGAGCCCATCCGGCCGGCCGTTCGCGCCGAAGATGGGGACGTAAGCGCCCTCGAAGTACTCGATCTCACCGCGGGCGTTCCAGAGTGAGGTCTCGAGCTCGAACGGCCTGCCGGTCTCGAGCACGCCGCGCTTCACCGCCGCGAGTCTGTCGGCGTCGGACGGCTTCAGGAAGTCGGCGTCCGTCTTCCCGATGAAGTCGGCCTCCGCGAGGCCCAGTGGGGGGTTCACGACGAACGTGTATCTGAGGCCCAGGTCCTGGATGAAGATGTGGTCCGGCGTGTTGGACGTGATGGCCCGGTAGCGTTCCTCGCTCTCGCGCAACGCCCGGCCGGCGAGGATGTGGTCCGTGACGTCCTCGGTGAATCCCATGATCTCGGTGGTCGCGCCGTGGTCGTCGCGCGTGAACGGGACATCTCGGCTGCGAAGCCAGCGCCACTCGCTGTCGGCGCGCCGCATGCGGTACTCGATGGTGAGCGGCTCGTCGCTGGTCGCTCGGCGGAGCCGCGCATGATGTTCGGCGACGCGGGTCGCGTCGTCCGGGTGCAGGATGTGGTCGAACAACTCGGAGCCGAACGCCCGGATCTCCTCGGACGTATAGCCGAGGAACTCCCAGACCTCGCGGTTCGTGTAGACGTTGCGGTTGCCTACGAGATCGAAGATGTAGACGAGGTTCGGGGTCGCGTCGAGGACCTTTTGGAGGAACCGGCGGCTGTCCGGTCCCGATTCGCGGGCAGCGGTCTCAGGATCCATGCACCACCAACCAGATCACTCTCCATTCGGCGTGCGACAGCCTTCCTAGCTGCGTCTTTTGGGCTGTTCCCAACCGGCGACGCGAAGGATCGGATGAGACGGCGCTGTCCGTCGAGCGGAAACGCGGCGTGGGGCTCGGCTCAAGGGGGGGCCGGCGGGCCCTCTACTCCCGGCGGCCGCGGGCACGCTCGGACAGCCGGAGGGCCTCGGCGAGGTCGCGTGTCCGTTCCTCCACGCGCGCCTCGAGGAAACGATTCAGCTCCACGAGCTCGCGCTCGGCACGCTTCCTTGCGGTCACGTCCTGGAAGACGGCCACGAAGTGGTCGGGCTCCGGCTGGAAGACCGTGATGCTCAGCTCGATGCCGAGCTGTTCGATTCTCCACCTCCAACTGCTCCGGGAGTCCCGTTCGCGCCACGCGGCCGTAGGTCTCGAGCAGATCGGGATTGGTCTCCTCGATGCCGGGGACGACCTCCGTGACCCGCTTGCCCACCACGTCGGAGAGGCCCGTGAGCGAGGCGAAAGCCGGGTTCACCTCCAGATATAGGAAGTCGTTGGGCGGTCCCTGAAGTTCGTGGAGCACGCGGCAGTAGGCGTAGCCCTCGAGCATGTGGTCGAACAGGAGCCTGAGCAGCCGGTAGTCCTCGCCGGGCTCCAGCCCGGCGCCCGAGCCGGGGGCGCAGGTGGTTAGGTCGTCTGCCGCCGCGCCGCCTGCGCCGCGACCGTCATGTTCAGTCGCCATAGGACAGCCCCTCCTAGACGCTGATTGTTCCCTGCGGACCCGGGATGGTGCGCCGTCACCTGAGAGGTGGTAGCCCGCTCTCGTCGCGCCTACGCCCGCCTCTCATCGGCTACCACAAGTGATACACACCGTCGCGCTCTTGGACTTGCGCGGGGATTCTCGAAGAATCCGAGAGCCGCTCGCTCGTGAGCAGCTCGGTCTTGAGCCCGTCCGCGAAGACGCGCCCCTCGCGCAGCATGATCACCCGCGTCACCGCGGGCGGGATGTCCTCTATGTGGTGGGTGACGAGCAGCAGGCCTCGGCCTGAGTCCGCGAGATCGCTCACGGTGCGGTTGAAGTGCCACGTGGAGGTCGGGTCGAGACCTGCGTAGGGCTCATCGAGGACAAGGACCGGCGGGTCCTGCACGAGCGCGCGGGCGATGAGAGCGCGGCGGGCCTCGCCGGTGGACAGCGTGTCCATGGTCCGTTGGGCGAGGCGGGCGATCCCCAGGTCCTCCAGGATACTCGCGGCGCGGGCGAGCATCTGGGGTGTGACCTCGGCGCGGCGGTACAGGCCCACTGAGCCGAAGAACCCCGAGAGCACCGTGTCGGACACCGTGACGCGGCGCACGTAGTTCGCCTGGAGAGCGCTGCTCACGAGGCCGAACAGGCGGCGCGCCTCGAATAGGTCCCAGCGGTCGCGGCCCATGAACCGCACGCTGGGCTCGCCGTCCTCGCGCGCCAGCGGGAGCACGTCGCGCGTGAGCACGCCCACGAGCGTGGACTTGCCCGAGCCGTTGGGTCCCAGCAAGGCGACGCGTTCGCCCTCGGCAAGGGTGAGGGTGTCGATGTCCAGGATGGCGCGGCCGTCACGAACGACGCGGGCCTGCGAGAGCTGGAGCAGCGGAGCGCCGGGCGTCACCGGTCGTGCTGGTGCTTGGGGTTGAACCAGGCCCCCGGCGACGGCGTGGACGATGTCGCCTTGCTCACGTAGATGGTGATCGTGTCGCCCGGTTTGACCGTGGAGCCCGCCGGGGGGTCCGTGCCGATGACGCGGCCCGGGAGCACGGTGCTGGACGTCTGCGTCTTGATGGCCCAGTTGAGGCCCAGCGCGCTGATCGCGTCCTCGGCCGCCTTCTGGGTCTGGTTGGAGACGTCGGGGACGGTCACCGTCTTGGGGCCCTTGGACACGACGATGCTCACCGTGGAGCCCTTCTCGGCCTGGGTGCCGCCCACGGGGCTTTGGCTGATCACGTCGTCTACGGCCACGGTGTCGGAGTACTGGGTGGTCAAGTCCACCTTGAAGCCGGCGTCCTTGAGCGTGGTCACGGCGTCGGAGCGGCCCTTGCCCGTGACGTCGGGCACTCCGGCCATGGGCTTGCCGGTGGACACCACGATCGAGATCGCGGAGCCCTTTCGGGCGGTCGCCCCCGACTTGGGGTCCTGGCTGATGATGACGCCCGCCGGCACGTTGGGATCGGGCTGCCGCGTCAGGCCGCCGATCGTGAAGCCGGCCGCCTGGATGGCCTTGATGGCGTCGGCCTCGGTCATCCCCGCGAGGCCGGGCACCGACGCGACGGGCGGTCCGCTGGAGACCACGAGATCGACGGCGCTGCCCTTCTTGGCGTCGGCGCCGGCCGCCGGGTTCTGCGACATGACGCTCCCCGAAGGCACGGCGTCACTGGTAGAGGTCGTTACCTTGCCCACCTTGAGCTGGGCTTTCGTGATGAGTGCCGTTGCCGTGGGCACGGTCTGCCCCACGACGTTGGGGACCGGCACCGGTGGCGGGCCGAAGAGCGAGCCGCTGAACGCGTAGGCGAAGCCGCCCAGCAGCGCCAGCACGGCCACGGTCACGAGCACCCAGATCCACGCGGTGTTACGGCGCTTCTTGACGGGCACCCCCGGCCGTTGCGCGCCGGTGGCCGGCACCGCGCCCGCGCGGGCCCCGCCGGGAAGCGGGCTCATCACCATCGTGGAGTCGGGCGCCGGACGCGGGGCCCCGGTGCCCACCGGCGTGCCTGCGCCCGCGGCTCCCAGCGCCGTGCCCAGGCCGGCCGCCGCGAGCACGGCCTCGCCGCTCCGCACGCGGTTCAGGTCGTCCTTCATCTCCTCGGCGGTCTGGTAGCGCTCGGCCGGGTTCTTGTGCATCGCCTTGAGGATCACGGCTTCGAGGCTCGCCGGGATCTTCGGGATCGATCTGCCGAGGCGGCACCGGGGGCTCGTTGACCTGCTTGAGAGCGGTCGCAACGGGCGTGTCGCCCACGAAGGGCAGCTTCCCGGTGGTGAGCTCGTAGAGCACCACGCCCAACGAGTACAGGTCGCTCGGCGGGCCCAGCGGCCGGCCTTGCGCCTGCTCGGGCGACAGGTAGTACGCCGTGCCCAGCACCGAGCCTGTCTGTGTCATGTTCGTGTTGCCGGCGCGGGCGATCCCGAAGTCCGTGACCTTCACGGTCCCGTTGCTCGTGAGGATCAGGTTCTGAGGCTTGATGTCGCGGTGGATGATGTCGTAGCCGTGCGCCTCGGTGAGAGCGCTGCACACCTGCGCGCCGAAGTCGGCGGCCTTGTCGGCCGGCAGCGGGCCGCGCTGATCGAGCAGCGTCTTGAGGTCCGTGCCACGCACGTACTCCATGACGATGTAATACGTGTCTTCCTGCTGGCCCCAGTCGTAGATGTTCACGATGTTGGGACTGGACAGGTTGGCGGCCGATTGCGCCTCCTGGCGGAAGCGGGCCACGAACGTCGGGTCCGACGCGTAGTGGCGGTGCATGACCTTCACGGCCACGGTTCTGCCCAGCGTCTCGTCCTTGGCCTTGAAGACGTCGGCCATCCCACCCGTGCCGATCTTCTCGGTCACGTGATAGCGCCCGCCGAAGACGAGGTCGCTCACGACCGGGTCCTCGCCGGGGCCGGCGGGTGGGTTGAAGTGTGATGATTCGGCCGGTTCATGCCTCAAGTATCTTATCGCAAGGGCGCCGGCGGGCCCGCGCGGCCCCAACGTCACCGGCACGTTGGCGGACGGGGGCGCCGGCGCGGCGGCCAGTGCCGCACCGCCTGCACGGGTAAGGACCGAATCGATGAACTCGTTCGTGCACAGACGCCTCACTCGCCGATGGGCGCTCGAGGAGGGCTTCGCGGCCCCCGACGCCGAGGAGCTCGCCCAGCTCACAGACGGTGTCGACGCCAACAAGGGCGACGTCTTCCATCCCCGGAACTGGCGGTATCACTTCGGCCGCTTCGGCGCTTGGGAGCTTGCGGAGGCGCGGCTGGAGCGTGCCTCGGACGCGGCCGGGACCCCGGAGGCGCTGGCGGACCTCGCCGTCACCCTCCATGCCGTGCAGGACGGCGTGGGGCACGGCCACTACGGTCCGCTCACCCACGGTCTGTACCGCGACGTGGACCTCTGGGAGGCTCGCGATGAGGCTACGCGCGCCGAGATCGAGCGTCTGACGCGCCAGGCGCTGCGTACCTACCTCGCTGCCGTCGCACTGGCCGAGGAGCGTTCTCGAGCAGGCCGGCTCGGAGGGGACGCGACGGCGTCTTGGGCCGGCGCCACTGGGGGCGCCGTGGTCTAGCGGCGCGCGGACCATGTCTCGCGCGAGATCGCGTGCAGGCACAGTTCACCGCCGTCCTCGAGCGTGAGCGTCTCTCGCCGCACCATGCCGAGCCGGTCCATGACGCGCTCGGAGGCCAGGTTGGGCGGGTCGTGGACGGCGATCGATCTCGGTGAGGCCCAGGCCGTCGAAGCCCCGGTCCAGCCACGCTGTCGCGGCTTCGGTGGCGTAGCCCTTACCCCGGAACTCGGGGCGCAGGACCCAGCCCACCTCCACGAGGTCGTCGGGCAGCGTGGTGCCGACGACCTCGGCAAGCCAGCGGCGCGGGATCTCGATGCCGGGCCCAGCCGGCGAACCGCTCGCTGCCGCGCTCCACCACGGCGCCGAACCCCATGCTCCGGGGATATTGCGCCAGGTGGCGCTCGAGCATGGCGGCGGTCTCGGTCGAGCTCCACGCGGCGCCGGTGCCCATCCAGCGCATCGTGGCCGCGTCGGACGTCATGCGCACGAGCTCGGGAAGGTCGCCGAGGTCGAACGGGCGCAGGATCAGGCGCTCGGTGGCGATGGCGGGAAGGCCGCTCACTTGTTGTCCCGCGCGGCGGCGCCCAGCGCCGCCTGGATGACGGTGCTCGCCGCGGGCGCGGCCTCCTCGCCGCCCACGCCGGCGTTCTCGAAGATGATCGCGACGGCCACGGTGGGGTTGTCCGCGGGCGCGAACCCGACGAACCATGCGTGCGGCTGCTGCGACTTGGAGGCCTCGGCCGTGCCCGTCTTGCCGGCGACCGCCACGCCGGAGACGGAGGCGCGGTTGCCCGAGCCGTTCTCGACTGCGTTGACCATGAGATCGCGGACGGTGGACGCGGTGGCGGGGTCGGTGGCCGTCTTCCACTTCTGCTGCGACGTCGTGGACAGCACATGGCCGTTGGACGCCGTGACCTCCTTGACCAGGTAGGGCGCCATGACGGTGCCCTGATCGGCGATCCCTGCGGCGACGAGGGCCATCTGCAGGGGCGTCGCGACCGGGCCAACCGCGGGGACCTTGCCGCTCGAGACCGGCTGCCCGCAGCCGGCCCACGCGGTCTCCCACGTGTTCATCAGCGCCGGGGGAGTCATCTTCGACGTGCGGGTGGGCAGCGTGAACGGCATCTTGCTGTCGAACCCGAACCCCTGTGCCTGCGCTACCAGCCGAGGCGCTCCCAGCTGCACGGCCATCTGCGCGAACACGGTGTTGATGGAGTTGGCGGTCGCCTGCTTCACGGTGGCCGTGCCGAAGTCGGCCATGTGGAAGTTGGTGACCCTGCCGCCGCCGAGCATCAGCAACGAGGGGGCTTTGTAGGTGGTGTCCGGCGTGCAAACGCCGCCGGCAAGCGAGCCTGTGAGGGTCACGACCTTGAAGGTGGAGCCCGGCGGGTAGAGGGCGGTCGTGGCACGGTCGAGCAGGGGCGCGGCCGCCGGATCGGCGTTGAGCTTGGTCCAGTCCGCGTCCACCGTCGCCGGCGCGAACCCGGGCGCGCTGGCCATTGCGAGCACGGCGCCGGTGCGCGGGTCCACGGCCACGACCGAGCCTCGGCGACCCTGGAGCACCTGCTCGGCGGCCTTCTGCGTCACCGAGTCGATGGTGAGCACGACGTCGTTGCCCTGGACGGGAAGACCGGCGGCGGCCTCTATGGCGCTCTGGATGCTGCCCGTGTCGCGACGGCCCACGAGCGTCTCGTTCATGGCCGACTCGATGCCGGCGCGGCCGTACCGGGGCGTGAAGTAGCCCACGACGTGACCGGCCAGAGAGCCGGCGGGGTACTGGCGCACGAACTTGCCGCTGCCCACGGACTTGCTCTCGGCCAGGACCGTGCCGTCGGCCGTGATGATGGAGCCCCGGTCGGCGGTCATGTCGGCGGCCATGCGCCGCGAGTTGTACGGGTTGGACGCCAGCGACTCGGCGTTCACGATCTGCACCCACGTGAGGTTGGCGATGAGCAGCGTGAACAGAGCGGTCATGAGCCAGGCCACGCGCGTTGCGCGCCGGCCCGAGGCGATGCCCGCCATCACGGACGTCTTTGTCTCGCGCGCCACCGCGCCCACCTTGGCCGCCTCGTCTCCCGCCCGCAGCAGCAGCGCCACGAGGATGAAGTTGGCCAGGATCGAGGAGCCGCCGTAGCTGATGAAGGGCAGGGTGATGCCCGTGAGCGGGATCAGGCCGGAGACCCCGCCCACGATGACGAACACCTGCAGCCCCAGCGCGGCCGTGAGGCCCACCGCCGTGAGCTGCGCCATGTCGGAGCGCGACCGGCTGGCGATGGCGAGCCCTCGGTAAACGATCACGAGATAGGCGATGAGCAGCGCCGCGCCGCCCAGCAGCCCGATCTCCTCACCGATCGCCGAGTAGACGAAGTCGGTGGTCACGAACGGGATCCGCCGAGGCAGGCCCTTGCCGATGCCGGTGCCCATGAGTCCGCCGGCGGCCAGCGAGAACAGCGATTGGACGATCTGGTAGCCCTTGCCCGAAGCGTCGGCGAACGGATGCAGCCAGATGTCCACGCGCAGCTGCACGTGCCCGAACAGCCGGAACGCGACATACGCGCCGATCGCGAACAGGACGAGCCCCACCACCACGTATGCGCTTCGGCCTGTGGCCACGTAGAGCATGGTCAGGAAGATGCCGAAGAACAGCAGCGAGCTGCCCAGGTCCTTCATGCCTACCAGGATGAGCAGCGACACCCCCCACATCACGATGACCGGGCCGAGGTGCCGCATGGCCGGCACGCCCACGCCCAGGATCTTGCGGTGCGACACCGAGAGCACGTCGCGGTTGTCAGCGAGGTACGCGGCGAGCGCCACGACGATGAGGATCTTGGCGATCTCCGAGGGCTGGAACGTGAGCGGGCCCAGCCTGAGCCACAGCTGGGCGCCGTTGACCTCGTGGCCGATGCCGGGTACCAGCGGCAGCACGAGCAAGACCACGCCGCCGAGCATGAGCGTGTACTTGTAGCGCGCGATCCGCTCGAGCGAGGGGACGCCCGCCAGCGTGATCACGAGGGCCGCGACGCCGGCGAAGACCCACACCACTTGCGAGGCGGCCAGCTTGGCGTCGAGTCTGGTGACGAAGGCCAGGCCTATGCCCGTGAGCAACGCCACTACCGGCAGGATGATCGGGTCGGCATACGGCGCCAGGAACCGCAGCGACAGGTGAGCCACGACGAACGCCACCAGCAGCGCGGCCGGCACGGCGAAGTCGAACCACGTGAGCGCGCCGCCCTTGCTCGCGTGCACGAGGCCGAAGACGAGCAGCACCGCCGGGGCGGCGGCCACGAGCAGCAGGAGCTCCGTGGTGCGCGGGTTTCGCTTCACGACCGCGGCCCTAGGGGTTGCCGGGGGCGGTGGTCGTGGCGCCCGGGGACGGGCTCGAGGTAGCCAGGATGCCGGGGCCGGGCGGCGTGGTCGCCGGCATGCTCGCGGCCGCCTGCGCCCGGTACTGTTCCACGAGCGAGTCGGCCTCGGCCATGCTCTTGGCTTCGACGCCGGAGGGCTGGCGCAGCTGCGCCGCGATATCGGAGCGCAGCACGCTCACCGGAACGTCCGTGCGCCTGACGAACCTGTCCAGCGTGATGCCGGCGAACTCGCCGGGCACGCCTTGGTACACGACCACGAAACCGCCGTGGTCCACGAGGAACGCCTTGGAGAACGCCCACGTGCGCACGCCCAGCCACGCGGCCACGAGCACTGCTACGACTGCTGCCACCCACGCGGCGCGTGCCCCCCACGTCCTCGCGATCTCCCCAGCCGAGGCTCCCGCGCCCTTGCCCGCCGAGGCCCCGCTGCGGGCGGGCGCGCCCGGCTCGCAGCGAACCCGGCGCCCCGCCGACGTCCACCACGACCACCGTCACGTTGTCGATGCCGCCCGCGTCGTTGGCCGCCGCCACGAGCGAGCTCGCGGCGTCGCCCGGCGTCTGCGCGCGCTTGAGGATCTCGGCGATCTCGTCGTCGCCCACCTGAGCGTGCAGGCCGTCGGTGGCGAGCAGCAGGCGGTCGCCGCGCCTGAGGTCCAGCTCGAAGGAGTCCGGTTGCATCCCGGGGTCGGTGCCCAGCGCACGCGTGATCACCGAGCGGTTGGGGTGATACCGGCTCTCCTCCTCGGTGAGCGTGCCCTGACGGATCATGTCGGCGATCATCGAATGGTCCTGCGTGACCCGCTGGATGGCGCCTTCGCGCAGGAGGTACGCTCGCGAATCGCCCACGTGGGCCACCGCGAGATGCGTGTCCTTGAGAACTACCGCCGTGAGCGTGGTGCCCATCCCCGAGCGGCCCTTGCCCTCGCGAGCAGCGTCCAACACGGCGAGGTTGGCGTCCGCGGCGGCGCGGCTCAGTGCCGAGGCGTCGGCCGTCTTGGGCGCTTCGCGCTGCAGGACCTCGATCGCGATGCTGCTGGCGACCTCGCCGGCATTGTGGCCGCCCAGGCCGTCCGCGACGGCGAAGAGCGGCGGCCGGGCGATCCATGAGTCCTCGTTGCCGGTGCGGACGAGTCCCACGTCGGTGGCGCCCGCGTACCATTCGGGGCCGCGCGCCGTCATTTCTTCTCCACCTTGAGCACGACGTCGCCCAGGGTGATCCGATCGCCCTTCTTGAGCGTCGTGGGCCTGGCGATCTGCGCGCCGTTGAGCACGGTCCCGTTCGTGGAACGGAGGTCCTCGACCACGGGGCCGCCGGCGCCGGGCGTGATGCGCGCGTGGCGCGAGCTGACGAACGAATCCGCGATGGTGATGTCGGCCTCGGCAGCGCGTCCGATGACCACGGCGGTGTCCAGGGGAACGCGTACGCCGCGCAGCTCGGCAGGGCCTTTCTCGACCACGACCGACCACTCCGTGCCGGTGGGCGCGAACACCGCCCCCGAGGCCGCCGGACCGGTCGCGACCACGCGGACACCCGCGCGCACGACCGCGAACAAGAACAAGTACAGCAGCAGGATGAGGGCTATCTTGCCGAACAGCAGGATGACGTCGACCATGGCCGCGTCACCGCCCCGCGTGGTAGACGAGCCGCGTCGCGCCGATGGTGATCGTGTCCCCGTCGGTGAGCGTCTGACGCTGCACCTTCGTGCCGTTGACCCACGTGCCGTTGGTGGAGCCCAGGTCCTGGGCAGCCCAACCGCCGCTCACCGCGACCAGCGCGGCGTGCTTGCGAGAGACGTTGCGGTCGTCCAGCGTGATCGCGCACTCCGCGAGGCGGCCGATCTCCATGCGCTCGCCCTGGAGCGCGACGTCGTGGCCGTCCTCGCCCACCGTGACGGTGGCCAGCGTGCGGGGAGCGAGCGCCGGTGCCGAGGCCGCGGCGGCGGCCGTCGCTGCCGAGGGCACCGCCGGCTCATCGGCCGAGGGCGCGACTGCCGGCACGGGCTGCGCCGATTCGTGGTCGAAGAACGCCGGAGCCGAGGCGGCGGGGACAGCCGACGGGGCCGCCGGCATCGGGGCGGCGGCGGGTGCGGAGGGCGGCGGCGTCAAGGGCGCGCCGAGCTCGGCGCCGGCCTCGGCGGAGGCGACCGGCGTGGCGGAGCGTTCCACCGAGCGCGGCGCCGGCGCGGCGTCGGCGGCGTGGCTCACGACAGCGCCGGCGGCCTCCGCGTCGGGCCCCTCCGGCGGCGACGCCATCTCGGTGCCGATGCGGAACCGCCCTACGCGAAGGTCGCGGGCGGTGTCGAACTCCACCGCGGGCGCGCTCGCCAGCGTGTAGTCGCGCTTGCGCGCGTGATCGAGCAGGTACGTCTCCAGCTCGTGCGAGAGCACGCCCTCGAAGCTGAGCCCCAGGGTGCGCGCGTCGTCGGGCGACAGCTCGATCGTGTAGCTGCTGGGGGCGTACACCTTGCCCACGCCCACGACCTTGCCGTCGTCCATGGCATGCGAAAGAGCCCGCGCCAGCTCGGCAGGCTGGACGGGCGAACGGAACGCGCCTGCGAACGCGCCTTCCACGGCGCGAGCGAGGCGGTCTTCGAAGTCGGAGAGGATTCCCATAGAGATACGGTCCTTGCACCTCAGGGGGTATACGGACCGCCGTCCATGATACCAGTGAGGGCCCGCACGTCCCCGCGGCCGATGAGCGGCCGTAATCTGCCCGGGAAAGCGCCGCTAGCTGCCCTCGGCCTCCGGGTCCAGCTCCTCGTCAAAAGGGAGGTCGGCCACCTCTATCCTCGGCGGCGGACCGACGAGCGCGATGATCAGGCCCACGAACAGCGCGAATCCGAGCTGCGTGAGCACGTCCGCGGGTTGCAGGTCGAAGGTCCGCAACGACGACCACAGCACGTAGCCGCCCGCCAGGACCGCCGTCGAGACGACCATGCCCAAGACGCCGGCGATGCGTCCCCCGCGCCGGGCGATGAAGGCCCCGGCCGCTCCCGCGGCGGCCCACACCATCACCATGAGCAGCGCGGCGGGCTGGAAGAGCGACGGCAGGTCGGCGGTGTGCGACGTGATCGTGCCCCAGGGCGACACCACGAGAGACGGGTCGATCTTGAGGAACGGCGGGCCGTAGCCGGAAGACGCCGACCCGAGCATCACGAGCCAGCCGGACAGTGCCGAGGCGCCCGCCGCCGCCAGGGGCGTCATGAAGAAGCCGAAGATCCCCGGCGCGACAGGCGCGAGACGCAGCGCCGCGAGCGGCGGCCCCCACAGGCCGCCTATGACCGGCCAGGCCGCCCGACGGCCCCCCGCGAACCAGAGGCCCGTCATGGCGACGGCCACCGCGATCCCCTGCCACAGGCCCACGTTGAGCGTCACCGCGCATGCCAGCGCGATGAACGCGAGCGCCAGGCCCAGCCCGGGCGCGAAGCCGCCGGCGATCGCGACCATCGCGGTGCTCGCGATCGCCGCGGCCTGAGGGATCGGCAGTCCCGAGAATCCCGCCCAGCCCAGGCCCAGGCACGCGCCCGCCGCGGCTCCGCGCCGCAGCCACGGGTCGTAGGCGAGGGCGACGTCCCACAGCCCGATCGGGGCCTCGGCCGCCTCATCGGCGTCGCGGTACTCGTCCTCGGCGAGACGCTGGACGCTTTGGGCCAGCGTGTCACGGCCCTCGGCCGGGTCGGGGAGCACGGCGAGCAGCTCCTCGGCGAAGATGGTCGACGAGGCCTGACGATGGTCGCTGTCGGGGGCGAGTGCCACGAGCACGACGTCGTCGACGGCCGGGTCCAAGTCGTGATCGAAGCGCGACGGTGGCCGAGGCGCGGGCCCCGTGGCGGCCGCGAGGGCCTCGCCCACCGTGCCGGCGGGGAACGGCTCGTGCCCCGTGAGCATCAGGTACGCGAGCGCGCCCAAGGCCCAGACGTCGGCCCGCTCGTCCACGGGCTCACATCGCAGCTGCTCGGGGGCCATGAACCCCGGTGTGCCGGCGACGCCGGTCGCGGTGCCGGCGATGTCGGTGAGCCTGGCCACCCCGAAGTCGGCGACCTTCGCCAGCCCGTCGCGCGTGACCAGCACGTTCTCGGGCTTGATGTCCAAGTGCAGGACGCCGTTGGCGTGAGCGAAGCGCAGGGCCTCGGCCACATCGGCGATCACCGCGGCGACCTCGTGGGACTCGATGGGCGTGCCCAGGTCGTCGAGGATCTGGGCGAGCGACACGCCGTCGACCGCCTCCATGACCAGGTATGCGTCGCCGTCGTCGGTGTCCCAGTCGTAGACCGTCACGATGTTGGGGTGGTTGAGCATCGCGGCGGTCCGGCCCTCGGCCAGGCCGTCGGGGTCGGCGGCGGCATGAGCGGCGTCCGGGGAGAGCGGCAGGACCTTGATGGCGACGCGGCGCGCCATGCGCGTGTCGTACGCGAGCAGGACGCGGCCGGCCGATCCGCGGCCGAGTTCAACGAGCGGCCGGTAACGGCCCAGGATGAGCGGTGTTTCTGCCACGTGGGGGACCTCGCCGGCCGTACGACGCACGCGTTGCATCCATGTTACCCGGCGCCGGGCGCGCGTGGGTGTGACCGGCGTCACCGGCGGCCGTCCGGCGGAGCGAACGGCGGGGACGGCACGCGGCCGTCCCCGCGTTGCTCTGACGGGAGCGTCCCTTCTAGGTTGCGACGCCTACGCGCGACCTTCCTGGCCGATCGGCCGGCCGGCTCTACTCCTGAGCTGCCGGAACCCGCTTCGTGCGGCGGGGGGCGACGCGGCTGGACAATAATGGGTGTGTGCGCGTATAGCGTATGGGTGGCCGGATCGACGCAGCCGGAAATCGCCCGGTCCGCCGCACCGCTTCGTGAGATGCGTGCCCCGACCGCCGCCTCTCTCGCAAACGAACGTTCTGCAAAGCAGACGGCGCGTATGCGCCAAGGTGTCGCCATCTGGGGGGATCACGCATGAAGTGGCCTTTGCGCCCGCACGTACTCGCTGCCCTGTCCTTCTGCCTTCTCGTGGGCGCGCTCCTGGCCTTGCCCGCTACGGCGAGTGCGGCGACCTCCACGGGACCCGCGGCGTTCTCGGCCGTCACTCCCGAGGACGGATCGAGCGTCTATGTCGCTCGTCCGCTGTTGTCGGTGGCTGCCTACGACGCAAAGGGCCTCATGTCCTCGCCCTACGTCTCGCTCAAGCTCGACGGCCACTCGCAGACGCCCTCGATCACCTTCGCCAAGGCGGGAACGACCGTCGACGCGACCCACGCCACGGTCGCCTTCACGCCGCGTGCCGACCTCACGCCCGGCACTCACACCGTGTGGGTAGCCGTGATGAACGGCGGGTATGCGTACTCGACGTACACGTACTCCTTCACCTACTCCGTGGGCCCGCACCTCTCCCAGCCGGCGCCGGACCCGGCGGCCGAGTGCACCACGACATCACCGGTCGTCTCGGCCAAGGTCAGCGGCGTAACCACCGGGATCGTGACCCATGTGAAGGTCGACGGAATCGAGTTCCCCAGCTCCTTCGACGGCGTCTCGGGACTCGTGAGCGCCACTGCGGTGGGCCTCTCCAACGACGAGACGCACACCGCGGTCGTGAGTGTCACTAACGCCGCAGGTGGCACGGACACCCTGAGTTTCTCGTTCGGCGTCGAGATCTACCCGCTCATGCCTGTCGCGACCGATTGCGCGACGTGCCACCAGGGCTACCCTATGTCGCACCCGATGACCCAGTGTGCGGGCTGCCATGGGCCCGACTCACCTGTAGGCGAGGGATGGAGCGAGCCGGCCTACGCCGAGCACTCGCCGGCCTATCTGCTCTCTTTGGACTGCACCGACTGCCACGGCTCGCGGTACGCCTCAATACCGCCGCTGCATCAAATGAGCCCGGCTACCTCGTACCATGACACCACCACGTCCTGCGCGCCGTGCCACGTGCGAAGCATCACAACGGAGCACGCTCGCTACGGACTGACGTGCGCCACGTGTCACACCTCGGCCGATCCCGCAGTCAGCGGGGCCATCGCGGCAGGACAGACGGCTTGTTCGGCGTGCCACGCCGACGCCGACCACGCGGCGGTCCACACGGTAGCTGTGCCCGCGTCCTGCACCGGCACCGGCACCGGCACCGGCTGCCATTCCGGCACGAGTCTGACCGCGATCCATATCAACTCGGGCACGACACTCACGTGCGACACATGCCACGCATCCAGCGACTCGAGCGTGACCTCGGCTATCGCGAATCACGACACGGACTGCACGGCCTGTCACGGCGCCTCGGGCCACATCTCGCTCCACGACACGACGGTCCCGCAAGACTGCGGCAGCTCGAGTTGCCACGCCGCCACCAACCTCACGCAACTGCACCCCACATGCGACACGTGCCACGCCTCGACGGCGACGTCGGTGACCTACGCGATCTCGAAGGGGCTCAAGGACTGCACCGTCTGCCACAACACCGGAGTCCACTTGGACGTCGCGCAGCACGCCGTCACGAACACCGGGTGCGGGGGGTCGGGCTGCCACACGGAGAACGTGTCGGCGGTCCATCCCTCGTGCCTCCTTTGCCACGGCGATGGAGCGGTGCCTTCGAACGTCTGCAGCGCTTGCCACGTGGGCATGGACCCGGACACGACCGCGCCTACCTCGACGTCGGACGCGAAGGTGTCCTACGTGGGCACGGCGACCGTCACGATGAGCGCCGTCGACGCCCAGTCGGGCGTCAGGCTCGTCTACTACAGGCTCGACGGCGGTCCCAGGACTGTGGGCAACGTCGCAAGCGTTGCGCCTCCCGCTACCGGTTCGCAGGACCACACGCTCGTCTTCTGGGCGATGGACGTGGCCAACAACCAGGAGGCACCGCATTCGGTCACCTTCAGCGTCTTCCCGCCGTCCTACGACGTCGTGCCGCCCGCCGGCACGATGAGCATCGACCAAGGGGCGTCGTCGGCCTCGTCCACGGTCGCGAGCGTGGACTCGCTCGTCACCGACGCCGGAACGGGTGTGAGTGTCATGCGGGTCGACCCCGGCAATGGCGTCCTCGGGCCGTGGATTCCTTACGCCGCGAGCCTGGACGTGACGCTCACCGCAGGCGACGGCATGAAGACGGTTCGCGCTCAGTACCGCGACGGTGCCGGCAACGTGACTTCGTTGAGCGACTCGATCCTGCTCGACACTACGGCGCCCTCCACGACCTCCGACGCGGCCGCGAGCTACACGGGTTACGCGACGATCGCGCTGTCGGCGACGGATGCCGGGACCGGTGTACGCACGACCTACTACCGCCTGGACTCCGGAGCGCAGACCGCGGGCAAGTCGCTCACGGTATCGACGCCGGGTGATCACACGCTCACGTTCTGGTCGGTGGACGACATCGGGAATGC
Source organism: uncultured Coriobacteriia bacterium (assembly GCA_963768865.1). Classification (GTDB taxonomy): domain Bacteria; phylum Actinomycetota; class Coriobacteriia; order Anaerosomatales; family CAVYJL01; genus CAVYJL01. The sequence continues at coordinate 88,951 of CAVYJL010000008.1, read as the reverse complement.
CGAGGCTCCCAAGAGCGTGAACTTCACCGTCGTAGCCGCACCGGCCGATGTGACGGCACCGGTGACGACATCGAACGCGGCGCCCAGCTACACGGGGACCGCCGTGGTCACTCTGAGCGCGAGCGATACGGGAGGCTCCGGGCTGAGATCGACTTACTACGAGCTGGACGGCTCAGCACAGCGGACCGGGACCAGCGTGACGGTTCCAGCACCGATCAGCGGCACCGCGTCGCACACGCTCACCTTCTGGTCCGATGACTACGCCGGCAACACCGAGACGGCGAAGAGCGTGACTTTCACCGTGAGCGCGCCGCCGCCCGGGTCGCTAGCCTTCTCGATCTACAACGCTCCCAACGCCGAGCCCGCGTGGACCGAGACGTATTCGGTCATCGTGAAGAGTGCGGCCGGCACCACGGTCACGTCCGCCAGCGGCACCTTCCCCGTCTACTGGGCCTCGACACCCCCGCCGTTGGCGACGATCCAGGTGCCTGCCGGCGGACCGTACACGGTGGACATGACGGTGTACGACACCGGCTCGGGCCCCGGCACCGAGGTGATCGAGTGGACGGGTGTGTCGGTCACCTCCGGAGGGACCACGACGGTGTCGGGCACCATCAACGACTACTTCTACTGGTAGCCGAGGCGTTCGCGACGTCTACCCTGCCGGTTGCCCGCGTCCACCTGCGATGCTAGTATCTCCGGGCACGTCATGCGGGCGTGGCGGAATGGCAGACGCGCATGGTTCAGGTCCATGTGGGGGAAACCCCGTGGAGGTTCAACTCCTCTCGCCCGCACCATAGACTCCACCGCGGCTTCGTCCCTTTGGGACGGAGCCGTCGTCGTCTCCATGCCGAGGCAGGCGGGCGCGGCTAGGCGCTCCAGCGCGCCTCCTCATCGGGCTCGAGGCCCGAGCGGGCCCGGGCCGCTTCCGGGCGGAGACCTCCCACGATGAGCGGTATTGACGCCGAGCGGCGAGCCTCGGCACAGTTAAGACACGGCGCCGCATGGTCTCGGCCTGCGAGTGCTTCGACGAACCCGCCGGCACGGGAGCCCCAGCCCGCCCGCGCCGCGCGACCCCCGCCGCGGAGGATTTCATGGACGGCTACGAGTGGGACCAGTCTCTCGAGACCGGTGATCCGTTGGTGGACAAGCAGCACCGCGAGATCCACCGGCTCGTGGACTACGTCGAGACCATGCAGGACCAGCCTTCCGTGCTCATTCAGGTCCTAGAGCGGCTTATGCAGCACGTGGATTGTCACTTCGCCACGGAGGAAGCCCTCATGGAGAGGACGAGCTACGTGGGGCCGGACGCCGACGAGCACATCGCGGAGCACCGGAAGCTCAAGGAAGAGGCCCGCGCCGTCGTCCTCAAGTACCGCGAGGGGGAGATCGCGGACATGGAGCCCGTGATCGAGTTCCTTCGGGGCTGGCTTCGCGACCACGTCCACGACCGGGACCTAAAGTTCATAGAGCACGTGCGTGGCCGCGGCGTGGTCGCGTACCTCCCCGAGCCTTGGGCGTCGGACCCGCCGCAGCCCAACGGCTGGGTGGCCTAGCCGAGGCCTCGGCCCGATCGGTCCTGGCTGCGCGGGCGCTACTTCAAGACGGCCGTGTACACGAGCGTGGTCTTGTAAGTCCCGGCCGCGTTGCGCCACGGCGCGTCCAGCGTCATGTCGATGACGTAATCGTGCCGCCACACGGACGGTTCCGCAGCCGAGCTGTCCACCAGGCGGCCCGCGGTGCTCACAGGCTCCGATGGGAACGTAGCCCAGCCTCGGCCTGAGAACGAGAGCGCGCTCACCGGCATCGTGGGCGTGGAAGACGATCCATCGAGGTTCAGGAAGTCGCCGGCCACGCACGTGAGGTCGTAGCCGTTGCCTCCCACGCCCGTCACCGTGACGACGGTGGCGCTCGTGATGGATGATGTCGCTCCCGGTACGACGTTGGCGAACACGACGTCCGCGTTGCTCACCGACATCGAGATCGCGGCGCTGGGCATGGTCACCGTGACCGTGGCGCTGCGGCTGGAGACGTTTCCGGCCGCGTCCACCGCGGCAACCTGGTAGCCGTAGGAACTACCGGGGTTCAGACCCGAGTCGGTGAACGCGGGTGCGGCTGAAGTGGTCACGAGCGATCCGTCGCGGAAGATCTGGTAGGCGGACACCCCGGAGATCGCGTCGGCGCTCGCGAGCCATGTGACCTGCGCGACGGTCGTGGACACGGCGCTGGCGGCCACGCTCGTGGGGACGCTGGGGGCGGTCATGTCCACGCGCACGGTAGCGGTGTTGGTGGTCTCGGTGTTGCCCGTGCGGTCCACCGACCAGTACTGCAGCGTGTGCGTACCTTCCACCGAGACGTTCACGGGCGCCGTGTAGGTGGCGGTCGCGGCTCCGTCCAGCTTGTACAGGGTCGCCAGGACGCCGCTCACGGTGTCCGTGGCGGTCAGCGTCACCGGCACGGGAGCCTTAGCCCAGGTCACGGGAGCGTCGTCGGTCGTCACCGGCGCGACGCGGTCCACTTGGAACGGGCCCAGGCTCGTGGCCGAGGACCAGTTGCCCGCCTTGTCCACGGTGCGCAGGTTCATGTACCAGACCCCGTCCGGCAGGGACGTGGTGGCGGCCGACCCCGTCGAGTCGATGGCGGCGTCGGGCACGGCCGTGCCGTTCCGGCTCCAGACGTACGAGTAGCCGTTCACGCCGGAGCACACGTCCGCGGCGCCCGACCAGCTCACCGTGACCGTGGGCACGGTCGACCATGCGCCTGCGGTGGTCGTGGAGGCGAGCGCGGGATTGGAGGGCGGTGTCGTGTCGGTGACCACGACGCTCTGGGTGTCGGTGGTGACCGCACCGCGGTTGTCCGTGGCCGTCCATAGGATGCTGTTGGCGCCCAGCGGCAGCGTGGCCGGCAGGCTCGGCGTGCTCGTGAAGCTCGCGATGGTCCCGTCGGGGTCCGTGGCCGTGGCGTCCCCGGCGCCGGTGTAGGTGGCGTAGCCGCCGGGCACGTTGCCCTCGAGCACCCGGTCGGTGAGCGTCACCTTGGGCGGCTGGTTGGGAGACGCGCCGTTGCGCACCTGCCACATGTAGCGGCCCAGCTGCCCCGTGGGGTTCTGGTAGTTCTGGATGAGCGAGGTGCTCGAAGAGCTGGTGTCCAGCAGCGTGGAGGTGCCGGTGCCGCCCGAGCCCGGTAGTTCATAGGCGGTCGAGTTCCTGCGGCGCGCCCAGCCCGCGCGGGCGTTGTAGTTGTTCGAAGCATCGCCGGTGTCCCAGAGGATCTGGTCGTAGTTGAAGTAGAAGTCGAAGTTGCCTGCGCCCGTGTCGGAGCGATCTACGATCACGAGCTGGAAGTAGTTGGACGGAGTCGCGTGCTGGTTGTAGTAACCCACGTTCTCCCAGTTCACGAAGAACGCGTCGTGACCGTCCACCTGGGGCGGGTTGGCGATGTCGCTGTAGGTGGACTGACCGCCCACACGCGTGTCCACGTCGGCCCAGAACGGGGCCATGATGTCTTGTCTTTGGCTCGCGAGCGTGCCGCTGGGCGTGTAGGCGGTGAACGAGCTGCCGAACGTGCAGTTGCCGTTCTGGTTGATATAGATCTGGCTGTAGCTCGTGCCGAACCAGTTCATCGTGAACGGGAGGTTGACCACTTGGATCGTGTTGTCGTCGCCACGGGCTACCAGGTTGGCCGCGTAGCCGCTCGGCCGCATGATCGCGTTGGGGCCCAAGGCGAACGCGGTGGAAGGCCAGATCAGGGCGCACAAAAGTAGCGCCGCGACAAAGATGGGCGCTGCCCGGAACGGTCCTGGTTTGAGCGTCCTCCCTGCCGGGGACGCTCGCTCGCCAGGCCACATTTCGGCTGCGGTCTCCTAGTGTTACTCGGTGCTGCGATGTCGAGACGGCCGTACACGGGCACGAACGTACGGTGACGCTCACGGCCACCGGACACCAAGAGGATAACCTTGGGTTGTTAAGCTGCCAAGCTCGCAGTTGCCGCCGCCGCCGTTTCGGACGCGCGCGCGACGTGCGCGGACGGGCGTCCGAGGCCGCCCTACCGCAGGGCCGAGAGCGCCTCGATGCGCACCGCGTCGGAGATCGCGCCGGTCCCGCCCAGGAAGTGGAGGCGCGTCACCGTGGCCCTCTGGGCCGCGAGAGCCGCCGCGGTCTCGGGGGGCAGCGACGCAGTGCGGGTGAGGAGCATCACGCCGCCGGCCTTGCCCAGCACGGGCCCGCCGCCCAGGGCGTCGGCGAAGTTCTGACCCGTGGCCATGCCCACGTCCTCCCAGCCGAGCCCCTCGCCCTCGGCGGACCAGATCGCCACCTGCGCCGCGGTGTCGTATCGGTTCACGCCCCCGATGCGCAGGACCGTCTTGGATCCGGCGAGGACCGTCCTGACGAGAGCGACCGCCGAGTCGGGGGCGGCGCCTGTGCCGCCCAGCACCACCTCACGCGTCGCATCGAGCGAGGCCACCGCCGCGAGCGTCTCGGAGGGCACGACCGCGCCCTTCACGAGAAGGACCGGGCGAACGTTCTTCCAAGCGTCCGCGCCCGCGGCCAGCGCGTCGGGGTAGTCAAGGCCCGTCGCGATGAAGACCGTGCCGTCCAACGCCGGGTGCACCGCTTTGATGCGCGCGGCGACCTCGGCCGCCGTCCCGTACCGCGTGGAGCCGGCGACGCGGTCCACGTTGCCCGGGCCGAGCTGAGCCGTGAGCTGATCGGAGACCGTTGAGCTTACGGCACCCGTCCCGCCCACGATCACGGCCTTGGTGGCCCCGAGGCGGGCTATCTCGTCGATCACTGCGACCGGCAGCGACGCCGTAGGCGTGAGCAGGACCGGCCCGCGGTAGGCGCCCGCGAGCGGGCCGGCGCTCAGCGCGTCGGGGAAGTCCCGACCGGTGGCTATCACGACCGTGGACACCGATCCCGTGGGGAACTGGCTTCGGCTGGCGGCGATGGCGGTGTCGTACCGGTCGGGGCCGAACAGGTCGTCGTGCACGGGGCCGGCGACCGTGAACGTGGCTGTGTGGCTCCCCTCCGTGTTGCCGGCGGCGTCTACGCTCCAGTACGCGATGGAGTGAGTGCCCGGACCGGTCACGGCGACCGGGGCGGTGTAGGACGTGTCCGCCCCCGCGTCCACGCTGTAGACCGTGCCGGCCACGCCGGACATGTTGTCCGTAGCGCTCAGCGAGATGCTCGCCTGTCCCAGATAGCTCGCGTGCGCGTCCGACGTCGTGACCGGCGGCGTCTTGTCGATCCTGATCTGCGCGGTCTTCGTGGCCTCGTGCTGGCCCAGCGAGTCCGAGGTGGCGTAGCTGACCACCGTCGTGCCCTCGGCAGATACGGTGACCGGGGTGCTGTACGGCACCGGGGCTCCGCCGCCCAGCGCGTACGTGGTGGAGAGCGGCGTCGCCTCACCGGTGGCGGTGAGTGAGAACACGACGTCGTGATCCACCCACGAGGACGGGACGCCGTCGATGGCCGTGAGCGGGGCCGGCGGAAGGGCCGTCACCCCGAAGCCGCTCGTGTGGTGCGGCTCCTCGTTGCCGGCGTTGTCCACCGACCAGAACTCCAAGGTGTAGGAGCCCGGCGTGTCCAGCACGATGGGCCCCGTGTATGCCGAGGCCGCGCCGCCGTCCACGCGGTAGTAGGTGGCGGCGACGCCCGACAGCCCGTCGCTCGCGCTCAGTGTGACCGTGGCCGGCTGCAGGGTGGAGGTAGCGGGGATCCCGGCGGCCGTCGTGACCGGCGGTGTCTTGTCGATCCTGATCCGCGCGGTGGAGACCGGCTCCGTCCCGCCGGGGCCGGTGGAGTCGTACGTCACCGTCGTGGTGCCCTCGGACGACACGGTCACGGGCCCCGTGTACGGGGTGGCGGGCGCGCCGCCGCTGAGGTCGTACCACGTCTGGATGGGCGCCGTGCCCGAGGCGGTGAGCGAGAACGTCACATCGGCGTTCGTCCAGCCGGCCGGGACGCCCTGGATCGTGGTGAACGGATCACCGGGAAGGACGAAGCCCGCCGACGACCATGAGCTCACGTTGCCCGCGGCATCGGTGGCGCGGACGTAGAACGTGTGCGGCCCGGGGCCGGCTCCGCTCACGTCCTGGGTGCCGCCCGACGCGGGCGTCGCGGGACCGCCGTCGATCCGGTATTCAGCCGTGTAGGCGGAGAGGTCGGACGTGGACCACGAGGCCACGCCGTCCGCGACCGCGAGGCCGGTGATCACGGGGGCGTGCGTGTCTACCGTCACCCCTGCGGTCGCGTCACTGCTCGCGTCCCACCAGTTGTAGTCGCTGTGAGGCTGGACCGAGACCACGTGCGCCCCATCGGCAAGGCCGCTGAAGGACGTGGACGTCCCGGCGACCTCACTGCCCGCCCCGCCGTCCACCGACGTCGTGTAGCTCACGCTCGTTCCCGTGACCGGCGTCCAAGACACGGGCACCGACGAGCTGCTCGTGAGGGTGGACGCGCTCAACACGGGCTTGGCGAGCAGCGGGTACTGCGCCTTCAGCGCGGAGTACGCGCGGTTCACGTCCGCGTAGCCGCTCCCGTACTGGGTGGAGGTCTGGCCCGCCAGCGGCGGCGACGCGCTGGTGAGCATGAGCGAGACGATCTGCTGGTTGCTCAGGGCCGGCGCGAAACGCCACACGGTGGCGAGCATTCCCGCGAACGCCGGAGTCGCCATGCTCGTGCCCGACCAGAAGTTGTAGCCGGGGACGGCGTACGGGGCGTAGTCCGGCTTGGTGAGCCCCCACACGTATTCGCCGGGCGCCATGATGTCCAGGCCGGTGCCGTAGTTCGAGAAGCTGCTGCGCACCCTCGTCCCCGCCGAGGTGAGCCCGTAGCTGCCCACACCCACCACGTTGTTGTCCGCGCCCGGGTACGAGACCGTCCCGACCCCGTCGTTGCCCGTGGCGGCGGTCACGACCACGCCGTGGCTCCACGCATAGTTGATGGCCGTCTGCATCGCCGGGCTGTCCGAGGCCCCGCCCAGGCTCATGCTTATGACCTTGCAGCCCGCGTCGGTGGCGTCGTAGATAGCGTTGATGATGGCGCCGTCCAGGATGACCGCGCACCCGGCCGGGTAACCGTTGGCCGGGTCTCCCTCGAGCCAGATGCCCTCCACCTTGTACATGGACACGGAGGCGTCGTAGCCCACGCTCGCCACGCCGATGCCGTTGTTGGTGCCGGCGGCGATCTCGCCCGCAACACAGGTCCCGTGCGACGCGATCGTGATGCTGTTGAGCGGCGCCGCCGGGTCGGCCGGCGTCACGTCGGAGTCGGTCGCGTACGCGCCGGTCGTGGAGCTGTACGTCTGGAACTCGTCCTTGCCCGCGGTGATCCCGGGGCCCTTGTCCGGATGCGTCATCCAGAACCCCGTGTCCACCACGGCTACCTTGAACGTGCCGCCGCCGGTGCGCGCGCCGTACTGAGAAGCGCTCGTGCCAAGCGAAGGCCACAGCGCGGCCACGTTGCCGTCGCGCAGCCACCAGCTCTTCGAGTAGGCCAGCGGCGTGCCGAACAGGTTGTATGCCGAGGAGTCGTTGTAGGCGGGGTCGTTGGGCGGGACTGCGTAGGCCGAGACATGCCGGATGTAGTCGGGAGTCGCCCACGCCACCGACGGGTCGCCCTGCAGCGAGCGGGCGAAGCTCTGGGGGCTCTGGCCCGCGGGCACCTTTAGTGTGGCCATGGTGGCCTGGTCGCGGCGCGTGCGCGCTTCCAGGCGCTTGTCCGCGAGGAGCGCCCGGGCACCCGCCGAGCGCGGGTCCTTGAGGCCCACGATCACGCGGCCCGTGGCGGCGGGCGCGGTCCGTTGCGAGGCCGGCTCGAGCCCCGAGATCACGATGGGAGCGAGGCCCTGGGGGCCGGCCGGCGCGGCGAGTGCCGGCGGGGCCGTCAGTGCCGCAACGAACAGGGCCAGCGTGACCGCCGACACGACCGAGCGGCCCCGCCGCGTGGAGCGGCGGACCGTCGAGGTCGTTTGCCGAGGGTGTGCGTGAGCCATGAACGGGCCTTTCTGGCGGGTGGATTCCGCGATGGGGGCTTTGCGGTACTCGTTTGAATCGGAAACAAGGTCCGGCCAGGCCACAGCCTCGCGACGGAAGGCTGCTCAGGGAGAGTGAGCGGACAGACGGTTCACAACCCCAGGTCGCGGCCTCGGCCATGCCCTGCGAACCGCGAGCCAGGGTGCACCCTCGCCGGACGGCAAGCCGGGTATCAATTGCGGGAGGCGCCGCGCCGGGCGCCGGCGGCATGGCGCGGTCGCCCCGACGGGCTTCTAGGGAGGGAGGAACCATGCGGTCACGCACCATCATGGTCATGTTCGCGGGCGTGCTCCTGGTGGCGTCGGCCGCGCTGGCGGGCTGCGACCAGATCGTAGGCAACGCGGTCAAGGGAGCCGTGGAGAAGAGCACGGGCGTCTCCGTGAACCAGCAGAAGGGCCAGATCACCGTTCAGGGCCAGAACGGGACGTCGGTCACGGTGGGCAGCAGCCAGACCCAGGTGCCGGAAGGCTTTCCCACGGAGTTCCCCCAGTATCCCGGCGCGGTGGTCAAGAACGGTACCAAGGTCGTCAACGGCCAGGGCGGGATCTATACCGTCACGTGGACAACCACGGATCCCCTCTCCACGGTCGTGGCCAGCTACAAGGACAAGCTCAAGGCGGCTCAATACCAGATCCTGAACGAGGCGCAGGCCACCGGCGAGGGGAAGTCCGGCGCCGTGCTCAACTTCAAGAGCGCCACGCAGGAGGGCGTCGTGACCGTCACGAGCGAGTCGGGCGAGACCAAGATCGTCGCCGTCGTCACGGTCAAATAGAGCACGCGCGACCACGCGCGCGCGTGGTCGCGGTATCCGTTCGGCGAATAGTGCGCCTGAGCGAACGCGGGGCGCTCTATGCAAACGCCTATTTCCTGTATGCTGACGAGCTGTATCGCGTCCCCGGGGCGTTGCCGGCGCCAAGGATCGGCACGCTACGACCGGGGGGAACAGGGAGTCAGAGAGATGAGACTGTACGTTGGTAACCTCAGCTACGGGACGACGAACGAGAGCTTGAACGCGGCGTTCGCCGAGTTCGGCACCGTGGAGGAGGCCGTCGTGATCATGGATCGCGACACCGGCCGCTCCAAGGGTTTCGGCTTCGTGACCATGCCCAACGACGAAGAGGCCAAGGCCGCCATGGCCGCCCTCGACGGCAAGGACATGGACGGTCGAGCCATTCGCGTCAATGAGGCCCGCCCGATGGAGAAGCGCAGCAACGGCGGCAGCTTCGGCGGTCCGCGCTGGTAGCGCGACCCAACGCTTGATAGGAAGGGCCCCGCCGGAAACGGCGGGGCCCTTTTCGTTCCGGTGCGGGTTCACGGGCGATCGCGGCGGCCGGCGGCCAAGCCGCCCGGACGGCGCCGGGGCGCTAGGGCAGTCGCGCGCTCTCCCGCGCGCCGGCCCACACAGGGTCGGCGACGGCCCCGGTCCCTCCCACGACGAACCCCGCCGTGACGCGATCCGCGATGGAGCTCAGGAACCCGGCGGCCTCCGTGGCCAGCGTGGACCTGGGCGTGAGGAGAAGCGGCGCTCGCGCGCGCGAGCCCAGAGACGCAGCGCACAGCGCGTCGGGGAACGTCTCGCCGCTCGCGACCATGACGCGGTCGGGGAGCATCCCCTCGCCCAGCGAGAACGTCGCGAGCTCGGCCGAGGTCGCGTAGCGGTCGATGCCGGCGACCCGGGTCGCTCCGGGAAGTGCCGCCTCCACGTGCGGGCCCACGGCGCCGGTGCCCCCGACGATGATCGTCCTGGTCGCGTCCCAGGCCTGGATCGCCTGCCGGGTCTGAACGGTCATGTTGTCGCCGTCGGCGAGCACGATGGGCCAGCCGTTGGCGGCCGCGAACGATGCGGCCGAGGCGGCGTCCGCCCAGACCCGGCCCGAGACGACGACCGCCGTGTGGCCGCTCGCGCCGCGCCTGAGCATGTACTGCGAGACCTGGAGCATCGTGTCGTAGCGAGTGCCCCCGCCCAGCCGGTCCACGTGCTTCACGCCAGCGTCTAGGAGCTGCTGGACCACGGCCTGGGATACGACCTCGGCAGTGCCCACGATCACCGCGTTGGTGGGACGGAGGCGCTTGATCTCATCCACGAGGACCTTGGGCATTCCCGAGCCTCGCGTGAGGAGGAGCGGCCCTTTGAGTTGCGCGGCCAGCGGCGCCCCCGCCAGCGCGTCGGGGAAGTCGCGGTCGGTGGCGAGGACCACGTTCACCGCTCGTTCGGGGAACGCGCGGCGGGACACCGCGACCGACGTCGCGATCCTGTCGGGGCCGGCGAGGCGCTCGGTGGTCCCCGAGGTCTCGCGCGTCACGAGACCCGAGTCGCCCCACAGGAAGATGCGCCGCCAGAAGTCCGACTCGTCCTGGGTCCAGTCGGTGAACACGAGCTGCGCCTCGGGGTCGCCGTTCTGAACGAGGACCGGGTCCGAGAACGGGACGCCCGGGTCGTCTGGCGAGATCGTGGCCGGCTCGCCACGTTCCCAGGTCGCGCCTCGGTCGTCGCTCGTCCAACGCTCGATGACGCCTCCTCGGCCGGTCATGTCGTTGTCCCGGGGCACCGAACGCCCGCTGCTACCGGCAACGAGCGCCGCTTCGATGGTCCCCGCCGGGCCGGGCAGGAACGTGCCCGCGTCGAAGAAGTGGTCGGCGGTCGCGATGTCCGTGGTGATCCAGGCGCCTGCCGAGTAGCGCCAGAAACGCCAGGTGAAGTCGGTGATCGTGGGTCCCGTCTGGGTGAGCGCGAGTATGCACGGCGCGCCCGTGTCGTCCTCGCGGACCTGGACCTCGTTGACCAGCCCGGTGCCCGAATCGAAGATGCGGCACCGGTCCTCGGTGGGGGTGGAGCCGTTCTCGATGGTCGTGTCGGGCACCACCGGCACCGACGGCAGCAGCGACCCGTCGGCGGTGTGCCAAGAGCCGTCGGCGTCACGTCTTATGTAGAAGAGGTCGAAGCGGCAGAACTTGCGGCCGGCGTTGTACTGGTCCAGGTCCACTCGCACGAACGTGCCGTTCACCCGGCCGGCGGCGCCCGTGCGGAAGTCCGCGTACCACGCGGTGTGCGGATCGGCGCGCAGCACCGGCTTGGGCGCCGCGAACGTGATCCCGTCGGTGGACGCCCGCGAGACCCACGCGGATGTCGCGGTGTCCCGGTAGAACAGGTCCAGCGACCCGTCGGACAGGGTCAGCGCCTCGGGATACGTGCAATGCGCGTCGATGTCCGGCAGCTGCGTCCACGCGCTCACCGAGCCCGGCAGCGTCGTGACAGCATGTTGCATGGCCGAGGCGTGACCCGCCCAGAACGCGTGCAGCAGCCCGGTCGCCGGGTCCAGCCACAGAGCCGGCGCGCCGTGGGAGTCCAGCTCCAACGGGTCCTCCCCGATCCGGAACGGGCCAGACCAGGTCTTCGTGGCGGCATCCCATTGGGCGATGTACGGGTCGTAGCCGGGCCCCTGGAACGCGATCCAAGTCAGGTCGCCGGAGCGCACGGCGGCCGGATGAGTGGTCATATCGGACAGCACGGTCTCGTGAGACGCGTTGCCGTAGAAGAACGGCGCCGGCTTCGCGTAGGCCGCCGGCATCGCCACCGACGTGAGCAACGCGGCGGTCGCGGCGAGCGTGGCCGCCACCCGGATCACTACACGCAGCCGAGGAGCGGCCCCCGGGCCTAGGCTCTTCGCGTCGCGGTGCGTCTCAGGTTCGAAGACGGCGTGCTGGTGCACAGGCGATCCTCCGGCGTGGGGTGACGGTGACATCGGCGACTCGCTCGACGTGAGCCTGACGTTACCATGCCGGGCATGCGCGAAAACCTGCCCAGCGGGCGGCGGCCTCGGCGTCAGACGTCCACGTACTCCTCGAGGCCGGCCGCGCGGCAGACCTCCAGCCAGGAGCAATCGGGGCAGGCGCCCGCGTACCAGACGGGGACGGTCTGCGGTAGCCGGGTGGCGAGCTCCGACCAGTCGTGCACGTCGCCCGGCCGCGAGCGAAGCACCCGGTGGGCAAGCGCGTCCAGGCGCAGGACCTCGGCATCGCCGGCGGACTCCGAGAGGCACACGCCGTCCACGAGCTCCGGGCACGCCGCGCAAACGGTGTCGGCGCCCTGGACGATCACGGTGCCGTCCCGCTCCACTTGGCGCACGGTGTCTTTGAGAGCCGAGACGAAATCGGCCGAGTAGCCCTCGCCTCGGAAGAAGTGCAGGCAGAAGAGATGATGGCCTCGCAGCGGTACCGGTGAAGTCATGGTCTCCTCCTTCGGTCGCGTGGCGCCGTGCCGGCGCGACGCCGCTAGAACAGGGACGCCTGCCGGTCGGGGAACGAGCAGCCCACGTCCTGGGCCACCGCGGTCACGGGGACATCCATCCCCGCGGCGGACAATCCGCGCCTGAGCGCCGCGCCCGCCAGGTGGGGCGTGTTGTTGGTGCGAGAGACGTGGATGGCGAACACGTGACGCAGCCGCCGGCTCGCGATGGACTCTATCGCCGCGGCCGCGGCCTCGTTGGACAGGTGCCCGTGCTCCGACGCGATCCGGCGCTTGAGATGCCAGGGGTACGGCCCCTTCGCGAGCATGTCCGGGTCGTGGTTCGCCTCGAGCGCCACATACTCGCAGCCCGACAGCGCGGCAGCCACCTCGGGGGTGATCTTGCCTATGTCGCTCGCGTAACCCAGGCGCGACCCGTCGGGCGCCTCGAAGACGTAGCCCAGCGGCTCGCGCGCGTCGTGCGACACGCGGAACGGGGTGACCATGAAGTCACCCAGGCGTACGCGCTCCCCGGCCTCGACGTGCTCGTGGTCGAAGGGGCCCAGGCCCTCGGCATGGGTGCCGTCGCACGTGCCGCTGCTGGCGAACACGGGCACCCGCGTGCGCTTTTGCAGGACGCGCAGGCCTTTGGAGTGGTCGTGGTGCTCGTGCGTGACGAGCACGGCCGTGAGCGCCGCCGCCGACTCACCGTGCAGGCGCAGCCGCGTGTCGATCTCGCGGGCGGAGAATCCGGCGTCGATCAGGATGCGCGTGTCGCCCCACGCGACGAGCGTGCTGTTGCCTCCGGAACCGGAGCCGAGGAACGTGATGCGCAAGGTCATGCCCGCGATGGTACGCGGGCTCTCTGACATCCGCCATCCGGCGCGCGGCTATTCCTCGCTGTAGGTGATCGCTTCGGTGGGGCAGACCTCGGCGGCCTCGCGCACGCAGTCGTAGAGATCCGGGCCGATGTCGTCCCGGATAGGGTGCGAATAGCCGTCATCGCGTATCTCGAAGACGTCCGGACAGGTGTCCTCACACAGTGCGCACCCGATGCAGAGGTCCTCGTCGACCGTGGCCTTCATGGCGTCCTCCTTCATCGGGTGGGTGATACACGGCGGCTCCCCGCACAGGCGCCCGCCGTGTTCATTCCTACCCTTTGCGTTGGCGAGTGTTCGGCCGGGTGGCAGGTGGGAACGTTCGAGCTGTGGGACTTCGAGCGACAGCTCACCCCCCGGATGCCACCCCCCGCTGAGGCGTCGGGATGGGGACGAAGGAGACCTGCTCATGAAGCGTATCGAACCGGGCCCCGGCCAGGAATCGGTCTGGGACTACCCCCGCCCGCCCAGGGTCGAGCCCTGCTCCAAGATCGTCAGGGTCGAGTTCGGCGGCCGGACCATCGCCCGATCGGAACGGGTGCTCAGGGTGCTCGAGACGAGCCATCCGCCCGTGTACTACCTGCCGGTGGACGACGTGGAGCCAGGGGTGCTGCACCCTGTGGACCACATAGAGGTGTGTGAGTTCAAAGGGCTGGCCAACTACTACGACGTGATCGTGGGCGAGAAGGTGGCGCGGACCGGCGCTTGGACCTATCACAACCCGCGCGGCGGCTACGAGCTCATGCGGGACCACGTGGCGTTCTACGCGGGACCCATGGAGGCCTGCTGGGTGGACGAGGAGCGCGCGCTCGCTCAGCCCGGGTCGCTCTTCGGCGGATGGATCACAGACGACGTGGTGGGGCCGTTCAAGGGCTCGCCCGGTACTATGGGCTGGTGACACCGGACCCGACCGGCAAGGAGGCCCATGCGTACGCCCGCCGGAACCGAGTGCAGTTTCTACTACGAGGACTTCTACCGCGGCAACGAGCTGCAGGAGTGCCGGATCCCCAAGGACCCGCGTTCCAAAGCGTGGGACCCCGGCACGTGCGCGCATTGCGAGGTGCCCGCCATCCTGCTCGCCAACGGCAGTCCCTGGCTCGATCTCACCATCAGGATCAGCCGCTGGCCCATCGTGGGCACGAGGGTCGCGGTCACGGCAAGGTGCACGAAGCACGGCATCCCCATCGCGGACCCCTACGTGGGATGCCCGCGCGACTTCGAGGACATGCCCGAGCTCTGACTCGTCCGCTCGCGGGGGCTCGCCGCGCCGGCGCGACGCGATCCGCGAATCGGGGCGCCGCGTATGGGGAATCAACCAGCAGTCCGTGGCCGCGGCTGCGGGCCGCGATCGGCGTTTCAAGCGAGGAGTCCTCGACATGATCAAGGTCTACGCCCTCTCGACCTGTCCGTACTGCAAGATGACCAAGCAGTTCCTCACCGACAACGACGTCCCGTTCGAGCACGTGGACGTGGACCTGCTGGAGGGCGACGAGCGGGAGTCCGTCGTCGCCCAGGTCAAGGAGTTGTCCGGCGGCACCTCGTTCCCGGTCATCGTGCTGGACGGCGGTGAGGTCATCGTGGGATTCAACAAGGTGCGGCTGCAGCAGGCCGTCGCCGGCAACGAGGGCGGCGCGGCCGACGAGCCGCTCTCCACGGAGCTCTAGGGATGGCCGGCTCCCCCGAGCCCAAGCCCGCGAGATCCCGGTCCGCCCCGGGGACCACCATCGACGACCTCAAGGCCTACATGGGGCCGTTCGTGGCGCGCCTGGGCTACAAGTTCAACACCGACGAGGACTTCGTGGACCTGGTCCTCGCCGGCGAGCTCGAGGTGCTCGAGCGCGACGGCGACGTCTACTGCCCGTGCAGGATGCGCACCGGCGATCCCAAAGAGGACGTGCGCATCATCTGCCCGTGCATCCCGTTCTACCTCGCTGACTTCACGGCCATGCGCAAGTGCTGGTGCGGGCTGTTCATCCGCACCGACGTCGAGGACGGCTCGACCCTTCACGGGGTGATCGAGACAGCCGAGGGCGGCCCGGCCGAAGCCCTCGTGGCGCAGGCGGGAGACCTGACCGACGGCGCGGTGCGGGTCGTCCACGTGAACAAGCGCGACATCGCGCTCGTGCGCGTCAAGGAAGACGAGTGGTACGCCGTGTCCAACCTGTGCCGGCACGCCTTCGGTCCGCTCAGCGAAGGTTTCGTGGACGGATACACGCTCATCTGCCCATGGCACGGCTGGCGATACGACGTGCGAGACGGCACCACGGACCATCCGGGCGCGGACATCAAAACGTACCCCGTGAGCGTCCGCGGCGGCGAGGTCTTCGTCACCGTGTGACCCCGGTCCTCCGGCCCGACGGACCGACCGGCCGAGGACCGGTATCCGCCCCGGTAGGCACCCGATTAACACACGTTAGCGGTGCAGCTCGTCCCGGTTCCGCTGCTGGTTGACTCTGGTAGACTGTGCCGAATGGAGCGGGTTTGACGCACCCCATGGGGTGCGCTGTAATTCGGCCGGGGAGCCTGAGGGGTGGAGCTTCCGTCCCCTGGCTTGGTCGACCTAGCAATCGCAGGGAGTTCTAGGAAGGGGACAGGCATGACGAAGCGTATCGTTGCGCTCGTCGCCGCGCTTGCTCTCGCCACCGTTGTGGTGGCGGGTTGCTCGAGCGGAACGAGCACCACTGGAGGCACCAGCAGTACCTCCGGCGGCGAGACCACCATCAAGATCGGTATCGGTGCCCCGATCACGCAGGGCGCGACGGCGCTCGGCAAGGGTATGGTCAACGGCGCCCAGCTGGCGATCGAGCGACCTGAACGCCTCGGCTGACGCCAAGGCCGCCAAGATCAAGTTCGTCGGCGTCGTGGGCGACGACCAGGGCGACCCGAAGACGGGCGTCAACGTCGCCAACCAGTTCGTGTCCGACCCCGAACCTCGTCGGCGTCATGGGCCACCTGAACTCGGGTGTCTCGATCCCGGCCGTCCAAGGTCTACAACCAGGCCAACGTCGTTCAGGTCTCGCCCGGCTTCCACGAACCCCGACGCTCACCGAGCAGGGCTATCAACGAACGTCTTCCGCGTCTGCACGATCGACTCCGTCCAGGGCCCGGTCGCCGCGGACGACGCGTTCAAGGACGCTCGGCAAGAAGACCGCGTTCGTCGTCGACGACTCGACCGCCTACGGCGAGGGTCTGGCCGACGAGTTCGCCAAGACCAGTTCGAGGCTGACGGCGGCAAGATCCTCGGCCGCGAGAAGACCACCGACAAGGACACCGACTTCAAGGCGCTCGTCACCAAGATCAAGTCCACGAAGCCCGACCTCGTGTACTACGGCGGCATCTACAACTCCGGCGCGCTCTCTCGCCAAGCAGCTCAAGGAGGGCGGCGTCACGGCTCCGCTCATGGGCGGCGACGGTCTCTACGACCCGCAGTTCATCAAGCTCGCCGGTGCGGCCAACGCCAAGGGCGACTTCGCGACCTCCGTTGGCCTGCCGCTCGACCAGCTGCCCAAGGGCCAGGAGTTCAAGGCCGCGTTCGAAGGCCAAGTACCCGGGCGAGGAGATCGCTGCGTACGACGCGTACTCCTATGACGCCGCGACGGTCATCATCAAGGCGATCGTCGAGGTCGCCAAGGACGATGGGCGCCGACAAGCTCACGACCACCGAGGGCAAGCAGGCCATCATCGCCGCCGTCGCCAAGACGGACATCGAGGGCGTCACCGGCGCCGATCGCGTTCGACGCCAAGGGCGACACCACCAACAAGGCCATCACCCTCTACGTCGGTGACGCGGACGGCGAGTGGGCGCCCGCCGCCAAGTAAGTTCCGGCATCCAGGTCTGGTCCCGCTGAGCCGATCTGCATGTGCGAACAGGCCCGGGCGGGCAGCATCGATCCTACCCGCCCGGGACGTGCCAGGGCGACTAGCGAGGTTCGACAGTCCGCGCATAGTCGCGGAAATCTGGCTACCCGCGACCGACTGCAAGACATCGGGAGTCCCAGCTGTGTCATCTGCAGATCGTACCTGGCTTCGCAGCAACTCGTGAACGGCGTGACGCTGGGCGGGCTTGTACGCGCTCATCGCGCTCGGCTACACGCTCGTGTACGGCATCCTGCTCATGATCAACTTCGCGCACAGCGAGATGTTCATGGTCGGCGCCTACGTCGGACTCTTCGTGCTCAACGTCCTGTCGGACCCGGCGTGGCAAAGGCCTCGAGTTGGGCTTCATCGAGCCCGTCCAGTCGTTCTTCATCGGGAGACTTCGGTGTTCGTCATGCTGCTCGTCGTCGACCTTCGCCGTCTCAGCGATCGTCGATCGGTATCCTCGGCGTGCTCATCGAGCGCTTCGCGTACCGGCCCGCTGCGCCACGCGCCGCGTCTGGCGCCGCTCATCTCGGCCATCGGCGTGTCGATCTTCCTGCAGAACGCGGTTCTGCTCTGGATCGACGCGCAAGCAGCTGCCGTTCCCGACGGACTGCTTCGACCGCGCAGCGACGTTCACCTGTCGGTCGGCGCCGTGATCAACACGCTGCAGATCTTCATCGTCGTGACGTCGCTCGTGCTGCTGGCTCGTGCTCGACACGTTCATCGTCAAGACGCGGATGGGCAAGGCGATGCGGGCGACCTCGCAGGACCGTGAGGCCGCGGGCCTCATGGGCGTCGACATCAACCGCGTCATCGCGCTCGCGTTCTTCATCGGCCCCGCGCTCGGCGCGGTGGCCGGTATCTTCTCCGGCATGTACTACGGGTCGATCAAGTTCAACATGGGCTTCATCCCGGGCATCAAGTCGTTCACCGCGGCCGTCATCGGCGGCATCGGCAACCTGCGCGGAGCGATGCTCGGCGGTTTCCTCCTCGGCATCGTCGAGTCGCTCGCCGGCAGGCTTCCTGTCCACCGGCTACAAGGACGTCATCGCGTTCGCGATCCTCATCCTCGTCCTCATCTTCCGACCGGGCGGCCTGCTCGGCGAGTCCGTCGTGGAGAAGGTGTAGCGCCATGGCGGAAGCAAGATGGACGTCAAGACGCGGTCGTCGCCGAAGCAAGGCTCACGCCGCTGCAAGAAGCGCTGTCTACGCGGCTACTCGCGTTCGCGCTCGTCGTGGTTCCGATCGTCTTCCAGGCGTCGGCAGAGCTGCTTCCTCGTCCGCATCATCGGCCGTCATCGGCATCTACGTCATGCTCGCGCTGGGACTGAACATCGTGGTCGGCTACGCGGGCCTGCTCGACCTTGGCTACATCGCGTTCTACGCGATGGGCGCGTACGCGGGCGTCCTCCTCGGCGACGTCGTGCTCCAGCGTCTCGCGGCGCACGTGCTCCGGTGCCGTGCTACTGATCGCATGCTGCCCATCGCCGCGCTCGCGGCGGCGTGCACGGGCGTCGCGCTCGGCTCGCCGGTCCTGCGCCTGCGCGGCGACTACCTCGCCATCGTCACGCTCGGCTTCGGTGAGATCGTGCGCATCTGCATCAACAACAACATCTTCGGGCTCACGAACGGCGCGGCGGGCCTGCCCGGGCGCGGCCGAGTTCGTGCCCGAGCCGTTCGGTCGCGCAGTGGCTCAGGACAACGTCCGATTCTCAGACGCCGATCGGCACGTTCACGTTCACGTCACGAACCTGTTCTGGTACTACGTCATCGTCGCGCCTGTGCCTCGTCACGATCTTCGTCGTGCGCCGGCTCGACAACTCCCGGCTCGGCCGCGCGTGGGTCGCGATGCGCGAGGACGAGGTCGCGGCGGCGTCCGTGCGGCATCAACATCACGACGCCGAAGCTGTGGGCGTTCTCGCTCGGCGCGCTGTGGGGCGGCGTCGCGGGCGTCACGTTCGCCTACTTGCAGCGGTTCATCAGCCCTGAGTCGTTCACCTTCATGGAGTCGGTGTTCGTCGTGTGCATCGTCGTGCTCGGCGGCATGGGCTCGATCCCGGGCGTCATCGTCGGCGCGGTCATCATCGCGGGCTGCCGGAGATCATCCGCTGGCTGCTCGGCCAGCTGCCCGTGTCTGCCGGCTGTCACGGCCGACCAGGTCGCGCCGATCAGCAACTACCGCTACCTGGTCTTCGGTCTGCTCATGGTCGTCATGATGGCCGTGGCGACCACAAGGCATCATCCCGTCCAAGCGTCGCGCTCGGAGCTCAGCCCGCGAGCGACGACATCCTGGGCGACGAGAACCAGACGCTCTACGACGCCCAGCAACGACAGCAGCACCGGCGAGATCATCCTAGCGACGAGCGCAGCCCGGGCGCACCGGAAGGCGAGCTCAAGATGGCACTCTGGTAGAAGCCAAAAACGTCACGATGCAGTTCGGCGGTCTGAAGGCCGTGTCGCGACGTCGACTTGCACATCGACGACGGGTGAGATCGTCGCGCTGATCGGCCCGAACGGCGCCGGCAAGACGACGTTCTTCAACCTGATGACCGGCATCTACAAGCCCACCGAGGGCACGCTCGACCTTCGACGGCAAGACCGCTGGGCGGCATGAAGCCGCACACGATCTGCCAGATGGGCATCGCGCGCACGTTCCAGAACATCCGCCTGTTCGCGAACATGACGACGCTCGAGAACGTCATGGTCGGACGGCACACGCGCACGAAGGCCGGCCCGCTGCAGGCGGTCCTGCGCACGCCGAAGTTCAAGCGCGAGGAGCAGCAGACGGTCGACGAGGCGCTCAAGTGGCTGCGCTTCGTGGGGCTGGCGCGACAAGGCCAACGAGCTCGCCAAGAACCTGCCCGTACGGCGAGCAGCGCCGGCTCGAGATCGCGCGCGCGCTGGCCACCGAGCCGAAGCTCCTCCTGCTCGACGAGCCGGCCGCCGGCATGAACCCGCAGGAGACGCGCAGGCTCACCGAGCTCGTGCGGCAAGGTCCGCGACCTCGGCATCACGGTCCTGCTCATCGAGCACGACATGAAGGTCGTCATGGGCATCGCCGACCGCATCGACGTGCTCGACTTCGGCGAGAAGATCGCCGAGGGCATGCCGACGGAGATCCAGCGCAACCCGAAGGTCATCGAGGCGTACCTCGGCAAGGGTGCCGAAGCGATGCTGCATGGCGCACGCGAGGTACGGCAGTGCCGCAGCGACGACGTCGCGAGACGGTCGACCGATGGCTGAAAGTCGTACTGAACATCCACCTACCTTCTACGGCAAGATCGAGGCGCTCAAGGGCATCTCGATCGAGGTCAACGAGGGCGAGATCGTCACGCTCATCGGCGCGAACGGCGCCGGCAAGTCGACGACGCTCAAGACCATCTCGGGCCAGCTCGCGCCCGCCGAGGGCACGATCGTGTTCCAGCGACGAGAACATCGCGGGCATGCCGGCCCACAAGGTCACCGCGCAAGGGCATCATCCAGGTTCCCGAGGGCCGTCGCATCTTCCCGCGCATGACCGTCGAGGAGAACCTCGAGATGGGCGCGTTCCTGCGCAACGACAAGGACGGGCATCGACGAGTCGACTCGAGCGCGTCTTCGAGCTCTTCCCGCGCCTCAAGGAGCGCGTCGCGCAGAAGGGCGGCACGCTCTCCGGCGGCGAGCAGCAGATGCTCGCGATGGGCCGCGGCCTGATGGCGAGCCCCGAAGCTGCTCATGCTCGACGAGCCGTCGATGGGTCTGGCGCCGGTCGTCGTCGAGATCGATCTTCGAGATCATCCAGAAGCTCAACGACGAGGGCATCACGATCCTGCTCGTCGAGCAGAACGCCGCACATGGCGCTCGTCGATCGCGCACCGCGGCTACGTGCTCGAGACCGGCGAGATCCGCCTCTCCGGCAAGGGCAGCGAGCTGCTCGACGACGAGCCCGTGCGCAAGACGTACCTCGGCGAGTCGTAGTGGCCGCTCCGCGCCGGGTGCGCGGTCGCGCGGCACAGCACCTCGCGGCCTCGGCCGCCCTCTTGGCCGCCGCGCTGGCGGTGGGCCTGGCCGCCTACTCGCTCGCCGGGTGTGCCGCTTCCCCGAAGCCCGCGCCGTGCTCGGCACCGTCCGCGCGGGACACGACGGCGGCCCCTGCGCCGGCCGACCTCAAGGCGCTGCCCACGGCCTCGGCACGAGAGGTTTGGGGCGCTTGGGTCAAGCGGTTCGAGGTGGCCAAGACCACGGCGACCGGCCAGGTGGCCATCGTGGGGACGTACACGCTGGTGTTGGGCGGCGACGGCTATGTGGATCGCGCCGTCTGGAACGACCGCGGCGCGGCCGTGCGGCAGACGGGGCAGTGGTATCCGGCGGGGCCCGAGACGCTGGTGGTGATCACCACGCAACCTGACCTGGGCGCGCAGCGCGGCGTCTACACGTTCGATGTGCAGAACGGCACGCTCCGGCTGTGGTTCTCGTCGGGCGTGGACGTCCTCGCGGACAGCCTGGACCCTACGCTCGTGTTCGTCTCGGTGCATGGCGCGCTGCCCGCGCAGCCGGCTCCCAAGCCGGGCGGCATGCAGGGCGTGTTCTAGGAGCATCCGCCTGGGTGGAGGTATGCTCCCACCACACAGTCGTTGGGAGGGGTCACCGGCATGACTTCCGCAGAGACGTCACAGGGCGGCGGGCGCCGCTCGTGGCGAGTGATCGCCGCCGCGTTGTTCCTGGTCCTTGTCGTGGTGGGGGTGGGCCTGGTCGCCTGCTCGTCGGTCACGCCCAAGGCCACGATGAAGGTGCCAGGCGTGACCGGTCTGAACTATGCCGAGGCCCAGCGCGTGCTTTCCGACGCCGGCTTCCACGTGCTCGTGGATCAGCAGACGGCCCCGGGGCAGAAGGCGCTCTCGGTGCTCAAGCAAACGCCCGCGGAGGGGACGGAGGCCAAGAAGGGCTCCGACGTGACGATCACCGTCGCGGGTCCGGCGCCCAAACCGTAGGGAGGGGCGCGGGTCGTGCCTCGGGGGCGCGGCGGGCGCACGGGGCCCCGGCGGGCGCGCGACACGCGCGCGGGCCGCGCACGCGGCCGCGTCTACCCCATGAGCTGCGCGGCGTGTTCCGCCGCGAGCGCCGCGGCCTCGCGGAGCGCGCGCGTGTCGCGCACGGGCTCGGCGTCGCGCACGACCCATTCACCCGCCGCCATGACCGCGTCCACCGTGGCGGCCGAGCCGTACTCGAGGAACGCCGCGGTGGGGTCGGCGGCCTCCGCCACATCGGCGAGCACGGCCACGAGGTCGGCCTGCGTACCGGCGGCGATCGTGCCCAGGCTGCCCGCCATGCCCAGCAGCTGGGCGCCGGCGGCGGTCATCATCCAGAGGGCCTCTTGGGCCGGGATCGTCGGATCCAGGGCACGCAGCTCGCGCATCTCGGCGAAGAGATCCAGGTCGCTGTTGCTCGCGGCCGAGTCCGTGCCTATCGCTAGCCGCACGCCGGCGGCGCGCAGCTTCGCCACCGGCGGTGCGCCGTTGCCCAGCCATTCGTTGGAGCGCGGGCACAGCACCGCGCCGCGGGCGGCGCGAGCCAGGGTGGCGATGTCGTGGTCGTCCACGTGCACCACGTGCACGCACACCGCATCGTCGAGCACGCCCAGGCCGTCCAGGTAGGCGACAGGCGATACGCCCGGCGACTCGAAGCCGTGGGCAAGGCGGCGGGCCGTGGCGGCGAGGGGGCCGGCGCCTTGGGCGAGGGCCGTGACCTCGGCAAGGGACTCGGCTACGTGGATGACGTAGGGGGCGCCGTGACGGCGGGCGAACTCGTGGCCGGCGCGCAGGAGCTCGGGCCCGGCGGTGTACGGCGTGTGCGGCGAGACGCCTGGCTCCACGCGATCCTCGGGGCCCAGCGCGTGCTCGTCGCCGGGCGGCGGGAAGCCTCGACGGTCGAGCGACTCGCGCATGTCGCCGGCGGGCATCCCCAGGACCTCCCAGCAGAACGCGCCGCCCAGGCCCACCTCGATCGCCGCGCGGGCGCTCTCGACGCCGTAGACGATGTCGGCCACCACGGTCACGCCGCCGCGCAGGCACTCGAGCGCTCCGCGTGCCGAGGACGCCGCGAACTCGGGACCGGACAGCCCCACGACCGCCTTGGTCACGCCCTGCAGCCAATCGGGCATGGGCGCGGGCGGGGCGAGACCTTCCAGGACGGTGAGCGCGAGGTGCGTGTGCGCGTTGACGAGGCCCGGCGCGAGGATGCGGCCGGGCAGCTCCACCGTCTCGGTCTCGTCGGGCCAGCGCGCAGCGATGTCCGCCGCGGGGCCTACGTCCGCGATCGCGCCCTCGCACACCACCACCGCGCCCTCGCGCAACGGCGGTTCGCCCACCGGCAGGACCCAGTCGGCGACGACGATCACAGGCCCGCCTCGTGCTCCGGTTCCCGGCCGGGCGCGAAGGGCGCGCCCTCCCGATCGGCGGGTGGCGTTGCGACGCCCCCGGCCGCCGGGCCGGCGTTGACCTCCTCGGCACGGGTGAGGAGGGTGGGTTTGCGCAGGTCCATGCAGCCGCAGGCGGCGTCGAGGTCGGCATCGGCGACGACGTCCAGCACGATGCGCGACATGGCCTCGGACTCGTCCTCGAAGGCGGCCTTGAGCTCCGCGTGGTCCCAGTCGCGCACGACGCCCTCGCCGTAGTTCACGACGAGGTACACGCCCGCGTAGCAAGCGCCGATGTCGCGCGCCAGGAACACCTCGGGCGCGAACGACTGGCCGATGATGTCGCCGCCCAGCCGCTTCATGTAGTCCACCTCGGCGGGGGACTCGAAGCGCGGGCCGTCTGTGACCAGGTACGTTCCGCGCTGGAACACCCGCGGGAATCGTGCCGAGGCCCCGGCTCGCAGCCCCGCGTGCAACGAGGGGCACACGGGCTGCCGCATGATGAGCAGGTGGTCGCCGCGCACGTAGATGTCCTGCTTGACGGTGAGGTCGATGAAGTCGTCCGGGACGACGACGTCGCGCGGATCGAGCAGGTGATTGAGCGAGCCCACGCCGCCGTCGGCCACGACCTTGCGCACGCCGGCCTCGGAGAACACCCAGAAGACCTGCAGGGAGGCCGTGGCCCGCTTCACCCCGCGGCGCCAGCCGTGCATCTTGACGGCGAGCGCCTCGCGCGGGCCTGCCGGGCCGGTCACGCGGAAGTGCGTGAACGCCGGCGAGGTGCCGAAGGGCGTGTCGAAGTAGAGGTCTTCTTCGAGGACCTCTACGCGGGGGTCGTTCAGGGCCGCCGGGAAGTCGAAGGACAGCGTCCCGGAGCCTCCGCATAGGCCGAACTGGGCGGTGGGGACTGGGCGGTTCGTGGTCATGGGTTACCTCCTGTAAGGGAGGTTACCCGAGCGGGGCGGCTGGCGGGGCGGCCTACACCTGCTCGATGCGCATGAGCACCCAGTCGAGCGCCGGGTCGTTCATGACGGTCTCGCAGTAGGCGCACTCGACGTAGTTGCCGTCTGCGACCGGCGCGCCGCAGTTCGGGCACTTCCGGATCGTGGTCTCGGCCTTGGTATGCGCGCCCACCTTGCGGATGAACGTCCAGTACTCCTGGAACTGCTTGGGCGTCTTGCCGTCGCCGAGCTCCGCCGGATTCACGAGCTCGCCGGTGCGCTCGTCCACTGTGTAGTCGATCACGGTTGCCGTGTCGAAGCTTGACGACCTCCAGCTCGCCTTCGCGCTCCACTGACACCGGCTTCATGGAGTCGATGTGCATGCCGTCGAGCTTGTTGATCCGGCCGGTCTCGACGAGCTCCTTGACCCCGGAATCGAGCACCGAGTACTGCTGCGTGGACAAGAAGCGCTGTGCCGAGGCCATGTCGCGCGCCTCCCACGCCGCCTGGATAGCCATGAACATCTCGCTCACGCGGTCGTAGAAGCCGTCGACGGTGAAGTCGGGGTCGTCTTTGACTAGCGCTTCGAGGTCCTTCGCCGCCGCCGCCTGGGCCTGGACCTTTGCGGCCTCGGCAGCTCCCTGCTCCTTGAGCGCCTTGCCGCCGACGTACCATGTCCAGGCGAAAAGGCCGCCCACCAGCGACACGACGAACACCGGGATGCCGATCATGAGGGCGATGTCCCAGGGCCCGGGCGCGCCGCCGGAGCCTCCGCTGCTGCTCGACGAGAAGCCGCCGGAGGAGCCGGACGAGAAGCCGCCGCCCGAGGAGCTTGAGCCGCCCCCGCCACTGCTGCTGCTTCCGCCGCCGACCTGGCCTCCGCCCGCGCGCGCGAGGGCGGCCGTGGGCGCGAGGAGCGCAGTGAGCAGCAGCGCCGCGAGGAGCAGCGCAGCGATGGCGCGACGACGCGCACGGTCGCCCTGGGCCTGGTTGGCGGCTCTCTCGATCACGGCGTCCCCCTTCTCGCCGATGGGGCCGGTGCGGACAGGCTGGGTCGCCCTTCCACCGACGTCACCCGATCCCAGGTTCGCCCCGGGCCCGTCAGTCGACAAGGGCCGCGACGGCGGCGCGGGTCCGGGGGGGTTATACGCAGAATCGACCGATTCTGCGTATAACCGCGCGGCCGACGAGAAGGGCTACCCGCCACACGCCCCACAACGCACAGGGGCCCCGCCGGATGGCGGGGCCCCTTGAGTGCCTCGGCAGGTAAGGGTCGCTACACCTGCTCGATCCTCATGAGGACCCAGTCCAGCGCCGGGTCGTTCATGATCATGCCGCAGTAGGCGCACTTGACGTAGTTGCCGTCGGTGACCGGAGCGCCGCAGTTCGGGCACTTCTGGATGGTCGCGTCGGCCTTGGTCTGGGCGCCCACCTTGCGGATGAACGTCCAGTACTCCTGGAACGTCTTGGGCGTCTTGCCGTCGCCGAGCTCCTTGGGATTCACGAGGGCGCCGGTGCGCTCGTCCACGGTGAAGTCGATGGCCGTGGCGGTGATGAGCAGTTTGGCGATGTCGAAGTCGCCTTCCTTCTCCACGCTCACCGGCTGGATGCTGTCGATGTGGATGCTCTGGAGCTTGTTGATGGTGCCGTTCTGGATGTACTCCTTCACGCCCTGGTCCAGGATGGGGAACTGCTGGTCGGACAGGAAACGCCTGGCCGGCTCCATGTTGCGGTTCATCCATGCGTACTGGATGGCGATGAACATCTCGTTCACGCGGCCGTAGAAGAGCTCGTCGTTGAACGTGGGGTCGTCCTCGCGCACGACCGCGAACGGATCCGCGGGCATCGGCGGGGGCGTGACGGCGCCCGGTGCGGACGCGATCGGACCGCCGCCCATGTCGAACAGGCTCTTGTCGGAGCCGCCCTTGCCGGCGCGGCGCATGAAGTACAGGATCACCACGCCGATGATGACGATGGTGAGCAGCGTGCAGCAGATGGAGCTGAAGCCGCTGCCGAGGCCGGGGATGACGATGGGGATGGGCACGCCGCCTGACGAGCTGCCTCCGCCGAAGCTGCCACCTCCGCTCGAGTGGCTGCCGCCTCCGCTGGAGAAGCCTCCGCCTCCGCCCACATGGCCGCCGCCCGCGCGAGCGATGCCCGCGACCGGCATGAGGACGGCGAGCAGGAGCAGCGCCAGCGCGAGGACGGCGAGGAGCTTGGTGAGTGTCGAACGCTTCATCTTGGTCACCCGAGCTGGTTGCCGCAGTTGGAGCAGAACTTGGAGCCGGGTGCGTTCACGGTGCCGCAGTTGGAGCACGTGACAGGCAGCGGCTGACCGCAGTTGGAGCAGAACTTAGCCGAGGACGGGTTCACCGTCTGGCAGTTCGGGCACGTCACGGTGCCCGGTGCCGAGGCTTCCGGGGCCGGGGCGGGGGCGCCGCCCGTGGGGGCAGCGGCCGGGGCTGCGGCGGCGCCGGCGGCAGCGCCGGCTGCTGCTGCGGGAGCGGCCGCGGCCGGGGCGCCGCTCTCGGCGGGAGCCGCCTCGGCGGGAGCCGCGGCCGGAACCGACGGCGAGGCCGGCGCGTTGGCCGGGCCCACGGGCGCCGTGCCGCCGGCCTGCGCGGCCTGCTGCACCTGGCCGGACTGCATCCCGCCGGAGATCTGCTGGCCCAGCCCGGCGCCGATGAACAGGCCGGCCACGCCGGTGCTGTCCCCGCCGCCTTGCTTGAGGCCCTCGGCAGCGCCGAAGACCGCCTCGGCCTGAGCGGCGCCCATGTAGCGCGCGTCGCCGGCCAGGCGCATCTTGGCCATGCGGTCCTTGATCTCGAGCAGGCGCACGCGGTCGGCGTCGTCCATGCTCACGAGGAAGTCCTCGATGCGGGTGATCTGCAGGCCGAACGACTCCAGGTACGGCGCCGCGTCGAGCACGATCTGCTTCTCGAACTCGAGGTTGTAGCTGCCGTCGGTGACGTCGAGGATCGACCACTTCTCGGCCTTCATCTTGCCGTTGACGGTGGCCCGCAGGATCTTCGTGAGCTGGTCGCGGATGGCGTCGGTGATGTAGTCGTTGCTGGTGATGGATTGCGTTCCGACCAGGTTCAGGATCAGTTTGGCCGGCTCCACTACCTTGTAGACGTACTCGCCGTAGACGCCCATGCGAACGACTTCGCCGGTGCCGGGGTCCTCGACCTCGCCCATGGAGCCGCCGAACTTGTTGTTCGCGAACTCACGCGACGAGACGAAGTAGAGCTCGGCCTTGAGCACGTTGCCGCCGGTGAAGCTGTCGATCATCCCGCCCAGGAACGGGATCTGCGCACCGTCGAGCTTGTGCTGCCCGCCGGGCAGGTAGCCAACGACGTTGCCCTCTTTGACAAAGTAGGCCCACTCGTCCGGCTGGACGGTGACCACCGACAGCATGCGGATGTTCTGCTCCGGCCACTTATAGATGACGAGGTCCTTGGACGAGTCCGGCCGCGCTATGAACTGCTGCTGGACTTCACCCTTGAAGCCGTCCATGAGTCCCATGGGTTCCTGCCTTTCCGATCGGACAGATCTACGTCGCGTCTTGCGTGTAGTCCTTGCGAACGCGGCTGCGGCCGCGATGGAAGTCTCCCCCGAGCCCCTTGGTTCATCTTGCGCAGGCATGGGGTGGGGGTCAAATCATGCCGAGGCGCGGCTGGGATCCGGCGTCGGGTTAGCGAGTCGCCCCGCGTGCGGCGGCGCCCGCGGTCAGATCGCCTCGGGAGCGATGGATTCGACGAACCACGGTCCCCACGTGCGCTTGAACACGGGGACTGCTGTCCCGCAGTACTCGCATCGGGTGCCGAGGGCCGCGTCCACGGGGGCTCCGCAGTTGCGGCAGCGGTGCCGCTCTCCCTCGAGGTCGTCGCTCACGGCCCAGCGGGCCACCGACCAGCGTTCCACGGTGGGGACCTCGCCGAAGCCGGCGCCGGCGGCAAGCTCGCCGTTCACGTGCGGTATCGCGGTGAGCCTCAGGCGCACCCGCTGGAAGGAGCGCGCGGGCTCGGCGGACAGCGCCTCGATCTCGTCCAGGTGCGTTGCCGGCGCGGCCACACGCTGTGCCGGTGGATCCTTGACCGCCGAGGCCACGCTCGGCGCCGAGGCCTCGGGCCAGCCGTCGAGGGCCGGGGCCGGATTTGCTCTTGAGGCTGCCGGCCATCCGCCCGGGCCGGTGCTCGCGGCCTGCCGATGCTGGGAGATCATCGCGGTCAGCATCGAGAGCGGGCCCTCGGACATGCATGCCCGGGCGGGTGTGAGGTCGCCGGTAGCGAGCGCGGTCCGGCTCACTGCGAACATCTCCGCTACTTGGCCCAAGAACGCCTGTTCGCGGAAATCGCTGTCCGCCTCGCGGATGGGCTCGAGGGCGTAGAGCCCGCTGGTGAAGAAGGGCATGGCGGAAGAGCCCGCCGACGCCCGGGCCGGAGCTGCGGCTGTCCGGGTGGTGGGGGTCGTGAATCGTCCGGCGGTCACGCCAACGCCGGGTGCGAGCATCCCCGCGCTCGACATCGCGCGGGCAGAGATCCGTCTCCCAGCTCGTCGGCGCTCGAGGCCCGGGAGAGCAGGTCGCGTGGCTCGTCGCCGGTGATGCCGGAGGCGCGTCTGAAGGTGACCAGCAGCATGAGGGCGATCCCGATGCCGAGGACGACCAGGAACGTCATGCCTGGGTCTTCCATGGGAGTCACGCCTCCTGTGCGGCGGGCAGGTTGGTGGTGGTCACTCGTGCTCTCCTCGCACTTCCTTGACGGTCCACGTCCCGAAGATCGTGGCCGCGTCGTCCACGGGCGCGCCACACGATGCGCACGTGACGCCGCTGACATGAAGGGTCGCTCCGCACTGGGGGCAGAATTCCTTGAGCTCCGGATCCTTGGTAGGGGCTCCCACTCGTCGCGCGAGCAGGATCTCCTCGAAGGGCCCGGCCTGAGCCGGCGTCCCGGGCGCCGCCGGCGGGGCGGCGCGGCCGAGCTCCACGCGGAACCGCACGCGGTCGTAGGCGTTGTCGGGATCGGAGTTGCCGTAGGCCCTGTCCGCGTATACAGGGCGCACGCGCGCGACAGCCGGCCGAGGCCCGGCGGCGCCGTCGAAGCGCGACTGCGCCCGTGCGACGAGCACCGAGTAGGCACGGTCGCCGGCGAAGGGCCGCAGCGCGGACACGTCGCCGCCGTCCGTCGCCGCGCGCAACAGGACGTAGATGCGCCCCGCGCGCTCGGTGAGGTCGTTGAGGTCGAACGCCGGGTCGTTGACGAGGATGAGCCGCAGGTCGAGTGGCCGATCCGGCTGGGTTGCCACCTGGCGCTTCTTCTTGTGCTGGGTGGGGCGCTCACGCACCGCCTCGGCAAGTGCGAGGTCGGGACCGAAGATGCGGCGCAGGGTGCGCTGTACGCGCACGACCGGCGAGGCGCCGTTTGCGGTCTGGACGCCGAAATCCTTGCGGGTGAGGCGATGGATCGACCGTCGCTCCGGTGGCGACGGCGAGCGTCAGTACGGCGACACCCGCCACCGCGTACACCGGGAACGTCGGATCGATGCTAGCGAGGTTCATTCGACTCCTGCCATCAAGCGGACCTTGCTGTGCTTTGAATCGGCGTAGCCGGGCGGGTCCATGAGTGTCTAGCTGCAGCGACGTGCAGGCGGCGGGCGGCCGCGCTGGTCGTGCGACGCATGCGCGGTCTCGCGTCCGCTGCCGCGTTGCCGCGGCGTTTCCGCCGGGCCTCGGCGAGGTTTCCGCTGCTCACGGGGGCAATGCGCGGGCAACGGAAACGTCGCCGGACTTTCACCGAGCCGTCGCGCGGCCTTCGCGGACCGGAAACATGGCGACCCCAGACTGGCCCAACTGACAGACCCCCCAAGACCCAGGAGGTCATCGCCATGAGAAAAGTCGCCATTTACGGCAAGGGCGGGATCGGCAAGTCCACGACCACGCAGAACACGGTCGCGGCTCTGGCCGAGGCCGAGAACAAGGTCATGGTCGTGGGCTGCGACCCCAAGGCCGACAGCACTCGGCTGCTGCTGGGCGGCCTGGCCCAGAAGTCCGTGCTGGACACGCTTCGTGACGAAGGCGAGGACGTGGAGCTCGAGGACATCACGGCTCCCGGCTTCGGCAACACGACGTGCGTGGAGTCGGGCGGCCCGGAGCCGGGCGTCGGTTGCGCCGGCCGCGGCATCATCACGAGCATCAACCTGCTCGAGCAACTGGGCGGCTACGAGGAGGACAAGGAGCTCGACTACGTGTTCTACGACGTCCTTGGCGACGTCGTGTGCGGCGGTTTCGCGATGCCCATCCGCGAGGGCAAGGCCGAGGAGATCTACATCGTCACCTCGGGCGAGATGATGGCGATGTACGCCGCCAACAACATCTGCAAGGGCATCCTCAAGTACGCCGAGTCCGGCGGCGTGCGCCTGGGCGGCCTCATCTGCAACTCGCGCAAGACGGACAACGAGGCCGCGATGATCGAGGCGCTGGCCGAGCAGATCGGCACCCAGATGATCTACTTCGTGCCGCGCGACAACATGGTCCAGCGCGCCGAGATCAACCGTAAGACGGTCATCGAGTACGACCCCGCCTGCGAGCAGGCGGACCACTACCGCGCGCTGGCCAAGGCGATCGACGACAACGAGATGTTCGTCATCCCCAAGCCGCTGTCCACCGACGAGCTCGAGGCCCTGCTCATGGAGTTCGGGATCCTCGACTAGCGCGCCGGCCCGGGCCCTAGCGCACACCGACCCCGCCGGCGCCGCGCGCGCCGCCGACCCCAAGGAGCGATCCCATGCAGATGATCCGAGCCATCGTGCGTCCCGAGAAGTCCGCCGAGGTCATGGCGGCCCTGATGGACGCCGGCTTCCCGGCGGTGACCAAGGTCTCTGTCTTCGGCCGAGGCAAGCAGCGCGGCCTGCGCCTGGGCGAGGTCCACTACGACGAGCTGCCCAAAGACGAGCTCATCATCGTCGTGCCCGCCGACGACAAGGAGTTCGTCGTGAGCACCATCGCGCGCACGGCGCGCACCGGCGAGGAGGGCGCGTTCGGCGACGGCAAGATCTTCGTCACTCCCGTGGACGAGGTCTGGACCGTATCCACCGCCACGCTCGAGAACGCCGTCTCGGTCTAGCTGCCCTTCCCGCGTTGCCGTCGTCCGCGCCGGCCGGGCCGGCCGCCGGGCACCGCCGCGTACCCGTAAGGAGCCACCCATGAAAGAAGTGTTGGCGGTCGTCCGCCAGAACAAGATGAACCGCACCAAGGAGGCGCTCTCCGAAGCCGGCTTCCCCGCATTCACAGCCACGCCGGTGATGGGCCGCGGCAAAGGCGTCGTGGATTGGCGCGTCCTCCACGGCGCCGAGGAGGGTGCCGAGGAAGCGATCGCGCAGTTGGGCGCGGGCCCTCGGCTCGTGCCCAAGCGGCTGCTGTCGGTGGTCGTGCCGGATGGCAAGGTCCCGGCGGTCGTGGAGACCATCATCGCCACCAACCAGACCGGCAAGCCCGGCGACGGCAAGATCTTCGTCCTGCCCGTTGCCGAGGCCACCCGCATCCGCACCGGCGAGTCCGGCGAGACAGCCGTCGACGAGCACCAGGCCTGAGCGGCCTCGGCAGATAAGGAGCCCCCGATGAGCGAACTCAACGAACCCTGGCGCGAGGTGGACGCGGCTGCGCTCATGGCCTCGATGCTCGAGGTCTATCCGCCCAAGGTCGCGCGCAAGCGCGCCAAGCACATGCGAGTGAACGACCCCAGCGCGCCGCCCGAGATCGAGGCCAACGTCAAGACGGTGCCCGGCATCATCACGCAGCGCGGCTGCTGCTACGCGGGGTGCAAAGGCGTGGTCATGGGCCCGATCGTAGACATGGTGCATATCGTCCACGGGCCGGTGGGCTGCAGCTACTACGCGTGGGGCACACGCCGCAACCAGGCGAACCCGCCCGAGGACGTGCAGAACTTCCTGCAGTACTGCTTCACCACCGACCTGCAGGACGAGGACATCGTCTTCGGCGGCGAGAAGAAGCTGCGGCGCGCGGTGCAGGAGGCGTGGGACAACTTCCACCCCCGTGCGATAGGCATCTACTCCACCTGTCCGGTGGGCCTGATCGGCGACGACGTGCACGCCGTGGCCCGCGACGCGCAGGAGCTGCTGGGCATCCCCGTGCTCGCGTTCTCGTGCGAGGGCTACAAGGGCGTGTCGCAGAGCGCCGGCCACCACATCGCCAACAACAAGCTCATGAGCGACGTCATCGGCAAGAAGGACCTGGCCGAGGTCCCGCTGCACACCATCAACATCCTGGGCGAATACAACATCGGCGGGGACTCGTTCGAGATCGAGCGGATCCTGACCCAGTGCGGCATCCGCGTGCAGGCGGTGCTCTCCGGCGACATCAAGTTCGAGGACGTCGAGACCGCGCACAACGCCAACCTGAACGTGGTGATGTGCCACCGCTCCATCAACTACATAGGCGAGATGATGGAGACCAAGTACGGCATCCCGTGGATCAAGGTGAACTTCATCGGCGCCGAGTCCACGGCCAAGTCGCTGCGCAAGATCGCCACGTACTTCGATGACGCCGCTTTGACCGCCCGCATCGAGGACGTCATCGCCGAGGAGATGACGCAGGTCCAGCCGGTGCTTGACGTCGTAAAGCCGCGTACCGAGGGCAAGCTCGCGATGCTCTTCGTGGGCGGGTCGCGCGCCCACCACTACCAGGAGCTCTTCAAGGACCTGGGCATGCCCACCGTGAGCGCGGGCTACGAGTTCGCCCACCGCGACGACTACGAGGGCCGCCGCGTGCTGCCCACCATCAAGGTGGACGCCGACACCCGCAACATCGAGGAGCTCAAGGTGGAGGCGGACCCCGAGAAGTACCGGCCTCGGCTCGATGAGGATTTCGCGGCCGCGAAGGCCGCAGAGCTGGGGCTCGCCGACTACCCGGGGCTCATGGCCGAGATGGCCACCGGCACGCTCGTGATCGACGACCTCTCGCACCACGAGATGGAGCAGCTCATCCGCGCGTACGAGCCGGCGGTGTTCTGCTCCGGCGTCAAGGACAAGTTCGTGGTCGAGAAGATGGGCGTGCCCTGCAAGCAGCTGCACTCGTATGACTACGGCGGACCGTACGCAGGCTTCCGCGGCGCCGTGAACTTCTACGAGGAGATGGACCGGCTGGTCAACGCACCGCAGTGGAGGTTCGTTACGCCGCCTTGGCACGGGCGGGATGGGCTGGCCGCGAGGCTGGCGGATCCGCCGGCGCGTGAGGTGAAGGGCGCCAAGGATGCGCCGACCTCTGGTCCCGCCGCCGCCAAGGCCGCCCCCGCGCCCGCCGCAGAGCCGACCGCCGACCTCGGCGAGTAAGGAGCCCAACGATGCTCGACCACACCCCAACCGAGATCATCGAGCGCTCGGCGCTCGTCGTCAACCCGGCCAAGACCTGCCAGCCGATCGGCGCCATGTACGCGGCGCTGGGCATGCACGGCTGCCTGCCGCACAGCCACGGTTCGCAGGGGTGCTGCGCGTATCACCGCAGCCATCTGACCCGGCATTACAAGGAGCCCGTGATGGCCATCCACCAGTCTCGTTCACCGAGGGCGCCTCGGTGTTCGGCGGCAGCGCGAACCTCTCGCAGGCGCTGCACACGATCTTCGCCATCTACGACCCCGACGTGGTGGCCGTGCACACGACCTGCCTGTCCGAGACCATCGGCGACGACCTGAACCAGATCATCAAAGACGCCGCCGACAAGGGCAACATCCCCGAGGGCAAGGTCGTCATCTACGCCAACACACCGAGCTACGTCGGCTCGCCACGTCACCGGCTTCGCCAACATGTGCGCCGGCATCGTGAAGGGCTTCGCCGACCCGACACCGGCAACCGTGCTGGACCAGGTGAACATCCTGCCCGGCTACGTGGAGCCCTCCGACATGCGCGAGATCAAGCGCATCGCCGGCCTCGTGGGAGCGCGCACCGTCGTGTTCCCGGACACGTCGGACGTGCTGGACACCCCGCAGAACGGGCGCCACGACATGTTCCCCAAGGGCGGCGCGACCCAGCCGGCAGTTGCGTGTCCACCGGAGACAGCGTATGCCACGCTCGCGCTGGGCAAGTGGGCGTCGCGAGACCGGCGCCGTGGTCGCTCGAGAACAAGTGCGGTGTCCCGTACGAGACGCTCGACCTGCCCATCGGCATCGCCGCCACCGACCGCTTCGTCACAGCCCTTGCCGAGGTCGCCGGTTCCTCCGTGCCCGAGTCGCTCGAGGACGAGCGCGGCCGCCTGCTCGACGTCGATGCTCGACACGCAACAGTACTTCCACGGTCGGAAGGTCGCGATCTTCGGCGACCCGGATCACGTCATCGCGCTCACGGAATTCGCCCGTGACCTGGGGATGGAGCCGGTGCACGTGCTCACCGGCACGCCGGGCAAGGACTTCGAGGCGCGCGATGCGCGAGATCGCGCCCGACGCCAACGTGAAGGCCAAGGGCGACCTCTTCCTCCTCCACCAGTGGATCAAGAACGAGCCGGTAGACCTGCTGCTGGGCACCACCTACGGCAAGTACATCGCCCGTGCCGAGGACATCCCGTTCGTGCGCGTGGGCTTCCCGATCCTGGACCGGATAGGGCACAGCTACTTCCCGATCGTGGGGTACCAGGGCGGCGTTGCGGCTCGTGGAGAAGATGCTGGACGCGCTGCTGGATCGGCTGGATCGCGATGCGCCGGAGTATCAGTTCGAACTCGTGATGTAGGCGAGACCGATGAGCGACCCCGCCGCCATCATCACGCCGATGGGCGCTGCTGCCCAAGCCTTAGCCGCGCCCGCAGCTCCGCCGCTCGCGTCCGACCCCGTCCTGCGCGACCGCGAACGCCAGGTGTGGCGCAAGGGCGAGCAGCCCTTCGACCTCGAGTGCGAGAAGAAGTCCCGCCGGGCGGCGTCTCGCAGCGCGCGTGCGTGTTCTGCGGCGTCCCGCGTGGTGCTCTATCCGATCGCCGACGCCCTGCACCTCGTCCACGGCCCCATCGGCTGCGCCGCCTACACCTGGGACATCCGGGGCGCGCTGTCCTCCGGCCCGCAGCTGCACCGGCTCAGCTTCTCCACCGACCTGCGCGAGCGCGACGTCGTGTTCGGCGGCGAGAACAAGCTCGACCGCGCGCTTACGGAGCTGATCGAGCTGCATACAGCCCGAATGCCGCGTTCGTCTACTCGACCTGCATCGTCGGCGTCATCGGCGACGACGTGGAGGCCGTCTGCCGGCGGGTCGCCGCCGAGACGGGCATCCCGGTGCATCCCGGTCGCAGTCCGAGGGCTTCAAGGGCACCAAGAAGGACGGCTACGCCGCGGCCTGCGAAGCGCTTGCGCGGCTGGTCGGCACCGGCGACGTCAGCGACGTCGGCGCCGCACAGCGATCAACATCCTGGGCGACTTCAACCTCGCCGGCGAGATCTGGATCATCAAGGAGCTACTACGAGCGCATGGGCGTCGAGGTCGTGGCCACGCTCACCGGCGACGGCCGCGTGGACGACATCCGCCGCGCCCACGGCGCCAAGCTCAACCTCGTGCAGTGCTCCGGCTCCATGACGCACGCTCGCCCGGCATATGCAGAACGACCTACGGCATCCCGTTCAAGCACGTCTCCTACTTCGGCATCGAGGACATGGCCGCGGCGCTCTACGACGTGGCCCGCATTCTTCGAAGCGACCCGAGCATGCATGGAGCGCGCCAGAGAGCTCGTGCGCGAAGAGGTCGCCGGCGATCGCTCCCGCGGCTCGCGGAATACCGCCGCGACCTGCAGGGCAAGAAGGCCGCCATCTACGTGGGCGGCGCGTTCAAGGCGTTCTCGCTCGTATAGCGCGCTGCGGCTGCTGGGCATGCGACACGGCGCTCGTGGGCTCGCAGACCGGCACGGCCGAGGACTACGACCGCCTGCGCGAGACCTGTGCGACCCGGGCACGATCATCGTCGACGACTCCAACCCGCTCGAGCTCGCCACCTTCCTCGCGCGAGGAGGACGTGCGACCTCTTCATCGGCGGCGTGAAGGAGCGCCCGATCGCCTACAAGCTGGGCGTCGCCTTCTGCGACCACAACCACGAGCGCAAGATGCCGCTCGACGGCTTCGTCGGCATGCTCAACTTCGCGGACGAGGTGCACCGCTCGGTCACGTCGCCCGTATGGGACCTCGTGCCGAGGAGGGCCGGCCGATGAGCGAGCACACCGGCGCCCCTGGCCCCGGTCCCGCGCCCGCCCCCGGCTCGGATCCCGTCGCCGTCCGCGCCCCCGGCCCCGCGACCGGCCCCGTCGCCACCGCCAGCCTCCCGCGCCCCAAGCCCGCCGGCGACTACGTCTCCACCACCAACGCCTGCAAGCTGTGCACCCCGCTCGGAGCCTGCGTCGCCTACCGCGGCGTGGACGGCTGCGTCCCGCTCCTCCACGGCTCGCAAGGCTGCTCCACCTACATCCGCCGCTACACGATCAGCCACTACCGCGAGCCGGTGGACATCGCCAGCAGCAACTTCTCAGAGGACACCGCCGTCTTCGGCGGCGCCGAGAACCTGAGCCGAGCCATCTCCAACGTCACCTCCAAGTACGACCCCAAAGTCATAGGCATCGCAACGACGTGCCTGTCCGAGACGATCGGAGAAGACATGGACCTCCTCACCCGCGAGCTCCAAACCCGAGCCGCCCAGCGTGGCGAGACCCTCCCGCCCATCGTCGCCTGCTCCACCGCCGCCTACGCCGGCACCCACGTGGACGGCTTCCACGCCGCCGTGCGCACCCTCGTGGCCACCCTCGCCGAGGGGGTGCGGGGCGGCGCCGACACGGCCAGCGGCGCCGCCCCCAAGCCCGCCGCCAGGCCTCTCCCTCGCCGAGGCCGCGCGTTCGTGGACCCCGAGCCTGCAGCCCCCGACGCCGCCGCCGCCGGGCGGCCACCGGTCCCCGCGGTCAAGCCGCTTCCTCGCGTTGGCCGCGCCTTCGTGGATCCCACGCCTGAAGCGTCCGGTGCCCCGGCCGTTGAGCAGGCACCCGTCACCCCCGGCAAGCCCCTCGCTCGCCGAGGCCGCGCGTTCACCTTTGACGCGCCGGCCCTAGCAGCCGGCCACGTGAACCTGCTGCCCGGCTTCGTGTCGCCCGCAGACCTGCGCTACCTGCTGGAACTCGTGACAGACTTCGGTCTGCCGATCGTAATGGTCCCTGACTACTCCCGCAGCCTGGACGCCCCCGCGCTCGAGACCTACGAGAAGGTCCCGCAGGGCGGGACCACCATCGACGAGCTCAAGAGCACCGGCAGCGCCCGGGCGAGCATCGAGCTGGGCCGCACGCTCGCAGCCAACAACGACACCGCGGCCGCGTTCCTGCAGAGCGAGTTCGCCGTCCCGCGCCACGCGCTCGGAACCCCCATCGGCGTCCGCGAGACCGACCGCCTAGCCGCCCTCCTGGAGACCCTCTCCGGCCGCGAGCTCCCCGCGAACCACGCCGCCGAACGCGGCCGCCTCATCGACGCCTACGTCGACGGCCACAAGTACGTCTCCCGCAAGCGCGCCGTCGTCTACGGCGAAGAAGACCTGGTCGCCGGCCTCGTCAGCTTCCTCGCGGAGATCGGCATCGTCCCCGTCCTCGCGGCCAGCGGCGGCGAATCCGGTGCCCTCCGCCAAGCCATCGACGCCGTCGCCCCCGACCTCGCCGACCAGATCCAGGTCGTAGGCGGCGCCGACTTCGCCGACATCGGCGAGGCCACCAAGGAGTTGCAGCCCGACCTCATCATCGGCAGCTCCAAGGGGTACCGCATCGCCCGGGAGCTCCAAATCCCGCTCGTGCGCGTGGGCTTCCCGGTGCACGACCGCATCGGCGGGCAGCGCCTGGCGCACCTGGGCTACCGCGGCGCGGCTGAGCTGTACGACCGCATCGTCAACACGCTGCTCGAGGCGAAGCAGGACGCTTCGCCCGTGGGCTTTGCCTATCTATAGAGAGAGGTGACCGACGTGACCGACCTGAGCACCGAGACCTGTGCCGGAGTGGCCACGCCATCCGGGTTCGAGGGCCACCCGTGCTTTGACCGCGAGGCCCGGCACCGCTTCGCGCGCGTACACCTGCCCGTCGCCCGCAAGTGCAACGTGCAGTGCAACTTCTGCGACCGCAAGTACGACTGCGCCAACGAGACGCGCCCCGGCGTGACCAGCGCCGTGCTCACGCCGGAGCAGGCCGCCAGGTACTTCGACGGCGTGCTGGACCGCGTCCCGCACACGAACGTCGTGGGCATCGCCGGCCCGGGCGACCCGCTCGCCAACCCCGACGAGACGTTCGGCACGCTCGAGCTCATCCGCGCCAAGCACCCCGACAAGCTGCTGTGCCTGGCCACCAACGGCCTCGCCCTTCCGGCTTATGCAGACCGCATAATCCAGCTGGGCGTGTCGCACGTGACCGTGACCGTGAACGCCGTGGACCCTGCGATCGGCGCCCGCGTGTACTCATGGATCCGCGACGGCAAAGCCATCCACCGCGGCAAATCCGGCGCAACGCTGCTGCTAGAGCGCCAGCTCGCCGGCATCCAGCAACTTGCCGAGGCCGGCGTCACCGTCAAGATCAGACTGCATCGTCATCCCCGGCGTGAACGACACCCACGTGGACGCCGTGGCCCGCGCCACCGCCGAGGCCGGCGCCTCGCTCTTCAACGCCGTGCCGCTCCACCCCGTGGCCGGCACCGACTTCGAGCACCTCCCCGAGCCCGACAAGCTCACGATGTCCCGCGTGCGCCACCAGGCGGAGACGTACCTCCCGCAGATGACCCACTGCCAGCGCTGCCGAGCCGACGCCGTGGGCCTGCTCGGCGAGGAGCACGACGAGGTGTCGCTGGCGGCGCTCGCCGCTGCCGTCGATGAGCGCGCCCCAGCTGCTTCTGCCGAGGCCCGGCCCCACGTGGCCGTCGCGTCCATGGAAGGCATGCTCGTGAACCAGCATCTGGGCGAGGCCGAGCGTCTGCTCGTCTTCAAGCAGGGCGCCGGTGCGGGGGAGTTCGAGCTCGTGGAGACGCGCATCGCCCCGCCCCCGGGCGGTGGCGTGCACCGCTGGAAGAAGCTCGCCGAACAACTCCACGACTGCCGCGCCCTCCTGTGCCTCGCCGCCGGCTCCATGCCCCGCGCCGCGATGGACGTTGAAGGCATCCAGGTCGTGGAGATGAACGGCCTCATCGACGAGGGCCTCGACGCCGTCTACGCCGGCCGCAAACCGCTCTCGCTCGTGGCGCGCAAGGTCGCCTGCCACGGCGGCGGGTGCGGCGGCGCCAACGCCGGCCTCGGCTGCTAGGAACGAAACGACCGACTCCGACTCCACCAAGGAGGAACCCATGGCCGTCGACAAGCCCGGCTACCACATCCTCATCTGCACGAGCTCACGCGTCGCAGGCGAGCCCAACGGCACCTGCAAGCGCCGCGACTCGGCAGGCCTCGTCCAGTACTTCGAGGAGGAGGCCGCCGACCGCGGCCTGGACGTACTCGTGAGCAACACGGGATGCCTGCAGAGCTGTGAGAAGGGGCCGATCGTGGTGGTCTACCCGGCGGAGAGCCCGGGGGTTTGGTACGGCGGCGTGGGCGAGGAGGAGGCCGTCGACGCAATCCTCGACGCGATCGAGTCCGGCGGCCACGCGGGGGAGTACCTGATACTCGTGACCTACCCGCTCGAGGACGCCGCCCCGCCGAGGTCGGGGCTCGACCCCTATGCGTCCTCTTCCGAGCCCGACGGATCCTGCAGCGGTCCGGGCTACGGCCTGTGGCGGCGGGCAGTCAACGGGCGATGCTGCACGGCGACGTGCGCGGACGTGTGGACCGAAGGTGGCCGAGGTCCCAGCGTTGGCGGCGGTCAGTCCCGGGGAGGGCGTTCGTAGCGAGGTGGCCGCTTTGGACAGCGCGCTTTCGTTGTGCCGCGTGACGCGAGACGACGTCGGCTCTGTACCGCTCGCGGAGCCGCCGGCGACAAACCCGAACGCATGTCGGCGGCCGTTGCGGCCCGCTCGCTCTGGATCGGGTCGGCCGACATTCTTCCATTCGGGAGGAGGGTATCGGGATGGATTCAGTCTGTGCCCCGCGGACCTATCGGTACCCCTCAATAGCCCTTCGGCGTTCGTCCGCCAGCGCTCGCGCCCGGCGTTCGGCGAGCCATGCGATGATCAGGGCGGCGACTTGCTGAATTCGATTGTCTGGATCCTCGAGCCAGCGGGTGAACTCGTCGATCCGCGTCTGCAGATGAGCCGACTCAGGGCCGGACCAGCTGTCTGAGGTCGGCATGGACGCTCCTGCTACCTCCCGCGGCGAACGCCCCTCGTCCAGTGCGATTCCGGCACGCCGTCGCCACCTGTCATCGGCACTCCGCTTCAGAGGGTCCTCCCAATGGGCGTTCAACGACGGATCGCAAAGAACCTGTCGATAGACATCGTCCGAATCACCGATCAGGGTTGCTGTGACATCATCGAGGTAGAAGTGCTC
Source organism: uncultured Coriobacteriia bacterium (assembly GCA_963768865.1). Classification (GTDB taxonomy): domain Bacteria; phylum Actinomycetota; class Coriobacteriia; order Anaerosomatales; family CAVYJL01; genus CAVYJL01. Next base: position 48,156 of record CAVYJL010000008.1, on the reverse strand, counting down.
GGGCAGGCGCCTAAGCATGTCCATGCGCTGGTCATCATCCATGGTCGAAGCGGCTGCTTGCACGTTCTTTCGATTCCAAAGTGCGCGCCAATCATCATTCTCGATGCGCGCCACAAGCCATCGGACAGCCATCGCCGGGCTGCTCGCCAAGATCTCTTCAAGCCAGAACTCGTCGTCACCAATCCCGACGACCGCGTCCTCCCATTCCTGTCTGCGTTCATCCGGAATGGCACCGCGGGTCTCGCCCGTCCACATTCCGACGGCTGTCGCGTGTGTCACTTCGGGTGAGTCGTGGTGCAGAAGCCGGCGCAAAGTGGCCAGCGGCACCTGTTCGCGGAGGCAGAGAATGTCGATGTATCGACTGTAACGCGGGAGTCTGGGGCTCAGAGCGGCCCACATGGGCTCGCTGACATGCGGGGCTCGCAGCGCGACCTCAACGGCAGCCGCCTCGAGAGCCGGATCACTGAGAATCGGGAGTGCGATCGTCTCCCATTCGCCGGAATCATCTTGGACAGCTCGTTGGAGGAAGGGCAGAAGACAGGTCGATGTGACGCCCCCTTCAGCGAGAGCAGCCAACCAGCGCCCAGGGTCAGCAATGCGCTGCGCGACGAGGTGGCACAGCTGCGGAGACCGATCGTAGCCGCCCTTGCCCGCTACCGCACCTTCGCTCTGCAGCCAGTTCAAACGCGAAGCAAACGCAGCCGGCTCCCCATCGGACCACTCGTCCGCAAGCTGGGCGATCAACTCGGTCCGCTCCTGCTCCTCCCGTTTCCAGTCCGCATGCTCGTGCTCACCGAGCAGCGTCTCATAGTCCTCGGGGATGGCGTAGAACTCGGTGTGTCCGAGTTGCGAGCGCATGGTGTTCAGGCGATCCAGCACTCCGGGGTGCTCGGCCGCCAAGCTACCCAGATCGCTTATGGCCTTCTCACCAAAGCGACGGGATCCCTCGAACGACTGTACGGAGCAATCGCCGAACACGCTCGGGTGCACTAGTTCCCAGCACATCGACAGGAGGCTCGGCCAAGGGGCCTCCCCCGCCGCCGCGATGGCTTCGCGTATGTCGCCCCAGATCGGGGCGAGCTCCTCGATTTCCTTGTCGGTCAGCATCCCCCGCACCATATGGAAGGTCATGCCCGCGCCGGGGTCCGTCTCGTTGCCCTCAAACACGGTGCGCAAGACCTCAGAGCAGGCGCGGCAGGCGGTATCGAAGTCGTTGCCGTTCGCCGCCCACTCAAGTGCCGCATCGACGACGACGCGCTTGCGCGCAACTGCCTCGCCGCGACCCGGGACACCCGAGTTCGCCCAATCCTTGATGAGTCGGAGGGGCTGCTCGGGTGTGTTGTGGAGTTCACGCGCATCGCCGACAGCCAGTGTGAGCATGAGAGGAATGACGATCTCCGGCGCCGTGTGGAGCGCCTCAGTCGCCACACTACTCGCGAGCCCAGGCGCTGCCTCCAGGAGTTCTCTGGCCTGGCGCTCGCCGGAGCCGGCGTAGTAGCGGGCGGCCATCGTCTCACCGCTCGCGATGACGAGTTCGAGCAGGTCTGGAACGACCGCGCCGGCGCGCGAGGCCAACACGAGCTCCTTGGCTGTCTCTCCCGGACTTGGCACGACGGAGAGCAACGGAGTGTGGTCTGCCGCAACTGCGCCGAAGAAGGCCTTGCGGATCATGTAGCGTCTTAAGGCACGTGGCCGGAGAGTGACCCGGCGACGGTCAGAGTGGATGAGACCACCGGACGTAAGGCGCCTCAGGAGTCCCTGCAATTCGCCCCTCGACACGCCGACGAAGTCCGCTGTCTCCTCGACCGTCAGACCAGCGTCGCCGGCCAGGCCGATTGCGCCCAGGGCTAGCACCACGCGATCCCCCTCGTTGGGGTTCCCGAGCAACCGATTCACCGCGGACTCCATGAGTGTCCCGAGACGGTTTCCGTCGAAAAGGTCGCGGAAGTCGCCAGCCAGTGCCGCCTGAGACAGCGTCACGGCCAGACCGGGCACACCTTCGGCCTGATCGACAATCTCCCGCACAAGCGGCCGCGGTCCGCTGACTCCCATAGACTCGACAACGCTCACGATCTCGTCTCTCGTCAACTGGTCCAGCGTGATGACGTCGTCATCGCCAAGCCCGAGGGCCTGCTGCAGCTCCGGATTCGCCTCCCAGTCGGTCACGATGATGTTGAAGTCGGCTCCGATCGCAGTGCGGAGTCGAGTGAGGTCGCGGCTAGCGGCTGCGACGTCCTCAAGATCGTCGATTATGACCAAGTGCGGCTGCTGCTGCCTGATCGCATTCGCGACTGCGGTCAGGTCCGTGCTGACCATGAACGATCCGGCGCCGTCGGCCACAAGCCGAGCCAAGAGCGCGGTCTTGCCGCAACCCGGCGACCCGACCAGTAGTGCGTCGTGGCCGAGACCTCGCAGCCGCTCGTCTGTTAGCTCCCTCCCGACGATGGGAACGTCGGCGAGCGGGCGGGACGATCGAGGAACGACAGACAGCGCCGACGGCTGCCCCGTCAGCCCCAAGAGCTCTTGCGCCCAGTGGGGATGCGCGTAGATGTAGCGCGCCACTTCGTGGCGATCGGACGCCCCCAGGCACGTGTATCCGCGCTCGGTCGCTGCCTTCTTGAGGTTGTCTCTCTTCCGCGAGGTGAGCACTGAAGACGTGACGATGTAGGTCTTCCTCGCCGCCCGCGGACAATTGGACTTGTTGCGATCGAGGTTCCGACCGAGGTTCGACGTCACGCGCTCGCTGGTAGTGACAACTCCCGGTCCGGGCTCTCTCTGAGTGTCAAGGATCTCGAAGTCATATCCGTTGTCTGCGCCTCCAACCGCGAGATTGGTGGCGTAGCCCTTCGACTCGACCAACGCTGCAGCTAGCCGCTCGAACAGGTCGGTGTCCAGCTGCACCCTCCCCAGAGCCTGTTCGATGTCGGCGTAGAACGGGTCGCGTATGCTCAACGAGGCTCCTCATGTTGCCGGACTGAACACATGCTACGGCACCGGGCTGACATTGCTCCTCAAGTGCTGTGAGCATGTGCGGTCGAGAACCGATGGCACCCAGCTGTGGGCGGCGGACAGGACCGCTATCGCGATCCCGCTCACGCAGGCTGCGGGCACGGTCGTCAGCGTTCGGACCATCGCGCCCAGTACCGCCACGACCGCCGCCGGGCCCAGCGTCGCCATCACGAGATGACTCCCGCCCAGCGCGTGCGGCTCACGGCGCTGCCCAGGACCGGGTCGGCGCGGCCGTCGACCTCCTCGGCACGCATGCGGAGGGTGGCGGAGATGGCGTAGGCGGCGATCACCTGGCCTATCACGTAGAGGATCAGGAAGAAGAACGCGGCCCGGCGTCACGGGCGCCCATGCGGGTGGCCCAGCCGCTGAGCCGCGTGTTGTTCAGGTACCCGCCGATGCTCGCTCGCGCCCACGAGCCCAGCAGCGCGCCGAACCCCCCCGTGCCCGTGCTCCGCGCGCCCTAGTCCCTCCTTGGTAACCCTCGCGTAAGGCTTTGGTCAGCAGGCTGTGGCCCGATAGGGCAGCGACGGGGGCTGACGAGGGGATAGACGCGTGTCAAGGTATTTGTTTACAATCACCGCACCCGCGGGAACTCGGACATGAGAGCCGAGAGGGTCGGGCGAGCGACATGGATGCTGGTGACAGGGTCCGGTGCGTGCCAGCCGTTGAAGTACTTGAGCAAGCACCGCGAGACCGCCGCGATCATGATCGCGCGCATCGACGACGTGGATCGAAACGGCCCGCCCGAGAACCCAGAGCTGTTCAAGTGGCTCGACGGTCAACGACATCGCGGACATCGACTATGTGAGTACAAGGTCCATCACCCTCGGGCATGCCGGGCTTACGCGTTTGAGACCTCGCGCGGCTTGGTGATAGCGCGGATCGAAGACAAGACCGACAGCGACAAGCGATTCAACGAGACGATGCGGACGATCAAGGCGCTGATCGACCGCTTCTATGAGGAGGGCGAGACGTATGTCTAGCCTGCGCACACAGCTGGACGCTCTCATCGATGACGACGTGAGCAGGGCAGCCTACGAGCATGAGCGCGTGGTCAGCGCCTTCACGAACGACATCGCGCGCATCATGCGGGAGCAGGGCATCTCGCAGGCCGAGCTTGCCCGACGGCTCGGTGTCAGCCGAGCGCGCGTCTCCCAACTGCTCCAGCACAGGTCGAGTCCGACGCTGAGCACCATGGTGCTCGTCGCCCACGCCCTCGGCAGTCGACTCATAGTTGGGCTCGGTGCGTGCGAGGAGGAGAGCGCCAAGAACCGTTGCGCCTAGCGACCGGTCACCGCACCACGAGCGGGCCGCCGCTACAATCGTCCCGGAACGCCGCGCGCCTGCTCGGGGAGGGATCGCGTGAACGGCAAGGGCCGCATACTCGTTCTCGACGACGAGGAGACCATCGTCGAAGTCGTCTCGATGAACCTCACCCGCGAGGGATACGACGTCGACGTCGCGCTCGACGGCGAGACCGCGGTCGAGCTGTTCGACCCCTCGGCACACGTCATGGCGATCCTCGACATCATGCTTCCGGGCATCGACGGCTACGAGGTGGCGCGCCGGATACGCTCGGTGTCCGACGTGCCGATCATGATGCTGTCGGCGAGGGACTCCGACGTCGACATGGCCGTGGGCCTGGGCATCGGTGCCGATGACTACATGACCAAGCCGTTCTCGCCGGTCGAACTCGTCGCGCGCGTCAAGGCGCATCTGCGCAGGTATTCGGCGAGCAAGCGGGAGGCCGGCATCGGCCGAGCAGGCCTCGGCGGACGAGATCATCTGCGCGGGACCGGTGCGCATCGACACCGCCACGTTCACGGTGACGGTGCGCGACGTCCCGGTGGAGCTGACGGCCACCGAGTTCGGGATACTGAAGCTGCTCGCCGCTCACCCGGGTCGCGTGTACACCAAAGCGCAGATCTACCAGCCAGGTCTGGGACGAGGAGTTCGGCGGCGACTTCTCGACGGTCCAGGTACACGTCCGTCGCCTGCGCGCCAAGATCGAGGACGACCCCTCCGAGCCGGTCCTTATCGGCACGGTGTGGGGCATCGGGTATCGCTTCAACGCGGACGCCGCGCGGTGATCCCCGCCACGATCGTCATCATCGGGCCTCGCGGTGCTCGTCGTCGCAGCGGCGGGGGTCGCCGTACGTCGCCGACCGCCGACACCGGCAGCTCGGCGCTCCGGCGGGTGGTCGAGGGCCTCGACGAGCTGGCGCGCGGCAACCTCGTCCATCGCGTAACGGCGCCCGGGTCGGGCGAGACGGCCGAGCTCGCCTCCGCGGTCAACCGGCTTGCCGAGGCGATGCAGGCGGCGCGGTCCGACGCGCTGCGCCGCGAGGAGGCCCACAGCCAGCTCATCAGCAACCTCTCGCACGACCTTCGCACGCCCATCACGTCGATCGCCGGCTACGTCGACGCCCTCCAGCGCGGGATGGGCGACGATCCAGCAGCGGCACCTCGACATCATCGCCATGAAGACGGCGGAGCTCACGCGCCTCGCCGACGACCTCTTCTACCTCACTCGCCTCGACGCCGGGGATCTCAGTCTCACGCTCGCGCCGGTCGACGTGAGCGAGGTCGCCCGCCGGTGCCTGCTCGGCTTCGAGCACGAGCTGCGCATCGCGGGGGATCGACGTCGTCGTGGAGATTCCCGACGCGACCTGCGAGGTCGTTGCCGACGAAGCGGCGCTCGGGCGCGTCATCGGCAACTTCGTCGCGAACAGCCTCAAGCACGCGCGCTCCATGCGCAGCCTGGGCGTGAGCGTCGTCCGCGAGAGCGACGGGTGCGCCGTCACCGTGTGGGACGACGGCGAGGGATTCCCCAAGGGCGTCGCCGAGCTGCTCGAGCGCGGGACGTCGGTCGGTCCCGGGGGTGGCGCGGGTCTCGGCCTGTCGATCGCGCACGAGCTGAGCGCGCGCATGGGAGCGACCCTGCGCGTGTCCAGCGTCGCCGGGGAACGGACCTCGGTGACCGTGCTGTTTCCGCCGCCCGCGTCGACCGACCCACCGCGGAGAACGTATGAGATTCGTATGGATTGCGTCCACGCCACGTCAGCTCTTCTCGGCAGTATCGATACAGAAAGTTGTGTCGGACGCGTGCCGGACCGGAGGTTCGGTCGGCATGACTGAGAGGAGACGAACCATGGACTACATGGGGATCTTGAAGGAGGCCTGGGGAGTCACGCGGCGCAACCAAGCGCTGTGGATCCTGGGCTTGTTCGCGGCCGGGAGCGCAGGCTTGTCGACGAGCTAACTGGAACTCGAGTTCATCGAGCTCCAGTGCAGCTCCAAAGGCGTGCCCGCCGGGATGGGAGAACATCCACACGCCCAGCGAGGCGCTGCAGCGCGGGCTCGACGTGGCCGGCAACGCAGCTCGGCGTTTCGCTGGGGACCGCCGCTCAGTGGTGGGTGATCATCGGCTTCGCGGTCCTGACGCTCATCGTGATCTGCCTCGTGCTCTGGGTGATCGGCATCGCCGCCCGTGGCGGGCTCATCGAGCAGACGCGCGAAGCGCTTGCCGGGCGACCGACGAGCGCCGCGGCCGGATGGCGCGTGGGCTTGCGCTACTGGGGTCGCGTGTTCGCGGTCGGGTTCCTGCTGGCGCTGCCGCTCATCGGGCTCGGCATCCTGGGGCTGCATCACGTTCGCCGTGTTCGGCGGTATCGCGGCTCATCACCAGCGGCATGACGCCGCAGCGGCCGGGCTCGTGGGCATGGGAGTCGTCTTGTCGCTGATCGGTCTGGTCGCGTTCGCGGTCGGCGTGATCGTGAGCATGCTCGACGAAGTGGCGCTGCGGCACGCGGTGCTCGACGACCGAGGGGCGATCGACTCGATCAAGGCCACCTGGGACGACCTGTGGGCCAAGCGCGGCGTGGCGAGCATGTGGCTCGTCATGCTCCTGGTGAACATCGTCGTGGGCATCGCTGCGGCGATCCTGTTCATCCCGCTCGTGGTCGTGAGCGCGGCCGTGGTCGCCGGTTCGGTGGTCGCCGGCGGGCTGTCGATGGCTGTGGCTGATCGCGCCGGCGCTGCTGCTCCTGATCGCTCATGGGCATGGCTGTTCAAGGCCGTGTACTCCACGTTCCGCAACACGGCGTGGACCGTCGTTCTACGATCGCATCGCGCGGCCCGGGCTCCCCGCGGCGCCGGTCGCCGCAGAAGCGCCCGTCGCTCCCCCAGCTGGGGAAGCCCCCGCGGCGCCGGCCGTCTGACGTGGACCAGTCAGTCCTCATCGAGGCGATCCGCCTGTCCAAGACGCATGGCAGGCGGATCCTCCTCGACGACGTGTCGCTTTCCGTGGCGCGCGGGGACCTCTACGCGCTCGTGGGAGAGGCGGGTTCCGGCAAGACCGCCCTCCTGCGAGCGCTCGTGGGGCTCGCGATTACGGACACGGGCTCGGCTCGGATCATGGGTGCCGAGTCGCGGGGCCGGGCGCCTACCGCGTCTTCGCACGCGTTGGCTTCCTGCCTGCCGACCCACCGGTGCGCCGAGGCCTGAGCGTCCGTCGCGACGTCGAGACCAGCCTCTATCTCGCCGGCATCGACGACACCGAGGCGGCGACGCAGCGTGCGCTCAGCCTCGTGGGCATCGACGCTCTCGCCGAGGAGCCCGCGCACTCGCTGGGCGACGACGACCGCCGCCTGCTCGGCATCGCGCGAGCCATCGCGCACAGCCCGGAGCTGCTGGTGCTCGACGAGCCCACGCGCGGTCTCGGGGGCGTCGAGCGCCGTCGCATCCTGGAGTTGCTGCGCATGCTGTCCGTGGAGCGCGAGCTCACGATGATCGTCGCCACGCGCGTCGCCGACGGTGTCGTCGAGCTGGCCTCGCGCGTCGGCGTGATGAGAGGCGGCAGGCTCGTCGCAGAGTTCGACCGCGAGGGCCTGCGCGAGCGCGGCCGCGAGCACGTCGAGGTGGTCGTGTCCGACCCGCCGCGTGCCGCGCTCGTGCTCGAGGAGCGGCTCGGCCTTACCGACTTCGCCGTGTGCCAGGAGCACCTGATCAGGATCTACGTCCCCGGCACGCGGATCAGCGAGATCAACGCCGCCCTGGTCGCCGAGGGTATCGAAGTGACCCGCCTGTCCGTGAACGCGGGCTCGCTCGAGGACCTTCTCGAGCGTCTCTCGAGTGGAGAGGCGGCCCCGCAGTGATCGGGCGACTGATCCGGCCGAGGTCGCCGCGTTGCGTCGCTCGCTGGTGGTGTGGCTGGCCGTGCTGCTGGTCGTGGGCGGGTCGGTCGCTGGCGCGCACGCTGGCGTGGATCACCCACGCGATCGGACGCACCGAGCTGCGGGGGCTTCCCTTCGTCCCTGGCGCTATGGGCTGGAGCGATGCGGCCGTTCCGCTGGCGCTGCTCGCCTATCTCATCGTGACGGCGTACGTGTTCGGGCGTGACTTCGAGGACGGCAACATCGACCTGATCCTGACGGCGCCCGTGCGGCGCGACGCGGTGGTGGTCGCTCGCGCGATCGTCATCGCAGGCCTCGCGTCTGGTGCTCTCGCTGCTGGGCTGGGGTGCCGACGTCGCGATGCGCGCCGTGCTGGCGACGTCCTCGTTGGACCCAGGCTCGGCGACCACCGTGGGCGCGGCTCTGGGCTCGGCTCTTGCCGCCATCGCGACGCTGCCGCTCGTGGCCTGGGCGGCCGATCCGGTTCCGCGGCGTGTTGCCGGCGCTCGGGCTCGGTATCGCGATCCAGGTCGTCGTGCTCGCCCTCGGCGGGTTCGCACCCGTGCGGGCGCTCCCCTGGTTCCTTCCGACGACGCTCGCCTCCGGCAGGCGGTGCGTCGTGGCTCGCCGTCGCGCTCTCGGTCCTGCTGTTCGCGGCCGGCACGGCCGCGACGTTCGCGGGACTTCGCAGCGTCGACCTGTGCGAGTGATCCCTTCTCATCTGAAACATCCATGGAGGTAATCCACCATGCTGACCGAGACTCGTGACATCCGAACAGCGGAGGCGTTTGAAGAACTCGAGCGGGGAGTGCATGCGGCGCTGGAGACCTACTCCAACGTCCACCGCGGCAGCGGGCACAACTCGGTCGTGTCCACGCGCCTGTTCGACAAGGCCAGGGACGTCGTTCTCGAGTACCTGGGCCTGAACGCCGGCAGGTACACGGTCATCTTCTGCACGCCTAGGCGAGCCGAGGCGCTCGAGGCGCACCTCGCGCCTGGAAGCTATCAAGTGCATATCGAGCCGAGACATCGGCCTACCGCTGGGCGTGACGGCGTTGGCTGTCGGACAAAGCGGCGCTGGCCAAGGCCACGCCGCTCTTCAGACCGGGGGCGGGACAGCGAGGCTCGTGGCCCCGACTGGGTCATCTGGGCCTCCGCACCGGACCGGTTCGAGGCCGGCACGCCCGCGATCGTCAACGTCATCGCGTTCGCCAAGGCACTGCGCCTGACCCAGCGCTTCGGGACCGACGCCTTCGAGGATGCAGCCGCCGAGACGCTCACCGCCACCGAGATCGTGCACCACGACGAGCTCGACGCATACTCCGGCCGAGGGCTGCTGGACGAACTTCGGCAGACCCTCATCGGCCGCGATGTGCGCGTGTCCCGACGGCCCAAGGCGCCTGTCCCTACGTCAACCTGGACAACGGCGCCAGCACGCCCACGTTCGAGCCGATCTGGGACGCCGTCCGCCAGACGTGGCGTCAGCCCGACGCACGTGCAGCAGGCGATCGTCCCAGGAGGTCAAGACCGTCTGCGCCGACCTCCTGGGCGCGCCGTCGTCGGACTACGACGTGCTCTTCACCTCCAACACGACCGAGGCCATCAACCTGGTGGCCGAGAGCCTGAGCAGCGCGAGTCCGAGCCCGGCGCCGAGCCGGTCGTGATCAACACGCTACTCGAGCACAACTCCAACGAGCTGCCGTGGCGCGCGGTTCCCGGCGCCACGCTGATCCGCCTGCCGATCGATGCCGAGGGCTTCGTGGATCCGGGCGAGCTGGAGGCGCTCCTGCGTGAGTACAACGAGCGAGGCGAGCACGGTCGCGAAGCGTGTCACGCTCGTCGCCGTGAGCGGCGCGTCCAACGTCCTCGGCGTGTTCAACGACCTGGCCGGGATCGGTCGGATCGCTGCACCGATACGGGGCTCGCCTGCTGGTGGATGCGGCGCAGCTGGTCGCCCACCGCAAGGTCGCGATGGAGAGCAGCGGCATCGACTACCTCGCCTTCTCGGCCCACAAGGCGTACGCGCCGTTCGGCACCGGCGTGCTGGTGGCCAGAAAGGGGCTGCTCGACTTCAGCCCCGCCGAGATGGAACTGATCCGGTCGTCCGGCGAGGAGAACGTCGGGGGCATCGCCGCGCTGGGCAAGGCGCTCGTGCTGCTGCAGCGGATCGGCCTGGACGTGATCCAGGAGGAGGAGCAGGCGCTGACCGCGCGGGCATTGCTCGGCATGGCGCACGATTCCCGGGCCTCAAGGTCTTCGGGATCGCGAACCCGGAGCTCGGCCTCGTTCGCTCGACAAGGGCGGTGTCATTCCCTTCGACTCTGAAGGGCGTCATCTCCCACAACGTGGCTCGGGAACTGGCCGCGCGCGGCGGGATCGGCGTGCGATCCGGCTGCCACTGCGCCCATCTGACGGTCAAGCGCATGATCGGCGATCCCGCCGTGGGCGGAGCAGATCCAGGGCGCTGATCCTGACCGTGTTCCATCGCATCGAGCTGCCCGGCGTCGTCCGGGTGAGCCTGGGCATCGAGAACAGCGACGGACGATATCGACACCCTGATCCGAGTGCTTGGCGGAATCGCTGGGCCAGAGAAGGCCGGCGTGGGTGGAGACGCCGCTCTTGAGAGCCGCCGAACAGCCTCTTCGTCTCAGAGGGACGTCCAGCTGCAGATGGACGCCTTCACCTCGGCCGCCGAGCGAAGGGTCTACGCGTAGACGGTCTCGGCCACGTGAATAGCAAACGCAGCAGCTATTGACGGGGGAAGAAGTAGCAACGATACTTGCTAATACGGATGCGATGATAGCAAGAAAGGTTGCTAATGCCCACTCCGGCCGATGCCAGGCGAGCGCGCGAAGCGCTCGATCAGCGACTCGTCCCGCTCGGGCCGCCTTCACGATATGCGCCGCCTCGGCTCGGGTGGGTGCGGGCGATCAGGGATGCCCTCGGCATGACGGCCGCCGATCTTGCCGCTCGCATGGGCGTAACGGGGCCCGCAGTCCGCTCGCTGGAGACCAAAGAGATGGACGGGGGCGTTCGCCTTTCGACACTCCGACGCGCCGCGGAGGCCATGGACTGCACGCTGGTCTACGCGTTCATCCCGAACAGCACCTTGCAGCAGACGGTCGAGCGGCAAGCTGAGACGATCCTCGACGAGCAGCTGAGGCGCGCCAACCAGACGATGGCGCTTGAAGCGCAAGAGGGCGAACCGCTGCCTTCATCCGTGCGAACTCAGCTCGAGGCGCTTATTGATTCGCGACGTCTTTGGTCGCAACCGGCGCCGAAGGGATGAGCGCGGATCTGTTCCGAGAGCCCGAGGGCGCGACTCCTCTCACGCCGGATGAGGCGAAGGGGCTGATCCCGACGTGGGTCGCCACTCGGGCAGACCTCAACGCCGTCGAGCAGGAGAACATCCTCAGGGCTCTGGCGTGGGCGTCGACCAGTCCCCAGATGGCCTACCTCGCGTCCCTCCTGGCCGAGGAGTCGATGAAGACCCTGCACAGGCGCATGTTCGGCGACGTCTGGAAGTGGGCCGGCAGCTACAGGCAGCACGACACGAACATGGGTGCGCACTGGCCGCACATCTCGACCCAGGTCCGCGACCTGCTCGCCGACGTGGCCGCTCAGACCGCGGATGCCGGTAGCCTGCCATGGTCTCCAGATGAGCTCGCCGTCCGGTTCCACCATCGCCTCGTCGTGATCCACCCGTTCGCTAACGGCAACGGGCGCCACTCCCGGCTGGCGGCGGATCTCCTGGTGCAGGCCCTCGGCGAGTCCGGCCTTCAGCTGGGGGTCGGAGAACCTGAGCAGTCCGGGCGAAACGCGTCGCACTTATCTGGGCGCGCTGCGGATCGCGGACGAGAGCTACGACTACGCGCCCCTGCTGCAGTTCGCACGGTCCTGACAGGGCGGTCGCTCGCTTCGGGCCTTGGCGCTGTCGCCCCTCACCGCACCACGAACGTCACCCACACGCTCGTCTGCGACAGATGATCCGCGTCGGCGTGCACGAACCGGATCGCGTACGTGCCCGCGCTCGTGATCCGGAACGGTGCCGAGAACGACTGCGACCCCGCGGCCACCGGCGCCGAACCCGTCGCGTACGTCTGATACACGCCGCTCACGAGCTTGCGCAGCTGCACCGTCACGACACCCGCCGTCGCGTGCGGCGCGCTCATCGTCCCGGACGCGGTGAACCACACGTTGCGCGCGGGCGCGGGCGAGCACGCCGGCTTCGACAGTGTGATGTACGCCTTGCCTGGCAGGCGCCGTGGCCACGCGCCAGCGGTTGTACGCCGCGTTGAGCAGCGGGATGAACTCGGCGGTCGCCTTGAGATCGCCCTGGCGGCTGGGATGCGAGTCGCCGCCCGCCGACGGGTACGCGAGCAAGTTGTTCGCAACCGTGTGCGTATGCTCGATCACGTCGTTGCGGTACCGGTGATGGTTGCGCCCCACCGTCCCGTAATCGTTCTTGTACGTGCTCCCGCCGTTGCTCGTGAGCACGTTGTAGTAGTCGAACACGGCCACGTTCGCGTACGGATAGTCCGCCAGCCACCCGGTGGGCGAGACGAGCCAATCGGCCATGGCCCGGGCGTTGGACGCGTGCGGGATGCTCGTCATCGGCGGTGAGACGATGAGCACGAACAACCGGTCCTGCCTGGTCGCGAAGTAGTTGAGCAGGTCACGGTAGATGCCCTTGGCGTTGGCCACCGTGTACGATGCGTCGCCCGCCGACTTGCCGCGCATCGGGTTCGCGGTGATCGTCGGGATCGCCGCGCCGGGGAGGCCGCCCAGCTCCGAGTTGGGGAAGCAGCTCTTGAACACGATGATGCGGTTGGGCCCGCCCGGGTCGCGTCCCCGCGAGTAGCTGCAGTTCTGCCCGTAGCTCGTGTAGAGCGCCGTCGTGATCACGCTCGCGCTAGGCCCGCGGAACCACGTCCACCAGTCGCCGATGTCCGTGTGGCTGCCTATCGCGTCGCCCGCGACCGTGGGCCCCCAGCCGTAGTTGGTGTCGCTCACGAAATAGCCGTTGGCGAGCAGCATCTTGCCCAGCGCGCCGTAGTCGTCGGCAAGCCACGCCTCGCCCGTGGAGTGGTGCACGAACACCAGCTTCTCGGGCGTGGACAGTCGCGTCGGATCCGCGGTCGCAACCGTTGCCGAGGCTCCGCCCACCGATCCGAGCACCAGCGACAGGGCAAGTGCCAGGACGGCCACCAGGGCCACCGGCCGAGTGAATCTCCGGGAACGGGTCATCACGACCACCTCCGCACGGGGCACGCGGCTGCATACCGCGAGAAACGGCCTAACAGGTGGGGCATCGGCCGGGTCCCGCTCAGCGGCAAGCGTCGCCCGACGCGCGGGCGCCATCGGGTCCGCCCGCTCGGTAACCCTGGAGTAAGACCCTGGTCAGCAGCTCATGGCTCGATAGTCGAGGGAGCGGGGCTGCCGGGAGACGGTAGACTGATGTCAACGTATTTGTTTACAATCATGGTGCCGCCGGGAACTCGGACATGAGGGCCGAGGGAATCGGGCGAGCGACATGGATGCTCGTGACCGGGTCGGGTCGCGGGCGTGCCGCGCCTACGCCTTTGAGACGTCACGCGGCCTGGTAATAGCGCGGATTGAAGACAAGACCGACAGCGATAAGCGATCCAACGAAACGATGCGGACGGTCAAGGCGCTGATCGACCGCTTCTTAGAGGAGGGCGAGATGTATGTCTGACCTGCGTACACGGCTTGACGCTCTCATCGAGGACGACGCCGGCAGGGTCGCCTACGAGCACGAGCGCGCGGTCAGCGCGTTCACCAACGACGCCGCGCGCATCATGCGGGAGCAGGGCATCTCGCAAGCGGACCTCGCGAGGCGGCTCGGTGTCAGTCGGGCCCGCGTTTCCCAGCTCTTGCAGCACAGGTCGAGCCCGACTCTGAGCACGATGGCGCTGGTTGCGCACGCTCTCGGCAGCCGACTCACGGTTGGGCTCGGTGCGCGCGAGCAGGAGACCGCAAAGGATCACTGCGCGTAACGACCCCCGGGGCGCCTCGGCTAAACGATATCACCGGGCCCGCCAGTGATATCGTTAATGACTCACTGACTCGTTCGCTCCCACGTCGCATCGCGCCCGCCCTTCATGCAGCGGATCTCACCGTTGTCGCCTGAGCTCGCCGAGCACTCGCACGATCGTGGGACGGCTCACTCCGGGACAGGCTCGCTCGACGTCGGCGTAGCGGAAGGTCGCCGGGAGATGCCGGATGCAGTCGATCACCATCTCGCGCTTGGCCCCGCGCCCCGTCCCCATCTGCCCGACTCGCTGCTCGAACTCCATGTACGCGGCGATGAGAACGCCGTGCGAGTACTGGAGCCAGGGGCACGAGGTCGTGCCGGCCCTCGTGCCAGCCCTCGGACGACGCCTCGAGCGCCTCGTAGTAGGTCTCCTTGGAGTCCTCGATGACCTTCTCGAGGCTGATGTAACGGCCGACGTCGTAGCCCGCACTGGTAGAGCAGCATGAGGTTCAGGATGCGCGACATCCGTCCGTTGCCGTCGGAGAACGGGTGGATGCACAGGAAGTCGAGCACGAAGGCGGGGACCGCGATCAGCGAGTCCACCTGCCCTCCGGACACTACGGCATCGTAGCCCGTGACCAGTTCGTTCATCGCCGTGCTCGACGAGGTGCGGCGCGACAGGGCTGAACCTCAGGCGGTGCGTCCCGTCGGGCAGGACGTCGACGATGTCGTTGGCAGTGCTCTTCCACGCCCCGCCCGGAGTGGGCGAGAACTGGTAGAGGTCCCGATGCAGCTGGAGTATCAGCCCGGTCGAGACGTGCATGCCGAGCGCGTTGGCGTGGACGGTGGACAGCACGTCGCGATAGCCGGCGATCTCCTGCTCGGACCGGTCCCTGGGCGTCGTCTTCTCGGCCGCCAGCTCGGCGACTCGTCCCGTCGCCGCGGTGACGCCCTCGATCCGGTTCGACGACTCGATGCTCTGGACCCGCGCGACCTCACGCAGTGCGCTCAGCACCTGCGGCGACTGCTTCTCGAAGAGCTGCTGCTTGCCCTTGTACTCTCCCGAGGAGCGCGATCGATCGGACACGTGGACATGGGCACGGTGGTGTTCTCGAGGTGGCTTGGTCCGAACGAACCGCGCATGGCGCCTCCCTCGGAAGAATGAATCACATAACGCCGGAATGATATCGTTAATGCGTCATGATGTCATTCGCGGCTCGGGCGGGGCCGCAGCGGGCTCAGCGCCCTTCGATCAGAAACGCCCGTGTGGGCGCGCCCTCAACCCCGACGAGCTTGATGGGGGCGCACACGAGCAGGTACTCGCCCGGAGGCACTTCCCGCAGGTCGGCGCCCTCCAGGATCGACGATCCCGGCTTCCATGAGCGTGTGGTGCACCGGCGAGGCGTTGCCGCCCTCGTACGCCTCGATGGATAGGTAGTCCATCGCGACCAGTCGCACGTCGAGCTCGACCAGACGCGCCGCCGCGCTCGCGTCCAGAGCGATGAAGTCACGACGGAACGAAGGCGAGTCCAACAGCTTCCCGTTCGACGTCTTGAACAGGACACGCTCGTGACGGCCGTCCACGCCGAGGGCGTCCAGGTCCCGCGCCGAGATGTGCCCGGCCCCGGTGTGCGCCACGACCAGTGCCGGCCCCACGAGCGTGTCCGGCGGCAGCTGGTCGATCGTGGCCCCGCCCGCCACGAAGTGCGATGGAGCGTCGGTGTGCGTTCCCGAATGCGCGCCCATCTCGAGATCCGTCACGTTGCCGAAGTCCCCCTCGGCAAGGCTGTAGCGCGCGTGGAAGCGCGGCGCGTCGTCGTCCCAGATGTGGGTGCCCGGTCCGAGCGGGACCGTGATGTCGTAGATGCGCATGGTCGAAGGATAGCGGAGGGTGCGCAGGCCCGCTGTTCTCGGCCAGGGCCTTCGCTCACGAGGCGCAGCGCTGCAGCCTACCGCGAGCTTGCCAGCTGCTCCTCCAGGTCGGCGAACGCTGCGATGACATCCGGTGCCTCGAACGCGCGGTTGCGCTTGCCTACCGTCACCTGCTTGAGGACCCCAGCCTGCTCCAGCCGCGCCACGGCCTCGTTCACCTGTGGTTTGCTTCGCCCCAGCACGTCCGTCGCGCTCCTCACGCTGACGATCGGCGTGCCCGGCAGCATCCGAAGCAGCAGGTCCACCGAGGATCCAGACCGGACTCGTCCCAAGCGCTCGCGCCACGCGGCCTCGATCCAGCGGCAGCGGTCTTCGAACGAGGCAGCATCCTCGACCGCCCTGACGCAGGCGGCGGCGAAGATGCCCACCCAGGTGTTCAGCCCCTCGTGGGCCTGGGGCGAATCGGACGCCCCGTCGAACCGGAATGCTGTCAGACCGCGGACATACTCTTGAGCCCGGGCCGCAAGGACGAGTGAGACGGGGGGTTGCACGCGTGCCGAGAGTCCGCGGCGCCGGAGTATGAGATGGATGAGCGCGCGTCCCGCCCTGCCGTTGCCGTCGGCGAACGGGTGGATCAGCTCGAATTGCGCGTGCGCGATGGCCGCCTGGGCCACCGCGGGCAGCATGTCGGAGTTGCAGAACGCACTGAGATCGCCGAGGAGCTCGGGTACGAGCTCGGGAGGCGGTGGCACGTAGGTCGCCGCGCAGGGGTTGTAGTCGTTGCCGCCCACCCAGTTCTGGACCTTGCGAGCCTTGCCGGCGTGCGCTTGGAGGCGGGTGCTTTTGAGCAGGCAGCGATGGATCTCCAGCAGCGTGTCGGTCGTGATGGCGTCGGCGCGTTCCGCCGCTTCCAGCGCGCTGCGCATGGCGTCGATGTTGCCGAGGATCTCCTCGGCGGTCAGGTCCCCGGGCGGTTCACCGATCTGCCGTGCGGCTTCGGCGCGCATCAGGCGCCGGGGACCGATCTCCAGGCCCTCGATCCGTGAGGAAGCGACACTCTCGGCACGCAGGAGGAGTCGCGCGAGCGCCTCGGTGTCGGTGAGCGCCTCCACGCGTGTGTCCAGGCGGGCGATCGCGGCTTCCGCGTCGGCCACGTCGGCAGCGACCTCGCCGTCCAGGCGAAACGCCCAGCCCACAAGGGGGCCTGGGACGTAGGCGCCGTACTCGCATGAACGGCGTTCGGCGCGCGGCACACCGCTGACGGCCTCTGAGATCCAACGCGAGCGAATGTAGCTTCCCATTACTGCCCTACCTCCTTAGTAAGGTTTGTATACTAAACCTTACTAAGGAGTCAAGCGAGGCCGGGCTGCCGGCCCCGCCGTGCAATCCCCGCACGGCGCTCGTTACCCACAAGCAACTTGCACAAGTTACTTGTGGGTTCTAGGATGGGTGCATGCCCAACGCCACACCCCCCGACGACCCGCTGGCGGTCAGACTCGCGCTAGCGTTCACCCGCCTGCGTGCGCGACTGCGCGAAGAGAGCAGCGCCCGATCCACCGGCCTGCCAATCTCGCAGCTGTCCATCCTGCAGCGGCTGCGCCTCGAGGGCCCGGCGACGGCGGCCTCGCTCGCCGCGGCCGAGCACGTGAGCCAGCAGGCTATCGCGCAGAGCGTGGCGGCACTCAAGGCCGGGGGTTTCGTGCGCACCGACCCCGACCCCGACGACGGGCGCAAGACGCTGATCAGCATCACCGACGCGGGCCTGGGCATCCGCGAATCGGTCATGGCGCAGCGCGAGACCTGGCTCTCCGGCGCGATCGACTCCACGCTCGATGCCAAGGAGCGTGCCACGCTCGAGCGCGCGATCGAGCTGCTGGAGCGCCTGGCCGAGTCCGGTCGCTGACCGTATCACCAGCGGGAAGTCTCGCCGCTCCGTCGCGGACGTGGCGCCCGCCGGCGCAAGAACGCCCCACCGACCCGAAGGAGACCCCGTGACTGAACCCGCCCCCGCCATCGATCCCAAGCACGCGATCCTGCTCGTGATGGACTACCAGCAGGCTGTCGTAGGCAACCTGACCGATGCCGAGGACCTGCTGTCCCGCGCCGCACAAGCCATCAAGACCGCCCGCGCAGCCGGCATGCGCGTGGGCTACGTCCGGGTCGCCTTCACCCCGGCCGACTACGACGCCGTGCCGCCCACCAACAAGGGCTTCACCACTGCGGCGGCCACCCGCCGCATGGACGCAGACGCGCCCGGCACCGCAGTGCACCCGGCTCTCGCGCCCGAGCCCGGCGACGTGATCGTGCGCAAGACGCGCGTGGGCGCGTTCTCCACCACCGACCTGGACGCCCAGCTGCGCGAGCGCGAGATCGACACACTCATCCTCGCGGGCATCGCCACCAGCGGCGTCGTGCTTTCCACCATCCGCGACGCCGCGGACCGCGACTACCGCCTCTACGTGCTCGAGGACGCAACCGCCGATCGCGACCCCGAGGTCCACGACGTGCTCGTGAGCAAGGTCTTTCCTCGGCAGGCATGGGTGATCGAGCTCGCTGACCTGCCCGGGTTGCTGGGAGCGTAGTGAGCCCCGGCGGCAACAAGCTCACCCGCACGGTGCGCAAGACATTCCTGTCGCTGCGCAACCGCAACTTCCGGCTGTACTTCACAGGCCAGCTGGTCTCGAACACGGGCAACTGGCTCACGAGCGTCGCGCTCACGCTGTTCGTGCTCAAGCTCACCGGCAGCGGGTTCGCGGTGGGCGTCCTGGCTGCGTGCCAGTTCGGGCCCATCCTGTTCTTGTCGGCTTGGGCGGGCGCCATCGCCGACCGCTCCGACAAGCGCCGTCTGCTCATGTGGACGCAGAGCCTGGAGATGGCGGAATCCGCGGGCCTCGCGGTGCTGGCGTTCCTGCCGCATCCGCCGCTGTGGGGCCTGTACGCGTTGGCGCTCGGTGGCGGCGTCCTGCTCGCGTTCGACAACCCGCTGCGGCGCTCGTTCGTGACCGAGATGAACCCGCCCGAGGACATCCCCAACGCCGTGGTGCTCTACAGCCTCACGGTGAACGTGTCGCGGGTCATCGGCCCTGCGCTGGCCGGCCTGCTCGTCGTGACGCTCGGCTACGGCTGGTGTTTCACGATCGACGCCGCCTCGTACCTGGCGGTGCTGCTGTGCCTGGCCATGATGCGACCCGCCGAGCTGCACAAGCGCCCGCCCAAGCCGCGCGCGAAAGGCGAGATCCGCGAAGGCGTGCGCTACGTGATGTCCAAGCCGCTGTTGTGGATCAGCTTCGCGATGCTCGCCGGGATGGGCACCCTCGCGTACAACTTCAACGTCACGCTGCCGCTGTTCGTGACGGACGCCCTTCACGGCACCGGCGGCGCGTTCACCATCCTGTATTCGGTCATGAGCTTGGGCGCAGTGGTGAGCGCCCTGTTCGTAGCTCATCGCGTGATGGTTCGTATGTCGCACATCATCCTGGGCGCGCTGGCTCTGGGCGTGACGATGCTCCTGCTGGCCGCGATGCCCGGCGTCCTCGCCGCCGTGCCCGCTGTATTCCTGGTGGGCGCGGCGGGCATCGTGTACATGACCTCGACGACGGCCATCGTCCAGGTCGAGGCGAAGCACGAGATGCACGGGCGCGTTCTGGCGCTGCAGATGGTGCTCGTGGGAGGCAGCGCCGTGGTCGGCGGCCCGGCCCTGGGCCTGCTCGCCGACACCATGGGGGGCCGAGCACCGCTCGTGCTGGGCGGGGTGGCCTGCCTGGTATCCGCCGGGCTCGGCTACCTGGCCGTCCGGCGCTTCGTGCACGGCGCGCCGGAGGCCGAGCCCGTCCCCGAGCCCGAGCCTACGGACCCGCTGCTCGAGAGGTAGCTCACCGCCGGCCCAGCGTCCCGGCCGAGCCCGCGCCGCTACTTGCCGGCGAGGAAGTTCCCGATCCCGATGGCCATCCCGTTCGCGAGTCGCTGCTCGTACGAGTAGGCCGCGAGGTTCCGGTCCTCGGCAGGGTTGGACATGACGCCCATCTCCACCATGACGGTGGGCACCTGGCTCCAGTTGAACCCGGCCATGTCCGAGCGCGGCGTGGTGCCGCGGTCGCGAGCTCCGGTGGTCCCCAGCGTCGCGGTCTGGATGTCGCGACCCGCCCTTGCCGAGGACGACACGATGGGCCCGGTCCACTGGTCGGACGCGGGAACGAGCATGAGCAGACCGTGGACGGACTGGTCGTCCACACCGTCGCAATGCAGGTGGATGAAGAGGTTCGCGTGAGCCGCGTTGGCTGTCTTGGCGCGCTGCGAGTTCGCGATGTCCACGTTCTCACTGGTGCGGATCATGACCACCTTGATGCCCTTGGCCGCGAGCAAGTCGCGCAGCTTGAGCGACACCTCCAGGTTGTCCAACGACTCGCGGCGGTGCGTGACGATACCCTCGGCACCGTCGGCCACGGCCGGCTTGGTGATGCTCGAACCGGGCCCGATGGGATCGGGCCGATAGTCGCCCTGGCCCTGATGTCCGGCATCGATCACCACCACGTACTGAGGCGTGACCGTGATGTACTGAGGCGCCGAGTAGGTGTTCAGGTGCGACCAGTCGCTGTGGAACGCGCGCACCCGCCATCGGCCCGCCCAGGGCAGCGACAATGTCGCGCGGTACCTCGTGCGATCCGCCGAGGCATCCTGGTTGGTGGCCAGAGCCCACCGGGAGTAGACCCATCTGCTCCCGTTCCAGTAGTCGCACAGCAACTGGACGCAGGGCTTGGAGGCGACGTGGCGCGGGCTCAGGTAGCCGTCCACGGCGAACTTGGTGCCCGCACGCACGGTCGCGATCGTGGAGACCTTGGAGAACAGGGCCGTGCACTGCTGGAGCAGGATGGGGCTCGTGGTCTCGCTGGACTCGGCGCTGCCCGCGAACGTGAACCGGAAGTACGTGCGTGTGCGCACGCTCGTGGTCCAGGCGTACGCGCCCTGCGCGTTCGTGGTCCCGGTTGCCGCGCGCGAGTAGTTCACGCCGTTCGTGGAGCGAAGCACCGTGAGCGTCTGGCTCGCCGCCGCCGAAGGCGTGGCGGTGTCCACGAGCGTTCCCGTGACCGTGATGGCCTGGTCGCATGCGGAGACCGGCTTGTTGCTCGCGATCTTGATGCTCGAGGCGCCGGCAAGAGCCAGCGCGACTCCGGTCGCGAGGGCCACGATCGCTACGGCCGCGGGCACGGCGACGAGGGAACGCTTGAGCAAGGTCCGGCTCCTTATGGGCTGGCGGTACTGGCGCTGGCCGGCTTCCTCGCCTGAAGAATGCGCAGGCCACCGCTCCCGATCATAGCCCGGACAGGGGTCCGCCGGCGCGCTGCGGCCCTAGTCCTCGACGGTCACCAGCGTTCCGATGGGCGTGTACGGCCAGATGGTCTTGGCAGCAGCCTCCGGCAGCTCCACGCATCCCACGCTCTGGGGCGTGCCGAACGACGCGCGGTCGAAGGCGTGCAGCGCCTCGCCGTGGTTGAAGTAGCTGATCCACTTGATGCCGGGGTCGTTGTAGCTGGACCCGCTTGGGTTGGTGCCGCTCATCGTGCCCACCGGGATGTGCTCGAACACCGGGAACGTGCCGTGCTGTGTGGGCGCGGACGCGACACCGGTGTTGCCCGGCGACGTGAAGATGACCTTGCCGTTGTGCCACAGGTACAACGTCGTGGGCACCGCCTCGTGCACGTAGACGTAGCTGTAGCCGTCCTTGTGCCGCTTGCCGGCCAGGGTGTCGGCGATGACCGCGGACCAGACCTTGGGCCCGGGCACGCCGTCGGCCGGCCAGCCGTGCTCGTCCTCGTACATCATCACGGCGGCGTACGTGATCTTGTCCAGGTGGCCGGGGTTCCACAGGGACGTGAGCTCAGACGGGGTGTTCGGGTACGCCCACGTGAACTTGCCGTCCGGCGGCGCGACTGCCGCCGAAGCCTGCGCCGCCGTCGTGGACGCGACCGCCGAGGCCCCGGCCGCCGGCTGCCAAGCGAGCGGTATGTATCCGAGCCCGGCGAGCAGCTGCTGCAAGCGCAGCAGCGAGCCCTTCGCGACGTCCCACTGCAGGGTCTTGGTGACCTTGGTCCCCGCGCGTCCGGCTACGTGCACCGCCACCGGCAGCTGCACGCTCACCGTCGTGCCCATGGGAAAGCCCATCCCGCTGGGCTGGAACGCCACGGTGTGCGAATCCAGCGTCTGCCACTTGCCGGGCACCGGCGGAGAGATCTTGGGCATGGCACCGCCCAGCAGCGCCTTCGTCGTGTCCGAGAGCGTGAGCGTGACCGTGTCCCCCGGCTTGAGCTCCAGCGCCGTCGAGGGCGAGATGAGCGCCTGCGGGTACGGCGTGGCGGCGAACCAGGTCACCTGCACCGGCTCGGACAGCCGCTCCCACGTGCGCGCGGCGGCCGCCACCTTGATGTGGCCTCCGCTGGTGACGCCCTCGGCAACGACGCCGATGGGCACCGAGGTCACCCCGCTGGCCAGAGTCCGTGCCGAGGCCCGGCCCAGCTTCACGACCTGTACGGGGTCGTCGAACGCGACGGTGACCGGCGCGCCGGTCTTCACCTGCAGCCACTTCGTGCTCAGGTTCGCGGTGGGGGTCTGGAGGGCGAAGGTGCGTACCTTGGTGCGCCCGTTGAGCCACGCGATCCAGTCGGGCCGTACCACGGTGACGGCGACCTTGAGCGGCTGTCCTTGCGCGAGCAGGTACTGCGGCCAGATCTTGCCTTTGCGCAGGGTCACGAGCACGGGCGTGCCCGTGGCGGTGTTCACGTCCACGGAGGTCACGGTCCCGGCGAAGTCCGGCAGGCTCACGGTGGCCAGCGCGTCCGGGCTGGCGCCCAGCACCGGCCGAGGCCACGCCAGGAGCGCCGCAGCCGCACCGCCGGCGAGCAGCGCGATCACGACGACAGCGGCCACCGCGGCGGCGATCAGGCCCGCCCTGCGCTTCTTGGGGGCATCGGGGGCGGCAGCGTCCGCGGTCTCGGCCTGCGACTCGCCCAGGGCCGGCACGATCATGCCCACGGGCTCCGGGACGGGAGCGGCGGTGTATTCGACGACCTGCGTTGCGGCCGCGTCGTCCGGAGCGGCCACGGCCGGCTCCACCGGCGGGACCGCATCCGGGGTCACGAGCTCCAGTTGCTCAAGGGTGTCCTCCGGCGCGTCCACGGGCTGCGGCTCGGTATCGGCTTCGACGGTCGCCTGCTCCGGTTGCTGGGGGCGCTCGGAACCGTCACTCGCCGCGGCCTCTTGCGAGGCGTTGGGAGCGGACTCATCGAACAGGGGCGTTTCGGCCTCGGCCATCTCGGCTCACCCGTCGTCGGGACCTGGGAACGCGCGATGCGACCGCGCCGGAAGGGTCCTGCGAGCGCGATCGGGGATCGGGCGTTGCCATCGTGGCAAGTCGGGTGCCATTTGGCCTGGTTACGGGCAGAACGTATGGAATCCGTTCGCCTGCGGTCTCCTCGGACCGCGGCAGGCGGCCCGACGCGTCCTACGGCCGCGAAGCCCCCGCGAAGTCGCCGCGGAACGCGTTGTCGTAGCGCACGACCGAACCCGTGTACGGCGCGTCGATCATCTGGCCGCCGCCCACGTAGATGCCCACATGGTGGATGGGCGAGCCGAAGAATACCAGGTCACCGGGCTGCAGGTCGGCCTGCGACACGCGCTGGCCCACGTTGATCTGATCGCCCGAGTAGTGCGGCAGCGAGATGCCTATCTGCGCGTAGCACCACATGGCTAGGCCGGAGCAGTCGAAGGTGTCCGGGCCCGCGGCGGCCCAGACGTAGGGCGCGCCCAGGCGCGACTTGGCGTAGTCCACGACGGTGCCGTGAGCCGGGATGGTGGGCAGCGGGAAGCTCGCGAGCGCGGCCGAACCGCCGCCCCCGCTCGCGGCCAGCTCGGCCGCGCGGGCTCGGGCCGCGGCGGCCGCGGCGGCGGCCTGCTCGGCCATGATGGTCTTGATCTGGGAGTTCACGCTGGCCAGCACGGTCTTGCGCTGCGCGAGGTCGGCTACGATGACGGCCTTCTCGCGGCGGCGCGCCTTGAGCTGTACCTCGGCCGCGGCCTGGTTCTTGTGCAGCTGCACGCGAACGGCCTGCGCTTCCACCTTCAGCGACTTGACCTCGGAGACCAGCGATGCGTCGTTCTCGTTCATCTGGTTCATGAGGTCCCAGTTGGCGGCGAACTCCTCGAACGACGTCGAGCCGAACACGACATCGAGTATCCCTAGCCGGCCTCCGCGATACATGTCCGTGACACGCGTGCTCAGGTGCGTGTCCAGCACCGCCTGCCGAGCCGCGAGACGCTCTAGCTTCGCGGTGTTCGCGTCTATCTGGTCGTTGATCTTGGCCAGCTTGTCGCCGGCCTTGTTGTAGGCCTCGGCAGCCAGCTCCACCTTGGTGTTGAGCGCGTCGATCTGCGAGGAGACCTGGGTGGCCTGCGCGCGCTTGTCCGCGAGCTGCGATGCCAGATCCGGGCTGGCGAATGCCGAGGTGCTCGTGGAGAACGCCAAGGTCAGCGCCATCGCGACGCACACCAAGGCGGCCTTTCTGGGCGTGAGCTTCAAACGGGCCTCTTCCGTTCGGGGCCAGGGCACTGTCGTGAGACGCCATTCGCCACCCGGGGGTAGCGGTGACGAATGGCACGGGGGGTTTGTCTCATTTCGTCGATGAGAAAGCGATGAGAGCCCAAGCGAGGGGCGGGCCACTTGCGTGCCCGGCGGCGGCGGCCATGGGGACGTGGAACGCGGGCCCGCCGATTCCTCGGCAGGCCCGCGCTGAAAGCGACGGAGCGAGTCGGAACCTCGCTACGGCATGTGGTTGACGTGCACCACGCCCGGTCCGGCCGGCAGCGCCGAGCCGTCATGGCAGCCGCTCTTATTACAAGCGGAGACCGTGGTCGGGTCGGAGATGGGCGCGAACGTGTGGTCCGGATGGCAGTCCACGCACGCGAGGCCGGCGTGACTCGAGGTCACGTACGAGCGGCTGTCGCCGCCCTGCGGCCCGTAGTCCACGCCGTTGACGACCGCGTTCAGGTCGCCGCCCTGGTCGTCGGGGTTGTGACACGAGCTGCAGATCTTCGTGGCTTGGACCCCGTCGGCAGTCTGGTCCGCGTACGGGACAGTGGCCTGAGCACCGGTCGTGGGGTCGACGGTGTACTGGTAGGCGTCGGGCATGCCCTTGCCGCTGGGATCGTCAGGCGCGGCCGAGGGGTCGAAGTAGCCCACTTGGCCCACCCCTGGATACCAGTGATCGAGCTGGCCCTGGCCAGGCACGTAGAACGTCGCGTCGAGCAGGGCGCCGTACTTGGCCAGCTTGTGCGGGGTCGCCGCGGACTGGTCGTGGCAGACCTGGCACTTGGTGGCCTGCCAGTCGGCGTTGTTGGACACGGTCCAAGGGCCGGTGGCGTCGATGGGGCTCACGAAGTGCGACGCCGCGGCGGCATAGAACGGCCCGCCGCCCTGGTCCACCGGACCGTAAGCGGACAGATCGATGGCGCCGGGCTGCGACCCGGACGGGTCCACGATCCCGCCGTACTGATAGAACTGGAACGCCGAGTGGCACAGCAGGCAGTTGTCCTTGGGAACCTCGGCACTGTCGTGATCGGCGTTGCCGATGACCTGGGTCGCCGGGAAGGCATGCTTGTCGGCGATGCTCGACCACTGCGCGGTCTGATCCGGGTGCGGAGCAGGGACCGTGCTGTACCCGGCGCTGTGGCACGACTCGCACGTACGGGTCGCGAGCAGCGTGTACGAGTGCTGCGGGTAGTCCGGTGTGTTCCAGCCCTCGCCCACCGGCGATCCGGGGCCGTGGCACGCGGGACAGTTGGACATGTCGTGGGCCGCGGGGTAGGTCGTGTGGCAGTCCACACAGGCCGTGTTCGCGGGGAGCGGCGCATAGATCTGAACCGAGAAGGAGCTCTCCAGCGTCGCGGAGCCGCCGTACGAGTTGGTCGCGGTGACAGTGACGTCGTGGGACTCGTCATCGGCCAGCCCGCTCGTCTGGGCGCTCACGATCCCTGTCGTGCTGTTGAAGGTGCTCGGCACCTCGGCGCCGTCGACGAGGACCTGCGTCACGAGGCCGGCCACGGATCCCTTCACCGTCGCGGACACGACGGGACCGTCGGTGGACACCACGGCTCCGGAGGAAGGCGACGGCGAGGACAGGACGGGCACCGGCTGCACCGTGAAGGACCACGTGTACGTTGAGTAGGAGCCCCGCGTGTTGCGCACCGACGCGTATGCGGAGTGAACGCCGGCTGCCAGGTCGGCCTTGGGAGCATAGGACAGCGTGAGCACCGTGTGGGAGGGATTCCCCCACGAGAGCTGCGGGCTCATGGCTTTGCCGTCGATCTTGAGCGCGTAGTACGGATAGCCCAGCAGCCCCTGTGTGTCCCCGGCGGTCACCGAGATGACGGGTCTGACGGACGCGACGGTGCCGCCGTCCGGCGGCGCGGCGGCCGTGAAGACGGCGGGGCCTGTCGACGTCGCGGCGAACGCGGTCCCGGAGCAGACCAGGACCAAGAGCAGGGCGAACACGACGGCGGTCGCTACCCGCCGGCCATGCCGATGCTCGATTTGAACAGTTCTCATTCTGGGTCCCCCAGTCAGGAATGGGACGGTACTAGGGCCGACGGCCTGGCGCCGCAACCTTGGGCTGCACACCGGCACGACCGCTGACCCGGGATCTCACGACATCGATACGACCACCCCCCGGATGTCCTTGCCGAGGTTTCATTTCGTAATGTCACTGAACATTAGCGGTCATAAACGGCCGGGGGAACACCCGTGCGGGTATTTCAGTACGGAATTCGGCGGACGGCGGCCCTGGCGAGCCAATCCGTCGGTGGCGAGCCGCTAGCGCTCTTTCGACGCCTCGTGGGTCACGAAGCGGTATCCCACGCCGGGCTCGGTCACGATGTGCCGAGGCGAGCTGCCCTGAGGCTCGAGCTTCCCGCGCAGGCGCGAGAGCTGAACGCGCAGCCCGATGATGCGGTCGGCGTCCGATGACCCCCACACGGTTTCCATGAGTCTCTGCGCGGTGACCACCCGGTCCGCGTTCGACGCCAGGGCGGCGAGAACGTCGAACTCCGTGCGCGTCAGAGCTACCTCGTGCCCGCCGAGGGTGGCGGTCCGGGCGGCAAGGTCCACGACGAGGTCTCCCGAGGCGACAACCGTGGATTGAGACTCCGGGGCCGCCCGCCGCAAGAGTGCGCGGATGCGCGCCAGCAGTTCGCCCGCGAGGAACGGTTTCGTCAGGTAGTCGTCCGCTCCCAGGTCCAGGGCGGTGATCTTGTCGGCTTCGCTGTCGCGGACCGTCAGCACCAGGATCGGCACCTTGAGGAACGTGCGCAGTTCGCGGCAGACGTCGAGCCCGCTCATGTCGCCCAGCGACAGATCGAGGATCACCAGGTCCACCGGCTGGGACGACGCCAGCTCGAGCGCCTGCGTCCCGCTTGAGGCGAGCAGCGCCGAGTAGGATCCGGTCCGAAGGATCGACTCCAGAGCCTGCAGCATCGGCGCCTCGTCGTCCACCACGAGCACCCGTGTCGCCATCGGTGCATCAGGCGTCATCGTCGGGTACTCCTCCTCGTGGCAGCTCCACCACGAATCGCGCGCCGCGTGGCACCACGTCCTCGATAAGGATCCTGCCGCCGTGCGAGTCCACGATCTGTCTCGCGATCGCGAGTCCCAGGCCGGTGCCTTGGGTCCCGCCCGATGCCCGCCCTCGGCGGAACGTCTCGAAGATGGCCTCGCGCTCGCCCGGGTCCACTCCGGGTCCCGAGTCCTCCACCCAGATCCGGCAACGCTCGTCGTCCACGGATGCCCCGATCGTGACTGGCTCGGCGCCCGAGTATGCCAGTGCATTCTCCAGGAGATGGTGCACGACTCGCACGATCTGCACGAAGTCGAATCGAACCGGGGGCAGCGATCCCGGAACGGCCCACGTGATCCGCTCGCGCTGTTCGTCAGTGAACGTCGAGACGGCCGAGAGGCAGACCTCGCCTATGTCGTTCCAGTCGACGTTGGGGCGCCAGCTCTCGGTCTCGAGCCTGGAGAGGTCCAGGACATCGCCGATGCGCTCGTTGAGCACCTTCAGATCGCGTTCCGCGGAACTCAGGTCGCCCAGCGCTTCCCGACTCAGCGTGCCGGCGCTGGACACCTGAACGTTCGTGACCGCGGCGGTCACCGCCGCGAGCGGGGTCTTGAGGCTATGCGACACCGACGTTATGAGGTTGGCCTTGAGGCGATCGCCTTCCCGGATGGCCTCCGCCCTGGCTACAGCCTCCTCGAGGCGTTTGCGCTCCAGATACATGCCCAGCACCTTACCGGCGAACGACAGGGCCTCAAGGTCCCCGGCGCGTTGCGCCGCCGT
Organism: uncultured Coriobacteriia bacterium; assembly: GCA_963768865.1. Lineage (GTDB taxonomy): Bacteria > Actinomycetota > Coriobacteriia > Anaerosomatales > CAVYJL01 > CAVYJL01. The sequence goes on along the minus strand of CAVYJL010000008.1, from coordinate 19,729 downwards.
ACCGGGACCCACGTACATCAGGCCTTCCCTGCCGGACCCGGAGTCGAGGGGGACGGCGAGAGCCCCATCGCGAAGACGGAGCACCCCGGGCCCACCGGTGGTGTGCGCATCGGCCAAGAGCGCACCGATGTCCTCGCCGGTCGAAGCCGCCAGGCGCCGCACCGCCTCATCCCCTCCGGCGCGCACGACTACCGTGTCCGTGCCCGCGAGCTGCTCGAGCAAGACGCTCGATTCGCCGATCGCCGTCTCGATGGGAGAGTCCTTCACCAAGTCCGCGCTCATCCGGCTGAGCAAGGACATCCGGCGCTCCGCGGCCACCGCATCTGCCTCCCGGTCGCGCAATCGGCCGGTCTGCACGCCCATCACCGTGGCGATCGCGAGGAACACCACCAAGTCGATGTACGTGTCCTCGCGGGCGATGATCGATTCCGGGCCCTGCTCCAGCAGCGCGATCAACAGGACGATCGCCACGGCCGCGATCACTCCCCAGCGCACACCGCCAAGCCGAGCGACGATGGCGACGGCGAGCAGGCCCAGGAGCGTGAACCTGTCGGCCACGACATGGCTGTCGTGGGGCACGAGGATCAGACTGAGGATGACCACACCCACCGCCACCAAGCTGGCGATGATATCGGATCTGCTCGATCAACCCTCGCGCGTTCATGAGGACGAGACTACCGTCTGCGCGATACCGGCACAAAGGCGTCCGGGTGCGACGCGGGGCGCCCATCCTATACTCGAGTCTCCCGGCTACTGCGAAGGAGGCCATCATGGCGCAGCCGCGAGAGTGGGACGCGACCACGTACGACCGCATCGCCGATCCGATGACACGCTGGGGCTCGGTGGTGCTCGATCGGCTCACGCTCGAGGGCGACGAGACCGTTCTGGACGCCGGCTGCGGGAGCGGTCGCGTGACCGAGCAGCTACTGGACAGGCTGCCTCGCGGGCACGTGATCGCGCTCGACGCCTCTGAGGACATGCTGCGCCAGGCCCGCGAGCGCCTGGGCGACGCGGAGGGCCGTGTCGAGTTCGTGCGCGCCGACCTGGCCCGGCCGCTGCCGCTCGCTCCCGCCTCCATGGACGCAGTGGTCTCCACCGCCACCTTCCACTGGGTGCTGGACCACGACGCTCTGTTCGCCAACCTCGCGCAGGTCATGCGCCCCGGCGCCCGTCTCGCGGTGCAGTGCGGCGGCTCGGGCAACCTCGCCGGCGTCCTGGGCGCGGTACGCGATCTGGGCGTGACGGGCGAGGACACGTGGACGTTCGCGACGCCCGAGGAGACACGGGCCCGCCTCGAGGCCGCCGGGTTCGACGAGATCGAGGTCTGGCTCAACGACGAGCCCACGGACATACCTGCCGCGGACTTCGAGTCCTACCTGGCCACCGTGATCCTGGGCTCGCACCTGCAGCGCATGCCCGAGGAAGCGCGCGCGCCCTTCGTGCACGAGGTCGCGTCGCGGCTGCCTGAGCCTCGGCTGGACTACGTGCGGCTGAACATCCTGGCGCGGCGGGCGTGATGGACGACGCGCGAGCGGCACACGTCCGCGGCTCCGCTACCCGCCGCCTGAGCGGGCAGGCGGTTCTGTTGGCCTCGGCGGTCGTGGTTGGGGCGATCACCGGCCTGGTGGTGACCGGGCTGCGGTTCCTAACCAACGACGTGATGTGGCCGAGGCTCCTCGCGACGAACAGCGCGTTGCTGCTGTTCCTGGTCCCGGCGGGCGGCATCCTGCTGTCCGGCCTGGTGTTGCGCTACCTCAGCGAGCGCCCCGACATCCACGATGCCGAGGCCTACCTCGAGGCATACCACGGAGGGTTCGCCGACACCCGCCTGGGCTCGTTCGTGGCCAAGGTGGCGGCCGCGGTCTCCACCGTGGGCTTCGGGGGCGCCGCCGGTCTCGAGGGGCCGAGCCTGTACGTGGGCAGTTCGCTGGGTGGTCTCGTGACTCGCTGGCTGGCGAGAGCCGGCCTGGAGAAGGACGACGTTCGCGCGCTTCTGGTGGCCGGCGCCGCCGCCGGCATCAGCGCGGTGTTCAAAGCGCCGCTGACGGGTCTGATCTTCGCGCTCGAGATGCCGTACACGGACGATTTCGCTCGCGAGGCCCTGATCCCGTCCATGCTGGCCTCGGTCGCGTCGTACCTGGTGGCGATATCCATGCTGGGGCCGGAGCCCCTCTTCGCGGTGGACCGCGCATACGTGCCCACCGTGACCCACGTGCTCCTCGCGCTCGTCCTCGGTGCGTTCGTGGGACTGGCCGCACGCCTCTTCGTCGCCTCGCTCAAGACAGCCGAGGCCTTCTCGCAGCGCACCAAGCTCCCTCTCGTAGCCCGCACCGCGATCGGCGGCGTCGTGTGCGGGGCGTTCGGGCTCGCGAGCTTCTGGATCTTCGGCTCGCCGCTGGCGATAGGCAGCGGATACCAGCTTATCGACGCCGCCTCCGCCGGGAGGTACATCGGCCTCGCGGCGGCGCTGCTGTTCGTGCTGCGCGGAGGCGCGGTGGTGGCGACGCTGGGCAGCGGCGCGTCGGGCGGCTCGTTCGTGCCGCTCGTGTCCATGGGAGCCATCGCGGGCGGGGCGTTCGAAGCGTTCGCCCCCCGCACCGGCTCGCTCTTCCCGATCGTGGGCATGGCGGCGTTCCTGGCGGCCGGCAACGCAACACCCATCGCGGGTGCCGTGTTCGTGGCCGAGTCCACGGGCGCGGCAGGCTACGTCATCCCGGGGCTCGTCGCCGCCGCGGCCGCGTACATCGTGGCGGGCGGAAGCACGTTGTCCCCGCACCAGCGGCCCAGCCGGAGGGCGTGACGGCCGCAGCGCCATCCGCGCCGGCGCCTGCCACCAGCACGCGTGAGCCCAGGGCCTACCCCGACCCGCGCAGGACGAACTGAGGCACGCCGGTGGGGCCGGGCAGCCGCAGGAACCGGCGCGACGCCACGAGATCGGCCACGTGCTCGTTAGCCGGATCGCTCAGGACCGCCTCGGGCGTGCCCTGCTGCACGACGCGGCCGCCGATGTACACGAGCATCCGGTCGGCCATCGTCACAGCCTCCAGCAGGTCGTGCGTGACGAGCACCACGGGCACGCCCGTCCGCGCACGCACCTGACGCAGCAGCTCGCGCATCTCCCCGCGCACCGGGGCGTCCAGTGCCGAGAACGGCTCGTCGAGCAGCAGGCAGCTCGGCCGGCGCACCATCGTGCGAGCGAACGCCACGCGCTGGCGCTGACCGCCGGACAGCTCCGCGGGCCGGCGCTTCATGAGGGCGGAGAGCTCGAACGACTCGGCGGCCTCGGCGATCCGGGCCTCTCGCTCGGCGGCGGACACGCCGTGCAACCCGTAGCCGACGTTGCCTTCCACAGTCATGTGCGGGAACAGTGCGGGCTCCTGGAACACGTAGCCGAACGGCCGGCGTTGCGGCGCCACGTTCACCCGGGCGTCGCGGTCGTAGAGCGTGGCGCCGTCCAGCACCACGCGCCCGGCGTCGGGCTTCGCGAGGCCCGCCAGCAGCTGCAGCGTCATGCTCTTGCCCGCGCCCGAATAGCCGAAGAGAACGACCGTCTCGTCGGTCGCCTCCCATGAGACGTCCAGGTCGAAGCCGGGGAGTTTACGCTGTAAGGCAAGGGTCAGCGCCATGGGCCGGTCCCCCTCGTGAGCCGGTGCGCCGCGTAGAGCACCACGGCGGACAGCGCAGTGAAGATGATCACGAGCGTGTTGGCCGTGAGCGTGTCGCCGCTGTTGAACGCGGTGTAGATGGCGATGGGCATGGTGTCGGTGCGGCCGGGGATGTTGCCGGCCAGCATGAGCGTGGCGCCGAACTCTCCCAGCGCGCGGGCGAACGCGAGGATGATGCCCGCGGCGATGCCGCCACGAGCCAGCGGCAGCACCACATGGAACGCGGTGTCCCACTCGCCTCGGCCCAACGTGTAGCTGGCCGAGATGAGGTTGGTGTCCACGCCCTCGATCGCTGCCCGCGCGGTGCTGATCATGAGCGGCAGCGACACGACGAAGCTCGCGATACCCGCTCCCAGCAGCGTGAACATGACCGACACGCCCGCGCCCGCCAGCACCGAGCCCAGCGGCCCGCGCGGCGAGAACAGGGCCACGAGGTAGTAGCCCACGACGGTGGGCGGCAGCACGAGCGGCAGCATGAGCAGGATGTCGAGCGCCTCCTTGCCCCAGAACCGCCGGCGGGCGAGCAGGTACGAGATGCCGGTGCCTAGCGTGGCGGTCGCGATGGTCGTGCCTATCGCGACCGTGAAGGAGAGGCGCAACGGGCCCAGCACGGTGGTCCAATCCATGGCGTCTCTCCTTTCTCCAGCATCGGGATCGTGTGCCGCGCGCGGACGGCGCCGCGCGATGCGCGGGGACTACTTGCCGGCGATCGAGGGGAGCGCTTTGAAGCCGTACGCCTCGAACACCTTCACGGCGTCGGGGCCCGCCACGAACGCCTCGAACGCCTTGGCGGCCTCGGCGTTCTTGGTGCCCTTGATCACGACTCCAACGTACACGATGGGCTTGTGGAGGTCGTCGGGCACGGTGTACACGACCTGCGCGGCGGTGCTGGAACCGATCTCGGACTGGAACAGCACGCCGGCGTCCACGCTGCCCTGCTCGATGTACGTGAGCGTCTGCGCCACGTTCTCCGAGAACACCGCTTTGGGCTTCACCGCGTCCCAGATGCCGAGCTTCTCGAACGACTGCTGCGCGTAAGCGCCGTGCGGCACCGACGCCGGGTTGCCGGTGACCCACTTCTTCACCCCGGCGTCCGCGAAGCCCTGGAGGTCACGCACGCCGGCCGGGTTCCCCTTGGGGACGGCGACGACGAGCGTGTTGGACAGGAACGGCAGGTAGCTGCCGGGCTCCACGAGCCCCTTGGCCTGCAGCGCCGTCGGATCCTTTGCCGAGGCGGACAGGAACAGGTCCACCGGCGCGCCCTGCTGGATCTGCTGCGCGAGCTGGCCGGAGCCGCCGTAGTTGAAGGTCAGCGTCGTGCCCGGGTGCTGCGCCTCGTACGTCTTGGCGAGCTGCGTGAGCGGCTTCTTCAAGCTCTGCGCCGCGCTGATCGTGAGCTGCGCGGCGGGCGCTGCAGTGGACGTCGCGGCTGCGGGAGTGGGCGTGGCGGGAGTGGTGGGCGTGGCGGCGGACGAGCAACCGCCCAGGGCCACGCCCGCGAGCAGAGCTAGGGCGGCGGCACCGGCGAACAACGAGCGTTTCATACGGGGACCTCCTGCGACTCGGTTTCTTCCTGCGATCATGCGGGCCGAGTGTTGCGGGACGGCGACCAAGAGGTTGCCAGAATATAAGAAACCCGCCGCAAACGCATTGCGCCCCCGAATACGACCGCCCCGTCTACTCCTTGGCCACGATGACCGCGGAGGCCTTCCACAAGGTCCAGACCTCGTCGCCCACCTTCATGTCGAGATCGGTGACCGCGTCCATCGTCACGGTCGCGGAGACGATCTTGCCGTCGCCGATGTCCACCTTGATCTCGCCGGTGACGACGCCCTTCTGGACCTCCACGATGGTGCCCTTGAACGTGTTGCGGGCGCTGAGCTTCATCCCAAACCCTCCTGATCCGGCGTGGCCGTACTACGAACTATGCCCGAGGAGCGTTGCACGCGCGTTTCCCGTCCGGCCGAGCTGCGCCCGACCCCGCGCGCGAGCCGGTCCCGGCGCTCCCGCCGAAGCGCGGTCTCGGCACTCCTCCTACACTGGGTACAACGCCAATACGGCAACCAGGGGGGAGCGGACGATGAGCGACCATCACCGAAGTGGCCGTTCCGGCAAGGGTGGAGACGCGAAGCCGCCCGCGGTCGCGCGCAAGCACGGCAAGCTCTCCGAGGAACGCTACAACGAGGAGCTGCTCAAGCTCCACCTCGAGCTCGTGAAGCTGCAGGAGTGGGTGCGCACGCAGGGTCTGAAGGTCGTCGTCCTGTTCGAGGGCCGAGGCGGGGCCGGGAAGGGCGGCACCATCAAGCGGATCGACGGAGCCGCTGAACCCGCGCGTCGTGCGCGTGGTCGCGCTGCCCACCCCCACGGAGCGCGAGCGCACGCAGTGGTACTTCCAGCGCTACGTGGCGCAGCTCCCCGCGGCCGGCGAGATCGTCCTGTTCGACCGGTCCTGGTACAACCGCGCGGGTGTGGAGCGCGTGATGGGCTTCGCCACCCCGGAGGAGGTGCAGCAGTTCTACCGCGACTGCCCGGAGTTCGAGGGCATGCTCATCCGCTCCGGGATCATCCTGGTCAAGTACTGGTTCTCGGTGTCCGACGAGGAGCAGGATCGCCGCTTCAAAGCTCGGCTCGAGGACCCGCTGAAGCGCTGGAAGTTCTCGGAGATGGACATGGAGGACCGCAATCGGTGGGAGGAGTACTCGCGCGCCAAGGACGAGATGTTCCAGTTCACCGACACCGCGGACTCACCATGGTGGGTCGTGGACGGCGAGCACAAGAAGAGCGCGCGGCTCAACTGCATCTGCCACCTTCTCAGCATCGTCCCGTACCGGGACGTGCTCCAACCGCACGAAGAGCTCCCACCGCGCAAGGCGCCCAGCGAGCGCTACGTCAGGGTGCCGATGGACAGCCAGAGGTTCGTGCCCGCGCGCTACTGACGAGAAGCGCCGCCAAGTCCCGCTACGGACCCGTGGACGGCTGGTTGCGCGCCCCGTCGTTGCTGTAGCCGCGGCTCTCCCAGTAGCCCCGGTAGTTCTCGTCGGCGGAGAGCTCCAGGTGCTCGACCCAGCGGATCCACTTGTAGCCCCACTTGTCCCAGACGGCGAGCCGCAGCGGGTAGCCGCGCTCGGCGGTGAGCGTGACACCGTTTAGCGAGAACGTGAGCTGGCGCTGGTCCGAGAGCAGGTACTGCACCGGGTACGACGTCGTGTAGCCGTCATGCGCGTGCAGTATCACGACCTTGGCCTCCGGCTTGACGCCCACTGCGTTGAGCACGTCCTTGATCAGGACGCCCTCCCACAGGTTGGTCTCGCCCCAGCCCTCCACGCAGTCCAGGTGAGCGACGCGCTTCACGTGCTGGAACTTGCTCAGCAGCTCGTCGTACGTGTACGTCGTGGGCTTGGTCACCAAGCCGTCGACCGTCAGCTTCCACGTCTTCACATCCACGTACTGGATGCCTTCGATCGAGTTCTCACGTGACGTCGTGATCGAGTCCAGCGTCTGCCCTTGGTACACCGCGAGCTGCGACTTCTCCAGCTCTGCCGAGGTGGGCGTGCCCGCCGGGATCTTGGGCGGGCGCGCGCAGCCCCAGACGAGGACGGCCATCGCGCTGGCGCTCAGCCCCACGACGAGCTGCCGCCTTGTCATCCCTCCGTGGTCCCGCGTGTCCATCGGCCGCTCCTGATGAAGAGGTACGAGTCCATGTACCCGGGCCAGCCCGCATCCGGCACGGATTTCGCCTTCGCGTCGGGTATGGAAGGGGCGCGCCCACCAGCAGGAGACGTCGTGTCCAAACACCGCTCGCATCGCCACACCCGCCTGTACGTCACCGCCATGGCGGTGTGCGCGGGCGCGGCACTGCTGTGGTTCGCGGCCGTCCAGCCCACCGCCACCGTGGCCGCTTGGGACCGCCAGCTGCTGACGTTCACCGGCCATGCGGTGCCGAGCCCGCTCGCGCCCTCGGCATGGGGGTACTCGGGGGGCACCGCGACCGCCACGGCGCCGCCCGCCACGCCCGCTCCCAAGCCTGCCGCCCCCGTCACGGCTCCGGCTCCCGACCCGACGCTACTGCGCGGGATCAAGCACTCGCGCGAGACGCTCATCCGGCGGCTGGAGGATGCGGACTCGGCAGGGTTCCACGTGATCTCCAAGGAGCGTAGCGGGTCGACGATGGCGGTGGTCCAGACCTTCCGGTTCCAGGGCCATCGGGAGCGGGTGGGTTTCGACGCTCCGCTCACCGATCTGCAGTGGTCCACCGGCCGGCCCATGCAAGGCGTGATGAGGCCGGGCGAGGACAGGCGAGACTTCTCCGGGCGGCTGTGGCGAGACGCGATCGACGACCAGCATCAGCAGGCGTTCCTGGATTCGCTGGCCGGATCGTTCCGGCGCATCCGCGACGCGCGAGAGCTGGGCGCCGACGAATACGCCGAGCTCATGGCCGCCTGGGTGCAGCAGATGCCGTACGACTTCAAGGCCGCGGCGGCCAAGGGCGACACCCGCTATCCGGTGGCGACGGCGGTGGACGGCACCGGCGTGTGCGGCGACAAGTCGCTGCTGCTCGCGGCGCTCCTCCAGCATGAGGGCTACGCCGTATCGCTGCTGGACTTCGCGCCCGAGTCGCACATGGCGGTGGGCATCAAGACCCAGGGTGCCGGCTACAAGGGCACCGGCTACGCGTTCGTGGAGTGCACGAGCCCGTCGCTCGTGGGTGAGGTGGGCGATTCGTACGGCGCAAACGGCACGATCACGCTGACCTCTCAGCCGCACGTCACGGTGATCTCAGCGCGTGGCGCCGGCATCGAGACCGCGGCCGACCAGACCGCGTACATCAACCGGCGCGTCCACGCGTACTCCTCCGCCTACGACGCCTACCGCAACGAGCTCGACGGCCTCACGCAGGACGTGAACGCCTACAACGCCTCGGTAGCCAAGCTCAACCACTGTGCCGAGGCCATCAACCTGGTCAACGCGCACCAGGACGACCGCGAGGCGCTCTTCGTGTGGATCGAGGGGAAGGCGGGGCCGTAGGCGGCGGCGCCTCAGACCTGCTGGATCTCGGTCACGACCCAATCCAGGTTCGGATCGTCCAACCGTACGCCGCAGTAGGCGCATCGGCTGCGGTCGTCACCGTCGATGGGCCCGCCGCAGTTCGGGCACTTCCAGATGCTCGGCTGGGCCAGCGTCAGGGCGCGAGTACCGCGCTCCAGCTTCCAGTAGCGCTGGATGGGCGTGCCTGAGGCGGTCCTTGCCACGATCCGCGCCCTCACGATGTCCCGGTCGCCCTCGCGCCGGACGGTGGTGGCGGTCACGCCGCTCACCTTCACGTCGCCGTCCAAGCCGTCGGGCTCGCGGCGCTGGAGGTACTCCCAAGCCTCGCCACGCACGAGGTGGCGGACCTTGCTCACGTCGCCGCCGGCCTCGGCCCGGCGCACGGCCACGAACATCTCGGCCACCGTCTCGTAGAAGCGAGTGAGGTCGAAGGCGGGGTCGTGCTCGCGGATGAGCGCGAAGCCCACCGGCGCGCTCGGGAGGGGCAGGGGAGTCCGGGGCCGTTCCTTGATGCCGAGCTGGTCGGCGATCTCCGGGCCCAGTGCTTCGCGCAAAGCGTCGCGAGCGCCCGTGTTGTTGGCCACCACGAGCCCGCCGATGATCAGCATCATCACGAAGAAGAAGAAGACGTCCATACGGGAACCATCGGCGTGCGCCGGCGGGTCTTGAGCGCGATCAGAACCGGCGGACCTCCCGGTAGAGCGTGTCGCGCTGCACCGGCGTGAACCCGGCGTCGCGCACGAGGCGCACGAGCTCGTCGCGCGCGAGCATGAAGCGCGTGCCGGCCGCCGCGACCACGTTCTCCTCGATCATCGTGGAGCCCATGTCGTTGGCGCCGAAGCACGAGCGAGACCTGGCCGATCTTGCCGCCCTGCGTCACCCAGCTACGCCTGGATGTTGGGCACGTTGTCGAGGTACAGGCGCGACACGGCGAGCGTGCGCAGGTACTCGTAGCCGCTGGCGGCGTCGGGGTCGGCGCCCGACGCCGCTTCGTCCTCGGCAAGGTCGGTGTTGCCGGGCTGGAAGCTCCAGGGGATGAACGCGCGGAAGCCCACGTGAGCCTTTGGCCACGGCCTCGTCCTGCACCTCGCGCATGCGCCGCAGGTGCTCGACGCGGTCCTCGACCGTCTCCGACGCCGCCGAACATCATCGTGGCGGTCGTGGATATGCCGAGGTCGTGGCACTCACGCATGACGTCGAGCCACTGGTCCGAGGTCGCCTTCTTGGGCGAGACGTGGCTGCGCACGGAGTCCACGAGGATCTCGGCGCCGCCGCCGGGCAGCGAGTCCAGACCGGCGTCGCGCAGGCGCGTGAGCACCTCGCGCGTGGAGAGCCCGGAGAGCTTGCTCAGGTGCACGATCTCGGGCGGGCCGAAGCCGTGCACGTGGATGGGGTAGCGGGCCTTGAGCTCGCGCAGCATGCCCTCGTACCACTCGAGCGGCAGGTCGGGGTGCATGCCGCCCTGCAGAAGGATCGCCGTGCCCTCGAGATCGAGCGTCTCCTCGACCTTCGCGTAGAGCTCGTCGGGCGCGAGCACGTAGGCGTCGGGGTCGTCCGCGTCGCGGTAGAACGCGCAGAACCGGCAACCGCTCACGCACACGTTGGTGTAGTTCACGTTGCGGTCCACGATGAACGTGACCTCGCCCTCGGGGTGCAGCCGGTCGCGCACCGCGCTCGCGGCCACGCCGAGGTCCAGCAGTTCCGCGTCGCGCAACAGCGCCAGGCGTCTTCCTCTGTGAGGCGGCCCTCGCCGCGCACGACGCGTTCCACGCGCTCGGCCACGATGCCGCGGGCCTGGGCGGCCTCGGGAGTCATGCGCCTCATGCCGTGACCTCCCCGAACACGTCCAGCGCCGGCACCGACTCCAGCTGCCCGATCTCGTGCGCCAGCTCCAGATAGCGTGTCAGACCCTCGCGGTAGCGTGGTTCGAAACGGAACTGAAGAGCGTCGAAGTAGCTGCGGAACCTGTCGGCGGGGAACTGCTCCCAGCGCGCCGCGTAGTCGCTGATGTCGTCCAGGTGACCGCGGCAGTAGGCCGAGGAGCCCGCGAGCGCGTCGCGCACGCTGGCGACCTGCTCGGGGTGCTCCAGGGCGAACGAGCGGCGCACCGCCCATACGGCGTACACCATGGGCAGGCCGGTCCAGGCCGTCCATTCGGTGCCCAGGTCGTACTTGTACAGGTCCGGGAGGTCCTGCCAGTACGCGCGCAGCGCGTCGTCGCCTATCAGGAGCGCGGCGTCGGACTCGCGAAGCATCTCGGGCAGGTCGGAGGGCATCTCGGTGTACTCCGGGCTCACGCCCCATCGCTTCTCGAGAAGGACGCGGGCGAGCACCTGCGACGTGCGCGATGCGTTGGTGAGCGCCACGCAGGCGCCGTCGGGGAGCTCGGCTACGGGCACCTTGGAGATGAGCAAGATGCTCTGGACCTCGCCGTCCGATGAGATGGCGATGTCGGGGAGCAGAAGGAGGTCGGAGGCGTGACGGGCGTACTCGATGGCGGGGATGGGAGCGAGGTCCAGCTCGCCCCGCTCGATCATGGCGGCCAGGTCGGCCGGGTCGGCTTTGACGAGGTCCACGTCCAAGAGGACGTCCTGCTTGACCATGCCGTAGTACAGCGGCAGGCAGTTGATGAACTGGATGTGGCCGAGCTTGGGTTTGGCGGGCACGCGCGTCGCCTGCCTTGGTCGAGGTCCAACGGGATTCCCGGACGAGGGTCCTCGTCCGGTGTGGGGAGTGTCAAGGCCGCGCTGCCAACGGCCGCTCGTCGCCGCGCCAGGGTGCCCGAGCGGTCGCGTTCGGGCACCCGGGAACGTGGACAGAAGTGCCGAGGACCCGCATCCAGCGGGGATCGGCGTCTTCAAAAGGGGGGCTTCGCCATGCGTAGCCGTTCCGCGGCCCTGGCGTCGCTGGTGTTCGTAGCCACCGTCATGAACTGTGTGCTCGCTGCCGGGCCCGCCTTGGCGCGCCCGGCCGGCGATCTCGTCGTCTCGTCGACGGACGCGCCCGCGCCCGTCACGGAGACGCCCGGGCTCGCGGCCGCCACGCGCCATCCCGCGCCCCGGATGTCGATCAAGCGGGGGTCACGGATCGAGCCCCTCGCACGAGCTATCACCTCGGATGTGCATCTCGCCGCCGTCGAGACGCAGATAGACGCACCCAACGTCACCATCAACTACGTGGGCACCGACGCTTGGGTCATGGGGACGGTCAGGAACGGGACGGGCACGGACAAGCAGACCGTGCGCGTGTACGTGGACGCAAGGGCAGGCAGCACGGTCGTGGGGTCGTGGTTCGACTTCGTCCCGGCCCATGTCGTGCAGGCCGGTGGCGGCACGGCGCCCTTCATGGTGTACCTGGGACCGATCGCGGACCTGCCTCCCGGGATCACCGACTGGGACATCGCCGCGTACGGCAACGACGATCGCTACTCGTGGCTGGACTTCCCCGGCGTCGGGTCCACAGTGTCCTTTAGCCCCCCGGTCGGACCGTGGGGCAGTCAGAGGCTTACGTTCTTCGTGGAGCCCACCAACGCCGCGACCGTCACAGCGACGTTCCCGAGCAGCTCGTGGGACGTGACTGCGACCGTGCTCGGCACCGATTTCCTGCTCGACTCGTGCGGCGGGTTCGACTACGCCACGCAGATACCGCCGAGTGCTACCGCCACGCTGACCGCCGTCATGCACTGGAACCTGCCGTCCAGCACCAGCAGTTGGACCGCGGGCGGCCATGTCGACGCCCGCACCGCGAGCGACGTGCGGCGCGTCGCGGGCGTGACCCGCTACGACACCGCGGTGGCACTGTCGCAGGACGCATACACGAGCGCGTCGGACGTGATCGTGGCGACCGGTCAGGACTACGCCGATGCGCTGTCCGCCTCGGCGCTCGCCGGCATGGTGCAGGGGCCGATCCTGCTCACTACACCCAACACGCTGTCTTCCGTCACCACGACTGAGATCATGCGTCTGGGCGCCACGGGTGTGTACATCGTGGGCGGCACGGGCGCCGTGTCGCAAACCGTGTACAACCAGCTCTCCGGCACGCCGGGCGTCACGCGCGTGACCCGCCTGGCGGGCACCGACCGCTACGACACCGCCCGCGTGGTAGCCGTGCAGGTCAAAGATCTGGGCGGTGACTACCATCACCCGTTCCTCGCGCGAGGCGACGACTTCGCGGACGCTCTCGGGCTCGGCCCGCTCGCCTACGCGAGCACCCGCCCGATCCTGCTCACGAAGCCGCTTACGGTTCCCACGGGGACCCAGGCGGCGATCACCGAGCTCGGTGTGACGGGCGGCATGGTCGCAGGCGGCACGGGTGCGGTCTCGGACTCGGTCGCCGACCAGGTCTACGGCGCCGGCAACTGGTTCCGCGTGGCCGGGGCCGACCGTTACGCGACGGCCGTGCGAGTGGCCGAGATGGGCATCTACCAGGGCTGGGTCCTGCCCAACAGGATCTGCGTCGCCAGCGGCACCGGGTTCGCGGACGGCCTGGCGGCGGGCGCCTCCGTCGGCGCCCAGGACGGCCTGGTCCTGCTCACCAAGCCCAACGAGGCCGATGCGGGCGGGCTGGACCAGGTGAGCTGGCTTGCTCCGTTCATCAGCTACGGCCGTGTCGCCGGAGGCACCGGCGCGGTCTCCGCGGGGTGCTACAACGAGTGGGCGGCCGCGATGCGGGGACAGTAGGCGGCACGCGCAGCGGCAGCGGCGGCCGTTAGGGCGCGTTGGGGAGCGCTGTCAGCGCGCCCATCGGGGCGCGACTTCCGGGCGGGCACCTACCACATGGCGGGGACGTCGCCCTCCGCGTCCACGCCCTCGCCTTCGCCTGCGGCGGCCAAGGCCTCGGCCCGCTCCGGCGGATACAGGCCCGCGAGCGGCGGCTCGCCTATCGGGCCGGCGTCCCACGCCGGCGCCTCGGCCTCCTCGGCGTAGCGCTTGACCACGCGGTAGAGGGTGTCGCGTTCGACCGGCACGTGTCCCGTCTCCGAGATCATGTCGACGAGGTCGTCCTTGGACAGCGCCTCGGGGGTGGTCGCGCCGGCCATGTGGGTGATGCGCTCCTCGACGACGGTGCCGTCGAGGTCGTCCACGCCGAAGCACGGTGGAGAGCTGCGCGACCTTGAGGCCGAGCATGATCCAGAACGCCTTGATGTGCGGGATGTTGTCGAGCATCAGGCGCGCGATCGCGAGCGTCTTGAGGTCGTCGAATCCGGTGGTGCCGGGAAGGTCCGCGAGCTCGGTGTTGGCCGGGTGGAACGCGAGCGGGATGAACGCGAGGAAGCCGCCGCTCTTGTCCTGCTGCTCGCGCAGGCGGATGAGGTGGTCGACCCGCTCCTCGCGCGTCTCGATGTGGCCGTAGAGCATCGTGCAGTTGGTCTTGATGCCGAGCGAGTGGGCCTCGCCGTGGATGCGCAGCCACACGTCGGACGAGGTCTTCTTCTCCCACGCGGCGGCGCGCGTGCGGTCGCGAGAAGATCTCGGCGCCGCCGCCGGGCAGCGCGTCGAGCCCGGCGTCCTTGCAGGTCGCGCAGCACCTCGAGCGTGCGCTTGCCGGCGATGTTGGCCATGTGCTCGATCTCCACTGCGGTGAACGCCTGCACGATCACGTGGTCGGGCACCGCCTCGCGCACGCGCCGCACCATGTCCACGTAGAACTCGTAGCTCCCAATCGGGATGCAGCCCGCTCACGATGTGGATCTCGTAGGCGCCGTCCGCCGCGCCCTCGGCGGCGGCCTCGACGATCGTAGTCCAGTGTCATCTCGTAGGCGCCCTCTTCGCCCTTGCTGCGGGCGAACGCGCAGAACTTGCAGCGGTTGCGGCAGATGTTGGTGGGGTTGATGTGGCGGTTGACCATGAAGTAGACGCGGTCGCCGTTGATGCGGCTGGCGCGCGTGGTCCGCCATCTGCCCGATGCCGAGCAGGTCGTTGCTCTCGTAGAGCGCGACGCCGTCTTCGCGCGACAGGCGCTCGCCGGCGAGGACCTTGGCGGCGATGGGCTCGAGAGCCGGGTCGGTGAGGTGGAAGGTGGTCACGATCGCTCCTCTTCATGCCGAGGGCGGCGGCCGCGGTCGGCTCCGCCCGCCACCCTTGGGTGATTTGCCCGCCGTATCGTACCGCTACTCGCAACGCGGAACGGTCGGCAGCCAAAAGGGCGCCGCGATCACCGGCTGCGGGTCCAGGCGGATGCGGCGGCGTCTTCACAGGTGGCGCCGTTACCAGGGCACTCGGTTGGGTAATCCTGTCTGCAAGACCGGCCGTCCGTACTGCGGATGCCGCTCGCACTCGATCACTTGATACGACTGGGAGGTCTATCGTGAAGAAGAGGATGCTGGTCGTGGCGCTGTGCCTCGGCCTGACCATGCTGGTGATGGCGGGATGCACGCAGCCCAGCACCGGGCCCACGACGGGCACCGCGAGCGGGACGGCCGGCGCGACGAAGGGCCCCGTGGTGATCGGGTCCAAGCTCGACGGTGAGGGCTCGCTGCTGGGCCAGATCGATCGATCCAGGCGCTGGACGCCAACGGCTTCACGACCACCGACAAGACTCGCACCGGCACCACCGACGTCGTGCGCAAGGCGCTCACCGTGGGTGAGATCGACGGCTATCCCGAGTACACCGCCACGGCGCTGAACCTCTTCTTCAAGGGTCAGACGATACCGCCGGCCGCGCTCGCCAGCGGGACTGTGGGCTGGGCGCTCGCCAAGAGCCTGGACGCCTCCAACGGCGTCACGTGGCTCGCCGCCGCGCCCGCCAACAACACGTTCACCGTCGCGATCACCAAGAAGCTCTCCGACGAGAAGAACATCAAGACCATGGCCGACCTGGCCAAGTACGTGAACGGCGGCGGCCAGATCGAAGATCGCCGGCAGCCAGGAGTACTTCTCACGTGCCGACGGCTTCCCGTCCTTCGAGAAGGCGTACGGGTTCACCGTGCCGCAGTCCCAGAAGGTCGTGCTGGCCACCGGTGACACCGCCGTGACCGAGAAGGCGGCCGCCGCGGGCACCAACGGCGTCAACGCCGCGATGGCGTACGGCACCGACGGCGCGATCTCCGCGCTGGGCCTGGTCACGCTCGAGGACTCCAAGGGCGCGCAGCCGGTGTACGCGCCCGCGCCCACGTTCCGTTCGGCCGTGATAGCCAAGTACCCGCAGATCCCGGCCATCCTGGACCCGATCTTCGCCAAGCTGGACACCGTGACGCTGCAGAAGCTCAACGGTGAGGTCGCGGTGGGCGGCAAGGACGCCAAGTCCGTCGCCAAGGCATGGCTCACCGAGAACGGCTTCCTGAAGCAGTAACGTTAGACACGGCGGATCTCGAGAAGGCGGGGCCGCACCGTGCGGTCCCGCCTTCTTGCGTGAGGGGAGACACGTGGCCCGTCCATCCGCACACACAGGGGTCCTGCGAGCCGACCGCGTCGCCGCGGCGGGCGCGGTGCTGGCGCTCGCGGCGATGTTCATGCTGCCCATGGCGGTCCTGCGCCCGAACCGCATCGCCGTGGAGCACACCCCCATCGTCCTGGCCCGGTTCGCCGAGTGGGGCTTCATCCTGCCCGCGCTCGCGGTGCTCGCCCTCGCGTTCTCGTTCTGGCCGCGGGCTCCCTGGCGAGGCACCGCGCTCAAGGCGCTCGCTGCGCTGCTCTTCGTCGCGCTGGCCTGGGCGCTGGGCGCCACGGCGAGTCGCGTGCTCGCCGCCCAGCACGATTCCCTGGGCTACGCCCGCGTGTCCGTGGGCGCGGGCGCGTGGCTCGTGGTCGTGGGCGCCGCGATGATCGACTTCGCGTCGCGCAAGCGCGAGTACTCCGGACGCTGGATCCGGCTGAGTCTCAACCTGGTCACCGTCGCGGGGATACTGGGCGCGGCCATGTGGGGCGGCCTGCTCAAGCTGTCCATCTTCGTGGAGTACCAGAACCAGACGGACCTGTTCTGGTCCGCCACGGTGCAGCACATCTTCCTGTCGCTGTCCGGGCTCGCCCTCGGGGCGGCGATCGGGATACCACTGGGCATACTCGCGGCCCGTAGCCCCGCGGTGCGCAGCGCCGCTCTGGGGATCACCGGAGTCTTCCAGACCGTGCCGAGCCTTGCGCTCCTGGGCCTTCTCGTCGTTCCTCTGGGTACGCTGGCCGCCGCGTATCCCTTCCTTCAGACCCTGGGGATCCAGGGCATAGGCGCGGCGCCGGCGATCATCGCGCTCACCGTGTACGCGCTGCTGCCCATCGTGCGCAACACGTACGTGGGGCTGGCCGGCGTGGATCCGGCCGCGACCGACGCCGGACGCGGCATGGGCATGTCCGGGACCCAGCTGTTGTGGCGCGTGCAGATGCCCTTGGCGCTGCCCCTGGTCATCGAGGGCCTGCGCGCCAGCGCGGTGCTCGTGATCGGCATCGCGGTCGTCACCGCGCTCGTGGGCGCCGGCGGCCTGGGCGTGATCGTGTTCCTGGGCCTGGGCTCTCAGGCCGAGGACCTCATAGTCCTGGGCGCGGTCCCCGTCATCATCCTTGCCATCCTCGCCGACTCCCTGGCGCGCGGCATCGGTCGCGTCGCCGTCTCGCCCGGTATCCGCTCCGACCTCGCTCGGGAGGACTCAGCCAGTTGATCGAGCTACAAGACGTCACCAAGCGCTACGGCGACAAGGTCGCGGTGGACAGCGTCACCTTCGACGTCCCCGAGGGCGAGGTCGCGGTCCTCATCGGCCCGTCGGGGTCTGGCAAGACCACGACCATGCGCATGATCAACCGGCTCATCGAGCCCACGAGCGGGCGGATACTCGTCAACGGCAAGGACGTGATGAGCCAATCGCCGGTGGAGCTGCGCCGGACCCTCGGCTACGCGATCCAGTCGGTGGGCCTGTTCCCGCACCTCACCGTGGCCGAGAACATCGCCGTGGTGCCCAAGCTGCTCAAGTGGGACCGGGCTCGCGTGAGCTCGCGCGTGAGCGAGTTGCTCGAGCTCGTGGGCTTGGACCCGGACGCGTACGGCCGCAAGTACCCTCGGCAGCTCTCGGGCGGCGAGGCCCAGCGGGTGGGCGTCGCGCGCGCGCTGGCGGCCGACCCGCCCGTGCTGCTCATGGACGAGCCCTTCGGCGCCGTGGACCCGCTCACGCGCGACCGCCTCCAGGCCGAGTTCGCGCGCATCCAGCGCGACCTGCGCAAGACCGTGATCTTCGTGACGCACGACGCCGACGAGGCGATCCGGCTCGCCGACCGCATCGCCTTGCTCAAGCTCGGGTGCCTGCAGCAGTACGCGACCCCCGAGGAGCTGCTCGACCATCCGGCCAACAAGTTCGTGCACGACTTCATGGGAGCGGACCGCGCTCTCAAGCGGCTGGGCCGGGAGTGCGTCGCCGACGTCATGGAGACCGACATCGCGGTCGTGGGAGAGGACCTGTCGCTCGCCCAGATCGCCGAGAAGACGCGCGACTGGAAGTCCCGTTTCGTCTACGTCACCGACGCGGACGGCGTGCTTCAGGGCTGGATGGACCGGCGCGGGCTCGTGGAAGAGGGCGCTACCGCGGAGCAGGCCCTCACGCGTGTGGACTGGCGCGATGCGGCCGTCCAGCGTGACACGACGCTCAAGGAGGCGCTGTCCCGGATGTTGGGCGCGGGCTTCCGAAGCGTCGCCGTCACCGACGAGCGCGGGCGGCTCGTGGGCGAGGTGTCGCTGCACGCCATCGAGGACACGATGGCCGGCGGCGACTCGCACATCTCCCGCTTCGGTGCCGAGGAAACGGGCGGCACCGACGAGGCCCCGGCGTGAGCGACCGCTCCGACAGCGCCGTGCGCCGCCGCCCGTGGGCGGCGCTGGCGGTGACCCTCGCGGGGGCCGCGGCGTTCTCGTGGCTGGTCATGCAGCAGCAGCTGTGGGTCGCCGTGCTGTCGCGCCTCTTCCCGCTCGATTCTCCGCCGGCGTACCAGGTGCCGCTCTCGGAGCTCGTGCTCCAGCACCTGCTCATCGTCGCGGCGTCCAGCGCGCTGACCATCGCGATAGGGCTGCCGGTGGGCATCTGGGTGACCCGCCCCAGCGGACGCGACTTCCTGGACGTGGTGGCGGCGGGGGTCGACTTCGGCCAGACGTTCCCGCCGGTGGCCGTGCTGGCGCTCGCCGTGCCGGCGCTCGGGTTCGGCTGGGCGCCAGCGCTGCTCGCGCTCACGGTGTACGGCCTGTTCCCGGTGGTGAGCAGCACCGTCGCCGGCCTGGGCGCCGTGAGCCCCGCGGTCGTGGACGCGGCGACCGGGCTCGGTGTCGGGCGCTTCCGGACGCTATGGACCGTGGAGATGCCGCTCTCGGCACGGGTGATCATGGCGGGCATCCGCACCTCGGTGATCATCAATGTGGGTACTGCTACCGTGGCCGCGGCTGTCGGATACGGAGGCCTGGGCGCGCCCATCGTGGGCGGATCCAGGTGCAGAACACGGCGTGGATCTTCGAGGGCGCGGTGACCGCCGGCCTGCTGGCCATCGTGCTGGACCAGCTGTTGGCCCGGATCGAGGAGTTCGTGACACCGGAGGTGTAGCCATGACCTGCCCCACGGCGCCCCCCGAGGGCTGGGCTTCGTTGTCCCGCAAGGCCCATGTGCGGGCCGCTGAGCTCTACGACCAAGGCTGGTTCTGTTCCGAGGCGGTCGTGACCACCGTCAACGAGCTGGCCAGCGAGCCCTACGATCCGAGCATCATGCGGCTGGCGACCGGGTTCTGCGGTGTCTGGCGCAAGGGCCACGTCTGCGGCGCGTTCGCGGGCGCGGTCATGGGGCTCGGGCTGCTGGTGGGCCGAGACACCCCTAACGAGGACTGGGCCGTCCCTCTCGATGCCGAGGAGGAGCTCGAGACGAGGTTCGTGGACGAGTTCGGCGCGCTGGAGTGCCCGGCGGTCATCGGGTCGTTCGGCAGGATGGCGGCGCCCGGCCGTCACGAGCACTGCGTCGACGTCACCGGCCGCGCCGCAGAGCTCGTGTTCGCGATCGCCGGGGAGCGTTTCGTGCCTCGGCCGCCTGCGAGCAATACGACGAGTTCAGCGGCCCCGCATAAACA